>NZ_CP051486.1:4135131-5513508 GCF_016804005.1 Streptomyces pratensis | reverse complement strand
GGACGGCCATCTGCGTGTCGTCCGTCGCCTCGCCCGGATCCCAGCCGCCGCCCCCGCACATCGCGCCGACCCCGTCCGGGAATCGGGCGCTGTACACACCGGGGGCGCCGAACTCGAAGGGCGCGCCCAGCGCGTCACCCACAGCGGAGCCGACCACCGCGCCCACGGCACGAGCCCCGCGGGCCGTGCCGCTCCGGTCGGGTCGGAGAGCACGGTCCTCGGGGCTCGTCGGTGTCATGCCGTCAGCGTACTGACGGCATGGCGTGTCAGGCGGCCGGCATCAGTACGGTGTCGATGATGTAGACCGTGGCGTTCGCGGTCGGGACGTTGCCGCAGACGACCTTGGAGGAGTCGTTCACGGTGTACTCCTCGCCCGAACCGGCCGTGGTCAGCTTGGTCTTGGCAAGGGTGTCGTAGGAGCCCTTCTCCAGCTGCTGCGGCGTCAGCTTCTGGCCGACCACGTGCGCGGTGAGCACCTTGGTGAGCTCGGCCTTGTTCGCGAGCAGCTTGTCCAGATCGGCCTTCGGGATCTTGGCGAAGGCGTCGTTGGTCGGGGCGAACACCGTGATGTTCTCGGCGCTGTTCAGGGTGTCGACCAGGCCGGCCTGCTTGACCGCCGCGACCAGGGTGGAGAGCGCCGGGTTGTTCGACGCGGCCGTGGCGACCGGGTCCTGGGCCATGCCGTCGAAGGAGCCCGCGCCCTCCTTCGGGACCGACGCACAGCCCGGGCCGAAAGGCCCGTCCATCGTCGCGGCCGACTCGGTCTCCTTGGCCGGCGCGCTCGACGCGGCCTTGTCCGCACCGGAGTCGGACGAGGTGTCGGATTCGCCGGAGCAGGCGGTCAGCGCGAGCGGCAGCATGGCGGCTGCGGAGACGGTGACGGCGATGCGGCGAAGGTGACGGTTGTTCATGGTGTTCTCCTGAGTGGATCGTCGTTCATCAGAGGGAAGGGAAAGAAGAGGTTCGGTGGACGGGGCCGGTGGTCAGGTCACGTCGACCACCACCGAGTGCCACCCGGTCGCACCGTCGGGGACGGTGCCGACCCGCTCATCGGTCTGTGTGGCGCCGGTGCGGTCCGTCGCGCGGACCTCGAGGGTGTGGTGACCGGTCTTGGCGGGCCACTCCCACACCCACTGGCGCCAGGTGTCACGCCCGGCCTCCGCCGCGAGCCGCGCGGTGTGCCACTCGCCGCCGTCGACCCGGACCTCGACCCGGGCGATGCCCCGGTGCTGGGCCCAGGCGACACCCGCGACCGGCACGGTCCCCGCTCGCGGGGCGGCGAAGGGGCGAGGCGTGTCGATCCGTGACTGGGTCTTGATCGGAGCCTCGCGGGACCAGTCGCGCTCGACCCAGTAGGCGTCGTACGCGTCGAACGTCGTGAGCTCGATGTCCTGGATCCACTTGCACGCCGAGACGTAGCCGTAGAGGCCGGGGACGACCATCCGGACCGGGAAGCCGTGGTCGAACGGCAGCGGTTCGCCGTTCATGCCGACCGCGAGCAGTGCGTCGCGGCCGTCCATGACGTCCTCGACCGGTGTGCCGATCGTCATCCCGTCCACGGAGCGCGACACGATCTGGTCCGCCGGCCCGCCCTTCGACGGGGGCTTCACGCCGGCCTCGCGCAGCAGATCGGCCAGACGTACGCCGATCCACCTCGCGTTGCCGACGTACGGACCGCCCACCTGGTTGGACACGCAGGTCAGCGTGATGTCCCGCTCGACGAGCTCGCGCCCCAGGAGGTCCTGGAAGGTGAGGGTGACGGGTCGCGCCACCCCCTTCCCGTGGATCCGCAGCCGCCACCGGTCGGCGTCGACACGCGGGACCACCAGGGCGGTGTCCACCCGGTAGAAATCCTTGTTCGGGGTGGTGAACGAGCTCAGGCCACGGAGGTCCAGATCCGCTCCGCCCGGTATCGCGGGAGCGGGTGAGGCCGGCGCGGGGATGACGATGTCACCCCGCGAGGCGGAGACCCCGGCCAGCCGGTCCGCCTGGAGCCTGCGCCCCAGAAGTCCCGCACCGGCCGAGGCCGCCGCCGCTGCGGTCGCCGCGATGACGAATCCGCGACGGTCGAAGGCGCCCCGCTCGCCGACACCCGTCTCCCCAGCCGCGGGAGGCGGGACGGCGACCGGGGCCAGCCGCGCGGCCAGGAGATACAGCACCCCTGCGGCCACCAGCGCACCCACGACCGAGGGCAGTACGTCGCCCGGGCGGCCCTCCGGCCGCCCGGCCGCGGACACCGCCCCGACCACACCGAAGACCAGTACGGCCGCAGCGCCGCTCCACCGGTGCCGCAGCGCGAGGACCCCCACCGCCATGGCGAAGGCCGCCAGGAGTACGAGGATCCCGAGCTGCAGGACCAGCTTGTCGGCGGTGCCGAAGTTCCGTACGGCGAAGTCCTTCACGGCCGGGGGAGTGCGGTCGATGACCGCCCCGCCCACGGCCGTGACCGGACCCGCCTCGGGACGCACGGCAGCCGCGACCAGTTCGGCGACGCACAGGGCGGTGAACCCGGCGATCAGACCGCTGAGTGCGGCGAGAAGGGCGCGCACCCGGCGGGATCGCCGGGAACGGTCGGCCCCTTGCTTCTGCGAAACGTCTTGGTCTGTCGTCACGCCGGGAATTCGGCGCGGATCGCCCGGCGGATTGGTCATTCACTCGATCGAAGGAAGTCCGATCATCGGCCAATCCGCGGCGCCCGCTGTCTCGAATGACCTCTGAGGGGCACTGGGGAACGGCCCCGGCCAGGCATGCACGACCGGAAGGAACCCGAATGACTGGGGAGCGGCGGCGCACAGCCGTTGTAGGCAGCGGGGTGGCGGGACTGACCGCCGCTCACGTCCTGGGCAAGGCGCACGACGTGACGCTCGTCGAGGCGGAAGGGCGTGCCGGCGGCCACGCGCACACCCACGACCTGACGTCGTCGGACGGCCGGACACACCGCGTCGACTCCGGGTTCATCGTGCACAACCGGCGGACGTACCCGAACCTGCTCCGGCTCTTCGGCGAACTCGGAGTGGCCACGCAGGAGTCCGAGATGAGCATGTCCGTGCGCTGCGAGGGGTGCGGACTCGAGTACGCGGGCGCCAGGGGCGCCGCCGGGCTGTTCGCCCGGCCCGCGTCCGTACTCCGAGGCCCGTACCTGCGGATGCTGACCGAGGTGCCACGATTCCACCGGGCGGCCAGGGCGCTGCTCGCCATGCCGGAGGGGACCGGGGTCATGACCTTGGGGGAGTTCGCGGCGCGCGGCCGGTTCTCCCCCTACTTCAGCGCCCACTTCCTGACACCGATGGTCTCCGCCGTCTGGTCCTGCGACCCGGTGACCGCGATGCGCTACCCCGCCCGCTACCTCTTCCGCTTCCTGGAGCACCACGGGATGC
The DNA here is from genome assembly GCF_016804005.1 of Streptomyces pratensis. Classification (GTDB taxonomy): domain Bacteria; phylum Actinomycetota; class Actinomycetes; order Streptomycetales; family Streptomycetaceae; genus Streptomyces; species Streptomyces pratensis_A. The sequence continues at coordinate 5,510,131 of NZ_CP051486.1, read as the reverse complement.
TCTCGATCGGTGACTCACCGGTCTGGCGGACCGTCACCGGCGGGTCACGCGAGTACGTCGACCGCATCGTCAAGCAGGTGCACTCCGTACGGACGGCCACCCCGGTCAGGACGGTCCGCAGGCACAGCGACGGCGTGGAGATCGTCACCGAGGACGGCACCACCGAGGAGTACGACGCGGTGGTCCTCGCCACCCACCCCGACCAGGCGCTACGGCTGCTCGCCGACCCGACCGACGAGGAGCGGCGGACGCTCGGGGCGTTCCGCTACTCCCGGAACCCCACGCTGCTGCACACCGACACCACGCTGCTGCCCCGCAGTCGGGGGGCGGCGGCCTCCTGGAACTACCTGATGCCGTCGTGCGCGGCCGACGCCGACCGGGTCACCGTCAGCTACGACATGAACCGCCTCCAGAGGCTGGACGCGCCCGAGCGGTTCGTCGTCACGCTGAACGGCGCCGACCGGGTCGACCCGGACCTCGTACGGGCGCGGATGGTGTACGAACACCCCGTCTTCACCCCGGAGTCGGTGGCCGCCCAGGCCCGGCTGCCCGCGCTCTCGGGGCCGGTCACCGCCTACGCGGGGGCGTACCACGGCTGGGGCTTCCACGAGGACGGCTGCCGTTCAGGGGTCGAGGCGGCGGAGGCCCTGGGGGTGGCCTGGTGAGCAGCGCCCTCTATCCGTGCACGATCACCCATGTGCGGACCGCGCCCCGCAGGTACGCCCTTCGGCACCGCACATATCTGTGGCTCGTCGACCCGGACCGCCCGCCGCGGCTTCCGGCCCTCCTGCGTCCGCTGGCCGGTTTCGACGCCCGCGACCACTTCGGCGGCACCGCGCCCACCGTCCGTGCCGGGCTCGAACGGTTCCTGCGCACCCGGGGCGTGGACCTCGCCGACGGCACCGTCACCATGCTCACCCAGGCCCGGGTCCTCGGCCACGTCTTCAACCCGCTGACCGTGTACTGGTGCCACCGTCCCGACGGCAGCCCGCTCTGCGTGGTGGCCGAGGTGCACAACACCTACGGGGAACGCCACTGCTACCTGCTCCGCCCGGACGCCGCCGACCGGGCGGAGACCCGCAAGGACTTCTACGTCTCGCCGTTCTTCCCGGTGGACGGCGACTACCGCATGCGGCTGCCCGAACCGGACCGGCGGCTGAGCCTGACGGTCCACCTGGAGCGCGAGGGTGCCCGGCCGTTCACGGCGACCGTCCGGGGCACCCGGCGTCCCGGAACGCCCGGCCAGCTGCTGAGGCTGTTCCTCCGTCATCCCTTCTCCACCGCGATCGTGTCCGCCGCCATCCGGCTGCACGGCATCCGGCTGTTCCTGCGACGGCTGCCCGTCCAGCCCCGCCCCCGTCACCACTCCCAGGAAGGCATGCAGTGAAGGTGTCCACCTCTTCCACCCCTCCCACCTCACCTGTCGTTCCCGCCCGCAGCGGCACGGTCCCGGCCCAGACACGGGCCGTCGCGACCCCGCTCACAGGTGTGGACCCGGCCCGGTGGCCCGATGTCGCCGCCCAGCCACGGACCTCCGCGCTCAGAACCGCCGTGGCCGAACGGCTCGTACGGCGCGCCCTGTCCAGGCTTCCGCTGCGTGCCCGGCTCTCCGGCCGCGACAGCATCGGGCTGGGCGGGCCGCTCATGGAGATCCGCCGGCCCGACGCGTTCTTCCGGCGGATCGGCGCGGGCGGGCTCGTCGGCTTCGGCGAGTCGTACATGGCCGGTGAGTGGGACTCGCCCGATCTCGTCGGAGTGCTCAGCGTCCTCGCCGGGAACGCGGCGGACCTCGTCCCCGCACGGCTGCAGAAACTGCGCGGCCTGTGGGCCCTGCGGCAGCCCGCCTCGCAGGCCAACACCCCTGAGGGTTCGCGCGACAACATCAGCCATCACTACGACCTGTCGAACGACCTCTTCTCCCTCTTCCTCGACGACACGCTGACCTATTCCTCGGCGGTCTTCCGTGGATTCCCGGCCGAGCACGACCTGCTGCCCGCTGCCCAGCACCGCAAGATCGACCTGCTGCTGGACCTGGCCCGCGTGGGTCCCGGCACCGAACTGCTGGAGATCGGCACCGGCTGGGGCGAACTCGCGATCCGGGCAGCCGAGCGCGGTGCCCGCGTCACCACCCTCACGCTCTCCCGGGAGCAGCGGGAGCTGGCCAGGGGGCGGATCCGCGAGGCAGGCCACGAGGACCGGGTCGACGTACGGCTCTGCGACTACCGGGACGTCACAGGGGAGTACGACGCGATCGTCAGCGTCGAGATGATCGAGGCCGTCGGCGAGGAGTTCTGGCCGGTGTACTTCCGGACGCTGGAGCGCTGCCTCGCCCCCGGCGGCCGCATCGCGCTCCAGGCCATCACCATGCCGGACGACCGCATGCTCGCCAGCCGCAGCACCTACACCTGGATCCAGAAGTACATCTTCCCGGGCGGACTCCTCCCCTCCACCGAGGCGGTCGAACGCGTCACCACCGCACACACCGGACTGCGGACGAGGCAGCGCAGCACCTTCGGCATGCACTACGCCGAGACCCTGAGGCTGTGGCGGGAACGGTTCGAGGAGCGGGCCGCCCAGGTCGACGCCCTCGGCTTCGACGCGACGTTCCGCCGTATGTGGACCTTCTATCTCGCCTACTCCGAGGCCGGATTCCGGTCCGGTTACCTCGATGTGCAGCAGCTTCTCCTGACCCGTGAGGACACCGCGTGAACACCTTTACCGACACCCCGGGCGCCGGCGCGGCGCAGCGGATCGCGCCGGTCGTCGAGCAGTTGCTCGGCGGCCCGCCGCCGGTCAGGATCAGGATGTGGGACGGCAGCGAGACCGGTCCCGAGGACGCTCCCACGGTGCACGTACGGTCCCGCCGGGCGCTGCGCCGGCTGCTCTGGCAGCCGGGCGAACTCGGTCTCGCCGAGGCCTACATCACCGGTGACATCGACATCGCCGACGACCTCGCGGAAGGGCTGCGCGCCATGCGCCGCGCGTCACGGGAACAGGGCCTCGACCTGCCCCGCCCCGGCGTCGCCGACCGGCTCCGGGCAGCCGGCACCGCCCTGCGCCTCGGCGCGGTCGGCCCCCGCCCGCCGGTTCCCGCCGCCCGGGCCGGGCTCAGCGGCGCCTTGCACAGCAAGGCCCGCGACCGGGCGGCCATCAGCCACCACTACGACCTTTCGAACGCCTTCTACTCACTGCTGCTCGACGAGACCATGGCCTACTCGTGCGGCTACTGGACCGGCACCGGCCCGGACTACGGACCGGCCGACGCCCAGCGCGACAAGCTGGAGCTGATCTGCCGCAAGCTCGGACTGCGGCCCGGCGCCCGTCTCCTCGACATCGGCTGCGGCTGGGGATCGCTGACGCTCCACGCGGCGGGCACACACCGGGTCCGCGTCACGGCGGTCACCCTGGCCGGGGAACAGGCGGCGTACGTGCGCGCACAGGTGGCGGAGCGCGGTCTGGAGGACCTCGTCGAGGTGCACTGCTGCGACTACCGCGACGTCGCCGGCCTGCCGGACTTCCGCGGCGGGTACGACGCGGTGTCCACCGTCGAGATGGGGGAGCACGTCGGGGACGCCGAGTACCCGGCCTTCACCGCACTCCTCCACTCGGTGCTACGCCCGCAGGGCCGCGCCCTGGTCCAGCAGATGTCCCGCGGTTCCACCGCTCCGGGCGGAGGGGCGTTCATCGAGTCGTACATCGCGCCGGACATGCACATGCGTCCGCTCGGTGAGACGGTCGGACTCCTCGAAGGGGCGGGGCTGGAGGTCCGTGACGTGGAATCGATGCGTGAGCACTACGTGCTGACCGTCGAGGCATGGCACCGCACCCTGGAGGAGCGCTGGCCCGAGTTCGTCGCGCTCGTCGGCGAGGAGACCGCCCGGGTGTGGCGCCTCTACCTGGTGGGCGGCGCCCTCGCCTTCGAGGAGCGGCGCATGGGCGTGGACCAGATCCTGTCGGTCCGGCCCGACGTCGAGGGATCGGCGGGCATGCCCCCCACCCGCCACGGCTGGTACGAGGGCCTGGGTCACGCGGCCGGGCAGGGCGCTCACGCCCCGGCCGAACCCGTCGTCGTGGGGCCCCGCACGGAGGCGGACCGGTGAACGGCTTCGCCTGGTCCGAGTTCGCCACGAACCTGGCGGCAGCGGTCGGCGCCGCCCTCGCCGTCATGCTCGTGACATTCCTGATCGCCCTGCGCAAGCGCATGCACCGGATCGTCGACGTGGCGTGGGGTCTCGGCTTCGCGGCCGTGGCCCTCGTCTCGTACGCGATGTCCGCCGGGGACGGGGACGACGGGCGCCGGCTCCTCGTGACCTTTCTGACCGTGGTCTGGGGAGTACGGCTGGCCGTGCACATCGGCCGGCGCGGCCGGGGCCACGGGGAGGACCCACGCTACGAGGCCATGCTGGCCAAGGCGCCGGGCGATCCCGACCTGTACGCCCTGCGCAAGGTGTACCTGCTGCAGGGCGCGCTGGTCTGGATCATCTCCCTGCCGGTGCAGGCCGGTTACTACCTGCCGGGGCCGCTGGACGGATGGGCCTGGGCCGGTGCCGGCCTCTGGGCCGTGGGGCTCGCCTTCGAGGCGGTCGGCGACGCCCAGCTGGCCCGTTTCAAGCGGGATGCGGCGAACAAGGGCCGGATCATGGACCGGGGACTGTGGTCCTGGACGCGGCACCCCAACTACTTCGGCGACTTCTGCGTCTGGTGGGGGCTCTTCCTCGTCGTCTGCGCCGACCCCGTGGTGGCGGCCGCCACGCTGGTCTCGCCCGTGGTGATGAGCCTGCTGCTGACCAAGGGCAGCGGCAAGGCACTGCTGGAGCGGCACATGGAGGGGCGGCCGGGATACGCCGAGTACACCGCCCGCACCAGCGGTTTCTTCCCGCTGCCGCCGGGCACGCCCCACCGGCGTTGAACAACTGTGCCCCCGGCCTCGCGGCCGGGGGCACAGTTGGGGTGAAGCGCTCACGCGTCGCGGAAATCCATCAGTGCCACAGGCTGCGAGGTCGGCTGCTCGGACCCGCCCGTCGGCTCGACCGTGATGCCCATGCCCGAGGCGCGGTCCACAGGGCCGTCCAGCAGCACCGTCCCGTCAGCCGCCGACGGGTCCATCAGACCGGCCGACCGCATCGCGCCCCCGCCGTCGTTGAACCACAGCTGGTACACCTTGCCGCCCGGCGGCCTGGCCATGTCCGAAGCCAGGAACACCGCCCGGTTCACGCTCTTCGAGACCACGAGCGTGCCCCGGGCGCCGCCCACGAGATCCGATGCGGTCGTCCGGGCGTCCGGCGCGGTGAGCACCCGCGCCACCTGCTCGTTGTACAGCTGGGCCCGGTCGGCTTTTTGCCGGGCGTCCTGTGCGACCTGGTTCTGCCACACCGCGACCCCGCCGAAGGCGGCAGCGGCGGCGACGCAGGCGGCGAGCGCGTACGCCGGCCAGCGGGCGGCCCGGCCGGGGACAGCCATGGCGCGGGCGTTCCGGCCGTGGGGCGGGGGCTCCTGTCGCACCGTCGTGATCTCCCGCAGCACCCGGTCCCGGAGCCCGGGCGGGGCGCCGGCGGCCACGGCGAGTCCGAGCCGGGCGGCGGTGGCGGACAGCTCCCGTACCTCCTGGGCGCACGCCTCGCAGGCACCCAGATGCCTCTCGAACGCGAGGCGTTCGTCCTCCGGCAGGGCGTGCAGGGCGTAGGCCCCGGTCAGTGTGTGCAGCTCGGCCGTGCTCATGCGCTCACCCCCAGGCAGTCACGCAGGCGGATCAGCCCGTCGCGCAGCCGTGTCTTGATGGTTCCCAGCGGCACGGACAGCAGCTCGCCCACCTCCCGGTAGGTCAGTCCGCGGTAGTACGCCAGCGTCACCGACTCCCGCTGGAGTTCGGAGAGCGTCCGCAGACAGCGCCGGACCTGTTCCCTCTCCAGCCGGCTCTCGACCTGCTCGGACACCTCGTCGAAGTCCGGGGTGCGGTCGAGCAGCGCGGCCTTGTGCTCCCGTGCCGCCGTCGCCTCGGCCGACCGGACCCGGTCCACCGCGCGGTGGTGCGCGAGGGTCATCACCCAGTTCATGGCGCTGCCACGGGACGGCTGGTAGCGCGGCGCGGTGCGCCACACCTCGACCAGCACCTCCTGGGCCACCTCCTCGGACTGGGCCGGGTCGCGGAGCACGCTCCGTACCAGGCCGAGGACCGGCCCGCTGACCTGGTCGTACACCTGGGTGAAGGCATCCTGGTCGCCACGGGCGACCTGTACGAGCAGCTCCTGAAGGTCCGGGCCCGGGGAGGGGGCCCGGCTGATGTGTACGGCTTCTCTCACGCGGACGGTCCTCCTGGAGCGCGCATCGGTTTCCTGCGTGATTCGGAGCAGGCGCCCCCGCGGATTGGTCGTATGCCCTACGGATTCGAGGGCAGGCCCACATTGTCGTACGAGGGCCGTGCCGACCGGGACCCGGGCCTCCGGGACCCGCGGATGACGAGGAAGACCACCAGGCCGAGTGGCGAGAGCAGGATCGTCAGCACCAGCAGGGGCCCCGTCACCAGCGGGTGCACCCCCAGCCTGCGCGACTCCAGGAAGATCCACTGCCCGAGCAGCAGGTCCCAGGCGATGATCTGCGCCCAGACCGCTCCCGCGCCGTTCGCCAGCGACGTGAGCTCGCGGAACGTGTCCACGTCCGGGCTGCTGACCGCGGCCCACAGCTCAGGGAACACCGGCGCGGCCATCACCGCCCAGAGCGTGAGCACCGGAAGGACGGTCAGCGGGGAGGAGGCCAGGCGCGTGGTGTGCCTCCATCGCGGCGCGAAGATCATGAGCAGCCAGACAGGGGCGGCCACCATGAAGGTGATCTCGAAAAGGGCACCGGTCATGACACAAGCTCCTTCTCCGGCGCGTCGGCCGACGAATCGGGGGTGGCCGGGCGGAGCGCCGCAAGGGCTCCGGCGGCCGTGGCGAGGACGATCAGCCCCGCGGCGGCGAGCGTCGCGCCGTCGGGGCGGATCAGGGGCTGTCCGCGCAGCGCCTGCCAGGTCACCAGGGTGACGACCGCGGCGTAGGCACCGGAGGCCACGAGCACCAGCCGGAGCCGCACACGCGGATCGCGCAGCCGGGTGACCCGCGGCGCGAGGAGTACCAGGGCGAGCAGGAACAGCGGGAGCAGCTGCAGGGCGTGCATGCCGACGAAGTGCGGGATGCGCAGGTCCCCGCCCGTCGTCGACCAGCCCGTCAGCGGCATCGACGGGCCGCCGTCGGCCACGCCGACCGCATGGGCGCCGACCACGTCGGCGGTGTCGAGACCGCCGGCCGCACGCTGCCCGGCGGAGGGCTGTGCCATGAGGAAGCCGAGCCCCGCGCCCACCAGGGCGATGGCCACCCCGGACCGCACGGCCCAGGCGGAGGCGCGGTCGGCGATCCGGGCGCGGAGCAGCAGGAGGGCGATGACGAGCGTGCCGGCCCAGAGGATGACGACGGTCGCGCCCATCACGTCGTACAGCGCCGCGTCGAGCGGGGTCGCCTGGTTGAAGTGACTCCGCTTCCCCCTGATCACCTGGCCGATGATGATCACCATCTCCACGGATGACGCGAGGGCGACGACGGTCCCGGCCCACCAGCCGACGCGGCGGCCGCTGGTCAGGAGCGTCAGCATCCACGCCAGGGCAGGCGCGTACAACGCGAACGAGACGGCGAATTTGAACGGCTTCGCCCAGATCGCCGCGCCCGCGAGAACCCGGTCGTCCACCAGGATCCCCACCGCCGCGACGACGGATGTGACGAGCATCGAGGCGGCGAACACGAGTAACGGCCGGTGCCATGTGTGCCATGACCGCATGGAACCCCCCCAGGGCTTATAGATAGTTGGACTGTCCACTATCTGATAGGGGAACTATCTATGATGGAGGTCGGATTGGCAAGCATGTGGAGGGTGAACGCACGGTGCGCATAGGCGAGTTGAGTCGGCGGTCCGGGGTCCCGGTACCGACGATCAAGTACTACGTACGTGAGGGGCTCCTGCCCGCGGGCAGGCTGACCAGCCCGAATCAGGCGCGCTACGACGACGGGCACGAGCGCAGGCTGCGGCTGATCCGTGCCCTCCTGGACGTCGGCGGCATGTCCTTGTCCGCCATAGCGGAGGTCCTGGAGGCGGTCGACGATCCCGGGCAGCCCGTACACAAGGTGCTCGGCGCGGCGACCGGACGCATCGCTCCCGCGGAGCCCGAGCAGTCCGACGAGGCGGGGTCCGGGACGACCGAGGCCCGCAAGGCGGTCGAGGCGCTCCTGGCCCGGCGGGGCTGGCGGGTGGACGCGGACAGTCCGGCCGGGCGGTCCCTGGAGGGGGTGCTGGCCGCCATGCACAGGGCGGGGCACGGCGGACTCGTCGAGCTGATCGACGTCTACGCTGACGCGGCTGAGGCCGTCGCCCACGCGGACCTCGACCACGTCCGGCGGCGGGCCGCGCGCGAGGACCTGGTGGAGAGCGTCGTCGTCGGCACGGTGCTCGGTGAGGCCATGCTCAGCGCCCTGCGGAGGCTCGCCCACGCCGAGGCCTCCGTCCGCGCCTACGGGGGCTCGGAGGGCGCGGAGCCGGGCGACGGGGCGTGAGACATACGCGGAACCCGGTCGGCGTCCAGGCGCCGACCGGGTTCCGTGGGGTGCTGCGGGAGGTCAGGCGGTGCTCTCCTGCTCGCGCTCCACCTGCTCGTTCCACTCGCGCTTGACCGCGCGCCACGCGTCGTCGTTCTGGCCGAGGCGCCAGTAACCCGAGATCGACAGCTGCTGGAGAGGAATGCCACGCTCCAGGCGGAGATGGCGCCGGATCTCCTTCACGAAGCCCGCCTCGCCGTGGACGAAGGCCTGCACCTCGCCCCGGGGGAACTCCAGCCCTCTCACCGCCGCGACGAGAGCCTCGCCGACCGGGCGGTCCCCCCGGTGCAGCCAGGTCACCGAGACGCCGTCCGGAGTCACGAGCTTCTGCTCCTCCGAGGCGTCCGGCACCTCGACGAAGGCGTGCACCTGCGCGCCCTCCGGCATGTGCTCCAGTGCCGCGGCGATCGCCGGCAGGGCGCTCTCGTCGCCCACCAGCAGATGCCAGTCGGCCGAGGACTCCGGCGCGTAACCGCCACCAGGACCCAGGAAGGTCACCTGGTCACCGCGGGCCGCCCGCGCCGCCCAGGGGCCCGCCAGGCCCTCGTCGCCGTGCACCACGAAGTCGACCGCGAGCTCACGGGAGGCGGGGTCCCAGGAGCGCACCGTGTACGTGCGGGTGGTGGGCCACAGCTCGCGCGGGTACTCCTCGCGGATCCGGGCCATGTCGAAGGGGTGGCTGTAGTCCGCACCCTCCGGGGCGAAGCACAGCTTGATGTAGTGGTCGGTGTATCCCTCGAGCGTGAAATCGGCCAGGCCGTCGCCGCCGAGGATGACGCGCACCATGTGCGGGGTGATCCGCTCGGTGCGCAGGACCTGTGCACCCTGCGCCTGCGGTGTCCGGCGTTGCGGCCGCTCTGCCACGAAGTTCTCCCTGCTCCGGACCTACATGAGGTTCTGCATACTTAGGCTTACCTAAGCTAGCATCTTCATGCCTGGAGTGTGAGGAGCAGTCGCTGTAGGGCGTTCCCCAGGCCCCACCGTTCCGCGAGGGCCTCCAGGGCCGCCGGGTCGCGCGGTTCGCGGGGGAGCGCCGGGTCGAACCCGGGCAGGGGGACGTCGTCGGCCACGCGGACGACCTTCGGCGCGACCGCCACGTAGGCCCGGGACTCGTCCAGCCGCTTGCGCTGGGACGGAGTCAGCCGGGCGGCGGGATCGTCCACCGCGGCCATGATCCCGGCGAGGTCGCCGAAGGCGTCCAGCAGCTTCGCCGCGGTCTTCTCGCCGATACCGGGCACCCCCGGCAGTCCGTCGCTCGGATCGCCGCGCAGCAGGGCCAGGTCGACGTATCCGCCGCCGTCCACGCCGTACCTACCGCGCAGCCAGGCCTCGTCCGTCACCTGGAGCGTCCCCACGCCTTTCAGCGGATAGAGCACCCGCACCCGGCGGGCGTCGTCGACCAGTTGATACAGATCGCGGTCCCCGGTCACGATGTCCACCGGGCCGGTGGCGCGCCCGGCCAGCGTGCCGATCACGTCGTCCGCCTCGTACGGGGAGACGCCGACCCTGGCGATGCCGAGTGCGTCCAGCACGGCCTCGATCACCGGGACCTGCGGGGAGAGGGTGTCGGGGACCGTCTCCTCGTCCGGGACCCCGTCGCCGGTCTCGACGGCCACCCGGTGCGCCTTGTAGGTCGGGATCAGGTCGACCCGCCACTGCGGGCGCCAGTCCGCGTCCATGCAGGCCACCAGGTCGTCCGGCCGGTGGTCCTGCACGAGCCGGGCGATGAAGTCGAGCAGCCCGCGCACGGCGTTGACCGGGGTGCCGTCCGGTGCGCGCACCGACTCCGGGACCCCGAAGTAGGCGCGGAAGTAGAGGGAAGCGGTGTCGAGGAGCATCAGGCGTCGCGTCACGCCCCCGATCATGCCGCAACCCACCGACACGGCCCGGGCGGACGGTCGCGCGGTTCCCGCATTCGCCGCCTTCTGTAGTGAGCTGGGTCACACAAGTGTTTGGTTCGCGTAAGCGGGGGCAGGCGCGGCACCGGAGCGGACCACGTCCATTTTTCAACAAGTGCGCGTGCTCTGCGGACCGAATCCGCACCGCTCCACGGTCTGCCGAAGGGGGTGGCAGACCGTTTTCGGTTCAACGCGTGAGGTGTATGTGTCAAGGCTGCAAGCTGAGCACTTGTACAAGGTGTTCGGCAGACGACCCGATCAAGCCGTGCAGAGGCTCGAAAGCGGTACCCACCGCGACGAGCTGCGCGCCGACGGAACGACCGCAGCGGTGATCGACGCCTCGTTCACCGTGGAACCGGGCCAGATCTTCGTCGTCATGGGACTCTCCGGATCGGGGAAGTCCACCCTGCTGCGGATGCTCAACGGACTGCTGGAGCCCACCGCAGGCCAGGTGCTGTTCGACGGACAGGACCTGACCGCTCTGAGCCCCCGTGAGCTGCGCAGCGTTCGCTCCACCAAGATCAGCATGGTCTTCCAGCACTTCGCGCTCTTCCCCCACAGGAGCGTGCTCGAGAACGCCGCGTACGGCCTGGAGGTCCAGGGCGTACCGCGTGCCGAGCGCGAGAAGCGGGCCGCCGAGGCTCTGGAGCTGACCGGCCTCGCCGGCTGGGAGAAGTCCTGGCCCGACGAGCTGTCCGGCGGGATGCAGCAGCGTGTGGGCCTGGCCCGCGCGCTCGCCACCGACGCCGACCTGCTGCTGATGGACGAGTCCTTCAGCGCACTCGACCCGCTGATCCGCCGCGACATGCAGGACCAGCTGCTCGAACTCCAGAAGCGTCTGAAGAAGACGATCGTCTTCATCACCCACGACCTCAACGAGGCCATGCGCCTCGGCGACCGCATCGCCGTGATGCGGGACGGCGAGATCGTCCAGCAGGGCACGGCCGAGGACATCCTCGTCCGGCCGTCGAACGACTACGTGGCGTCGTTCATCCAGGACGTGGACCGCGCCCGGGTGCTCACCGCCGGTTCGATCATGGAGGCGCCCGAAGCGGGCCGCTCCGACGAGGACCTGATGGCCGACGCCCCCGCGACCGTCTCCGCCGAGACGCCCATAGCCGAGCTCTTCACCCCCTGCTCCACCAGTGGGGTCGCCGTGGCGGTCACCGACGCGGACGGCGGCGTCATCGGCGTCGTGCCGCGCAACCGGCTGCTCGCCGCGCTCGGCGAGGAACCGCAGGTCGAGAGCAAGGTTCCGGCCCGGCGCGAGGCCGAGGCCGAGGACGCCGAGGTCAAGAAGGTGATCGCCGGTGCCTAGGGTCTCCTTCGGTGCGTGGGTCGAGGACGCGGTCGACTGGCTCCAGTCGAACCTCACCTGGATCTTCGACGCCATCAAGACGGTGCTCGGCGGCATGTACGACGGTGTGAACGCCGTGCTGAGCGGCGGTGAACCGCTGCTCATGGCCGGGATATTCGCCGTCATCGCGTTCTGGCTGCGCGGTGTCGTCCCCGCTGTTCTCACCTTCGTCGGCTTCGCGCTCATCGACTCCCTCGCCCTCTGGGACGAGGCGATGGCCACCCTCTCGCTGGTCGTCGTGGCAGCGGTCATCACGATCGTGATCGCGGTGCCCACGGGTATCTGGGCGGCGCGCAACAACAGGGTCAGTGCCGCGCTGAGGCCTGTGCTCGACGTCATGCAGACGATGCCCGCCTTCGTCTACCTGATCCCCGGCGTCATGTTCTTCGGCGTCGGCGTCACCCCCGGCGTGATCGCCACGATCGTCTTCGCGATGCCGCCCGGCGTCCGGATGACCGAGCTCGGCATCCGCCAGGTCGACGGCGAGCTGGTCGAGGCGGCCGAGGCCTTCGGTACCCAGCCCAAGCACACCCTCACCCGGGTGCAGCTGCCGCTCGCCCTGCCGACGATCATGGCCGGAATCAACCAGGTCATCATGCTGGCCCTGTCGATGGTCGTCATCGGCGGCATGGCCGGCGCCGGCGGCCTCGGCGAGAAGGTCTACGCCGCGATCACCCAGCTCCAGGTCGGCCTCGCCGCCGAGAGCGGGATCGCCGTCGTCATCCTCGCCATGTACCTGGACCGGATGACCGGTGCGCTGAACGAGCGGGTCTCCCCGCTCGGCCGCCGCGCCGCCGCCAAGGTCGCCGCCGGTGCGCGGCGGCTCAAGTTCACGCACTACAAGCCGGGAACCGCCGTGGCGATGACCGGTGTCGTCGTCCTCGCGCTCGTCGCGGGCGGCCTCAACATCGCCGGTTCCGGCTCCAAGGCCGATGAGGCCGGGAGCGCGAACGTCGGCCAGGGCCAGAAGATCAACATGGGGTACATCCCCTGGGACGAGGGCATCGCCTCCACCTTCCTGTGGAAGGAGATCCTGGAACAGCGCGGCTTCGAGACCGGGGTCACCCAGCTCGACGCCGGCCCGCTCTACTCGGGCGTCGCCCGCGGCGACATCGACTTCCAGACGGACTCCTGGCTGCCGACCACGCACAAGGACTACTGGGACAAGTACAGCGACGACCTGGACGACCTGGGCGCCTGGTACGGCCCCACGTCGCTGGAGCTGACGGTTCCGTCGTACGTCGAGGGCATCGACTCGCTCGAGGACCTCAAGGGCCAGGGCAAGAAGTTCGACGGCAAGATCATCGGTATCGAGGCCAGTGCCGGGATGATGGGCACGCTCAACAAGAAGGTGCTCAAGGAGTACGGCCTGGAGGGCGAGTACAAGGTCGTCTCCTCCAGCACCTCCTCGATGCTGGCCGAGCTGAACGCCTCCATCAAGAAGAAGGAGCCGGTCGTGGTGACCCTGTGGTCGCCGCACTGGGCCTACGGCAAGCACGACCTGAAGAAGCTCAAGGACCCGAAGGGCGCCTGGGGCAAGGGCGAAGAGGTGCACACCGTCGCCCACAAGGGCTTCGCGAAGAAGGCTCCCGCCGTCGCCAAGTGGCTCAAGGACTTCAAGCTGAGCGAGAAGCAGCTCACGAGCCTCGAGAACGAGATCCAGAACGCCGGTCAGGGCCAGGAGCAGGACGGCGTCCGCGCCTGGCTGAAGAAGAACCCGGGCCTCGTCGACAAGCTGGCTCCGGTGCCGGGCGGCGCGGGCGGCTCGCAGCAGGGCAAGGACGCGGGCAAGACCGTCAACATGGGGTACTTCCCGTGGGACGAGGCGATCGCCAGCACCTACCTCTGGCAGAACATGCTGGAGGACCGGGGCTACAAGACGACGGTCAAGCAGCTCGACCCCGGCCCGCTCTACACCGGTCTCGCGCAGGGGCAGCTCGACGTCCAGTTCGACTCCTGGCTGCCGACGACGCACAAGGACTACTGGGACCGGTACAAGGAGAACCTCACCGATCTCGGTTCCTGGTACGGCCCCACGTCGCTGGAGCTGACGGTTCCGTCCTACGTCGAGGGCATCGACTCGCTCGAGGACCTCAAGGGCCAGGGCAAGAAGTTCAACGGCAAGATCATCGGCATCGAGTCGAGCGCCGGGATGATGGGCACGCTCAACAAGAAGGTGCTCAAGGAGTACGGCCTCGAAGGTGAGTACGAGGTGGTCTCCTCCAGCACCTCGTCGATGCTGGCCGAGCTGAACCGGTCGATCAAGAAGAAGGAGCCGGTGGTGGTGACCCTGTGGTCGCCGCACTGGGCCTACGGCAAGCACGACCTGAAGAAGCTCAAGGACCCGAAGGGTGCCTGGGGCGAGGGCGAGCAGATCCACACGGTCGCCAAGAAGGACTTCGCCAAGGACTTCCCGGAGCTGACCGGCTGGCTGAAGGACTTCGAGCTCAGCGAGGCACAGCTGGCCTCGCTCGAGGTGGAGATCCAGAAGGGCGGCGCCGGCAAGGAGAAGGAGTCCGCCCGCCGCTGGATGGACGCCAACCCGGACGTGGCGGCGAAGCTGACGCCCGTCGGCGGCTGATCGGCGGATCCACACACCGCAGTCACCATGAAGGGGACGGCCCCGGTAGCGAACCGGGGCCGTCCCCTTCAGGCTGGTCGGAGAGAGTCCCCGAAGGGTCCTCGTCCGTCCACTTCCACCCCCGTCGTGCGAACGACATGCGTAGGGTGCTGGCAACCGGGAGGATGGCGATCCGGGGAGGGAGCCGGACATGGACGAAAAGGAAGCCCTTCGAGTGGGTGCCGCGGTTCGCCGACGCCGCAGGACCCTCGGACTCACCCTGGCCGCGGTGGCCGGGCGCAGCGGCCTGTCCGTACCGTTCCTCAGCCAGATCGAGAACGAACGGGCCAGACCGAGCCCCCGGTCCCTGGACCGGGTGGCGGACGCGCTCGAGACCACGACCGAGCGGCTGCGGGCCGCGGCGGACTCGGCACGGGCCGTGGACGTCGTACGGGCGGACGACGAGGACGGCGTGCGCAGGCTGGTCCGGGGGCGGCACCAGCTCAGCGCGCTTGAGTTCATCGGCGAGCAGGACCTCGGGCGGGAGTTCCAGCACCGGAACGACGAGGTGATGTACGTCGTGGAGGGCGCAGTCGAGGTCGAGGCCGAAGGACAGGCCCACAGGCTGGGCCGGGGCGACACCCTCTTCCTCTCCGGCGGGGTCCGGCACCGTTGGCGGGCCACCGTACCGGGCACCCGGCTGCTGGTCGTCTCGGTCGCCGAGCACATCGACGCGACGTACGACTCGCGTCGCTGACGGGAGTGCCGATGCGCGTCGTCTCCCTGGTCCCGTCGCTCACCGAGGCCGTCGCCGTCACCGCCCCCGGCCTGCTCGTCGGGGTCACCGACTGGTGCACCCACCCGGCGGGGCTGACGGCCACCCGGATCGGCGGCACGAAGAATCCCGGCACCGCCGCCGTGGCGGCTCTGCGACCCGACCTCGTCCTCGCCAACGAGGAGGAGAACCGCGAAGCGGACCTCGCCGCCCTGCGAGCGGCCGGCCTGAACGTCCTGGTCACCGAGATCCGGACCCTCGACCAGGCCTTCACCGAGCTGGAACGGGTCCTCACCGCGTGCGGGCTGCCCGTGCCCCGCTGGCTGGACGAATCCCGGGAGGCGTGGGCGGCGCTGCCGCCCACCGCCGCTCCCCGTCCCGCGATCGTGCCCGTCTGGCGCAGACCCTGGATGGTGCTGGGCCGCGACACCTTCGCCGGTGACCTGCTGGCCCGCCTCGGGGTACGGAACGTGTACGCCGGCCACCACGACCGCTACCCCCGCGTCCCCCTGGCCGAGCTGAACACGGCCGGGGCCGAGCTCGTCGTGCTGCCGGACGAGCCGTACCGCTTCACCGCCGGTGACGGACCCGAGGCCTTCCCCGGACTGCGCGCCGTGCTCGTCGACGGGCGTCACCTCACGTGGTACGGACCGTCACTGGCCGAAGCGGCCGGGGCGCTGCGAGCAGCGCTCCGCTGAAGAGTCCGCCCAGCGTCCGCACACCGGCGACCGCCCAAGCGGTCACCAGCAGCGCGTAGAGGGCCACGGCCAGCCAGGTGAACGCGTGCAGACCGGTGTGCCGGGCCAGGCCCGCCGCGCCTGTGACACACGTACCCACGGGGAAGGTGAATCCCCACCACGTCATCGTGAACCGCATGCCGCGCCGGACGGCACGCACCACCATCGTGGCGGACAGGGCCAGCCAGAGCAGGGCGAACCCCATCACCGGCACCCCGTAGAGGACGGCGAAGGCGCCGAAGGCCGAGGCGTAGGGCGCCGCGATCGCGCCGGGCGCCACATCGGCCAGCTGGTTGACGGCGGTCGTGGACTGGCCCAGCGGCCCGAGCACCAGGAACAGCGTCGGAGTCAGTGCGAGCGGCAGAGGACCTCCGTGGACCAGCCGTGCGAAGACCAGCGGCAAGACCACCAGGGTCGCCAGCAGGGACAGCCCGAACATCGCGTAACAGGCGAGCAGGAGCGCCTCGCGTCCCTGGCCGGGAGCCAGCTCGGGCACCAGGAGCGGTCCGACCGCGGCCGAGACCATCGGGGCCACCAGCGGGAGCAGCCAGACCGGCGACGCGGTGCCCGGGGCGGGACGGTGGCGTACGACCATGAGATACGGGATCGCGACGGCTGCGGCGAGGCCGGTGACCGTGCCCGCCGTGAACAGCAGCGCGTCCACGGCGACGGCGGCCGGATGCCCTATGGCGTCCTGACCCGACACCAGGGTGGCCGCGCCGACGGCGAGCAGCGCCATGGACAGGCAGCCGTGGAACGGGGCGACGGCGGGGTCCATGAGGTGGGCGCGGGCCTGGTCCCGGTGGAGGATCCAGTGGCCGGCCCGGGCCGTCAGCACGACGGCCAGCAGCACGGCGGACAGGGCCCACACCACGACACAGGCGGCCCGCAGGCCCGGCACCTCCACGGGCAGCGCTGCGCCCGCGGTCGCCACGACGGCGGTCCCCATGACGGTCGCGTACCAGTTGGGGCCGAAATGCCGCAGGGACGGGAACCGGGGCTCGACGGTACGGGGGGCGGTGGTCCCGGTCCGGGTCTGCGGAAAGATGGCCATGCCACGATTCTCGGTGACCGGACCGCCGCCCACCAGGGAGCACCGGGCTATGAGGTCATAGGCTGGCCTTATGTCCAGCCCCGTGCCTCCGCCCCCCTCCCTGTCCCACCGTGTGCCCGACCTCGGAGCCATGGTGCTGCTGCTCGCCGTCGCGCGGCACGGGAGTCTGGGCCGGGCGGCGCGCGAGGTCGGCATCAGCCAGCCCGCCGCGTCCGGCCGCATCCGGTCGATGGAGCGGCAGCTCGGCGTCGCGCTCCTGGACCGCTCACCGCGCGGATCCCGGCTGACCGACGCGGGCGCGCTCGTCACCGACTGGGCGCGCAGGGTCGTCGAGGCGGCGGAGGCGTTCGACGCGGGAGCCCAGGCGTTGAGGGACCGGCGCGACTCCAGGCTGCGGGTCGCGGCGAGCATGACCATCGCGGAGTACCTGCTGCCGGGCTGGCTGATCGCGCTGCGGGCCGCGCGGCCCGGGACCGCCGTGTCCCTTCTCGCGGGCAACTCGGCGGTCGTCGCCCTGCGCCTCCTGGCGGGAGAGGCGGACCTGGGCTTCGTCGAAGGGCTCTCGATACCGGAAGGGCTGGACGGCACGGTCATCGCGCACGACCGGCTCGTCGTCGTGGTGGCTCCCTCGCACCCGTGGGCACGCCGCCGGGGACTGACCCCCGGCGAGCTCGCCGGGACGCCCCTGATCCTGCGCGAACGCGGCTCGGGCACACGGCAGGTCCTGGACGCCGCGCTCGCCGTGCACGGAGGGCTGGCGCCCCCGCTGCTCGAACTCTCCTCGACCACCGCGGTCAAGGGGGCCGCGGAGAGCGGCGCGGGGCCCTGCGTGCTGAGCGAACTCGCCCTGGGCGAGGAGCTCTCCGCGCGGCGCCTCGTCAAGGTCCCGGTCGCGGGCGTCCGGCTCCGCCGTCAGCTGCGCGCGGTCTGGCCGGCCGGCCACCGGCCGACGGGACCCGCGCGCGACCTGCTCTCCCTGACCTCCGGTGAGGCGCGAGAGCCCTGACCGGCCGCCGGGCCCGTGCCGCCGGCCGCCTGCCGGGGGAGTGACCGGTGTCCGCCCGGGTCGCTGACCGCTGACCACCCGGGGTGCTGACCGCCGACCGCCCGTCGGCCCGTGTGATTCCTCATCGGCCGCCGGGCCGTGTGACCTCTCACCCCGCATCGGGCGCGGTGCCTCCTGGTCGCCTGCCGGGGGCGCGCCCCCTTGGCAGTACACCCGGGGCGAGACCCCTGATCGGCCGCCGAGTGCGTGCCCCTTGACCATCCACCAGGTGGGTGAGCCTCAGGCCGCAGGCACAGGTGCCCCGGTCCGGGCCGCCTCCACCAGGGCCCGCATGATCCGGAGGTCGTCACCCATCTCCGGATGCCACTGGACCCCGAGCACCCATTGGCCGCCCGGCAGCTCGACGGCCTCCACCGTGCCGTCCGCCGCGTGCGCGGAGGCCACCAGGCCCGGCGCCAGCCGGTCCACTGCCTGGTGGTGGTACGTGGGTACGGACGCCACCTCGGGCACGAGTGAGGCGTACAGCGTCCCCGGGACGGGCGTCACCTCGTGCTCACCGAGAACCCCGGACTTGCCGAACGGGCCCGCGTGACCGTCCAGATGCTGGGTCAGCGTGCCGCCCAGCGCCACGTTGAGCAGCTGCATGCCGCGACAGATCCCGAGCACCGGAGTGCCCGCCGCCCTGGCCGCGCGGAGCAGGGCCACCTCCCAGCTGTCGCGCTCGTGCGCCGGAGGCCCGGTCCGGAAGTCGCGCTCCGCGCCGTAGAGCCCTGGATCGACATCGGCGCCGCCCGCGATCACGAGACCGTCGACCCGGGCCAGGACAGCCCCGGCCCGCGCCGGATCGTCCGGCGGCAGCAGCGCGGCCATCCCGCCGGAGCGCTGGACCAGCCGGGGGTAGGCGGAGGGGAGCACCGCGGCGGGGAGCTCCCAGACGCCCCAGCGAGCCGCCGGCTCCAGATAGGTCGTGACGCCGATGAGCGGTTGGTGCATGGTGCGGTCCCTCCGGCGGCCGGTCTGCTGGCCGGCCCGGTGCAATGGTGTTGCGTCATACCTTTGTTCGTACCGCGCCTCCGCGCAAGAGCAGTGATCCAGAAGGGCAAGATCAAGCCAGGAAGCCCCGGAGCAGCGCGGCCGTCCCCTCGCAGTGCTCACGCGTCACCGCGCGCGCCGCCTCCTCGTCCCGGTCGAGCACGGCTTCGACGAGGGCCGTGTGCTGATGCTGCGAGTGTTCGAGGTTCCGCACCAGCAGGGGGATGCAGTCCAGGAGTTCGTTGACGCCTGCCCGCACCGCCGCGTACCGGCTTGCGAGGGAGGGGGAGCCGGACAGCTCGGCGAGCGTCAGGTGGAAGTGGGTGTCAAGCCTGCGGTAGTCGGGCAGAGGTGCCTCGTGTGTCGCCGCCAGAGCCGTTCGCAGCCGTTCCGCCCCCTCGTCGTCGAGGCCGCGCGACGCACAGAGCCCGGCGGCCCCCGACTCCAGGACCTCGCGGAACAGCAGTACGTCCTCGATGTCCACGTCCGCCACCCGGCGGCGCAGCTCGTCACCGTCGGCCGGGCCGGTGCGGGGGAGGACGAACGTACCGCCGTACCTCCCGCGTCTGGCCTCGATCAGCCCCTGGTCCTGGAGCACCCTCAGCACCTCGCGCAGGGTGACGCGGCTGATGCCGAGGAGCCCGGCCAGCTCACGCTCGGCCGGCAGCCGCCCGCCGCCGGGCACCAGGCCGAGCCGGACCACCTGGAGGATCTGCTCCAGCGCCTCCTCGAAGCCGTTGCCCGCGCGGACCGGCCGCAGCAAGGGCAGCAGCCGGTCGGAGGCCCCGGGCTCCCCGGTCTCTTCCGCCACGTCCCGATTCCCTTCCCCCCAATGGTTTTCTCCCATACCTTAGACCGGCCGGCTGGCCGAACGAGGAGTGTCCCGTGGCAGACCGAACACCCCCGCTGGGGACCGACGAGCTGCGCGTGCTCGTGGGACGCGGTGAGATCGACACCGTGGTCCTCGCCTTCCCCGACATGCAGGGCCGGCTGCAGGGCAAGCGATTCGCGGCGTCCTTCTTCCTGGACGAGGTCCTGGAGCACGGCACGGAAGGCTGCAACTACCTGCTCGCCGTCGACACGGACATGAACACCGTCGACGGATTCGCGATGTCCTCCTGGTCCAACGGTTACGGCGACTTCGCGATGCGCCCAGACCTCACGACCCTGCGCCGGATCCCCTGGCACGAGGGGACGGCCATGGTCATGGCCGATCTCGCCTGGGACGACGGCTCGCCGGTCGCCGCGGCACCCCGCCAGATCCTCCGGCGGCAGCTGGAGCGGCTCGCCGCACACGGACTGAGCGCACATGTCGGCACGGAGCTCGAGTTCATCGTCTTCAAGGACACGTACGAGCAGGCGTGGGACCTCAACTACCGCGGTCTCACCCCGGCGAACCAGTACAACATCGACTACTCCGTCCTGGGCACCGGCCGCATCGAACCACTGCTGCGCCGCATCCGCAACGAGATGGCCGCCGCAGGGCTGACCGTCGAGTCGGCCAAGGGCGAGTGCAACCCCGGCCAGCACGAGATCGTCTTCCGCTACGACGAAGCCCTCGTCACCTGCGACCAGCACGCCGTCTACAAGACCGGCTCCAAGGAGATCGCCGCCCAGGAAGGCGTCGCGCTCACCTTCATGGCCAAGTTCAACGAGCGTGAGGGCAACTCCTGCCACATCCACCTCTCGCTCCAGGACGCCGATGGACACAGCGTCATGGCGGGCGACGACGGCACGATGTCCCCCGTGATGCGGAGCTTCCTCGCCGGCCAGCTGGCAGCCCTGCGCGACTTCTCGCTGCTGTACGCGCCGAACATCAACTCCTACAAGCGTTTCCAGCCCGGGTCCTTCGCCCCGACCGCCGTGGCCTGGGGCCACGACAACCGCACCTGTGCCCTGCGCGTCGTCGGACACGGCCGTTCCACGCGCTTCGAGAACAGGCTGCCCGGCGGCGACGTGAACCCGTACCTCGCGGTCGCCGGCCTCGTCGCCGCCGGACTGCACGGCATCGAGAACGAGCTGGAACTCCCCGACGCCTGCGAGGGCAACGCCTACACCGCCGGATACGACCAGGTCCCCACCACGCTCCGTGAGGCGGCGGCCCTCTGGGAGAGCAGCGAGGTCGCCCGGGAGGCCTTCGGCGACGACGTCGTCGCGCACTACCGCAACATGGCGCGCGTCGAACTGGAGGCCTTCGACGCAGCGGTGACCGACTGGGAGCTCCGCCGCTCCTTCGAACGCCTGTGAGGCACCCGTGATCCACGAACACCGTGTCCTGAACCCGGCGACCGAGGAGCTCGTCGCCACCGTCCCGGCCACCTCCGCCGCAGAGGTCGGTGCCGCCGTCGCCCGCGCAGCGGCCGCCCAGCGCACCTGGGCCGCGCTGGCTCCGGCCGACCGGGCCCGGCTGCTGCGGCGCTTCGCCGTCCTCGTCGACGAACACGCCGAACGTCTGGCCCGGCTGGAGGTCACCGAAGCGGGACACACCCTGGGCAACGCCCGCTGGGAGGCGGCCAACGTCCGGGACCTGCTGGACTACGCGGCCGGGGGAGTGGAACGCCTGACGGGGCGCCAGATCCCCGTACCCGGCGGGATCGACATCACGTTCCTCGAACCGCTGGGCGTCGTCGGAGTGATCGCCCCGTGGAACTTCCCGATGCCGATCGCCGCCTGGGGCACCGCCCCCGCCCTCGCCGCCGGCAACGCCGTCCTCCTCAAGCCCGCGGAGACCACCCCGCTCACCGCCCAGTACCTGGCCCGGCTCGCTCTCGACGCGGGCCTCCCCGAACACCTCTTCCAGGTGCTGCCCGGCGCGGGGGACGTGGCGGGCGACGCCCTGGTCCGGCACCCGGGCGTCGCCAAGATCGTCTTCACCGGTTCGGCCCGCGTCGGCAAGCAGATCATGGCCAGGTGCGCGGACCGGGTGAAGCGGCTCACCCTCGAACTCGGCGGCAAGAGCCCCAACATCGTCTTCGCCGACGCCGACATCGAGGCCGCCGCGGCCGCCGCGCCCATGTCCTTCCTGGACAACGCCGGCCAGGACTGCTGCGCCCGCACCCGCGTCCTGGTCCAGCGGTCCGCGTACGACCGCTTCCTCGAACTCCTGGTCCCGGCCGTCGCCTCCGTCGTCGTGGGGGACCCGTCGGACGAGAGGACACAGATGGGCCCGCTGATCTCCCTGGCCCAGCTGGAGCGCGTCCGCGGGTTCGTCCCGGACGGCGCGGACGGCATCCGGGGCAGCGCGCCCACCGGCCCCGGCTTCTGGTTCCCCCCGACCGTCCTCACCGGGATCGCGCCCGACGCCCCCGTCGCCACGGAGGAGGTCTTCGGCCCCGTCGCCGTCGTGCTCCCCTTCGAGGACGAGGCCGACGCCGTCCGGCTGGCCGACGCCACCGACCACGGACTGGCCGGCTCCATCTGGACCCGTGACGTGGGCCGCGCCCTACGGGTCTCCCAGGCGGTCCGGGCCGGGAACCTGTCCGTCAACTCCCACTCCGCCGTCCGCTACTGGACACCCTTCGGCGGCTACAAACAGTCCGGGCTCGGCCGTGAACTGGGGCCCGACGCCCTCGCGGCCTTCACCGAAACCAAGAACGTCTTCATCGGCACGGAGGCCTGAACACAGATGACCACCAAATCCGGCAGCGTCTGCCGCCGTCTGGCCGGCCGCACCGCCGTCATCACCGGCGCGGGCAGCGGCATCGGCCTCGCCACCGCCCGCCGGCTGGCGTCGGAAGGAGCACACGTCGTCTGCGGTGACATCGACGAGAGCGCCGGAAAGGCCGCCGCGAAGGAGGCGGGAGGCACCTTCGTACGCGTCGACGTCACCGACCCCGGCCAGGTCAAAGCCCTCTTCGCGGCGGCGGACGACACCTACGGCTCCGTCGACATCGCCTTCAACAACGCGGGCATCTCACCGCCGGAGGACGACTCCATCCTCACGACCGGCCTGGAGGCGTGGAAACGCGTCCAGGACGTCAACCTCACCTCCGTCTACCTCTGCTGCAAGGCCGCCCTCCCCTACATGCGGCGCCAGGGCCGCGGCTCGATCATCAACACCGCGTCCTTCGTGGCACGGATGGGCGCGGCGACCTCCCAGATCTCCTACACCGCGTCCAAGGGCGGCGTCCTCGCACTGTCCCGGGAACTCGGGGTGCAGTTCGCCCGCGAAGGGATCCGGGTCAACGCCCTGTGCCCCGGCCCGGTCAACACCCCGCTGCTCCAGGAGCTGTTCGCCACGGACCCGGAGCGTGCCGCCCGCAGGCTCGTGCACATCCCGGTCGGCCGGTTCGCCGAGCCTACGGAGATCGCCGCCGCCGTCGCCTTCCTGGCGAGCGACGACTCCTCCTTCGTCAACGCCACCGACTTCCTCGTCGACGGCGGAATCTCAGGAGCGTACGTGACCCCGCTCGACTGACGCTCCCTGGAGTGGTGACATGAGCAACGTGACGCCGCCCGGCTGGTACCCGGACGTGAACGTGCCCGGCACGGAGCGCTGGTGGGACGGCGCCGCGTGGACCGGACACACCCGCTCCACCGCCGTCACCCAGCCCCTGGGACTCCATCCGCAGTCCGCGCCACAGGCATCCGCGAACGTCACCCGGGGCGGCGGCCGGGGCCTCCGGGCCGCCGTCGCCACGACCGCGGCGGTCCTGGTGGCCGCCGCCGTAGTCGTCACCGGGTTCCTCGTCCTGGGCGAGGGCGGCGGTACGGAGTCCAGGTCCTCGCCCGGCAGTACCGCGCCGCCGCCCACCGACAGCGCGAGCGCCCCCGCCCCGACGCCCGCCGGGGGCCCGGAGGACGACGCCGCGGTGCTGGTAGACCAGCTCAACGGGGTCACGCTCCCGGTCCCCGACGGCTGGGAGAAGCCGGAGAACACCCTCGACGACGCCTCCACGATGCGTACCGTCGGCTCCTACACCTGCCCCGGCGACTCGGGAAGTCTCTGCTACCACGGCACGGTCTCGGTCCGTACGGCGAGCGGCACCGGTCTCACGGACATGAAGGCACTGGCGGAGGAGGACATCGGAACGGCGGCAGACCGGGCCTACGGGAGGAATTCCGTCGACGCCCTCATCCACGGGGGCATCAGGTCCCAGAAGGAAGTGGCGTCCAGGTCCGTGACGGTCGCGGGGCGCACCGGACATCTGGTGCGCCGCCGGATCACCACGGGCGCCGGCCCCGGCGGCCATGTGCAGTCGCTCGTCTTCCCCTCGGCGGTGGGCAGCGAGACACCGGTCGTCGTGCGCTTCGCGTTCGACGCGGGCGGGGACGAGCTGCCGCTCACCCTCATGGACACCATCACCGAGGGCATCCGGCCGATCGGCGACGCCACGGGCGGCGGAGTCGGCAGCACCGTCGCTCCCTGAGCGGCGTCCTACAGGAAGGTGCGGCCCTCGCCGCGGTACGTCGGCACGGTGGCGGTGATCCGCTCGCCCTCGATGAGCCGCAGCTCGTCGAAGCGCTCGCACAGTTCACCGGCCTTGGCGTGCCGGAACCACACCTTGTCGCCGATCAGCAGGTCGTCCGCGGGGGCTCCGAGCAGCGGCGTCTGCACCTCGCCCGGGCCCTCCTGCGGGTCGTAGCGCAGCCCTTCGGGCAGATACGGCACCGGCAGCCGGTCCGCGCCCGCCGCCCCGGACGCCGGATAGCCGCCGCCGAGCACCGTCACCACGCCCACGCCCGGCCGCCGCACCACGGGCTGGGCGAACAGTGCCGACGGACGGCCCGTGAACGAGGTGTAGTTGTCGAACAGTCTCGGTACGTAGAGCCCGGACCCCGCGGCGATCTCGGTCACCGCCGGCTCGGCGGCGGTGTGCTGCACGCTGCCGGTGCCGCCCCCGTTCACGAACTCCAGGCCGGGCGCCACCGCACGGACCGCCCGCACGACCTCCGCGCGCCGGGCCGCCAGCTCCCGGCGCGCCGCCGCCTGCATCAGCCGGACAGCGCGCGACCGCAGCGGCCGTCCCGCCACCGAGTCGCCCACACCGGCGACATGGCCCTCGTACGCCATCAGCCCCACCAGCCGGAAGCCGGGCCTGCGGTCCACCGACCTCGCGAGCTCGGCCAGTTGGGCCGGGGAACGGAGCGGGGAGCGCAGCGCGCCGATCCTGACCCGCCCGCCGAGCAGCCGCAGCGAGGTGTCCAGCTCCAGACAGACCCGGATCTCCTCGGTGCCGCCTGCGCGCGCGGCGTCGATCAGCTCCAGCTGCGCGTGGTCGTCCACCATCACCGTCACGGCCGCGGCGAGCTTGGGATCGGCGGCCAGTTCGGCGTAGGAGGCCCGGTCGGCCGACGGATAGGCCAGCAGTACGTCGTCGAATCCGGCGCGGGCCAGCCAGAGCGACTCCGCGAGGGTGAACGACATGATGCCGGCGAAGCCCGGACGGGCGAGCACCCGCTCCAGCAGGGCACGGCAGCGCACCGACTTGCTCGCGACCCGGACGGGCTTGCCGCCCGCCCTGCGCACCAAGTCGTCGGCATTGGCGTCGAAGGCCTCCAGGTCGACGACGGCCACCGGGGCGTCGAGGTGGGCGGTGGCCCGGTCGTAGCGGCTCCGGTCAGTGGCGCGGGCAGTCATGACCGCAGCTTGCCAGACGGCCGTACCACTGGGTAGGGGGACGTTCCGTGCAGATCGTCCCGCACCCGCCGTCCCGTTCCCACGGGGTGCCGCACACCCCGTAGAGTGACCGGTACACGATCGACCCACGGGCCCCGTGCGCAAGGGTGCTCGTGGGCGGTACGGGGACGTGGACCAGGGGGACGGATGAGTACCGAAGCGCAGCGCGCTCCAGTGCCGCCCCGGCCGGCCGGCCCGCCGTCCGTACCGCAGGTCCCGCGTCCGGAGTCCGCGCCACCCGTGACCGGCACCGCCCCCGGCCCGCCGGCTGCCGTCCCGCCCGCCCCGCGTGGTGAGCCCGCCCCGCCGGTGGAGACGACCACCCGGCTCCGCCCCGTCCCGCCGGTGCATCCCGGTCCGCCGCCACCACCCGCCGCCACCAGGCGCAGGCCCGTCGGAGCGGTGGACCTCACCCCGCGCCCCGGAGCGGCCCCCGCCCCGCCCGGGGCGTACTACGCGTACGCCGAGACTCCCGCCGAGACCACCACCCGGCTCCGCCCCGTCAAGGCCCGGAACCCCGTCAGGACCGCCGCGGCGGCGGTCTGTGCCGTGCTCGGCCTCGGGCTCATCGGCGGCGCGGTCACCGGCAGATGGCTCACCGAGGACTCCGCGGCCGAGCCCGGCTACACGAGCGCGTACACCGTGGGCCGCTCCGCCTGGCACAGCGTGCCCGTCGACACCCTCTTCCCGCGCACCCTCAAGGGCGACGGCGCGGGTCCGGGAGCCACCGACCGGGTCTGGACCAGGATCGCCGTCGCGAACGACAGCGGCTGCGCGGCGGGGCTGGACCCGCTGCTGCTCAAGACGCTCGGCCCGGTCGGCTGTGAACGCCTGGTGCGCGCCACCTACACCGACGCCACGCGCAGCAGCGTCACCACCGTCGGCATGGTCTTCACCGAAGCCGGCACCGACGCCATGGGCGCGCTCAGCACCCGGTTCACCACCCAGCGCCTCGCCGGCCGTTCCGACCTGATGCCCCGTACCTACCCGGTCGCCGGCACCGTCGCCGCCGGCTTCGGCGACCGGCAGCGCGCCAGCTGGACGGTCCACGTCCTGACGGAGGTGCCCGTCGTCGTGTTCGCCGTCTCCGGCTTCGCGGACGGCCGTACGGTCACGGAGCCGCAGGCCGCGGCCGAGGCCATGGCGGACGGAGCCACGACCGCACCCGCCCAGGCGGGACTCGGCCACGAGGCGAAGGGCATCGCCGACCGGGTGGAGCGCACCCTGCGCAGGACCGTCACCGACCTCACGGAGAAGAGGGAATGACCCGTCTGCGCCGGTGCCGGGCGCTCGCGGCCGTCGCCACGGCAACCGCCTTCGCGCTGCTGCCCGCCGTCCCCGCGCACGCCGACGCCATCCGGGACCAGCAGTGGGGCCTGGAGGCCCTCCACACGGACACCGCCTGGCAGACCACGAAGGGCGAGGGCATCACGGTCGCGGTCCTGGACACCGGGGTCGACGACGCCCACCCCGACCTCGCCGGCCAGGTCCTCCCGGGCAAGGACCTCATAGGGTTCGGCGCCGGACGCGGAGACCGCTCCTGGGCGCTGCACGGCACCGCGATGGCCGGCATCATCGCGGGCCGTGGCAACGGCCCGGGGCGGGACGACGGTGTCCTCGGGGTAGCCCCGGAGGCGAAGATCCTTCCCGTGCGGGTGATCCTCGAGTCCGGCGACCCGTCACGCGCCAAGGCCCGGGAGTCACGCGGAACGGCACTCGCCGACGGCATCCGCTGGGCGGCCGACCAGGGCGCCGACGTCATCAACCTCTCCCTGGGTGACGACAGCGAGTCGGCACACCCGGAGCCGGGCGAGGACGCAGCCGTGCAGTACGCCCTCGGCAAGGGCGTGGCCGTCGTCGCCTCGGCGGGCAACAGCGGGGAGAAGGGCGACCGCATCTCCTACCCCGCCGCCTACCCCGGCGTGATCGCCGTCGCGGCCGTCGACAAGTACGGCACGCACGCGGCCTTCTCCACCCGCCGCTGGTACGCGACCGTCAGCGCGCCGGGCGTCGACATCGTCGTGGCCAATCCCGACCAGCACTACTACATCGAGTGGGGCACGTCCGCCGCGTCGGCGTTCGTCTCCGGTGCCGTGGCCCTCGTGCGCGCCGCACACCCGGGTCTCTCGCCCGCGCAGATCAAGACTCTGCTCGCGGAGACGGCCGGCAACGCCCCCGCGGGGGGCCGCGACGACGCCAGGGGCTACGGCATGGTCGACCCCGCCGCCGCGATACAGGCCGGGGCGAAGCTGCGCCCGGACGACACGGGCGCGCGGGCCGCCGGGGCGGATCACCGCGACGAGTACTTCGGCTCCGGCCCCGCCCCGCAGCCGGGCGACGGGGACCCGGCCGGCTGGCTGGCCCCCACGGCGGGCGGTCTCGGCGCCGTACTCCTCGCCCTGGCCGTGGTGCTGTGGCGTGGCAGGAACGGCGGCGGCGGGAACGGCGGCGGCAGGAACGGCGGGGGCGGGAACCGGGCCGTACCCGGGTACAGCCCGTTCCCCACCGGCGGCCCCCTGCGCTGAGCGGGCGGCCCGGCCACGCCCCGCGCACCGGCCTCAGCGCGATTCGGCCACCGCTCCGGTGACGTCGGCCGCGGCCTTCGCGACGGACTCCACGAGAGCGATGCCCGCCTCCTTCGTCGCGTGCCCGCGCGACAGCACCGCCACCAGCAGGGTGTGCCCGCCGCTCTCCACCCGCCCGATGCTGTTGACGTCCCAGAGCCCCGTCGTCGTCCGGGGCATCCAGCCGTTCTTCAGCACCGCGCCGGTGCCCGCCGCGGACACCCCCCACCGCTGATCGGCCTCGACCTGGCCCATCAGCTCCGTCATGTACGCGCGAGAGGCCGGGGACAGCTCCGAGTCCGTCCCGGACACCGCTTCCAGCAGCCGCACCTGGTCGGCGGCCGTGGTCTGCGTCAGCCCCCACGCGTGGGCGGCCTTCGTCGCGGTCAGCCCCAGGCGCTCGTTGGCCGCGTCGAGTCCGTCCTCCCCGCCGATCACCTTGAGCAGCTCGGTGGCCGAGGTGTTGTCGCTCCGCCGGATCATGGCCTCCGCGTACGCGTGCTCCGCGCCGTTCAGCTCCCGGCCCTCGTCCTGCGCCTGGAGCAGCAGCGCCGCCAGGATGTCGACCTTCACGATGCTGGCGGTGTCGTACGCCCCGTCCCCGTACGCGGCACCCGTGCCGCTCTCCGTGTCCAGCACGGCCACCGTCACGTCGGCGCCGTCCGCCAGGGGCGCCAGCGCGTCGGCCAGCTCCGCGTCGAGATCCACCTCAGGCTCCTCGCTCCCGCCCGTCACGGCCGGCGGGCTCGAAGCGGACGATACGGCGGCCACGGCCGTGGATGCGTCATCCGGTGGACGAACCACCAGATACGTGCCTCCCGCGGAGGCGGCCAGCAGCACGGCGGCGGTCACGAGGCCGGACAGCGCGGGCCTGCGAGTTCTGTGACGGGGCATGGCCCGGACGCTAGGAAGGGCAGCTGGCAGCAGCCTGTGCCCGACCTGTCGCCTAGGTGGGAGAGGGGACCCACTAGGCTCGTCGTGTGGCGCTCAAGAACATCCCGGACCCCGGTTTCTCCGACGACGACGGCACTGCCTCGCCCGAACTGACAGCGGCCCTCGCGGCCTGGGCAGAGGACCGGACGGCCGTCGGCCCGGTCCTCGCCGCCCTCCGCGGCGCCCGGCTCCTCGTGCCGGTCGTCGCGGTCCTCGGCGAGGTCGAGGAGGACGGTGAGGAGGGGCGCGAAGCTCCTGGGAAGGGTGGTGGCGGGCGACGGGTGGGCGGGCTGCGCCGCGAGAAGACCAGCGACATGGCCGTGCCGACCCTTCAGGCCGGTGGCCGGCGCGCCCTGCCCGCCTTCACGTCCACCGCCTCGCTGGCCCGCTGGGATCCCCGGGCGCGCCCCGTCGCCGTACCCCTGCACCAGGCACTGCGGGCCGCCGCGCACGAGAAGGCGGACACGGTGGTGCTGGACCTGGCGGGACCCGTCGCCTTCGAGCTGACGGGCCCGGCGCTGCTGGCCCTGGCCGAGAACCGCACGAGCGCGGACCCGCTCGACGATCCCGCCGTCGTCGCCGCGGTGCGGGAAGCGGTCGCCGCCGAGCCCGCGGTGCTGCGTGCCCACCTCGGCCCCGGCCGGGCGGACGGCACCCTCGCCCTGGTCCTCTCCCCGGACGCCGAGGTCGCGGACGCCGCCCGCAGGGTCGCCGACGCGCTGGCGGCCAGCGAGGTGCTGCGTGCCCGGCTGGTGAGCGGCATCGATCTGGCGCTGCTGCCGGCCGACGCGGTGGCCCCGGGCGAGCCCCTTTTCAGCCGCTGACGCGCACGAGCCCGCCACCTTTCGCGGGCGGCGGGCTCGAGAGGCGCGGGACGGTCAGCCGTAGACGGGACCCGTGTACTTCTCGCCCGGGCCCTGGCCCGGCTCGTCCGGTACGAGCGACGCCTCACGGAAGGCCAGCTGGAGCGACTTCAGGCCGTCGCGCAGCGGCGAGGCGTGGAAGGTGCTGATCTCGGTGACGCTCGCGTCGAGCAGCCCGGCCAGTGCCTGGACCAGCTTGCGCGCCTCGTCGAGGTCCTTGTGCGCCTCGCCCTCCTCGGTCAGGCCGAGCTTCACGGCTGCCGCGCTCATCAGATTGACCGCGACGGTCACGATCACCTCGACCGCGGGGACCTCCGCGATGTCGCGGGCCATGTCGTCGAAGCCGGGGTTCTCGGTGCTGGGGGTGGTCGCGTCGCTCATGCCCCACACGATAAGGCCCGGCCGCGCGCGTCCTTCCCGCGGGAGCACGGTGGGACACGGGATTAGCGCACGCGCGGGCAGGCTGCTAACCTTGTGTAACGACCGGCCGGACACCTATGTGACCGGCCCACAAGTGGAGGCTCCGATCTCCCACCTGACCGTCCCCCGGGACGGCGGGTCACCGGTCTGGTGGCAGCCATCGTTCCGTACGGACGATGGGGCCGCCCGATTGCGCCCCGCGGTTGCACGCGGCGGTGTTCCGGTAGTTCCAGGAGCCCCGCATGTGTTCCGTCCGGGGCTTTTCTGCTTTCCCGGCTCGGTTGGTCATACATAGACGTTACGCGGCTGTCCGCCAGGCGGTCGCGTGGTGCTACCGAGGAGGATCCATCAGCGCCGAGCCCCGCATCAACGACCGGATTCGCGTTCCCGAGGTGCGACTTGTCGGTCCCAGCGGCGAGCAGGTCGGGATTGTTCCGCTTGCCAAGGCCCTGGAGCTCGCACAGGAGTACGACCTCGACCTGGTCGAGGTGGCGGCGACAGCCCGTCCCCCCGTGTGCAAGCTCATGGACTACGGGAAGTTCAAGTACGAGTCGGCCATGAAGGCCCGTGAGGCGCGCAAGAACCAGGCGCACACGGTCATCAAGGAAATGAAGCTCCGGCCGAAGATCGACCCGCACGACTACGACACCAAGAAGGGTCACGTCGTCCGGTTCCTCAAGCAGGGGGACAAGGTCAAGATCACGATCATGTTCCGTGGTCGTGAGCAGTCCCGCCCGGAGCTGGGTTTCCGACTGCTCCAGCGTCTCGCTTCGGACGTCGAGGACCTCGGCTTCATCGAGTCGAACCCGAAGCAGGACGGCCGGAACATGATCATGGTTCTGGGCCCGCACAAGAAGAAGACCGAAGCCATGGCCGAAGCCCGCGAGGCCCAGGCCGCCCGCAAGGCGGAGCGTCAGGGATACACCCCCGACGCCGAGTCCGAGGGTGAGACCGCTGAGGCCCCCGCCGCAGCGGCCGAGGCTCCGGCCGAGACACCTTCCGAGGCGTGACCTCCGGGGGCCGCCACCCAGGCGCCCCCGGGTCCCTCGGAAACCACCCAAAGATCTGACGCCCCTGCAGTCCGGTGCCCGCACCGTGAGGGGCGCCACTGACGAGGAGATAACGGCGCGATGCCGAAGAACAAGACGCACAGCGGTGCCAGCAAGCGCTTCAAGATCACCGGCTCCGGCAAGGTGCTTCGCGAGAGGGCCGGCAAGCGCCACCTGCTCGAGCACAAGTCGTCCAAGAAGACCCGCTCGCTGACCGGCACGGTCGTCGTGGCTCCGGCCGACGCCAAGAAGATCAAGAAGCTTCTCGGCAAGTAGAGGGCGACGCCTCCGGTGAATCCGGGGGCACGATCCTCCATCCGACCGGGACCAATTCGTTTCCGGGCTGGTGAGTCGACACCGCGATTCCCAGCCCCGCTGCAAGGAGTTAAAAGTGGCACGCGTCAAGCGGGCGGTAAACGCCCACAAGAAGCGCCGGGCGATCCTCGAGGCCGCCAGCGGTTACCGCGGTCAGCGTTCGCGCCTGTACCGCAAGGCCAAGGAGCAGGTCACCCACTCCCTGGTCTACAACTACAACGACCGCAAGAAGCGCAAGGGCGACTTCCGCCAGCTCTGGATCCAGCGCATCAACGCGGCTGCCCGCCAGAACGGCATGACGTACAACCGCCTCATCCAGGGTCTGAAGGCCGCCAACATCGAGGTGGACCGCAAGATCCTGGCCGAGCTCGCGGTCAACGACGCCAACGCGTTCGCCGCGCTCGTCGAGGTCGCCCAGAAGGCCCTCCCGAGCGACGTCAACGCCCCGAAGGCCGCCTGATCCAGGCAGTACTTCCGACGTTCCAGCGTTTCGAGCCGGACCCGCAGGCGTGTGCCGTCTGCGGGTCCGGTGCGTTGCACCACGTGTCGCGTACGTAGTCAGCCGTACGCGGAGAAACGTATGCAGAGAAGCTGACTTACGCAGAGAGGCTCGCCGCCGACCATGGGCACCCCCGAACTGATCTCCGCGCGATCGCCGCGAATCGCCGCCGCACGCCGGCTGGCCAGGCGCAACTTCCGCGGCAAGGAGCGCAGATTCATCGCCGAGGGGCCGCAGGCCGTACGAGAGGCCGCAGCGCACCGGGGCGGCGACGGCGAGCCCACCCTGACCGAGCTGTTCGCCACCGTCGAGGCGGCCGACCGGTACTCAGGCATCATCGACGCGGCCCGCGCAGCCGGCGCACGCGTGCACCTCGCGGACGGTGACGTGCTCGCGGACGTGTCGCAGACCGTCACCCCCCAGGGCCTCATCGGTGTCTGCCGCTTCCTGGACTCGCCCTTCGAGGACATCCTCGCGGCGAGGCCCACCCTGGTCGCCGTCCTCGCCCACGTGCGCGACCCCGGCAACGCGGGCACGGTGCTGCGCTGCGCGGACGCCGCCGGCGCGGACGCGGTCGTGCTCACCGACGCCTCCGTGGACCTCTACAACCCCAAGTCGGTGCGCGCCTCCGTCGGCTCGCTCTTCCACCTGCCGGTGGCCGTCGGCGTACCCGTGGAGCAGGCCGTGCAGGGGCTCCGGGACGCCGGCGTGCGCATCCTGGCGGCCGACGGCGCCGGTGAGGACGACCTCGACGACGAGCTCGACGCGGGCACCATGGGGGGGCCCACCGCCTGGGTGTTCGGCAACGAGGCGTGGGGCCTCCCCGAGGAGACGCGCGCCCTGGCCGACGCCGTGGTCCGGGTCCCGATCCACGGCAGGGCCGAGAGCCTCAACCTCGCCACCGCCGCCGCCGTGTGCCTCTACGCCTCCGCGCGGGCCCAGCGCCCGAGCCGCGCGGGCTGATCCCCGCCGGCGCCCCACCGATCGATACGGGCCACACCCCGCCGGTGCCCGCCCCGAGGGTGTCGCCCGGCCGCCGGCGCCTAGTAGGGTGACGAACTCGGGGGCCCACTGCACCGGTTCGAGAGGTGGGGTACGGGAAGATGGCTGTCGGCATGAGCGGGCCGCGAGCGACACACACGGCCGCCGTGCGCGCCCTCTCCGACGGGACAGGCGCGAGCCGGACCGTGGGGGACCCCGCGACGGGCATCGACCCGGACGATCTGCCCGACGGTCTCGTCGTCGCCGACGAGAACGGCAAGGTCATCTGCTTCAACGCGGCCGCGGCAAGGATCACCGCCACACCCGGGTCCGCCGCGCTCGGCCTGTCCCTGCACCAGGCACTGCCCCTGGAGGACCTCAAGGGACGACGCTGGTGGGACCTGACGGACCCGTACGGCGGGCTCGCCACCCGGGTCGGCCAGCCCGAGCGGAATCTGCTGCTCCCCGGCGGCCGTGAGGTCCTGGTATCGGCCCGGTACGTACGCGAGACCCCGACCGGTCCGGTCCGGCGGCTCGTCGTGTCGCTGCGCGGCACCGAGGCGCGCCGACGCACGGAGCTCAGCCACGCCGAGCTGATCGCGACAGTCGCCCACGAGCTGCGCTCCCCGCTGACCTCGGTCAAGGGCTTCACCGCCACGCTCCTGGCCAAGTGGGAGCGGTTCACGGACGACCAGAAGCGGCTGATGCTGGAGACCGTCGACGCGGACGCCAACCGCGTCACCCGGCTCATCGCCGAGCTGCTCGACATCTCCCGCATCGACTCCGGCCGGCTGGAGCTGCGCCGCCAGCCCGTGGACATCTCCGCGGCCGTCGAGCGCCACATCCAGGCACTCACCGCGAACGGCCAGGCGCCCGACCGCTTCCTCGTGCACACCCGGCAGCCGCTGCCCGCGCTCTGGGCCGATCCGGACAAGGTCGACCAGGTCCTCGGCAACCTGCTGGAAAACGCGGTGCGCCACGGCGAGGGAACCGTCACCATTGAGATCGCCCCTGCGCCCGCACCGGCGAAGAGCGACGAGAACGGAACGGCAGTCACCGTGAGCGACGAAGGTCCCGGCATCCCCGAGGAGTCGATGGGCCGCGTCTTCACCCGCTTCTGGCGGGGGAGCAAGCGCGGCGGGACCGGCCTGGGCCTGTACATCGTCAAGGGCATCGTCGAGGCGCACGGCGGCACCATCACGGTGGACCGCGCCCCGGGCGGCGGCGCCGAATTCCGATTTATCCTGCCCGTGGCAGCCCCGGCGTATCTCGCCTGAGCAGCCACGGGCTTCTTCGCCGCTCGGCGGCCCGTAGACTCGACCTTTGGCACCTTTGCGCCCTCGGCCGTCGAGTCGGAGGTCGCGCCACCAGCCAATCGGAAGCACGGGAAGAGATGTCGGCACCGAACAAGTCGTACGACCCAGTCGAGGTCGAGGCACTGAAACCGGAAGAGATCGAGCGCCTGCGGGACGAGGCGTTCGCCGCCTTTGCCGCCGCGGGCGACCTCGACGCGCTCGCCCAGGCGAAGACCGCGCACACCGGTGGTACCTCGCCGCTGTCGCTCGCCAACCGGGAGATCGGCGCGCTGCCGCCCCAGGCCAAGGCCGAGGCGGGCAAGCGCGTGGGCCAGGCCCGCGGCGCCGTCTCCAAGGCACTGGCCGCGCGCCAGGCCGAGCTGGAGGCCGAGCGTGACGCCCGGGTGCTGGTCGAGGAGGCCGTGGACGTCACGCTGCCCTACGACCGCACCCCGGCCGGTGCGCGCCACCCCCTGACGACCATCATGGAGCGCGTCGCCGACGTCTTCGTAGCCATGGGCTACGAGATCGCCGAGGGCCCCGAGGTCGAGGCGGAGTGGTTCAACTTCGACGCCCTGAACTTCGTGCCCGACCACCCGGCCCGGCAGATGCAGGACACGTTCTTCGTCCAGGGCGCCGACGGTGCCAAGGGCGACGAGTCCGGCGTCGTGCTGCGCACGCACACCTCGCCGGTCCAGGCGCGTTCGCTGCTCAGCCGCAAGCCCCCCGTCTACGTGGTCTGCCCGGGCCGGGTCTACCGCACCGACGAGCTCGACGCCACGCACACCCCGGTCTTCCACCAGATCGAGCTGCTCGCCGTCGACGAGGGCCTCACGATGGCCGACCTCAAGGGCACCCTCGACCACATGGTCCAGGCGCTCTTCGGCCCGGACATGAAGACCCGGCTGCGGCCGAACTTCTTCCCGTTCACCGAGCCGTCCGCCGAGATGGACATGGTCTGCTACGTCTGCCGCGGCGAGTCCGTCGGCAACCCGGACCGCCCCTGCCGCACCTGCGGCAGCGAGGGCTGGATCGAGCTCGGCGGCTGCGGCATGGTCAACCCGAAGGTGCTCGTCGCCTGCGGAGTGGACCCCGAGAAGTACAGCGGATTCGCCTTCGGATTCGGTATCGAGCGGATGCTGATGTTCCGCCACAACGTCGAGGACATGCGAGACATGGTCGAGGGCGACGTCCGGTTCACCCGGCCGTTCGGGATGGAGATCTGATGCGCGTCCCGCTTTCCTGGCTGCGGGAATACGTCGACCTGCCGGCGACGGAGACCGGCCGTGACGTACAGGCCGAGCTCGTCTCCGTCGGACTCGAGGTCGAGACCGTCGAGCAGACCGGCGCGGGCCTCAAGGGCCCCCTGGTCGTCGGACAGGTCCTGACCATCGAGGAGCTGGAGGGCTTCAAGAAGCCCATCCGCTTCTGCACCGTCGACGTCGGTACCGCCAACGGCACCGGCGAACCGCAGGAGATCGTCTGCGGCGCCCGTAACTTCTCCGTCGGCGACAAGGTCGTCGTGGTCCTCCCGGGCGCCGTGCTGCCCGGTGACTTCGCGATCGCCGCGCGCAAGACGTACGGCAGGACCTCGCACGGCATGATCTGCTCGACCGACGAGCTCGGCATGGGCGACGACGGCACGCACGGCATCATCGTGCTGCCGCCCGAGTACGAGCCCGGCACCGACGCGATCGAGCTCCTGGAGCTCGTCGACGAGGTCCTCGACATCGCCGTCACGCCGGACCGGGGCTACTGCCTCTCGATGCGCGGCGTCGCCCGCGAGACCGCCATCGCGTACGGGCTGCCGCTGCGCGACCCGGCGCTCCTGGACGTGCCCCCGCCCAACGCGCACGGCTACCCGGTGAAGGTCTCCGACCCGATCGGATGCAGCAACTTCACCGCGCGGACGGTCACCGGCCTGCGGCCCGAGGCGCGCTCCCCGATCTGGATGCAGCGCAGGCTGCAGAAGGCCGGGATGCGCACGGTCTCGCTGGCCGTCGACATCACCAACTACGTGATGCTGGAGCTCGGCCAGCCGCTGCACGCCTACGACCGCTCCCGCGTCTCGGGGACGATCGGGGTGCGCCGCGCGCAGCAGGGCGAGAAGCTCACCACGCTCGACGGCGCCAAGCGGGTCCTGGACGCCCAGGACCTCGTCATCACCGACGACCGCGGGCCGATCGGCCTCGCGGGGGTCATGGGCGGCGCCGACACCGAGATCGCCGACCACGCCGAGGACACCGGGACCACCGAGGTCGTCATCGAGGCCGCGCACTTCGACGCGATCGCCATCGCCCGTACCGCGCGCCGTCACAAGCTGACGTCCGAGGCGTCCAAGCGCTTCGAGCGCGGTGTCGACCCGCAGGCCGCCGCCGCTGCCGCGCAGCGCACGGTCGACCTGCTCGTCCTCCTCGCGGGCGGCACGGCCGAGGCCGGCGTCACCGAGATCACCGCCCCGTCCGGGCCCCGCACCATCGCGATGTCCGCGAACCACCCCGACCGGGTCGCCGGTGTCGGGTACGGCCGCGAGACCGTCGTACGCCGCCTCCAGCAGGTCGGCTGCGACGTCTACGGGCAGGACGAGCTGATCGTCACGGTGCCGTCCTGGCGCCCCGACCTCGCCGAGCCGAACGACCTGGCCGAAGAGGTCATCAGGCTGGAGGGGTACGAGAACCTCCCGTCCACCCTGCCGACGCCGCCCTCCGGTCGCGGGCTCACCGACCGCCAGCGACTGCACCGCCGCATCGGCCGGGCACTCGCAGGCGCCGGTTACGTGGAGGCGCTCAGCTACCCGTTCATCGGCGACGCCGTCCTCGATCAGCTGGGCCTGGAGAAGGACGACGCGCGGCGCCGCACGGTCACCCTCGTCAACCCGCTCTCCGACGAGGAGCCCGCGCTGCGCACGACGCTGCTGCCCGGCCTGCTCGGCGCACTGCGGCGCAACGACGGCCGCGGCAGCCATGACCTGGCGCTCTTCGAGACCGGCCTCGTCTTCAGGCCGACCGGCGAGGAGACCAAGGCGGTGCGGCTGCCCGTCGACCGCCGTCCCACCGACGAGGAGATCGCCGGACTGGACGCGGCGCTCCCGCGTCAGCCGCGCCGCGCCGCCGTCGTCCTCGCGGGCGCCCGCGAGCAGGCCGGCTGGTGGGGCAAGGGCCGCCCCGCCGACTGGGCGGACTCCGTCGAGGCGGCGCGCAGCATCGCCCGTGAGGCCGGCGTCGAGGTGACGGTCCGCGCCGACCGGCACGCACCATGGCACCCCGGCCGCTGCGCCGCGCTGTACGTCACGGTCGACGGCGTGGAGACCCTCTTCGGACACGCGGGCGAACTGCACCCGCGCGTCGTCAAGGAGCTCCATCTGCCCGAGCGGACCTGCGCCATGGAGGTCGAGCTCGACGTCCTGGAGCAGGCCGTCGACGGTGCGCTCCAGGCGCCCCGGATCTCCACCTTCCCGGTGGCGACCCAGGACGTCGCACTCGTCGTGGACTCGGGTGTCCCCGCCGACGCGGTGGAGAAGGCGATCCGCGAAGGCGCCGGCGACCTGCTCGAATCGCTTCGGCTGTTCGACGTCTTCACCGGCGAGCAGATCGGCGAGGGCAAGAAGTCCCTGGCGTACGCGCTGCGGTTCCGTGCCCCGGACCGCACGCTGACCGTGGAGGAGGCCTCGGCGGCCCGCGACACCGCGGTCGCCCTGGCCAACGAGCGCACGGGCGCGGTCCTGCGCGGCGCGTAGGTCCCCGAGTGCTGAGAAGGGGCGTATCCGGCCACCGGATATGCCCCTTCTGCTCTCGCGGGGCGGCCCGGGGACCGCACACGGCCCGTCTGTCATCGGGGCAGTGGGCCGAGCGGTCCGGCGCCGTACGCCCTGCCACGGAGTGTCGGGCAGGCCGGCAGGACGAACGGCGCGGGGGCGGGTCGTCGAACTGTTACGAGGGGGAGCCGACGACCCGGCCGCCTCTTGCGAGGCACTCATTCAACCGAGCGGCGCCCCGGCGCGGCAGAGCGCACAGCAGGACGGTTCGGGCATTCCGTTCACACCCCGTGTGAATCGTGCTCCACTAGGCTCATCGCGACGCGCACATGGGGGGGCAATGGAGCCCAACGTCCTGCTCGAATCCCTGATCGACGAGGCGGGTGTGTCCCGTGCCGGGCTCGCCGGCCACGTCAACCAGGCCGGCCACGCCCGTGGGCTGTGCCTGCGCTACGAGCACACGGCGGTCGCCCGCTGGCTCAAGGGCCAGCGCCCGCGCGGGCAGGTCCCCGACCTGATCTGCGAAGTCCTCGCGGGCAGGCTGGACCGGCCCGTCACGCTCGACGACATCGGCATGGGGATCTCCGGGGCGTACGCGGCGGACCGGAGCGCCGGCCTCTGCGGATTCGTCGAGCGGGCGACCGCCCTGTGGCGCTCGGACGAACAGCAGCGTCCGGATCTCGCCACCGTGCCCGCAGTCACCGGCACGACAGCCGTGATGCCGGTCTGGGAGTGGGAGAACCCTCCCGAGGACGCCGATGTCTCCCGCCCCGGGCCGTCCCGCGTGAGCATGGCTGACATATCGATGCTCCGCGCGGCCCGCACACACTACGAGCAGATGTACAGGAAGGCCGGCGGCCTCGCGACCAGGTCCCGCATCGTCGGGTTCCTCAACGCGGAGACAGCGCCGCTGCTGCGCAGCGGGTACAGCGACACGACGGGCCGCCAGCTCCACCGGGCGACCGCCGGGCTGGTGGCCGTGGCGGGCATCTGCGCCTACGACTCCGACGCCCATGGACTCGCCCAGCGCTACTTCCACCAGGCACTGCGCCTCGCCAAGGCCAGCGGGGACCGTGGGCTCGGCGGCTATGTGATCGCGCTGCTCGTGAACCAGTCCCTGTACCTGGCCGAATTCCGCCGGTCCGTTGCCTTCGCCGAGGCGGCCCCTGCGGGCGGCCGGTCCGCACATCACCCCGGCGTTGGCCACCGACCTGCACTCGATGCAGGCCAAGGCATACGCCCAGCTCGGCGACCACCGCAGCGCCCTCGGGTGCATCCGCCGTGCCGAGTCGGAGGCCGGACGGATCCGGAGCGGAGGCGAACCTGACGAGACGGGGTACGTCCAGCCGGGCCTCGTCAACATCCAGGTGGCGGAGGCGCTGCTGCGGCTGGGGGATCTCCAGGGTGCCCGGGAGCACGCCGCCACGGCCGTACGCTCCCCGGCGCACGATCGCGGGACCGTGCACCGGCTCGCCATGCTCAGCCACCTGGAACTGCTCCAGGGAGAGGCGGACAAGGCGGCCCGCACGGCCTCGGAAATGGCCGAACGCGCCCGGGGCATGGAGTCCCAGCGGATCCGGGACCGGCTGCGCTCCGTGCGGGAGCACCTGGCGGCGAGCGGCAGTGCCGACGCCGCGGCGGCGGCCCGCGTCATCGACGGGGCGCTGCGCGTGCCTCTGTGAGCCTCGCCCCGGGAGCCTCCACGCGTTCCCCTGCGGGGCGGACCCTGCTCCGATATTGCCATCGACCAGTCGGAAGGTGGCAGAACTGTGCAGTGGACGAACTTAAACGAACAGACGGTGTACGAGAACCGCTGGTTCCGGGTCAATCTGGCGGATGTCGTTCTCCCCGACGGCCGGCACCTGGACCACTTCCTCATCCGGCTCAGGGCCGTCGCCGCGGCGACCGTGGTCAACGAGGCCGACGAGGTGCTGCTCCTGTGGCGGCACCGGTTCATCACCGACAGCTGGGGCTGGGAGCTAGCGGCGGGCGTGGTCGAGGACGGTGAGGACATCGCTGCCGCGGCGGCGAGGGAGATGGAGGAGGAGACCGGCTGGCGCCCCGGCGAGCTGCGTCCGCTGATGACCGTGGAACCGGCCAACGGTCTCGTCGACGCCCGGCACCATCTCTTCTGGTCCCGGGAAGCTACGTACACCGGCCACCCGGCGGACGACTTCGAGTCCAGCCGCCGCGAATGGGTTCCGCTCAAACTGGTACCGGACATGGTCGCGCGCGGTGAGGTGCCGGCGGCCAACATGGCGGCCGGTCTGCTGATGCTCCATCACATGCGGCTGGGGTGACGCCACCGCACCGGTGCGGCGGGAGACCGGGAGTACCCGGCCGCCCCGCCGCACCGGTGGGACTTCGGCGGCCGTCATGCGATCAAGTGGTCGTCGCCGCGGACACGGGAGCTCAGAGACGGGGCGCCGGATGCCGGCCGAGTGGTACGCATGGCAGACAGGAGCAATCCCGCAGCGGCGAATACGACTCCCGTTGCTACGTAGAGCGCCAACGGTGTCCAGTTCGCGTCCAACAGCCAGCCTGCCGCCGAAGGGGCGATGATGGCGCCTGCCCGGCCGACGCTGA
Organism: Streptomyces pratensis; assembly: GCF_016804005.1. Taxonomy (GTDB): domain Bacteria; phylum Actinomycetota; class Actinomycetes; order Streptomycetales; family Streptomycetaceae; genus Streptomyces; species Streptomyces pratensis_A. The sequence continues at coordinate 5,469,216 of NZ_CP051486.1, read as the reverse complement.
TGGCCGCTCCCACGCCTGTGGCGCGCAGTTCGGTCGGGTAGATGTCCGGTGTGAGCGCGTAGAGGCCGGCGACGCACCCGTTCACGGCGACACCGATGACCGCGCCGACACAGAAAGCCAGGACGAGGGTGCCGGTGGAGGCCGCGAACGCCACGACCAGTGCGGCGGCCACGAAGAGGTAGGTGCGCAGCACGCTGATGAGCGCGTAGCGCGCGGCCAGTGCACCCAGGAGAGCGGTGCCGAAGATGCCGCCCAGGTTGAGGAGCGTGCCGCCGGTCAGGCTCTGCTTCGACGACATGCCGGCTTCCACCAGCAAGGTCGGCGTCCAGCTCGTGACGAAGTAGAAGGCAGCCATGACCAGGAAGAACGCTCCCCACAGCACCAGGGTGGGGCGCCGCAGGCCCGGCGCCAGGAGGCTACGGAATCCACTTGTGGCGGAGTGCCCCGTCTTGCCCGTGTCGGGTAGTGAAGTGAGTTCGGACTGTCGCATGCGACGGGCGAGTGTGTTGACCCTGTGCAGGGCGTTCCTGGGCCTTCCGGTGATGAGGAAGTCGAGGGACTCCGGCAGGAGCCAGAAGGCGAGCGGAATGACAGCCAGGGTGGCCAGTCCGCCGGCCAGGAACACCGACCGCCATCCGTGATGGTCGATGAGCGCGACCGACGAGATGCCGCCGACCGTTGCGCCCACGGCGTACCCGGTGGAGTTTAGGCTGACGGCCAGACCGCGCCAGCGGCGTGAGGCGAACTCTCCGGCGATGACGTTGCTACAGGCCAGCACCGCGCCGATGCCGACGCCGGTCAGGAGGCGAAGTGCGCCGAGCTGTTGCCAGTTCTGGCTGATCGACGAAAGCACCATGCCACCTGCTGCGACGGCCAGACCTGCCAGGATGACGGGCCTCCTGCCGATCCGGTCGGCCCAGGGGGCGACAAGAAGTGCTCCCAGGGCCATGCCTGCCAGGCCGCTGCTGAGCAGGAGCCCGAGTGTGCCGGAGTCGAGACGCCATTCGCCGGAGATCGTCTTGCCCGTGAATGACATGACGAGGACGTCGAAGCCGTCGAGGGTGTTGAGGAGTACGCACATGGCGATCGCACTCCACTGGAAACGGCTCATGGGCCCGTCGTCCAAGGCATCCTTGAGGCGGGCGCTCATCGGATGACTCGCTGCTGGGTGGGGCATGCGAGGTACATGTACATGGCAGCACTCCGTTGTCGACTGCGGTGTGCCGACTGAACCCCGGAGCGCCGCGTGACGCCCGGCCGGTTCGGCTGTCGGTGCAGTCATATTGAGAGCGGCGGCGTTCGGTGGACAGGTGTCTTTCCGGATGGCGGGAAGGTATTTGTCACGGGAGGGAGCGACTCAGGGGACGGGCGTGCGAAGTGCCCGCGAGACAGCTCGGCCGGCGGAGCGCACCAGATCTGCGAGAGGTCCCACACGCGTGGATCCGTGCCGGACGACGACGGAGACAGCTGCTGCCACCTCTCCGTCCGCGGTCGTGACGGGGGCCGCGACCGACAGCGTGTCCGTGGACAGCTGCCGGTCACTCACCGCGTATCCGCACACGCGTATCTGGGCGAGAACTCTCCTGAGGTGGACCTGGTCGGTCAGGGTGTACGGGGTATGCCGCTGGATCGGCCGGGCCATCGCTTCGTCCTGCACCCGGGCCGGTGCGTGGGCGAGCAGTACGAGTCCTGCGCCTGTGGCAGTGATGGCGAGCCGTCCTCCCACCCGTGTCAGAGTGGGCACGGCGCCGTCGGCGCCGATGCGCTCCACGAAGACGACCTCCGACTCGTCCCGGACCGCGAGTTGTACGTTCTCGCGGGTGAGGGCGCAGAGGTCGTGCAGGTGGGGCAGCGCGAGCTCGCGTATCCCCTGGCTGCGGGGCGCGAGGGATCCGACCTCCCACAGCCGCAGTCCGACTCGGTAGCGTCCCTGCGGGTCCCGCTCCAGGGCTCCCCAGGCGAGGAGCTCTCCCAGCATGCGGTGAACGGTCGACACGGGCAGGCTCGCTCGCCGGGCCAGGTCGCTCAGCGACAGGTACGGATGCTCGGCGGTGAAGGCGCCGAGGATCTGCAGGGCGCGGCCGATGACGGGGCCCGTGCCGGCGGCCGGTGCAGGCTCCTGTCCGGGCCGTCGGCTCGGCGGGGCAGCGGTCCTGAGGCGGTCGTATGTCAATGTGACACCTTCTTCGCCCGTGGTGCGGTCGTCCGGCAGTCCCTGTTCCTCACAGAGGGGTGAAGTCCGAGCACTGGGCGGGGCTCATCCGAAGGGCGCCCTGTCAGGTCTCATGCTCGGCCGCGGAGCGACTCCTCATCCAGCGAGGCAAGTCTGCTGAGGATGTCAATGGCTATCGCCCGTTCACCCTCGGGAAGTGATCTGAGGAGTAGTTCGTTGATCCGTTCTGCCGGAGCGATCAGGGAATCGAGCAGCGCGGCCCCCTCGTCGGTGAGACTCAGCAGGGTTCGCCTGCGGTCTTCTTCGTCGCGGACTTGGCTCACGAGCGCCTGCTCGGTCAGGCGGCGGATCATCAGGTTGACCGTGGAGCGGTCCAGCGAGGTGAGGCGTGCGAGAGTCCGCTGGTCCACGCCGGGCTCCCGGCTGAGCGCGTTGAGGATGGCGAACTTCTGGGAGGTGATCTCCCGGGACACGTGCTGGGCCCAGAGAGCCGTGTGCACCTGCTCGGCGCGCCGGATCAGATGGCCGATGTAGTTGGGCAGCTCCAGTGCGCGCGCCACGGTGCTCCCTCCGTCCGTCGTCTAGGTGGTGCCGGCCGGGAGACAGCCGGTCTGGATGGAGTCTAGGAGTGCGCGGCACCACCCTGTGCGCGACCTTCCGTCAGCGGTCCCGTCGTCCGGGGCGCTGCTCGTACGGGGTGGCCCGGGAGCCGTCGACACCCACTTCGAGACGGCCGACCCGGTCGATCTCCAGGACGACGCGGTCCCCGTGGCTGAGCGGTCCCACTCCGGCGGGCGTGCCTGTCGCGATCACGTCGCCGGGGTGGAGCGTCATGACGGACGAGGTGTAGGCGATCAGCTCCGCGACCCCGAATATCAGATCGGCCGTGTTGGTGCGCTGCCGGGTGGCGCCACCGACATCACAGCGCAGGTCGAGGGAGTCGGGGTCCGGAATCTCGTCCGCGGTGACGATCCAGGGCCCGATCGGTGTGAACGTGTCGAACGACTTGCGTGTGGAGCGGTCCTCGCCTGAGCGCACGGTGATGTCCAGCACGCAGGTGTAGCCGAAGACGTGGTCCAACGCGTCGTCCACGGAGACATGACTGGCGGTGCGTCCGATGACGACGCCGAGCTCACCTTCCTGGTCGGTGCGCTTGTCGGTGTAGGGCAGGACGATGTCCTGGCCCGGGCCGATGACCGAGGAGTTGGCCTTGAGGAAGACCCCGAGGTCGGCGACCGAGGTGGTGTAGGCCATCTCGGCTTTGTGGTCCAGGTAGTTGACCGGTGCGCCGACGACCTTCCCGGGCCGGGGCAGGGGTGCTTCGAGGGCCGCTTCGCCGAGCGGAACGCGAGCGCAGCCTGTGAGGTCGACCTGTACCGCTCCGTCGCGTGCGACGGTCTCGATGTGCTGGTGCAGCGCACCGGCCGCACCCGGGGTGCCGGTTCCGGTGAGTTGTCCGGTCACGTCGACGAGGTCGTCGCCGTCGACGATGCCGAGGCGTCCCTTGTTGAACAGGGCCAGACGCATCGTGGCCTCCTTGTGAAGTGTCGGGTGGGGGAGATCAGGCGCCGGGGTCGGCGTCTTCGGTGCGGTAGAGGCCGAGGGAGCGCATGACGGGCTCGTCGCTGTACGAGAACAGGACCGCGTCGTCGGACACGGAGGCGTTCAGGTGACGGTAGGAGGCCCAGCTGGGCACGGCGAAGGTGTCGTGCTCGGCCCACTCCAGTCGTACGCCGTCCACGATCGTGGCGCCTTCACCGCGGACGACGTTGAAAATGGTGGAGGCTGTGTGCCGACGGCCTGCTCCCTGGAATCCGGGGCGCAGGCGCTGGACGCGGCAGCCGATGGTGGGCATGACCGGGCCGCCCGTCCACGGGTTGGTGTACTCCAGGACGATGCCGTCGACGTCGCTTCCCTCCGCCGTGTCGGCGATGCCCTCCAGTGACCGCTGGGTCTCCTGCCAGGTGTAACGGGTGACGGGGGAGTTGGGCCCGTCCTGCGAGAGCCAGACGGGATTGAGCCTGCCGTGGAGGAACTGCCTGCTGCCCGCGTCGTCCGCTCGTGTGACGGGCTGGAGGCGCTGGTGGAACTTCTCGTAGAAGCCTGCTTCCAGGGCATTGACCAGCGGGTAGTCGAGGGCGTCGAGCCAGATCATGGGCGCGTCGCCCTCGTGGGTGTGGTCGTGCCAGTGCCATCCCGGGGTGAGCAGCAGATCACCCGGAGCCATGAAGACGCGCTCCCCGTCGACCGTCGTCCACGCGCCGCTGCCCTCCAGGATGTAACGGAAGGCGTTGGACGTGTGCCGGTGGGCCTGCGCGGTCTCGCCGGGCAGGATGACCTGCAGTCCGGCGTAGAGCGTGTTGACGGTGGCCGGGGGATCGGTCAGACCGGGGTTGACGAGCATGAGGACCCGGCGTTCGGCCTCTTCCAGCGAGAGGGTCCGGGAGAAGTGCAGCAGGAGGGGCCGCAGTTCCTGCCAGCTCCAGCGGTAGGGAACGGCGCGGCTCTTCGGCTGGGCGGGGAACAGGTTCCCGTAGTAGCGCCAGAGCGGAGCCGCACCCAGTCCCGGCAGGGCCTTGTAGGCGAGTTCGTCGGTCGTCATGGTGTCCTCCTGCGGTTGCTGGATCACGGGATGGGGACGGTGGCCGGGGACGGCGTCCACACCCAGGAGACGTCGTCGAAGTCCTCGGGCCTGCGTGAAGCGAAGAGCTGGTTCCGCAGGGTGGCCCCCATGCCCTCCAGGTGGCAGATCTCGCCGAAGCGGCGGGCGTTGGTCTGGATCAGGGCCGCGCGCTCGCGGCGCTGATCGGCGTACGCCGCGAAGGCGTCGGCAGGGTCGGCGAACCGGCCGAGCGCCCCTCCGAGGGCTACGGCGTCTTCCAGTGCCTGACAAGCGCCTTGGGCCAGGTACTGCAGCATCGGGTGCGCGGCGTCGCCGAGCAGTGCGATCCGGCCGTGCACCCAGTCGCCGATGGGGAGACGGTCGAACAGAGGCCAGCGCCGGTCCCGGGCTATCAGGGGCAAGGCGTCACGCACGGCCTGGCAGGTTCCCGCGAAGCGTTCCTCGAGCTCCGCCTCGGTGCCCCAGGCGTCGGAGTCCGGTGTGTAGTGGTCGCTCTCGAACACCGCGACCTGGTTGTAGAGCTCGCCGCGCCGTACCGGGTACTGCACCAGGTGCATGCGTGGTCCGGCCCAGACCATCACCGCGTCCGAAGCGGCGTGCTGTGACATCCGGCCGGTCATCCTGTCCGCAGGAAGAGCACCGCGGAACGCCACGTAGCGCGAGCAGACCGGCTCGCCGTCCCCGACCAAGGCCTGACGCAGGCGCGAGTGCAGGCCGTCCGCCGCCACGACCGCGTCGGCCGTCAGTTCTGTCGTCGTCTCGGCGAAATGCAGGTGCACCGCGGAGTCGTCCTGTTCGGCGTGCGTCACGGTGTGTCCGGTGCGCAGCGTGACGGCGGGGTGTTCCTGGCAGGCGGTGAGGAGCGCGGCATGCAGGTCCGTGCGGTGCGTGACCAGGTAGGGATGGCTGAAGCGCCCGGTGTACGCCGGGCTGCGGAGATCGAGAGAGGTGACCTGATCTCCGCTCAGGGCGTCCATCATCACGAGTCGGGGCGGGGCGACCGCGGTGCGCTGGACCGCCTTGAGCACCCCCAGTTCTTCGAGGGCCTGAGAAGCGTTCGGGGCGAGCTGCAGGCCGGCTCCGATCTCCCCGAATTGGGCGGCGCGTTCCACCAGGGTCACATGGTGACCGGCGCGGGCGGTGGACAGCGCTGCGGCCAGACCGCCGATACCGCCACCGACCACGGCGATGCGGAGTGGAACAGGGGTCGCGGGCATATGGCCTCCTTGGCAGGGAAGTGGAGGACACCGATGGAAGGCGACGAGAAGTGCCGCCGAAATGATCAGTACACTAATCATTGGTGTACGGATCATATTGCGAGGGTGTTACCCCGGTGTCAACGGTTTCGCTGAGAAAGGTCAGCAGGGGACGCGGCTCAGGTCCCTGGGATCAACACGCGGCCGTGTGGCTGTCCGCGTGCACGGGAGCGTCGGTGTACGCGGTGATGTCCGCGAAGGTGACGCCCGGGGCCGTTTCGACGAGGGCGAGGCCGCGGGCGGTTACATCCAGCACACCGAGATCGGTGATGACGCGGTCCACGCATCGCCGACCGGTGAGGGGCAGAGTGCACTCCTCGACGATCTTGGGGCTGCCGTCCTTGGCGGTGTGTTCCATGAGGACGATGACACGGCCGGCGCCGTGGACCAGGTCCATGGCGCCGCCCATGCCCTTGACCATCTTGCCGGGGATCATCCAGTTGGCGAGGTCGCCGTGGGCCGACACCTGCATGGCGCCGAGAACGGCGGTGTCGATGTGCCCGCCCCGGATCATGCCGAAGGAGAGCGCGGAGTCGAAGAAGGAAGCGCCGGGCAGGACGGTGACCGTCTCCTTCCCCGCGTTGATGAGATCCGGGTCGACCTCGTCCTCGGTGGGGTAGGGGCCGGTGCCGAGGATGCCGTTCTCGGAGTGGAGCACGACGTGGACCCCGGGCGGGAGGTGGCCGGGTATGAGAGTGGGGAGGCCGATACCCAGGTTGACGTAGGCGCCGTCAGCGAGCTCTTCGGCTGCGCGGGAGGCCATCTGTTCACGGGTCCAGGGCATCAGATGCTCACCGTCCTCTTCTCGACAGTTTTGTCAGCGGCTTGTCCGGGGGTGAGTTCTACGATTCTCTGCACGTAGATGCCGGGCAGGTGGACATCGTCGGGTGCCAGCTCGCCGGGTTCGACGAGTTCCTCGACTTCTGCGATGGTGACGCGGCCGGCCATGGCGGCGAGAGGGTTGAAGTTCGCGGCGGCCCGGCGGAAGACGAGGTTGCCGTGCCGGTCGCCGCGCCAGGCCCGGACGAGGGCGAAGTCGGTGGTGATGCCGTGCTCCAGGAGGTAGGGCCGCCCTGAGAACTCCCGGGTCTCCTTGGGCGGTGAGGCGACGGCGACCGAGCCCCCAGGTGCGTAGCGCCAGGGAAGGCCGCCCTCCGCCACCTGGGTGCCGACGCCGGCCGGGGTGTAGAAGGCGGGAATGCCTGCGCCGCCGGCCCGCAGGCGTTCGGCGAGCGTGCCCTGCGGGGTCAGCTCAACCTCGAGCTCTCCGCTGAGGTACTGCCGGGCGAACTCCTTGTTCTCGCCCACGTAGGAGCCGGTGACCCGGGCGATGCGCCCCGCGGCGAGCAGGACGCCCAGGCCGCGGCCGTCCACGCCGCAATTGTTGGAGACGACCTCCAGTCCGGCTGCCTCCTGTTCGTGCAGGGCGTCGATGAGGACGTCAGGAATTCCGGAGAGTCCGAAACCGCCGACGGCGATCGAGGCGCCGTCGGGGATGTCGGCGACCGCCTCGGCGGCACTGACGCTGACTTTGTTCACGTGCGTGATTCCTTTCGTGTGATGGCGCAGGGCAGGACCGTGGACCAGCCGCCGTCGACGACGAGGTCGGCGCCCGTGATGTGCGAGGCCTCGTCGGACACGAGGAACACGGCTGCGTCGACGACGTCGGCGGGCACTCCCACCCGGCCGAGAGGGATGTGCTCCGCGATGCTGCGCATCGGGTGTTCCTCGGGGAGGAGGCTGGACCGGGAGCCGACGGTGTCGATCGTCCCGGGGCTCACGCAGTTGGCGCGGATGCCGTGTGGGGCACCCTCGGCGGCGAGTCGGCGAGTCAGCGCGATCACCGCGCCCTTGGACGCGATGGGGGTGCCCCCTGCTCGGGCGCAGTCGAGAGCTCGGGGGAGTGCGGTGCGCCGGTCGGTGAGGGAGCCGGTCAGCCAGGCCGCCGAGCCGACGGTGAGAACGCAGCCGCGGCTCCGTACCAGATGCGGCCACGCCAGGTGGGCGGTCAGCCACACCGAGTCCAGCTCAGCGCGCATCGCGAAGTTGAAGTCCGCGTACGGCCGGCTGTCGATCGCCCCGAACCGGACGGCTCCGGCGTTTGCACAGAGGATGTCGATACCGCCGAACGCGTCGGCGGCCTCCGCCACCCAGGCGCGGACGGAGTCCTCGTCGGTAACGTCCAACGGCCCGGGGGTGAGGGCCGTGCCGCCCTCCCGGGCGATGAGCCGCTGGGTCCCGACGGCCTCCTCGTGCAGCAGGTCACCTCCTACGACCAGCGCGCCTTCGGCCGCGAAGCGCAGGGCCGTTGCCCGGCCCTGGCCTCGGGCGGTGCCGGAGATCAGCGCCACCTTGCCTTCGAGCCGTTTCACCCCGCAGCCTCGGGGCGCAGGGCGTCGGAGACGGACTTGACGCCGCCGTGCGCGGTGAGGCCCCCGTCGACCGGTATCTCGGCGCCGGTGATGAACGACGACGCGTCGGACATCAGGAAGACCACCAGAGGAGCCACCTCGTCGACCCTTCCGGTGCGCCCCAGCGGGGTCTCGCGGATGTTGGCCTCGCGGAAGGCCGGAGCGGCTGAGGCGGTCATCTCGGTCTCGATGTAGCCGGGATGGACCGTGTTGACACGGATGCCGCGGGGGCCGAGCTCCAGCGCCGCCGTCTTCGAGAGCCCACGCAGCGCCCACTTGCTGGTCGTGTACGCGACCGGGTAGTGAGCGGTGAGGGCTGCGGAGGAGCCGACGTTCACGATGGAGGAGCCCGGGGGCATCAGGGGCGTGAGGTGCTGGATGCCCAGGAGAGGGCCGGTGACGTTGACCGCGTGGACGCGCGCCATGTCCTCGGGGCTCACATCGCCGACGCGGGCACGCCAGGTGATGCCCGCGTTGTTGACCAGGCCGTGCACCTGCCCGTACGTCTCCCGCAGGTCGGCGGCGAGTTCGGCCCAGTCCTGCTCGCTCGTGACGTCCAGGCCGCGACAGCCGTCCCCGGGTTCGGCATCCGTGGCGACGACGTGGGCGCCCTCGTGGGCAAGGGCGGCGGCCTCGGCCGCGCCCTGACCACGGGCCGCGCCGGTGACGACGACCACCTTGCCGAGCAGTCCCGTGGGGTGCGGGCCGGTCACGGCCGCTCCCGGTCGCGGCGCCGACCGGTCGGCAGGGGAAGAGGCTCGGTACCGGTGACGACGGTGTTGGTGAGGGTCCCCACGCCCTCGACGGTCAGGCTGACGGTGTCACCCGGCTGCAAGGGGGGCGGGGTCTGCTCGCCGCGCAGGCCCCAGAGCTCGGCGAGGCAGCCGCCGTTGCCGCAGGTCCCGGAGCCGAGGATGTCGCCCGGGACGACCCGGGTGCCGCGGGAGGCGTAGGCGGTCATCTCCTCGAAGGTCCAGCTCATGTTGGACAGGAGGTCCTCGCCGACGGTCTCCCCGTTGACCTGGGCGGTGAGTGCCAGCCGCAGGAAACCTTCGGAGTCGCGGTAGGGCTCCAGCTCGTCCGCGGTGACCAGGTAGGGGCCGAGGGTGGTCGCGGTGTCCTTGCCCTTGCAGGGGCCGAGACCCACCTTCATCTCCGCCGACTGGAGGTCGCGGGCGGACCAGTCGTTGAAGACGGTGTAGCCGACGATGTGGTCGCGGGCCCGTTCCGGGGTGAGGTCGCGGCCCTCGCGGCCGATGACGGCGGCGACCTCGAGTTCGAAGTCGAGCACGGCGGACCCGGGTGCCATCGGCACGTCGTCCTGGGGGCCGTAGATCGCGTGCGGGTTGGTGAAGTAGAAGGTCGGCGCCTCATACCACTGATCGGGTACACCGGCGACGCCGTCGACCGAACGGCGCACACCTTCGACATGCTCCTCGAAGGTGACGAAGTCCCGTACCGAGGCGGGCTGGACCGGAGGCAGCAGCCGTACCTGGGAGACATGGGGGCCGGCCGGTACGTCGAGTGCCGCCGCGCCCGCGGCGAGCAGGCCGGGCAGCCCGTCGGTCTCCGCGAGCAGCGTGGTGAGTGAGGTGACACCGGGCAGGGGGAAGAGGGTGCCGTCCTCTTCCACGACGGCCACCCGGGGGCGGTGCTGATGTCCGTAAGCGGCGAAACGCATGGTGCGGCTCCAGAAGGGGGGCGGGGAAAGGGCCGCTGCGGCCGTGTGCGTGACACGGACGCAGCGGCCCCCGACAGGAGAGGAGCGGTCCGGTTCAGACCGGCGGGGCGACGAACACGCCTCGGTCGGGGTCGTTGAAGGACTCCTTGGCGACGAGTTCGTTCATCGCGTTGGCGGTGCCCCACTGGTCGGTGACCTCGGGCCTGCTGAAGTCGTAGACGTGCGGGTGCCAGGTGTCCTCGTCGAGGTTCTCCAGCTCGGTGGTGTACTCGACGGTGTTGCCGTGCGGGTCGAGGAAGTACGTGAAGGTGTTGTCACCCGCCATGTGCCGGCCGGGCCCCCAGATCTTGCGGTGGCCGGCCCGGATGACGCGGCCGGAGCCGCGCATGTACTCGTCGATGCCGCGCATCTCGAAGGAGACGTGGTGCAGGGCGGTGTGCGGACCCTGGGCGATGGCCATGGAGTGGTGCTGGTTGCTGATCCGCATGAAGTGCATGACCTCGCCCATGTGCGGCGAGGAGAGCGTGTCGGAGAGGGCGAAGCCGAGGTGGCGCTCGTACCACTCGCGAGTGCGGTTCAGGTCGGGGGAGTTGAGGACGACGTGGGAGAGCTTGACCGGGATGGCCTCCTTCTCCTCGACCTTCCTGTGCTGACGGACCTCGACGTCGGACGAGACCTCGATCGTGCGCCCGTCCACGTCGAAGAAACGGAAGCCGTAACCGCCGCCCGGGGTGTCCACGGCGCCGGGCCGGGAGATCAGCTGGACTCCGCCGGCGAGGAGCCGTTCGGCGAGGGTGTCCACGTCGGCCGGGTTCGCGGCGCCGTAGGAGACGAGGTCGAGCCGCTTCTCCTCGGCCTTGCGCAGCCGTACGACGTACTGCTCCGGGGAACCCTCGGCGGCCAGGAAGGAGATCCCGGAGTCCTCGGAGACCTTGGTGAGGCCCCAGACGCCGGCGTAGAAGTCGAGCTGCTTGTCGTAGTCGGGCACCGCCAGGTCGACGTGACGCAGGTGGGTGAGCAGACGTGCGCTCATGGTGGTTTCCTCCTCAGGCGAGGGTGAGGTCGAGCAGGGCTGAGGCGTTCCGGCCGCGTACGGCTTCGAGATCGGCCTCGGACAGCCGGGCTGCGCGCAGGGCGGCGACGGGGTCGTCGGCGCCCATGTCGAAGGGGAAGTCGGAACCGAGGAGTACGCGGTCGGCCCCGGCCACCCGGATCAGCTCCCGCAGGACGTGCGGGTCGTGGACGAGCGAGTCGAAGTACAGCCGCTTCAGATAGCTGCTCGGCAGGTTGGCGCAGCCGGCACCGGCGTCCGAGCGGGCGGTCCACGCGTGGTCGGAGCGGCCGATGTGGGTGGGGAGGTAGCCGCCGCCGTGGGCGGCGATCAGCTTCAGGCCGGGGTGGCGGTCGAGCACGCCGGAGAAGATGAGGTGGGAGAGGGCGACGGCGTTCTCGGTGGGCTGGCCGACCGTGTTGGACAGGTACCAGCGGTCCAGGCGCTCGTCGAGCGTGCATCCGAAGGGATGCAGGAAGAGCACCGCGCCACTTTCCTCCGCCCGGGTCCACAGGGCCTCGTACGCGGGGTCGGACAGTTCACGGCCCGGGGCGTGGCTTGAGATCTCCACACCCAGAAGCCCGTGCCCCAGAGCGTCCTCAAGGGCTTCGACAGCCATGTCCGGGTGTTGAAGTGGTACGAGTCCGAGCCCGCGCAGCCGCTTCGGGGCAGCCGAGCAGTGAGCCGCGGTGGCCTCGTTGGCCAGCCGGTACACCTTCTCGGCCGTTTCCTCGTCGGCCCAGTAGTGGTAGTGCGAGGGGGACGGGCTGACCAGCTGTATGCCGACGCCCTGCTGGTCCATCGCCGCGAGGCGCACAGCGACGTCAGTCAGTTTCGGGATGCGCTCACCCACCATGGGCCCACTCACCGCGAGAGCCTCGGCGCCGTTGCGCCGGGCGTCCAGGGCTTTTGCCGCATCGTGGCCGGGCAGGCCGGCCACGAATGCGTCGACCTCGGGAAGCAGGACGTGCGCGTGTACGTCCACGGTGAGGGAGGGGCGCGCGGGAGCGCTCGATGAGAGGCGGTGGCCGGGCGACGGGCGGGTGGTCACGGCAGCTCCCGGAGCATCGTCATGGTGCGGCCCATCAGGCCGGGGACATCGGCGTCGCGTACGCCGTCGAGCTGCCACTGCCCGATCTGTACGGACGCTTCCACCACCGGCCGGACTCTTGCGATCCGTCGTTCGTAGTACTGCTGGAACAGGGTGTCGTCCCAGGTGTCGGACTCGGTCAGGAGCCGTGCGAGGACCCAGGCGTCCTCCAGGGACAGGGCGGCGCCCTGCGCGAGGGTGGGCGGGCAGCAGTGGGCGGCGTCGCCGACGAGGACCACCCGGCCCCGGTGCCACGAGCCCTCGACCAGCATGCGGTCGAACCAGGTGTAGTTGACCTGCGCGGGGTCGGTGATGTGCTCGGTGATCTCCGGCCAGTTGCCGCCGTACGCGGAAGCCAGGCGGCGCATCTCGTCGGCGTACGACTCGGCCGGGATGGTGGCGCGGTCGCGGTTGGCCTCGACGACGTACGCGTAGAGCGTGCTGTCGCTGGTGGGGCAGTAGCCGGCGATGAAGGCCGGGCCCCCGTAGGCGAGGTCGGTCCGCTCCACGCCCGTCGGGCGCGGGGCGGCGACGCGCCAGATGGCCATGCCCGTCGGCTCGGGCTTCGTCGTGATGCCGATGGCGGCCCTGGTCGTGGAGCCGAGACCGTCGGCGGCGATCACCAGGTCGTAGCGGCCCTCGCAGCCGTCGCTGAAGCGGACGGAGACACCATCGGCGTCCTGGTCCAGAAGGCGGGCGGTGACTCCCAGGCGGACGGACGCGCCGCTCGCGCGTACGGCCTCGATAAGGATGCGCTGGAGGTCGGGCCGCTGCATGCCGACGGTGGCGGGGAGGTCGTCGCCACCGCTGCGGATGTCGTCCTGCGCGTGCAGGACGGTCCCGTCAGGGGCGGTGATGCCTACCGATCCGAAGCCGAAGCCGGAAGCCTCTACCTGCTCCCACACACCCAGCTCGCGCAGCACGCGCAGGGCGTTGCCCTGAAGGGTGATGCCGGAGCCGGCGGTCGCGTTCCAGTCGTCCTTGGCCTCGATCAGGTTCACGTCGATACCGGCGCGACGCAGCAGCAGCGTCACGGCGTTCCCGGCTGCCCCGCCGCCGATCACCAGGACCGTGCGAGCTTCATTCATGGGGGAACTCCCTTGTTCCTGTGACTACTTGACGGCGATCGGGTTGATGGGGGAGCCGACTGCGCCGGTGATGGGGAGGGGCGCGGCGGTGAGCCAGAACTCGTACGCGCCGTCGGCGGCGCAGTCCTCGGCAAGGGCCTCCAGGTCCCACATCTCCCCGATGAGCAGGCCGATGTTGGGGATGGCGACCTGGTGCAGAGGCTGGAAGGCGACGTCGAACTCGTTGGGCCGCACCTCGAAGCCCCAGGTATCGGTCGCGATCGCGGCGATCTCGCTGCCGTGCAGCCAGCCGGCGGTGGTGAAGGACAAGCCGGGGGCCGCGCCGCCTGCGTAGTCGCCCCAGCCGTCGCGGCGGGCGCGGGCGAGCTGTCCGGTACGGACCAGGACGATGTCGCCGCGACCGACACGCACGCCCTGGGCCGCAGCAGTCGCTGTCAGGTGTTCCTCGGTGATGGCGAAGCCGTCGGGCAGCTCGCCGCTCTCGCCGATCCTGCGGCCGACGTCCAGGAGCACACCGCGGCCGGCGACGTGCGGGGCCATGTGCTCGATGCCGGTGACCAGGTCGCCTTCGGAAGTGACGGTCGTCGCCGCGTCCCGGCCGTTCCACGTCTTGCCGTGGTCGAAGATGTGGCCGAGGCCGTCCCACTGCGTCGAACACTGCAACGGCATCGCGATGACGTCGTCGGCACCGCCGAGGCCGTGCGGGAAGCCCTGCAGGCCGAGTGCCGCGTCGGTGCCGGTGTCGAGCATGGTGTGCACCGGATTGGTGCGGCGGCGCCACCCCTTCTGCGGGCCGTTCATGTCGAAGCTCTGGGCGAGCGAGAAACTGGCGCCCCGGCGGATGAGCGTGGCGGCCTCGCGCCGTTTCGCCTCGTCCAGGAAATTGAGGGTGCCCAGCACGTCGTCCGAGCCCCAACGTCCCCAGTTGGAGTACGCCTTGGCGGCCTCGGCGATCGAGCCCTCGGGATCGGTGCGGTCGAGGGTCATGACGTCTCCGCGACACAGCGGGTGCGCTGAGCGCCGAGTCCGGTGATGGAGCCGTCCATGACATCGCCGTCGCGCAGCAGCCGCCCCCAGTGCATGCCGTTTCCGGCTGGGGAGCCGGTCAGTACCAGGTCGCCGGGCAGCAGACGGGCCGTCTGCGAGGCGTAGGAGACCATGCGTGCGACGTCGAAGATCATGTCCTTCGTGGACTCGTCCTGCATGGTCTCGCCGTTCAGCTTCAGCACGAGGCGCATGTCGTCGGTGTTCGCGATCGACCCGGCCGGCACGATCCACGGGCCGAGCGGGGTGAACCCGGGAGCGTTCTTGCTGCGCAGCCAGTCGGTGCCGATCTGCGGCATGTCCCGGCGGAAGACGGTCGCCCGGTCGGTCAGGTCGTTGGCGATCGTGTAACCGGCGACGTGGCTGAGAGCCTCCTCCACGGACACCTGGTGGGCCGGACGGCCGATGATCGCCACCAACTCCAGCTCCCAGTCGGGCTTCCCGGCCCAGGAGGGGAGCACGACATCGTCGTACGGGCCGGTGATCGCGCTCGGCAGGCCGATGAAGACGTACGGCAGGTCCTCGGTTGCCCGGCGGTCCATGATCTCCGCCGCCTCCGCGCGCCGCTCCTCCTCGGAACGGTCGTCGTCCGGCGCCCGGTGCGCGACATGCAGGTCAATCACGTGCTGCCGGTAATTGGCGCCCGACTGGAACACCTGGCGGGGCTCGACCGGTGCGTGCACCCGAAAGTCCGCCAGAGGCCTTCGCTCCGGAGCACTGTCGCCGGCCAGCGCCGTGAGCTGCTCCGCAGCCGTGTCCCAGGTCTCCAGGAGAGCGCGGACGGACAGGGACTCGTCACCGAAGGCAGCGCGCAGGTCGACCACCTGGGCGTCCGCCGTGACGAGCGCGGGGAAGGCCGGTCCGTCCGGTGCCGAGAGCGTGGCCAGAGCGAACGGCCCGGCGAACAGCGCGGACGCGGATGCAGATTTCACGAACATGTCCTCCTGATTGCGGTGTGACTAATCTGGACCCAGCACCCGGGATCACGGAAATCAATTCTATGGATAGCTACCATCCATCGCGTTTATTCCTTCCTGGTCGGCGCCTTACCGCAAGGGGAAATCTCGTGAATCTGGCCAGCCTCGACCTCAACCTCATCGTCGCTCTGCGTGCCCTGCTTGAGGAGCGCAACGTCACCCGTGCCGGGGAGCGCGTCGGGCTCAGCCAGCCCGCGATGAGTGCATCCCTGGCCCGGTTGCGCCGCCACTTCGGCGACGATCTGCTCGCCCGTGTCGGCGGCCACTACGAACTCACCGCCCTCGGCCAGGTTCTCCTGCACCGCACTTCCACCGCCTACGAAGTGGTGGAGCGCCTCTTCGCCAGTCAGGCCGACTTCGACCCGGGCAGCGAGAAGCGCGAGTTCAAACTCGTGGCGTCCGACTACGCGGTCGCCGTGTTCGGCGCCGAGCTCGCCCGGCTGGTCCACGAGGAGGCCCCCGGCATCCGTCTGCGCTTCGTCCAGACCCCGCCCACCGTGGTCGACGACACGGCCACGCTGCTGAGCACCACCGACGGTCTGCTCATGCCGCACGGAGTCATCAGTGACTTCCCCGCCACCGACCTCTACGAGGACAGCTGGGTCTTCCTCGTCGCGGACGACCACCCGAGCGTCGAGGGCCGGCTCACCCTCAACGACCTGGGACGACTGCCGTGGGTCACCTACCAGCGGACCTACGACGCCCCCGCCGTGCGCCAGCTCGGCATGCTCGGCATCGAGCCGCGCGTGGAAGTTTCCGTCGACAGCTTCCAACTGCTGCCGCTGCTGGTGGCGGGCACTCGGCGCATCGCCCTGATCCAGGCCCGCCTCGCCCGGCTCCTCGCACCGCTCGCGGCCGTGCACGTGGTGCAGCCGCCCTACGAAGCGGTCCCGCTGCGGGAGGCGATGTGGTGGCACCCGGTGCACACGCACGACGCGGCCCACATCTGGCTGCGTGAAACGACTGCCCGCGTGGGCAGGCGCATGGCTGACGTGTCCGAGGCGCCGACCGCAGACTGATGAGTGTGCGTCCCCGCGGCCACCAGTGAGGCCTGGCCGGGAAGGTCGCGCCATCCACGGCTTGGATCGACGTCATCCGAAACTCGGATCGCGTGGGGGGTGGGCGGTGCAGCGCCCGGACCGCATAGTCATGGCACAGCACGCGCCATAGTCATGGCACATCACGCGCCCATGCCGTACGCCGCAGCGGGAACTGCATCACCATGCTCATGAACAGCCCTGACCAACCTGTGTCACCGTGCCGGCACGGCCAGGGTCGACCGGCGCACGACCAGTTCCGGCTGCAGTACGACGTGGGCGTGTTCGTGGCCGGCGCCGCGGGCCGTCTCCTCGATGAGCAGGCGGCCGGCCTGGTGGCCCAGCGCCACGGCAGGCCGTCGCACCGAGGTGAGCGGGACGACGGCGGACGCGGCGAATTCGATGTCGTCGTAGCCGACCACCGCGAGGTCCTCCGGCACCTTCAGCCCGGCTTCGTACAGAGCCTGGAGTACGCCCAGGGCGAGCAGGTCACTGGCGCAGAAGACGGCGGAGGGGCGGTGGGGGAGCCCGAGGATGCGGTGCCCGGCGTCCTTGCCCGCGCCCACGGTGAGGTCCGCGCAGGCGAGCTCCCTCAGGGCTGTGAGCGGGAGCCCGGCCTGGGTGACGGCGTTGACGGCTCCCCTGCGGCGGTCCCGTACCTGCTGGAGGTCCGGACCGCTGACATAGGCGATGGAGCGGTGTCCCCGGTCGATCAGGTGGCGTACCGCGGCGTGCCCACCCGCCACGTCGTCGATGCCGACGGAACAGGCGCCGGGCTGGGGGCCGTACTGGTCGGCGACGACGAATGGAACAGCATTCCGCCGGAAGGCGGCCACTGTGCGCCCGACGGCTTCTCCGGAGGTCAGCACGGCACCTCGGATCCGGTGCGAGGTGATCAGGGAGAGATGGCGCGCCTCCTCTTCGAGGTCGCGGGTGCCGGTGCAGACCATCACACCGAGACCGGCCTCGCGAGCGGCCTGTTCCACGCCCACCGCCAGGGCGGTGAAGAACGGGTGAGCCAGATCCGGCACGAGAACTGCGAGGACACGGGCCGCCCATCCACGCAGTTGCCGGGCTCCTTCTGTCCTCACGTAGCCCAACGAGTCGATCACTGCCAGCACGCGGGCTCGTGTGGGCCCAGCCACGAGTTCCGGGCGGTTGAGCACGTTGGAAACGGTGCCGAGAGAAACGTCGGCCTCCCGCGCGACATCCTTCATGCCCACTCTGCGGCGTACGGCATCCTCGTGGTCCATCAGAATCCTCTGTATGAGCCTTGGTCCAAGACACGTCGGAGAGTGGACGGCAGGCCCGCTGCCGTCCACGGTCTAACTGCCACTCAGGGCGGCGGTGCTGCCGCGCACCACCAGTCGCGGTGTCATGGAGGTCTGCATGGCCCTGTCGCGTCGGCCCTCCACGCGCTCGATGAGCATGCGGGCGGCCGAGGAGCCCATGGTGTGCCCGGCCTGGTCGACGCTTGTCAGCTGTACGGGGGCCAGGGCGGCCAGGGCCGTGTTGTTGTAACCGGCGAGCGAAAGGTCGTCCGGGATGCGCAGCCCGAGTTCGTGGGCCGCCCGGTAGATGCCCAGAGCCGCGACATCGGCGCCGGTCATGACGGCGGTCGGCCGGCGCTCGGCGGTCAGCAGGGTCATGCCGGCCTGAAAACCTCCTTCGTCGGAGTACGCGGCGTGGTGGACGCGTACATGCTGTGCGAGGCCGTGCCGCTCCATGGCCGCGCGGTAGCCGTCGGCGAGGACGACCTCCGGTGTGCGTTTCCACTGATTGGCCTTGGTGCCGGGGGCGGAGACCAGGGCGATGTCCTGGTGGCCGAGCGCCACGAGGTGGTCCACCACCAGCTCGGCACCGGTGTCGTCGGCGTCGACCACCGAGTCGTGGGTGTCGGTGCCGTCGTGATGGCCGATGACCACGGTCGGTGTGGCCGTCGCCGTCGCCAGTACCTCGGCACGCGAGGTCCCCGGCGCGATGAGGATCAAGCCGTCCATCTGGCGGTCGACCATGGACCGGATCGTCTTCGCCTGCTCGGCCGGGTCGAAGCCCGCCGCGCCGATCAGCACCGTGTACTCGCTGGTGCGGAGCTCCTCCTGGATGCCGTCGAGGATGTCCGCGAAGAACGCGTTGCGGACGTTGTCCAGCAGCACGCCGATCGTGTACGTCCGCCCCCGCATCCCGCGGGCAGCCGCCTGTGGGCGGTAGTCCAGCTCGGCGATGGCAGCCCGCACCCTCTGCTGCATGCCCGGGCTCACGCCGTAGGCGTTGCGCAACACCTTGGACACCGCGGCGACGGACACGCCCGCGTGCCGCGCGACATCGGTGATGGTCACACGCTTGTTCTGCTTCGGTGCGGCGGACCCGCCCATCGTCAGCACTCCGGATCTCGTAGGCGTCGGTGTAACGGTCTACATAATGGCGCCTGGATGACGGCAAGGCCACTGTTCCGTGCCCCGGTGTTACAGCTCCGTGTCTTGACGGATCAATCGGTGCGGTGCAGGGTGTTGCTCACTTCGTGGTGGAGAACGTTACACGCAGCCTTCTGCGCGGTCGGACCCGTTTACCTTCCTCAGCGCCGCTCACCGTTCCTCGCCCCTCTCTCAAAGACCTCCGGGAGTCTTCCGTGTCCCTTCGCATGCCCCGCGTCCGTCGTGCGCGTCTGAGCCTGTTCACGGCCGGCACCGCCTCACTGGCACTGCTCACCACCGCCTGTGGCGGTGGCGGCGCCGGATCCTCCGCCGCGCCCAAGGAGTTCAGCTACCTGAGCGTCACCGAGAACACCACCGTCAAGACCGCCCTGACCACCATGTCCGAGGGTGCGTGCAAGTCGGCGAACGACGCGTTGCCGCTGAAGGTGGAGACCGTCCCGCAGGCGAGCTTGGACCAGAAGCTGCAGCTGCTGGCCGGCCAGGACGCCCTGCCGGTGCAGTTCGCCGCGGGCAACGCTCCGGCGTTGACGCAGCAGTTGGCGAAGTCGGGCAAGGTCGCCGACCTGGAGAAGGAGCTCAAGTCGCTGGGTGTCCTGGACCAGTTGGAGCCTGCCGCCGTCTCCACGATCAAGGCGTTGTACGGCGGCAAGGTCGAGGTGCTGCCGTACGAGTACAACATCGAAGGCATCTTCTACAACAAGAAGCTCTTCCAGGAGAACGGCATAGCCGTGCCGGGCACCTGGGACGAGCTGGTGGCCGGCGCGGCGAAGCTGGCGGCCGAGGACATCCAGCCCTTCTCCGCCTCCGGTCAGCAAGGGTGGCCGATCACCCGCCTGGTGAGCACCTACCTCTACCGCAGCCTGGGCCCCGACGCTCTCCAGAAGGTGGCCGACGGCAAGGCGAAGCTCACCGACCCGGAGTATGTGAAGGCCGCAGAAGAGGTCGCAGCCCTGGGCGAGAAGGGGTACTTCGGCAAGGGCGTCGGTTCGATCGACTACGACACCGCGATGAACCAGTTCCTCAACGGCAAGGCAGCGATGTTCTACATGGGCAGTTGGGCGCTGGCCAACGTCTCCGACGCGAAGCAGAACAAGGTCGGCGCGCAGAACGTCGGCTTCATGCCCTTCCCCGCTGTCGCCGGTGGCAAGGGTTCGATCGACCAGTACCCCTCCAACGTCGGCCTCGGTATCACCCTCGGCGCGAAGTCCTTCGACAAGAAGACCGGCGCATGGGCGTCCTGCATCGCCGAGAACTACGGCAGCACCGCGCTCAAGGACCACGGCTCCATCTCCGGCTTCAAGGTGAACACCGAGGTGAAGGACGCCAACGAGGTCACCACTCAGGTCCGCGACACCATCAGCACGTCCAAGCAGAACGTCCTGTGGTTCGAGGCCCTGTTCAGCACCAAGGCCACCACCGTGAGCCAGACCAACGCCGCCGGCCTGGTGGCCGGGAGCATGAAGCCCGAGCAGTTCATGCAGACCGTCCAGGACGCGCTGGCCGCCCAGTGACCGACCGGGGGCGGCCCATCGGCCTCCTCGCGCCATACGCGTGTGCCGCCCCCGGTTCCGTTCCGACAGGTTTCTTCAACGGAAACGAAGTGGACACCATCCATGCACCGCGTACTCGGTGACCGCAGGGCCATCGCAATCCTCCTCGGTCCCGCCCTTCTGGTCTATTCATTGATCATGCTGGTCCCGATCGTGTGGTCGCTCGGGTATTCCTTCACCAAGGGCAACACCATCGACGGCTTCACCGGAAACGGGGTCGCCAACTTCTCCCGCCTGTTCGATGACCCGGCCGTCCATGACGCCCTCTGGTTCACTCTCAAATACGCCGCCATCGTCACGGTGGGACAGGTCATCGCCGGCTATCTGCTGGCACTGCTCTACGTGTTCTTCCTCAAGAAGTCCTCCGCGCTCATCCGTACCCTGGCCTTCTTCCCCGTCGTGCTGCCCACGGTCGCGGTGGGTCTTCTCTTCCAGAAGTTCTTCCAGGTCGCCCCGCAGACAGGCCCGGTCAATTCACTGCTCAACGCGGTCGGAATCGAATCAATCGATTTCTTCGGCAGCGCGGGAAGCGCATTCTGGGTCCTGATCGTCATGGACATCTGGCGCTCCATGGGCTTCTACGCCGTCCTGCTCTTCGCCGGCCTGGTGGACATCCCCGACGAGGTCCTCGAATCGGCCCGTCTGGACGGCGCCTCGGGACTGCGGCTGATCCGCCACATCGTGCTGCCGCTGTCCCTGCCGGTGCTGATGTCGTCACTCATCTTCAGCATCAACGGAACCCTGAAGGTGTTCGACTCCGTCGTCGCCCTGACCAACGGCGGCCCTGGTAACGGCACCACGCCCTTGACCTTGTACATGTTCCAGACGTCGTTCACCTACAGCGACTACGGATACGGCAGCACCATCGCTCTGCTGCTGACCGTGGTGTGCCTGCTGGTGAGCCTGGTCGTCTACCGCGTCTCGCAGCGCGACCTCACGGAGGGCTGAACACATGGCCGTCGACATACCTGTGAAGACCTCCGCAAACCGCTGGAGCCGAGGGCCGTCCGGAAACGCCGGACCGAGCCGCAGGCCCAGGGCACCGCGCCGACTGTGGGTGAAGATCGTCGTCACCCTGCTGCTGGTCGTCGAGATCTACCCGCTGATCTGGATGTTCCTGACCTCCCTGAAGTCCAACGACGACTACCTGAACAACTCCACCTGGAGCCTGCCCACGACCTGGGAATGGGGAAACTACTCCGAGGCCTGGACCACCGGCCACCTGGGTCTCTACGTCCAGAACAGCCTGCTCGCCGTCCTGCCCGCCCTGGCGCTCATGCTGCTCCTGGGCACGGCCGCGGGATTCGCCCTGCAGATCATGGTGTGGAAGGGCCGCAGCCTCACCCTTCTCGTCTTCCTGGCAGGCATGATGGTGCCCCCGCAGATGATCCTCCTGCCGCTGTTCACCGTGTACTTCCAGGCCGGTCTGTCCGGCACCCTCTGGCCGCTGGTCCTCACCTACACCGGCACCGGCCTGCCGCTGACCGTCTTCATGATGGCCACGTACTACCGCACCGTCCCCCGCGAACTCTTCGAGGCCGCCACCATCGACGGCGCCGGCATCCTGCGCGCCTTCTGGACCATCAGCGTGCCCCTGGTCCGCAACGCCCTGCTCACGGTCGGCCTGGTGCAGTTCTTCTTCATCTGGAACGACCTGCTCATCGCGCTGACCTTCACCAACAACCAGGACCTGCGCACCATCCAGGTCGGCCTGCTCAACTTCACCGGTGACTTCGGTGCCACCCAGTACGGCCCTCTGTTCGCGGCCATCTGCATCAACGTGTTCGGCACCCTCCTGATCTATCTCTTCCTCAACCAGAAGGTCATGAAGGGCCTCACCGCGGGAGCGGTCAAGGGCTGAGCCACGCCCGAAACCCCGCTCGCCCTGCTCCCGTGCACGTGACGAAAGGCTTTCCTTGTTCCCCCCTCAGCCCTCACCGGTGTCCTTCGAACATCTCCCGGACGGCCTCGGCATCGGGGCCCCCACCCCGCGCCTGACGTGGACGCTGCCGAAAGGCGGCGGTTCCCAGGAGGCGTACGAGCTCGAACTCACCCGCGCCGGACGGGCCGACCGCACCGGCCGCGTCGCCGGCCGGGACCAGGTGCTCGTTGCCTGGCCCGGCGCACCGCTGACCTCCCGCGAACGCGTAACCGTCCGTGTCCGCGTCTGGACGACGGACGCCGATGCCCCCTCGGACTGGAGTGGGCCGAGTGTGGCCGAGGCGGGCCTGCTCGACGCGGCCGACTGGCACGCGGTCCCGGTCGGTGCAGCCTGGGACGAGGACCCGGAAGCCGACCGTCGCCCGGCGCGTGTCCGCAAGGACTTCTGTCTCGACGGGCCCGTCACGCGCGCCCGCCTCTACATCACGGCGCACGGCCTGTACGAGGCTGAGATCAACGGGCGCCGGGTCGGGGACGAGACCCTCGCTCCTGGCTGGACGGTCTACCCACACCGTCTGCGCTACCGCACCCACGACGTCACCGGCCACCTCACCGAAGGCGCCAACACCATCGGCGCCTGGCTCGGCGACGGCTGGTACCGCGGCAAGTACGGCTTCGACGGCGGCACCCGCAACATCTACGGCACCGACCAGTCCCTCATCGCCCAGCTCGAGGTGACCTACGAGGACGGCACCATGGTCTCGGTGGCCACGGACGGCACCTGGAGCGCCGCCCCCGGACCGATCCTGACCAGTGGCCTGTACGAGGGCGAGACGTTCGACGCCCGGCTGCACGACCCCGGCTGGGCCACCCCCACCGGCCCGGGCGCGGGGGAATGGACGCCGGTACGCACCAACAGCCGTGACCTCGGCACCCTCGTCGCTCCTACAGGCCCACCGGTGCGCTGCACCGAGGAGATCGCACCGGTCGAGGTGACCCGCACCGGCGACGACCGCCATCTGATCGACTTCGGCCAGAACCTCGTCGGCCGCCTCCGCGTCACCCTCGACGGCCCGGCAGGCACCGCCGTCACCCTCCGGCACGCCGAGGTCCTGGAGGAGGGCGAACTCGCCACCCGGCCGCTGCGCGAGGCCTACGCCACCGACACCCTGATCCTCTCCGGCCTGTCCCCGCTCACCTGGGAACCACGCTTCACCCTCCACGGCTTCCGCTACGCCGAAGTCAGCGGCTGGACGGCGGACCTGACCGCCGACATGGTGACCGCCCGGGTCCACCACACGGACATGCGGCGAACCGGCTGGTTCGAGTGCAGCGACCCGCTGGTCAACCGCCTGCACGAGAACGTCGTATGGAGCATGCGCGGCAACTTCGTCGACATCCCCACCGACTGCCCCCAGCGCGACGAGCGCCTCGGCTGGACCGGTGACATCCAGGTCTTCACACCCACCGCCGGCTTCCTCTACGACTGTGTGGGCATGCTCGACTCCTGGCTCACCGACGTCGGTCTCGAGCAGCTGCCCGACGGCACGATCCCCTGGTACGTACCCGTCATCCCGGGCGAGCCCATGTGGACGCCGATCCACCCGGGGGCCGCCTGGGGCGACGTCGCCACGCTCACCCCCTGGACGCTCCACCAGCGCTTCGGAGACCTCGACCTGCTACGCCGTCATTACCCCATGGCCAAGAAGTGGGTCGACCTCGTCGAAGGTCTCGCCGGGCCGACCCGGCTGTGGGACACCGGCTTCCAGCTGGGGGACTGGCTCGACCCGGCCGCACCACCCGACGACCCGGCCGCCGGCCGGACCGACCGCTACCTCGTCGCCACCGCCTACTTCGCCCAGTCCGCCCGCCACCTCGCCCTGACGGCAGCCGCGCTGGGGAATGACGCGGATGCCGAGCGATACAGCGCACTCGCCGACGAGGTGGCTGAAGCCTTCCGCCACCGGTACGTCCTTCCCTCGGGCCGCATGACGAGCGACAGCCCCACCGCCTACGCCGTCGCACTCGCCTTCGGCCTGCTGACCCCGCCGCAGAGGCAGCCGGCCGGAGACCGCCTGGCCGAGCTGGTCGTCGAGGACGACGCCCGCATCGCCACCGGCTTCGTCGGCACCCCGCTGATCTGCGACGCGCTCACCGACACCGGGCACCTCGACATCGCCTACCGTCTGCTCCTGCAGACCGAATGCCCATCCTGGCTGTACACCGTGGCCATGGGCGCCACAACGGTCTGGGAACGCTGGGACAGCCTCCGGCCGGACGGCTCCCTCAACCCCGGGGGCATGACGTCGTTCAACCACTACGCCCTCGGAGCCGTCGCCGACTGGCTCCACCGTGTGGTCGGCGGCATCACCGCCGCGGCCCCCGGATACCGGAAGATCACCTTCCGACCGCGCCCCGGCGGCGGCATCACGTCGGCCCGCACCCGGCACGAGACCCCCTACGGAACGGTGTCCATCTCGTGGGAGCAGACCGCCACCGGGCTGACGGCCCACGTCGTCGTACCGGAGGGCTGTGAAGCAACCGCAGAACTGCCCGGCTGCACGCCGGTCGCCCTGGGACCAGGCGAACATGTCCTCGATACGGCGAAACTCGCCATGAAGGTTGCCTGAACAAACCCTCACACATCAGCTGTAGCAAGCCCGGCGCATGCCTGCATGCGCCGGGCTTCGTTATTCCAAGGTTCGTCGAGATCTCCGGCATTCGTCTTGTGGATGGCCTCCATCCGTTGCGCTGATAAAGAGCGGTTTCGTAATGCGTTTCAATTGAAATTTCAGATCGCTTTGCTCGATGAAAGGGGCCGCCTTGATGATTGTGAGATTTCCTTGAGGTGCGTGCTTCCCGAGGGTTGACCTGACGCTGCGAGAGGCCATAGTTTCCCCTTTGTTGGCTAAAACGCTTCACGAGCGGTTGTCGCCGGACACCGAAATCGCTCGCCGTGGGACGCGGCGGCGGTTGTCTCGAAAGAGCTGGAAAAGGCGTTTCGCCCGCAAGAGATGTTCGTATGAGATCCCCCTCGAGCTGGGGCCGACCGTGTACCTGACTGCTCGGTCGGCCCCGCCCTCCCACGGCGGCCCGTCGAGCGGCTGCCGATTCGTCCGGAAGAGCCGCTGGTCCCAACTGCACTCCGGCACCGCACATCACCTTCTCCTGCACGGAGCCTGTCATGAGAACCTCCCGCCGCGTCCGTGCCACCGTCATGGTCACGAGCCTCGCCATGAGCCTGAGCGCTTGCGGTGGGTCCGGCTCGGCAGCCACCGACGACGGCACTCTGAAGATCACCGCCAATATCACCGACCGCTCAGCCATGAAGACTGTCGTGGAGGCCTTCGAGCGGGAGAATCCGCGGGTGAAGATCGCGGTGACCTACGCCGACACCGACCAGCTCCAGAGCACCCTCCCCGCCCAGCTGTCCTCAGGTGCGGCGCCTGACGTCTTCACTGTCTGGCCCGGCTACGGCAATCCTGCCGCTTTGCGGACGCTGGAGTCCGCAGGCCGGCTTGCCGATCTGTCCGGTCTGGAATTCGCGCGCAGAGTCCCGGAGGACACCAAGTGGGTGACCCGGGTCGGCGACGCCACCTACGCCGTGCCGGCCAACTACAGCGGTATCGGTGCGATCTACAGCAAGAAGGCCATGCGTGACATCGGCGGCACCGCCCCGGAGACGTGGGACGAGTTGCTGCAGCTGTGCGACAAAGCGAAGGCCGGCGGCAAGGTGCTGTTCGCGCTCGGCATCGGGACACCGTGGGTGACCCAGCTCGCCGATTACGCGTTGGCCGCCACCACCGTCTACGCAGGCCATCCCGAGTTCGCGACGGAGATGGGTAACGGCAGGGCCACCTTCGCCGGCTCCGGCTGGAGAAAGGCGTTGGAGAAGTACGTCGAGCTCGATGAGCGGGACTGCTTCAGCAGCGATCCCTTGGGGACGAGCTACGAGACGTCCATCCAGGACGTTGCCGAGGGCAGGGCGGTGGGCGTCGTACAAGTCGCCGGCAGCACCTCGGCCATCACCGCGACGGCTCCGGAACTGCAACTGGCCATGTTCGCCCTGCCCGCGAGCAACAACGCGGCACAGACCCACATGCCCGGCGCCGTGTCAGCCGCTTATGGAGTCAACTCCGACAGTGACAACAAGGAGCTGGCCATGACGTTCGCCGAGTTCCTCGGGTCCGACACCGGCCAGAACCTCTACAACCAGGACAGCGGCACCCTGCCCGCCATCCCCAACGACCGCTTCACGCCCGACCCCGTTCTCGAGGAACTGGTCGCACACCAGAAGGCCGGCACCACCGTGCCCTTCATGGATCAACTGTGGCCCGACCCCCAGGTCCAGCAGGAGCACTTCGTCCAGATCCAGAAGCTGTTCTCCGGGCGCACCGATGTCGATGGCGTCCTTGCCGCCCTCGATGAGGCCTACCAGGAGGGATAGGCCGCAGGTGCCGTGCCCAGGCGGCACGCGCGCCGGTGAGCAACCCCTCATCCCCGCAAGCTGCGGCGTCCCGCCGCCCGCGCCGACCAAGGCGCTGTTTCGTCCTGCCCCGATTCCTCATGGAAGAGCCGCCATGAATCGTCGTACGTTTCTCTCAGCCGCCGTCCTCACCGCTCTGGCCTCCGGCATCGCACCAGCCGCCGCAGCGCTCCGTCGTACCGCGGGTGGCGCCCCCGACAGCAGGGCCGTCGCCCTCCTGGCCAGGATGACCGCCGCACAGAAAGAGGCCCTCGTCCGCTGCGACTTCGCAGCCCTGAGCTCCCTCGGCATACCTGCCCTGACCATGGTGGACGCCTCAGCCGGCCTGCGCGGGGAAACCGGCGTCACGGCCTTCCCCGTCCCCCTCGCGCAAGCCGCTACATTCGATGCCGGCCTCGTTGGCCGGCTCGGCCATGCGCTGGGCGCCGAAGGACGGTCCAAGGGTTACAACAACCTTCTCGGCCCCACCGTGGACACCGCCCGCACTTGGCACTTCGGCCGGCAGGCCGAGAGCATGGGGGAGGACCCGCTACTGTCCGGCATCCTCGGCGCTGCGCTCACCCGGCGCATCCAGGAACAGCATGTCGTCGCCACCGTCAAGCACTTCAGCGCCTACACCCAGGAAGTCAACCGCTTCTTCGTCGACGCGCAGATCTCCGACCGGGCACTGCACGAGATCTACCACGCCGCCTTCGAACGCATCATCGACGCCGTACCCGTCACCTCGGTGATGATGGCCTACCCCAAGATCAACGGGACGTTCGCCACTCAGAGCCCCGCGCTGTTCAACGACCTCAAGAAGACCATCGGTCTGGAGGGTTACACCGTCCCCGACTTCTGGGCCGGCGACGACCCCGTGGGAGCCGTGAAGGCAGGCATGGACCTCGGCGGACTTGGCCCCGGGGGCGTGAAGATACCTGTCGGCGGCCTCACCGACGGCAGCGTCCCCGCGGCCCGCCTGGACGACGCCGCTCTGCGCATCCTCAACACCATGTATGCCAACGGCCTGTTCGACCACCCCGTACCGGCGCCTGCCGCGAACGTCAGTACGCAGGCACACAAGGACCTCGCCCAAGAACTCGCCGTCAACTCCACGGTCTTGCTCACCAACCGCAGCCAAGCCCTCCCACTGACCTCCACCATCAAGTCGCTCGCGGTGATCGGCCCGGCCGAGAACACAGCCCTGACAGGAGTCTCCGGCTCCACCTACGTCGACCCCGGCACCTGGACCACCCCGCTGGAGGCCATCAAGGACCGGGCCGGTACCGGGGTCACCGTCACCTACCGCCAGGGAACCGTCGGGGACATCCCCCTCACCGCCGTCCCGGCGACGGTACTGCGCACAGCCTCCGGCGCGGCGGGGCTGACCGGCAGCTTCTACGCCGCGGCCCAACCGTCCGGTACTCCCGTCGCCACAAAGGTCAGCGCCGGTATCGACTTCACGAGTGCGCCCGTGGCCGGTCTGCCCGCCGTGTGGTCGGCCCGCTGGAGCGGCACCCTCACGCCGGCCACCACGGGCCCGCACCGTTTCTCGCTGCTGCCCTCAGGCACCACCAAGCTCGTCATCAACGGCAAGACGGTCATCTCCGGCACCCGTCACAGCCGCCGGTTCTTCCTCGGGCCGTACGACTATCCGCTCCAGGGCACCATCGACCTCACGGCAGGGAAGGCGGTGAGCATCAGCGTCGAGTACAGCAACAGCACCGCCGACACCGGTACCTGCGGCCTCACCCTCGGCTGGCAGCCGAGGTCCCTCATACCCGACGCGGTCGCCGCGGCACGGACCAGCGACGCCGCCGTCGTCATCGTCAACCGGGTCGCGGGCGAGGACATGGACCACGGCTCCCTCGACCTGCCGGGCGACCAGGACGAACTCATCGCCGGCATCGCAGCAGCCAACTCCCGCACCATCGTCGTCCTGAACACCGACGGCCCCGTCGCCATGCCATGGATCAACGATGTCGAAGCGGTCGTCCAGCTCTGGTACGCCGGACGCGCCACGGGCACCGCACTGGCAGCCGTCCTCTTCGGAGACGCAGACCCTTCAGGCCGTCTTCCGGTCACCTTCCCCGTCACAGCGTCCCAGGGACCCGGGGCCACACAGGCCGCCTACCCGGGCAATGGCCCCACGGTCTCCCACAGCGAGGGTCACCTGGTCGGCTACCGCTACTACGACGCGAAGAACCAGAGCCCGCTGTTCCCCTTCGGACACGGCCTGTCCTACACCACCTTCAACCTTGGCTCCCTCGAAACGTCCTACAACACAGCGACCAAGACGCTGACAGCAGCCGTCACCCTCACCAACTCCGGATCCCGCGAAGGTACCGAAGTCGTACAGCTCTATGCGGCCCTGCCTGCCGGCGCCCAGGCCGAGCCACGGCGACTGATCGGCTTCCGCAAGGTCACGCTCGCCCCCGGGGCGAGCACCCGGATCACCTTCAGCGTTTCTGCCCGCGACCTGTCGGTGTGGACTGCCGGCGCCTGGAAACTCACCCCCGGCTCCTACACCGTCCACGCCGGCCGGTCCTCACGCAGCCTGCCTGTACAGCGCCTCGTCACCGTCAGCTGAGCCGAATGAACCCTGCCGGGAGCGGCAGACTCCGCAGAGACAGAAACCCGTCTGGATCTTGATGGCGGTTCCCAGGCGAGACGTCGAGGCTCATAGCGTCCATCAGCCCACCCTGATCTCCGTCGTTCGTGCTGGATGCCTGTCTCACCGGGGCTTGTGCCCTGGCGGCCGCACCCCGACCGGGTGTGCCCCGGCTGCGGCGCGTTTCCATCCGATCGGCGGCGCAGCGGCGAGGGCGGCCGCGGGTAGCGGCCCTGGCCGGGTGCAAGGGTCTCGGCTGGGATGCCCCCGGCGTTCCGGCCAAGGCCCAGGCAGACAGTCTTCCTGCCTGGCGTCTGAAAATCTGTGTTGGCTGAGGTAGACATTGAGGTGCGGGCTGGTTATGGTTTCTCTCGTATCCACGAAGGACAGAGGGGCCTGGCAGAGATGAACTGCCAGGCAGCAGTAGTCAGCAGTTGCAGTGCGCAGGTCGGTGCGGTGGTGGAGTTCCGAAGCCGGGGTTCTCGCAGGATGGCGACGGGGCTGGCGACCGGACCGGGTGGCCCGCAGTTTTCAGGGGCCGCCGTGAGCAGGACCGCAGGACATGAGCGCAGTCCGCAGTACCTCGGTAAATGGCGTGAGGCTGCGGCGCACGTACCGGGAAGTTCGGCAGTGGGGTTCCAAGCCGGAGCAGATGCAGGACGGGCGACGGGGCTGGCTGCCGAAGTGGCGCTGTGAGAGGCCACCAGGAGTACGGAAGCAGTGTGTCCAGAGGGAAAGAACGGAGGAGTTGAGCGCCATCAGGATCGCCCGGGCGGAAGTGTTGGGCCCGGGTACCGCAGGACATCGTGAGTGAGGTGGTCTCCGGTCAAGCAACCGCGATCCCCGCAACCTCCGGACCTCTTCCCGGCAGGTACGCGGAAACACAGAGCCGGCGTAGCCGATCAAGGCCGGCTGATGGTGTAGCAGTTCCTTCGGGGCCCTGGTGCCAATGGCACCAGGGCCCCTCCGACGCGTGTTCCACAGGAAGGTACAGATGACAGCAGACGACTCGTTCGGCCGGCTCGACGACGACGACTACCCCGCCTACACCATGGGCCGGGCAGCCGAGATGCTCAACACCACACAAGGGTTCCTCCGTGCCATCGGCGAAGCCCGCCTCATCACCCCCCTGCGCTCCGCGGGCGGGCATCGCCGCTACTCCCGCTACCAGCTCCGCATCGCCGCCCGCGCCCGCGAACTCGTCGACGGCGGTACCCCGATCGAGGCCGCCTGCCGCATCGTCATCCTTGAGGACCAACTCGAGGAAGCCCAGCGCATCAACGCCGAACACCACCGAGACACCAAGCCCCCCAGCACGCCTGCCTCGGCCTGAAGCCCCGCGCGTCCGGTGGGAATCCGGCAGGTGCCGAACCCGCCTGCCCGAAGTGTGCCAAAGGGCTGGTCCCTCTGTGGTTGTCACGCTCGAAAGGACGCTCTCGTCTTCGGCGTGGGTGCTCTGTCGTGCCGCTGCTTCTTCGCGCAAGACATTCATCAGCTGGTCGGGGTGGCGTCCGCGGGGCGGCTTCAACAGGGTGAGGGCTTCGGCTGCAAAGCCAGGGGCAGCTTCCCGGACGCGTACCGCCCAGCTTGTCATGTGCCCTTCGGGCTACCGTGAGCTCCAGGCCGGTCAGGCCATGATGTGTGACGGCATCCCGGGCCGCACAGCCGCAGCCCGCGAACATCGTCCGCGCTTCTGGGCTGTTGGGCAACAGGTGCGCCTTCCCTGACCCTTCGTTCTGACGGGCGACGCGCTGGTGGGCCGACCCTGCATCCGAGCGGTCGGCATCCCCGCGCTGTGAAGGTACGCATCCTCCTGCAACGCTGTGCTCGGGGCGGGCCGATATCTATGGCCACGGCGTGAGGGTTCAATGCGCCGCGCCGGGAGTGTTTTTACCGCAGCGAAGGGAGTGGAATTGTTCGCCGCACACGGACCGTTACGGCATGCTACTGTCGATCTCGGTTGCAGTTGTGGTTCCCAAAACTTCAAGCTTCTGTGTGAGTAATTTCGGCCAGTGGAAGCTTAATTGTATTTCCGGTTCTTCTCCGGGCGGGGCATCATCGCGGCGACGCGGCATCCGTACATTACGGATTCCGACGTACCTGCCCCCAAAGGAGATATGACATGGCATCAGGCACTGTGAAGTGGTTCAACGCAGCCAAGGGTTTCGGCTTCATCGAGCAGGACGGTGGCGGCGCTGACGTGTTCGCCCACTTCTCGAACATCGCCGCCCAGGGTTTCCGCGAGCTGCTCGAAGGTCAGAGAGTCACCTTCGACATCGCACCGGGCCAGAAGGGCCCGACGGCCGAGAACATTGTCCCCGCCTGACGCAGGCCCAGCTCCGGGCATTCTCCGGGAGTGGTACCACCTGCGGTGAAAACCTCTGCCCGCAGAGCCTTCTCGCTGCTCACTCCTTCCGGGTCCCACCTATCGGTGGAACTGGATACGTCGCCCACATGGTGTCACTCATTCCATGGTCTGCATCCCGCTCCGGGACCAATCGCAGGCCTCATTTGATTTCTCATTCCGCTCGGCCCGTTCTTGTGATTCCCCGCGCTGTTCCTCCGCTGCGAGAATTCCTTGATACGTGCCGTATCAAGGAAGGTTCTGAATGAACCCCACCCGTACGAACAATCGCTCTTCCCGCAGCCGTGCCGCCGACTCCGGCCGGGGCGGCAGCCGCTTCAACTCGACCGCCTCGACCCGTTCCGCTGCCCCGGCCCGTTCCGGTGGTTCGGGCCGCTCGGCTGGCAATGGGCGGCGGCCCGCCGCGGTTCAGGGCGAGTTCGCTCTGCCGGTCACGGTCACTCCCGCGCTGCCTGTCGTCGAGGCGTTCGCCGACCTCGACATGCCGGGGCAGCTGCTGGGGGCGCTGACCGCGCAGGGGGTGAGCGTCCCGTTCCCGATTCAGGGGGCGACCCTGCCCAACACCCTCGCGGGCCGCGACGCCCTGGGACGTGGGCGCACCGGCTCCGGCAAGACCCTCGCCTTCGGCCTGGCTCTGCTGGCCCGCACCGCCGGTCAGCGTGCCGAGCCCCGCCAGCCGCTGGCCCTGGTCCTCGTGCCGACGCGTGAGCTGGCCCAGCAGGTGACCGACGCCCTGGCCCCGTACGCCCGCTCGGTGAGGCTGCGCATGGCCACCGTCGTAGGCGGCATGTCGATCGGCCGGCAGGCCAACGCGCTGCGCGGTGGTGCCGAGGTCGTCGTTGCGACACCGGGCCGGCTCAAGGACCTCATCGACCGGGGTGACTGCCGACTCGACCAAGTGGCGATCACCGTGCTGGACGAGGCCGACCAGATGGCTGACATGGGCTTCATGCCCCAGGTCACAGCGCTGCTGGACCAGGTCCGCCCCGAGGGCCAGCGGATGCTGTTCTCCGCCACCCTGGACCGTAACGTCGACCGCTTGGTCCGCCGCTACCTCACCGACCCGGTCGTCCACTCCGTCGACCCCTCCGCCGGTGCGGTCACCACGATGGAGCACCACGTGCTCCACGTCCACGGCACCGACAAGCACCGCACGACCACCGAGATCGCAGCCCGCGACGGCCGGGTGATCATGTTCCTGGACACCAAGCGGGCCGTGGACAAGCTCACCGACCACCTGCTGGCCAGCGGTGTGAGGGCCGCCGCCCTGCACGGCGGGAAGGCGCAGTCGCAGCGCACCCGGACCCTCACCCAGTTCAAGACCGGGCACGTCACCGTGCTCGTGGCCACGAACGTCGCCGCCCGCGGCATCCACGTCGACAACCTCGACCTCGTCGTCAACGTCGACCCGCCGACCGACCACAAGGACTATCTCCACCGCGGCGGCCGCACCGCACGGGCCGGGGAGTCCGGCAGCGTCGTCACCCTCGTCACCCCCAACCAGCGCCGCGACATGACCCGCCTCATGGCCGCCGCAGGAATCGTGCCCCAGACCACCCAGGTCCGCTCCGGCGAAGAGGCACTCGGCCGCATCACCGGCGCCCAGGCCCCCTCCGGTATTCCTGTGACGATCACCGCGCCGGTGGTCGAGCAGCGTCGACGCAGCGCGTCCTCACGCGGCCGGCGAAGCCCCGCCTCCGCAGCCCGGCGCGTGACCGCGCATCAGTCCTCCTTCGATGCGGCTGCCTGAGAACTTCATGATCCAGAAGCTGACCCACCTGTGCAGGAGGCACCTTTTGACGCTGATCCAGATGCAGCCGGGCTCGACGGACACCACGCCCGCGGGCAGGACGGTTGCCGACGTGATGGAGACCGCCGCGCCGCAGGTCTGTAACGACATGACCGTCGAGGTGGCCCTGTCCGTCATGGCCAGTGCCCGTACCGGGCATCTGCTCGTCTGCGACGACAGCGGCCTGTGTACCGGACTGGTCACCCGGTCTCAGCTCGCAGCAGTTCGTGACGGCTCCGCGTACTCGGACAGGGTCCAGCTGCGGGACATCCTCGGCGACCGAGGGCCGTTCACCTCACCGGTGACCACCATGGCCGAAGCCGGGCACATGATGCGCCACAGCGATGTCGATGCCCTGCCTGTGGTCGACGAACACGGCAGTGCCCTGGGCGTCCTCGCCCTCGCCCGCTGAGCCGTCCCATCCGCGGCAGAACCACTTCCTCTTCGCTCTCTCCCTGTGAGGCATCATGCGCTGTGTCATCGCCCGCTTCCCGTTCGACCTGTCCAGGAGCGGCGTCCTGGAATCGATGAAGGGCATCAAGCCCGAGCAGGCATCCGGCGAGTCCGTGATCATCGGCCGACGCACCTACCCCGTCAAACAGGTCGGACAGGTCATCACGCGCCAGGACCGCCGGGACTTCAGCGCAGGAGAAGTCCTGCGGGCCATGACCCAGCTCGGCTTCACCTGCCGCGACCTGGCCCCGGCCCCCGCACCCACTCGGGTTCTCAATTCGTGGCAGCAGGCTTCCGCGACGCTCGGCGCCCCTGTGGCTGGCTGACCGACGGACAGGCGCGAACCGCCGGTAGGCAGTGGTGAGGGTCCGGCCGACGTATTCCGGCCGGGCTTTCACCGCGTATCGAGGTGTCCCGGCGCGGCAGAGGGTCAGTGGTCGGAGTAGCTGAAGTCGCCCATCGTCCAGGCACTGACGTCCTCGATCGCGACCCGGTACATCCCACCTGTCTCCGGGATCCCCACCGTGCCCTGCAGAATCCGAGCCACGTGGAAGTGCAGATGCGTAGGCGGCCCTCCCTCGGGTGCAGCGGTGGTGAACATGGAGGAAAAGTCGCTCAGGCGGGCCGAGTCCGCAAGGACCTCCGACACCCGCTGCCTCCAGACGGCTTCGGGAGCCAGCCGGCCCGTGATAACGGCACCACCGGCGACCACGGTCAGAGGCATCTGATTGCTGCGCCCGGACTCCACCAGGGCGGCAACGTCAACAAGCAGCGCGTCATGCTTCGACATGAGGCCGATTGTATTCGTCGGCCATCGGCCTGCTCTCCTGCGGTGCCGCTCCGGGCAGGACGGTGCTGGGGCCCTGTCGTTCAAGGAGCGGAACCGGCTGTGAGTGGCACGGCAGCCGAAAAATCCTCCTGCTCAGGCCGCCTGGTCAGAGGGGAGACGAGTCGGTTGCCTCCGTGTCGAGTCGGTCATCGCGCTCGGCGCATGCTCCGTTACCGGCGGATGAGTTCGGCCGGGCACCTTCAGCTTCGAGGCCTGCGGGCTCAGGGGAGGAAGAGAGGTGTGCCGTCCTACCGTCGGGGATGCTTCGGAGACGCCTGCGCCGTGGCCGGCGTCGCGGCGGGTGAAGCCGGTGCCGTACCAGTCCGGACACATCACGGTGGCGTCGTCGTGCAGGCGCCCGTCGTGGGCACGGACGACGTGCTCGATCAGGACCCGAGCGGCCTCACGCGGGTGCAGGTCCTGGGTGCTCTCGACAAGGGCCGGAAGATCGAGGTCCGCAGCACTGCGCTCCAGCATTCCGTCCCGCCTGGCCGTTTCCGGCGATGCTCACACCCCGAGGCCCCGCTCCGGGGACACCCGAGGGAGTTTTCGCAGTACGAGCACGGAAGGCTGCGACAGTGCTGAAGGTCCAGGGCTTCGGACCCACGCATCCGCGCCGTCGCTCCATGCGCTCCGGCGCGGCGTCGGGTCGCCAGGGGCGGACGAGGCTCTTCGGGCCGCACACGGTCCTGACCTCGGCTGACGTGCCCCGGCGGGCCCGGCGGCGTGAGCGCCGGGCCCGCCGGTAGGACGGTCAGCCGTACGGGTAGAAGCCCGACCCCGTCTTCCGGCCGAGGCGACCCGCGTCGACCATCCGCTGGAGCAGCGGGGGAGCGGCGTACAGCGGCTCCTTGTACTCCGCGTACATCGAGTCGGCGACCGAGGCCACGGTGTCCAGGCCGATCAGGTCGGCGAGCTTGAGGGGCCCCATCGGGTGGGCGCAGCCCATCTCCATGCCGTTGTCGATGTCCTCACGGCTGGCGATGCCCGACTCAAACATCCGGATCGCCGAGAGCAGATACGGGATCAGCAGGGCGTTGACGACGAAGCCCGACCGGTCCTGGGCGCGGATGGCGTGCTTGTCGAGCACGTTCTGCACGACGGCTTCGGCGCGCTTTATGGTCTCGTCGGACGTCGTCAGCGCGGGGATCAGCTCGACGAGCCGCTGCACCGGGGCCGGGTTGAAGAAGTGGATGCCGATGACCTGGTCCGGGCGGGAGGTCGCCACGGCCAGCTTCACCAGCGGGATGGACGAGGTGTTCGAGGCGAGGATGGCGTCCGGGCGGGTCACCACCTGATCGAGTACCTGGAAGATCTCGGTCTTGACCTGCTCGTTCTCCACGACGGCCTCGATCACGAGGTCGCGGTCGGCGAACTCGCCGAGATCGGTGGTGAAGCTGAGGCGGCCGAGGGTCTCGTCGCGCTCCTCCGCGGTGATCTTGCCGCGTTCGGCTGCCTTCGAGAGGGAGTTGTGAAGCCGGGTACGCCCTATCTCCAGGGCCTCGCCGGTGGTCTCGGCCACCATGACATCGAGGCCGCTGCGGGCGCACACCTCCGCGATGCCTGCGCCCATCTGGCCACAGCCGACCACTCCGACGCGTGCAATGTCGGCCATAGAGTCCGTCACCTCGTGCCTTTCGCTGATCTTCGTGCGGCAGTTCCCGTTTGATTCCGGTGCCCGCCTCGACCCCACGACGTTACTCCGAGATCCCGCTCCGGTGAGCCGCGGGTCGCGCGGTCCGGCGGCGGGCATGATCTGCGTCACGCACTGCTGACGTGACACACGGAAACAGAGAAGCGAAAGGTGCACAGATGCGTCGTATGGGCCGGAGGTCATTGGTGATGGGCGCGGCCGGCGTGGCGGCCGCGCTGATGACGGCGGGCGATGCCGTCGCGGCGCCACGGCCGGATTCCCCCCGGCGCCGGGGCCGCGGGGCGGGCGTCGCCGAGCTGCGCGGTGTGTGGATCGCCACGGTCGCGAACCTGGACTGGCCGTCGGCACCGGGGCTGAGCGCCGCGGCCCAGGAGGCGGAGCTGATCGCCCACCTGGACCGTGCGGTGGCACTGCGGCTGAACGCCGTGGTCCTCCAGGTCAGGCCGAGCGCCGACGCCCTGTGGCCCTCGTCCTTCGAGCCATGGGCCCAGTGCCTCACCGGCGTACAGGGCAA
Organism: Streptomyces pratensis; assembly: GCF_016804005.1. Classification (GTDB taxonomy): domain Bacteria; phylum Actinomycetota; class Actinomycetes; order Streptomycetales; family Streptomycetaceae; genus Streptomyces; species Streptomyces pratensis_A. Next base: position 5,432,239 of record NZ_CP051486.1, on the reverse strand, counting down.
GGACCCGGGGTGGGACCCGCTGGGGACGGCGGTGCGCGAGGCGCACGCCCGCGGACTGGAGCTGCACGCGTGGTTCAACCCCTACCGGGTCGCGAACCACACGGACCCGTCCCGTCTCGCCGCCTCCCACCCCGCCCGGCTGCACCCGGACTGGGTACTGCCCTACGGCGGGAAGCTCTACTACAACCCGGGGCTCCCCGAGGTCAGGGAGTTCGTCCAGGACGCGATGCTCGACGCGGTGAGCCGCTACGCCGTCGACGCCGTGCACTGGGACGACTACTTCTACCCGTACCCCGTGGCAGGCCAGGTCTTCGACGACGACGCGGCGTACGAACAGTACGGCGAGGACTTCGCGGACAAGGCGGCCTGGCGTCGGGACAACACCGACCGGCTGGTGCGTGAGACGTCGGAACGGATCAAGGAGGTCAGGAGCGGCGTCCGGTTCGGGATCAGCCCCTTCGCCGTGTGGCGCAACGCGAAGACCGATCCGCTGGGTTCGGACACCGCGGCCGGTGTGCAGACGTACGACGACCTGCACGCCGACACCCGGAAATGGGTGAAGGAGGGCTGGATCGACTACATCTGCCCCCAGATCTACTGGAACATCGGCTTCTCGGCCGCCGACTACGCGAAGCTGCTGCCGTGGTGGGCGAAGACGGTCCGGGGCACCGGTGTCGGCCTCTACGTCGGGGAGGCGCTCTACAAGGCCGGTGACCCGGCCCAGGCGGCCGCCTGGCAGGACCCGGCGGAGCTCTCCCGGCACCTCGACCTCGCCGCGGGACACCCCGAGGTGGGGGGCCACGTCTACTTCTCCGCCAAGCACGTGAAGGCCGACCGCATCGGGGCCATGGCACGGGTGGTGGCCGACCACTACCAGGTCAGGACCCGCGCGCCGCACTGATCCGGGCGCCGAGGGTGCGGCCCGTGTCCGTCCCGTCCACCCCGCCGCCGTCGGCGTGCCGGCCCTGACAGCCCCGTCCGGCACCCGGACGCGTGCGCCGGGAACCACTCGTGTCCCCGGCGCACGCGCGCCCTAGCGGTTCCGGTCCTCCGGGGCGGTGTGCTGTACGACGCTGTCGGGGCCCGGGGACCTGATCGACTCGTGTCCGTCCTCGAAGAGCAGCCGGTACGGGGGACTGCCCCCGTCGCCGAGCACCTCGATGATCTCTGCGACCCGGTCGTGCTGTCCCACGGTCCTGCCGTGCGTCAGCAGCTGGTCGCCGACGTGTGCCTCCATCGGGAGTGACCTCCTCACGGGGTGGCGGTCCATGTCGACAAGTCTATGACCGGACCGGTGACTCGGCTCCCCTGCGGCGCGCACCGCGGCTCCCCGCGCGCTGGGTGACGGCGATGCACACCAGGACGGCCACGGCCGCCACCGGGGCGGCGGTGGACACCTCCTCGCCGAGTGCGAGGAACGACCAGACCAGAGTGAGCAGTGGCTGCGCCAGCTGGAGCTGGCTGGCTCGCGGGACCCCGATCTCCGCCATGCCCCGGTACCAGACGTACAGCCCCACGAAGGTGGAACCGGCGGCCACCCAGACCAGCCCCACGACCCCGCGCGCCGTGAGGTGCACCGGCTCGAAGGGCAGCGCCACGGCCGCGCCCGCCACCGCGAGCGGCAGGCAGAGCACGAGGGCCCAGCCGATCACCTGCCAGCCCGGCATCACCCGGGCCAGCCGGCCGCCCTCGGTGTACCCCGCCGCGCAGACCAGCAGCGCCCCGAACAGGTAGAGATCGCCGCCGGAGAGCTCCCCGCCGCTCTGCTGGACCGTGAACGCGATCACCACCGCCGCCCCGGCGAGCGCGGCGACCCAGAAGGCGCGCGGCGGACGCGAGCCGGTGCGCAGGGCCGAGAGGAGCGCGGTCGTCAGCGGCAGCAGCCCCACCACGACGGCCGCGTGCGAGCTCGTGGAGGTCTGCAGGGCCAGCGAGGTCAGCAGGGGGAATCCCACCACGACGCCACCCGCGACGACCGCGAGACCGGCCCAGTGGCGGCGCGCGGGCACCGGGACCCGGCCGGCGAGTAGCGCGCACCCTGCGATCAGCGCCGCGAGCACGCTGCGCAGCGCGACCAGGGACCAGGGGCCGAAGCTCTCCAGGCCCCACACGGTGGAGGGGAAGGTCAGCGAGAAGGCGAGGACGCCGAGCCCGGCGAGCACGACTCCGCTCCCGGGTCCGCGGCGAACGAGGGGTGCGGCATCCACTGCTATCGTCATCGCGCCGGTAGCGCTATTCTCTGCTCTCATGCATGAGCGTAGCAGCGTGTCCGAACTGGTCAATTCCCTCAAGGGTGAGCTCGACCGCTACTCGCCAGGTGGGAAGCTGCCGTCCAGTCGGGCCCTCGTCGAGCGGTTCAAGGTCAGTCCGGTGACCGTCTCCCGCGCCGTCGCGCAGCTCGCCGCGGAAGGGCTGGTCGTCACCCGCCCCGGCTCCGGGGCCTTCCGGGCCGAGAACCGCGCCCCGGTGCCCGCGCCGGGAGACACCTCCTGGCAGGAGGTCTCACTCAGCGGGGACGCCGGACCCGAGGTCGTGCCGCGCACCGTCGACGCCTCGGGTGTCCTCGTCACCCTCGCCGCACCGCCGCCCGGGGTGATCGAGTTCAACGGCGGCTACCTCCACCCCGGCCTCCAGCCCGAGCGGGCCCTGGCCGCCGCCCTGGCCAGGGCCGGCCGCCGGCCGGGGGCGTGGGGCAGACCGCCCACCGACGGGCTGGCCGAGCTGCGCGCCTGGTTCGCCCGGGAGATCGGCGGCACGCTCACGGAGTCCGACGTCCTGATCACGGCGGGAGGACAGAGCGCCCTGGCCACCGCTCTGCGGGCGCTCGCCCCGCCGGGAGCCCCCGTTCTCGTCGAGTCCCCGACCTACCCGGGAATGCTGGCCGCAGCCCGTGCCACGGGTCTGCGACCGGTCCCCGTGCCGATGGACGCCGACGGGGTGCGGCCCGATCTGCTGGAAGCCGCGTTCCGCGCCACCGGGGCGAGGGTCTTCGTCTGCCAGCCCCTCTTCCAGAACCCGACGGGCGTGATCCTCGCGCCGGAGCGGCGCGAACGGATCGTGCGGGCCGCCCGGGAGGCGGGTGCCTTCGTCGTCGAGGACGACTTCGCCCGCCGCCTCGTCCACGCGGACGCCGGTCCGCTGCCCGAGCCCCTCGCGGCCCACGACCCTGACGGTGTCGTCGTGCACGCGCGCTCACTCACCAAGATCACGTCGCCCAGCCTCCGCGTCGGCGCGCTGGCCGCCCGCGGACCCGTGCTGGAGCGGCTGCGCGCCATCCAGGTCGTCGACAGCTTCTTCGTGCCGCGACCGATCCAGGAGGCCGCGCTCGAACTCGTGGGCTCCCCGGCGTGGGAGCGTCATCTCCGCACCGTCGCCGCCGAACTCGGAAGCCGTCGCACCGCGATGACGGCGGCGGTGCGCGCCCGGCTGCCCGAACTCGCCCTGCCGCACGTGCCGTCCGGCGGAGGCAGTATCTGGCTCAGGCTCCCGGGCCCGGGAGCCGGCGAGCCTGCCCTGGTCGCCGCCGCCCTGCGGGCCGGCGTCGCCGTCGCGCCCGGCCGTCCGTACCACTGCGCCGAACCGCCCGCCGGGCACGTCAGGCTGAGCTTCGCGGCCGTCTCCGGCGGCGCCGAGATCGCGGAGGGGGTGCGCAGACTGCGCATCGCGGTCGACGAGCTGTCGGCGCCTGGCGATAGCCTCCCCGGGTGAACGACGAAGAGACAACCGGACAGCGCTACGAGATCTCCGACGACCCCGCGCGGCTCGACACCGCGCGCGTCCACCACTGGCTGTCGACGGACGCCTACTGGGCCCTGGGGCGCACCAGGGAACACCAGGAGCGGATGATCGCGGGCTCACTCAACTTCGGCGCCTACGACCGGGCTTCGGGTGAGCAGACCGGCTACGCCCGTGTGATCACCGACCGCGCTTCCTTCGCGTGGATATGCGATGTGTACGTCGACCCGGCGGCCCGCGGCCACGGCCTCGGCAGGCGGCTCGTCGCCACCGTCCGGGACGAGCTGGCACCGCTGGGCGTGCGCAGGTTCCTGCTCGCAACCAAGGACGCCCACGGGGTGTACGCGAAGCTCGGATTCACCCCGCTCGACGAACCGGACATGTGGATGGCCCTCCAGACGGGCTGAGGCCCCTGCGGCGGACGGGGCGGGGCGGCCCTCTCGAACGGGGCGGGGCGGCCCTCTTGACCGGCACGACGCCTGGCCTCACGATCCTGCGCATGAGTGTTCGGGTGTCCCTGGTCACTGCAGCACGCGGTTCCGCCCTCCTCTCCGAGCGTTTCGACGACGACCGGCCGCTCGACCACGCCGGCTGGCGTGAGGTCCAGCTCGCCGCCCACGCGCTGGTGCGGCTCGGCACCGCCGAGCTCCGCTACTGCTCGCCCACCCCGCGCAGCCGCGCCACGGGCGACGCCCTCGGCTTCGCGCCTCTCGTCCAGCCCGCGCTGCGCGACTGCGACATGGGTCGCTGGCGTGGCCTGACCCTGCCCGAAGTGGCCGCCCGGGAGCCGGCCGGGGTCGACGCCTGGCTCGCGGACCCCCGCTCCGCCCCGCACGGCGGCGAATCCCTGCTCACCTTCATATCCCGGGTGGGGGGCTGGCTCGACACCCGTCCGGTCCGCGAAGGCGCCCTCGTCGCCGTCGCGGAACCCGCCGTCGTGCGCGCGGTCCTCGTGTACGCCATCAAGGCACCGCCGTCGACGTACTGGAACATCGACGTCCGCCCGCTCTCCGCCGTGACCATCACCGGACTCCCCGGCCGCTGGAGCCTCAGCCTCGAAGCCTTTCCGCACTGAACGGATCACCCGGTCGAACGAACGTCGCGTACAGCACCTTCCCGCCGGTCCGACCAGTCGGTATGGTGCGTGGCACCTGGGGCCTCCCGTCCGGATCGGAGAGCGAGGTCCGGCACCGCACCATCGCGGCGCCGTCGTCGGTCCTCCCCGAGCTCTCGGCCTCGTTCGAGGAGGGGAGGTCCCCGACCGCCCCGCGTCGACTCCTCCTCCGTCCTGCGGAGTTCCCGCACAGCCCGACCGGAGTGGGAGGTGCCTCCACCGCCGGACCCCGCTCCCTGATCCAGCCTGCTCCGAGCGAAAGACCCCGACCGAGGAGAGAGACCCGTGCCGCAGATCCAAGGCCACTGTGACGACCGGTTCGCGGCGGTGCGCGACGCGTTCGCGGCGAACTTCGCCGAGCGCGACGAGCTGGGCGCCGCGGTCACCGTGCTGCTCGACGGCCACCCGGTGGCGGACCTCTGGGGCGGCTGGGCCGACGGGAGCCGGACCCGCCCGTGGGAGCGGGACACCGTGGTCAACGTCTGGTCCACGACCAAGGGCCCGACCGCACTCTGCGCCCACGTCCTCGTCGACCGCGGCCTGCTGGACCTGGACGCCCCGGTGGCCAGGTACTGGCCCGAATTCGCCGCGGCCGGCAAGGACTCCGTACGCGTACGCCATCTGCTGTCGCACCGGTCGGGGGTCGCGGGCCTGCGCGATCCGCACACCCTGGCCGAGCTCTACGACTGGGAGCTGACCACGGCCCGGCTCGCGGCCACCGAGCCCTGGTGGGAGCCCGGCACCCGCTCCGGCTACCACGCGATCTCGTACGGTTTCCTCGTGGGCGAGGTCGTCCGCCGGATCACCGGACTGCTGCCCGGGGAGTTCCTGCGGCAGGAGATCACCGGACCGCTCGGCATCGACTTCACCGTGGGCTTCCCGGAGAAGGACGCGGGCCGGGTCGCCGAGCTGGTCCAGCCGAAAGCCGTCTCCCGCGAACAGGCCGCGCTCTTCGCCGCCATGGAGCCGCTGGCCATCGCCTCCCTGCTCAACCCCGGCACGGGCACGGCCGCCGCCAACACCCCCGAATGGCGTGCCGCAGAGATCCCCGCCGCCAACGGCCACGGCACCGCCCGCGCGGTCGCCGCCCTCTACGGCATCCTCGCCGGCCGGGGCAGCCTCGACGGCCACCGGATCCTGTCGGAGGAGGCGGCCGAGCGGGTCCGCGAGGGCCAGGGCAGTTGCCGGGACCTGGTGCTGGGAGCGGGCTTCGCCCACGAGACCGAGCTGGGTCTCGGCCTCTGGCTGAGCGGCCCGAACGCCTCGTACGGCCCCAACCCGCGTGCCGTCGGACACGACGGTGCGGGCGGATCATGCGGTCTCGCCGACCCGGAGTCCGGGATCGCGCTCGGCTACGTAATGAACCGCATGGGCCCGAACATCGCCGACGACCCGCGCAAGATGGCGCTGATCGACGCGGTGTACGGCGCCCTGTGAGCGGCCGTCAGTAGCCGGCCGGGCGCACCAGCCCCGACTCGTACGCGTACACCGCGGCCTGGGTCCGGTCGCGGAGGCCCAGCTTCACGAGGATCCGGCTCACATGGGTCTTCACGGTCTGCTCCGCGACCACCAGGTGCACCGCGATCTCCGCGTTCGACATGCCCTGCGCGACGAGCGTGAGCACCTCCGTCTCACGTTCTGTCAGCTCGCCGACCCGCTCCCTGCCGGGAGCGCGCGGCCCCGCGCTCACCCGGGAGAACTCGGCGATCAGACGCTTGGTGATGTTGGGGGCCAGCAGCGCGTCACCGGCCGCCACCACCCTCACCGCCTGGGCGAGTTCGGCGGCTGAGGCGTCCTTCAGCAGGAAGCCGGAGGCGCCCGAGCGCAGCGCCTCGTACACGTACTCGTCGAGGTCGAAGGTGGTCAGGACGAGGACTCGGGCGGTCGCGCCGGGCGCCTCGGTGATGCGGCGCGTGGCGTCGATGCCGCCGAGACGGGGCATCCGTATGTCCATCAGGACCACGTCGGGGGCGAGTTCGGCCGCCTTCTCCAACGCGTCCAGACCGTCCACCGCCTGACCGACGACCTCGATCCCGGCCTCGGCGTTCAGCAGCACCGTGAAGCCCTGGCGGACCATCATCTGGTCGTCGGCGATCAGCACGCGGATGGTCATGAGGGGTCCTCCAGGGGGAGCGTCGCCACTACTTCGTAACCCCCGCCGGGGGCGGGGCCGTGGGTGAGGTCGCCGCCGAGCATGGCTGCGCGCTCGCGCATGCCGAGCAGCCCGTGCCCTCCGCCGGCCGCGCGCCTCACGGGTGACTCCGGGGCGGTGTTGGTGACCCGGACCGTGACGGCGGAGGAGTGGTAACCGACATCCACCCGGGCACGCGCCCCCGGAGCGTGCCGCAGCACGTTGCTGAGGGCCTCCTGCACGATGCGGAAGGCCGACAGCTCCACCCCCGGCGGGAGCGGCCTGCGCCTGCCGGTGATCTCCGTCGCGACGGTGACGCCCGCGCTCCGGACCTTGCCGACCAGTTCGTCCAAGCGGTCCAGGGTGGGCTGCGGGGCGTGCCGCAGCCCGTCCGCCACCGCGTCCTCCGAGCGCAGCACCCCGAGCACCCGGCGCAGCTCGGCCAGCGCCTCCACCGCGTTCTCCCGTATGCCGGCGAGGTTCTCCCTGAGCTCCTCCGACGGATTCTCGACCAGGTGCGGGGCGACCTGGGCCTGGATGGAGATCACCGACATGTGATGAGCCACCACGTCGTGCAGCTCGCGGGCGATCCGGTTGCGCTCCTCCAGGAGGGTGCGGCGGGACCGTTCCTCCTCCGTGAGCTCCGACTGTTCGACCAGCTCCGTGCGGGCCACGCGCAGGGCGCGCAGGGCGGCAGCGATCACCACGGCCGTGACGAAGACCAGCGCTGCGACGCCCAGGGAGTAGTGGTGGAACCTGGTGGTGAAGCCTGCCACCAGCCCCGCCAGCAGGCTCAGTGCGAGCGCGAGACCCGCCCGGCGGGGATGAACCCGGAGCGTCAGCAGGAACAACGCACCGCCCTGCAGCGCCATCTCGGGACCGGTCCACGGGAACAGCTCGCCGGGCGTCATCGCGGACGCCGTGATCCGCACGCTGACGACCATCAGGACCAGCGAGGCCCACCACGCGTACAGGGGCTGCCACATCCCGGTGAGCAATGCCAGCGCCTGGCCCACGACGAGAAGCACCGCGTACGCGGGCACGGCGGCTCCGTGCGGGACCAGGTCGGGCACGTGCCAGACTGCGACGAGTGGCACCCCCAGCGTCAGCAGCATCCCGAACACGGGCCGCCAGACCGGCGATCCGGGCGCACCCACGGGCGGTATCGGATCGACCGGAGCCGTCCACAGATCCTCGCGCAGCATGCGCGGCAGCCCGCGCAGCGCCGTGATGATCCGCCCCCCGGCCCCCGTCATGCCAATCACCTTAGACACGGCGCGCCTCCGGTGTCCGGGCAGGGGCACCCGACCTCACGACGGTCGAACTGCCGCCGCCCCGGCGCTCGTACGCCCCGAACGCGGCCCGGAAGACCAGCAGCACCAGGGCGAACACCGGCAGCCAGCCCAGCCGGGCGAGCACCCAGCCCGGGCCGTCGGGGACGGTGTGCAGGCCGGGCAGCGGGCCGCCCAGGAACAGGACGGTCGACGTGACCACGATCATCGCGGTCTGGTGCCACAGGAACACGGTCATCGCGGACAGGTTCAGCAGGGCCACCACCGCCCACACCGCGGGCCGCGCGAGCGCCCGCCGCAGCCGTCCGAGCAGCAGCAGCGCCGCCCCGCACTGGGCGAGTCCGAAGGTGACGGCGGCGAGCGTCGGCGGGTCGAGGTTGGAGAGGGTGCCGCCCGGCACCCCGACCATGGACGCGGGGTAGCCGGCGAACAGCACCAGCCCCGCCGTGGCCACCGCACCCCCGGCCAGCAGGACCCACCCGGTGCGCCGGCCGCTCAGCCCGCCCCGTGCCCAGGCCGCACCCAGGCAGTAGGGGACCAGCCAGCCCGCGGCCACGTTGATACAGCCCAGCGCGGCAGGCCCGTCGAGCCCCAGCCGGAACAGGTCGACGTGCAGGACGACGGTGAACGGCCACAGCGGATGCAGCCGGGCCACCAGCGGGGTCGCCGCGGTCAGCGCCGCGAACACCAGCAGGAACCACAGGGGCGACCACACCAGCTTGCCCAGCGTGCGAACCGTCCCCTCGTCCACCCCCGAGACCAGCATCACGCCGGCCGCCACGGCCCAGACGGCGGACACGACGGCGACCGGCCGGAACAGGCGCCCCGTCCGGACCCGCAGCCAGCGCCCGTAGGACTCACCCCTCGCCCGGGCGGAGGCGTAACCCTTCGCGTTCACCTGGCCACCCACCAGGAAGAAGACCGCGAGCGTCTGGAACACCCAGGAGACGGGAGCGAGCCCGGGCATGTGCCGGAGGGGGCTCGCGCCGTGCACCGTGCCGCTGTCGGCGACCAGCGCGGTCACCAGCCAATGGCCGCACACCACGCCCAGGATGGCGAAGGCGCGCAGGGCGTCGACCGCGCGGTCGCGGTCCCGGGGCGTCGCCGAATCGATCCGCCGTACGAGGTCCCGTACACCGCCGTGCCGCACGCGATCACGCATGACGGCCCCCGGCCGTTCCCTCGACGATCCCGGCGATGCCGCGCAGCGAGACGGACCCGGGTCTCAGGTAGTCGCTGTGCCCGGCGTCGCCCGCGTCGAACACCTCGGCGCCGAACTCCGGCGACACCGGGTCCGTCCCGAACCCGACCGTGACGAACGGCAGCGGGAGAGACACGTGCGGGACCCGGGCGATCCAGTCGTCCCCTCCCAGGCCCGCCCGCACCGTGGCCCGGGCGTCCAGGGCGGCGGCGCTCCCGGCTCCGGTCCCGGGACTTCCGTAGAGCACGATGTCCGCCACATCGAGCTCGGACGCGGCCCGGGCGCAGACCACGGAACCGTAGGAGTGGCAGAGGAGGGAGAGCCGGGCGGCGGGCACGGCCACGGTCAGCTCGCGTACGAACGCCCTCAGCCGGGGCGCCGCTTCGTCGGCCCGCCCCGCCGTCAGGGACGAGGGGCCCAAAAGGTCAGGGGTCCGGTAGCCGAGCCAGGTGACGACGGCCGAACCGCTCCCCAGCTCGCCCAGGAGCGCCTCGGCGCCACGCCGTAGACGCCCGTAGTGATCGAGGTCGACGCCGGCCCCCGGCACCAGTACGGCGATGCGCTCCGCCCGGGACAGCTCCCCGAAGACCTCCACGCCGCGGCCACCGTCGCGCCCGTCGAACATCAGGAAGGTGCGTCCAGGGCCCGCCATGGCCGTGAGCGCGGATGCCCGTCGCCGGTCGCCGTGCCGGGCGGCCATGTCCCGGGCGGCCCGTATCTCCTGCCGGCCGGCCGCGTACCTGGCGGCCAGCACCGTGGGTTCCGCCCCGCCCAGCGGCGCGAGGGCGGCCGGTGCGGGCGCCGGGACGGCTCCGGGGCGGGCCGCCCCCGACACCGGGAGCGCCACCGACGCGGTGACGAGTGCGGCGAGCAGGGCGCGCCGCGCGCGGCCGCTCCGTGGGCGGGTCGCCATGGGGGAGTCCTTCCGTACCGGATGCTTCTCGTTGAATCCGGTACCGAAGTTATGGACCGACCCGACTGGTCGGCGTCCCGCTCAGGAGTGCACCTGGCACGTAGCTCCGAAGTACTACGGGTACGTGCCTGACACCGCTACGGCCGGCGGCGGGGCTTTCCGCGCTTCGCCGCGCCGCCCTTTGAATTCTTGGCGCCGCCCTTCGGGTTCTTGGCGCCGCCGGAGCCGCCGGAGCCGCCCCGGGACGTCCTGCCCGCCGCCGGCTTGCGCGGGGCACCGCTCTTCTTCTCGCCGCGCCCGGCCTTCGGCTGCGGCGGCGTCGGGGCGCGGCCGCGGGTGCTGTTGACGGTCCGCCCGCGGACGATCCCGATGAACTCCTCCACCAGGTCGGTGGTCTTCTCCTCCGGCCACGACAGGGCGATGCGCGACTCGGGGGCGCCGGTCAGCGGCCGGTAGGTGAGGTCCTTGCGGTGGTGCAGCCGGGCCAGTGACTGCGGGACGACGAGCAGCCCCACGCCCGCCGCCACCAGCTCGACGGCGTCCGCCGTCGAGGCGGGCCGCTCGAACGCGGGCCGGCCGGGCGGGCGCTCCCAGCCGAGGGTGTCGTCGAGGGGGTGAAGCACGATCTCCTCTGCCAGGTCCTCGGCGGACACCTCCTCGACGGCCGTCGCCGCGTGATCCTTGGGAATGACGACCACGGTCGTCTCGGCGTAGAGGGGGATGGCGCTGAGGTCCGTGCGGTCGATGGGCAGCCGCACGAAGCCGGCGTCGGCGCCGCCGTCGCGAAGGAGGCCGGCCGCCTCAGCGGCGGGCACACCGACGAGGGTCAGGGGGGTGCCGGGAAGCCGCTCGTTCCAGATCCGGACCCACTTGGTCGGGGTCACGCCCGGGACGTAGGCGAGCCGGAACGCGGGGGGTACTTCCGAGCCTGTCACCCCGCCAGGTTACCGGCCGTGGTCGGAGGTGGTTCACATGCTCGATACCCTGGACACCATGACGTCGCACCAGACCACCCAGACGATGAAGCCCGCCACCGCGGCGAAGAAGCTGGGTGTGTACCTCGAAGCCACCCCCGCCGAGTTCCAGGAGGGCGTCGTCTCACGCGCCGAGCTGAACGCGCTGCAGTCCGACCCGCCCCAGTGGCTGCAGGAGCTGCGGCGCAACGGCCCGCACCCCCGGCCGGTGGTCGCCTCGAAGCTGGGCGTCTCCATCGCCGGTCTCGCGCGCGGCGGGGTCACGGAGGCCCTCACCACCGAGCAGATCGACGCCCTGAAGCAGGACAGCCCCGAGTGGCTGCGGAAGGAGCGCGCCACTCAGGCGGAGGTCCGCGAGGAGGCGGTCCGCATCAAGGAGCGCAACGCGGCCCGCTCCGAGCAGGCCGGCCGCGACTGAAGTGCCCCGTCGGCGACGACCTGTTCGTCGCCGCGGCACGCGTCACGGTCCGTGAGGGCCACCAGGAGATCCTCACCGCGCCGGAAGCCCGATGCGGCCTGCGTACGCCGTTCGACGAGCTGGTCGGACGTGTCCTCGCGTCCCCCGGCCCTACCGACCTGATGCGCGTGTCCCGGCGGTGTACGGGCCGGCGGAGCGGGACGTTCCACGGCGCGTTGCGGGCTACGGACGGATCGGGCTACGGACGCATCGGGCCCGGGTGACAGGAGCTCCGGGACGGCCCCCCGGGCGCCGGAAGCGGTCCGGCGGTACGAGTGGCGCCTGCGGGACAGGGCCGCACAGGACCGCCGACCGCCGGTCCGTTCCCGGTCTACTCCTCCCCCGTGTAGAAGGCGATCGTCGCCACCGTCGTCGCTGTCACCGTCTCCGGATCCGCTCCGGAGACGGCGAACGCACGGCCCCACTCCTCGCCCGAACGTGACACGAAGGCCTTGGCCTCGGGGGAGGTCTGCCAGTCCTCGGCCTCCTCAGGGCTGATCCCGTCGCCCGCCAGGTGCCATCCGAGCCCCAGGAGGGCCAGGTCCCAGCCGATCCCGACCGCTCCCGGCCCGTACTGACTCCGGAACTCCTCCGGCACCACGGACGTGTGCTCCAGCTCGAACACCGTCCTGTCACCGCCCTCGGGCCTGAGACGCACCTCGACCTCGCTGAAGCCGGGGTCCGGTCCGAACAGCCACGACACACGGAGCCGCTCCCCGGGTACGCACTCAAGGATCTCGCCGCCGGCGTTCCCCTCCAGCTGGTAGCTTCCGCCGGCCCGGAGGTCACCGGTCACCGGGAGGAACCACCGGGCGATCCGCTCCGGCGAGGTGACCGCTCCCCATACATCGGCGGTTCCGGCGTCGAAGGTGCGTCGCAGCAGCACCGTGCCGGCCTCGTCCGAGGCCACACGGCGTGTGCCCACCTCCCGGTGCACACGGCTGATCTCGTCGACGATCTCGCCCATGGCCGCTCATCTCCCCTCTGCGTGTCCGCGCTCGCGCCGCGCTCCGGCGGCCTCCAGGCCATATAACCGAAGTTCAGCCGCACCCGCCTCAGCAGGCGCGGGGCGCCACCCGGCCCCGGCGGGCCGGAGCGCCCGGGGGACGGGCAGGGCGGAGCGGGCGCGGGACCGGTGCGGCCGAGCGCTCCCGCCCGGCCGGTCGCAGGAGGTGATGGGAGGCCAGGCCTCCGAAGCGGGGCCGCCCTGTCCTCCGGTCAGCCGGTGGCGAGCAGTTCGAGCGTGTCGATCACGCGGTTCGAGAAGCCCCACTCGTTGTCGTACCAGGCGACCACCTTGACGTGACGGCCGTCGACGCGGGTGAGGGCCGAGTCGAAGATCGACGAGGCCGGATTGCCCGTGATGTCGGACGACACGAGCGGGTCGTCCGAATACTCGAGGATGCCGGCGAGCGGCCCCTCCGCCGCGGTGCGGTACGCCGCCAGCACGTCCTCGCGCGTCACGTCGCGGGCGACGGTCGTGTTGAGTTCGACGATCGACCCCACCGGAACCGGGACACGGATCGAGTCGCCCGACAGCCTGCCGTCGAGGTTCGGCAGCACGAGGCCGATCGCCTTGGCGGCTCCCGTGGTGGTCGGCACGATGTTCACGGCGGCGGCGCGGGCACGGCGGGCGTCGCGGTGCGGACCGTCCTGGAGGTTCTGCTCCTGTGTGTAGGCGTGCACCGTCGTCATGAAGCCGTGCTCGATGCCGGCGAGATCGTCGAGCACCGCGGCCAGCGGCGCGAGCGCGTTCGTCGTGCACGAGGCGTTCGAGACGATCGTGTGCACCGCCGGGTCGTACGCGTCGGTGTTGACGCCGAACGCGAGCGTGACGTCGGCGCCGTCCGCCGGCGCGCTGATGAGGACCCGCTTCGCGCCCGCGTCGATGTGGGCGCGGGCGGCCTTGGCGGACGTGAAGCGGCCTGTCGCCTCGAGCACGATGTCGACGCCGAGCCCGGCCCACGGCAGCTGTGCCGGTTCACGCTCGGCAAGCACGGTGATGCGACGGCCGTCGACGACGAGGGCGTCTCCGTCGACCTTCACAGGGCGGCCGAGCCGGCCCGCCGTCGTGTCGTAGGAGAGGAGCCGCGCGAGGGTGGCGGGCTCCGTGAGGTCGTTGACGGCGACGACCTCCAGATCGCTGTCGCGTTCGAGCAGCGCGCGCAGCACATTGCGTCCGATGCGGCCGAATCCGTTGATGGCGATGCGAGTCATGAGTGATGTCCCTTCTGGTTCGCCATCAGGTTCGCGCGCGGTGCCCGCCGGTGACAGCGGCGTGATCGCCACGGTCCGAAAGGATCGCGCCACGTGCCGGTGGGGGGCTACTCGCCCTCGGCGAAGGTGCGCCGGTACTCGCTCGGCGTGGTGCCGAGGACGCGATGGAAGTGCAGCCGCAGATTCGTACCGGTGCCGAGACCGACGTCCGCGGCGATCTGCTCGACGCTCCGCTGCGAACGCTCCAGCAGTTCGCGGGCCACGTCGACGCGGGCGCGCATGACCCACTGCATCGGCGTGTACCCCGTGTCCTCGACGAAGCGTCGCGAGAGCGTGCGGGGTGACACCGTCGCGTGCCTTGCGAGCGCTTCGAGCGTGAGGGCCTCGCCGAGCCGGCGCAGCGCCCACTCCCGGGTGGCGGCGAACCGCTCCCCGAGCGGCTCGGGCACACTGCGCGGCACGTACTGCGCCTGACCGCCGCTGCGGTAGGGGGCCGCCACCAGGCGTCTGGCCGCGTGGTTCGACGCGGCCACCCCGAGATCCCCGCGCAGGATGTGCAGGCACAGGTCGATGCCCGAGGCGGCGCCGGCCGACGTCAGCACGCTGCCCTCGTCGACGAACAGCACGTTCTCGTCGACCTGGACGAGCGGATGCCTCGCCGCGAGCGCCCGCGTGTAATGCCAGTGTGTAGTGGCGCGTTTGCCGTCGAGCAGGCCCGTGGCGGCGAGCGCGAAGGCGCCCGTCGAGATGGCGGCGAGCCGCGCGCCCCGGTCGTGGGCGCCGATCAGCGCGTCGACGACGGCCTGCGGCGGGTCGCCGCGGTCCGGGAACCTGTAGCCGGGCACGAAGACGATGTCGGCCCACTCGAGCGCGTGGAGGTCGTGGGCGACGTGGTACGACAGACCGTCACCGCCGGTCACGGGACCGGATTCCGCGCCGCACACCCGCACCTCGTACGGCATGCTCGCACGGGTCGTGAACACCTGCGCGGGGATACCGACGTCGAGTGGCTTCGCGCCTTCGAGGACGAGGACGGCGACGTGATGCGGGGAAGGGCCGGGCACGGGGAAGAGGGTACGGGGGTGCGGGGGGAGAATCGGCCTGGTTCCGCGAGCCGGGCAGGTTCGACGCGGGTCCCGGCTCACCCGACGGCCCGGTTCGACCGCTCACGGGCCACCTCGAGAACCCGGGCACACCGGCGGTGGGACCGAGACGGCTTCCGTGAAGTCTTTGCATAAAACTGCATTACTGCGTATAGTCATGCCATCGATGAGGAGGAATTCCGATGGTGGTACGTGCGGCAGTGGCAGGGGCGAGCGGATACGCCGGCGGGGAACTGCTCCGTCTGCTCCTCACCCACCCACAGGTCGAGATCGGGGCCCTCACCGGCCACTCCAACGCCGGAGAGAGGCTCGGCGCGCTGCAGCCGCACCTCAGGCCGCTCGCGGACCGCGTCCTCCAGCCGACCACGGCGGAGGTGCTCAGCGGGCACGACGTCGTCTTCCTGGCCCTGCCGCACGGGCAGTCCGCCGCGGTGGCGGAGCAGCTCGGTGACGAGGTGCTCGTCGTCGACATGGGCGCCGACTTCCGGCTCAAGGACCCCGCCGACTGGGAGAAGTTCTACGGTTCGCCGCACGCCGGCACCTGGCCCTACGGCCTGCCCGAGCTGCCCGGCGCCCGTGCGGCGCTCGAGGGGGCCAAGCGCATCGCCGTCCCCGGCTGTTACCCGACGGCCGTCTCCCTCGCGCTCTTCCCGGCGTACGCGGCCGGTCTCGCCGAAGCCGAGGCCGTCGTCGTCGCGGCGTCCGGCACCTCCGGCGCGGGCAAGGCGGCCAAGCCGCACCTGCTCGGCTCCGAGGTCATGGGCAACATGACCCCGTACGGCGTCGGCGGCACCCACCGCCACACCCCAGAGATGATCCAGAACCTCGGCGCCGCGGCCGGTGAGCCCGTCTCCGTGTCCTTCACGCCGACCCTGGCGCCCATGCCGCGCGGGATCCTCGCCACGTGCAGCGCGAAGGCGAGGCCCGGGGTGAGCGCGGAGTCGCTCCGCGCGGCGTACGAGAAGGCCTTCACCGACGAGCCGTTCGTCGACCTGCTGCCCGAGGGGCAGTGGCCCGCAACCGCGGCCGTGTACGGATCCAACGCGGTGCAGATCCAGGTCGCCCACGACGAGGCCGCCGGCCGGATCATCGTGATCAGCGCCATCGACAACCTCGCCAAGGGCACCGCCGGAGGCGCCCTGCAGAGCATGAACATCGCCCTCGGCCTGCCCGAGGAGACGGGACTCTCCACGATCGGGGTCGCACCGTGAGCGATGTACCCGCAGCCGCCGGGCTGCCGGCAACGAAGAAGGCCGCGCCGCCGCGCCGCGCGGGCGGAGAAGCGAAAGAGGAGATGCAGTGAGCGTCACGGCAGCCAAGGGATTCACGGCGGCGGGCATCGCCGCCGGAATCAAGGAGAGCGGTAATCCGGACCTGGCCCTCGTGGTCAACAACGGGCCCCGCCGCGCCGCCGCGGGCGTCTTCACCTCCAACCGCGTCAAGGCGGCGCCCGTCCTCTGGTCGGAACAGGTGCTCAAGGGCGGAGAGGTGACCGCCGTCGTCCTCAACTCCGGTGGTGCCAACGCCTGTACGGGTCCGCAGGGCTTCCAGGACACCCACGCCACCGCCGAGAAGGCCGCCGAGGTCCTCACGGGGCACAGCGCCGGTGAGATCGCGGTCGCGTCGACCGGCCTGATCGGACTGCTCCTCCCCATGGACAAGCTGCTGCCCGGCATCGAGCAGGCAGCCGAGGCGCTCAGCGAACACGGTGGCGAGAAGGCCGCCATCGCGATCAAGACCACCGACACGGTCCACAAGACCGCCGTCGCGGGCGGCGAGGGCTGGACCGTCGGTGGCATGGCCAAGGGCGCGGGCATGCTCGCCCCCGGTCTCGCCACCATGCTGGTCGTCCTCACCACCGACGCCGACGTCGAAGCGCCCGCGCTCGACGCCGCGCTGCGCACCGCCACCCGCACCACCTTCGACCGCGTCGACTCCGACGGCTGCATGTCGACCAACGACACCGTGCTGCTGCTCGCCTCCGGGGCGAGCGGACTCACCCCCGCCCAGGCCGAGTTCGAGCAGGCCGTGCAGAGCGTCTGCGCCGACCTCGCCCGGCAGCTGATCGGAGACGCCGAGGGCGCGTCCAAGGACATCCGGATCGAGGTGATCAACGCGGCGTCGGAGGACGAAGCCGTCGAGGTCGGCCGGAGCATCGCCCGGAACAACCTCCTCAAGTGCGCCATCCACGGTGAGGACCCCAACTGGGGCCGTGTGCTCTCCGCGATCGGCACCACGAAGGCCGCCTTCGAGCCGGACCGGCTGAACGTCGCCATCAACGACGTCTGGGTGTGCAAGAACGGCAGCGTCGGCGAGGACCGTGACCTGGTGGACATGCGCTACCGGGAGGTCAGGATCACCGCGGACCTCGCTGCGGGAGACGAGTCCGCCGTCATCTGGGCCAACGACCTCACCGCCGAGTACGTCCACGAGAACAGCGCGTACAGCTCATGAGCGCCGCGAGGAAGCACACCGCGCTGCCCAAGGCACAGATCCTCATCGAGGCGCTTCCCTGGCTCACCCGGCACAACGGCAGGACCGTCGTCATCAAGTTCGGCGGCAACGCCATGATCGACGAGGAGCTGAAAGCGGCCTTCGCCCAGGACGTCGTCTTCCTGCGGCACGCCGGCCTCAAGCCGGTCGTGGTGCACGGCGGTGGCCCGCAGATCAGCGCCCAGCTCGACAAACAGGGTCTGGTCAGCGAATTCAAGGCCGGGCTGCGCGTCACCACGCCCGAGGCGATGGACGTCGTACGCATGGTGCTGGCCGGACAGGTCCAGCGTGAGCTCGTCGGGCTCCTCAACCAGCACGGCCCGCTCGCCGTGGGCATGACCGGCGAGGACGCCCACACGATCACCGCCACCCAGCACCGCCCCGTGATCGACGGCGAGGCGGTCGACATCGGCCGCGTCGGTGAGATCACAGCCATCGACACCGGGGCGATCCAGGCGCTGCTGGACGACGGCCGGATCCCGGTCATCTCCTCCATCGCCCGTTCCGCCGAGGACAACCACGTCTACAACGTGAACGCCGACACCGCGGCCGCCGCACTCGCCGCCGCGCTGAACGCCGAGACGCTGATGGTCCTCACCGACGTCGAGGGCCTCTACGAGGACTGGCCGAACAGCGACGACGTCATCAGCCGGCTCACCGCCACCGAGTTGGAGAAGCTGCTGCCCGAGCTCTCCAGCGGCATGGTGCCCAAGATGCAGGGCTGCCTCCACGCCGTACGCAACGGTGTCGAGACGGCCCGTGTCATCGACGGCAGGGTCCAGCACTCGATCCTGCTGGAGATCTTCACCGACGAGGGGGTCGGCACGATGGTCGTGCCCGACACGATCCCCGTGGCGCAGACCGCGGCGCGGACCGTCGCGCGGACCGGAACAGAGGGGGAGTCATGAGCAACGAGGATTTCTCACAGCGCTGGCAGGGTGCGCTGATGGACAACTACGGCACCCCGCAGCTCCCTCTGGTGCGCGGCGAGGGCGCTCTGGTGTGGGACGCGGACGGAACCGAGTACCTCGACTTCGTCGGTGGCATCGCGGTCAACGCGCTCGGCCACGCCCACCCCGCGGTGATCGAGGCCGTCTCCGAGCAGATCGCCACTCTCGGCCACGTCTCCAACCTCTACACCGCCGAGCCCCCCATCGCGCTCGCCGAACGTCTGCTGCAGCTCTTCGGACGCGCGGGCAGGGTCTTCTTCTGCAACTCCGGCGCCGAGGCCAACGAGGCGGCCTTCAAGATCGGCCGGCTGACCGGGCGGACGCACATGGTCGCCACCGACGGCGGCTTCCACGGCCGGACCATGGGCAGTCTCGCGCTGACCGGCCAGCCCGCGAAGCGCGACCCGTTCCTGCCGCTGCCCGGTGACGTCACCCACGTGCCGTACGGCGACGTCGAGGCGCTCCGGGCCGCGGTGACGACCGGCACCGCGCTGCTGATCATCGAGCCGGTGCAGGGCGAGAACGGTGTCGTCGTACCGCCCAGGGGCTACCTTGAGGCGGCCAGGGAGATCACGCGGGCCACCGGCACGCTGCTCGTCCTGGACGAGGTGCAGACCGGGATCGGCCGTTGCGGCCACTGGTTCGAGCACCAGGCCCACCAGGGCGTCGAGCCCGACATGGTCACCCTGGCCAAGGGCCTCGGCGGAGGACTGCCGATCGGTGCCACCGTCGCGTTCGGTGCCGCCGCCGACCTGCTGAAGCCCGGTCAGCACGGCACGACGTTCGGCGGCAACCCCGTCGCCTGCGCCGCAGGTCTCGCAGTGCTGGACACCCTGGCCGCCGAAGGCAGCCTGGACAACGTGAAGCGGCTCGGCGAGCGGATCCGGGACGGTGTCGAAGGCCTCGGGCACCCGTTGGTCTCCCATGTCCGCGGCTCGGGACTGCTCCTGGGTATCGTGCTCACCGGGCCCCTCGCACCGAAGGTGCAGCAGGCGGCTCAGGGAGCCGGACTCCTGGTGAACGCGCCCGCCCCCGACGTCGTACGGCTCATGCCGCCGCTGATCATCGGTGACGCCGAGGTGGACGCGTTCCTGCGGATTCTGCCGGGAGCTCTCGACGCGGCTTACGGGGACGGACGATCCGGGGAGTGACGATCCGGAGAATGAGGCGACGACGATGACCGAGGCGCAGGAAACCGACCACGGCGGGCCGTCGGTGCCACAGACCCGCACGGCACGCCACCGCAGGATCGTGGACATCCTGAACCGCCAGCCGGTGCGCTCGCAGAGCCAGCTGGCAAGGCTCCTGTCCGACGACGGGCTGAGCGTCACCCAGGCGACGCTCTCGCGCGACCTGGACGAGCTCGGCGCCGTGAAGATCCGCAACACCGGAGGCGAGCTGATCTACGCGGTGCCGAGCGAGGGCGGTTTCCGCACCCCGCAGGCACCACTCGGCGGGTCGGCCAAGGAGGAGCGGATGCGCAGGCTCTCGGCCGAGCTGCTCATCTCCGCGGAGGCCTCGGCCAAC
This sequence comes from Streptomyces pratensis, assembly GCF_016804005.1. Classification (GTDB taxonomy): domain Bacteria; phylum Actinomycetota; class Actinomycetes; order Streptomycetales; family Streptomycetaceae; genus Streptomyces; species Streptomyces pratensis_A. Next base: position 5,412,132 of record NZ_CP051486.1, on the reverse strand, counting down.
CTCGTGGTGCTGCGCACGCCTCCGGGCGCCGCACAGTTCCTCGCCTCGGCCATCGACCAGGCCGAACTCCAGGCGATCCTCGGCACGATCGCGGGCGACGACACGCTGATGCTCATCAGCCGTGACCCGAAGGGCGGTCAGGCGCTGGCCGACCACCTGCTGCGGCTGGCCCAGAACGACCGAGGTTCTCAGTAGCGCGTGATCGCGGTCGGGCCGGCAGCCGTCCCGACCGCGATGTGCGGACGGCGGGCCGGGTCGGCCCAGGCCAGGATCCGGTCCATGGCGGCCGCCGGCACGGACACGCAGCCGGCGGTCGCGCCCTTCCCGTCGACGTGGAGGAAGATCCCGGCGCCCCTGCCCCGTACCGGCCGGTGGTAGTTGAAGCCGATGACGAGCGCACGGGCGTACTGGGTCCCGTAGGTGACGAGGTGTTCGGCCTCGCCGGCCCGGCAGTCGGCGGGCCGCGGGTCCACCCAGCGGTTGTAGGCCCGGGACGCGTTGTCCTGGCACCACCACGAGGTGTCGCCCACCCGCCGGTACGGGTAGCGGGTCCCGGGCGGGGCCGCCCTCGTCCCGAAGGCGTACGGCAGGTCGTACAGCCCGGTGGGCGTGGTGTTCGTGCCCTGGATGCGGGTGGCGCCCTCGGCCAGACCGTTCGCCCCGAAGCGGGCGGGCGCCGAACCCGTGGCCACCCAGCCGCGCCCACGCCTGTCCCACCAGGTGACCGTGCCGGTTACGGAGTCCGTGGCCGGGGCCTCGGCAGTGATCAACTGCGTACCGCCGCCCGTGTCGGCCAGCCGCTCCGGAAGCGGCGGCGGTGCGGCGGGGCGCGCCGCGAGCGAGCCGGCCAGTGCCAGCAGGACCGACGCGGTCACCAGGAGTCTGCGCATGCTCCGGACCGTACGGGGCGCGGCGGCGGGCCCCCACCGCGCCTGCTCCGTACGGCCCAGCGCCTCACCCCGTGGCCGGTGTGGGCATCGCGGGCAGCGGCAGCGGAAGGCCCGGCAGTCCGTCGATGCTCGTGGCTATGTCGGGCTTTTTCTCGAAGTACCTGCTGAGACTCTCGTCGTCCTCGCGGCGGAAGCGGGCGGCGTGCAGGGAACGGTCCTCTTCGTACGACATGAACGGCACCGCGTAACCGCAGGAGTCCCGGATCAGCTCGGCCGTCACCACCACGACGGCGCGCAGCCCGTGGGGGGTCGGGTCGATGCCGGGGAAGTGGCCGAGCAGCCCGGGGAAGCGCGGGTCGTCACGGAACACCGGCTCACCGCGGCCGTGTACACGGACGATGTTGGGCGGGCCCTGGAAGGCGCACCACATCAGGGTGATGCGCCCGTTCTCCCGGAGATGGGCGACGGTCTCGGCGGTGCTGCCGGCGAAGTCGAGGTAGGCCACGGTCCGTTCGTCGACGACGGCGAACGACCCGCTCATGCCCTTGGGCGAGAGGTTGACCGTGCCGTCCCCGTCCAGGGGCGCGGTCGCGGTGAAGAAGAGGTGCTGCTCCTCGATGAAAGCCCTGAGTCGCCCGTCGATACGATCGTAAGTTTTTCCCATGAAGGCATTGTCACGTGAACGACCGGCGGCGCTCGGGCATTTCAAGGCCTGGGACACAGCCCCCGCGCGTGCGCGCGTTCCTGTGCCGCCAGGAGCCTGTGGGCCGCGCTCCGAGTGGCGCGGGGCCGGTCAGGCGTGAGCCGCGCGCGCAGGAGGTCCGCGTCGAGCGTGGCGGCGTAAGGACGCAGGGCCCGGGCGGCGGCGCGGACCACGACCGCCGCCGGGTCGTCGAGCAGCGGACGTATCCGGTCCGGCTGCACCGCGTCGAGTGCGCACAGCGCCGCCACCGCGTGGGCGCGCACGGCGGGCAGCGGGTGGGCGGTCAGGGGCCACAGCGTCTCGATGTCGGTCCGCGAGCCGCATTCGCCGAGCCCCGCGACCGCGGAGGGGCGCTGCGCGGGATCGAGGCACATCGACCTGTACAGGGGGAGCGGGTCGGTGCCGCCCTGCCGCAGCACGTAGCGGGCGCAAGCCCGTACCAGACCCGACCGGTCCGCGAGGAACCCGGCCGCCTGCCCGTGCCGACCGGCCCGGCGCAGACCGGTCACACCGGCGGCCCGGACCTGTGGCGACCGGGCGCTCAGCAGAGGTGCCACCACGGCGTCGTGGTCGTCCTCACCGGCCCCCGCGAGTGCCGCCTCGGCGTAGAGGACCTGGACGCGTACGTCGTCCGCGGCGGCCGCCCTGCGGGCGAGCTCCGCCCGGGTCAGCAGGTGCCGGTCGACGGCGATCCCGCAGGCGAACCGGCGCACCGCGCGGTCCTCGTCGTCGAGCAGCGCCTCCACGTCGCGCCCCGGCCCGTCGCGCAGGACGCGTTCCAGCAGGTGCAGGGCGAAGCCGCCCCGGTCGCGTCGGGACAGGAGGAGGACGAGAGGGGTGACCCGGGCGAACCCCGGCCCGGCGGCGTCCGCGAGCACGGCGCGGGCCCGGTCGCGCACCGGTGCCGCCCAGTCGGCGCATCGCACCACCAGGAGCGGCAACAGGCCCGGCGTCTCGGCGGCCCTTCCCAGTGCCGCCTCGCGCACCCTGCCGTTGGGGTGGCAGAGAGCCAGCGCGACCCGGGACTCGTCGCCTGGGGAGAGCGGACCCGCGGGCAGCCCCCGCAGATCGTTGCGTGTCGGCAGCCGGTTCGCGGGGCGCGAGGCCAGAATCCGTACCTCGGCGTCCAGCGCGAGCCAGGCCGCCGGGGAGATGGTGTCCAGTGCCTCCCGCAGCGGTGTCCCGAGGGCGAGCCGTTCGGCCGGCCCCTGCTCGTCACTCATGCGGTCCCCCTGGCCATGTGTTGCGTGGACGCCGATCGTAGAAGGCGGACCCCGCGTGAGGACAGCCGTTTTCTCCACCCTGACCAGCAACTTTGACAAGATATACGGGATGTCGCATAGTTATGCTGTTCGCTGCCGTCAGGCGGACGCACACCCCATGTACTCCGAGGAGCACGCAGTGAGCAACGGCACCGGTAACAGCGACGTACGCCTCTGGGGCGGCCGTTTCGCCGACGGCCCCGCCGAGGCGCTGGCCAAGCTGTCCGCCTCCGTCCACTTCGACTGGCGTCTGGCGCCGTACGACATCGCCGGTTCCCGTGCCCACGCGCGCGTGCTCAACAAGGCGGGACTGCTCACCGACGACGAGCTGTCCCGCATGACCGACGGACTCGGCTCACTCGAAGCCGCGGTCGCCGACGGTTCGTTCACCGGCACCATCGCCGACGAGGACGTCCACACCGCCCTCGAACGCGGCCTCCTGGAACGCCTCGGCCCGGACCTCGGCGGGAAGCTGCGCGCAGGCCGGTCCCGTAACGACCAGGTCGCCACGCTCTTCCGCATGTACCTGCGCGACCACGCCCGGATCATCGGCGGACTGGTCGCCGAGCTGCAGGACGCCCTGGTGGGGCTGGCGGAGGCCCACCCGGACGTGGCCATGCCGGGGCGCACCCACCTCCAGCACGCCCAGCCGGTCCTCTTCGCCCACCACGTCCTGGCGCACGTCCAGTCCCTGTCCCGGGACGCGGAGCGGCTCCGCCAGTGGGACGAGCGGACCGCGGTGTCCCCGTACGGCTCCGGCGCGCTGGCCGGGTCGTCCCTCGGGCTGGACCCGGAGGCGGTCGCCGCGGACCTCGGCTTCGAGCGGGGCTCCGTCGCGAACTCCATCGACGGCACCGCGTCCCGTGACTTCGTCGCCGAATTCGCCTTCATCACCGCGATGATCGGCGTCAACCTCTCCCGCGTCGCCGAGGAGATCATCATCTGGAACACGAAGGAGTTCTCCTTCGTCACCCTCCACGACGCCTTCTCCACCGGCTCCTCGATCATGCCGCAGAAGAAGAACCCGGACATCGCCGAGCTGGCCCGTGGCAAGTCCGGCCGGCTCATCGGCAACCTGACAGGTCTGATGGCGACGCTGAAGGCCCTCCCGCTCGCGTACAACCGCGACCTGCAGGAGGACAAGGAGCCGGTCTTCGACTCCTGCGACCAGCTCGAGGTCCTGCTCCCCGCCTTCACCGGCATGATGGCCACGCTCACCGTCAACCGGGAGCGCATGGAGGAACTGGCCCCGGCCGGCTTCTCGCTCGCCACGGACATCGCCGAGTGGCTGGTCAAGCAGGGCGTGCCGTTCCGGGTGGCGCACGAGGTCGCGGGTGAGTGCGTGAAGGTGTGCGAACAGCAGGGCATCGAGCTCGACGAGCTGACGGACGAGCAGTTCGCCAAGATCTCCGAGCACCTCACCCCGGAGGTACGCACCGTCCTGAACGTGCCCGGTGCGCTCGCCTCCCGCAACGGGCGCGGCGGGACGGCCCCCTCGGCCGTGGCCGTCCAGCTGGCCGAGGTGAAGGCCGACCTGGTGACGCAGCACGCCTGGGCGACCGCACGCGGCTGATTCACAGGCATCGCGGGCTACGTTGACGGGAAGGCGTTCGGAACCGACCCAGAGGAGCCCGCGATGCCCTTCGCCCGCCTGAACCGAGCGACCACCCCGACCTCCCACATCGGGCTCGGCCTGGCCGCCGTCGGCAGGCCCGGCTACATCACCCCGCACCGTGACCGTGATCTGCCGGGCGACCGTGGTGCGGACGCACTGCGCGCCCGCACCCACGAGCTCCTGGACGCGGCCTACGCCCAGGGCGTGCGCTATTTCGACGCCGCCCGCTCGTACGGCCGCGCCGAGGAGTTCCTCGCCGAGTGGCTGACGGCCCGGCCCGAGGTGACGGACGTGGTCATCGGGAGCAAGTGGGGCTACACCTACACCGGCGACTGGCGCGTGGACGCCGAGACGCACGAGGTGAAGGACCACGGCCTCGCCACCTTCGAACGCCAGCACGCGGAGACGGCCGCGCTGCTCGGCGAGCGGCTCGACCTCTACCAGATCCACTCGGTGACCGCCGACAGTCCGGTGCTCAGCGACAAGGGCCTCCACGAGCGTCTCGCCGAGCTGGCCGCCGGGGGCACCACGGTCGGATTCTCGTCCAGCGGCCCCGGCCAGGCCGACGCCATCCGGGCCGCCGTGGCCGTGACGGTGGACGGCGAACCCCTCTTCCGTACCGTCCAGGCCACCTACAACGCCCTGGAGACCTCAGCCGGAGCGGCGCTGGCCGAGGCGCACGACGCGGGGCTCACCGTGATCGTCAAGGAGGCCATGGCCAACGGCCGGCTCGCCGGGACAGAGGCGCCCGCCGCAGCCCGGGAGATCGGCGCCCAGGCAGGGCTGGACGCGGACGCGGTCGCCCTGGCGCTCGTGCTCCACCAGCCGTGGGCCGGAGTCGTCCTCTCCGGCGCGGCCACCGTGACCCAGCTGGCGGCCAATCTGCACGCTCCCCTGCTCGACCTGGACCCGGACCGGCTGGACCGGCTGGCCGCCCTGGTGGAGGAGCCGGAGGCCTACTGGCGCCATCGCGCGTCCCTGCCCTGGACCTGAGCGGCCGGATCGCCGGGCGCGGACCACCCGGAGGCCTCACACCGTCCGGCCGCTTACGCCGTCCGGGGGCGTCCGGCTCAGGCCCAGTCGGCGAGCACGTCGAAGTCCGCCCGTACCAGCCCGACCCAGGGGTCGATCCGACGCAGCAGCGCCCGCCCCGGATGGTGCGCCGCGACCCAGGCGGTGTCGGGCCCGGAGATCTCGTCGTCGACCCAGGCGAAGGGCCTGCCGTCCGCATAGTCGACGACGTGACGCGTCTTCCAGTAGGTCCCGTCCGCCGTGGCGGCGTGCATGGCGGGCCAGTCGATGTACGGCAGCGGAGGCAGCCCGAGACGGGGGCCGATCCACTCGTTGGCCTCGTCCTTCCAGGTGGTCGCCCAGACGAGCTCGTACCGGGCGGTGAGAGCCAGCAGTTCCTGGCCGTGGCCGGGGCTGAGGAGAACGGGCAGCGGCGTACCGGTCCGCCACCCGGTCGGCCGCATCCGGTGGACCAGATAGCCCGCCGGAGGGGTGGGGCGGGACAGCGCCGCGTACGGGTTGAGCGGACCGTCGATGTCGAGCAGCAGCAGCGGCTTCATGCCGCCATGGTGCCCCCGGACTGCCGGCACCCAGGGATTTCCCGGAACGCCGGGGCGGCCGCCGGAGCGTCCGGCCACGGGTGGATGCCCCCGGGCCGGCGGCGCCAGCGCGCGGTGGGACGCTGCTGTCTCATCTGGGCTACGGTCGTCTCATGACTCTCGATCGCGAGCAGGTGCTGCGGAGCGCCGCCGCACTGCTGACCCGGAAATCCACCGCGACCATGGACGAGGTCGCCCGGGCCGCGGGAATCGGCCGTGCCACCCTGCACCGGCACTTCGCCGGACGGGAGGCCCTGATCGGAGCGCTGGAAGACCTCGGCATCCGTGAGTTCGAAGCCGCTCTGGACGCAGCCGGCCTCGACGAGGGCGGTGCGGAGGACGGACTGCGGCGGCTGATCACGGCCGTTCAGCCCAGTGCGGGACTGCTGTCCTTCCTCGTCACCGAGAACCAGCTCTTCGAGGGCGACGACGTCAACGAGGGCTGGAGCCGCCTCGACGCCCGGGTCTCGGCGTTCTTCCGGCGCGGCCAGGAGCGCGGCGAGTTCCGGATCGACCTCACCCCGGCCTGGCTGACCGAGGCCCTGTACGGCCTGATCGGGAGCTGCGCGTGGTCGGTCCAGGCCGGCCGGGTCGCCGCGCAGGACTTCCCCCACATGATCGTCGAGTTGCTCCTGGGCGGAGCACGCCGGAGCGTGGAGAAATGAGCAGCACGTTCTCGAGGGCCGGCGTCACCGGCGATCCGCACCATCCGGGCCGGTGGATCGCCCTCACCGTGCTCGTCCTGGCCGTGCTGCTGGTCGCCGTCGACGCCACCGTCCTCGGCCTGGCCACCCCGTTCCTCAGCGAGGACCTCGAACCGACCGGTACCCAGCTCCTCTGGATCGGCGACGTCTACTCCTTCGTGATCGCCGGGCTCCTGGTCTCCATGGGCAGCCTCGGCGACCGCATCGGCCGGAAGAAGCTCCTGCTGACCGGCGCCACCGCCTTCGGCGCGGTCTCCGTGCTCAACGCCTACGCGACGACCCCCGAGATGATGATCCTGGCCAGGGCCCTGCTCGGTGTCGCCGGCGCCACCCTGATGCCGTCCACGCTCGCCCTGATCCGGAATCTCTTCCACGACCCGCGTGAACGCAGCCTCGCCGTCGGCATCTGGGGCGCGATGGCAGCGGCGGGTGCCGCCGTCGGGCCGGTGGTGGGCGGGCTCCTGCTGGAGCACTTCTGGTGGGGATCGGTCTTCCTGATCAACCTGCCCGTGATGGCGGTCCTCGTCGCCGTCGGCATCAAGATGATCCCCGAGTCGAAGAACCCGGCACCTGGCCCCTGGGACCTGCTCAGTGTGGGGCTCTCCCTGGTCGGCATGGTCGGCGTCGTGTACGCCATCAAGGAGCTCGCCGCGCACGGCCTGAGCTGGCAGACCGCCCTGGTCGGCGTCGGCGGCGCGCTGGCCCTCGCCTGGTTCGTACGGCGTCAGCGCCAGCTTCCCGCCCCGCTGCTGGACATGCGGCTCTTCCACCACCGGGGGTTCTCCGGCGCGGTCCTAGCCGACCTGCTGACCATCCTCGGACTGTCCGGCATCGTCTTCTTCCTCTCCCAGTTCCTGCAACTGGTCCAGGGTCGGGGGCCGCTCGAAGCGGGGCTCGCCGAACTGCCCGCGGCGGTCGGCGCGGTGACCGCCGGCCTGCTGGCCGGGAGGGTCGCACGCCGCTACTCCGTACGCTCCGTGGTCGCCGTCGGGCTCGGCGCCATCGGCGTGTCGCTCGCCGTGGTCACGGTGATCCACAAGGAGACCGGCTATCCGCTGATCGGGGTCCTGCTCCTGGTGGTGGGCGTCGGAGCGGGTTTCGCCTTCACCGTCACCTCCGACGTCATTCTCTCCAGCGTCCCGAAGGAACAGGCGGGTTCGGCGTCAGCGGTGTCCGAGACGGCGTACGAACTCGGCGCGGCCCTCGGCATCGCGCTGCTCGGGTCGATCGTCACGGGCGTGTACAAGGGCTTCGCGACGCCCGAGGGGACCCCGGACGCCGCCGCGACGGCGGCACACGAGTCGCTCGGCGGAGCCGTGGAGACGGCGGAGCACCTCCCGGCGCACCAGGGGAGCGAACTCGTGGTGGCGGCTCAGGAGGCCTTCGTCAACGGGCTGCGGGTATCGGCGGCGGTCGGTGCCGTCGTGCTGCTCGCGACCGCTGTCGCCGCGTGGTTCCTGCTGCGCGACCAGAAGCTGGAGGAGGGCATCATCCCCGACGAGTGAGTGACCCGGCGCTGCCGCGCCGGGCACCGGAACGAACCCGTCCGGTTCAGGCGGCCTTGGCCTTCGTTGCGTACATGTCGACGTACTCCTGGCCGGACAGCCGCATCACCTCGGCCATCACGGAGTCCGTGACCGCCCGCAGGACGTAACGGTCGCGGTCCATGCCCTCGTAGCGCGAGAACTCCATCGGCTCACCGAAACGGACCGTGACCTTGCCCGGACGGGGCAGGCCGGCGCCGCCCGGCTGCAGCTTGTCGGTGCCGATCATCGCGAACGGCACGACAGGCGCGCCGGTCATCAGGGTCAGCCGCGCGATGCCCGTACGGCCCCGGTAGAGCCGGCCGTCGGGGGAGCGGGTGCCCTCGGGGTAGATGGCGAAGGCGTGGCCCTCCTCCAGCACCCGGCGGCCCGTCATCAGCGCCGCGACGCCGCCGCGGCCACCGTCCCGGTCGACCGGGATCATGCCGCAGCCGGTGAAGAACCAGGCCATCAGCCGGCCCTTGAGTCCCTTGCCGGTGACGTACTCGTCCTTGCCGATGTAGTAGACCGGCCGGTCGCAGCAGATCGGCATGATCATCGAGTCGATGAACGTCAGGTGGTTGCCGGCGAGGATCACCGGACCGTTCCCCGGGATGTTCTCGACGCCTTCCACCTGGGGCCGGAAGAGCAGGCGCAGGATCGGTCCGAGCACTGCCTTGATGACCGTGAGTCGGGACAACGCATCCTCCGGTGTCGTGGCCGGGCGGCCGGGGCGGGAATTCGCGAGGGTCTGTGCAGGTGAGGACGATACTCGCGGGTACCGCCTCTCCGCACATCGGGTTCACCCAGCGGATACGCAGTGTTGACATGTGTTTCCGCCATGTTCGTCCACGGGCTGCCCCTCCGATGGCGTAGCTGCCTACGATCAGGCCTCGCCCGAAGGTGCCAGACATCACATGCGAGGAGCAATCATGACAGAGCGCGCGCAGACGGGGCCCGGTCGGCGGACCCTCCTGGGGGCCGCGGTCCTCGGTACGACGGCCCTCGGGGTGTCCGGCACGGCGAACGCGGCCGGGCGTGGCGCGCCCGACGCGCGGAGCGGCGGGCACGGCTCCTACCGGGACCTGCCCGTGCCCACCGTCATCGGCCACCGGGGCGCCAGCGGCTACCGCCCCGAACACACCCTCGGCTCCTACCAGCTGGCCCTGGACATGGGCGCGCACATCGTCGAGCAGGACCTCGTGCCGACCAAGGACGGACACCTGGTCTGCCGTCACGAGAACGACATCACCGGCACCACGGACGTGGCCGACCACCCCGAGTTCGCGAGCCGCAAGGCCACCAAGCAGGTCGACGGTGTGTCGCTCACCGGCTGGTTCACCGAGGACTTCACCCTCGCGGAGCTGAAGACCCTCCGCGCGAAGGAGCGGATCCCCGGAAACCGCCAGGAGAACACGGTGTACGACGGCCGATGGGAGATCCCCACGTTCGAGGAGGTCCTGCGCTGGGCCGACAAGGAGGGCCGCAGGCGCGGCAGGACCGTGTGGCTCTACGCCGAGACCAAGCACCCCTCCTACTTCAGGGGTCTCGGACTCGGCCTGGAGGAGCCGCTCGCCAAGCTGCTGCGCCGCTACGGCCGGCACCGGGCGGGCTCCGCCCTGATACTCCAGTCCTTCGAGCCGAGCTCCATGCAGCGGCTGTCGAAGCTGGTCGCCACGCCCCGTGTCGTCCTGCTGTCGGGCCCGAAGGAACGGCCCTGGGACTTCGTGCAGGCTGGTGACCCCCGAACCGTCGCCGATCTGGTGAAGCCCGACGGACTGAAGTGGATCGCGTCCTTCGCCCAGGGCATCGGCCCCACGCTGGACCTGGTCATCCCGAGGGACGGTGCGGGGCGGCTGACCGCCCCCACCGCGCTGGCCGCCGACGCGCACGCGCGGGGTCTGGTCCTGCACCCGTACACCCTGCGCAACGAGAACACCTTCCTGCCCGCTGACTTCCGGCGCGGCACGGACCCGAACGCGTACGGCGACGTGTTCGGCGCTCTCCGGGTGTACTTCGAGGCGGGGATCGACGGGATCTTCTCCGACAACCCGGACACCGCCCTGCTCGCCGCCGCCGACTTCGCGCAGGACTGAGGTCCGGGGGCCGGACCGGGCACGTCAGCAGGCCGGCACCCGTACCCCGGTCGGGTGGAGCTCCCCGTGCGCGGCAACCCGCCGTGCACGGGGAGCGTTGACGAGGCATGACTCTTCTTGATCATGTTCCGGTGGCCCCGGCCGATGAGGCCGGCGGCCGGCGACGGGAGACCGTCCACGCCCTGCACGCGCTGGTGCGCGCGGAGGCTGGAGCCGAGGCCCAGGCCGCCGGGATCGAGGCCGCGGACCTGGAACAGGCGGTGTGGTTACGGCTGCTGGAGCGCCGGACCGGCCCGGACCTGCCCGCCGACCCCGCCCGCTGGGTCCGCGCCGCCGTACGGGCGGAAGCGCGCGCGGCCCGCCGCAGGGCCCGGCGCGAGTGCGCCTACACCGCCGGTGAACCCCCGGGCGACTGGGCCGGCTGCCCCGAACGGATGGCGGTGGGAGCCGACGAACGCAGGGCCCTGCGCTCCGCGGTGGGCCGGCTTCCGGGGAGATGCCCTCGGCTGATCGAGGCGATGCTCGCTCCCCACGATCCGACCTACCGGGAGATCGCAGGGGAGTTGGGTATGTCACAGGGGAGTTTGGGTCCTATGCGTTCCCGATGCCTTGGATGTCTGCGCAGAATGCTCGCGGCGGAGGTTGTAGCTCCTGAACTGCGGGGAAGGGAGCGGTAGACAACCGGCGGACCAGGTGAGCGGGAGGCATGCACACATGGGCATGAGCGTGACCATCTCGGCGGCGACAGCACAGGACGTCGAGCAGATCTTCAGACTCCAGTACCTCTGTTTCCAGAGCGAGGCGGAGCTCTACGGCAACTACCGGATAGATCCACTCGTCCAGCCACTCGAATCCGTCCGGGACGAAGTCGCCTCGGACCTGGTGTTCGTGGCCCGGCTCGGCGACGAAGTCGTCGGCTCCGTGCGCGGCTTCACCGACGCGGACGGCGTCGGCCGGATCGGCAAGCTCTGCGTCCACCCCAGGCTCCGCAACCACGGCCTCGGCACCCGTCTCCTGCGCGCCGCGGAATCCGGTCTGGCGGACGGGCGTTCGGCCACCCGCTTCCGTCTGCACACCGGGGAGCGCAGCGAAGGCAATCTGCGGCTCTACCGCAAGGCGGGCTACGCCCGGGTGGGCAACACCACCGGAGGTGACGGCGTCCGGCTGGTCCTGCTCGAGAAGGACGCCACCGCGCCGGCCTACGTGGCCAGCGCCTGAACCACCCCGAGGGCGCCCTTTGTCAGGCGTTCCGTGCGTGTCGCAGCCAGATCATCCCGGTGACCGGCAGGATCACCGGGATGAACAGGTAGCCCATGCCGAAACCGGACCACACCGTGCTGTCCGGGAAGGCGGACGGCTCCACCAGCGTCCACGTGCCGACGACCAGTACGCCCGCGAGCTCGGCGGCGCAGCACACCAGCGCCGCCCTGCGCGCCTTCTCCCCGCCCCGCACCAGCGAGTACGTGATGAACCCGTACACGACCGCGGCGACGGCCGAGAGGGTGTACGCCAGCGGGGCCTTGCCGAAGTCCAGGATCATCTCGACGATCGAGCGGGACGCGGCGGCCACGGTGAACACCCCGTAGAACCAGACCAGTACCCGGCCCGGCCCCGTGCCGAGCTCGAACCGCTGCCTCTGCGTCGTGGCGTTCCGTTCCGGGGCCGGGGACGCGGGCGTTCCCGTGCGGTCGGTGTCGCGCATGGTCAGTTTCCCCAGATGTCGTAGAGCCGTACTTCGAGGACGGCGAGCACGACCGCACCGGCCGCCACTGTCACCGAACCCCAGCGGGTCCGCTCCGACAGCGACAGGAAACCTGCCGCGGGCACGGACGCGAAGGCGCCGATCAGATAGGCGATGAAGATCGTCATGCCCTGGTCGGGCCGCTCACCGCGTGCCAGCTGCACGATTCCCACGAGCAGCTGTGCCAGCGCCAGCACGGAGACGACCGCCATGCCGATGAAGTGCCAGTCCTTCGTGGGCTGGTCCCGGTAGGCGGCGAATCCGCACCAGGCGGCGAGGGCGAGCGCGGTCACGGCGACCGCGACCGTCAGGGCGTCGAGCATGAAGCGAGGGTATTACGGACGGGCGGAGCCGCCGCGTGCGGGCCCGGACGGCGGCCGGAGCGGACGCTTCCAGGAATCGTGGCCTTTGCCACAGGGTCCGTACCGCGTGATCGCGCCGCCACCGGCTCGGTGACCGGACAAGGATTACGTTTCCGCAGGTCAAAGCAGTGCGCACAGCGAGTCCGGCGCGACGGCGCACGTCCGTCACCGTCCGCTATGCGGACACCGTGGGCTGCCGGAACATCGGGTCTGTTTTACTTGGGGCATGACCACGACGAGCTACCGCAGCCCTGCGACCGAGGCGATCCTGACGCCCGGTGCTCGTTGTATGTGTCGAATGCGCGCCTTCTGAGGGCCCCCGCCTGAGCCTCGCGCCCCGAAGCGAGACCGAGCCCGTGCCGTCCGCACCCAGCGGATCGAGCAGGCCCGGGCATGCCCCGCGCCCGGCGGCCCCGCCGGGACGGACCATGCCGAGACTCCACCGGTCGACCACTGAGAAAAGTCTCACCAGACGATTGCCCCGTGCCCGGCGGACACCGCGCCGCGCACTCGACAGTGACGGAAACCCTGTGATCACCACTTCGGGCCTCACGAAGGTCTACCAGTCACGCGGCCGTGAGGTCACCGCCCTGGACGGCGTGGACCTGCACGTCCACGAAGGCGAGGTCTACGGCGTCATCGGACAGAGCGGCGCCGGCAAGTCCTCCCTCATCCGCTGCGTCAACCTCCTCGAACGCCCCACCTCGGGCACCGTGACGGTCGCCGGACAGGACCTCACGGCCCTCGCCGGCCGGGGCCGCCGCGCCGGCAAGGAGCTCCGCCGGGCCCGCAGCCGCATCGGCATGGTCTTCCAGCACTTCAACCTGCTCGACTCGCGCACGGTCCGGGACAACGTCGAGCTCCCCCTGGAGATCCTCGGGCTCTCCGGACAGGCCCGCACCCGCAAGGCGCTCGAGCTCCTCGACCTCGTCGGTCTCGCCGACAAGGCGAAGGCCTACCCCGGCCAGCTGTCCGGCGGCCAGAAGCAGCGCGTCGGCATCGCCCGCGCCCTCGCGGGGGACCCGGAGGTGCTCCTCTCCGACGAGGCGACCTCCGCGCTCGACCCCGAGACCACCCGCTCCATCCTGCAGCTGCTGCGCGACCTCAACCAGGAACTCGGCCTCACCGTCCTGCTCATCACGCACGAGATGGACGTCGTCAAGACCGTCTGCGACTCCGCCGCGCTGATGAGGAACGGCCGCATCGTCGAGTCGGGCACTGTCGGCTCACTGCTGGCCACCCCCGGCTCCGAGCTGGCCCACGAGCTGTTCCCCGTCGGCGGCACCGCCTCCGGCCCCGGCTCCACCGTCGTCGACGTGACCTTCCACGGCGAGGCCGCGGCCCAGCCGGTGATCTCGCAGCTCTCCCGTACGTACAACATCGACATCTCGATCCTCGGCGCGGCGATGGACACCGTCGGCGGTAAGCAGATCGGCCGCATGCGCATCGAGCTGCCCGGCCGCTTCGAGGAGAACGTCGTACCGATCGGCTTCCTGCGCGAGCAGGGTCTCCAGGCCGAGATCGTGGACGGCGCCCCCGCCGCGACCGCCGGCATCCCCGCCCAGACCCCCGCCCCGATCACCAAGGAGGTGGCGAAGTGACCTGGTCCGAAATGCAGCCACTGCTCTCGCAGGGAACCATCGACACCCTCTACATGGTGCTCTGGTCCACGCTCGTCACCGTCGTCGGCGGGCTGCCGCTCGGCATCCTGCTGGTCCTCACCGACAAGGGCGGACTGCTGCAGAACGTCGCGGTGAACAAGGTCATCGGCGTGATCGTGAACATCGGCCGCTCCCTGCCCTTCATCATCCTGCTGATCGCGCTGATCCCCTTCACCACCTGGGTCGTCGGCACCTTCATCGGCCCGTCCGCGATGATCGTGCCGCTCGCCATCGGCGCCATCCCGTTCTTCGCGCGGCTCGTCGAGACAGCGGTGCGCGAGGTGGACCACGGGCTCGTCGAGGCCGTCCAGTCGATGGGCGGGTCCATCCCGACGATCGTCCGCAAGGTCCTGCTCCCGCAGGCCCTGCCGTCGCTCATCTCCGGCGTCACCACCACCGTCATCGTGCTCATCGGCTACTCCGCGATGGCCGGCGCCGTCGGCGGCGAAGGGCTCGGCTCCAAGGCCGTCACCTACGGATTCCAGCGCTTCGACAACCAGTTCATGCTCATCACCGTCGCGCTGCTCATCGTCATCGTGACCGTGGTCCAGCTGATCGGTGACGGAGCCGTACGCCTGCTGACACGGCGGGGCCGCACCACCTCCTGAACTTCTCCTCCCCCTGAAGCCCGAACTCCTTGTCCGGGCGCAACACCATCACCACCGGAAAGAGGCACTCTTCGTGCGTAAGAACATCAAGATCACCGCTGCTGCCGCAGCCACCGCCGCCCTCGCCTTCGGCCTCAGCGCCTGCGGTACGGACTCCGACCCGGCCGCCAAGGGCGAGACCGGTGCCGGTGCGGACACCTCCAAGGCCCTCGTCGTCGCCGCGTCCCCGACGCCCCACGCCGACATCCTGAACTACGTCAAGAAGAACCTGGCGGACAAGGCCGGCCTCAAGCTGGAGGTCAAGGAGTTCACGGACTACGTCCTGCCGAACACGGCCACCGAGAGCGGCCAGGTCGACGCCAACTTCTTCCAGCACAAGCCCTACCTGGACGACTTCAACAAGAAGAACAACACCCACATCGTCCCGGTGGTGAACGTCCACCTCGAACCCCTCGGCCTGTACTCCAAGAAGGTCAAGGACGTCAAGGACATCAAGGCCGGCCAGACGATCGCCGTCCCCAACGACACCACCAACGAGGGCCGCGCGCTCCAGCTGCTCGCCGAGAACGGGCTGATCACCGTCAAGGACGGTGTCGGGACCAACGCCAAGCTCAGCGACATCACGGACAAGAAGGGCCTGGAGTTCAAGGAGATCGAGGCCGCGACCGTGCCCCGTGCCCTGGACGACGTCGACGCCGCCGTCATCAACGGCAACTACGCCATCGAGGCCGACCTGAAGCCCGGTCAGGACTCCCTGGTGCTGGAGAAGGCCGAAGGCAACCCGTACGCCAACTTCCTGGCCGTCAAGGAAGGCAACGAGGACGACCCCCGGGTCCAGAAGCTCGCGAAGCTCCTGAACTCCGACGAGGTCAAGAAGTTCATCGAGGACACCTACAAGGGCTCGATCAGCCCCGCCTTCGGTGAGCCCGTCAAGTCCTGACACCCGGGCGCCACTTGCCGACGAGCCCCGCACACCCGCGTCCGGGTGTGCGGGGCTCCGCCGTGCGGACCCGGCCATGCACATCCACGGCCCGATGCTGCATGCTGGTGGCTTTACACGGTCTTCGGCATGGAGCTGCGCATGACTACCACCTTCCCGTCCATCTCCATCAGCACGGACAGGTTGGTGCTGCGCCCCTTCGACATGGCGGACGTCCCCGCGTACATCGAGATGATGAACGACGAGCTGGTCACCGCCTGGACCGACGCACCGCACCCCTACACCCAGGTCGACGCCGAGCGCTGGGTCCGCAGGATCGCTCCCGGGGAACGCACCCAGGGCAACGGCATCGTCTTCGCCGTCACCGAGTTCCTCACCCAGCGCCTCGTCGGTTCCGTACGGCTCCTCAACACCGACCGGCGCACCCTGGCCACCGAGGTCCGCTACATCACCGCCCCCTGGGCACGCGGTGAGGGATACGCCACCGAGTCCGTGCTGGCCCTCGCCGAGTGGCTCTTCCGCGACCAGGGATTCGAGCGGATCGAGCTGCGCACCCCCGCCGGGAACACCGCCTCCCAGCAGGTAGCCCAGAAGCTGGGCTGCATCAGCGAGGGAGTCCTGCGCAACGCCCGCATAGCCAGGACCGCCACCGAGGACGGAGGCTGGGCCGACATCAGGACCGACCTCATCGTGTGGGGCCTCCTGCCCGAGGACCTGGAGGGCGTCGCGGAGCAGCTGGCCGACGCGGGCGGCTACGGCACTTACAACGACTGGAACTGACCTCCCGCCCGTCTTCCGGAGCCCCCGGCGGGGCGTTGGTACGGACCGGATACGCTCACCCTTGCTCCGCCCATCCCGCGGAGGGACCCGCCTGCTCACACCCAGGAGACTGACGACGATGGCCGACCGGGTCACGGTGATCGGCTGGGACGGCTCGCCACTGACCAGATCGGCCACGGCCGCGCTCTCGGCCGCCACGCTCGTCGCCGGCGCCGCCCACCACCTCGCGCTGCCCGAAGTTCCCGAGCGCGCGGAACGCATCCGGCTCGGCAGCGTCGACCTGGCCGCCCGCAGGATCGCCGGCCACCGCGGGAGCGCCGTGGTACTCGCCGACGGTGACCCGGGTTTCTTCGGCGTCGTGCGGACACTCCGGAAGCCCGAACACGGTCTCGAGGTCGAGGTGGTTCCCGCCGTCTCGTCCGTCGCGACCGCCTTCGCCCGCGCCGGGATGCCCTGGGACGACGCCCAGATCGTCGTCGCGCACCCGCGCACCCTGCGCCGCGCCGTCAACGTCATCCGTGCCCATCACAAGGTGGCCGTGCTCACGTCCCCCGGCGCGGGCCCCGCCGAGCTCGCACTGCTGCTCGAAGGTGTCCACCGCACCTTCGTGATCTGCGAGGAGCTCGGCACCGCGCGCGAGCGGGTCACCGTCCTCACCTCGGACAAGACGGCCGACCACACCTGGCGCGACCCCAATGTCGTCATCGTCATCGGCGGCGGCCCGGAGACCACGGCCAACGGCGCCTGGATAGCCGGCCGCCTCCCCGCCCACCCCGAAGGCATCCGCGGCTGGGCCCTGCCCGCCGCGTCCTACGACGGCGGGGGGGAGGGCGGCGAAGGGGAGTCGCCAGGCCTGCGCGCGGCCCAACTGGCGCGCCTGGGGCCCCGCACCGGTGACCTTGTCTGGGACATCGGCTCCGGCAGCGGAGCCCTCGCCGTCGAGGCGGCCCGCTTCGGTGCCGCTGTGATCGCCGTGGACAAGGACCCCGACGCCTGCGCGCGTACGGCCGCCGCCGTCCGCACCTTCCAGGTCGGCGTCCAGGTCGTCAGGGGCACGGCCCCGCACGTCCTGGAACGCCTGCCCGAACCCGATGTCGTACGGATCGGCGGCGGAGGCGTGCCCGTGGTCACGGCGGTGGCCGACCGGCGGCCGGAACGCATCGTCACCCATGCCTCGAACCGGGACGAGGCGGAGGCGCTCGGCGCGGCCCTCGCGGGGAACGGATACACCGTCGAGTGCGCGCTGCTCCAGTCCGTGGAGATGGACACCGCCGACTGGGCAGAACGCGAACGGTCCGTCGTCTTCCTGCTCTCGGCCGTGCGCCCCGACCTCGCCCCCTGAAGCGTTCGCGGGGGAGCGCGAGGTAGGCTGACCGATTGTTGTACCGCGCCCGGCTGTTCGATGGTTCGTTCGTCAATGTCCGGAAAAGTGGACCGTTTTGGTCCGCAACGTGGTACAGCGCAACCGGGGGACGCGCAACGTGGCGCAGTCCACAGGCGAGCCGGGGCAGAACTGTCTGCCGCGGCGGCGAACGGCCGCGAGAATGTACACCTCCGCGCGCGTTTCGTGCCGCGCGGGGAGCCCGCTCGTTCTTGTTGACGAGCACCGGCGTGCCGTGGTTCGGGCATCCCGGGCGAAGGGCGAAGGAGCACTGACGATGGGCGAGGGGTACGCATGACTGACACCGGCCAGATCCCGGGCGAGGGACTGCCGGAGAACGCAGGCATGGTGGAGCAGCCGGGCATCCCCGCCCCGGACGCCTACACCTACCTCGAACCCTCCGAGCACACCGCCGAGGACGACGACCTCCTCCTGATGCCCGCAGCCCAGGGCGCTTGGAGCGACGCTCCGGCCGCGCCGGCGGGGCTGCCCGAGCAGTTCCCGGCGTACGCCCAGGGCGCGAACGGCGCGCACGCGCCCGGCGTCGCCGAAGTCAACGGCGTACAGATCCCGGCGCACACGCCCGTGCAGGTCCCGGCTGCCGCCGCACCGGCCCGGCGCCCCCTGCACCGCGGCCCGGCGCCCACCGGCGCTCCCTCCTACGGGGGCACGCCCACCGGCGGAGTGGTCCGCTCGCTCGCGGACCGCGGGCCGGCGGGTCCGCAGACGATGCACGTGCGCCACGCCGGACCGGCCACGACCGGTCCCGAATACTTCGACGTCCCGGCGGACGACGCGGCCGTGCTCCCGGGCCCGCAGCTGGGCGAGATCCCGCCTCAGGGCGCGCCCGCTTGGGGCGCGCCGGAGCCGGTTCCCGCACCGCAGCCGGCTGCTCCCGAGCCGGCCGCCGCTTCCGAGCCGGTCCCGGCTCCTGAGCCGGTTCCTGCTCCCGAGCCGGCCACCGCTTACGAGGCGATCCCGGAGTCCGCAGCCTCCGTCGCGCCTGCTGAGCACGTCGACCACATCGCGCCCGTCGACCACGTCGCGCCCGTCGAACCGGCTGAGGCGGTGGAACCCCTCGCGCCCGAGGCCCCCTCAGAGGCAGTCGCCCCGGTGCCTGTGGCGGCGATCGCCGAGGAGCCTTCCGCGGCAGCCCCGGCGGAGGCCCCGGCCGCCGTGCCGCTGGAAGCTCCCGTCGAGGCGGCCGCAGCCGTACCGCCGCAGAGTCCCGCCGATGACCCCGTCGAACTTCCCGTGGAGACCGCCGCCCCGGTCGAGCCCGCGGGCTCGTTCGTGCCCCTCCAGGGGTCCGAACCGACGGCTCCGCACGCCGCCCCGGCACCTGTGACCGAGACGGTGAGCCCCGACACCGAGCCCCAGCAGGCCGCTGATCCCGCACCGCAGCCCGTGCCCGGGGCCCAGGTGGAACCGGAGCCGGTCGCCGTCCAGGAGCCCGAGTCGGCTCCCGGGATCCAGGCGGAGCCCGTAGTAGCTGCTGAGATCCAGGCAGAGCCGGTCGAGGAGCCGGTCGCGGCACCCGAACCGGCTCCCGAGCCCGTTCCTGTGCCGCAGGCGGGTCCCCAGATCCTTGCCGAGCCGGAGCCCGGCACCGGACCCGAGATCATCGAGACCCCTGAAGCCGAGACCCCTGAAGCCGAGAGCCCGGTGGTCGAGACCCCGGCAGCCGCGACTCCGGAGGCGCAGCCCCTGGAGGCGGCGATTCCGGCAACCGAGGTGCCGGCCCCCGTGGAGGTCGCTCCCGAGGAGGCCCCGGTCGCCGAGGTGACGGAAGAGACCGCTGCCCCCGAGGCCGAGGCCGTGGCCCCCGCCGAGGCCGAAACCGATGCCGAGGTCGAGGCGGATGCCGAAGCCGTCCTCGTCTCCGCCCCGGCGCCCGGCTACGACGACGCCGAGCGCGAAGCGGTCCTGCGAGTGATGCGTGAACGGCGCGACATCCGCAACGGCTTCCGCAGCGACCCGATCCCGCACGAGGTCCTCCTGCGCGTCCTGGAAGCCGCGCACACCGCACCGAGCGTCGGCCATTCGCAGCCCTGGGACTTCGTCGTCATCCGCTCCGCGGAGACGCGCCGCTCCATGCACGAACTGGCACAGCGTCAGCGCGAGGCATACGCCAAGTCCCTGCCCAAGGGCCGCGCCAAGCAGTTCAAGGAAATGAAGATCGAGGCCATCCTCGACACACCGGTGAACATCGTCGTCACCGCCGACCCCACCCGTGGCGGCCGCCACACCCTCGGCCGGCACACCCAGCCGCAGATGGCCCCGTACTCGTCGGCGCTCGCCGTGGAGAACCTGTGGCTCGCCGCCCGCGCGGAGGGCCTCGGTGTCGGCTGGGTCAGCTTCTTCGACGAGCGGGAGATGGTCCGTGCGCTGGGGCTGCCCGAGCACCTCGAAGTCGTGGCCTACCTCTGTGTCGGATACGTCGACGAATTCCCCGAGGAACCCGAGCTGATGCAGGCGGGCTGGTCCAAGCGCCGTCCGCTGTCCTGGGTCGTCCACGAGGAGACGTACGGCCGCCGCGCCCTGCCCGGTGAGGAGCCGCACAGCCTCCTCCAGGAAACCATCGCCGGTATCCGCCCCCTGGACGCCAAGGCGCTCGGCGAGGCCTGGGAACGCCAGAAGCGGATGACGAAGCCCGCAGGCGCGCTCGGCATGCTGGAGATCATCTCCGCCCAGCTGTCCGGGCTCTCCCGGCTGTGCCCGCCGCCCGTACCGGAGCCCGCCGCCGTCGCGATCTTCGCCGGCGACCACGGGGTCCACGCGCAGGGCGTCACGGCGTGGCCGCAGGAGGTCACCGGGCAGATGGTCGCCAACTTCCTCGGCGGCGGCGCCGTCTGCAACGCCTTCGCCGCCCAGGTCGGCGCCGAGGTGTGCGTCGTCGACGTCGGTGTGGCGGCAGAACTCCCCGCCACCCCCGGCCTGCTCCCCAGGAAGGTCCGTCCCGGAACGGCCGACTTCACGACAGGCCCCGCCCTCACCCGCGAAGAGGTGCTCGCGGCGATCGAGGTGGGCATCGAGACCGCCCGTGACCTGGTGGCGGCAGGCAACAAGGGCCTGCTCACCGGCGAGATGGGCATCGCCAACACCACCGCGTCGGCCGCGCTGATCTGCGTCTACACCGATCTGGACCCGGCGGAGGTGACCGGCCGTGGCACCGGGATCAACGACGAGATGCACGCACGCAAGGTCGATGTGGTCCGCCGCGCTCTGGACCTGCACCAGCCCGACCCGGCCGACCCGATCGGGGTACTGGCGGCGGTCGGCGGCCTGGAACACGCCGCCATGGCGGGCTTCCTGCTGGGCGGTGCCTCCCTCCGTACGCCGGTGATCCTGGACGGTGTGAGTGCCGGTGCGGCGGCACTCGTCGCCCGCGCGATCGCCCCCGAGGCGCTCGCCGCTTGCATCGCGGGGCACCGCAGCGCGGAACCCGGCCACGTCGCGGCCCTCAACAAGCTGGGCCTGCGGCCGCTCGTCGACCTGGACCTCCGTCTCGGGGAGGGCACGGGCGCGCTCCTCGCGCTCCCCATCGTGCAGAGTGCTGCGCGCGCCATGCACGAGGTGGCCACCTTCGACTCCGCAGGCGTCACGGAGAAGTAGCTCTCACCGTGCCCGGACGCGCCAGGCCGGCTCGTCCGGGCACCCGCCGGCCCGACAGGCGCGTGCCCGGTACTCCCGGTCGGCCTCCGTGACAGGACGGGCCGATCGGGGACCGGGGCCGGCCGATGACCGTGGCGCCGGGTCCTTCGCCCGAGCCGGATACCGGTGCGGCGGATCCTCCGCGCGAGCCGATGACCGGTGCGGCGGGTTCTTCGCCCGAGCCGATGACCGCGAGGGCCTTCCGGCCCGTCCGGCGTCCCGGGTCCGGCGCGAAGAAGCCGAGGTCCGTCGCAGGCCGCCCGAGAACCCGCCGCACCGCCCCGGCCCCGGTGCCCACCACCCCGTATCGTGGTCCCACGCGTCACCGCCTCACCCAGCCCACGTCACCGCCGCTCCACCGCCGCAGCGGCCCGCAGCACACCGCACCCTGCACGAGGAGCCCGCACGACCATGGCCGAGCATGACGATCACCCTGCCTACCCCGTCGGACTGCGCCTGAACGGGCGCCGCGTCGTCGTCGTCGGCGGTGGCCAGGTCGCGCAGCGCCGGCTGCCCGCCCTCGTCGCGGCCGGTGCCGACGTCACGCTGGTCTCCCCGTCCGCGACCGCGTCCGTCGAGGCGATGGCCGACACCGGTGAGATCCGCTGGGAGCGCCGCAGGTACCAGGACGGCGACCTCGCCGACACCTGGTACGCCCTCGTCGCGTCGTCCGACGCCGCTGCCAACGACGCGGCGTCCGCCGAGGCGGAGAGGACCCGTACCTGGTGCGTCCGGAGCGACGACGCCGAGGCGGCCACCGCCTGGACGCCGGCCACCGGCCGCAGCGAAGGCATCACGGTCGCCGTCCTCACCACCACCTCCCAGGGCCGCGATCCCCGGCACTCCGCCGCGGTCCGTGACGCGATCGTGGAGGGGCTCCGCGACGGCACCCTCGCCGCCCCGCACCACCGCACCCGCGCCCCGGGTGTCGCCCTGGTCGGCGGCGGCCCGGGCGACCCCGACCTGATAACGGTCCGGGGCCGTCGTCTCCTCGCCGAGGCCGACGTGGTCATCGCGGACCGGCTCGGACCACGCGACCTCCTCGACGAGCTCCCCCCGCACGTCGAGGTCATCGACGCCGCGAAGATCCCGTACGGCCGGTACATGGCACAGGAGGCGATCAACCAGGCGCTGATCGACCACGCCAAGGCGGGCAAGTCGGTGGTCCGCCTCAAGGGCGGTGACCCGTTCGTCTTCGGCCGTGGCATGGAGGAGGCGCAGGCCCTGGCCGCCGAGGGCATCGCCTGCACGGTCGTCCCCGGGATCTCCAGCTCGATCTCCGTGCCCGGAGCGGCCGGAATCCCCGTCACCCACCGGGGCGTGGCGCACGAATTCACGGTGGTCAGCGGTCACGTGGCCCCCGACGACCCGCGTTCCCTGGTCGACTGGAAGGCGCTCGCGCAGCTGCGCGGCACCCTGGTCCTCCTGATGGCGGTCGACAAGATCGGCGCCATCTCCCGGGCTCTCATCGCCCACGGCAAGTCGCCCGACACCCCGGTGGCCCTGGTCCAGGAGGGCACCACGGCGGCCCAGCGCAGGGTCGACGCGACCCTCGGAGACGTCGGGGAGCGCGTCGTCGCGGAAGAGGTACGGCCCCCGGCGGTCATCGTCATCGGGGACGTCGTCGCGGTCGGCGCGGACCCGGCGGGCAGGCTCGAAGGCTGAGCGCCGGACACCCGGCGCCGAGCGGCGGGCTCCAGCCCCGCGGCTCGGCGCGTCACCTCCGTACCCCACACCACCCCCGACAAGGCAGTAGCGATCCGTGGCTGAACTCATCACCGTCGACGATCCCGACGACCCGCGTCTGGCCGACTACACCGGCCTGACCGACGTCGCACTCCGGCGCCGGCGGGAACCCGCAGAGGGCCTTTTCATCGCCGAGGGCGAGAAGGTGATCCGGCGTGCCGCGAACGCCGGGTACGAGATGCGGTCCATGATGCTCTCCGCCAAGTGGACCGACGTCATGCGCGATGTGATCGACGAGGCCACGGCACCGGTGTACGCGGTCACTCCTGCTCTGGCCGAGCGCGTCACCGGCTACCACGTGCACCGTGGTGCCCTCGCCTCCATGCAGCGCAAGGCGCTCCCGGACGTCGGCGCGCTGCTGTCGCCGGAGCACGGGAACGTACGGCGGGTCGCCGTGTTCGAGGACATCGTCGACCACGCCAATGTCGGAGCGGCCTTCCGGAACGCCGCTGCTCTCGGCGTCGACGCCGTCCTCCTCACCCCGCGCTGCGCCGACCCGCTCTACCGGCGGGCGGTCAAGGTCTCGATGGGGTCCGTCTTCCACGTCCCGTGGACCCGCCTGACGTCCTGGCCCGAGGACGTCGGCCTGCTGCGAGAAGCCGGCTTCACCACCGCCGCGCTCTGCCTCAGCGACACGTCGATCACGCTGGACGAACTCGTCGCACGGCGGCCCGGGAAACTGGCGCTCGTCTTCGGCACGGAGGGCGACGGCCTCACACCCGGGGCGCTCGCCGCGGCCGACGCCCACGTACGCATCCCGATGGACGCCGGAGTCGACTCGCTCAACGTCGCCGCGGCCTCCGCCGTGGCCTTCTACGCCACGCGGGCCGTCTCCGCCTGACCGTCCGTCGGCACCCTCATCCCTGTGGGTGCCAGCCGATGCCTGTCGCCGGGTGGACGGCGGCCCCGTCGTACGTATGTGAGGGGGCGCCCCCCAGCCCGCGTGCGGGGCCCTGACAGCCCTGAGCGGCTGCGATCCCCAGCGCGACCAGCAGCGTGACCACGACGAATACGACGAGCCGCTGGCGCAGCAGCCGCGGATTGGCCGGCCGCCGCTTCCCGCCCTTCCCGGCCGAGGTCGTCCGGACGCCGGGCCGGGAGGCCTGCCTGCCGTTCGTGCCCTTCGACGAGTGGGGCTGCGGACCGGAGCGTGGGCCGCCCCGCGATGCGCGGGACTGCGAGCCGCCGGTACGAGGGGCTGCCGGGCGCGACGAGGCCGGGCGCCGACCCGGGCCGCGCGGCGCCTGGGCCGACCCTCCGGCCGCGCGCCTGGTCACCTGTTCGGTGTACGGCCCTTCCAGTCGGCCCGTCGGCCGGTCCAGCTCCTGCTCGCTCCGCTGCGCGGGCGGCCGACGTTCCTGCAGTCCCTGGGCCTCGCGCGCGGCGATCTCCTTGAGCCGCATGGAGAGCTGCAGCGTGCTCGGCCGCTCCTCCGGGTCCTTCGCCAGGCATGCCCGCACCAGCGGGGCGAGTGCGTCGTGCACGTCGAACAGGTGCGGTTCCTCGTGGACCACCCGGTAGAGCATCACCTCGGAACTGCCGTGTCCGAAGGGCGAGTCGGCCATCGCCGCGTACGCCAGGGTGGCGCCCAGCGAGAACACGTCCGTCGCGGGCGTCACCGCCGCGCCGCGCACCTGCTCGGGCGCGAGGAAGCCGGGCGAGCCGACGGCCGTCCCGACATGGGTGAGCGTGCTGGCCCCGGTCGCCCAGGCGATGCCGAAGTCGATGATCCGGGGGCCCTTGGGGGAGAGGAGGATGTTGGACGGCTTCAGGTCACGGTGGACGACACCGGCCTCGTGTACCGCCACCAGGCCCTCCGACAGCGCCGCCCCGATCGAGGCCACCTCGGCGGCCGACAGAGGTCCCTCCTCGATGACCTTGTCGTGCAGCGAGGGGCCCGGCACGTACTGCGTCGCGAACCACGGGCGGTCCGCCTCGAGGTCGGCGGCCACGAGCCGGGCGGTGCAGCCGCCGCGGATCCTCCGGGCGGCGGACACCTCGCGCGCGAAGCGCGAACGGAACTCCTGGTCCTCCGCCAGGTCCGGCCGGATCACCTTCAGCGCCACTCGCTGGCCGCGGCGGTCGGAACCCAGATAGACGACACCCATGCCACCCGCGCCGAGCCGCCGGTGCAGCCTGAACGAGCCGACGACACGCGGGTCCTCGCGCCGGAGCCGCATCATCGCCATCGTCTGCCCATCCCCGCTGCCGGTCCGCCTGACGAGGCACAGCTTACGTACCCGTGGCGCGGCGCGCTCAGAGGCCGCGCCCTCGCCGGCCCATCGATTGTCAGTCCCCGGTGGGAGAATTGAGAAGTGGTCAGGGAGCCGCGGATCCAGGCTCTGTGGCCCGTGCGAGATCTCAAAGGACCGTCGCAGAAGGGGGATTGGATCAATGAAGGGCGATCGAGTCGAAATAGTCGTGGACGCCGGTGACACGACCAGGACGTACGAAGTGGTGGCCTCCAGGGCAGGCCGGCGGGTGGAGACAGCGGTCCGCCGGGGTGTGGTTGAAGTGAGTGAAGTCACCCGAAGTGGATCAGTTGTCCGTACCGCCCGCTTCATGGCGACCAGGGTGCTCGCCCTGGTCGAACAGCCGGTACCCCGTGAGGACGCCTCCGAGCGCCCGATCGCGGGCGACCACAACTCCTGACGCCTCCCCGGGATCGCGTCGGCCGCACGTCCCCGTCCGGCCCGACACCGGCCTGAAGCTCCTCCGAGCGTCGCCCCGCAGCACTGTCGACCCGGCCGACCGGCCGGAGAGCGCGGCTGGGCGTGAAGACCTCCGGCGCGCGGTGAGCCCGGACACCCTCACCGCACCGGAGGTCTTCACGCGACCACCGCAGCCGGAGGCAGGAACTGCCATCGAGGACCGGGGACCCGGGGCCGGAACGCCGGGCCCCGGCTCCCCGATCGTCCCGGCCAGCTCTCCGGGAGGCCCCGGCCCGGCCTGGGAGGGCCCGGCGCGGCTCCCCGGCCCGGCGGGCACGCCGCTTGCCTCGCGCCCAGGCAACAGCTGCGGACGGCCCCTGCGGACTCCACGGCCCCCGCTGCCGCGGCCCAGCCCCGCCCGCGCGCCTGGAGACCCGCCAGTGCGCCCCCGCCCCGCCCGCGCTCCAGGCGACCCGCCTCCATCGCTGCCGCCGGCACACCGGCCCTGCTGTCGCGGCCCGCCCCGCTCGCGCGCCCGGCGACTCGCCTCCATCGCTGCCGCCGGCACACCGGCCCCCGCTGCTACCCCGTCGAGACGAATCTCCGGCACACCCTTGACACGTGGTCAATGCACCCGCATTCTTTCGGCCAGAAAACGCAACGGTGTTGCGATTTCCGCACCGATCGGCCCTCGGGATCACCGGTCGGCGCTCGATCACCCGCACGGAACCAAGGAGGCCGGCCCATGGCGGACCACGGCACTGACACCACGGTGGAAGCCGCACCCCAGGCGCCCGGCGTCCTGCAGACCGTGGACCGGGCGCTGACCGTCCTGCTCACCTTCACCGAGCAGCGTCCCGAATGGGGTGTCAGCGAACTCTCGCGCCATCACGGCTGGGACAAAGCGGTGGTGCAGCGGCTGCTCACCACCCTGACCGCCCGTGGCTTCCTGATCTGCGACGACACGAGTCGCCGCTACCGTCCCGGCCCTGCCCTCTCGCGGCTCGCCCGGGTCGGCGAGCACAGCGGTGTGCTGCCCTCGCTCGCCCGCCCGATACTCGCCCGGCTCCTGCGGGAGACGGGTGAAAGTATCGTGCTGAACGTCCCGCACGGCTCCAGCTACCGCTGCGCCGCCGCGGTCGACGGGACCGGGCCCGTCCGCTACACCGCCATCATCGGAGCGGTCATGCCCGGCCACGCCGGGGCGTCCGGCCACACGATCTTCGCGTACCACCCCGAACGCGAGATCCGGCAGATGTTCGGTCCCAGCGGACCCGCCCGGTTCAACGACCGCACCATCACGGACCTGGAGGCGCTGCTCACCTGCTACGCACAGGTCCGCGCCGACGGGCACTGCGTCAGTTACGGCGAGTACGACGAGGCGGTCACCGCCGTGTCCGCCCCCGTCCTCCAGGGCGAGGCCGTAGCGGCCTCCCTCACCGTGATCGGCCCGTCCCACCGGGTGGACCGCGCCGTCGACACGCTCGTACCACTGGTGCGCGCCGGAGCCGCGGAGATCACCGCGGCACTCGGCGGCTGAACCGGCTGAACCGGCTGAACCGGCCGACCGGCTGAACCGGCTGAACCGGCCGAACCGGCCGAACCGGCCGACCGGCTGAACCGGCTGAACCGGCCGAACCGGCTGAACCGGCCGAACCGCATACCGCTCGATCCCGCGGCGCCCCGCGCCGCCGGTGCGCCCTGCCCTGCCCGCGCACCGACGGGCGACAGCGCCTCCCCAGTCCTGCTCCCAGTCCTGCTCTCACCGAAGGGGGTGCCCCGTGGCGAACCAAGCCTCCGCCCCGCACCGCGAACCGCCGCCGTCCGGATCCCACCCCGACGACACCAAGGCCCACCCCCGGGTCTTCGAACCCCTGCTGCTGGTCATCCTGGTGCTCCTGGCGGCCGTCGGCGCCGTGATCGGCATCGACCTGGTGTCCAAACTGGGCATCTCCGCCAACACCTCGGTCGTCGGCGCGCTCGTCGCCATGCTGATCGGTCGCATCCCGCTCGGGTTCCTGCGCCGCATGAGGTCCGTGCACCGGCAGAACCTCGCCCAGAGCGCGATCTCCGCGGCGACCTTCGCCTCGGCGAACGCGCTGCTCACGTCCGTGGCCATCCCGTACGTCTTCGGACGTGAGGACCTGGCCTGGCCCATGCTCGCCGGCTCGTTCATCGGCCTGCTCGTGGACGCCTGGGTGCTCTACCGGGCCTTCGGGTCCCGGCTGCTGCCCGCCGACGCCGCGTGGCCGCCCGGCACGGCCGCCGCCGAGACGATCAAGGCCGGCGACCGAGGAGGCCGCCGGGCGCTGATCCTCGCCGGCGGGACCGCCGTCGGGCTGGCCGGAACGCTGCTCAGCCTGCCGCTGTCCGCCGCCGGCGTGGCCTTCCTGGGCAACGTCTGGGCGCTGATGATGTTCGGTATCGGCCTGATGCTGCGCCAGTACAGCCCCGCTCTCTTCGACACCGACCTGGGGGCCGGTTTCATTCCGCACGGCGTCATGGTCGGAGCGGGCGTCGTCGCCCTGGGACAGGCCGTCCACATGCTGGTGGGCCGCCGCGCCCGCAAGAAGCAGAAGGACAAGGAGAAGGCCGCCGAGGAGTCGGCGAGCACCCTCGCCGTGACGGACCCGACCGTCGAGTACACCGTCGACGAGCGTGCCCTGCGGCTCGCCCTGATCCGCGGCTACGCGCTGTTCACCGCGGGCGCCGTCGTCCTCGCGGTCCTCGGCGGACTCGTCGGTGACATGAGCCCGCTCGGGATCGTCGGCTGGGTCCTGTTCGCGGCCTTCGCGGCACTGGTCCACGAGCTGATCGTCGGCCTCGCCGCAATGCAGTCCGGCTGGTTCCCGTCCTTCGCCGTCACCCTGATCTTCCTCATCCTCGGGCTCGCCATGGGCATCCCCTCGGTACCGCTGGCCCTCCTGATCGGATACGTCTCGGCCACCGGCCCCGCGTTCGCCGACATGGGGTACGACCTCAAGGCCGGCTGGCTGCTCCGCAGGGACCACCGCCCCTGGGACCCCTACGAGCGTGAGGGCCGCCGCCAGCAGTTCCTCGCCGCCCTGATCGGCTTCGGTGTCGCCCTGGTCGTCGTCGCCGTCGCCTGGCGCTCCTACTTCGGTCAGGGGCTCATCCCTCCCGTCGCCAAGGTGTACGCCGACACGATCAGGAGCGGCCTCAGCGATCCCGACGCGGTACGCACCATGCTGCTCTGGGCCGTTCCCGGCGCCGCCGTCCAGCTGATCGGCGGAACCCGGCGCCAGATGGGCGTCATGCTCGCCACCGGCCTCCTCATCCTCACCCCGCAGGCGTGCTGGCTGGTCCTCGGAGCGCTGGCGGTCCGCGTCGTCTACCGCAGGCTGCGCGGCCCCGCCGCAGACGAGGAACTCAACCTGATCGGCGCCGGGGTGATCGCCGGCAGTTCGCTCGGGGACTCCGCCCAGATCCTCAAGACCTGACCCCTCAAGCCAACACCCGCACCACACCGCACCACCCGCAAGGCAAGGAGAACCCCCACCGTGGACATGTACAGCAGGCTCGAACCGCGTTCCGAGTACCTCAGCTTCGAACTGGCCCTGGCCGCACGCAAGCTCGTCGAGGAGGTCATGCTCGTCAAGCGCGGCGAGCACGTCGTCCTCACCGGTGACACCAGCAGCGACCGCCGGGTGCTCGAGGCCACCGCCCAGGCAGTCGCCGCGGCCGGCGCACACCCCGTCATCGTCTGGTACGAGACGCTGCCGGGCGCCTCGATGGAGCCGCCCCGCCCCGTGGCCGGCGCGATCGCGGACGCCGACGTGTGGATCGAGTTCGCCGTCTCCTACCTGATGCACTCCGACGCCTTCCGGGCCGCCATGGCCAACGGCTGCCGCTACACCAACCTCACCGCCATGGACGTCCAGATGCTGGTCGCCACAGTCGGCCGCCCCGACTTCCAGGGCGTCATCCGCCTGGGCAAGGCACTCGTCGCACTCCTCGAAGCCGCGGACGAGGTACGCATCACCTCCGTCAACGGCACCGACCTCGTCGGACGAAACGGAGACCGCCCGATCAACCTGCGCGGCAAGCCCGCCGAGAAGCCCGGCGAAACGGTCATGCTGTCCGGCCAGATCTCCTGGAACCCGCTGGAGGAGACACAGGACGGCGTCCTCGTCTTCGACGGAGCCCTGTGGCCGCCGGACGAGATCGGCCTCCTGCGCTCCCCGGTCCGCTGCACCGTCGAGAAGGGCGTCGTCACCAAGATCGAGGGTGGCGCCGACGCCGACACCTTCCGCCGCTGGATGGAGTCCTTCGACGACCCGAACATGTTCCGCGTGGCCCACTGGTCCCTCGGCTTCAACCCCGGCGTACTCGCCCCCACGGGACGGATCGTGGAGGACGAACGCGTCTTCGGCTGCGTCGAGCTCGGCATCGGCACGAAGGGCGCCTGGATCGGCGGGGAACCGTGGGTCGCCGCCGCGCACACCGACGGCAGCGTGCTCGGCCCGTCCATCTACCTGGACGGCGTCGCGATAGAGGAGAACGGTCGCTACGTGCACCCCGAACTCGTCGAGATCTGCCGCGACCTCGGCGTCGCCGGCTACTGAGTCCCATCGGCCGCGGGCAGGCTCCCCACGCCTGCCCGCAGCCGTGCGCGCCGACCGACCTGCGGAACTCCCGCCCCCGGCAGCATTCCTGACGGTACGTCACATCAATGCCCCGGCGCAGGCCCACCCCACCCCACCCGACCCAGCCACTCCCCGCGACAAGGAGCGCCCATGTCCGCGCGCCCGCCCGTCTCCTACCGCCACGGCGGTCTGGTCTGCACCGACCACACCCTCGACGTGCCGCTCGACCACCAGGACCCGGCCGGCCCGGCCATCAGCCTGTTCGCCCGCGAAATCGTGGCCGAGGGCCGGGAGCACGAGGCCCTGCCCCGGCTGCTCTGGCTCCAGGGCGGCCCGGGAGGCCGTGCGGAACGGCCGAACGCGGCGGGCGCCTGGCTCCGGCGCGCCCTCGACGGCCACCGAGTCGTCCTGATGGACCAGCGGGGCACCGGACGGTCCGCCCCGGCCGACCGCATCACCCTCGCCCGGTTCGGTGCGGACCACCTCGCCGCCGCCGACTTCCTCGGCCGATTCCGGGCCGACTCGATCGTCCGTGACGCCGAACTGCTGCGCCGGTACTTCCAGGACGAACAGCCCTGGAGCGTACTCGGGCAGAGCTTCGGCGGCTTCGCCACGCTCACCTACCTGAGCCACGCGCCCGAGGGACTGGCCCAGGCGTACATCACCGGGGGCCTGCCCACACTGACGGGCCACGCCGACGACGTGTACCGGGCGGCCTACGCCCGCACCCTCGCCCACAACGAGCGCTACTTCGCGCGCTACCCGGGCGACCAGCGGCTCGCCGACGCCGTCGCCGGGCACCTGGAGGCGCACGACGTCCGCATGCCGACCGGCGAACGGCTCACCGTGCGCCGCTTCCAGACGCTCGGGATCACCTTCGGCACCTCGGCGAAGTTCGACTCGCTCCACTACCTCCTCGAGACCGCGTTCACCGACGGCACCCGAGGTCCGGAGCTCACCGACACCTTCCTGCGGGGCGTGGACGCCGCGGTGTCCTTCGCCGAGCGCCCCCTCTACGCGGCGCTCCACGAGCCCATATACGCCCACGGGCCCCGCCCCACCGGCTGGTCCGCCCACCGGGTCCGGCGGGAGTTCCCCGCCTTCGACGCGGAGCCCGGCAGCCCGGTCCGCTTCACCGGCGAGATGGTCTACCCCTGGCAGTTCGAGGAGGACCCCGCACTGGTCCCGCTGCGGGGTGCGGCCGAAGCCCTCGCCGCGCGCACCGACTGGCCCGCCCTGTACGACCTCGGCCGGCTGGCGGACAACGACGTTCCCGTGGTGGCCGCCGTCTACCACGACGACATGTACGTCGACCGCGAGCAGGCCCTCGCCACCGCCCACGCGGTGCGCGGTCTGCGCACCTGGGTCACCCCCGATCACGCCCACGACGGCGTACGTGCCGACGCGGCCGTCTTCGACCGGCTGCTCGCGATGGCGGACGGGAGGGACTGACACCCGGAGGAGACCGCCGTCACCCGGTGCCTGCCGGGCGGCGGCGGTCTCCTCCCCTCTGCGGACGACCGGGCAGCGCGGATCCCGCCCCCACGCATACGGCGGGACTTCGAGGGCACCCCCTAGGTGTCGGGTGCCGCAACCAGCACCGTTTCTCCACCCAGGGGAGTACGCAGAGGACGGCCGACTCATCCTCCGGGAGGCCCGGCATTCGGTACGCGGGCATGACGCCGGACTCCTCCCGCCTCCCTAATGTTGAAGTCAAGCGGCGGGCGTGAAACTCGTCCCCCGAGGCCACGCGCCCGCCGCTCCGGAACATGTCAGGAGAGGAACCATGGCGGACACGGCCACGCGGACCATGAT
Organism: Streptomyces pratensis; assembly: GCF_016804005.1. GTDB lineage: Bacteria > Actinomycetota > Actinomycetes > Streptomycetales > Streptomycetaceae > Streptomyces > Streptomyces pratensis_A. The sequence continues at coordinate 5,379,783 of NZ_CP051486.1, read as the reverse complement.
CCGCACGCAAGGACGCAGGGCATACGCCTCGTTCGGCGTACGCCCGTCCGGCACGCGCCACCCCTTGGTGGCGACAGCCATGGTTCTTCCCCTGGCGGCCCTGCTGGTCGTCGTCTTCGGCGGCTGGGACGCAGTGGTCACACAGGCGTCGTCCGTAGGCGTGATGCTGGGGCGCTGAGCGGCGCCCCGGGTCCGGAAGAGCGGTCCGGACCGGGACATCCGGCCAACAGCCCCGTGGGGACGGGGGTGCGGCGGACGGCAGCGTTTGTCCGGCCAGCTGGGGAGCTGGCCGGACATCGCGCTGTCCGGACCCTTTTCTGAGCGGCCGCGTACGATCGCCGGCGGGCCCGCCGCGCGGCCGGCCGACCACTCCCGGGAGCCGAGCCGATGACCACCCCCTCCGTCGTACGCGTGCTCGGCGATCTCGCGCACGACAACGCGCACCCCGTCGCGTCGGAGTGCGCGTGCACCCCGCCCCAGGTGCTCGCCGACCGGCCGGACGGCACGGTGGTCCGCAGCGGCCCGGTCGTCGCCAAGGCCCACGCCGCCGACTCGGAACCCCCCGAACTGGAAGCGCGCCTGTCGCTGGCCGCCTCTCCCCGGCTGGCGGGAATCCTCCTCCCCGCGCTCCCCGCCCCCGACGGGGCTCCCGGCAGCGCCGAGGGCCGCACCGTGAGCCTCTGGCCGTACGGCGGGCCGGTCGACCCCTCGGACCCCGATGCCGCGCCCTGGGAGGAGGCCGCCCTCCTCCTGGCCCGGCTGCACCGCACCCCGCCGCCGCACGCGCTCCCGCCGATGCGTGGTCCGGTCAAGGCGGCCAGGGCCGTGGCGAGGATGTGTGCGGCGCGCCCCGGCGATCCGGCTGTCGTGCCGGTGCTGGCCGCCTGGCGCGGGCTGCCCGGCTGGGCCCGTGCGGAGACACCGGTGCCCGGACACCGGGCCGGCTTCCTCTGCCACGGCGATCTGCACCTCGGCCAGCTCGTCCGGTACCCCCTCCGGCACGGCCCCTGGCTGCTGATCGACCTCGACGACGCCGGCCTCGGTGATCCCGCCTGGGACCTGGCACGGCCCGCCGCCTGGTACGCGGCGGGGCTGCTGTCGCCCGGGATCTGGCTGCGCTTCCTCGACGCCTACCGGGCGGCCGACGGCCCAGCCGTACGAGCCGAAGGGGACCCGTGGCCGGAGCTGGACGTCGTGGCGCGGGCGCTCACGGTGCAGACAGCCGCCCTCGCCCTGGCCAAGTCCGCCGCGGAGGAACGGAGTCCGGATGAGGTGGAACAGTTGATGATCGACGCATGTGCCCGAATTGCGTCCCTCCCGCCCGAGTTGGTGTCCGAAGGCGCGTCGTAGGGTGAGGCGTTCGCCGCCGGGCATGCATTCCGGCGACGTCGTCACGACCTGAGGAGTCCATTCGATGATCCAGTGCCCCAAGTGTCACGCCCAGATGCACACGTACAACCGCAACGGTGTCCAGATCGAGCAGTGCAGCGGCTGCCGCGGGATATTCCTCGACTACGGCGAGCTGGAGTCCCTGGCCCGACTGGAGTCGCAGTGGGCGCAGCAGGCCCCGCCCGCGCCCCCCGGCCCGCAGGCCTACCCCGCGCCCCCCGCCCAGCAGGCCTACCCCGCTGCGCCGGCCCCTGCCTGGGGAGCTCCGCACCAGGGCGGTCACCACGGCGGCCACCACCGTCAGAAGAGCTTCGGCCGGATGCTGTTCAGCTCCTGACCCGGCCTTCTGAACGGCTGATGCCGCAGGGCGGGTCCGGGCGCGACGTCCGGGCCCGCATTGCATACGGTCGACCGACTTCCGTTCATGATCTGGTCACGACCACGACTGATGCCTAAAGTGCGGGATCATGAACTTCCTCGACAGGTCCCGAACTGTCGCGCCCCCGGGGTGGAGCCGCTGGCTCGTGCCGCCCGCCGCGCTCGCCGTGCACCTCTCCATCGGACAGGCCTACGCCTGGAGCGTGTTCAAGCCCCCGCTCGAATCCGCCCTCGACCTCTCGGGCACCGCCAGCGCTCTCCCGTTCCAGCTGGGCATCGTCATGCTCGGCCTCTCGGCCGCCTTCGGCGGCACCCTCGTCGAACGCAACGGCCCCCGCTGGGCGATGTTCGTGTCCCTCATCTGTTTCTCGTCCGGCTTCCTCGTCGCCTCGCTCGGCGCGGCCACCGGCCAGTACTGGCTCGTCGTCCTCGGCTACGGTTTCATCGGCGGCATCGGCCTCGGCATCGGCTACATCTCGCCCGTCTCCACCCTCATCAAGTGGTTCCCCGACCGCCCCGGCATGGCCACCGGCATCGCCATCATGGGCTTCGGCGGCGGCGCGCTCATCGCCTCGCCCTGGTCCACCGGCATGCTGGAGAGCTTCGGAACGGACCGCTCCGGCATCGCGACGGCCTTCCTCGTCCACGGGGTCGTCTACGCGGCATTCATGACGCTCGGCGTGCTCCTCGTGCGGGTGCCGCCGGACGGCTGGCTTCCCGACGGCTGGGAACCGAAGCAGGAGACCCGCCGGCTCGTCACCAACGCGCAGGTCTCCGCCCGCAACGCACTGCGCACACCGCAGTTCTGGTGCCTGTGGGTGGTCCTCTGCATGAACGTCACCGCGGGCATCGGCATCCTCGAGAAGGCCGTCCCCATGATCCAGGACTTCTTCGCGGGCACCTCGACTCCGGTGTCGGTCTCCGCCGCGGCGGGCTTCGTCGCCCTGCTCTCGCTGGCCAACATGGGCGGCCGCCTCCTGTGGTCCTCCACCTCGGACCTGATCGGCCGCAAGAACATGTACCGGGTCTACCTCGGCGTCGGCGCGCTCATGTACGTGGTCATCGCCCAGCTGGGCAACGACTCGAAGCCGCTCTTCATCTGCTGCGCGCTCGTGATCCTGTCCTTCTACGGCGGAGGCTTCGCGACCGCGCCCGCCTATCTGCGGGACCTCTTCGGCACGTACCAGGTGGGAGCCATCCACGGCCGCCTGCTGACCGCCTGGTCCACCGCGGGAGTGCTCGGCCCGCTGATCGTCAACAGGGTCGCGGACGCGGGGGAGCGTGCCGGGCACAGTGGCCCCAGTCTCTACTCGACCTCCCTGACGATCATGATCGGGCTGCTGGTCGTCGGCTTCGTCGCCAACGAATGCATACGCCCGGTCCACGCACGCTTCCACGAGGCACCTGAAGGGAGCCCCCGTGTCCACCAGCAGTCGTAAGCCGCTCATGGTGTTCGCCTGGCTCTGGGTCGCCGTGCCGTTCGCGTACGGGCTCTACGAGCTCGCACGCAAGGCCACCCAGCTCTTCACCGGCTGACCCGCCACACACGACGAAACCCCCGGTCGTCGAGACGACCGGGGGTTTCGGCTGGTGCGCGATACTGGGATTGAACCAGTGACCTCTTCCGTGTCAGGGAAGCGCTCTCCCGCTGAGCTAATCGCGCAGGGTGAACCCGCGTGTACTGCGTGCGCGATACTGGGATTGAACCAGTGACCTCTTCCGTGTCAGGGAAGCGCTCTCCCGCTGAGCTAATCGCGCGGGGATCCTTGCGGATCAGTGGACGATACTGGGATTGAACCAGTGACCCCTTCCGTGTCAGGGAAGTGCTCTCCCGCTGAGCTAATCGTCCTTGGAGGTGGAGACGGGATTTGAACCCGTGTAGACGGCTTTGCAGGCCGTTGCCTCGCCTCTCGGCCACTCCACCAGGGATGGGGGTTCGGGAAGATCCCCCACCTTCTGCGAGCGGACGACCAGGTTCGAACTGGCGACCTCAACCTTGGCAAGGTTGCGCTCTACCAACTGAGCTACGTCCGCTTGTCTTTCCCGTTCCGCTTGCGCGTCCCGGCGACGTGTTGAACTCTAGCGGATTCCCGGGCCAGCACAAAAACGCGTTTGCGCAGCGTGCTGCGCCACCGTCGCCCGCCGCAGGTCACCGCGTGCCGTCCTAGACTCGGTCACGTGCGCCACCTCACCCCTCTTGCCCGCTTCGGTGGCCTCGTCGCCTCCGGTCTGCGGGATGTCACCAGCGACCCCGCAGCTCTCGAATCATCCGGCTTCTGGGCCGTATCTGCCGATTTCGAGGGCCGCCTGGTCTGCGCCCGCTTCGCCACCGTGCGGGCCGAAGAGGTCCCCCTCCCCGTGCCCGGGGCATGGCGGGGCCCCGGGCCGGGGGACTGGTCGTCCTCGCTCGGGAGGGACGACTACATGGCCGGGGTGCGCCGGATCCGTGAACACATCGCGGCGGGCGAGGTCTACCAGGCCAACCTCTGCCGGGTCCTGTCCGCCCCGCTGTCCGGCCCGCACGCCGACGTGGACGCCCTCACCGCCCTGCTCGCCCGAGGCAACCCGGCCCCGTACGCGGGAACGATCCGGCTCCCGGAGCACGGTGTGGAGATCGCCACGGCGTCCCCCGAGCTCTTCCTCGCACGCGACGGCCGGACCGTCGAGTCCGGGCCGATCAAGGGCACCGGACGCACCGAGGACGATCTGCTGGAGAAGGACCACGCGGAGAACGTGATGATCGTGGATCTGGTGCGCAACGACCTGGGCCGGGTCTGCGCGCCCGGCAGCGTGAGCGTTCCCGACCTCTGCGCGGTGGAGAAGCACCCGGGACTCGTCCACCTCGTCTCCACCGTGCGCGGCCGGCTGGACGACGGCGCCGGATGGCCCGAACTCCTCACCGCGGCCTTCCCGCCCGGTTCCGTCACCGGCGCGCCCAAGTCCAGCGCCCTGCGGATCATCGAGGCACTGGAGACGGCACCCCGCGGCCCGTACTGCGGAGCGGTCGGCTGGGTGGACGCCGACCGCGGTACCGCGGAACTGGCCGTCGGCATACGGACCTTCTGGATCGACCGCACCGGACCCGGCCCGCTCCTCCGCTTCGGCACCGGAGCCGGGATCACCTGGGGATCCGACCCGGCGCGCGAATGGGCGGAGACCGAGCTCAAGGCCTCCCGGCTGCTCGCTGTAGCGTCGGGCGCGTACCAGGCAACAGGAAGGACCGCGTCATGAGGATCTGGGTCAACGGCGGACTGCGGGACGCCGATGACGCCCGGCTGTCCGTGCTCGACCACGGGCTGACCGTCGGCGACGGCGTCTTCGAGACGGTCAAGGTCTCCAGGGGCCGTCCCTTCGCCCTGACCCGGCACCTCGACCGGCTGACGCGCTCGGCCGGGGGCCTGGGCCTGACCGATCCCGACCACGACGAGGTCCGCCGAGCGGTGGACGCCGTCGTCGAGGCCAACCCCGTGGAGCTCGGACGGCTGCGGATCACCTACACCGGCGGCCTCTCACCCCTCGGCTCCGACCGCGGCGACGCCGGTCCCAGCCTGGTCGTCGCCCTGAGCGGGACGACCCGCCGGCCCGACAGCACCGCCGTAGTCACCGTCCCCTGGACGCGCAACGAACGCGGCGCGGTGACGGGCCTCAAGACCACCTCGTACGCGGAGAACGTCGTCGCCCTCGCGCGTGCCCACGAGCAGGGTGCCTCCGAGGCGCTGTTCCCCAACACGGTAGGACAGCTCTGCGAAGGCACCGGCTCCAACGTCTTCGTCGTCCTCGACGGCCGGATCCACACGCCTCCGGTCGCCTCTGGATGCCTCGCCGGAATCACCCGCGCCCTGGTCGCGGAATGGGCGGGTGCGCAGGAGACCGATCTCCCGCTGGACGTGCTCGAGCAGGCCGACGAGATCTTCCTGACCTCCACACTCCGCGACGTCCAGGCCGTCCACCGGACCGACGGGCGGAAGCTGCCCGGCGCCCCCGGGCCCGTGACGGCCAAGGCCATGCGGGTCTTCGACGAGCGCGCGGCGGACGATCTCGATCCGTGAGGAAGATCCTCCACGGGGGCGTGCGGAGGCCCGGAATCCGTAAAGCGGGTGACGGCCCGCCGTCCAGCGGATAGAAATCCCTGATGACCACGACGATCCGGCCGGCCGGGCCGGTCCAGCAAGGCGCCGACGGCGCGCGGACACGCACGTACGACGTGTGCGACAACGGGCGGCCGGTGGGCGCCGTCGGTGTCTCCACCGACCCGGCGTTCGGTCCGTCGGCGGGCATACTCCACTCGCTCGGCATCGAGGAACCCCACCGCAGGCGCGGCCGGGGGACCGTCGCCGCACTCGCCGCCGAGGAGGTGCTGCGCGGCTGGGGCTGTACCCAGGTCCGCCTGGTGGCCCCCGCGGACAACGGGGCCGCCAGGGCCCTCGCGGCCGTGCTCGGCTACACCGAGCGCAGCCGGAACATGCTCAAGCCTCTCCGCCGCACCGCCCCCGCGCTGCCGGCCGGAGCCGCCGGGCGTCCGATGACGCGGCGGGAGTACGACGAGTGGGCGGCCACCAGCGTCGGGACGTACGCGCGGAGCTGGGTGGAACGCGGTGTCCCCGAGGACCAGGCCCGCCGCAAGTCCGAGACGGACCACGCCACGAATCTGCCCGACGGCCTCGCCACCCCCGGCATGTACTTCCATGTCCTCGTCCACGACGGAGAGGCCGTCGGCCACGTCTGGGTGGCGCGACGTGAGGGCCCGGACGGTGAAGGCCTGGGCTACGTGTTCGACGTCGAGGTGCGCGAGGAGCACCGGGGGCGCGGATACGGCCGGGCGCTGATGCACCTCGCGGAGGAGATCACGCTCGACGCCGGCCTCGGCCTGCTCGGCCTGCACGTCTTCGCCTCCAACACTCCCGCGCTGCGGCTGTACGAGTCACTCGGCTACGAGGTCACGCAGTACAACCTGGCCAAGGCGCTGTAGCCCGCAGGAAGGGTCGGCGGTCAGCCCTGGCCGGCGAGCAGGCCGTCGGCGATCTCCTCGATGCGCGCGCGCAGCCCCTCCTGGCTCTTCCCGCCGTCCAGCCGCTCGTCGGCGATCACATACGTCGGGGTCCCGGTGACGCCGATCGCCTTCCCCTCGGCCTGGTCCGCGTCCACGATCAGCAGATGACGGCCGTCGATCAGAGCGGTGTCGAACTCCTCGGCGTCCATCCCCAGTTCACCGGCGACCTCGAGCAGCAGGGGCTCGCCCGCCCGGGCGAGGCCGGCGGTGCGGGCGAGGACGGCCTCGACGTACGGCCATCCCTGGCCCTGGGCGAAGGCTTCCTCGGCGGCCTGTGCCGCCGCGTACGCGTGCTTGTTCTTCTCCAGCGGGAAGTGGCGCAGCCGGACCTCCAGCCGGTCGCCGTAGCGGGCGCGCAGGGCATGGAGGTCGGAGAGGGCCTGGTGGCAGTCGGGGCACTGGAGGTCGCACCAGAGGTCGAGGACGACCGTCGCGGCGGAGGAGGAATCGCTCATGACATCAGTCTTCCAGGCGGGACCGGGGCTACCCAATCGGGACCTTGGGAGGACCACGGCCCTGAAAAGACCCTGATGTGGTCCTGCCCCGTGGCCCCTCCGGCGGTGGCCGGTGCAGGATGGAAGGGACGTATCCCGATTGCTGGAGGCCCCGATGCTTGCCGAGACCATCTGTTCCGCGGTGTCGGCGGCCGGTTTGGGCATCGCCGCGATCACCGCGTACCGAAAGCGGTTCCTCACGGCGACCCGGATCGCCGCCTATTCGCTGGTACCCGTCGGCCTGGTGCTGACCGGTGTCGTCGAGTGGGTGTCGGACATCGCCTTCAAACCGAGCGTCTGGCTCGGCTTCGGCCTGCTGGGCGTGGCCTGGCTGCTCTTCATGACCACGCGCGCCGTCGAGCGCCGCCGCGGTTCGACCCGCAAGGAGCGCAAGGCCGCGCGGGCCGCGGAGCGGGGCGCCGCCGTCGCGCCCGGAGCGTCGTCGCCCTCGCTGGCGTCCGGAGCCGGTGCGGCGGCTCCGCAGGCGCAGGACCGGCCGAAGAAGAAGCCGCAGCAGTCGGCCGCGCCCGGTGACGACTTCAGCGACATCGAGGCCATCCTGAAGAAGCACGGGATCTGACGGGCCGGCCGGCGCCGTCGGGCCCGAAAGGGCGAGCGGCGTGATTGATATGGTATGAATCGATTCACACCATGTCGAAGGCGTCGAAGTACCACCGCTCGTCCCGCGCCTGGATATATTCGGGTTGCGTCGCTTCGACCTTGACGGTATCCCGAAGATCCGGTTAGCGTCCCTTGCGGATTGAAACATTTCAATCCGGCGGGCGCGCTCCGGGCGGCGGCGCGGCGGACCACGTCGTACGTTCCGTCCGTGGATCAGGGACCCGGCGCCGACGCGCGGCGGCCGAACGCATCAGTGGGGCAGGGCAAGTGGGGCGTGTGGCAGGGATCAAGGACGTGGCCCGGCAGGCCGGAGTCTCGGTGGGCACGGTCTCCAACGTGATCAACCGCCCCGAGGCGGTGCTTCCCGACACCCGGGCCCGTGTGCTGGCGGCGATCGAGGAACTCGGATACGTACGCAGCGAGTCGGCCAGGCAGCTCAGGGCGGGCCGCAGCCGCATCATGGCCCTGCTCGTGCTGGACATGGGCAACCCGTTCTTCGTCGACATCGCCCGCGGTGCCGAGCGCGCGGCCCGGGAAGCCGGCCTCGGCGTGATGGTCTGCAACAGCGGCCAGAGCCCGGAGGAGGAGGCCGAATATCTCGGGCTCTTCGCCGAACAGCGGGTCTGCGGGGTGCTGGTCACCCCGGCGGACGCCACCGGCGGCAACCTCGAAGCCTTCGCCCGCCACCGGATTCCGCACGTTCTGGTCGACCGCGTGGCGACGTCCACCGACAGCTGCGCCGTGTCGGTGGACGATGTGCGCGGCGGCATGCTCGCCGTCGGGCATCTCGTCTCGGCGGGCCACCGTTCAGTCGCCTATGTGAGCGGGCCGGGCGATCTCCACCAGATCAGGGACCGCCGCGAGGGCGCCATCGCGGCGCTCGCCGAGGCGGGGCTCGGCCCCGAGGCGCTCGTCGAGATCCCCTCCGACCGCCTGGACGTGGCGGCGGGCCGTGACGCCGGGGCCAGGCTGCTCGGCCTGGTGCCCAGGCCGACCGCCGTGTTCTGCGCCAACGACCTGCTGGCGCTCGGCGTCCTGCAGTCGTTGTACGCCGCCGGCGTGCGGGTGCCGCAGGACGTCGCCATCGTGGGCTACGACGACATCGAATTCGCCGCGGCCGCAGCCGTACCCCTCACCTCGGTCCGGCAGCCCGCCGTGGTGATGGGCAGGATGGCGGCCGAGCTCCTCCTGGAGGAAGCGGACGACGAGGACGGCGGCCACCGCCACCGGAGCGTGGTGCTCCAGCCGGAACTCGTCGTGCGCGCCTCCAGCGCGGCTCCGCGCTGACCCCGGCGCCCCTGTGGGCCCGGTGCCCGCCGTACGGGGCGCCCCGGCCCGCCGGACGCGCCGGTTGGGAGGCTTCGGGGCGAACGTGCGGCGGAGCCTCGGACGCGGGAGCGAATCCGTTCATCCCGGAGCGGGTGAACTCACCTTGTGAAAGCCCCTGTTGATCGCCAACAGGGGCCGCTCTGCGTCATGATCGCTACGAGATGGTGGACACATCCCGGGGCGACGCCCCCGCACCCCCCGCCGAAGAGCCTCGTGGCTGCCTCTTCGCGCTTTCCCAGCCGCCGCTGATGATTTTTCTGACGGTCGTCGGCGGCCTGCTGCTGATGGCCGCCCTGCACGATCTCTTCCTGCTGTGAGCGGCCGCACGGTCCGCACGCCCGCCGCCCCGCAGGGCCGTCCCCCTCCTGGTCCTGGGCGACGCCCGGCGGTCGTCCGGCCCGCCGTCTCCCGGTGGGGCATTCGGACTGCCGTCTCCCGGCGGACGGTCAGCGTGCCGCCTCCCGGCGCCGTGCCCGGTACGCGGCGACGTGGAGCCGGTTGCCGCAGGTGCGGCTCGAGCAGTACCTGCGGGAGCGGTTGCGTGACAGGTCGACGAAGGCGTCCCGGCAGTCCGGGGCCTCGCACCGACGCAGCCGTTCCTCTTCGCCCGCAACCACGATGAACGCCAGGGCCATGCCGCAGTCGGCCGCGAGGTGGTCCGCTATGGAGGCGTCCGGCGCGAAGTAGTGGACGTGCCAGTCGTAGCCGTCGTGGTTCGTGAGCTGCGGTGTGGTGCCGGCCGCGGCCACCAGGCTGTTGACGAGGTCCGCGGCGGTGCGGGCGTCGGTCGCCGCGAAGATCTCGGCGAACCGGTCCCGGACGTCGTGCACGGCGCGCAGGTCCTTGTCGCCGAGGACGCCGACGCCGCTGATGTCGTGGCGTTCCGCGAAGTCGTAGAGCGCGGCCGTGTCGGCAAGCCCGTCGCCCCTGTCGCTCTCCGGTGCGGTGTTCACCAGATCGACCACCACTTCGAGGGCGATCCGGGTGTCGTGTGGGATCAGCACGCTTCGCTCCCTGGCCTCCGGCGGACGGGCGTCCGCCGATGCGGGCTGACTCTACTGGCTCGGCGAAGGCGCTCAGGGCCCGGTACGGGCTCAAGGAGGGGGCTCGGCCCCATCTACCGGACGGGCGGCACCGCCGGGGCCTGTGGGGCCTTCTGGTGGCCACGAAGGCGCTTCCGGCGGGAGCGGCGGGGCGCATGGTGCCGATGATGCGGGCGTGACCATGACCGCCGGTCGTCCGCCGCCAGCCGCTCGCCCACTGCCCGCGGTCGGTCACCCCCTGCGCGGCTCGCAGTCGGTCCCCCCACCCATTGCCTGCGCCCGTCACCGGGCGTCGCCCTTCGTCCGCCGGCGTCGGTCACCGCCGCCGGCTCCCCGTCGCCGGCCGACCACGCTCCGGCTCAGCACTCGGCCTCCCGTCCTCTGCCCCGCCCGGATTCGCCGCCCCGGCCACAGGCCGCCCCAGGTCCGATCGCGCCCTGACCCGTGGCCGCCCCGCTTCCGGCCCCCCGCCCCCGGCTGCCGCAGCCCCGGCCCGCACGCGCGGCGCCGCCGCCGCGGTGGGTTCCGCGGCGACGGCGCCGGTGCCTGCCCTATGAGGTTGTCCGCGCGACGCCGTCTCCCCGAGTCGGACGGCGTCCCGCAGCTGTCGGCCTGGCTCAGCTCTCGGCCAGGATGTGTGAGAGCTCCGTATCGAGGTCGAAGTGACGATGCTCGGTGCCGGGCGGGACCGCGGCGTCGGTCCTCTTCAGGAACGACTCCAGGGCCCTCGCCGGGGCTTCCAGCAGGGCTTCGCCCTCCGGGGAGCTCAGTGCGATGCAGACGACGCCTTGGCCGTGACTACGAGATGGCCAGACGCGGACGTCTCCGGTGCCGGTGGGCCGGTGCAGCCCCTCGGCAAGGAGGTCACGGGCGAAAACCCATTCGACCGTCTCCTCCGCTCCGGTGTGGAAGGTGGCGTGCACGGCATAGGGATCGGCCGTGTCATACCGCAGGCCCGCGGGTACAGGCAGTGAGGACTCGCTCGACACAACGAGGCGCAGGTGCAGCTCGCAGCTGACCGTGGTGTTCATAAGCGCCAGGGCCTTTCGCTCAGTGTGCGCTCGGGGATTCGCACGTCGGCGAAATCGACATGCCACCTACGGTGGCGTTGTAAACCCCTCTGACCTATTTGTGATGCTTCAGGTCGCTCGTCCGGCGGTGTGTAACTTTGGGTCATGCGTCCATTCCGGTGACGCTCGCGATTCCGGTAGGTTGGGCTTCATGAACGCGGAGAGTGACGAGCGGAAAGAGGTCGCCGCCACGGTGGCCCCTGAGCCCGCTGCGGGGGACGGACAGACGGCGGAGCGCGAGCTGGGCTCGCGGGCGCCCGGGTTCATCAAGGGATCGAGGGTGCTTCATCTGAGCTGGCAGGTCGGGATCTTCATCGTCGGCCTCGCCGTGGTCGGGGCGGGCATCGTGATGCTGCCGCTGCCCGGCCCCGGATGGCTGGTGATCTTCGGGGGCATGGCGATCTGGGCGACCGAATTCGTCTGGGCGCAGCTCGTCCTGCGCTGGACCAGGCGCAAGGTCACCGAGGCCGCCCAGCGCGCCCTCGACCCCAAGGTCCGGCGGCGCAACATCATCCTCACCACCGTGGGGCTCGTGATCGTCGCGGTGCTGGTGGGGATCTACGTCTGGAAGTTCGGCATAGTGATGCCGTGGAAGATCGAGCAGTGACCCGGTGGTGGTCCCGAGGCGCCGCTGACATGGGGTAATGTTTGCCGTGCGCCGGGGCGATTAGCTCAGTGGGAGAGCGCTTCGTTCACACCGAAGAGGTCACTGGTTCGAACCCAGTATCGCCCACCCCGGACCGATGGCCCGGAAGCTTCTGAGAAGCTTCCGGGCCATCGGCGTTTCCGCGTGTGCCCCGTGCCGCCGTCGGCGCCGGGTGTTCGGCCCGTCGTCACACCATCGAAATTTCGTCCTAACCGTTGACGCGCCCCCTGCTGCTCCTTACTTTTGCCCAGCAAGCGCTTTCTAAAACGATTCAATGCGAACGGTGGGGGCGAGCTATGTCTCGTAACAACGGCATGGACAGGCGACAGCTGCTGAAGCTGGCCGGCCTCTCGGCGGCGGGTCTCGGGCTCACCGCGGCCGGCTGCGGCTCGGGTGGCAGCGGTTCCGGTGGTCCGGTCACCATCCGGCACTCCTGGTGGGGCGCGGACGACCGTGCCAAGAAGATCCAGCAGTGCGTCGGGCTCTTCGAGAAGAAGCACCCGAAGATCAAGGTGAAGACGGACTTCCAGCAGTACCCGGACTTCTGGAAGAAGTTCAACACGCAGGCCGCCGGTGGCAACCCCCCGGACGTCATCCAGAACGCCGTGACCTTCCTGCGCAAGTACGAGGCGAAGAACGTCCTCCTCGACCTCCGCCCCCAGGTGGACAAGGGCAACCTCGACCTCGGCGGCTTCCGCTCCGGGCTGGAGAAGTTCGCCGAGATCGACGGCAAGCTGCTCGGTGTGCCGGTCGGCAGCAACTCGATGGCTCTGGTCATCGACGAGAAGGTGTACGAGAAGGCCGGCATCACGCCCGAGATCGGCTGGACGTGGGACGACTGGCTGGCCGGCCTCCAGAAGATCAAGAGCGGGCAGAAGATCGCCGGTGACGCGGGACCGCACGGCGTGATGTACCTCTACGACCTGATCCTCCGCCAGAACGGCAAGGCCTTCTTCACCGAGGACGGCATGGGGTTCGGCGAGGCCGAGCTGCTGCCGTACTGGACCGAAGCCCTCGAGCGGGTCAAGTCGGGTCTCTACGCCGACCCCAACAAGGTGGAGCAGCTCAAGCCGGCGTCGGCCACCGCCAAGGGACTGTCCGCGGGCGAGTTCACCTGGGACAACTTCTCGGTCCGCTACAGCGCGGAGGGCAAGAGCAGCTACGGCCTCGCCCCCATCCCGAGCACCGACGGCAAGAAGACCGGCCAGTACCTGGGTTCGCTGATGCTGAGCGGCACGGCGCGGACCAAGCACCCCGCAGAGGTGGCCACCTTCATCAGCTTCATGACCCACGACCCCGAGGTCGCCCGGATCATGGGATACGACCGGGGAGTGCCCGCCACCACCGCGCAGTTCGAGGCCTTCCAGCCCACCGACGCCCCGAGCAAGGCCATCGGCGCGTACGAGACCGCGATCGCCGACGCGGGAGTCCTGGAGCCCATCACGCCGCACCCGGCCGGCGCCGACGTCATCGAGGCGGCATTCCTGCGCATCGGTGCCGACCTCGCCCTGGGCAAGACCTCGCCGAAGGACTCCGTGAAGCAGTTCTTCTCCGAGGCGAAGACCGCCCTCGCCTCGAACTGAGAGGACCGTGGTGACCCACATCCACACCTCCCCGGGCGTGCTCGACGCCGGGGACGGCCGCTCCGTCACCAAGGGGAACGGCCCCGGAGGAACCGCGCCGCCCGCCGCCCCGAAGCGGCCGGACCGTCGCGAGAACGTGGCCGGCTATCTGTTCATGTCGCCCTGGATCGCGGGCTTCCTGTTCCTGATCGCCGGGCCGATGGTGTTCTCGCTGTACCTGTCGTTCACCGAGTACAACCTCTTCGAGGCGCCTCGCTGGATCGGCCTCCAGAACTTCACCGACATGTTCGCCGACCCCCGCTGGCGCCAGTCGGTCGAGGTCACCTCCTGGTACGTGCTGATCGGCACCCCGATCAAGCTGGCGGCGGCACTCGCCGTCGCCATGCTGCTCGCCCAGAAGCGGTGGGGCCAGTCCTTCTACCGCGCCGCCTTCTACGCCCCGTCCCTGATCGGCGCGAGCGTCTCGGCGGCCATCGTCTGGCGCGCGCTGTTCTCGGACGACGCGATCGTCGACCGTACGCAGAAGGCGTTCGGCTTCGAGGCCGGCGGCTGGATCGGCGATCCGGCAATGATCATCTACGCGCTGATCGCCCTCACCGTCTGGCAGTTCGGCGCGCCGATGGTCATCTTCCTGGCCGGCCTCAAACAGGTCCCGCGGGAGCTGTACGAGGCCGCCGAGGTGGACGGAGCCGGTCCCTGGCGCAGGTTCTTCCACATCACCTTGCCGATGATCTCGCCGGTGCTCTTCTTCAACGTCCTGCTGGAGACCATCCACTCGTTCCAGATCTTCGGATCGGCCTACATCGTCAGCAACGGCAGCTGCGGACCGGCCGACGCGACGCTCGTCTACACCTGTTACCTGTACGAACAAGGCTTCGTGAACAGCCGCATGGGCTTCGCCTCGGCCATGGGCTGGCTGCTGCTGGTCGCGGTCGGCCTGGTCACCGCCGTGCTGTTCTGGTCCCAGAAGCGCTGGGTGCACTACGAGGAGGGCGGCCGATGAGTCTCCGATACGCAGCCGTAAGGCGCCGGGGACCCGGCGCACTCGCCTGGCACCTCGGTGCGCTCGCCATCCTCGCCGTGGTCCTCTACCCGGTGGTCTGGACGATCGGTGCCTCCTTCAAGCCCAGCGCCGACATCATCGGTGGCCTGGACCTGCTCCCGGCGGACCCGATCGGTGACAACTACGCGCGGCTCACCGAGGGCATCGCCGACATCCCGATCTCGACGTTCTTCCTGAACTCGGCCTACATAGCCATCGGTTCCGTGATCGGTGTGGTGCTGTCCTGCTCGCTGACCGCCTACGCCTTCGCCAAGGTGCGGTTCGCCGGCCGCAACATCATGTTCGCGGTCATGATCGGCACCCTCCTGCTGCCGTACCACGTACTGATCATCCCGCAGTACGTGCTGTTCCAGAAGCTGGAGCTGATCAACACCTTCACCCCGCTGCTGATCGGCAAGTACCTGGCGACGGACGCCTTCTTCGTCTTCCTGATGGTGCAGTTCATGCGCGGCCTGCCCAAGGAGCTCGACGAGGCGGCGCGGCTGGACGGCTGCGGGCACCTGAGGACCTACTGGTCGATCGTCATGCCGCTCTGCCGGCCCGCGCTCGTGACCAGCGCGATCTTCACGTTCATCAACGCCTGGAACGATTTCATGGGTCCCCTGCTGTACCTCAACGAGCCGGACAAGTACACGGTCTCCCTGGGGCTGAAGATGTTCATCGACCAGGACGCGGTGGCGGACTACGGAGGCATGGTCGCCATGTCGCTGGTGGCCCTGCTCCCGGTGCTGGCCTTCTTCGTGGCCTTCCAGCGGTACCTGATCGACGGCATGGCCACCTCCGGCCTGAAGGGCTGACGCGCCGTGGCGACGAAGACCCGCACCCCGGCGAGGCGTTCGCGCGTCATGGACCGGTTCGCCCTGTTCTCCGAATGTCTGCTCGTCGGCGTGTGGATCGCCGGCGCCGCCCTGCCCCTGTTCACGTTCCCCGCGGCCTTCGCCGCGGGAACCCGGCACCTGCGCCGCTACCTCGCCGGTGAGCACGGCGGCCTGCGCGAGTTCGCCGGCGACGCCTTGGCCGCCGCCCGCGGCGGTTGGGCCGTCGGCGCGGCCGTCTGGGCCGCCGCGGCCCTGCTCTGGCTCGACCTGGCCGCCGTCCGGGCCGGCCTGCCCGGGGGCCCCTTCGTGGGCGCCGTCGGCATCCTCGCCATGATCGGCTTCCTGGTCGCTGTGGTACGCGCCGCGTCGTGCTGGGAGCCCGGCGCCCTCTGGCGCCCCCTGCTGGCCGAGGCCGGCCGCGACACGGTCCGCGACCCGGCCGGCTCCCTCCTGCTCGTCTGCGGGATGGCGGTCGTCGTGCTGTCCGGTGCCCTGGTGCTGCCGCTGGCCGTCCCCGTCGTCGGGGCCGTCGCCGCCGCGGCCACCGCCGTGCGGGCACGCCGGCTCTCCCACTGACCCGCAGACCGTTCCCGTACCGCTTCCTGTCCCGAATCCGCACGGAGAGAGGCACAACCATGTCCAGGATGCCCCGCAGAACGCTCCTGAAGGCCGCGGCAGCGGCCGGTGCGGCCGCACAGCTCAGCTGGTCCTTCGGCGCAGCTCCCGCGTCGGCGGCCCGGAACGCGGAGCACAGCGACGGACCCGTCACCCTGACCTGGCTGGAGTCCGGCGGCCTCGGCGCGGCCCCCGGCTCGACGCTCGGTGTGCCCTGGCCCAAGGGGCAGTACGCCGAGGACCAGACGTTCGCGCTGTCCACGGAGGACGGCAAGGACGTCCCCGTACAGACCTGGCCCATCGGCTACTGGCCGGACGGCTCGCTCAAGTGGACCGCGCACGCCGTGGGCCCCGAGGCCACCGCCAAGAAGTTCTCCCTCGCGGCCGGCGCACCGGCCGCGCCGTCGAAGAAGGTCACGGCGGTCCGCAAGGGCGGCACGATCACCGTCTCCACCGGGGTGATCACCGCCGAGCTCGGGACGAACGGCTCCGCCCTCGTCAAGACCGTCACCCGCGGCTCCACCGAGATCGCCCGCGACGGCCGGCTCGTCCTCGTACGCCAGGGCGAGATCGAGGACGGCGACCAGGGCAACGAGAAGTACGAACGCTTCGAGAGCGTCATCGAGGAGGCCGCGGTCGAACAGGACGGACCCGTCCGGGCCGTCGTCCGCATCGACGGCAGACACCGCAAGGGCTCCCGGTCCTGGATGCCGTTCTCCGTGCGCCTCTACTTCTACGCGGGCGCCGACTCCTTCCGCATGGTGCACACCATCACCTACGACGGCACCCAGGAACCCGGCAAGGCGAGCGGCGACTTCGTCCGAGGCCTCGGCGTCCGCTTCACCGTGCCCATGCGTGACGCGGCCTACGACCGGCACATCCGCATCGGCGGCGACGGCACCGGGCTGCTGCGCGAAGCCGTCAAGGGCATCACCGGCCTGCGCCGCGACCCCGGGGTGGCCGTACGAGAGGCACAGTTCGCCGGCCAGAAGCTTCCCGACCCGGCCACCTGGGACCAGCGGGTCACCACCCGGCTCCAGTACATCCCCGAATGGGGCGACTACACCCTCTCCCAGCTCTCCGCCGACGGCTTCGGCCTGCGCAAGCGCACGAAGAAGGGGCACGGCTGGATCGGCGCGGGCGGCGGCAGGAGGGCCTCCGGATTCGGCTACGTCGGCGGCCCCAGCGGCGGATTCTCCTTCGGCCTGCGCGACTTCTGGGAGAAGCACCCCGCCCAGCTCGACATCCGCGACGCGCACACCGACGAGGCCGAGGTCACCCTCTGGCTCTGGTCGCCCGAAGCCCAGCCCATGGACCTGCGCTTCTACCACGACGGCATGGAACAGGACACCTACCCCGAACAGCTCGAAGGCCTCAACATCACGTACGAGGACTACGAGCCCGGCTTCGGCACCCCGTACGGCATCGCGCGTACCAGCGAACTCCTCTTCTGGGCCAACGAATCCACCCCCGCCCCCGAGGAACTCGCCCAGCAGGTCGACGCCGTACGCACACCGCCCCAGCTGGCCGCCCCGCCCCGGCAGCTCGTCAAGGCGAAGGTCTTCGGCGGCCTGTTCGCCGAACCCGACCGCTCCACCGCCGCCAAATCGAAGATCGAGGACCACCTGGACTTCCTCTTCACGTACTACAAGGACCAGGTGGAGATGCGCCGCTGGTACGGCTTCTGGGACTACGGCGACATCATGCACAGCTACGACCCGACCCGTCACCAGTGGTGCTACGACGTCGGCGGCTACGCCTGGGACAACTCCGAACTCTCGCCAGACCTCTGGCTCTGGTACGCCTACATGCGCTCCGGCCGCGCCGACATCTACCGCTTCGCCGAGGCCATGACCCGGCACACCGGCGAGGTCGACGTCTACCACCTCGGCAAATGGGCGGGGCTCGGCACCCGTCACGGCGTCCAGCACTACGCCGACAGCGCCAAGCAGCAGCGCATCGCCAACACCACCTACCGGCGCATGTTCTACTTCCTCACCGCCGACGAACGCGTCGGTGACCTCATGCACGCCAACGTCGACTCCGACGAGACCTTCCTGGCCCTCGACCCCATCCGCAAGATCCGCACCGAGCCCTACACCCCGGACCGCCACGCGCTGTCCATCGGCTTCGGCACGGACTGGAGCGGCCTCGTCTCCGCCTGGCTCACCGAGTGGGAACGGCGCGGGCCCAAGTGGGAGAAGGCCAGGGACAGGGTCCTGTCCACCATGGAGACCATCGCCGCCCAGCCCAACGGCTTCGTGCAGGGCGTCGGCCTCTACGACCTGGACACCGGGAAGTTCGCGATAGCCGAGAAGCCCGCTGTCGGAGTCTCCCACCTGTCGGCCATGTTCGGCCTGGTCGAGCTCAACGCCGAACTCATCGACATGATCGACATGCCGGCGTTCGAGGCCGCCTGGATCGACTACTGCCGCTACTTCAACGCGACCAAGGCCGAACAGGCCGCCCGCTACGGCAGCAACTTCGGCACCCTGCTGCTCTTCCAGGGCCACTCGCGCCAGGACGCCTACGCCGCCGTACGGACCGGCGACGTCACCCTGGCCACCCGGGCGTGGAAGCAGTTCTACAGCAGCGCCGACACCTGGGACTACAAGGAGAGCACCGACTGGAGCACCAAGAAGATCGAAGGGCCCACCGGGCCCGTACCGGGCAGCGAAGCGGCCTGGGTCAGCACCAACACCACCGCCCTGTACGGCCTGGCGGCCATCCAGAACCTCGCGCTCGTCGGCGACAAGATGCCATAGGACCTCTTCTCCGTACCGCGCGGGACCGATCCGGACGGAAGCCCCTAACGCATCCGGCCGAAGCTCTCCCGCACCCGGCGCGCGTCGCGCAGCCGCTGCTCGTAGGTCGCACCGACCGCGAGCAGCAGCAGCCCGGCGAGCGCCGGGGGTGCCCAGCGCGGGAGCGCGTCGAAGACCTGG
Source organism: Streptomyces pratensis (assembly GCF_016804005.1). Taxonomy (GTDB): domain Bacteria; phylum Actinomycetota; class Actinomycetes; order Streptomycetales; family Streptomycetaceae; genus Streptomyces; species Streptomyces pratensis_A. The sequence continues at coordinate 5,360,739 of NZ_CP051486.1, read as the reverse complement.
ACCACATGAGGGGCCAGCTCGTGCAGCGCGTCCAGCGCCAGGACCGCACCGCCCAGCACCAGGGGCGCCCGCAGCCGCAGGCGGGCGCCCACCAGCGTGACCGCCAGTGCCGCGACCCCCAGCAGCAGCGGCCGCAGCCAGTGCGGATCGCCCCAGGCGACCACGAGGCTCGGCACCATCGTCATGGACAGGGCGGGACCGTACGCGACCCAGGAGGAAGCGGCCGGATCCCTGCGGCGACGCAGATGACCCACCGCGAACGCCGCCACCGACACGGGCAGCGTGTACGCCTCGGGGTCCGTCACCCCTGAAGCCGCCAGCCGCACCCACGCCGCCGCCACGAACAGCGCCGCCGCCGGATACCCCGCCGTGCGGCGACGCTCGGGCCGCAGCGCCGTGGCAGCGGCCAGCACCCCGCACAGTCCCAGCACCAGCGCCAGGAACGGCGCGTCCGTCACCGCGAGAGCCACGGCGACCAGAGCCGCGAAAGCCCCCGCGAGTTCGACCGCGACCGCCACCACGGGCGTCCGCAATCGAGCCCCGAGGACCACCGTCGCCGCCGTGACCACCAGGACCAGCGGGGCCGTGTGCGGGGCGCTCCACCCCAGTGAGGCCCCCGCGGCGGAGGCCAGGGCGATCGCGCACAGCACCGAGGCGCAGGCGAGCACCGACCGCACCGCGGGCACCCGGGAGCAGGCCGCCGAGCCGGCGAACAGCACCGCCAGGGTTCCGGCCACCGCGTACGTCGCGGGCTCCGCGGCCAGCCCGAGCAGTCCCACGCTCGCGGCACCGACCGCCGCGCACACCAGACAGGTCACCGCGACCGCGTCGGCCCCGCGACGCACCACGAGGGCCAGCAGCGCCGCGACCAGCACCAGCTCCACGCCGACGGCCACCGCGTACGGCGCATCCGCCACCGCGAGCAGCACCGGCACCGCACCCCAGCCCAGGACCGCCCCTCCGGCCGCCGCCGCGACGCGCAGGCCCCTCTCCGGGACGGCCTGCGGCCACCTGACGTGGAGCGCGGCCGACAGGCCCGCCGCGACCACCAGCACCACGGGGGACGAGGACTGCGCCGACCACGGCACCGAGAGCCCCAGCGCGTCCCGGAATCCTTCCGGTGCCCCGGACCACACCCCCGCCGTCACGGACGCCGGCCCCAGCAGCGCGGCGGCCACCACGGGCGCCGCCCACAGCACCGCGCCCGCCACGACCGAGGCCGACGCGCCCAGGATCCCCCACATGACGGGCCGCGGGAGACGGAGCCGCAGCACCACCGACAGGGCCGCACCGCACAGCAGGTACACCACGACCGCCCAGTCCCACGGCAGCCGCGCGGCCGGCACGCCTCCCACCGCGGCAACCGCCGCGAGGCCTCCCACGACGCCCCCGACGACGGCCGTCTCCTTCGGCGCGCGCCACGCCCCCGCCATGGCGACCGCCGCACCGGCCAGCAGCAGCGCGCCCGCGCCCACGGCCCCGAGCACACCGTCGGCCGACAAGGACAGCCCCAGACCCAGGGCCAGCGAGATCAGGCCGGTGAGCACCGCCCCGGCACACGCGGTGACGCGCACCGCGAGTCCCCGGCCCCACAAAGCCACCGCGACATCGGCAGCCGCCGTCAGAAGGAGCGCCCAGCCGAAGCCGGTCGCGCCCGCCCCGGCCGCCCAGGCGGTGAACGCCAGCGGCAGTTGACCCGCCACCACGGCCGCGGGCAGAGGTACCCGCAGACGGCCGAGCAGCAGCCCGTAAAGGGTCCACACCGCCACCAGGACCGCCGAGGCGCCGGCCGTGAACGCGAGTCCGTCCGTCCCGGGCGCCGCGACCGCGTGCAGAGCGACCGAGTCCAGCACCGTCAGCACCAGGGCCAGGGCGGCCACCGCCTCCGCCGTCGACGGCAAGGCGCGGCCCAGCAGCAGCGCGGGCGCCACCAGCGCTCCCGCGGTCACCGCCGCGAGCACCGCCGAACGGCCGGCGATGCCCATCTCACCCCAGCTGAACAGGGTGAAAGCGATCGCCGCGACCGTCAGCAGCAGACCGCCGAGTACCAGCAGGACGTTCTGCGTGCCGTGCGCGGGCGCAGGCGCGGGCGGCACGTACGGCCGGGCGGCCGGCACCGGAGGAGGAGACGGAACGGCCGGCGCACGCAGCACGCTCAGCAGCCAGGCGCGACGGCTGAGCAGCTGTAGCCGACGGGCGTCCAGCCGGGCGAGTTCGTGATCGAGGAGGGTCAATTCCTCTGCGGGCGGCGGCACATGTCTCATGTACGGGAGTGTGGCGGCCGCCACACCCGCGTGCATGGGTTCGGATACTCAGTTCCGCCACTGAGTAGGAGTTTGAACCCAGGGCTCCGAGCCCTGTATGGTTCAACCCGTTCCCGGGCGATTAGCTCAGTGGGAGAGCGCTTCGTTCACACCGAAGAGGTCACTGGTTCGAACCCAGTATCGCCCACCCGGGAAAAGCCGGTCCGTCAGTGCAATCGACGGACCGGCTTTCGCGTACCCGGCCCCGATCAGGCCGCCGCGGGCAGCTCCGGACGCAGCGGCCACGCCGGATCCACGGTCTCCGCAGCACCGTTCTTCTCGAACCAGGCCTGGAGCCCGCGCGCCTGAGCCGCGTGCCACACGGCCTGCAGCGAGTGCACCTCCGCCGGTGACAGCCGCTCCAGCCGGGCGGAGAACCGCCGTCCCACCGCCCGCACCAGCTCGAGCGACGCCGCCGCGTCGGCCGCCGCGTCGTGCGCGCCGTCCAGCGTCACCCCGTACAGCTCGCACAGGTCCGTCAGCGTGCGACGGCCCTTGCGGTAGCGGTCCAGATGCTTGTCCAGCACCCGCGGATCCAGCACGCACAGGGGCTTGTTCCCCAGGTAGCCGGCCAGCGAGGAGGCCCGGTGGCGCCTCAGCTCCCTGTCCAGCAGCGTCAGATCGAACGGCGCGTTCATCACGACCAGCGGCCGTCCCGTCGCGCACTGCTCCGCCAGTGCCCGCGCTATCTCCTCGACGACCGGCGCCGGCCACCGGCCGTTGCGCTGCAGATGGTCGTCGGTCAGGCCGTGGATCTCGGTGGCGCCGGGCGGCACCGGAATCCCCGGGTTGACCAGCCAGCGGGTGACGCGGAGCCGCCCGCCCGCCGTGTCCTGGACGACGAGTGCGGCCGAAACGATCCGGTCCTCCTCGACGTCCACGCCTGTCGTCTCGGTGTCAAAAGCCGCCAGCGGCCCCTCGAACCAATGCATCATCCCCGAACTCCTCGCGCCTGTCCGGCAGATGGCGGGATTCCTCTGCCCGGTTCGGTGATACCCGCACCCTATGCCTGATACGCCGTTTACGGTCCGTCTCCTGCGGTGACAACACAGGAGACGGGTAAGGAAGTTGACCAGCCCGCCAGCGGAGACCGGGCAACCGGTCGGCACAGCCCGGAAGGCACGGAGCCATGGCGCTCGCGCAGCCGAACCCAGGGAGTCCCGCCCGCACCGAGGACCACGGGGGAAAGCCGCCGCAGCAGCGGAGCACACCACTGCGCGGCACACTCGCCACCACCGCCTGCATGGAGACCCTCCAGGTGGGCTACCTCCACGCGGTGGCAGCCGCGGCGGGCTGCTCGCTCTCGCAGCCCTTTCCCGACAACGGCATCGACTGGCACGTCAGCCACGGCGCCCCCGACCACACCGTCGACGACGAAGTGACCATCAAGGTGCAGCTCAAGTGCACCTACCAGATACCCCCGCACCCGCCCGGCCCCGCGTTCTCCTTCACCCTCGACAACGCCCATCTGGTGAAGCTCGCGCGCACCCCCGTGTCGGTGCACAAGATTCTCGTGGTGATGCTCGTGCCCCGCAGCCAGGACGACTGGCTCCGGGCCGGACACGAACGGCTGGACCTGCGGCACTGCTGCTACTGGACGAACCTGGCCGGGCACCCGGTGACGGGCAGGCATCGGACCACCGTGCGGGTCCCGACCTCACGGATCTTCGACGACCGCGCACTCTGCGACATCATGGCCCGAGTCGGGGCGGGAGGGAGACCCTGATGCACCGGTCGACGGACGAGCCCACCGGAGGGACGGTCCCGGCGGGCAGCCGCGCACACCCGTACGCCGACGGCCCGGACCCCGGACAGGTCCCGGACCCCGCCCGCGTCGACCCCTCCGTCCTCCGAGCGCTGCTGCGGCGGCACGGCTGGCAGCGGCGCGGAGGCGCGCAGGGCCGATATAGCCGCTGGGTCCCGCCCGGCCCCGCCGCCGGCACCAGCCTGCTCGTGCCGGACAGCACCGCCTTCCCCGACGGTGAGGACCTGCTCGCCGAGGCCCTCACGGCGCTCACCCGCAGCGCCACGCCCTCGGCCCGCGACATCCTGGTCGCCCTCACCGTGCCCAGCGACGAGATCCGCTGGTGGCGTGACGTCCCCGAAGCCGCCTCGGGGGCTGCCGACTGGACGGGTGCCGACCAGCTGCGGACCGCGGCCCGGCAGATCCTTCTCGCCGGATCCCTCGCCGTGCGCGGCAGGGCGGGCCACCACGGCGCCAGACACCGGCGGAAGGCCCGCAGCGCCCTGGACGGCACCCTCGTAGGGCCGGCGGCCGACGGCCGCAGCCTCACCGCGTTCGTCCCCGTCGACGCGGGACGAGCCGTCGCCGTACAGCTGTACGCGGCGCTGCACGCGGCCCGGGAGGCCGTCGACTACCAGCGGGCCACCGGCGGTATGGACGCGTTCGACGCCGCGGTCGCCGCCGGCGTCAGCCGGGAGCTGACCGAAGCGGTCGTCTCCCTCGTCCGTGGAGCGGAAGGCGCCCGGATCACCCTCGCCTGGGCGCCTGCCGCCGGAACCCCCGAAGGCTGCCCCGCCAGCCCCGAGCCGGTCGAATTCTCCCCTGGCGACCTGCCGGCCCTCCGCCTGGCGGGAGTGCGCTATCTGCAGGACGAGCCCTCCGTACCCGTACGGATCACCGGAGCCGTGGTGCGGCTGCGCCGCTCCGGGCCGCGCGGTCCCGGCGTCGTACGGCTGCGGGTGCTGGCGGGGGCGGAGGTCGCGCACGTACGGATCGAGCTCGACGAGGAGGCCTACCGGATCGCCGGCCACGCCCACCTCGTCGGACTCCCGGTGAGGGTGGAGGGCAGGCTGGAGAGCAGGGGAGGCTTCCGGAGGCTCACCGGTGCCTCGCAGGTCGCGCCCGTCCAGGTGGACGAGGCGGAGCGCGACCGGCTGATGAAGTCGCTCCACGAGAACGTCGACTTCTTCGAGGAGGCCTGTACGGGGGAGGAGGGGTAGCGCGCGGTATCCCTTTCGCGTCCAGGCCCCCCGGCTCGGTACGATTCCTCTTGCGCGCGCCAGAGGAAAGCGCCGCACCCCCTCAGTCAGGAGAGACCGGTGTCAGACGTCCGTGTGATCATCCAACGCGATTCCGAGCGGGAAGAGCGCGTGGTGACGACGGGCACGACGGCCGCCGAGCTCTTCCCCGGGCAGCGCACCGTCGTGGCCGCGCGGGTCGAGGGCGAGCTGCGGGACCTCGCGTACGAGCTCAAGGACGGCGAGGTCGTCGAGCCCGTCGAGATCTCGTCCGAGGACGGCCTGAACATCCTTCGGCACTCCACCGCGCACGTCATGGCACAGGCGGTGCAGGAGCTCTTCCCCGAGGCCAAGCTGGGCATCGGCCCGCCGGTCAAGGACGGCTTCTACTACGACTTCGACGTCGAGCGGCCCTTCACGCCCGAGGACCTCAAGGCCGTCGAGAAGAAGATGCAGGAGATCCAGAAGCGCGGGCAGCGGTTCTCGCGCCGCGTCGTCACCGACGAGGCCGCCCGCGAGGAGCTCGCCGACGAGCCCTACAAGCTGGAGCTCATCGGCATCAAGGGCTCCGCGTCGTCCGACGACGGCGCGGACGTCGAGGTGGGCGGCGGCGAGCTGACCATCTACGACAACCTGGACGCCAAGACCGGCGACCTGTGCTGGAAGGACCTCTGCCGGGGCCCGCACCTGCCCACCACCCGGTTCATCCCCGCGTTCAAGCTCATGCGGAACGCCGCCGCGTACTGGCGCGGCAGCGAGAAGAACCCCATGCTCCAGCGCATCTACGGGACCGCCTGGCCCACCAAGGACGAGCTCAAGGCGCACCTCACGTTCCTGGAGGAGGCCGCCAAGCGCGACCACCGCAAGCTCGGGAACGAGCTGGACCTCTTCTCCTTCCCGGACGAGATCGGCCCCGGTCTCGCGGTCTTCCACCCCAAGGGCGGCGTCATCCGACGTGCCATGGAGGACTACTCGCGGCGCCGCCACGAGGAGGAGGGCTACGAGTTCGTCTACAGCCCGCACGCGACCAAGGGCAAGCTCTTCGAGAAGTCCGGCCACCTGGACTGGTACGCCGACGGCATGTACCCGCCCATGCAGCTCGACGACGGGGTGGACTACTACCTCAAGCCGATGAACTGCCCGATGCACAACCTGATCTTCGACGCGCGCGGCCGTTCGTACCGTGAACTGCCGCTGCGGCTCTTCGAGTTCGGCACCGTGTACCGGTACGAGAAGTCGGGTGTCGTCCACGGGCTGACCCGCTCGCGCGGCTTCACCCAGGACGACGCGCACATCTACTGCACCAAGGAGCAGATGGCGGAGGAGCTGGACCGGACGCTCACGTTCGTCCTGAACCTCCTGCGTGACTACGGCCTCACCGACTTCTACCTGGAGCTCTCCACCAAGGACCCGGAGAAGTTCGTCGGCAGCGACGAGGTCTGGGAGGAGGCCACCGAGACGCTGCGTCAGGTCGCCGAGAAGCAGGGCCTCCCGCTGGTCCCGGACCCGGGCGGCGCCGCGTTCTACGGCCCGAAGATCTCGGTGCAGTGCAAGGACGCCATCGGCCGCACCTGGCAGATGTCGACCGTGCAGCTCGACTTCAATCTGCCGGAGCGCTTCGACCTGGAGTACACCGGCCCGGACGGCACCAAGCAGCGCCCGGTCATGATCCACCGCGCGCTGTTCGGCTCCATCGAGCGCTTCTTCGCGGTGCTGCTCGAGCACTACGCGGGCGCGTTCCCGGTCTGGCTGGCCCCGGTCCAGGCCGTCGGCATCCCGATCGGCGACACCCACATCCCGTACCTCCAGGAGTTCGCCGCCGAGGCGCGCAAGAAGGGGCTGCGGGTCGAGGTCGACGCCTCGTCCGACCGGATGCAGAAGAAGATCCGTAACCACCAGAAGGCCAAGGTCCCGTTCATGATCATCGTCGGCGACGACGACATGAACGCGGGCACGGTGTCCTTCCGCTACCGCGACGGGTCGCAGGAGAACGGCATCGCCCGTGACGAGGCGATCGCCAAGCTCGTGGACGTGGTGGAGCGTCGCGTACAGGTCTGATCCCTGCGGTGCGAGGCCGGTGAGGCCCCCGGAGAGCTACGCGCTCCCCGGGGGCCTCTCCTCGTCCTCCCGGGCGAACACCTGGAGCAGCCACGACGAGAACGACCCGGTCACGGCCCCCAGCAGGGCCAGCCCGCAGGCCATCAGCCCCGCCGCCACGACCCGGCCGCCGACCGTGACCGGTACGGCGTCCCCGTACCCGACCGTCGTGAGCGTCGCGCACGCCCACCACACCGAGTCCCCGAACGTACGGATCGTGGAGCCCGGCGCCCCCTTCTCCTGGTGGTACACCGCGAGGGCCGCGGAGAATCCGAGGAGCACGGTCGTGAGCCCCGCATACGTGATCACCCGGGCGTAGAGGCTCATCCGCGGCTGTTCCCGGCGCTTCTGGACCGCCGTGTAGATCTGGACCACGCGCAGCGGGCGCAACAGCGGCAGCAGGAGGACGACCGTGTCCAGCCAGTGCGTGCGTACGAAACGCTTGCCCTGGCCGCTGAGCCGGAGGCGTACGCCGTAGTCCACGGCGAAGAGCAGCCAGGTGGCGGCGACGAGAGCGAGGGCGATGTCACGCCAGGGCTGGGCACCGAGCGGGGCGAGGACGCGCACCGCGTAGCCGGTGAGGAAGACCAGCGCCGCGGCGAAGAGAGGCACCTCGGTGCGCTGCTCCCAGTCCTTCAGCCGGGCGGGGGCGGGGGCGGCGGGGCGGTCGCTCATGGCGTCAGCATCGCGGTGCGCAGGTGGCGTCGGCCCCGGCGACACGCGCGGTGGGAGTGACGCAATATGCTGACCGGCATGACGAGTGAGCCGGAGCAGCAGATCGGAGTGGGGACGCCCGACGCGTTCCAGCGTCTGTGGACGCCCCACCGGATGGCCTACATCCAGGGTGAGAGCAAGCCGAGCGGCCCGGGAGCCGGGGACGGCTGTCCGTTCTGCGAGATTCCGTCGAAGTCCGATGAGGACGGGCTGATCATCGCGCGCGGTGAGAAGGTCTACGCGGTGCTCAACCTGTACCCGTACAACGGCGGTCACCTGATGGTGGTGCCCTACCGGCACGTGGCCGACTACACCGAGCTCGACGGCCCGGAGACCGCGGAGCTGGCCGACTTCACCAAGCGGGCCATGGTCGCGCTGCGGGCCGCCTCAGGCGCGCACGGCTTCAACATCGGCATGAACCAGGGCGCCGAGGCCGGCGCGGGCATCGCCGCGCACCTCCACCAGCACGTGGTGCCCCGCTGGGGCGGGGACACCAACTTCATGCCGGTCGTCGGCCACACGAAGGTGCTGCCCCAGCTGCTGGGCGACACCCGGACGATGCTGGCCGGCGTGTGGCCGGCCGGGGTGCCGGCCGTCTGAGCGGGATCCTCGCCCGGGGCGGCCGCCCCGGGCGAGGTCACGCGTCGTAGACGTCGGCCTTCTTCGGGGCGGGGTCCTGGACCATGCCGCTGAGGATCATGGAGCGGTTGTCGAAGCGCTCGATGTCGACGCCGTGCTCCTTCAGGACCCGCATCGTCGCGGAGTGGACGACGCGCAGGACCGGGGTGGCGGTCCGCATGGCGTCGTCGGCCATGAACCGGTGCCCCCACGGCTTGGCCGCCCAGGCGTGGCGCAGGCCGAAGGGCTCGGGCAGGACGATCTTGCCGCCCAGGTAGTCGAGCAGCGGCGGATACCAGGTGAGGGGTGCGCGCAGCGCGAGCCTGACGACCTCGCTCGCCTTGACGATCGGCAGCTTGATGCTCCGGGTCTCCCAGAACCGGACGGCCTTCTTGACCGTCTTCGTCGGCGCCTCCGGCTTGGTCAGGAAGAGACCGTGGACCGGGCCCAGGGCGTGCCCGGTCACCTCGATCCGCAGTGTCTCGTGGAGCACGGTGACGGTGATCAGCATCGTGATCACCAGCTGGCCGTCCCAGAGGGTGAACTGGACACCCAGGTAGTGGCGGTCGCCGCTGCCGAACTGCTGGTGGTTGCAGATGCGCTGTATCTCGTGGGGCTTGATCTGGAAGGTGGCGACGTCCTCGCCCTCGGGCCGGGTGACGGAGCCCGCGTTCTCGCCCACCGGGGAGACGATCCAGTGCTTCACGGACGGCGTGGGGAACCCGCCGGTGTTCAGCGGGCCGCGCTCCAGCATCTTCAGCTGGTCGTGGATGGCCCGCACGACGTCCCAGCTGCGGAACTGGTGGATCTCCTTGGAGGGGTCCTCCGGGGTGAGTTCCTCGGCGAGCTGCCAGCTGCCCCAACGGGTACCCATCCCCAGGATGCCCTTGGGGCCCGCGTAGAAGACTGAGTTGGACTGCTGCTCGGCGGAGAGCTTCTCCAGGCCCTGGCGCAGGGCCTCGCGGGCGGTCTCGTTGGGGTTCTTCGGCACGGCCTCGGGGATCTTCGCGCTGACGCCGCTTCCGGAGAGGAGCCCCTCCCAGCGGGCGCGCAGGTCATTGACCGAGGTCTCCGCGATCCGTTTGGCGAGGAGCCAGCCGATCAGCGGGGCGACGGCGGCGGCACGCAGATAGAGGCCCAGGAAGCCGGTGAGCGGCATGGTGATCAGGAAGAAGGCGGCGGCGGCGCCGAGCGCGATGAGCACGACACCGCCAAGCGCCTGGAAGAACTTGTCCTTGGACTTGTTGAGGAAGTCACGCAGCCGGAATGCGAGGACCCAGAGGACCAGGCCGGGCAGGAAGGCGATGCCGAAGACTGCGGTGATCAGGGTGAGTTTCGAGTCGCGCGCCTTGCGCAGCCGGGTGGCGGAGAGGCAGTGCTCGACGACGGTCTGCGGGTCGGAGCCGAAGGACTGGATCAGCGCGGCGCGGCCGCCGCCGAGCATGCGTTCCTGGACGGCACGGGAGAACGCCTCGCCCAGATTCGGCTTGAAGTAGTCGGACTTGAACAGCTTGGACTCGCCCGGTTTCACCTCGGACTTGTGCCATTCGCTGTTGGCCTTGAGGATCTCCGCCACGTCGCTGTCGCGGTACGCGGCGGAGGCGAGGGCGTTGGTCGCCACCGCCTGTCCTCCCGAGCCCTGGAGCGGGATCTGCGCTCCAGGAGAGAAATCGAATCCGTCGTTGGCCACTGTCGCCCCCACTCGCCCGCACGGTCTGCTCCTGCGGCTGTTCCCAACTACCGTACGTCGCACACCTTCTGAGCTGGGCCCACAGAGTACCGTCCGGGCCTCGCGCCCGCCTTCCGGCGAGGCCGGGGGCGGGCGCGAGGCGCCATATCCGGTCAACTAGCTCACCTTTGTGCTGGTTTCCCGTGCTTCGCGGATACGTTCGGCGAGTTGCGGAGGCATCGGTTCATGCCGGGCGTACGCCCGGTCGAACCGGCCGGTCCCGTGCGTCAGGGAGCGGAGGTCGACGGTGTACCTGGCGATCTCCGCCTCCGGAACCTCGGCACGTACGAGCGTTCGCTCACCGGCTTCCTGTTCGGTGCCGACGACCCTGCCGCGCCGCCCCGCGAGATCGCTCATGACGGCCCCCACATAGTCGTCCGGGACCAGGACACCGACCTCCGCGACGGGTTCGAGCAGCTGGATGCGGGTGTCGGCCGCGGCCTCGCGCAGCGCCAGCGCGCCCGCGGTCTGGAACGCGGCGTCGGAGGAGTCCACCGAGTGCGACTTCCCGTCGAGCAGGGTGACGCGCACGTCGACGAGCGGGTGGCCGGCCGCGACACCACGGGCCGCCTGGGCGCGTACGCCCTTCTCCACGGACGCGACGAACTGCCGCGGCACGGAGCCGCCGACCACCTTGTCGACGAACTCGATGCCCGTTCCCGGCGGCAGCGGTTCCACCTCGATCTCACAGATCGCGTACTGCCCGTGGCCACCGGACTGCTTGACGTGCCGGCCCCGGCCGACGGTCCGGGAGGCGAACGTCTCGCGCAGCGGCACGCGATGGGGTTCGGCGTCGACCTGGACGCCGTACCTGCTGCGCAGGCGTTCCAGCGCGACGTCCGTGTGCGCCTCGCCCATGCACCACAGGACGACCTGGTGGGTGTCCTGGTTCTGCTCCAGGCGCATCGTGGGATCCTCGGCCACCAGGCGAGCCAGACCTTGCGAAAGCCTGTCCTCGTCGGCCTTGCTGTGGGCGCGGACCGCCAGTGGGAGCAGCGGGTCGGGCATGGCCCACGGTTCCATCAGCAGCGGGTCGCTGTCCGCCGAGAGGGTGTCCCCGGTCTCCGCCCCGCCCAGCTTGGAGACGCAGGCCAGATCTCCGGCGACGCAGCTGTCGAGAGGGCGCTGCTGCTTGCCGAAGGGAGCGGAGAGGGCGCCGACGCGCACATCTGCCCCGTGGCAGGGGCGCGTCCCCCCTCCCGGTTCGACGAGGCCGCGGCCGCACACGTGCACGGTGTCGTCGGGGCGCAGGGTGCCGGAGAAGACGCGGACGAGCGAGACACGCCCGACGTAGGGGTCGGACGAGGTCTTCACGACCTCGGCCACCAGGGGTGCCGCCGGATCGCAGACCGGGGCGGGGCGCGGGGCGCCGTCGGGAGTGGTGACGGCCGGCACCGCGCGCTCCTCGGGCGAGGGGAAGCCCCGGGTGATCAGGTCGAGGAGCTCCACGGTGCCGATGCCCTGACGCGCGCCCTCAGCGGCGGGCGCGGCGGTGAGGACGGGGTGGAAGGAGCCGCGTGCGACGGCCCGCTCCAGGTCGTCGACGAGGGGCGTGATGCCGATCTCGCCGCCACCGAGGTAGTGGTCCATCAGGCTCTCGTCCTCGCTCTCGGCGATGATCCCCTCGATGAGCCGGTTCCGGGCCTCCTGGAGGGGACCCCGCTGGTCACCGGCCGGTGGTGTCTCCTGACGCTCCCCCGAGGAGTAGTCGAAGATCCGCTGGGTGAGGAGCCCCGTGAGTCCCGTGAGCGGGGCGTGTCCGTCCGGGCCCTCCGGGCCCTGCACCGGCAGGTAGAGGGGGAGCACGGCGTCGGGGTCGTCGTGCCCGAAGATCCGGCCGCAGATCCGGGTCATCTCCTCGAAGGACGTACGCGCGGTGTCCAGGTGCGTGACGACGACGGCCCGTGGCATCCCGACGGCCGCGCACTCCTCCCAGACCGCGCGGGCCGTGCCCGCCACCGCGTCGGCCTCCTGGGCGGCCGAGACGACGAAGAGGGCCGCGTCCGCCGCGCGCAGACCGGCCCTGAGCTCCCCGACGAAGTCCGCGTAGCCGGGGGTGTCCAGCAGATTGATCTTGTAGCCGTCCCATTCGACGGGGACCAGCGAGAGCTGTACCGAACGTCGTCGGCGTTGTTCGATCTCGTCGTGGTCGGAGACGGTGGCGCCGTCCTCGACCCGGCCGGCCCGGTTCAGCGCCCCGGCCGTCAGCGCGAGTGCCTCGACCAGAGTGGTCTTGCCCGAGCCGCTGTGGCCGACCAGCACCACGTTCCGTACGGAAGCGGGCCGGTCGGCCGTCGCTGCCCTGCCGGCGGCTCCGGTGTGCGTGTGTGTCCTGTCACCCATGATGCGTGCCTCCCGATCGGTGGCGCAGTGCCGCAAGAGCTGGGGAGTGGATACACGGGCGGAGGAGAGCCGCCGCGGCGGCTTCGGCGACGCCCGCGGTCATTCGAGCTTTTCACTCGTGCCGGACGTCGTCCATACGTCGCACACGGCGAAGCAGGACTTCCGGGACATCCGGCGGACGGGGTGCCCCGCCATTGCCCGGCACGGCTGGTGACTACGATGGGCCAGCCGGTGGCCGAAGGGGCCGCACGGCGCCCACCGAACCTCGGGAAGGCCATGCTGAACAAGTACGCGCGTGCATTTTTTACGCGTGTCCTCACACCGTTCGCCGCTCTGCTGCTCCGTCTCGGGGTCAGTCCCGACGCGGTCACGCTCGTCGGCACGGCCGGAGTGATGGCAGGTGCGCTGGTCTTCTTCCCGATGGGGGAGTTCTTCTGGGGCACGATCGTGATCACGGTCTTCGTCTTCTCGGACCTGGTCGACGGCAACATGGCCCGGCAGGCCGGGATCTCCAGCCGGTGGGGCGCGTTCCTGGACTCGACGCTCGACAGGGTGGCGGACGGGGCGATCTTCGCCGGGTTCGCGCTCTGGTACGCGGGCAGCGGCGACGACAACGTGCTGTGCGCGGTCGCGATCTTCTGCCTGGCCAGCGGCCAGGTGGTGTCGTACACGAAGGCGCGGGGCGAGTCGATCGGTCTGCCGGTCGCGGTGAACGGACTGGTGGAGCGCGCCGAGCGGCTCGTCATCTCCCTCGTCGCCGCGGGCCTCGCCGGACTCCACGGCTTCGGGGTGCCGGGAATCCAGGTCCTGCTGCCGATCGCCCTGTGGATCGTCGCCGTGGGCAGCCTGGTGACGCTGATCCAGCGGGTGGTCACCGTGCGCAGGGAGTCGGCCGAGGCCGATGCCGCCGCGGCCGCCGCCCAGGGCGGGACGGCGGACCGGGGGAGCGAGGCCGCGCAGTGAGCGGCACCGGATCCGACCTGAGGGGACGGCTCACCGACGGGCTCTACGGTCTCGGCTGGGGGGCGGTCAAGAAGCTCCCCGAACCGGCGGCGGCCGCACTCTTCCGCACTCTCGCCGACCAGGTGTGGAAGCGGCGGGGGAAGTCGGTGCTGCGGCTGGAGTCCAACCTCGCACGGGTGGTGCCCGACGCGGACGCCGCCCGGCTCGCCGAGCTGTCTAAGGCCGGCATGCGCTCGTACATGCGCTACTGGATGGAGTCCTTCCGGCTGCCGACCTGGAGTCCGCAGCGGATCAAGGCGTCCATCGACGTCCGTGACGCCCACCGGCTCACCGAGGGACTGGACGCCGGCCAGGGGGTCGTCCTCGCGCTGCCGCACCTGGGCAACTGGGACCTTGCGGGAGCGTGGGTCACCACGGACCTGAAGGTGCCGTTCACCACGGTCGCCGAGCGGCTCAAGCCGGAGACCCTCTACGACCGGTTCGTGGCCTACCGCCAGGGGCTGGGCATGGAGGTCCTGCCGCACAACGGTGGAGCCGCGTTCGGGACCCTGGCGCGCCGGCTGCGCGAGGGCGGTCTGGTCTGTCTGGTCGCCGACCGGGACCTGTCGGCCTCCGGCGTCGAGGTGGAATTCTTCGGCGCCACCGCGCGCATGCCCGCCGGGCCTGCCCTGCTGGCACAGCAGACAGGTGCGCTGCTGCTGCCCGTCACCCTCTGGTACGACGGCACGCCCGTGATGCGGGCACGCGTCCACCCACCGGTCGCCGTGCCGGAGTCAGGTGACCGCGCGGAGAAGACGTCCGCCATGACACAGGCGCTGGCCGACGCCTTCGCCACCGGGATCGCCGAGCATCCGGAGGACTGGCACATGCTGCAGCGACTCTGGCTCTCCGATCTGGACCCCCAGGGGGAAGCTCCGTGAAGATCGGCATCGTCTGCCCGTACTCCTGGGACGTTCCGGGCGGGGTGCAGTTCCACATCCGGGACCTGGCCGAGCACCTGATCCGCCTCGGCCACGACGTCTCGGTGCTCGCGCCCGCCGACGAGGAGACGCCGCTTCCGCCGTACGTCGTGTCCGCGGGCCGGGCCGTGCCCGTCCCGTACAACGGCTCGGTCGCCCGGCTGAACTTCGGGTTCCTGTCCGCCGCGCGGGTCCGGCGCTGGCTGAACGACGGCACCTTCGACGTCATCCACATCCACGAGCCCACCTCGCCCTCGCTGGGCCTGCTCACCTGCTGGGCGGCGCAGGGGCCGATCGTGGCCACCTTCCACACGTCCAACCCGCGCTCCAGGGCCATGATCGCGGCGTATCCGATCCTCCAGCCGGCGCTGGAGAAGATCAGCGCGCGGATCGCGGTGAGCGAGTACGCGCGGCGGACCCTGGTCGAGCACCTCGGCGGGGACGCCGTGGTCATCCCCAACGGCGTCGACGTGGAATTCTTCGCCCGGGCCGAGCCGAAGGACGAGTGGCAGGGCGGCACGCTCGGCTTCATAGGGCGGATCGACGAGCCGCGCAAGGGGCTGCCCGTGCTGATGAGGGCGCTCCCCGCGATCCTCGCCGCCCGCCCGGAGACCCGGCTGCTGGTCGCGGGACGCGGTGACGAGGAGGAGGCGGTCGCATCGCTGCCCGAGGAGCTGCGCTCGCGCGTCCAGTTCCTCGGCATGGTGAGCGACGAGGACAAGGCACGGCTGCTGCGCAGCGTCGACGTCTACGTCGCCCCGAACACCGGTGGTGAGAGCTTCGGCATCATCCTGGTCGAGGCCCTGTCGGCGGGAGCACCCGTCCTCGCCAGCGATCTGGACGCCTTCGCGCAGGTGCTCGACCAGGGCGCCGCCGGTGACCTGTTCGCCAACGAGGACGCGGACGCGCTGGCCTCGGCCGCGATCCGGCTGCTGGGCGACCCGGAGCGGCGCGAGGGACTGCGGGAGCGGGGCAGCGCGCATGTGCGCCGCTTCGACTGGACGACGGTCGGCGCGGACATCCTCGGGGTGTACGAGACGGTGACGGAGGGGGCCGCGTCCGTGGACACCGACGAACGCACGGGGCTCCGCGCGCGCTTCGGCCTCGCCAGGGACTGAGCGGGGGGCCGGGTCCGTATCCCGGGCCGTGCGACCGCCTTGCGCCGGGTCCGTACGCCCGGGTCCTGCGCCGGCCTCACGCCGGGACCGTACGCCCCGCCGTAGCCGGGTCCGGTGCGTACCGGCGGGCCGGGCCGGCTCCCTCCGACGGTAGCCTTGCCGTCCGTGATCGAAATCCTCATCTGGACCGTCGTCGCGCTCTTCGCGATCGGCCTGTATCTCAGCTGGACCGCAGGGCGGCTCGACCGGCTCCACGCCCGTATCGACGCGGCCCGGGCCGCGCTGGACGCCCAGTTGCTGCGTCGCGCCTCGGTCACCCAGGAACTGGCCACGTCCGGAGTCCTCGACCCCGCCGCGTCGATCGTGCTGTACGAGGCGGCGCACGCGGCACGGCAGGCCGAGGAGGAGCAGCGCGAGGTCGCCGAGAGCGAGCTGAGCACCGCCCTGCGGGCAGTGTTCGGCGAGGCGGCGCAGGTCGAAGCGGTGAAGGAGTTCCCGGGCGGCGAGGACGCGGCGAGGGAACTGGCCGCCGCCGTGCGCCGCGTGCCGATGGCGCGCCGCTTCCACAACGACGCGGTGCGGGCAGCCCGCGCGCTGCGCAGGCACCGGACGGTTCGGCTGTTCCGGCTCGCGGGCCACGCCCCGTTCCCGCTCGCGTTCGAGATGGACGACGAGCCCCCGGTCGCCCTGGCCGACCGGCCCGGCAGCTGAGGGCGGCCGGGCCACGCGCCGGCGGGCCGGGCCGGGCCGGTAGCGGGCATCGGGGACGGACCGGGCCCGCAGCACGGGGGACGGCCCGGCGCCGGCAGCGGCATGACGGAGCGGGCCGACGGCTGGGAGCGGACCGGCCCGGCAGCACGGGGGCGGGCCGGCCCGAGCGGCCGGAGGTGTGCGGAACGGTCCACGGGGTGTTCATTGGCCCTTGCTGTGGACTGCTTCCGGAGCGTTTGCTCGGGGCTGCAGTATCCAGCTCCTTTCCACCCCAGTGAGGTCGATCCGTGTCCACGCTTCCCAGCACCCCGCAGTCCACCGAGACCCCGGCCACCGGCACCGCCCGCGTCAAGCGGGGCATGGCCGAGCAGCTCAAGGGCGGCGTGATCATGGACGTCGTCAACGCCGAGCAGGCGAAGATCGCCGAGGACGCGGGTGCAGTGGCCGTCATGGCCCTGGAGCGGGTGCCGGCCGACATCCGCAAGGACGGCGGCGTGGCCCGGATGTCCGACCCCGACATGATCGAAGAGATCATCGAGGCCGTCTCCATCCCCGTCATGGCCAAGTCCCGCATCGGCCACTTCGTCGAGGCCCAGGTGCTCCAGTCCCTCGGCGTCGACTACATCGACGAGTCCGAGGTCCTCACCCCGGCCGACGAGGTCAACCACAGCGACAAGTTCGCCTTCACCACTCCCTTCGTCTGCGGTGCCACCAACCTCGGTGAGGCCCTGCGCCGCATCGCCGAGGGGGCCGCGATGATCCGCTCGAAGGGCGAGGCCGGCACGGGCAACGTGGTCGAGGCCGTCCGCCACCTGCGCCAGATCAAGAACGAGATCGCCCGGCTCCGCGGCTACGACAACAACGAGCTGTACGCCGCGGCCAAGGAGCTCCGCGCCCCCTACGAGCTGGTCAAGGAGGTCTCCGAGCTCGGCCGGCTGCCCGTCGTCCTGTTCTCGGCCGGTGGCGTCGCCACCCCCGCGGACGCGGCGCTGATGCGCCAGCTCGGTGCCGAGGGCGTCTTCGTCGGCTCCGGCATCTTCAAGTCCGGCGACCCGGCCAAGCGCGCCGCCGCCATCGTGAAGGCCACCACCTTCTACGACGACCCGAAGATCATCGCGGATGCCTCCCGCAACCTCGGCGAGGCCATGGTCGGCATCAACTGCGACACGCTGCCCGAGGGCGAGCGCTACGCCAACCGCGGCTGGTAAGCACCGATGACCGACACCCCTGTCATCGGAGTCCTGGCTCTCCAGGGCGACGTACGGGAACACCTGATCGCCCTGGCCACGGCGGACGCCGTGGCCAGGCCGGTCAGGCGGCCCGAGGAGCTCGCCGAGGTCGACGGGCTCGTCATACCCGGCGGCGAGTCCACCACGATGTCCAAACTGGCCGTCCTCTTCGGCATGCTCGAACCCCTGCGCGAGCGGGTGGCAGCCGGGATGCCGGTCTACGGCACCTGCGCCGGGATGATCCTGCTCGCCGACAAGATCCTCGACCCTTCCCCAAGCTCTCAACTCCGTTCGAGCGGGGGATACCCCATTTCCGGTCAGGAGACGGTCGGCGGCATCGACATGATCGTGCGCCGTAACGCTTTCGGGCGGCAGAACGAGTCCTTCGAGGCGGCGGTCGAGGTCGCCGGGGTACCCGGCGGCCCCGTCGACGGCGTCTTCATCCGGGCTCCCTGGGTGGAGTCGGTCGGCGCCCGCGCGGAGGTCGTCGCGGTGCACGGCGGGCATATCGTCGCCGTACGCCAGGGAAACGCCCTGGCCACCTCGTTCCACCCGGAACTGACCGGCGACCACCGTGTGCACGCGCTCTTCACCGACATGGTGCGCTCCGTGACCTGATCCGGCCCCGGTAGGATCTCTCGGGTTCGGATCGATTTTGGTGACGCGAAGGAGAAGGCAGATGTCCGGCCACTCTAAATGGGCTACGACGAAGCACAAGAAGGCCGTGATCGACGCCAAGCGCGGCAAGCTCTTCGCGAAGATGATCAAAAACATCGAGGTCGCGGCCCGCACGGGCGGTGCCGACGTGTCCGGCAACCCGACTCTCTTCGACGCCATCCAGAAGGCCAAGAAGAGCTCGGTCCCGAACAAGAACATCGACTCGGCGGTCAAGCGCGGCGCCGGCCTCGAGGCCGGTGGCGCCGACTACGAGACGATCATGTACGAGGGTTACGGCCCGAACGGCGTCGCGGTGCTCATCGAGTGCCTCACCGACAACCGCAACCGCGCAGCGTCCGACGTCCGTGTCGCGATGACGCGCAACGGCGGTTCGATGGCGGACCCGGGCTCGGTCTCGTACCTGTTCAACCGCAAGGGCGTCGTGATCGTCCCCAAGGGCGAGCTGACCGAGGACGACGTGCTCGGAGCGGTGCTCGACGCGGGTGCCGAGGAGGTCAACGACCTCGGTGACACCTTCGAGGTGCTCAGCGAGGCCACCGACATGGTCGCGGTCCGCACGGCGCTCCAGGAGGCCGGCATCGACTACGACTCGGCCGAGGCCAACTTCGTCCCGACCATGCAGGTCGAACTGGACGAAGAGGGTGCGCGCAAGATCTTCAAACTGATCGACGTCCTGGAGGACAGCGACGACGTGCAGAACGTCTTCGCCAACTTCGACGTCTCCGACGAGGTCATGGAGAAGGTCGACGCCTGAGGCGGCGGAACCGGGACGGGCCGACGGGACACACCCCGTCGGCCCGTCGCATTGTCAGCGGTAGCCGATAGCCTGCGGGAACAGATGACCGAGCGGCGGAGGGGGCCCATTCATGCGGGTGCTGGGCGTGGACCCGGGGCTGACCCGGTGCGGCGTCGGAGTCGTCGAGGGAGTGGCCGGACGGCCGCTCACCATGGTCGGCGTCGGAGTCGTGCGGACCTCGCCCGACGCGGAGCTCGGGCACCGGCTGGTCGCCATCGAGCAGGGCATCGAGCAGTGGCTCGACGAGCACCGGCCCGAGTACGTCGCCGTGGAGCGGGTGTTCAGCCAGCACAACGTGCGTACGGTGATGGGCACCGCGCAGGCCAGCGCCGTCGCCATGCTCTGCGCGTCGCGCCGCGGCATCCCGGTCGCCCTGCACACCCCGAGCGAGGTGAAGGCCGCCGTCACCGGATCGGGACGCGCCGACAAGGCCCAGGTCGGGGCCATGGTCACCCGGCTGCTGCGGCTCGCCGCGCCGCCCAAGCCCGCCGACGCCGCCGACGCCCTCGCCCTCGCCATCTGCCACATCTGGCGCGCGCCCGCGCAGAACCGACTGCAGCAGGCCGTCGCCGCCCACCGCACGCTGAAAGGCCGTACCGCATGATCGCCTTCGTCTCCGGCCCGGTGGCCGCCCTCGCCCCGGCCACGGCCGTCATCGAGGTCGGCGGCATCGGCATGGCCGTCCAGTGCACCCCGGACACCCTCGCCGGTCTGCGGATCGGCAAGGAGGCCAGGCTGGCCACGTCCCTGGTCGTCCGGGAGGACTCGCTCACCCTCTACGGCTTCGCGGACGACGACGCGCGGCAGGTGTTCGAGCTGCTCCAGACCGCCAGCGGCGTGGGTCCCCGGCTCGCCCAGGCCATGCTCGCCACCCACAGCCCGGACGCCTTGCGCATCGCCGTCGCCACCGGCGACGAGAAGGCACTCACCGCCGTGTCCGGCATCGGCAAGAAGGGCGCCCAGAAGCTCCTCCTCGAGCTCAAGGACCGGCTCGGCGAACCGGTCGGCGCGCACATCGGGCAGCAGGGCATCGGCTCCGCCGTCAGCAGCTCCTGGCGTGACCAGCTCCAGGCCGCCCTGATCGGCCTCGGCTACGCCACCCGTGAGGCCGACGAGGCGGTGACCGCCGTGACACCGCAGGCCGAGGCCGCGATCGCCGGCGGAGGCCAGGCCCCCGTGCCACAGCTGCTGCGTGCCGCCCTGCAGACACTCAACCGCGCACGCTGACCCCAGGGGCCCCACCGGCCCCGTACGCCGGCCGGAACACCGCACGGACCGGCACCGAAGAACCCGAGGCGGGACTGACGAGATGAACTGGGACGAGACCGGATCCGACGCCGGCGAACTCACGGACGAGCGACCGGACGACCGCCTGGTCGACGCCGGTGCGGACGGCGAGGACACCGCGGTCGAGGCCGCCCTGCGCCCGAAGGACCTCCACGAATTCGTCGGCCAGGAGAAGGTGCGCGAACAGCTCGACCTGGTCCTCAAGGCGGCCCGTGCCCGGGGAGCCACCGCCGACCACGTCCTGCTCTCCGGCGCCCCCGGCCTGGGCAAGACCACCCTCTCCATGATCATCGCGGCGGAGATGGGCGCACCGATCCGGATCACCTCCGGCCCCGCGATCCAGCACGCCGGAGACCTCGCGGCGATCCTGTCCTCGCTCCAGGAGGGCGAGGTCCTCTTCCTCGACGAGATCCACCGCATGTCGCGGCCCGCCGAGGAGATGCTCTACATGGCGATGGAGGACTTCCGGGTCGACGTCATCGTCGGCAAGGGCCCCGGCGCCACGGCCATCCCGCTGGAACTGCCACCGTTCACGCTCGTCGGCGCCACCACCAGGGCAGGACTGCTCCCGCCGCCGCTGCGCGACCGCTTCGGCTTCACCGGGCACATGGAGTTCTACGCCCCCACCGAGCTGGAGCGGGTCATCCACCGCTCCGCCGGTCTGCTCGACGTAGCCATAGACACGGAGGGCGCGGCGGAGATCGCCGGCCGCTCCCGGGGCACGCCCCGTATCGCCAACCGTCTGCTGCGCCGCGTCCGTGACTACGCCCAGGTCAAGGCCGAAGGACGGATCGACCGCGACATCGCCGCCGCGGCCCTGCGGGTGTACGAGGTCGACGCCCGGGGGCTCGACCGGCTGGACCGCGCGGTGCTCGGCGCCCTGCTGAAACTCTTCGGCGGAGGTCCCGTGGGGCTCTCCACCCTCGCCGTGGCCGTGGGGGAGGAGCGCGAGACGGTCGAGGAGGTCGCCGAGCCCTTCCTCGTGCGGGAAGGGCTGCTCGCGAGGACCCCGCGGGGCAGGGTCGCCACCCCGGCGGCGTGGGCTCACCTCGGACTCGTGCCACCGCAGCACGGCGCAAAGGGACAACAAGGCCTGTTCGGGGCGTGACACAGGACGGGCTGGCCAGCAGGGGAACCACGGTGCGATGCTGGACGTTGTTCCAATGATGCGGACTCGCTTAGACTCCGCCGATGCCGCCCTTAAAGGTCGGTGTACCCACCCCCGTAGACCAGGCCGCGTGAATATCAGCGTGGTCGTGCGAAGGAAGTTCCGTCCCGTGAGTCTCGTGACCCTCCTCCCCTTCATCGTGCTCATCGGGGCCATGTTCCTGATGACCCGGTCCGCCAAGAAGAAGCAGCAGGCGGCTGCGCAGATGCGCAACGACATGCAGCCCGGTACCGGCGTCCGGACGATCGGGGGCATGTACGCCACCGTCAAGGAGATTCAGGACGACACGGTTCTCCTCGAGGTCGCGCCGGGCGTCCACGCCGTCTACGCCAAGAACGCCATCGGTGCCGTCCTCGACGACGCGGAGTACAACCGCATCGTCCACGGCGACGACGAGCTGGAGAGCGACGGCACGGTCGTGCCCGACGACGCCTCCTCGCTCACCGACGGCGAGCCGGCGGACGACGACGTCGCGAAGATCGACCTGGGCAAGAAGCCCGAGGACGTCGACGCGCCGAAGGGCTCCGAGGCCAAGGGCTCCGAGGCCAAGGCCGACGGCGAGGGCGACGCGAAGTAGTTCCACGACCCAGAGACGCCGGACACCCACAGGTGTCCGGCGTCTCACGGGCCGTGCGGTCTTCTGCGGGGGCGGGTCCCCACAACACTTCGTGGCCGCTCGGGCGCGTACCCGGCGCGGGGCGGTTGGACAGGGAGAAACGAAAAGGTGGCAGCACCGAAGAAAGGCCGGGGCTCAACCGGTGGACAGGGCAAGCCGGGGCGTGCCCTGGCTCTGATCCTCATCGCCATGGTCGCCCTGACCGGCGGGATGTTCCTGTCAGGTCACACCACGCCCCGGCTCGGTATCGACCTTGCGGGCGGCACCTCGATCACCCTCAAGGCGAAGAGCCAGCCCGGCAAGCCTGAGGCGATCAACGAGACCAACATGAACACCGCGGTCAGCATCATCGAACGCCGTGTCAATGGTCTGGGCGTCTCCGAGGCCGAGGTTCAGACCCAGGGCGCATCGAACATCATCGTCAACATTCCCAAGGGGACGAATTCGAAGCAGGCCCGGGAGCAGGTCGGAACCACCGCCCAGCTCTACTTCCGGCCCGTGCTCACGGTCACCGGCGGAGAACCGACCCCCGAGGGTTCCGCCACCCCGTCCCCGAGTGGTTCCGGGAAGCCGAGCGCCACGCCCAGTGCGAAGGCGAGCGACCCGGAGACGGCCTCCGATCCGAAGACGACGCCCTCGGCGAGTGCCACCACCCAGGGCCGGGCCGTCACCGGCGCCCTGACGAAGGACACGACGCCGACCCCCTCCGCCAGCGCCCCCGGTGCTGCGGAGACCCCGGCGGGCACCGAGACGCCCGACGCCGCCACCGCGGCGCTCGAGAAGAAGTTCACCGCGCTGAACTGCACCGACGAGTCCGCCCGTGCCAAGGCCGGCGACGGCGTCAAGCCCGAGGACCCCACGGTCGCGTGCAGCTCCGAGGGTGATGCCAAGTACCTCCTGGGCCCGGCCGAGGTCTCCGGTACGGACGTCGACGACGCGAAGGCCCAGTTCGACCAGCAGCGTGGCATCTGGCTCGTCTCCATGGAGTTCACCGACAAGGGCTCCAAGAAGTTCCAGACGATCACGAAGAAGCTGTCGGCGCAGCAGTCCCCGCAGAACCAGTTCGCGATCTCCCTCGACGGTGAGGTCGTCTCCGCACCCCAGGTGAACGAGACGCTCAGCGGCAGCGCCGAGATCTCCGGCAGCTTCACCCAGCAGTCGTCGGAGGACCTGGCCAACGTCCTCTCCTACGGCGCGCTCCCGCTGTCCTTCAGCGAGGACACGGTCACCACCGTCACCGCGGCCCTCGGCGGCGAGCAGCTCGAGGCCGGTCTCATCGCCGGTGCCATCGGACTGGCGCTGGTCGTCATCTACCTGGTGGCCTACTACCGAGGTCTGGCGCTCATCGCGCTTCTCAGCCTCCTGGCGTCCGGCGTGCTGACCTACACGATCATGGCTCTGCTCGGCCCGGCCATCGGCTTCGCGCTGAACCTGCCGGCCGTCTGCGGTGCCATCGTGGCTATCGGTATCACCGCGGACTCGTTCATCGTCTACTTCGAACGCATCCGGGACGAGATCCGCGAGGGCCGCACGCTCCGACCGGCCGTCGAGCGCGCCTGGCCCAGGGCACGGCGCACCATCCTCGTGTCCGACTTCGTGTCCTTCCTCGCCGCGGCCGTGCTCTTCCTCGTCACGGTCGGCAAGGTCCAGGGCTTCGCGTTCACCCTCGGTCTCACGACCCTGCTCGACGTCGTCGTGGTGTTCCTCTTCACCAAGCCCGTGATGACGCTCATGGCCCGTACGAAGTTCTTCGCCAGCGGTCACCCGTGGTCCGGCCTGGACCCGAAGCGGCTCGGCGCCAAGCCCCCGCTGCGCCGCTCCCGCCGCGTCAACGTCCACACCGACCACCCGAAGGAGGCGTGAGATGTCGCGACTCGGCAATCTCGGCGCCCGGCTCTACCGTGGCGAGGTCGGTTACGACTTCATCGGCAAGCGCAAGCTCTGGTACGGCGTCTCGATCCTGATCACCATCACGGCCATCCTCGGCGTGGTGGTCAGCGGCCTGAACATGGGCATCGAGTTCAAGGGCGGTGCCGTCTTCACGACCGACACCAAGGCCAAGGTGTCCGTCTCCCAGGCCCATGAGGACGCCGTCGCGGCCTCCGGCCACGAGGCGATCGTCCAGGAGCTCGGCAACGGCGGACTCCGGATCCAGATCACCGAGGTCGACACCCAGAAGGCCGACGAGATCAAGGCCCAGCTCTCCGAGGACCTCGGCATCCCCGAGGCGGAGATCAACGCGGACCTCGTCGGCCCCAGCTGGGGTGAGCAGATCGCCAACAAGGCGTGGGCCGGACTCGGGATCTTCATGGTCCTGGTGGTGGTCTACCTGGCCATCGCCTTCGAGTGGCGCATGGCCGTCGCCGCGCTCATCGCGCTGATCCACGACATCACCATCACCGTCGGTGTCTACGCCCTCGTGGGCTTCGAGGTCACCCCGGGCACCGTGATCGGTCTGCTGACCATCCTCGGTTACTCCCTCTACGACACGGTCGTCGTCTTCGACAGTCTCAAGGAGGGCACGACCGGGATCACCAAGCAGACCCGCTTCACCTACAGCGAGATCGCCAACCGCTCCATCAACGGCACGCTGGTGCGCTCGATCAACACCACTGTCGTGGCCCTGCTGCCTGTCGCCGGTCTGCTGTTCATCGGCGGCGGTGTGCTCGGCGCGGGCATGCTGAACGACATCTCGCTGTCCCTCTTCGTCGGCCTCGCGGCCGGTGCGTACTCCTCGATCTTCATCGCCACCCCGCTGGTCGCCGACCTCAAGGAGCGCGACCCGCAGATAAAGGCACTGAAGAAGCGGATCCTCGCCAAGCGGGCCGCCGCGGCCGCCAAGGGCGAGTCCGTCGAGGACGAGCGTGACGACCGGGCGCAGGACCTCGACGACGACGGCGAACGCGCCGGTGCCGTCGTCGGCCAGCGCAGGCAGCCCGGAGGCCACGGCCGGACTCCGAGGAACCGCCGATGACCAGCGCGGGCGTCACCGACGCCACCCGGGAGCTCCTGCTCAGCCGGATCCGCGACGTGCCGGACTACCCGAAGCCCGGAGTGCTGTTCAAGGACATCACCCCGCTGCTCGCGGACCCGGTCGCCTTCAGCGCGCTCACCGACTTCTTCGTGGAGCTGTGCCTTCGGCACGGGGCCACCAAGATCGTGGGCCTGGAGGCGCGCGGCTTCATCCTGGCCGCGCCGGTGGCGGTCCGTGCCGGGATCGGCTTCGTGCCGGTCCGCAAGGCGGGGAAGCTGCCCGGCGCCACGCTGGGACAGGCGTACGAGCTGGAGTACGGCACGGCGGAGATCGAGATCCACGCCGAGGACCTGGCCGCCGACGACCGGGTCATGGTCATCGACGACGTCCTGGCCACCGGCGGCACCGCCGAGGCCTCGCTGGAGCTGATCCGCCGGGCCGGGGCACAGGTAGCCGGGGTGTCGGTCCTCATGGAGCTCGGCTTCCTCACGGGCCGCGCCCGGCTCGAGGCGGGGCTGCGGAACGCCCCGCTGGAGGCACTGATCACCCTCTGACCTGCACCGCGCGGCTGACGCGCGCGTAGGGACGTACAGGACGGGTACCCGGGAACATCCGGGTACCCGTCCTGCGTTCCGAGGGGTTCCGCACTCCGCGGGAGAGGACCTGCCCGGGGGTCGATACGATGGGCATTCCGGTAGCCCGGATCCGCACGAGGAGCGCTCTTGCCAGACGAGGCCCAGCCAGTCGCCGCCCCGCAGCCCGAAAGGCCCGCGGCGGGCTCCGCCACGCCCGGGAAGCCGCAGCCCGAAGGTGCGGGTGAACCCGCGCAGGGATCCGGCCGGGCTCCGGCAGACCAGACGCCCGCCGCCGAGGCGAAGCCGACCCCGCCTCCGGGTACGAAGCCGACGCCCCCTCCTGGTACGAAGGCCGCGCCGTCCTCCGGGGCGAAGCAGGAACCCACCGCGAAGCAGGAACCCACCGCGAAGCAGGAACCCACCGCGAGGCCCGCCACCGGATCCGCAGCGCCCAAGCCCCCGGCACCCGCGCCCGCGGCGAAGCCCCCGGTCCGGCCCGCGGCAACCCCGCCGGCCCCGTCCACCCGCTCCGGCGGCTCCTCGAACCGGGTCCGGGCCCGTCTCGCCCGGCTGGGCGTGCAGCGCTCCAGTCCGTACAACCCGGTCCTCGAACCCCTCCTGCGTACGGTCCGGGGCAACGACCCGAAGATCGAGTCCGCCACACTGCGCCAGATCGAGAAGGCCTACCAGGTCGCCGAACGCTGGCACCGGGGCCAGAAGCGCAAGAGCGGCGACCCGTACATCACCCATCCGCTCGCCGTCACCACGATCCTCGCCGAGCTCGGTATGGACCCGGCGACCCTGATGGCCGGGCTGCTGCACGACACCGTCGAGGACACCGAGTACGGCCTGGACACCCTGCGCAAGGACTTCGGCGACCAGGTCGCCCTGCTCGTCGACGGCGTGACCAAGCTGGACAAGGTCAAGTTCGGCGAGGCCGCCCAGGCGGAGACCGTGCGGAAGATGGTCGTCGCCATGGCGAAGGACCCCAGGGTCCTCGTCATCAAGCTCGCCGACCGGCTGCACAACATGCGCACCATGCGCTACCTCAAGCGGGAGAAGCAGGAGAAGAAGGCCCGCGAGACCCTCGAGATCTACGCGCCGCTGGCACACCGCCTGGGCATGAACACCATCAAGTGGGAGCTGGAGGACCTCGCCTTCGCGATCCTCTACCCCAAGATGTACGACGAGATCGTCCGCCTCGTCGCCGAGCGCGCACCCAAGCGTGACGAATACCTCGCCATAGTGACCGACGAGGTCCAGGCCGACCTGCGTGCCGCCAGGATCAAGGCCACCGTCACCGGACGGCCGAAGCACTACTACAGCGTGTACCAGAAGATGATCGTGCGGGGCCGCGACTTCGCCGAGATCTACGACCTGGTGGGCATCCGCGTCCTCGTCGACACCGTCCGCGACTGCTATGCGGCGCTCGGCACCGTCCACGCCCGGTGGAATCCGGTGCCCGGGCGGTTCAAGGACTACATCGCGATGCCCAAGTTCAACATGTACCAGTCGCTGCACACCACGGTGATCGGTCCCAGCGGCAAGCCCGTCGAGCTCCAGATCCGCACGTTCGACATGCACCGCCGCGCCGAGTACGGCATCGCCGCGCACTGGAAGTACAAGCAGGAGGCCGTCGCGGGCGCCTCCAAGGTCCGTACCGACATCCCCAAGAACACGGGCGGCGGCCGCGGCCAGGACACCGTCAACGACATGGCGTGGCTGCGCCAGCTCCTTGACTGGCAGAAGGAGACGGAGGACCCCAGCGAGTTCCTGGAGTCCCTGCGCTTCGACCTGTCGCGCAACGAGGTCTTCGTCTTCACGCCGAAGGGCGACGTGATAGCGCTGCCCGCCGGGGCGACGCCGGTCGACTTCGCGTACGCCGTCCACACGGAGGTCGGCCACCGGACCATAGGAGCACGGGTCAACGGGCGGCTCGTACCGCTGGAGTCGACGCTCGACAACGGCGACCTGGTGGAGGTCTTCACCTCCAAGGCGGCCGGCGCCGGGCCCTCCCGTGACTGGCTCCAGTTCGTCAAGTCGCCCCGGGCACGCAACAAGATCCGCGCCTGGTTCTCCAAGGAACGGCGCGACGAGGCGATCGAGCAGGGCAAGGACTCCATCGCGCGGGCCATGCGCAAGCAGAATCTGCCGATCCAGCGGATCCTGACCGGCGACTCCCTTGTCACGCTGGCGCACGAGATGCGCTACCCCGACATCTCGTCGCTGTACGCCGCGATCGGCGAGGGCCATGTCGCCGCGGCGGGCGTCGTCCAGAAGCTCGTCCAGGCGCTCGGCGGCGAGGACGCGGCCAACGAGGACCTGGCGGAGAGCTCGCCGCCCTCGCACGGGCGCAGCAAGCGCCGGTCCAAGGCGGACCCGGGTGTCGTGGTCAAGGGCGTCGAGGACGTCTGGGTCAAGCTGGCCCGGTGCTGTACGCCCGTACCCGGGGACCCGATCATCGGGTTCGTCACCCGGGGCAGCGGTGTCTCCGTGCACCGCGCGGACTGCGTCAACGTCGACTCGCTCTCGCAGCAGCCCGAGCGGATCCTCGACGTGGAGTGGGCGCCCACCCAGTCGTCCGTCTTCCTGGTCGCCATCCAGGTGGAGGCGCTCGACCGCTCCAGGCTGCTCTCCGACGTCACCCGCGTGCTTTCCGACCAGCACGTGAACATCCTGTCGGCGGCCGTGCAGACCTCACGCGACCGGGTGGCCACCTCGCGGTTCACCTTCGAGATGGGCGACCCCAAGCACCTGGGACACGTCCTCAAGGCCGTACGCGGCGTGGAGGGCGTCTACGACGTCTACCGGGTCACCTCGGCGCGGCGGCCTTGAGGACGCCGTGTCCGGCAGGCGCCCGGCCTGCCGGACACGGGTCCACGACCACCTACGCGTCGACCTCGTACTGGCCGTACTCCAGGAAGTGGCGCATCTCCTCGGGTGTTCCCTCGATGGCCTCCAGGACCGCGGCGCGCAGGGCGTCGCTGATGCCGGGACGGTTCAGGATGCTGACGATGGCGACGCGGTCGTCCTCGGCCTGGGCGAGGCGGTAGCCGGTTTCGAGCCAGGCGCGCTTCTCTTCGGGGGTGCTGTCGTCGAGGAGTGCGTTGATCTCCTTGATGACTCGTCTGCCGGAGTCGGGGTCGGCGAGTATGCGGGAGAGGGCGACGGTGTCGTCCTCGGCCTGGGCGAGTCGGTAGCCGGTTTCGAGCCAGGCGCGCATCTCCTCCGGCGTACCGGAGTCGAGGAGCGCGTTGACCTCGCGGACGACTCTCCTCCCGGAGTCCGGGTCGGCCAGGATGCGGGAGAGGGCGACGCGGACGTCGTCGTCGGACATCTCGTCCACCGGGGTCTCCAGGACCGCGGCCGCCGGTGACACAGCCACATGGGCGGGCGAGGACACGGGTCCGGCGGCGAAGGCCGGGCCGGCCAGAAGGAGCGCCGGGGCCAGGGCGGTGACGGCGACGGTCAGGGCGGCACGGGTGGGTCTCATGGGTGAACCTGCCTCAAGGTCGTAGTGAACTCGGTGCCGGCACGCGTGCGCGTGCCGACCAGCAGATCATCGCGCCTGGGTCTGACAAGATCACCGGTGGATGTCGGCAGCGCTGCACCGCTCCTCGTTGCCGTGTACACACGCGAGAGGGGTTCCCGTACGCCAGGCGTACGGGAACCCCTCTCGTCTCGGACGGTTCGTCCGGCTCAGCCGCCGAATTCCTCCAGGCCCTTCAGCGCCTGGTCCAGCAGTGCCTGCCGGCCCTCGAGCTCCCGGGAGAGCTTGTCGGCCCGGGCGTTGTTGCCCGAGGCGCGTGCCGTGTCGATCTGCGTGCGCAGCTTGTCCACGGCTGCCTGGAGCTGGCCGGTCAGGCCCGCGGCGCGTGCCCGCGCCTCCGGGTTCGTCCGGCGCCACTCGGACTCCTCGGCCTCCTGGAGGGCCCGCTCCACCGCCTGCACCCGGCCCTCGACCTTCGGGCGGTCGTCACGCGGGACGTGGCCGATGGCCTCCCAGCGCTCGTTGATGGAGCGGAAAGCGGCCCTGGCCGCCTTCAGGTCCTTCACCGGGACCAGCTTCTCGGCCTCGGAGGCGAGCTCCTCCTTGAGCTTGAGGTTCTCGCCCTGCTCCGCGTCCCGCTCCGCGAAGACCCCGCTGCGGGCCGCGAAGAACACGTCCTGGGCGCCGCGGAAGCGGTTCCACAGCTCGTCCTCGGCCTCGCGCTGCGCGCGGCCCGCGGCCTTCCACTCGGTCATCAGGTCGCGGTAACGCGCGGCCGTCGCACCCCAGTCGGTCGAGCCGGAGAGCGACTCGGCCTCGGCGACCAGCTTCTCCTTCACCTTGCGGGCTTCCTCGCGCTGGGCGTCCAGCGCGGCGAAGTGAGCCTTGCGGCGCTTGGAGAAGGCCGAACGGGCATGCGAGAAGCGGTGCCACAGCTCGTCGTCGGACTTGCGGTCCAGACGAGGCAGCCCCTTCCAGGTGTCGACGAGCGCCCTCAGGCGCTCACCCGCCGACCGCCACTGCTCGCTCTGCGCCAGTTCCTCGGCCTCCACGACGAGCGCCTCCTTGGCCTGACGGGCCTCGTCGGTCTGCTTCGCCTTCTGGGCCTTGCGTTCCTCACGGCGCGAGTCGACCGTCGCGACGAGCGCGTCCAGCCGCTTGCCGAGCGCGGTGAGGTCGCCGACGGCGTGGTGCTCGTCGACCTGCTGACGAAGGTGCTCGATCGCCGCCGTGGCGTCCTTCGCCGACAGGTCGGTGGTCTTCACCCGCCGCTCGAGGAGGCCGATCTCGACCACCAAGCCCTCGTACTTGCGCTCGAAATAGGCCAGGGCCTCCTCAGGGGTACCGGCCTGCCACGATCCGACGACCTGCTCGCCCTCGGCCGTACGCACGTACACGGTGCCCGTCTCGTCGACACGGCCCCACGGGTCGCTGCTCACAGCGCCTCCTCCACCTGATGCATCGAGGGGGTTCGCCCCCCGTGCATCGTCCACAGTTTCCTGGGGCGGGCAGCGCCCGCCCTGCACAACGCCAATCTAGGCGACGGGCCACCCGGCTGTCCGCACTCAGCGCGGCTGAAATTCTCCGGTGCGCTCCAGGAACCCCGAGCCGGGTGGCCACACCTGGGGTCAGGCCTTGTCGACCGTCGCCTTCTCGACCGTGACGGCCTTCTTCGGAGCACCGTCGCCCGCCCCTTCGGCGACGCCCGCCTCGGCGATCTTCTTGACGGCCTTCAGGCCCGCGTCGTCCATGGTGCCGAACGGCGTGTAGCTGGGCGGCAGTTTTGTGTCCTTGTAGACCAGGAAGAACTGGCTGCCGCCCGTGCCCGGCTGGCCGGTGTTCGCCATCGCGACGGTGCCCGCCGGGTACGTCACCGATCCGTCGGCCCCAGCCTTGCCCAGCGCGGTCAGATTCTCGTCCGGGATCGTGTAGCCGGGACCGCCCGTCCCGTCGCCCTTGGGGTCACCGCACTGCAGGACGAAGATGCCCTCCGTGGTCAGCCGGTGGCACTTCGTGTCGTCGAAGTACTTCTTGTCCGCGAGCGCCTTGAACGAATTCGTGGTGTGCGGGGTCTTCGCCGCGTCCATCGCGATGGCGATGTCACCCTGGCTCGTCGTGAGCGCCATCGAGTACTTGGCCTTCTTGTCGATCTTCATCGCGGGCTCGGGAGCCTTGCTCTCGCTCTCCGAGGGCGACGCCGACGGGTCGGCGCTCGCAGCCGCGTCCGCGGGCTTCTTCGACTCGTCGCCGTCGAGCGAGACATACGCGCCCGCACCGATGACCGCCACGACGGCCACCGACGAGGCGATGATCACCGTGAGACGCCTGGTCCGCCGGCGCGCTTCCTCCCGACGCTGCTGCTGCCGCTCGAACTTCTCCCGGGCGAGCTGCCGCCGCCGCTGATCGCTGCTGACCACCGGATGGTCTCCTTGTACGTCGTGTGATCGGTCCTGGAATGCCCGTACGGTATATGGGTTAGCTGTGGAATGAGGAGCGCCGGTAGTCTCTGGACTGCCGCATTCGCCTCCGCGGCCCTCCTCGTCGGACGAACACTAAGGACGATCGTGCTCATTGCCGGGTTCCCCGCCGGGGCCTGGGGGACCAATTGCTACCTGGTCGCCCCCGCCGCCGGCGAGGAGTGCGTGATCATCGACCCGGGCCACCAGGCCGCGCAGGGCGTCGAGGAAGCGCTGAAGAAGCATCGGCTCAAGCCCGTCGCCGTCGTCCTCACCCATGGCCACATCGACCACGTCGCCTCGGTCGTCCCCGTGTGCGGGGCCCACGACGTCCCCGCCTGGATCCACCCCGAGGACCGCTACATGATGAGCGACCCCGAGAAGGCGCTGGGCCGCTCCATCGGGATGCCGCTGATGGGCGAGCTGACCGTGGGTGAACCGGACGACGTCAAGGAGCTGACCGACGGTGCCCGGCTGAAGCTCGCGGGTCTGGAGTTCGGCGTCGCGCACGCGCCCGGCCATACCAAGGGGTCGGTGACGTTCAGGATGCCCGAGGCCGCGGAGGTCCCGCAGGTCCTCTTCTCGGGCGACCTGCTCTTCGCCGGCTCCGTCGGACGCACCGACCTGCCCGGCGGCGACCACGCCGAGCTGCTCGAGTCGCTGGCGCGCGTGTGCCTGCCGCTCGACGACTCGACCGTGGTGCTGTCCGGCCACGGCCCCCAGACGACCATCGGCCGCGAGCGCGCCTCCAACCCGTATCTGAACGGTCTGGACGCGCCCCGCCGAGGAATGTGACGAGAGAAAAGAACCGTGAGTACCTTCCAGGCCCCCAAGGGCACGTACGACCTGATCCCGCCGCGCTCCGCGAACTTCCTCGCGGTGCGGGACGCGATCTCCGCACCCCTGAAGAACTCCGGCTACGGCTACATCGAGACACCCGGCTTCGAGGACGTCGCCCTGTTCTCACGCGGTGTCGGTGAGTCCACCGACATCGTCTCCAAGGAGATGTACGCCTTCGAGACCAAGGGCGGCGACAAGCTCGCGCTGCGCCCCGAGGGCACCGCGTCCGTGCTGCGCGCGGCGCTGGAGGCCAACCTGCACAAGGCGGGCAACCTGCCCGTCAAGCTCTGGTACTCGGGTTCGTACTACCGCTACGAGAAGCCGCAGGCGGGCCGTTACCGCCACTTCTCACAGGTGGGTGCCGAGGCCATCGGGACCGAGGACCCCGCGCTCGACGCCGAACTGATCATCCTGGCCGACCAGGCGTACCGGTCGCTCGGCCTGAGGCAGTTCCGCATCCTGCTGAACTCGCTGGGCGACAAGGAGTGCCGTCCCGTCTACCGGGAGGCGCTCCAGACGTTCCTGCGCGACCTGGAGCTCGACGAGGAGACCCGGCGACGCATCGAGATCAACCCGCTGCGGGTCCTCGACGACAAGCGGCCCGACGTCCAGAAGCAGCTGACCGGGGCCCCGATGCTGCGCGACTTCCTCTGCGACGCCTGCAAGGCGTACCACGAGGAGGTCCGCGACCTGCTGACGGCGGCCGGCGTGGTGTACGAGGACGACGAGAAGCTGGTCCGGGGCCTCGACTACTACACCCGCACCACCTTCGAGTTCGTCCACGACGGTCTGGGCTCCCAGTCCGCGGTGGGCGGCGGCGGCCGCTACGACGGTCTGTCCGAGATGATCGGCGGCCCGTCCCTGCCCTCGGCCGGCTGGGCGCTCGGCGTGGACCGCACGGTGCTCGCCCTGGAGGCCGAAGGCATCGAGCTCGGAATCCCCGCCACCACCAGCGTGTACGCCGTGCCGCTCGGCGACGAGGCGCGGCGGGTGCTCTTCGGTCTGGTCACGGAACTGCGGAAGGCCGGGATCGCCACGGACTTCGCGTTCGGCGGCCGGGGTCTGAAGGGCGCGATGAAGAACGCGAACCGCTCCGGTGCCCGCTACACGATCGTGGCCGGCGAGCGTGATCTCGCCGAGGGCGCGGTCCAGCTCAAGGACATGGAGTCCGGTGACCAGGAGCCGGTCGCGCTCGACGCGCTCGTGGCCACCGTGCAGGCCAAGCTGGCCTGAGCGCCACGCTGCTCACCACTGTGCCCGCCCGGCCCGCCCGGGCGGGCACCAGCCCGTCGGGGCGCCCTCGTCCCCGGCCCCCTGCCCGCAGCCCGGGTCAGGGGCCGCTGACGCCGAGCACGCCTGCGTCGTCACCGCGCGGGTCCGGGGGGACGCACGCCGCACCACCTTCCGTTCCGTCAACTCCGCGAAAGCGGATTCACCTTGCCGGACGATCCCGTTTCCGGGCCGCCGAGCGATGCCGGGCGACTGCCCGTCCGGTGCCGAGTACGGGCACTGTCGCCCCGGTGCGGCTGCGGAGACCGGCGCGACGTGCGTTGCGCCAGGGGTGCGAGGGGCTCCGGGGCCTCCCTGTTCCGGACCTCGTCGCGCACGCCTTTATGCCGATCGAACGGTTGACCGCAACGGCGGTGCGGCACAATGTCCATGCCCCGGCCGGCTACACAGTGATGGAACGGCGATATGACGATGGCAGCGGTAGACCACCCCTCATCCCGGCAGGACGAGGACAACGGCGCGAAGACCTACGGCGGCAGTCGCGCGCTCGCGCTGCTGCTGGTGATCACCGGCGCGGCCGGGCTGCTCGCCGCCTGGGTGATCACGATCGACAAGTTCAAGCTGCTGGAGGACCCGAGCTTCACCCCGGGCTGCAGCCTGAACCCGGTGGTCGCGTGCGGCAACATCATGAAGAGCGAGCAGGCCGCCGCCTTCGGCTTCCCCAACCCGATGCTCGGCATCGCCACCTACTCGGTGGTCATCGGCATCGGCATGGCGCTCCTCGCCGGCGCCCGCTTCCGCGCCTGGTACTGGCTTGGCCTCAACGCGGGCACGCTGTTCGGCGTCGGTTTCTGCACCTGGCTGCAGTACCAGTCGCTGTACAACATCAACTCGCTCTGCCTGTGGTGCTGCCTGGCCTGGGTCGCCACGATCGTCATGTTCTGCTACGTCACCACGCACAACATCAAGCACGGCATCCTGCCCGCACCCGCCTGGCTGCGGAACGCCCTCACCGAATTCCACTGGGTGCCGCCGGTGCTCTGGATCGGGATCATCGGCATGCTGATCCTGACCCGCTGGTGGGACTTCTGGACCAGCTGACGCGCCGGGCGGTCCTGTCAGTGGGGTGACATAGGCTTCCTCACGTGGAGCCCGACCTCTTTACCGCAGCAGCCGAAGACCGCCAGGAGAAGGACCCGTCCAGCAGCCCCCTCGCTGTCCGGATGAGGCCTCGTACGCTGGACGAGGTCGTCGGCCAGCAGCATCTGCTCAAGCCGGGCTCGCCGCTGCGCCGCCTGGTCGGTGAGGGCAGCGGAGGGCCTGCGGGTCCCTCGTCGGTGATCCTCTGGGGCCCGCCCGGCACGGGAAAGACGACCCTGGCGTACGTGGTCAGCAAGGCCACGAACAAGCGCTTCGTCGAGCTCTCCGCGATCACCGCGGGCGTCAAGGAGGTCCGGGCCGTCATCGAGGGCGCGCGCCGTGCCACCGGCGGCTTCGGCAAGGAGACCGTCCTCTTCCTCGACGAGATCCACCGCTTCTCCAAGGCCCAGCAGGACTCCCTGCTCCCCGCCGTGGAGAACCGCTGGGTCACGCTGATCGCGGCCACCACGGAGAATCCGTACTTCTCGATCATCTCCCCCCTGCTGTCGCGATCCCTGCTCCTCACCCTGGAGCCCCTCACCGACGAGGATCTGCGCGCGCTCCTGCGCCGGGCGCTGACCGACGAGCGAGGGCTGGGCGGCGCCGTCACCCTGCCCGATGACGCCGAGGCTCATCTGCTGCGCATCGCGGGCGGTGACGCGCGGCGTGCGCTGACCGCACTGGAGGCGGCCGCGGGAGCGGCCCTCACCACGCACGAGCGGGAGATCACACTCACGACGCTCGAGGAGACCGTCGACCGCGCCGCCGTGAAGTACGACCGTGACGGCGACCAGCACTACGACGTGGCGAGCGCCCTGATCAAGTCGATCCGCGGCTCCGACGTGGACGCGGCCCTGCACTACCTGGCCCGGATGATCGAGGCGGGGGAGGACCCGCGCTTCATCGCCCGGCGCCTGATGATCTCCGCCAGCGAGGACATCGGGCTCGCCGATCCGACGGCACTGCCCACGGCGGTGGCCGCGGCCCAGGCGGTCGCCATGATCGGATTCCCCGAGGCGGCGCTCACCCTCAGCCATGCCACGATCGCGCTGGCACTCGCCCCCAAGTCGAACGCGGCGACGCTGGCGATCTCCGCCGCGCAGGAGGACGTGCGACGTGGCCTCGCGGGCCCGGTCCCGGCCCACCTGCGCGACGGCCACTACAAGGGCGCCGCCAAGCTGGGCCACGCCCAGGGCTACGTCTACCCCCATGACGTGCCCGGCGGTATCGCGGCCCAGGAGTACGCCCCGGACGCCGTCCGCGGCAGGCGCTACTACGAACCCACGCGATACGGCGCGGAGGCGCGGTACGCCGACGTCGCGGACCGGGTCCGTGAGCGGCTCGGGCGGGAGCAGGGCGGTCCGGCGTCCTCGTGACCGCCGCTCAGCAGGCCGCCGCTTCGAAGAGGGTGTGCATCGCTCGGCGCAGCTCGCTGATGTCGCGTACGGGCTCGGGAAATTCGAACCGGGCGTCGAAGCAGGCGTCGCCGCCCTCGACGAAGCGCACCCGGAGGCCGAAGCGGTCGACCGCGACCGGGACGGCGCCGAGCCGGTGCTCCGGGCAGCCGCACTCGGCCCGGTCGCCGAGCAGCGCGGACAGGGTGGCCATCTGCTCGCTGTGGGCGGCGTGCAGATGCTGGAGCAGCTCGGCCTCATGGGTGACCAGCGGGTCGGCCACGGCGTCCCGGAAATCCTCCGGCTCCACCTCCTCGAACCCCCACAGGTCGTCGACCGACGCCTCCCCGGTCTCCAGCCGGAGCATCATCCGGCCCGGCTGTGCGAGCCCCGGTACGGCGGTGAGCCAGCCGGCGACGCGGGCACGGCCGCGGATCCGGTGGGGGACGGAGACCGGTGCGACGTCGGTGATCTCCAGCACGGCGGTCAGTTCGTCGCCCTGGGCACGCGTCGCGGCCCTTACGACCGGGGAATCGGCGGGGAAACCGAGGAACA
Organism: Streptomyces pratensis; assembly: GCF_016804005.1. Classification (GTDB taxonomy): domain Bacteria; phylum Actinomycetota; class Actinomycetes; order Streptomycetales; family Streptomycetaceae; genus Streptomyces; species Streptomyces pratensis_A. Next base: position 5,323,774 of record NZ_CP051486.1, on the reverse strand, counting down.
GGTCCCCTTCGGGACCGATGCTCCTGCTGTCGGGCATCAGCTGGTCGGGATGGATGACCGACAGCCCCGGTACGAGCAGCACCGCGGAGCAGGTACTCTGTACGAGAGTTCGTGTGCGCTCGGCTGCTGACGGCATCCGAGTGTTTTCAAGCCCGCTGGGACGCGGCTGACCACGATCAGATCGGCCTTCCGTCGTAGCAGCACCTTCAGGTGTGCTGCCGCTGTCTGTGCTGTCCGTGACGTGTGTGGTGTTCCCAGGGCGAGACATGCGATCTCCTTGAGTAAGGTAAGCCTAACCTAACCTACAACGGAGGTCTGGAGAACGTGCCTAACCAGTCGCGTCCCAAGGTCAAGAAGTCGCGTGCCCTCGGCATCGCCCTGACGCCGAAGGCTGTCAAGTACTTCGAAGCCCGCCCCTACCCGCCGGGCGAGCACGGCCGTGGCCGCAAGCAGAACTCGGACTACAAGGTCCGTCTGCTCGAGAAGCAGCGTCTGCGTGCGCAGTACGACATCAGCGAGCGCCAGATGGCGCGCGCCTACGACCGCGCCCGTAAGGCCGAGGGCAAGACGGGCGAGGCGCTGGTCGTCGAGCTCGAGCGCCGCCTCGACGCCCTGGTCCTGCGTTCGGGCATCGCCCGCACCATCTACCAGGCCCGCCAGATGGTCGTCCACGGCCACATCGAGGTCAACGGCGGCAAGGTCGACAAGCCGTCCTTCCGCGTGCGCCCCGACGACGTCGTGCAGGTCCGCGAGCGCAGCCGCACCAAGGTCCCCTTCCAGGTCGCCCGTGAGGGTGGCTACGACACGGACGGCGAGACCCCGCGCTACCTCCAGGTGAACCTGAAGGCCCTGGCCTTCCGCCTGGACCGGGACCCGAACCGCAAGGAAATCCCGGTCATCTGCGACGAGCAGCTCGTCGTCGAGTACTACGCCCGCTGATGACGCAGGCGTAGCTCTCAACCGAGCTCGGGCCCGCCCCTCCCTGTTGTACGGGAGGCGGCGGGCCTTCGCGTCTCCCCGTCCGCCCCGGCCCCGGGCACCGACCCCTCCGGTGCCGTGCCGGCGTCCGCCCTCGTGCGGAGCGCCCGCACCGCCGCGGCCTGCGGGTCCAGCCGACGGCCCGCGTGGCGTTCCGCGTCGTACCGGGCGTCGCCGAGTGCCGCCCTGGCCCGCTTCTCGCACTCGGCCCTGGGTCTTCCGTAGTGGGCGGAGCCGAACAGCGGCAGCCCCACCGAGGGCCAGATCCGGTCCGCCGCCCCCTGCAGCACGGCCGCCTCCGCCGCGTCGCCCTCGACCACGGTGATGAGGGCCAGCAGCTCCAGCGAGAGGACCGTGCCGAGCAGATCGTGGAAGGTGTGCGCGATGGACAGTGATTCGCGGAGCATCGGGCGGGCCCGCCCGCTCGTCCCGGACTGCAGCGCCGCGTAGCCCAGGACGTACAGCGCGTAGGCCAGCGCCCACCGTTCGCCGTGGTCCTCACAGATCTCCCGGACCTCGTCGCAGATCGCCGTGGCCCCTTCCAGGTCCCCGCGGAACGCCACGGCCATGCCCAGCTCGACCTGGGCCATCAGCACGTTGCTGTTCAGCTCGCCGATCTCCCGGTAGCGCGCCAGCGCCTCGCGCAACAGTTCCTCGGCGCGCACCGGGTCGTCCGTGACGATCGAGAGACAGCCCGTGCGGTGCAGGGCGTAGGCCACGGCGGTGGCGTCCCCCGAGCGCTCGCCCTCCTCGCGGCACTCCTGAAGCGCGGACACCGCACCGACGCGGTCCCCCTGGAGCACCGCGACGTACCCGAGCACCCACAGGGCCTTGAGCCGCGAGTGGTCGTACGGGGACTCCTCCTCCAGGACGTGGTCCAGCCAGTGGCGGCCCTCCGAGAGGCGGCCGCAGCCCGCCCAGTAGAACCAGAGCGTGCCCGCCAGGTACTGGGCGAGATGGACCTCTTCCGGGCTCTCCATCGAGCACTCCATCGCCCGGCGGAGATTGGGCAGCTCGCTGTCGATCCGTGCCGCCGCCTCCGCCTGCCTGGGGCTGAACCAGTCGAGCTCGCACCACGTCGCGAGCCCCAGATACCAGTCCCGGTGCCTGCGGCGCAGCCTCTCGGCGTCCCCGGTCGCCCGCAGCCACTCGGCGCCGTACTCCCGAACGGTGTCCAGCAGCCGGTATCGGCTGCCCAGGGCGGAGTCCTCGCGCAGCACCACGGACTGGGCCAGCAGTTCGTCCAGCACGTCCAGCACGGATCCGGCGGGCAGGCCGGAGCCGCTGCAGATGTATTCGACGGCCTCCAGGTCGAACTGTCCGGCGAACACCGAGAGCCGTGCCCACAGCAGCCGCTGCTCCGGAGCGCACAGCTCGTGGCTCCAGCCGATGGCCGTACGAAGCGTCTGGTGGCGGGGGAGCGCGCTCGGGCTGCCCCCCGTCAGCAGCCGGAAGCGGTCGTCGAGACGGTGCAGCACCTGCTCCATCGTCAGGGCCCGCAGCCGCCCGGCGGCGAGCTCCAGGGCCAGCGGGATGCCGTCGAGGCGGCGGCAGAGCTCCCGTGCGGTCTCCCGGTCGCCGTCCGTCAGCCGGAACCCCGGTCGCACCGCGGCGGCGCGCCGGGCGAAGAGTTCCAGGGCGTCGTCGTCCGTCATCGGCATCAGCGGGAAGGTGAGTTCGCCGTCCACCCGCAACGGACGGCGACCCGCGGCGAGCACCTGGAGGTGCGGGGCCCGGCGGAGCAACTCCCGTACGAGTCCGGCACAGGCGTCGGTGAGGTGCTCGAAGCCGTCGATCACGAGCAGGAGCCGGCGCTCCGCGCAGTGCTCGGCCAGCACGGCACGAGGCGGCCTTCCCGTGTGGTCGGTGAGCCCCAGCGCGTCGACCAGTGCGTGCTCGAGGAGCTCGGGGTCGTGGACGGCCGACAGCTCGGCGATCCAGACACCATCGAAGTACCGTTTCTCCATCAGGGCCGCAGCGCGGATCGCGAAGCGGGTCTTCCCGACCCCGGCGACCCCGGCCACGGTCACGAGCCTGGACTCCCGCATGAGCGGCTCCAGTTCCGCCAGTTCGTCGCCGCGCCCCACGAAGGTGTTCAGCTCCGCCGGGAGATTTCCGCGCACGGGGCCGCGCTCCGCGTCGTCGGGCATGGGGCAGGGGCGGTGAGGGCGTCGCATGAAACACGCAGAGTACTGGCACATAAGCTCTCCGTACAATCTCCCCGGGGTTCGCGACCCGCGCCGCCCGCCCGTAATGCGGTTCGGGGCGAGACGCCCGGCGCGATAGGCTCGGGGGACGACGATCGGCAGTGGTGGGCAGGACGCGCGGGCCGAGCGGTGACAGACAGATACCGGCCGGGAGAGGTCCCGGCCGATGCGGGCGACGAGCAGAGAGCGGTGCACTGTGTCCGGTGGAGAGGTGGCCGGCATCCTGGTGGCCGTCTTCTGGGCGATCCTGGTTTCCTTCCTCGCCGTGGTACTGGTGAGGCTGGCCCAGACGCTCAAGGCGACCACGGCGCTGGTGGCGGACGTGACGGAGCAGGCGGTTCCGCTGCTCGCCGACGCCTCCGCCACGCTGCGTTCCGCGCAGACCCAGCTGGACAAGGTCGACGCCATCGCCAGCGACGTCCAGGAGGTCACCTCCAACGCCTCCGCCCTGTCCACCACCGTCGCGTCGACGTTCGGCGGCCCGCTCGTGAAGGTCGCGGCGTTCGGCTACGGGGTGCGGCAGGCGATCGGCCGCCGCACCGCCGCCGAGCCGGAACCGGCCCGCCGGACCTCCCGCCGCGCCGTGATCGTCGGCCGTACCGTGCCCTCCGCCCGTGACAAGAAGCGGAACGGCCGAAGCTCCCGCGGACAGAAGGACTGAGCCAGCGATGTTCCGCCGTACGTTCTGGTTCACCGCCGGCGCAGCCGCCGGCGTCTGGGCCACCACCAAGGTCAACCGCAAGATCCGGCAGCTGACCCCCGAGAGCCTCGCGGCGCAGGCCGCCGACAAGGCGATCGAAGCGGGTCACAAGCTGAAGGACTTCGCCCTCGACGTGCGTGAGGGCATGGTCAGGCGCGAGGCCGAACTGGGCGGTGCACTCGGCATCGAGGCGCTCGCCGACCCCGAACTCGTCGCCCACCGCACACTTCCCTACAACTCGAACAACCGGAATGAGGACCACTAATGGAGTCGGCTGAAATTCGCCGCCGCTGGCTGAGCTTCTTCGAGGAGCGCGGCCACACCGTCGTGCCTTCGGCGTCGCTCATCGCGGACGACCCGACTCTGCTGCTGGTCCCCGCGGGCATGGTTCCCTTCAAGCCCTACTTCCTCGGTGAGGTCAAGCCGCCCGCCCCACGTGTCACCAGCGTGCAGAAGTGCGTGCGCACGCCGGACATCGAAGAGGTCGGCAAGACCACCAGGCACGGCACGTTCTTCCAGATGTGCGGCAACTTCTCCTTCGGTGACTACTTCAAGGAAGGCGCCATCGAGCTCGCCTGGGCGGCGCTCACGGACTCCGTGGAGGACGGTGGCTTCGGCCTCGACCCCGAGCGGCTGTGGATCACGGTCTACCTCGACGACGACGAGGCCGAGCAGATCTGGCGCGAGAAGATCGGCGTTCCGGCCGAACGCATCCAGCGACTGGGCAAGAAGGACAACTTCTGGTCCATGGGCGTCCCCGGACCCTGCGGCCCGTGCTCCGAGATCAACTACGACCGCGGTCCCGAGTTCGGCGTCGAGGGCGGCCCCGCCGTCAACGACGAGCGTTACGTGGAGATCTGGAACCTGGTCTTCATGCAGTACGAGCGCGGCGCGGGCGACGGCAAGGAGGACTTCCCGATCCTCGGCGACCTGCCGTCGCAGAACATCGACACCGGTCTCGGCCTCGAACGCCTCGCGATGATCCTGCAGGGCGTACAGAACATGTACGAGACCGACACCCTGCGCGTCGTCATGGACAAGGCCACCGAGCTCACCGGGGTGCGCTACGGCGCCGAACAGGGCTCCGACGTCTCCCTCCGCGTCGTCGCCGACCACATCCGTACGTCCGTGATGCTCATCGGTGACGGTGTCACCCCGGGCAACGAGGGCCGTGGCTACGTCCTGCGCCGCATCATGCGCCGCGCCATCCGCAACATGCGGCTGATGGGCGCCACCGGCCCGGTCGTCCGTGAGCTCGTCGACGTCGTCGTCGACACCATGGGGCAGCAGTACCCCGAGCTGATCACCGACCGCAAGCGCATCGAGACCGTCGCGCTCGCCGAGGAGGCCGCCTTCCTCAAGGCCCTCAAGGGCGGCACGAACATCCTCGACACCGCCGTCACCGAGACCAAGGCCGCCGGCGGCAGGGTCCTGGCCGGCGACAAGGCGTTCCTGCTCCACGACACCTGGGGCTTCCCGATCGACCTCACACTGGAGATGGCCGCCGAACAGGGCCTCTCGGTCGACGAGGACGGCTTCCGGCGCCTGATGAAGGAGCAGCGGGAGCGCGCCAAGGCCGATGCCAGGGCCAAGAAGACCGGTCACGCCGACCTGTCCGCCTACCGCGAGGTCGCCGACAACTCGGGCGTCACCGAATTCACCGGCTACACCTCCACCGAGGGTGAGTCGAGGATCGTCGGCCTGCTGGTCGACGGCGTGCCCTCGCCCGCCGCCACCGAGGGCGACGAGGTCGAGGTCGTCCTCGACCGCACCCCCTTCTACGCCGAGGGCGGCGGCCAGCTCGCCGACCAGGGCAGGATCCGGCTCGAAACCGGCGCCGTCATTCAGATCCGCGACGTGCAGCAGCCGGTCCCGGGCGTCTCGGTCCACAAGGGCTCGGTCCAGGTCGGCGAGGTGACGGTCGGCGCCTCCGCCTTCGCCGCCATCGACAACACCCGCCGCCGCGCCATCGCCCGCGCCCACAGCGCCACGCACCTCACGCACCAGGCGCTGCGCGATGCCCTGGGCCCGACGGCCGCCCAGGCCGGTTCGGAGAACTCGCCCGGCCGCTTCCGCTTCGACTTCGGCTCGCCCGCCGCCGTACCCGGCACGGTCCTGACCGACGTCGAGCAGAAGATCAACGAGGTCCTCGCCCGGGAGCTCGACGTCCAGGCCGAGGTCATGTCCATCGACGACGCCAAGAAGCAGGGCGCCATCGCGGAGTTCGGCGAGAAGTACGGCGAGCGGGTCCGTGTCGTCACCATCGGCGACTTCTCCAAGGAGCTGTGCGGCGGCACGCACGTCGGCAATACGGCTCAGCTGGGTCTGGTGAAGCTGCTCGGCGAGTCGTCCATCGGTTCCGGTGTCCGCCGCATCGAGGCCCTGGTCGGCGTGGACGCGTACAACTTCCTCGCCAAGGAGCACACGGTCGTCGCCCAGCTCCAGGAGCTGCTCAAGGGCCGCCCCGAGGAGCTTCCCGAGAAGATCTCCGGCATGCTCGGCAAGCTGAAGGACGCCGAGAAGGAGATCGAGAAGTTCCGCGCGGAGAAGGTGCTCGCCGCCGCCGCCGGGCTCGTGGAGTCTGCCAGGGACGTGCGCGGGGTCGCCCTCGTCACCGGACAGGTCCCGGACGGCACCTCGGCCGACGACCTGCGCAAGCTGGTTCTGGACGTGCGAGGCCGCATCCAGGGCGGCCGGCCCGCCGTCGTGGCCCTGTTCACCACGGCCAACGGCCGCCCGCTGACCGTCATCGCCACCAACGAGGCCGCCCGCGAGCGTGGCCTCAAGGCCGGTGACCTGGTGCGCACCGCCGCCAAGACCCTCGGTGGCGGTGGCGGCGGCAAGCCGGACGTCGCCCAGGGCGGCGGCCAGAACCCGGATGCCATCGGTGACGCCGTCGCCGCTGTCGAACGCCTCGTCACCGAGACGGCGTGACGCCGGACATGTCGCAGATGCGCCGTGGACGCCGACTTGCCGTCGATGTCGGTGACGCCCGTATCGGGGTCGCCTCGTGCGACCCCGACGGGATCCTCGCCACGCCGGTGGAGACCGTGCCGGGACGTGATGTCCCGGCCGCCCACCGGCGGCTCGGCCGGATCGTCGAGGAGTACGAGCCGATCGAGGTCATCGTGGGGCTGCCCCGCTCCCTCGGGGGCGGGGAGGGTCCGGCGGCCGCGAAGGTCCGTGCGTTCGCCCAGGTGTTCGCCCGTGCCATCGCGCCGATTCCTGTACGTCTCCTGGACGAGAGGATGACCACAGTGACGGCCACTCAGGGGCTGCGCGCTTCGGGCGTGAAGTCCAAGAAGGGCCGTTCTGTCATCGACCAAGCTGCCGCTGTGGTGATCCTTCAGAACGCTCTGGAGTCCGAACGGGCGTCAGGCACTGCCCCGGGCGAGGGCGTCGAAGTGGTTGTCTGATCGCGATACGGTAACGTTCCGCGCGATGCGCCGGTGTTCGAACAGACACCGCACAGCAAAGCGAAGAGACGGAGCGTCGTCTCGCGGCTCAAGGGGATCGATGACTGAGTATGGCCGGGGCCCCGGCTCCGAACCGTGGCATCCCGAGGACCCCTTGTACGGGGACCAGGGATGGGGAGGCCAGCAGGCTGCCCACGGCCAGGGCCAGTACGAAGGCCAGCAGCAGCCCTACGCGCAGGACCCGTATGCCCAGCAGGGCTACCAGCGGGACCCGTACCAGCAGCACCAGCAGGACCCCTATCAACATCAGCAGGACCCGTACCAGCAGCCCCAGGACCCGCATCAGCACCCGTACGGCGCGCCGCAGGACCCGTACGCCCAGCCGCAGCAGTCCCAGCCGCAGTACGACGGCGGCTGGGACACCGGCCAGCAGGCGGCCATGCCGTACGCGGCCCAGCAGCCCCAGTACGGCAACAACACCGGCGGCTACGGCGAACAGGCCGACCACTACGGCACCCCCGAGGCGTACCCCCCGCCGCAGCCCCCCGGCCGCCGCGAGCAGGAGCCTCAGCAGCAGGGCCAGGACTGGGACCCGGAAGCGCCGCAGGAGGAGACGCATCCTTTCTTCACGGGCGCGGACGAGCCGGCCGACGGGCGTGACTCCCGCTCCCGTACCCGCGAGGACGACGAACACGACGACGGCCCGCGTGAGTCCCGCCGGGGCGGTGGCGAGCGCCGCGGCAAGGGAAAGAAGAAGAGCCGCAACGGCTGCGCCTGCCTGGGTGTCGCGGCGGTCCTCGTCGGCGGCCTCGGCGGGGTGGGGTACCTCGGCTACTCGTACTTCCAGAACCAGTTCGGCTCGGCGCCCGACTACGCGGGCAGCGGAACGGGCGCGGTCGAGGTGGAGATCCCGCCCGGTGCGCTGGGCAACGAGATCGCGAGCATCCTGAAGAAGGCCGGCGTCGTGAAATCCGTGGACGCCTTCGTCTCGGCACAGAACGGGAATCCCAAGGGCGGTTCCCTGCAGGCCGGTGTCTATCTCCTGAAGAAGGAGATGTCGGCGGACAGTGCCATCGAAATGATGCTGGATCCGAAGAGCCAGAACGCACTCGTCATTCCCGAGGGAACGAGCACCATCGGCATCTACACGGCGATCGACAAGAGGCTTGGCCTGAAAGCCGGTACCACCGCTGGTGTGGCGAAGACGAAGGCCGAGAGCCTCGGTCTGCCCGAATGGGCGGATGACGATCCGGAGATCAAGGATCCGCTGGAAGGTTTCCTCTTTCCGGCGGCGTACGCGGTCCCCAAGGGTTCGAAGCCCGAGGACGCGCTGAAGAAGATGGTCACGCGGGCGAACAGTGAATACGCCAAGCTTGATCTCGAGGAAAACGCGAAGAAGCTGAAGCTGGACTCTCCGCTCGACCTCATCACCGTGGCGAGCCTTGTTCAGAAGGAGGGCAAGTACAAGCACGACTTCGACAGGGTCGCCACGGTGGTCTACAACCGTCTCAAGCCGGACAACATGGAGACGGTCGGAAGGCTGGAATTCGACTCGACGATCAACTACATCCGAGCTGAGAGCACGCTGGATGTGGGAGCCGTGGACGCACTGCGGGAGATCGACGATCCGTACAACACGTACCGAATCAAGGGCCTCCCGCTCGGCCCGATCTCCAATCCCGGCGCGGACGCCCTGCACTCGGCGATCAGTCCGGCGTCCGGCCCCTGGTACTACTTCGTCTCCGTGACCGAGGACAAAACGCTGTTCGCGGTGACGAACGAGGAGCACGAACGCAACCGCGAGCAGTACCAAGAGAACCAGGCGAAACAGTGAACACCGTCCGGCGGGCGGCCGTCCTCGGCTCGCCCATCGCCCACTCCCTCTCCCCGGTCCTGCACCGGGCCGCGTACGCGGAGCTGGGCCTCGACCACTGGTCGTACGACCGCTTCGAGGTGGACGAGGCAGGGCTGCCCGGCTTCATCGAAGGTCTGGACTCCTCCTGGGCGGGCCTCTCCCTGACGATGCCGCTCAAGCGGGCGATCATCCCGTTGCTCGACGAGATCACCGATACCGCGGCCTCGGTCGAGGCGGTCAACACCTTCGTCCTCACCGAGGACGGCCGCCGGACCGGCGACAACACCGACATCCCCGGCATGATCGCGGCCCTGCGGGAACGGGGCGTCGACAAGGTGGAGTCCGCCGCGATTCTCGGTGCCGGCGCCACGGCGTCCTCCGCGCTGGCAGCCCTGGCCGAGATCTGCACCGGGCCGGTCACGGCCTATGTGCGCAGTGCGGCGCGGGCCGACGAGATGCGCGGCTGGGGCGAGCGCCTCGGTGTGGACGTACGGATCGCGGACTGGGCGACGGCCGCCGAGGCCCTGCACGCCCCCCTCGTGATCGCCACCACGCCGGCCGGCACCACCGACGCCCTGGCGGCCGACGTCCCCGCGGCCCCTGGCACCCTGTTCGACGTGCTGTACGAGCCCTGGCCGACCGAGCTCGCATCCCGCTGGTCGTCCACCGGCGCCCCGGTGGTGGGCGGCCTCGACCTCCTCGTCCACCAGGCCGTGCTCCAGGTGGAGCGGATGACCGGGCTGGACGCGCCCGTCGCGGCCATGCGTGTCGCCGGCGAAGCGGCGCTCGCAGCGCGCGAGGTCTAGTACCGAGGTCCTGTCCGGCCGGATGCCTGCCGAGGGCCGAGGGCCGAGGGCCGAGAGCCGACGGACGCGCCCGCGCGCAGGCCGTACCGGCCTCTGCGAGCCACGGCGGCACCCGAGGGCGGACACCAGGCGGCTCACCCGAAGGCGTGCCCGGCGGCAGGCTGTACCCCGCGGCTCCGTCTCCTCGCCCTTCGGAGACGTGACCGGGGCGTCCGTCTGCTGGACCGGCGGCAGGTCGGAGCTCCCGATCGTGGGAGGATCGGGGGTGGCGGGCCAGGGCCGCGCACCCGGTCGCGCCGTTGCAGTTACAGGCGCGAGCATGAGGAGCACCGTTGAGCAGGTTGCGCTGGCTGACCGCCGGAGAGTCGCACGGCCCCGCACTGGTGGCGACGCTGGAGGGTCTTCCCGCCGGCATCCCCGTCACTACGGAGATGGTGGCGGACGCGCTCGCCCGGCGACGGCTCGGTTACGGGCGCGGCGCCCGGATGAAGTTCGAGAGGGACGAAGTCACCTTCCTCGGCGGTGTCCGCCACGGCCTGACCATGGGATCGCCCGTCGCCGTCATGGTGGGCAACACCGAGTGGCCCAAGTGGGAACAGGTCATGTCGGCCGATCCGGTGGACCCCGAGGTACTCGCCGCACAGGCCCGCAACGCCCCGCTGACCCGCCCCAGGCCCGGCCACGCAGACCTGGCGGGGATGCAGAAGTACGGCTTCGACGAGGCACGGCCGGTCCTGGAGCGCGCCAGCGCCCGGGAGACCGCGGCCCGCGTCGCGCTCGGTGCCGTCGCACGGTCCTACCTCAAGGAGACCGCGGGCATCGAGATCGTCTCCCACGTCGTCGAGCTGGCCGCGGCCAAGGCGCCCTACGGTGTCCACCCCAAGCCCTCCGACGTCGAGCGGCTCGACGCCGACCCCGTGCGCTGCCTCGACGCCGAAGCGTCGAAGGCGATGGTCGCGGAGATCGACCAGGCGCACAAGGACGGCGACACCCTCGGGGGAGTCGTCGAGGTGCTCGCCTACGACGTGCCCGTCGGGCTCGGCTCGCACGTCCACTGGGACCGCAGGCTCGACGCACGCCTCGCCGCAGCACTGATGGGTATCCAGGCCATCAAGGGTGTCGAGGTCGGTGACGGGTTCGACCTGGCCCGCGTGCCCGGCTCCAAGGCGCACGACGAGATCGTGGCCACCGCGGACGGGATCAGGCGCACCTCCGGCCGCTCCGGCGGCACCGAGGGCGGGCTGACCACCGGTGAGCTGCTGCGGGTCCGCGCCGCGATGAAGCCCATCGCCACGGTGCCCCGGGCACTCGCCACGGTCGACGTGGTGACGGGCGAGGCGGCCAAGGCCCACCACCAGCGTTCCGACGTGTGCGCCGTGCCGGCCGCCGGGATCGTCGCCGAGGCGATGGTCGCCCTGGTCCTGGCCGACGCGGTGGCGGAGAAGTTCGGCGGCGACAGCGTCGCCGAGACCCACCGCAACGTGCAGTCGTACCTCTCCCACCTCCAGATCCGGTGAGCGGCCCGCTGATCGTCCTCGTCGGCCCCATGGGGGTGGGCAAGTCCACGGTGGGTGAACTGCTCGCCGACCGCCTGGGCACCACCTACCGCGACACCGACGCGGACGTCGTGGCCACCGCGGGCAAGGCCATCCCGGAGATCTTCTTCGACGACGGCGAGGAGCGCTTCCGCGCCCTGGAACAGCAGGCGGTGCGGGACGCGCTCGACGGGCACACCGGCGTCCTCGCCCTCGGCGGCGGCGCCGTGCTCGACGCGGAGACCCGCGCCATGCTCGCCGGCCGCCCGGTCGTCTACCTCTCCATGGACGTCGACGAGGCCGTCCGCAGGGTCGGGCTGAACACGGCCCGCCCCCTGCTCGCCGTCAACCCCAGACGGCAGTGGCGCGAGCTGATGGACGCCAGGCGCCCTCTCTACGAAGAGGTGGCAACCGTCACGGTCGCCACCGACGCACGCACTCCCGACGAGGTCGCCCAGGCGATCACCGAGGCACTGGAACTGCCGGAGCGGACCGGCGAGCCGGTACCGTCCGGCCAGGAGAAGACACGCATGACCGAGCAGGGCACCACGCGCATCCAGATCGCCGGCACGGCAGGCACCGATCCGTACGAGGTGCTCGTCGGCCGCCAGCTCCTCGGTGAGCTGCCGAACCTCATCGGTGACGGGGCCCAGCGGGTCGCCGTCCTGCACCCCGAGGCGCTGGCCGAGACCGGTGAGGCGGTTCGCGCGGACCTCGCCGCCCAGGGCTACGAGGCCATCGCGATCCAGCTGCCGAACGCCGAGGAGGCCAAGACCGTCGAGGTCGCCGCCTACTGCTGGAAGGCGCTCGGCCAGACCGGCTTCACCCGCACCGACGTCATCGTCGGCATCGGCGGGGGAGCCACCACGGACGTCGCCGGCTTCGTCGCCGCGTCCTGGCTGCGCGGGGTCCGCTGGGTCGCCGTCCCGACGACCGTGCTCGCCATGGTCGACGCGGCGGTCGGCGGCAAGACTGGCATCAACACCGCCGAGGGCAAGAACCTCGTCGGCGCCTTCCACCCGCCCGCCGGGGTGCTCTGCGACCTTGCCGCGCTGGACTCGCTGCCCGTCCACGACTACGTCTCCGGCATTGCCGAGATCATCAAGGCCGGCTTCATCGCCGACCCGGTCATCCTCGATCTCGTCGAGGCCGACCCCCAGGGCGCCCGTACGCCCTCAGGACCGCACACCGCGGAGCTGATCGAGCGGTCCATCCGGGTCAAGGCCGAGGTCGTCTCCAGCGACCTCAAGGAGTCCGGCCTGAGGGAGATCCTCAACTACGGCCACACCCTGGCCCACGCCATCGAGAAGAACGAGCGCTACAAGTGGCGCCACGGCGCGGCCGTCTCCATCGGCATGGTCTTCGCCGCCGAGCTGGGCCGGCTCGCCGGCCGCCTCGACGACGCCACCGCCGACCGGCACCGCTCGGTCCTGGAGTCCGTCGGGCTGCCGCTCACCTACCGCGGTGACCAGTGGCCCAAGCTCCTGGAGAACATGAAGGTCGACAAGAAGTCCCGCGGCGACCTGCTGCGCTTCATCGTCCTGGACGGCATCGGCAAGCCCACAGTGCTGGAGGGCCCTGACCCGGCCGTCCTGCTCGCCGCGTACGGGGAGGTCTCCGCGTGACGGCCCGCAGGGTCTTCGTCCTCAACGGACCGAACCTGGGCCGTCTCGGCTCCCGTGAGCCCGATGTCTACGGGGCGACCTCCTACGCGGGCCTGGTCGACACCTGCCAGGCCCTCGGCAAGGAACTGGGTTTCGACGTCGACGTGCGCGAGACCAACGACGAGGGCGAGCTGATCCGCTGGCTCCACGAGGCGGCGGACGGTTCGATTCCGGTCGTTCTCAACCCCGGTGCCTTCACGCACTACTCGTACGGGATGCGGGACGCGGCAGCCCAGCGCACCGCTCCGCTGATCGAGGTGCACATCTCGAATCCGTACGCACGGGAGGAATTCCGCCACACCTCGGTGGTCGCCCCCGTGGCCACCGGCACCGTGGCAGGGTTCGGGATCGGTTCCTATCGGCTCGCCCTGCGGGCCCTGGCCGACGAACTGACGGACTGACACCGGGCACTTCGTACCTTCCCCGCCCGTTCACCGCATGGCGGCCGGGGGAGGTACGGTTGCCGTCGACCAGCGCCAGTTGCCTGTACGAGACGGAGTGGCACCGGATGCAGCACGCAGTGGGGGCCCCGCTGCCGCCGCCCCAGGGTCCCGGAAACGGACCCTGGACGCACCAGGCCCAGCACTCAGGCCACCCCGGCCCACCGGGGCCGCCCCTCCCTCCCATGGCTCCCGGGACCCAGCCGCTCGCGGCCCAGCACGCCCCGGTGCCGCCCTCACGGGAGACCACCGGGCACATCCAGCTGCCGCCCGGCGGCCCCGTCCCGCTGCCCGCTCCGCCCGCGGAGGCGGGCACCGGGGCCGCGACCCTCGCCGTGCTCCTGATAGGACCCGCCGGAGCGGGCAAGACCACGGTGGCCAAGCTCTGGGCGGGCCGCCGCCGGGTTCCCACCGCGCACGTGTCCCTGGACGACGTCCGTGAATGGGTCTGCTCCGGCTTCGCGGACCCCCAGGCCGGATGGAACGACCACTCCGAGGCCCAGTACCGCCTGGCCCGGCGCACCTGCGGGTTCGCCGCCCGTAATTTCCTGGCCAACGGCATCTCCTGCATCCTCGACGACGCGGTCTTCCCCGACCGGCCCGTCGTCGGCCTCGGAGGCTGGAAGCGCCACGTCGGCCCCGGGCTGCTGCCCGTGGTCCTCCTGCCCGGCCTGGAGGTCGTCCTGGAGCGCAACGCGGCCCGCAGCGGGAACCGCAGGCTCTCCGACGAGGAAGTCGCCCGGATCCACGGCCGGATGGCCGGCTGGTACGGCTCCGGCCTGCCGATCATCGACAACTCCACCTATGACGTGGAGACGACCGCGCGGGTCCTCGACGACGTCCTGGCCCGCTCGATAGCCAGCCCGCCCGCCTGGTAGCGGCAGCGCGGTTCCCGGTCGGGTGCGCTGACCGGGCGGGGCCCGGCCCACGCTCGTAGGCTCGGAAACATGTCAGAGGTGTACGCCGTCCGACGCGGGCTGCTGCGTGACCGGTACGCCGCCGCCGGATCCGCGGCCGCCCTGGTCTCCCGCCCCGCCAACGTCCGCTATCTCGCGGGCGGGGCCCCGCCCGGCGCCGTGCTGCTGCTCGGCCCCGGTGAGGATGTCCTGCTCTGCCCCCGCCCGCCGACCGGGGACCCCGCCCACGGCCGTCCCGACGAGCAGCTGCGGCTGACGGTCCTGCCCGGGACCGAGGGCGATCCCGTCGTCGCGGCGGCCGGTCTCGCCGGCGGCCTGCACGCGGACTCCCTGGCCGTCGAGGAGCACGATCTGACCGTCTCCCGCCACCGTGCGATGAGCTCCGTCGCCCCGCGCCTGCGCCTGTGCGACCTCGGCAGCACCGTCGAGCAGCTGCGCCTGGTCAAGGACGAGGAGGAGATCGCCTGCCTGCGGATCGCCGCTGAGATCACCGACCAGGCCCTCGGCGAACTCCTCGAATCCATCCTGGTGGGACGGACCGAGCGCCACCTCGCCCTGGAGCTCGAACGCCGGCTGGTGGACCACGGGGCCGACGGCCCGGCCTTCGCCACCTCCGTCGGCACGGGCCCCCACTCGGGGCAGGGCCGCCACCGGCCCACCGACCGCAGGGTCGAGGAAGGTGATTTCCTCTCCGTCTGCCTGGGGGCGAACTACCGGGGATACCGCTGCGAGATCGGCCGGACGTTCGTCATCGGAACCAGTCCCGCCGACTGGCAGATCGAGCTCTACGACCTTGTTTTCGCCGCTCAGCGGGCCGGACGGGAGGCCCTCGTCCCCGGAGCCGCCTACCGCGACGTGGACCGCGCGGCCCGCCATCTGCTGGACTCCGCGGGGCACTCGGAAGGCCTGCAGCCGAGCACGGGGCACGGGGTCGGGCTCGAAATCGACGAGGACCCGCAGCTGGCACCGGCAGCCATGGGTAAACTGGACGCTTGTGTGCCGGTCACCGTCGAACCGGGGGTCCACCTCCCGGGCCGGGGCGGTGTCCGGATCGATGACACGCTCGTCGTGCGCCCCGAGGCGGACGGCGGACCCGAGCTACTCACCATTACGACCAAGGAGCTGCTCGCGCTCTAGGAGATCTCCTCACGGAGGCTCCGGCGCGCATCCTCGGTCGTCCACCAGCTTCAGTCCAGGAGATTCCGCAACCGTGGCTTCCACGAACGACCTCAAGAACGGCCTGGTGCTCAAGCTCGACGGAGGCCAGCTCTGGTCCGTCGTCGAGTTCCAGCACGTCAAGCCCGGCAAGGGCCCCGCCTTCGTGCGCACCAAGCTCAAGAACGTGCTCTCCGGCAAGGTCGTCGACAAGACGTTCAACGCCGGCGTGAAGGTCGAAACGGCCACCATCGACCGCCGCGACATGCAGTTCTCGTACATGGACGGCGAGTACTTCGTCTTCATGGACATGGACACGTACGACCAGCTCATGGTCGACCGCAAGGCCGTCGGCGACGCCGCCAACTTCCTGATCGAGGGCTTCACCGCCTCCGTCGCCCAGCACGAGGGCGAGGTGCTCTACGTCGAGCTGCCCGCCGCGGTCGAGCTGACCATCAAGCACACCGACCCCGGTGTCCAGGGCGACCGCTCCACCGGCGGCACCAAGCCGGCCACGCTGGAGACCGACTACGAGATCGGTGTCCCGCTCTTCATCTCCACCGGCGAGAAGATCAAGGTCGACACCCGTACGGGCGACTACCTCGGCCGGGTGAACAGCTAACCGTGGCTGCCCGGAACAAGGCCCGCAAGCGTGCCTTCCAGATCCTTTTCGAGGCCGACCAGCGCGGCGAGTCCGTGCAGACGGTCCTCGCGGACTGGGTACGGCTCTCGCGGACCGACGACCGTCAGCCGCCGGTCGGCGAATTCACGATGGAGCTCGTCGAGGGGTACGCGCAGTACGCGGACCGCATCGACGACCTCATCGTCACCTACGCCGTGGACTGGGAGATCGACCGCATGCCGGTCGTCGACCGGAGCATCCTGCGGCTCGGCGCGTACGAGCTGATCTGGATGGACTCCACCCCGGACGCCGTGGTGATCGACGAGGCGGTCCAGATCGCCAAGGAGTTCTCCACGGACGACTCCCCGACCTTCGTGAACGGCCTGCTGGCCCGGTTCAAGGACCTCAAGCCGAATCTCCGCCGGGAGCAGTGATCCTCCGGCGGCGTTGAGCCGAACGAAGGGCCCACGGTCGAATCGACCGTGGGCCCTTCGGCGTATCCCCCGGAACGGCGGAAACGGCCGGGGCACGAAAACGCCGGGCCGGCGGGGTCCTGGGGACCCCGCCGGCCCGGCGGTACGTTTCTTCGTGGGGCCGGTCAGCCCTCGTCGTGGGCCACCGCGCGACGCGCGTCTGCGTCCAGCACGCCCCAGCTGATCAGCTGCTCCGTGAGCACGGACGGCGACTGGTCGTAGATCACGGCCAGGGTGCGCAGGTCGTCCTGGCGGATGGAGAGGACCTTGCCGTTGTAGTCACCGCGCTGGCTCTGGATCGTCGCCGCGTAGCGCTGCAGCGGTCCGGCCTTCTCCGGCGGCACGTGGGCGAGGCGCTCCAGGTCGAGGACCAGCTTCGGCGGGGGCTCGGCGGCACCGCCGGGGGTCGTGCCGGGCAGGAGCTCCTGCACCGGAACGCCGTAGAAGTCGGCCAGCTCGGCAAGGCGCTGCACGGTCACGGCGCGGTCGCCGCGCTCGTAGGAACCGACCACGACGGCCTTCCAGCGGCCCTGCGACTTCTCCTCCACGCCGTGGAGGGAGAGGCCCTGCTGGGTGCGGATGGCGCGGAGCTTGGCCCCGAGCTGCTTTGCGTATTCGCTGGACATAAGGCTCCCCGGACGCTGGAACATTCTGCGGCTGGGCCGCGTGGCTGGTAACTCACTGTGAGGTTACGCAGCGTTACTTGGCTGCGTCAAGCCGAAAGGTCCGGACTGCCACCTCCTGGGGGCGGGGCCAGGGCCTCGCACAAGCCCTGGTAACGTGGATGACGCAATTTCGACGTCCTTTAACGTCCGTCCGGTGAGGCGGAGAAGGAGGTCCGTTTCTTATGGACGCACAGCATGACCACACCGGCAATGCGGCACGCCCCGTTCTCGAGGCTCCCGACATCGCCCGTGTACTGACCCGAATCGCCCACGAGATCGTCGAACGCGCCAAGGGCGCCGACGACGTGGTGCTGCTCGGCATCCCGACACGCGGGGTCTACCTCGCCCGTCGGCTCGCCGGAAAGCTCGAGGAGATCACCGGCCGGAAGACGCCGGTCGGGTCGCTCGACATCACGATGTACCGCGACGACCTGCGGATGCGCCCCGCGCGCGCCCTCGCCCGCACCGAGATCCCCGGTGAGGGCATCGAGGACCGTCTCGTCGTGCTCGTGGACGACGTCCTCTTCTCCGGCCGCACGATCCGCGCCGCACTCGACGCGCTCGGCGACATCGGCCGGCCCCGCGCCGTACAGCTCGCGGTCCTCGTCGACCGCGGCCACCGTGAACTCCCGATCCGTGCCGACTACGTCGGCAAGAACCTCCCCACGTCGCTGCGGGAGACGGTCAGGGTCCAGCTCGCCGAGGAGGACGGCCGCGACGCCGTGCTGCTCGGTGTCAAGCAGACCGTCCCGGCAGGCGAGCAGTAGCCGAATCCAATCCCGTGCGCCCCGTCGGCCGCACGGCTGCTCCGGCACGCCCACCTGTCTGATCCCTCCACCCTTCACGGAGACTCCCAGATGCTGCGCCCTCCCGGGGACAACCCCCGGACCCCCCGCCACCTCATCTCGGCCGCAGACCTCACCCGCGACGACGCCGTCCTGATCCTCGACACCGCCGAGGAGATGGCCAGGGTCGCGGACCGGCCGATCAAGAAGCTTCCCACCCTGCGTGGACGAACGGTCGTCAACCTCTTCTTCGAGGACTCCACCCGGACGCGGATCTCGTTCGAGGCCGCCGCCAAGCGCCTCTCCGCCGACGTCATCAACTTCTCCGCGAAGGGCTCGTCGGTCTCCAAGGGCGAGTCGCTCAAGGACACCGCCCTGACCCTGGAGGCCATGGGCGCCGACGCCGTCGTCATCCGGCACGGCGCCTCCGGCGCCCCCTTCCGCCTCGCGACCTCGGGCTGGATCGACAGCGCGGTCGTCAACGCCGGTGACGGCACGCACGAGCACCCCACCCAGGCACTGCTCGACGCGTTCACGATGCGCCGCAGGCTGGTCGGGCCCGACGCGGGGATCGGACGTGACCTCGAAGGCCGCCGGATCACGATCGTCGGCGACATCCTGCACAGCCGCGTGGCCCGCTCCAACGTCCACCTGCTGCACACGCTCGGGGCGCAGGTCACCCTGGTGGCCCCGCCCACCCTGGTGCCGGTCGGCGTCGAGCAGTGGCCCTGCGAGGTCAGCTACGGCCTCGACGAGGTGCTGCCGAAGTCGGACGCGGTCATGATGCTCCGTGTGCAGCGCGAACGGATGAACGCCGCCTACTTCCCGACCGAGCGTGAGTACTCCCGCCGCTACGGCCTGGACGGCGAACGCATGGCGAGGATGCCCGAGCACGCCATCGTGATGCACCCCGGCCCGATGGTCCGCGGCATGGAGATCACGGCCGAGGTCGCGGACTCCGACCGCTGCACCGCCGTCGAACAGGTCGCGAACGGCGTCTCCACCCGCATGGCCGTCCTGTACCTGCTGCTGGGCGGTTCCGAGACCGCCCTGCCGTCCGCCGCCGCCCGTACCGAGGAGAACAAGTAACCATGAGCAAGATCCTTATCCGCGGCGCGAAGGTCCTCGGCGGCGAGCCGCAGGACGTCCTCATCGAGGGCGAGACCGTCGTCGCGACCGGCACGGGGCTCGAGGCCGAGGGCGCCACCGTGATCGAGGCGGAGGGCCAGATCCTGCTGCCCGGCCTCGTCGACCTGCACACCCATCTGCGTGAGCCGGGACGCGAGGACTCCGAGACCGTCCTCACCGGCACCAAGGCCGCCGCGGTCGGCGGCTTCACCGCCGTCCACGCCATGGCCAACACCTTCCCGGTCGCCGACACCGCCGGTGTCGTCGAGCAGGTCTGGCGGCTCGGCAAGGAGTCCGGCTACTGCGACGTGCAGCCCGTCGGCGCCGTCACCGTCGGCCTGGAGGGCAAGCAGCTCGCCGAGCTCGGCGCCATGCACGACTCCGCCGCCGGAGTGAAGGTCTTCTCCGACGACGGCAAGTGCGTCGACGACGCGGTGATCATGCGCCGCGCGCTGGAGTACGTGAAGGCCTTCGACGGTGTCGTCGCCCAGCACGCGCAGGAGCCCCGCCTCACCGAGGGCGCCCAGATGAACGAGGGCGTCGTCTCGGCCGAGCTCGGTCTCGGCGGCTGGCCCGCCGTCGCCGAGGAGTCGATCATCGCCCGCGACGTGCTCCTCGCCGCCCACGTCGGCTCCCGGGTGCACATCTGCCACCTGTCGACGGCCGGGTCCGTGGAGATCGTCCGCTGGGCGAAGTCCAAGGGCTGGAACGTCACCGCCGAGGTCACCCCGCACCACCTGCTGCTCACCGACGAGCTCGTGCGGACCTACAACCCCGTCTACAAGGTGAACCCGCCGCTGCGCACCGAGGCCGATGTGATGGCCCTGCGTGAGGCGCTCGCCGACGGCACCATCGACTGCGTGGCCACCGACCACGCACCGCACCCGCACGAGGACAAGGACTGCGAGTGGGCCGCCGCCGCCATGGGCATGGTGGGCCTGGAGACCGCGCTCTCCGTGGTCCAGCAGACGATGGTGGACACCGGGCTCCTCGACTGGGCCGGGGTCGCCGACCGCATGTCGGTCCGCCCCGCGGCCATCGGCAGGCTCGAAGGACACGGCCGGCCCGTCTCGGCGGGTGAGCCCGCCAACCTCACCCTGGTCGATCCGGCATACCGTGGAGCCGTGGACCCCGCGGGCTTCGCCTCCCGCAGCCGCAACACTCCGTACGAGGGTCGCGAGCTGCCCGGCCGAGTGACCCACACCTTCCTGCGGGGCCGTGCCACGGTCGTCGACGGGAAGCTCGCGTGACAACACTCAACCCCCTGTACCAGCTGGCCGCCGAGCAGAAGTCGGCCGAAGTGACGGACTGGTCCGCCCGCATCAGCTGGGTCCTCGGACTGCTCGTCTTCATCGCGTTCGTCTACTGGCTGATGCGCCAGGGATGGAAGTGGCGGGGCAGCCTGCAGTCCGGCCTGCCCGAGCTCGCGACCACCCCCGAAGGCTTCGCCGACGGTGCGCCCCTGCTCACCCTGACCGGCCGCTACCACGCCTCGACGACCGCCGGGCAGTGGCTCGACCGGATCGTGGCGCACGGCCTCGGCACCCGCAGCCGGGTCGAGCTGACCCTCACCGCGCAGGGCCTCGACGTCGTACGCCCCGGGGCGGCCGACTTCTTCGTACCGGCCGCCGCACTCCGCGAGGCCAGGCTCGACAAGGCGCTCGCAGGCAAGGTCCTGCCCGAGGGCGGCCTGCTGGTCATCACCTGGGCGCACGGCGACCAGCTGATCGACTCGGGTTTCCGCTCCGACCACGCGGCCGAGCACCAGGAGTGGGTCGACGCCGTCAACCACCTCGCCGGCGTGGCCGGCGACCACCTCACCAGCACCACAACCAGCACGACGGAAGGCACCGCACGATGACGATCTCCACCCGGGGAGCCGGAAAAGCTCCCGCCGTACTCGTCCTGGAGGACGGCCGCTCCTTCCGCGGCCGCGCCTACGGGGCCGTGGGGGAGACCTTCGGCGAGGCGGTGTTCTCGACCGGCATGACCGGCTACCAGGAAACGCTGACCGACCCCTCCTACCACCGCCAGGTCGTCGTCATGACCGCCCCGCACGTCGGCAACACCGGCGTGAACGACGAGGACCCCGAGTCCAAGCGGATCTGGGTCTCCGGCTACGTCGTGCGCGACCCCGCCCGGGTCCCGTCCAACTGGCGCTCCCGCCGGTCGCTGGACGAGGAGCTCGCGAGCCAGGGGGTCGTCGGCATCAGCGGCATCGACACCCGTGCGCTCACCCGCCACCTGCGCGAGCGCGGTGCGATGCGCGTCGGCATCTTCTCCGGCAACGCGATCCAGGACGAAGGCATACTGCTCGCCAAGGTGCGCCAGGCCCCCGAGATGAGCGGCGCCGACCTCGCGGCCGAGGTCGCCACCAAGGAGGCGTACGTCGTCCCCGCGGTCGGCACCAAGAAGTTCACCGTCGCGGCGATCGACCTCGGCATCAAGGGCATGACCCCGCACCGCATGGCCGAGCGCGGCATCGAGGTGCACGTCCTGCCCGCCACCGCCACCCTGGAGGAGGTGTACGCGGTCCGGCCCGACGGAGTCTTCTTCTCCAACGGCCCCGGCGACCCGTCCACCGCCGACCACCCCGTCTCCGTCATGCGCGGTGTGCTGGAGCGGAAGACCCCGCTCTTCGGGATCTGCTTCGGCAACCAGATCCTGGGCCGCTCGCTCGGCTTCGGCACCTACAAGCTGAAGTACGGCCACCGGGGCATCAACCAGCCCGTGCAGGACCGCACGACCGGCAAGGTCGAGGTCACCGCGCACAACCACGGATTCGCCGTCGACGCTCCGCTCGACAAGGTCTCCGACACGGAGTTCGGCCGCGCCGAGGTCTCCCACGTATGCCTGAACGACCAGGTCGTCGAAGGACTGCAGCTGCTCGACCAGCCGGCCTTCAGCGTCCAGTACCACCCCGAAGCAGCAGCTGGCCCGCACGACGCCGCGTACCTCTTCGACCGTTTCGTCACCCTGATGGAGGGCCAGCGTGCCTAAGCGCTCCGATATCCAGTCCGTCCTGGTCATCGGCTCCGGTCCGATCGTCATCGGGCAGGCCGCCGAATTCGACTACTCCGGCACCCAGGCCTGCCGGGTGCTCAAGGCCGAGGGCCTGCGCGTCATCCTGGTGAACTCCAACCCGGCGACGATCATGACCGACCCGGAGATCGCCGACGCCACGTACGTCGAACCGATCACTCCCGAGTTCGTCGAGAAGATCATCGCCAAGGAGCGCCCCGACACGCTGCTCCCCACCCTGGGCGGCCAGACCGCGCTCAACACCGCGATCTCCATGCACGAGAACGGTGTCCTGGAGAAGTACGGCGTCGAGCTCATCGGCGCCAACGTCGAGGCCATCAACAAGGGCGAGGACCGCGACCTCTTCAAGGGCGTCGTCGAGGCCGTCAAGGAGAAGATCGGCTACGGCGAGTCCGCCCGCTCCGTCATCTGCCACACCATGGACGACGTCATCGCGGGTGTCGACACCCTCGGCGGGTACCCCGTCGTCGTCCGCCCCTCCTTCACCATGGGCGGCGCCGGCTCCGGCTTCGCCCACGACGAGGAGGAGCTGCGCCGCATCGCCGGACAGGGCCTCACGCTCTCCCCGACCACCGAGGTGCTCCTGGAGGAGTCCATCCTCGGCTGGAAGGAGTACGAGCTGGAGCTGATGCGCGACAGACACGACAACGTCGTGGTCGTCTGCTCCATCGAGAACTTCGACCCGATGGGCGTCCACACCGGCGACTCCATCACCGTCGCCCCGGCGATGACGCTCACCGACCGTGAGTACCAGCGGCTGCGGGACATCGGCATCGCGATCATCCGCGAGGTCGGCGTCGACACCGGCGGCTGCAACATCCAGTTCGCGATCGACCCCGCCGACGGCCGGGTCATCGTCATCGAGATGAACCCGCGCGTCTCCCGTTCCTCCGCGCTCGCCTCCAAGGCCACCGGCTTCCCGATCGCCAAGATCGCCGCAAAGCTGGCCGTCGGCTACACGCTCGACGAGATCCCCAACGACATCACCGAGAAGACGCCGGCCTCCTTCGAGCCGACCCTCGACTACGTCGTGGTCAAGGCCCCGCGCTTCGCCTTCGAGAAGTTCCCCTCCGCCGACTCCACCCTCACCACCACCATGAAGTCGGTGGGCGAGGCCATGGCGATCGGCCGGAACTTCACCGAGGCGCTGCAGAAGGCGCTGCGCTCCCTGGAGAAGAAGGGCTCGCAGTTCGCCTTCACCGGCGAGCCCGGCGACAAGGCCGAGCTGCTCGCCGAAGCCGTCCGCCCGACCGACGGCCGGATCAACACCGTCATGCAGGCGATCCGGGCCGGCGCCACCCAGGAGGAGGTCTTCGAGTTCACGAAGATCGACCCCTGGTTCGTGGACCAGCTCTTCCTCATCAAGGAGATCGCCGACGAGCTTGCCGCCGCCGACCGCCTCGACACGGATCTGCTCGCCGAGGCCAAGCGGCACGGCTTCTCCGACGCGCAGATCGGTGAGATCCGCGGCCTGCGCGAGGACGTCGTACGTGAGGTCCGGCACGCGCTGGGTATCCGCCCCGTCTACAAGACGGTCGACACCTGCGCCGCCGAGTTCGCCGCGAAGACCCCGTACTTCTACTCCAGCTACGACGAGGAGAGCGAGGTCGCGCCCCGCGCCAAGCCGGCGGTGATCATCCTCGGCTCCGGCCCGAACCGCATCGGCCAGGGCATCGAGTTCGACTACTCCTGCGTCCACGCCTCCTTCGCCCTGAGCGACGCGGGCTACGAGACCGTGATGGTCAACTGCAACCCGGAGACGGTCTCTACCGACTACGACACCTCCGACCGGCTGTACTTCGAGCCGCTCACGCTCGAGGACGTCCTGGAGATCGTCCACGCCGAGTCGCTGGCCGGCCCGATCGCCGGTGTCATCGTGCAGCTCGGCGGCCAGACCCCGCTCGGCCTCTCGCAGGCCCTGAAGGACAACGGCGTACCGGTCGTGGGGACCTCTCCGGAGGCCATCCACGCCGCCGAGGACCGCGGCGCCTTCGGCCGTGTCCTCGCCGAGGCGGGCCTGCCGGCCCCGAAGCACGGCACCGCCACCACCTTCGCCGAGGCCAAGGCCATCGCCGACGAGATCGGCTACCCCGTCCTCGTACGCCCGTCGTACGTGCTCGGCGGCCGCGGCATGGAGATCGTCTACGACGAGACCCGCCTCTCCTCGTACATCGAGGAGTCCACCGAGATCAGCCCCACCCGGCCGGTCCTGGTCGACCGCTTCCTCGACGACGCGATCGAGATCGACGTCGACGCGCTCTACGACGGCACCGAGCTCTACCTCGGCGGTGTCATGGAGCACATCGAGGAGGCCGGCATCCACTCCGGCGACTCCGCCTGCGCGCTGCCCCCGATCACGCTCGGCGGCTACGACATCAAGCGGCTGCGGGCCTCCACGGAAGGCATCGCCAAGGGCGTCGGCGTCCGCGGACTGATCAACATCCAGTTCGCGCTCTCCGGCGACATCCTCTACGTGCTGGAGGCCAACCCGCGCGCCTCGCGGACCGTCCCCTTCACCTCGAAGGCGACCGCCGTCCCGCTCGCGAAGGCCGCCGCCCGCATCTCGCTCGGCGCCACCATCGCCGAGCTGCGCGAGGAGGGCCTGCTGCCGAAGCAGGGCGACGGCGGCACCCTGCCGCTGGACGCGCCGATCTCCGTCAAGGAGGCCGTCATGCCGTGGTCGCGCTTCCGCGACATCCAGGGCCGCGGCGTCGACACGGTCCTCGGCCCGGAGATGCGCTCCACCGGTGAGGTCATGGGCATCGACTCCGTCTTCGGCACGGCGTACGCCAAGTCGCAGGCCGGCGCCTACGGACCGCTGCCCACCACGGGCCGTGCCTTCATCTCGGTCGCCAACCGCGACAAGCGCACGATGATCTTCCCGGCCCGCGAGCTGGTCGCCCACGGCTTCGAGCTGATGGCCAC
Source organism: Streptomyces pratensis (assembly GCF_016804005.1). Lineage (GTDB taxonomy): Bacteria > Actinomycetota > Actinomycetes > Streptomycetales > Streptomycetaceae > Streptomyces > Streptomyces pratensis_A. The sequence continues at coordinate 5,298,461 of NZ_CP051486.1, read as the reverse complement.
CTCCGGTACCGCCGAGGTGCTCAAGCGCAACGGGATCAACGCCACGGTCGTGCGCAAGCTCTCCGAGGGCGAGGGCCCGAACGGCGAGAAGACCATCGTGCAGCTGATCCATGACGGCGAGGTCGACCTCATCGTCAACACGCCCTACGGGACGGGTGGCCGGCTCGACGGCTACGAGATCCGCACAGCGGCCGTCGCCCGGTCCGTGCCGTGCCTCACGACGGTCCAGGCGCTCGCCGCCGCCGTCCAGGGCATCGACGCGCTGAAGCACGGCGACGTCGGCGTACGTTCCCTCCAGGAACACGCGGAACATCTGACCGCAGCCCGCGACTAGCAGTCAGGCCCAGCAGGGGGACACCGGAAACGGTGTCCCCCTCTTCATGAGGACACCGTGATGTACAAATTCTTCTTCCAGCTGGTCTTCAAGCGCATGGACCCGGAGCAGGCCCACCACCTGGCCTTCCGGTGGATCCGCCTCGCCGCCCGCACCCCCGTGCTCCGCACCTTCGTCGCCGCCGCGCTCGCCCCCCGCCACAAGGAACTGCGCACCGAGGCGCTCGGCCTGCGGATGCACGGCCCCTTCGGGCTCGCGGCCGGATTCGACAAGAACGCCGTCGCGATCGACGGCATGTCGATGCTCGGCTTCGACCACATCGAGATCGGCACCGTCACCGGTGAGCCGCAGCCCGGCAACCCGAAGAAGCGGCTGTTCCGCCTGGTCGCCGACCGGGCCCTGATCAACCGCATGGGCTTCAACAACGAGGGCTCGGCGGCCGTGGCGGAGCGCCTCGCCACCCGCACCCCCGTCTTCCGCACGACCGTCGGCGTCAACATCGGCAAGACCAAGGCCGTCCCCGAGGCCGAGGCCGTGGGCGACTACGTGAAGTCCACCGAGCGGCTCGCCGCCCACGCCGACTACCTCGTCGTGAACGTCTCGTCGCCCAACACGCCCGGTCTGCGCAACCTCCAGGCCACCGAGGCACTCCGCCCGCTGCTCACAGCGGTGCGCGAGGCCGCCGACCGGACGGTCACCGCCCGGCGCGTCCCGCTGCTCGTCAAGATCGCCCCGGACCTCGCGGACGAGGACGTCGACGCGGTCGCCGACCTCGCCGTCGAACTCGGTCTGGACGGCATCATCGCCACCAACACCACCATCGCCCGCGACGGCCTCGGCCTGAAGTCCGACGCGTCCCTGGTCGAGGAGACCGGCGGACTCTCCGGAGCACCCCTCAAGGAGCGCTCCCTGGAGGTCCTGAGCCGCCTGTACGCCCGTGTGGGGACCCGGATCACCCTGGTGGGCGTCGGGGGCATCGAGAACGCCGAGGACGCCTGGCAGCGCATTCTGGCCGGTGCCACCCTCGTCCAGGGCTACAGCGCCTTCATCTACGAGGGCCCGTTCTACGCCAGGGCGATCCACAAGGGCCTGGCCGCCCGCCTGGCAGCCTCCCCGTACGCCACCCTCGCCGAAGCAGTCGGCGCCGAGACACGGAAGGTCATGCAGTGACCCCTGAACCCTTCGGCGCGCGCCTGCGCCACGCCATGGACACCCGAGGGCCGCTCTGCGTGGGCATCGACCCGCACGCCGCCCTGCTCGCCTCCTGGGGCCTGAACGACGACATCGCGGGTCTGGAACGCTTCACGCGTACGGTCGTCGAGGCCCTGGCCGACCGGGTCGCCGTACTGAAACCGCAGTCCGCCTTCTTCGAGCGCTTCGGATCGCGCGGCATCGCGGTCCTGGAGAAGGCCGTCGAGGAGGCGCGCGCGGCGGGAGCCCTCGTGCTGATGGACGCCAAGCGCGGCGACATCGGCTCCACGATGGGCGCCTACGCCGCCACGTACCTCGACAAGGACTCGCCGCTGTTCTCCGACGCGGTCACCGTCTCGCCGTACCTCGGCTTCGGCTCGCTGCGCCCCGCGCTCGACGCCGCCGCGGTCTCCGGCGCGGGTGTCTTCGTGCTCGCCCTCACCTCCAACCCGGAGGGCGCGGAGGTCCAGCGCGCCACCGCCTCGGACGGGCGGTCGCTGGCCCAGGTGATGCTCGACCACATGGCGGCCGAGAACGCGGGCGCGACGCCGCTCGGCTCCGTCGGCGCGGTGGTCGGTGCCACGCTCGGGGACGCGGGCGCGAACCTGGCGATCAACGGCCCGCTGCTCGCTCCCGGCATCGGCGCCCAGGGTGCCACGCCGGCGGATCTGCCCCGCGTCTTCGGCGCCGCGGTGGGCAATGTCGTGCCCAGCGTGAGCCGGGGCGTGCTGCGCCACGGACCGGACGCGTCAGGGCTGCGCGAAGCCGCCGGACGGTTCGCGGACGAGGTCCGAACGGCCGTCCCGGAAAGCTGACCATGCCACGTAACAGCCTGTTGACGGAATCCTGACCAGAATTCCGGGTTGTTATGGCCGAAATGTCCGGGTCGGTTGAGGCTGACCAGGACTTTTCCGCTGTTCTCGCTGACTCAGGCGGCCTTGGCCGCTAGTCTCCGTCGAGAGCCAACGAGTACAGGTTGTTCGTTGCTCACCAGGTGTGGAGCTGTCAGGTTCCTCACCGGTCCGTATCCGACAGATCGACATCCGAGGTGACGTAGGCGTGGCTCTTCCGCCCCTTACCCCTGAACAGCGCGCAGCCGCGCTCGAAAAGGCCGCCGCGGCTCGCCGGGAGCGGGCCGAGGTCAAGAATCGACTCAAGCACTCCGGTGCCTCCCTCCATGAGGTCATCAAGTCGGGCCAGGAGAACGACGTCATCGGCAAGATGAAGGTCTCCGCTCTTCTCGAGTCCCTGCCGGGCGTGGGCAAGGTCCGCGCCAAGCAGATCATGGAGCGGCTCGGCATCTCCGAGAGCCGCCGGGTCCGGGGTCTCGGCTCCAACCAGATCGCATCCCTGGAGCGTGAGTTCGGCGGCAGCGCCGCCTGACGTTCTCAGGCACTCCTGAGAACGGGGATAATCGCCCCATGGCTGCAACATCCCGGGGGACGTCCCCCGTACCCCCGGACGTACGTCCGCGGCTGACCGTGCTCTCCGGCCCCTCCGGGGTCGGCAAGAGCACGGTCGTCGCTCATATGCGTAAGGTTCACCCCGAGGTCTGGCTCTCGGTGTCCGCGACGACCCGTAAGCCCCGCCCCGGCGAGCAGAACGGCGTCCACTACTTCTTCGTGGACGACGAGGAGTTCGACAAGCTGATCGCCAACGGCGAACTGCTGGAGTGGGCCGAATTCGCAGGCAACCGCTACGGCACGCCCCGCCGTGCCGTCCTCGACCGCCTGGAGGCGGGTGAGCCGGTGCTGCTGGAGATCGACCTCCAGGGTGCGCGGCTGGTCCGCCAGTCGATGCCCGAGGCGCAGCTCGTCTTCCTCGCGCCGCCCGGCTGGGACGAGCTGGTGCGCCGGCTCACCGGCCGGGGGACGGAGGCGCCCGACGTCATCGAGCGACGGCTCGCGGCCGCGAAGGTCGAGCTGGCTGCCGAGGCGGAGTTCGACACCACGCTCGTGAACACCTCCGTCGAGGACGTGGCGCGCGAGCTGCTAACGTTGATGCTGCAGGCTTCCGGCCTCCGCGGTACCGAAGACTGACCTCACCGGTCCTCACCCGGTCCACGGACGCAGAGCATCACCACTGCGGAACCAGCATGATCAAAGATCTCTTTGATCTCTATCCCCTTCGGAAGGCAGAGAGTGTCCTCTTCCATCACCACGCCCGAGGGCATCATCAACCCGCCGATTGATGAGCTCCTCGAGGCCACCGACTCGAAGTACAGCCTTGTGATCTACGCCGCCAAGCGCGCGCGTCAGATCAACGCGTACTACTCGCAGCTCGGTGAAGGCCTCCTCGAGTACGTCGGTCCGCTCGTCGACACCCACGTGCACGAGAAGCCGCTCTCGATCGCGCTCCGCGAGATCAACGCGGGCCTGCTGACCTCCGAGGCCATCGAGGGCCCCGCGCAGTAAGCAGGCGGTACGCAGGAAACGCTCCTTCACCACAGGCCCGGCGGCCGGTAACCGCCGGGCCTGTGGTGTGTCCGGCGGCCGACCCGCCGGAGCGCGTCCCGGGCGGTGAGGCAGCATGGGTACGTACGTCATGAGGCCGCACGTGAGTGCGCGGAGACACGAGTGCGGGGAGACGCAGTGGAGAAGCCGAGGGTCGTCCTTGGGGTCAGCGGGGGCATCGCCGCCTACAAGGCGTGCGAACTGCTTCGCAGGCTGACCGAGTCCGGCCACGACGTACGGGTCGTGCCGACCGACGCGTCGCTGAACTTCGTCGGAGCGGCCACCTGGTCCGCCCTCTCCGGGAACCCCGTGTCGACCGAGGTCTGGGACGGCGTGCACGAGGTGCCGCACGTCCGGATCGGCCAGGCGGCCGATCTCGTCGTGGTCGCCCCCGCCACCGCCGACATGCTCGCCAAGGCGGCCCACGGCCTGGCCGACGACCTGCTCACCAACACGCTGCTCACCGCACGCTGTCCGGTCGTCTTCGCGCCGGCGATGCACACCGAGATGTGGGAGCACCCCGCCACCCAGGAGAACGTGGCCACCCTCCGCCGCCGCGGAGCCGTCGTCATCGAGCCCGCCGTCGGAAGGCTCACCGGCGTGGACACCGGCAAGGGCAGGCTGCCGGACCCGGGGGAGATCTTCGAGGTCTGCCGACGCGTCCTGACCCGTGGCCCCGGTGCCCCCGACCTCGCGGGCCGTCATGTGGTGATCAGCGCGGGCGGCACCCGCGAGCCTCTCGATCCGGTGCGCTACCTGGGCAACCGCTCCTCGGGCAAGCAGGGCTACGCCCTCGCCCGCACAGCCGTCGCGAGGGGCGCCAGGGTGACGCTCATCGAGGCCAACACGGGTCTCCCCGACCCCGCGGGCGCCGACGTCCTGCGTGCCGGAACCGCCGTGCAGCTGCGCGAGGCCGTGCTGAAGGCGGCGGCCGACGCCGATGTGGTGGTGATGGCCGCGGCGGTGGCCGACTTCCGGCCCGCCGCCTACGCGACGGGGAAGATCAAGAAGAAGGACGGCCAGGAACCGGCCCCCGTCGCGCTCGTCCGCAATCCGGACATCCTCGCCGAGGTCGCCGCGGACCGGGCCCGGCCGGGGCAGGTCGTCGTGGGATTCGCCGCCGAGACCGACGACGTACTCGTCAACGGCCGGGAGAAGCTCCGCCGCAAGGGCTGCGACCTGCTCGTCGTCAACGAGGTGGGGGAACGCAAGACTTTCGGGTCCGAGGAGAACGAGGCGGTCGTCCTCGGGGCCGACGGTGGGGAGACCGCTGTGCCGTACGGGCCGAAAGAAGCACTCGCCGACACCGTTTGGGACCTCGTGGCGGCGCGTTTCGGCTAGATTGCCGCCAGCGTCTTTCCGTCGTGAGGAAAGTCACGACAAAGAGCCACAACTCGCGTCCTGGGGGAGGAATTGTCGTACTGCCGTCAAGCGTGCCGCAGGTCACAGACCTCCCAAAGGGCGAGACACGTGACCCATTCACCGGAAGCGACCGATAAACTGGTCGACGGAATGTGCCGGGCGCAGCTCCCGGACCTCCATCAATGATCAGCCAGCAGCCGCTGCAACCCCAGGGAGCGATGTGTCCCGCCGTCTCTTCACCTCGGAGTCCGTTACCGAGGGCCACCCCGACAAGATCGCTGACCAGATCAGCGACACGATTCTCGACGCGCTCCTGCGTGAGGACCCCTCCTCGCGCGTCGCTGTCGAGACCTTGATCACCACTGGTCTGGTGCATGTCGCGGGTGAGGTCACGACCAAGGCCTACGCCGACATCCCCAACCTCGTGCGCAACAAGGTGCTGGAGATCGGCTACGACTCCTCCAAGAAGGGCTTCGACGGAGCCTCCTGTGGCGTCTCGGTGTCCATCGGGGCGCAGTCCCCGGACATCGCCCAGGGCGTCGACACCGCGTACGAGAAGCGTGTCGAGGGCGACGAGGACGAGCTCGACAAGCAGGGCGCGGGCGACCAGGGGTTGATGTTCGGCTACGCCTGCGACGAGACGCCCGAGCTGATGCCCCTGCCGATCCACCTCGCGCACCGGCTCTCGCGCAGGCTCTCCGAGGTCCGCAAGAACGGGACCATCCCGTACCTGCGCCCCGACGGCAAGACCCAGGTCACCATCGAGTACGACGGCGACAAGGCCGTGCGCCTCGACACGGTGGTCGTCTCCTCGCAGCACGCCTCGGACATCGACCTCGACTCGCTGCTCGCACCCGACATCCGCGAGTTCGTCGTCGAGCACGTCCTGAACCAGCTCATCGAGGACGGCATCAAGCTGGACACCGATGGCTACCGTCTGCTGGTGAACCCGACCGGCCGCTTCGAGATCGGCGGCCCGATGGGCGACGCCGGCCTCACCGGCCGCAAGATCATCATCGACACCTACGGCGGCATGGCCCGCCACGGTGGCGGCGCCTTCTCCGGCAAGGACCCGTCCAAGGTCGACCGCTCGGCCGCCTACGCCATGCGCTGGGTCGCCAAGAACGTCGTGGCGGCCGGGCTCGCCACCCGCTGCGAGGTCCAGGTCGCCTACGCGATCGGCAAGGCCGAGCCGGTGGGCCTGTTCGTCGAGACCTTCGGCACCGCCGCGGTCGACACGGAGAAGATCGAGCACGCGATCGGCGCGGTCTTCGACCTCCGTCCCGCCGCGATCATCCGCGACCTCGACCTGCTCCGCCCGATCTACGCCCAGACCGCGGCGTACGGCCACTTCGGCCGGGAGCTCCCCGACTTCACCTGGGAGCGCACGGACCGCGTGGACGCGCTGCGTGAGGCCGCCGGGCTCTGACGCCCAGCGCCTTCAGCACTCGGGACCGGGGCCCGGACACCGCACACGGTGTCCGGGCCCCGGTGCGTGGGGCCGTTCCGGAGGGCCGGGACGTGTCGGTGGCGTCTGGTAGGAATGTTGCTGTGAGCAGCGACGACGAGCGGTCCGACGAGCCCGGGGCAGGGGCACCGGAGCAGCTTGCGCTCATCCGGGAGACGGTGCGCCGGGCGAAGGTGCCACGTGCCAAGCCGCGGACCTGGCGGGGCGCCGCGCTCGCCGGGGAGCTGCCGGTCGCCCGCGTCCTCGTGAACAAGGGCGCGCTCCACCTCGATCAGTACTTCGACTACGCGGTCCCGGAGGAGCTCGACGCGGACGCGCAGCCCGGAGTCCGGGTCCGGGTGCGCTTCGGGGCCGGAGGACGCCAGGTCCGCGGCGGCAGACGCGAGGGCGGCGGTCTGATCGACGGCTTCCTGATCGAGCGCCGGGCCACCTCGGACTACCAGGGAGCGCTGGCGGCCCTCGCCTACGTCGTCTCACCCGAGCCGGTGCTGGGGCCGGAGCTGCTCGAGCTCTCGCGGGCCGTCGCCGACCGGTACGCCGGCAGCCTCGCGGACGTGCTGCAGCTCGCCGTGCCGCCGAGGAACAGCCGCGCCGAGGGCAAGGCGTCGCCCGCACCCCTGCCGCCGCCACCGGTCCCGGCGCCCGGGACCTGGGAGAGGTACGCCCAGGGCCCCGGATTCCTGCGGGCACTGGCCGAGGGCGGGTCACCCCGGGCCGTGTGGACCGCGCTGCCCGGACCGCACTGGCCCGAGGAGATCGCCCGCGCCATGGCCGCCACCCTGGCCTCGGGCCGGGGCGCGCTCGTCGTCGTACCGGACGGACGGACCGCGGGGCGGGTCGACGCCGCGCTCACAGCCGTGCTGGGAGACGGGCACCACGCTCTGCTGACCGCCGACTCCGGTCCGGAGAAGCGCTACCGGCAGTGGCTGGCGGTGGCGCGCGGATCCGTGCGCGCGGTGGTCGGGACCAGGGCCGCGATGTTCGCCCCGGTCGGCGACCTGGGCCTGGTCGCCCTCTGGGACGACGGGGACTCCAGCCACAGCGACGACAACGCCCCGTTCCCGCACGTCAGGGAGGTTCTGGAGCTGCGGGCTGCGCATGGCCGCTGCGCATTCCTGCTGGGCGGGACCAGCTGCACGGTGGAGGCCGCCCAGCTGGTCGAGAGCGGCTGGGCGCTCCCCCTGCGCGCGGACCGGGACCAGCTGCGCGTCGCCGCGCCCCTGGTGCGCACCGTCGGCGACGGGGAGCTCGCGCGGGACGGCGCGGCCCGCTCGGCGCGGCTGCCCAGTCTCGCCTGGCAGACCGTACGGGACGGCCTGCGCAGCGGCCCCGTGCTCGTCCAGGTGCCACGCCGGGGCTACGCGCCCAGGCTGGCCTGCGAGCGCTGCCGCGAACCCGCGCGGTGCCGGCACTGCGCGGGGCCCTTGCAGGCACCGGACCAGCAGGATCTCGACTGCGCGTGGTGCGGGCGGGCCGATAGGGCCTGGACCTGCGCCGCCTGCGGCGGGGTGCGGCTGCGGGCACAGATCGTGGGGGCCCGCAGGACCGCCGAGGAGCTCGGGCGTGCCTTTCCCGCCGTCCCGGTGCGGACGTCCGGGCGGGATCATGTGCTGGACTCCGTGCCCGGGGCCCCCGCCCTCGTCGTGAGCACCCCGGGGGCGGAGCCGGTGGCCGAGGGCGGTTACGCGGCGGCGCTGCTGCTGGACGGCTGGGCGATGGTCGGCCGGCCGGACCTGCGGGCGGGCGAGGAGGCACTGCGTCGCTGGACGGCCGCCGCAGCGCTGGTGCGGGGGCAGCCGGAGGGCGGCACGGTGGTGATCGTGGCCGAGCCGACCCTGCGGCCCGTGCAGGCCCTGGTCCGCTGGGACCCGGTCGGTCACGCACGCCGTGAACTCGCGGAGCGAGCCGAGCTCGGATTCCCGCCGGTGTCCCGGATGGCATCGGTCACCGGCCCGCCGGAGGCCGTGGCCGCCTACCTCGCCGGGGCGGAGCTGCCGCGAGAGGCGGAGGTGCTCGGCCCGGTGCCGGTACAGGGAGCGACTCCCGGCAGGCCACGCCGGCAGGGGGACTCCCCGCCCGGCGAGACCTGGGAGCGTGCGCTGGTCAGGGTCCCGCCGGGGCGGGGGGCGGCGCTGGCGTCCGCCCTGAAGGCGGCGCAGGCGGCCCGGACGGCCAGGGGCACCGGTGACCCCGTACGGATCAGGATCGATCCGCCGGACATCGGCTGACGCGAGCCGGGCAAAGGGTGCGCCTGAGGCCCGGAGTGCCTGGCCGCCGTGCGCCATCGACAGCGGGACGGCCCCGTCGCCGGCCGTGACTGCCGGCAGCCGTCGTCAGCAGCCGTCGTCGGCAGTCGTCCGTCGGCAGCCGCAGCCGTCACCCGTTGCGCGGGCCGGGGAAGGCGCCCGGGCGCTCCGACGGCTGCGGGGGCATCGAGCGGGCCGCCGGTACGACCGGCAGCCCGGGGGAGGAGGCCGGCGCCGCCGGCACCGCTCGGTTCGCGTTCTCCGAAGCGCCTTCGGCGGGCGGCCCGGGCTGCGGGGTGGCGCGACGTGCGCCGTAACGGCGGTGCACCGCTTGCTTGGTGACCCCGAGGGCGGAGCCCACCGCGTCCCACGAGAAGCCCAGCGAACGGTCGAAGTCCACCGCCGCGGTGACCAGCGTCTCGACGCTGTCGCGCAGTTCCTGTGCGAGCCGGACCGTCGGGGCCGGTGCCCTGCCGTAGACGACGAAGCCCGCGGACGGGCCGGAGCGGCGCGGACGGTAGACGTTGCCGAGCTGCGCAGTGAGCGTACGCAGCGCGTCCACCTGCCGCCGGACCCGCTCGATGTCCCGCACCAACAGGTGCAGACTGGCACGCGCTTGGGCGTCGTGGGTTGCGTGGTCGGCCATGAACAAGCCTCTCGAACCGGCGTTGAAATGGATCGGACCGCACGGTGGCGGCCCACTTCGGTCAATCTCACTTGACCAACGCGTCACCCGGCCATGTGGTCACGCAACAGGGGCGTATGCGCACATGCGCGGGGCGCGCGGGCGTCCGTACGCCCCCCGCCCGCCGGAGCCCGGCCTGGCCGGGCGGGACCCCGGGAGGACCCCCTAGACTGGTGTGCTGCTCGCCACGTACGTTCCGGCCCGAGAGGCAGTCCGCCACCCATGAAGCTCGTCTTCGCAGGCACCCCCGAGGTCGCCGTTCCCGCTCTGGACGCCCTGATCGCCTCCGGCCGCCACGAGGTGGCCGCCGTGGTGACCCGTCCCGACGCACCGGCAGGACGGGGACGCCGGCTGGTGGCCAGCCCTGTGGCCGAGCGCGCGGAGGAGGCGGGCATCGAGGTGCTCAAGCCCGCCAGGCCGCGCGACGAGGACTTCCTGGCGAGGCTTCGGGAGATCGCGCCGGACTGCTGCCCCGTGGTCGCGTACGGCGCCCTGCTCCCGAAGACCGCTCTGGACGTGCCCGCCAGGGGCTGGGTCAACCTGCACTTCTCGCTCCTCCCCGCATGGCGCGGGGCCGCACCCGTGCAGCACGCGGTGATGGCCGGGGACGAGGTCACCGGTGCGTCCACCTTCCTGATCGAGGAAGGCCTGGACTCGGGTCCGGTGTACGGCGTCCTGACCGAGGAGGTCCGGCCCACCGACACCAGCGGTGACCTGCTCACCCGGCTCGCCTTCGCCGGTGCCGGGCTGCTCGCGGCGACCATGGACGGCATCGAGGACGGAACCCTGCACGCCGTCGCGCAGCCCGACGACGGCGTCACCCTCGCACCCAAGATCACCGTCGAGGACGCCCAGGTGCAGTGGTCCGCGCCCGCGCTCCGGGTGGACCGTGTGGTGCGCGGCTGCACCCCGGCGCCCGGGGCATGGACCCTCTTCCGGGGGGAGCGCCTCAAGCTGGTCCAGGCCACGCCGGTCCTGGACCGTACAGACCTGGCCCCCGGTGAGCTGTCCGCAGGCAAGAACAACGTCTACGTGGGTACCGGCTCGCACGCCGTGGAGCTCCTCTGGGTCCAGCCGCAGGGCAAGAAGCCCATGAAGGCCGCGGACTGGGCCCGCGGCGTGCGGATCGCCCACGGGGAGCTCCTGGGCCTCTGAGGCCTCGGGACGGGCATGCGGAGGCGGGCGACGTACGCTGGACGGGTTAGCCCCCTCACCATCAGCGGAGCACCTTTCACGTGAACGACCAGCAGCGTCGCCGTCCCGCCAAGCCGCATCGCCGCCCCAAGAAGGATCCGGTCAGGTTCCTCGCCTTCGAGGTGCTCAGGGCCGTCGACGAGCGGGACGCCTACGCCAACCTCGTCCTCCCCCCGCTGCTGAAGAAGGCACGCGCGAAGGGCGATTTCGAGGGCAGGGACGCCGCGCTGGCGACCGAGCTGGTCTACGGGACCCTGCGCCGGCAGGGCACCTACGACGCGATCGTCGCCGCCTGCATCGACCGGCCCCTGCGCGAGGTCGACCCGCCGGTGCTCGACGTGCTCAACATGGGCGTCCACCAGCTGCTCGGCACCCGCATCCCGACCCACGCGGCCGTCTCCGCAAGCGTGGAGCTGGCGCGGGTGGTGCTGGGTGAGGGCCGCGCCAAGTTCGTCAACGCGGTGCTGCGCAAGGTCTCCGCCCACGATCTCGACGGGTGGGTGGAGCGCGTGGCGCCCTCGTACGACGAGGACCCCGAGGAGAACCTCTCCGTCGTCCACTCCCACCCCCGCTGGATCGTCTCCGCCCTCTGGGACGCGCTGGGCGGCGGCCGCGCCGGGATCGAGGACCTGCTGGAGGCGGACAACGAACGGCCCGAGGTGACACTCGTCGCCCGCCCCGGCCGGTCCACCACCGACGAACTGCTGGACGCCCTCGGCGACGAGAGCGGCCTCCCCGGCCGCTGGTCGCCCTACGCCGTGCGGATGGCCGAGGGCGGCGAGCCCGGAGCCCTGGCCGCCGTGCGGGACGGCAGCGCCGGTGTGCAGGACGAGGGCAGCCAGCTCGTCGCCGCCGCCCTTGCCAATGCTCCGGTCGAAGGCGACGACACCCGGTGGCTGGACGGCTGCGCCGGTCCCGGCGGCAAGGCCGCGCTGCTGGCCGCGCTCGCCGCCGGACGCGGGGCCACCCTGCTCGCCTCGGAGAAGCAACCGCACCGTGCCCGGCTCGTCGAGCGGGCGCTGGCCGGCAATCCGGGGCCCTACCAGGTGATCACCGCCGACGGGACCCGGCCGCCGTGGCGGCCCGGCTCCTTCGACCGGGTCCTCGTGGACGTACCCTGCTCCGGCCTCGGAGCGCTGCGCCGGCGTCCGGAATCCCGCTGGCGTCGCCGCGCCGAGGACCTGGAGAGCTTCGCCCCGCTGCAACGCGGTCTGCTGCGCGAGGCGTTGAAGGCCGTACGGATCGGAGGGGTCGTCGGCTACGCGACCTGCTCGCCCCATCTGGCGGAGACCAGGGTCGTCGTCGAGGACGTACTCAAGGGGCGTGGCGGAGCGCCCGCCGAGGCGGAGTGGGTCGACGCCCGGCCACTGTTCCCGGGTGTCCCCGCTCTCGGGGGCGGGCCGGACGTCCAGCTGTGGCCGCACCTGCACGGAACGGACGCGATGTACCTCGCCCTGCTGCGCCGCACGGGCTGACCCGGCGGCGCAGCCCGGACGCGCGGGCGCCGTCCGTCAGCGCGGACGGTCGCCCGCGACGGCGACGCGTTCGGCCACCCTGCGGTGCGGGGCGTAGTCGTTCACCGCGTAGTGCTGTGTCGCACGGTTGTCCCAGAACGCGACGTCCCCCGCGCGCCAGGTGAAGCGCACCTGGTACTCGGGCACGTGCGCCTGCTGGAACAGCAGCCGCAGCATCCGGTCGCTCTCCTCCTGCTCCCAGCCCACGATCCGGGTGGTGAACGAGGTGTTGACGAAGAGCATCCGGCGTCCGGTGCCGGGGTGCGTCCGCACCACCGGGTGCTCGACCGGGGGGAAGCGGTCCTGGAAGGCAACCAGCCGCTCCTCGGGCGTGAACCGCGCGAAACCCGGCACGAAGTCGTGAACCGCCCGTGCCCCTTCCAGACGCGCCTTCACCTCCGGCGGAAGGTTGTCGTACGCGGCTGCCATGTCGGCCCACATCGTGTCGCCACCGTACGGAGGCACTTCGCGCAGGTGCAGGACCGCACCCAGTGCCGGCCGCTCGCGGAACGTCACATCGGCGTGCCAGACGTTCTCGAAGCCTGGCGTCGACGAGCGGTCGAAGCGCGCCACCTCCGGATCGTCCCCGGTGGCCAGCAGCGGGTTGGTCTCCAGCTCGCCCCAGTTGCGGGCGAAGGCACGCTGCTCGGCCGGACCGGGGTGCTGCCCCCGGAAGAAGAGCACCTTCCACTCCAGCAGCGCCCGGTCCAGCTCCTCGCGCACGGCGGGCGTGAGCGGGCGGGTCATGTCGACACCGCCGACCTCGGCGCCGATCAGCGGGCCGATCGGAACGACGTCGAAGAGCGTGTAGGGCCGGTCGGGCTGTCCCGGCGCCAGCCTGCGCAGCTCCCGGGGACCTTCGTACAGCCCGTCCGGAGGCAGCCGGGAGACGCGCAGTGTTGGGACCGAACCGATGGACGTGGTGAGGGACATGGGGGGCTCCTGTCTGTGTGCGGATGGTGTGCGGGCCGCCCGTCCTCGGACGGGCGGCCCGCACACGGCTCAGCGGGCCGCGTCGCGTACCGCCGCGCCGATCTCGGCGCGCAGCGCGGCGTACTCGGGCAGTCCCCGCAGCCCGTCCGGATCGTCGCTCCCGGTACGGGGCAGGGGGATGGGGACGTCCAGCGCCACGGTGCCGGGACCGCTGCTCAGGACGACCGCGCGGGTGCCGAGGAAGACGGCCTCGTCCACGCTGTGCGTGACGAAGACCGAAGTGATGCCCGTCCGCGCGCTCACCGTCCGCAGGTCCTCCTGGAGCCGCTCCCGGGTGAGCGCGTCCAGGGCTGCGAACGGCTCGTCGAGCAGCAGCAGATCCTTGCCGCCGGCCAGGGCACGGGCGATGGCCACCCGCTGCTGCTGGCCTCCCGATATCTGCCAGGTCCTGCGTCGTGCGGTGCCGGCCAGCCCGACCCGCTCGAGCAGCTCCTCGACGCGCGCGGGGCGCTCGGCCCTGGGGACTCCGGCGTAGCGCAGCGCCAAGGAGATGTTGTCGCCCACCGTGAGCCAGGGGAACAGCCGCGGCTGCTGGAAGACGACTCCCGCCTGGCGGCCCGGCTCCGGTGTCCGGCCGTGCACGGTGACATCGCCCGAGGAGGCGTGCTCGAACCCGGCGATCAGCCGCAGCAGCGTGCTCTTGCCGCTCCCGGACGGGCCGACGAGCACGAGGAACTCGCCCGCGGGGATGTCGAGCGACAGCGGGCCGAGGGCCGTGACGGCGTCCGTGCCCCGACCGTAGCGGTGGGTCACCTCACGCACCGACACCGCTGAGGTGACGGTCGCCGTACCGGCCCGGTCCTCTCCCGGAGCGGCCTCCCGGTCCTCTCCCGGAGCGGCCTCCCGGGCATCGGCTCGGTGGTCATCCGGAGACGGCATCGCTGAGCCCTTCCACGTACACGGCCTTCTCCAGCTCCGCGAGTTCCGGCGCTGCCGGGATCTGCTTCTGCCCGGCCAGGAACTCCGCCGCGCTCCGCAGGTTCTGTGCCAGGCCGCCGACCCGGCCCGGGCGGCCGAGCCACTTGTCGTCCGCCTGTTCGGCCGGCTTGAGGAAGATGCCCTGCTTCAGCTGGGCGGCGGCCTCCTGGGGGCTGACCCCGAGCTGCTTGCCGACGGCCTCGGCGGCTGCCGACGGGTCGTCGTGGATCAGGTTCAGCGCCTGTGCCTGGGCCTTGCGCCAGGCGGCGATGACCTCGGGCTGCTTCTCGATGAAGGCGGTGGACGCCACCCCCAGGTCGAGCGTCGGCTTGCCGGCCGCGGCCAGTTCGCGGCTGGACAGCAGGGTCTTGCCGGTCTTCCCCAGTTCGTCGAGCGTGGGCAGCCAGACGTAGGCGGCGTCGATGTCCCCGCGGGACCAGGCCGCGACGATGTCCTGCGGTTCGAGGTCGAGCAGATCGACCTTCGACGCGTCCACGCCCGCCTTGTCGAGAGCGGCGAGCAGGCTGTAGTGCGAGGTGGAGCTGAAGGGTGTGGCGACCTTGCGGCCCACGAGGTCCTCGACGTCGTCGACGCCGGAGCCGTCCCGGGCCACCAACGCCTCGTTGTCGCCGGCGACGTCCAGCACCCACGTGACCTGGTAGGGGATGTTCAGGGGCTCCGACAGCCCGCGCGCCACAGGGCTGGAGCCGATCGCGGCCAGATCGACCGAGCCCGCGACGAAGGCGGTGTTGATGGTCGCGCCCGAGTCGAATTTGATCCACTTGATCGTGTGGTCCGGCAGGGCCTTCTCCAGCAGTCCCTTCTCCTTCACGATCAAGTCGCCGCTGGGGAAGGCCTGGTAGCCGATCCGAATCGTCCTGCCGTCGCCCTGGTCGTCACCGCCCGCGCCGCCGCCGGTACCGCAGGCGGTCACCACGACGAGTGCTCCCAGAGCCGCTACGAGCATGGAGGTGCGGCGCAGACCGCGTGTTCCGGGCATGGGATTGTCCTTCGTTCGTTGATCGGAGGGGACGGGCACAGGAAGGGGGCAGGGGAGCGGAAGTGCACGAGCGGACGTTCACGACAGCCGGCGCCACGGCGCGAGCCGGTTCTCGGCACCCCTGAGCAGGGCGTCGATGAGCAGGCCGGAGATGCCGATGGCGAAGAGCCCGAGGACGACCACGTCGGACTGGTTGTAGCGCTGCGCATCCCGGATCAGGCCGCCGATGCCGGGCAGTCCGTTGACGGTCTCGGCGGCGACCACCGAGGAGTAGGCGATCCCGAAAGCCAGCCGGACGCCGACCAGGATCTCCGGCAAGGCGGACGGCAGGACTACGGAGGCCACCACCTGCGAGCGGCGTGCCCCGATGGCCCGCGCGGCCTCGACCAGCGAGGCGGGCGCCGACGCGACGGCGGACGCGGTGGCCACGGCCACGGGGGGCATGGCCGCGATCGCCAGCAGCCACAGCTTGGGTGCCTCGTCGATGCCGAACCAGATGATCAGCAGACTGAAGTAGGCGAGAGGCGGCAGGGTCCGGAGGAAGGCCACCGCCGGTTCGAACACCACCCGGACCCACGGCAGCGTGCCCATCAGCACGCCGGCCACGAGCCCGGCCAGGACGCCGGCGCCCGCACCGATCGCGATGCGCCGCAGGCTGATGCCCAGATGCTCGATCAGGGTGTGACCCTGGTAGCCGCGCACCCCGTCATGGGTGCCGGAGGTCTCCACGAGCGCGTCCCAGACGGCCGACGGCGGCGGCACCAGCAGCGGCGACCACAGCCGCAGGGCGGTGACGAGCTGCCAGAGCGCGAGCAGCACGATCAGCGCGAGCAGCCGCAGGCCCACCCTGCGCAGCCGCGCGGCCCGCTCCGGCGAGCGGCGGCGCGGTGGGGGCGCGGGAGGGGCGGCGGAGGGCGCAGGGCCGGACGGCTGCTTCTCCGTGGTGGTGGGTGTGCTCATGGCGGACTCCGTCGAGAGGTGCCGAGGCGCGGGGCCGCCGGGAGGGCGTACCGGGCCGGGCAGGGGGTTGCGGGGCGCGGACGAGAGCGCCCACGGGCAACGGGGGAGGAGTGGTATCCAGGAACGGGTGCGGCCGACGCGCAGTACGCGGACGGGAAGTGTCCGGTCCGGGCTCGCGGACGGGATTCCGGGGGAGACCGCCGGCTCACCCGAGGGGCGGCCGGAAGGCGGGCGGACGACGCCGCGCAGTTCTGGAAGCGCTCAGCGCTGCCGGGCCAGGCTCAACAGGAGCAGCTGGTCACACGGCAGAGATCGATGCTGATGCGCTCCTTCAGGAACTGGTCGCTGATCACGGGGAGTTTCTAACACAGCCTCAGTGCGGACACCAGGGGCTGTCCGCGCCCTGGTACCGACCGGAGCCGTTCGGGGTACGCGGTTTGCCGCCCGGCCCGCCGGGTCCGGACCTCCGCGGGCCGCCCCGGGGCCGTGGGCCCGGGGGATCCGGACGTCGTCGGGACGTCGAGGGCTCGGCGTCCCCGTTCACGAAGGCGGCTCCCGGCGGGCCGGGACCGGAGACGGAATCGCAGCCGGAATCGCGGTGCGCGGGAGCCGCAATCGCGGTGCGCGGGAGCCGGGACCGCGCGAACCGTAATGATCCCGTGAGGCTTTGAGGCGCACCGAGGCAAGGAAGTGACGCGGAGCATGGCAGGCTTGGGTACATGGCCCAGATCAACCCCAGCATTCTGTCCGCCGACTTCGCCCGTCTCGCCGAGGAGGCGAAGGCCGTGGACGGCGCCGACTGGCTCCATGTCGATGTCATGGACAACCATTTCGTGCCCAATCTGACACTCGGCGTGCCCATCGTGGAGGCGCTGAGCAAGGCCACGGACATCCCGCTGGACTGCCACCTCATGATCGAGAACGCGGACCGCTGGGCGCCGCAGTACGTGGAGGCCGGTGCGGGTTCGGTCACCTTCCACGCGGAGGCCGCGGCCGCGCCCGTACGACTGGCCCGGGAGATCAGGGCGAAGGGCGCCCGCGCATCCATGGCGCTCAAGCCCGCCACGCCGATCGAGCCGTACGAGGACCTGCTGCCCGAGCTCGACATGCTGCTGATCATGACCGTGGAGCCTGGCTTCGGGGGCCAGGCGTTCCTGGACATCATGCTGCCGAAGATCCGGCGCACCCGTGAGCTGATCTCGAAGCACGGCCTCGAGCTGTGGCTGCAGGTCGACGGCGGGGTCTCGGCCACCACGATCGAGCGGTGCGCCGAGGCGGGCGCGGATGTGTTCGTCGCCGGCTCGGCGGTCTACGGGGCCGAGGACCCGGCCGAGGCGGTGCGGGCACTGCGTGCCCAGGCGGACACGGTCACGGCTGCCGCACCCTGGGCATGCGGCCACTGAACCAAGCTCAGATGAACGTGGCCCGACGGGCCTGATCAAGGATCGCCGGATCTGACAGGATGAACGGCGTATCGGGCGTGTGAACAGCAGTGAGGAGATCGCGGTGTCTGGCATCTCGGCGGGTCGGTCAGCCATGCGGATGGGACCCGCGGAGCTGGTGCAGGCGGCGGCCATGGCCCGCCGGTTCTACCTGGAGGGAAAGTCGAAGATCCAGATCGCCGAGGAGTTCGGCGTCAGCCGCTTCAAGGTGGCCCGGGTTCTGGAGACGGCCCTCGAGCGCGATCTCGTACGGATCGAGATCCGGGTACCGGCGGAGCTGGACGCGGAGCGCTCCGACGCGCTCCGGGCACGCTACGGCCTGCGGCACGCTGTCGTGGTCGAATCCCCGGCGGAGGAGCAGGACGACGCCGCCGATCCGGAGAACCTGGGTGAGGTGGCGGCCGACCTGCTCGGCGAGCTGGTGAACGAGGGGGATGTGCTGGGGCTGGCCTGGGGCCGCTCCACCATCCACATGGCGGCCGCCCTCGACCGGCTGCCCCCGTGCACGGTCGTGCAGCTGACCGGGGTCTACGACGCGGGTACGGCCGAGCGCGGCTCGGTCGAGGCGGTCCGCCGCGCCGCACAGGTGTCGGGCGGTGAGGCGCACCCGATCTACGCTCCGATGCTTCTGCCCGACCCCGCGACGGCTGCCGCGTTGCGGCACCAGACGGGTATCGCCCGCGCTTTCGAGTACTTCGACAAGGTGACGGTCGCCGCGGTCTCCATCGGTTCCTGGGAACCCGGAATCTCCACCGTCCACGACATGCTCTCGGACGAGGAGCGGGGCCACTACGCGTCGCTCGGTGTGGCGGCGGAGATGTCCGCCCACCTCTTCGACTCGGACGGGCGCCGGGTCGGCCGCGATCTCGGTGAGCGGTGCATCACCGTGGAGGCGGACCGGCTGCGCCGGATCCCCGAGGTGGTGGCCATCGCCGGAGGACAGCGGAAGGCGGCGGCGATCGGTGCGGTGCTGCGCTCGGGGCTGGTCACCAGCCTCGTCACGGACACTGCCGCGGCCGACTACCTCCTGACGGAGTCCGCCGCGGGTCAGCGGCCGGCGCTGGAGCGGGCGGACCCCGACGACTGACCCTGAGCACGAATGGCCGGGTCGCGGCCCGAGGGCCGGTCACGGAAGGAGGCCGGGCACCCACTGCGGGTGCCCGGCCTCCTTCCGTGATCCGTCCTCAGCGGCCGTCCGCCGCGCCCAGCGCCGAGTGGTCCGCGCCCGCACCCAGGACGGACTCCTCCAGATAGGCGCCCGGCTCGGCGTACTGGCTGACGTCCGCCGGGTTGTAGCGGGGGGTCTGCCGCGACCAGTCCAGATTCCCGCGCATCCAGCTCCGCATCCCGTCGAGATAGGGCACGAGCAGGCCCGCCAGCTCCGGGTGCGTGTGGAGCAGCTCGTCCTCGGCGGTGAGGAAGCGTTTCGTCTCGGTGGCGATCTCCGCGCACACGTGTTCCAGTGCCTGCCGCTTGCCGTAGCCGCGGTGGTGGCGGACCAGGTGGACGAGATTGTGGATCTCGCCCAGCACCTGTTCCTTCTCGTAGGAGTAGACGTCGTTCGCCCAGCACACGACGTTGCAGGACGCTTCCAGCGCCGTGATGAAGCGGGCGTCGTTGTGGACCGACTCGGGCGCTCCGATGCCCACGACGATCTCGATCAGGTCCATGCACACGTGGATCGCCCCGGTGTGCCTGCGCTTGGCGATGTACGTCGCCTCGGACGGCACGACACCGTCGGCGCGGTTCCCCGCCTCCCAGGTGGTTGCGGTCGTCAGATACTTCATGAGGTGCCAGGTGAAGCGCGTGCGCCACTGGGGCGCGGCCTGCGGAACCGTACGTTCCCACAAGTCCGTCAGGGCGACGAGCGCGGCGGGGGCCTCCTCGTCCGGCCGGAGAGCGGGAGCCGTGCCGTCGACCACGGAGAGCATCCGCCGCACCACGTCGCGTACGCGGTCGGGGCTGCGGCCCAGGTGTCCGTCGTCCAGCTGGTCGTCGACGAGGAACAGCCAGACGAACCAGTCGGCGACCAGGTCCAGGTGCTCGCTGTTCGCGGTCGGGTAGACCATGCCCACGAAGGCGCCGAAGTCGGCCTGCTCGAAACGTCGTCTGGCTGATTCCCGGTGTACCAGGCCGGTGTGCCGGGTCCAGGTGTCCAGGTGCTCACGGGTGTGACTCACGTGCGGATTGCTCCGCTGGGGGAACGGGCAGTAGATGTCGGGCAGTTCGCTCTCCACAGGCGGATCCCCATCCTCTCCGGCCGTACGCGTGACAGGTGTGCCGGGCAGTGGGCGGCACCGCGCCTACCGCAGGGACCTGCGGATTTGAAGCTACCTGACCCCCTGTCACCCGGTCCAGGGATCGTGATCGCGAAGGAGCGAATCGTGTTCGGGTAGGGTCCATGGGTAAGGCAGGCTTCCACTTGCCCGGCCCCCCGGCGGCTCCCTTGGAGGAACTGACGAACGCGGGGGTCCATTGCTGTGTCTTCGTGGAAACGACCTGCACCGTTTCATATGAAAAAATGGGTGTTATGCGTTTTCTTGAACCCGGCACCGGTCGCTTCACGACCTCTCCCTCGGTCCCTTACGACCTCACGTACGACGATGTCTTCATGGTTCCCGGCCGTTCGGCGGTGGGGTCCCGGCAGGCCGTGGATCTCTCCTCGCCGGACGGCAGCGGTACCACCATTCCGCTCGTCGTCGCGAACATGACCGCCATCGCGGGCCGCCGGATGGCCGAAACCATCGCCCGGCGCGGCGGGCTGGTCGTCATCCCCCAGGACATCCCGATCGAGGTCGTCACCGAGGTCATCGGCTGGGTCAAGAAGCGCCACCTCGTGCTCGACACGCCGATCGTGCTGGCCCCCGGCCAGACCGTCGGCGACGCGCTCTCCCTCCTGCACAAGCGGGCCCACGGAGCCGGCGTCGTCGTCGACGCCGAGCACCGGCCGGTCGGGGTCGTCACCGAGCACGACCTGACCGGCGTCGACCGTTTCACCCAGCTGTCCGAGGTCATGTCCAAGGACCTGGTCGTGCTCGACGCGGACATCGACCCGCGTGAGGCCTTCACCAGGCTCGACGGCGCCAACCGCAAGCTCGCTCCGGCGGTCGACGCGGACGGCAGGCTCGTCGGCATCCTCACCCGCAAGGCCGCGCTGCGCGCGACGCTCTACACCCCCGCGACGGACGCGGAGGGCAAGCTGCGGATCGCGGCGGCCGTCGGTATCAACGGCGACGTGGCGGGCAAGGCCAAGCAGCTCCTCGACGCGGGCGTCGACACGCTCGTGGTGGACACGGCGCACGGCCACCAGGAATCCATGATCAGCGCGGTCGCCGCCGTCCGGGCGCTCGACCCGGCCGTACCGGTCGTCGCGGGCAACGTCGTGTCGGCCGAGGGCGTGCGCGACCTCATCGAGGCGGGCGCCGACATCATCAAGGTCGGTGTGGGGCCCGGCGCCATGTGCACGACCCGGATGATGACCGGCGTCGGCAGGCCGCAGTTCTCCGCCGTACTGGAATGTGCCGCCGAGGCGAGGAAGCACGGCAAGCACGTCTGGGCCGACGGCGGTGTCCGGCACCCGCGCGACGTGGCGATGGCGCTGGCCGCCGGCGCGTCCAACGTCATGATCGGCTCCTGGTTCGCCGGTACGTACGAGTCGCCCGGCGACCTCCAGCAGTCCGCCGACGGGCGGTACTACAAGGAGTCGTTCGGGATGGCCTCGGCGCGCGCGGTCAAGAACCGCACCTCGGAGGAGTCCTCCTACGACCGGGCCCGCAAGGCGCTGTTCGAGGAGGGCATCTCCACGTCGCGGATGTTCCTCGACCCCACCCGCCCCGGTGTGGAGGACCTGGTCGACTCGATCATCGCCGGTGTCCGTTCCTCCTGCACCTACGCGGGTGCGTCCTCACTGGAGGAGTTCGCCGAGAAGGCGATCGTGGGTGTGCAGAGCGCCGCCGGTTACGCGGAGGGCAAGCCCCTCCACGCCAGCTGGAGTTGATTCCGAGGCCCGTGCGGCCCTGCTCGAAGGGTGCCCCTCCCCGGCGTTCGCGCCAGGAGGGGCACCCTTTTTCATGTGCGCCCGAGCCCGACGACGGTGGATCGTCTTCACATGGGGCACTCCCGTATCCCCTTCAACTTGGTTGAAGGATAAGTAATATGAGCCGCTATCAGCTGCCCGCCCCTCTGCGGTAAGGGATCTCATGTCCTCCTTCTTCACCGACCTGGCCCAGCAGTACATCGACGGTGAGTGGAGGCCGGGGAAGGGGTCCTGGGACATCATCGACTTCAACCCGTACAGCGGGGAGAAGCTCGCCTCCGTCACCGTTGCGACGGCCGGCGAGGTCGACCAGGCCTACCGGGCCGCCGAGCGGGCGCAGCCGGAGTGGGCGGACACGAACCCGTACGCCAGACGGGCCGTGCTGGAGAAGGCGCTGCGCGTCGTCGAGGAGCGCGAGGCCGAGATCAGCGAGGCCATCGTCGCGGAGCTCGGCGGCACCCGGCTGAAGGCGGGCTTCGAGCTGCACCTGGCCAAGGAGTTCCTGCGCGAGGCGGTCCAGCTCACCCTGAGGTCCACCGGGCAGATACTCCCCTCGCCGACCGAGGGCAAGGAGAACCGCGTCTACCGGCTGCCCGTGGGCGTCGTGGGCGTCATCAGCCCCTTCAACTTCCCCTTCCTGCTGTCGCTCAAGTCGGTCGCACCCGCGCTGGCCCTCGGCAACGCCGTCGTCCTCAAGCCGCATCAGAACACCCCCGTCTGCGGCGGCACGCTGATCGCCAAGGTGTTCGAGGAGGCAGGGCTGCCCGCCGGGCTGCTGAACGTCGTGGTCACCGACATCGCCGAGATCGGGGACAGCCTGCTGGAGCACCCCGTCCCGCAGGTGATCTCCTTCACCGGCTCGGACCGGATCGGCCGCCACGTCGCGAAGGTCTGCGCGGCCAACCTCAAGCGCGCCGTGCTCGAACTGGGCGGCAACAGCGCGCTGATCGTCCTGGACGACGCCGACGTCGACTACGCCGTCGACGCGGCCGTGTTCAGCCGCTACATCCACCAGGGCCAGGTCTGCATGGCGGCCAACCGCATCCTGGTGGACCGGTCCGTCGAGCAGGAGTTCACCGAGAAGTTCGTCGCCAAGGTCGCCTCCCTGCGCGTCGGCGACCCGGCCGACCCCGCGACCCACATCGGCCCGCTGATCAGCTCCTCGCAGGCCGACGCGGTGACCAAGCTCGTCGACGAGACCGTGGAGGCGGGGGCCACGGCACTGCTGCACGGACGGGCCGAAGGCAATGTCGTGAGCCCCTCCGTGCTGACCGGCCTCGCCGACGATTCCCCCGTGCTGCGGCAGGAGATATTCGGGCCGGTCGCCCTGCTGGTCCCCTTCGACGGTGAGGACGAGGCCGTACGGATCGCCAACGACACCCCCTACGGACTGAGCGGCGCGGTCCACACCGGGAACATCGAGCGCGGTGTACGGGTGGGGCAGCGGATCCGCACCGGCATGATCCACATCAATGACGGCACGGTCCACGACGAGCCCATCGTTCCCTTCGGCGGCGAGAAGAACTCGGGCCTCGGACGGCTGAACGGCGAGTCGATGCTGGAGGCCTTCACCACGCAGAAGTGGATCTCGGTCCAGCACGGCCGCTCGCAGTTCCCCTTCTGACCCGCGGCTCCTCGCGGCTCCCCGCGGTGAGCGCGCCCCGCACGGGGCGCCCGTGGTCTACTTCGGGGGCGGCCCGTGCCGCCCCCGGATTCCTCCGCCGCAGAGAAGTGACCCACCCGAAGTGCGCCTGAACGACCTCGACGAACGCATCGTCCACGCCCTCGCCGAAGACGCCCGCCGCTCCTACGCGGACATCGGTGCCCTCATCGGCCTCTCCGCCCCCGCGGTGAAACGCCGTGTGGACCGGCTGCGCGCCGAGGGCGCCATCACGGGCTTCACCGTGCGGGTCGACCCGGCGGCGCTCGGCTGGGAGACCGAGGGGTTCATCGAGATCTACTGCAGCCGCAACACCGCCCCCGAAGCCATCAAGCGGGGCCTCTCCGCGTATCCGGAGATCGCGTCCGCGTCCACGGTGACGGGCGACGCCGACGCGATCGTGCAGGTCTTCGCCGCCGACATGCGGCACTTCGAGCAGGTGCTGGAGCGGATCGCCGGCGAGCCGTACGTCGAGCGGACCAAGTCGGTGCTCGTGCTCTCCCCGCTGCTTCGCCGGTACTCGCCGGCCCCGCCGGCCTGACCACCGTACGGGCGACGGGCGGGCAGGGGGCCGGCCGGAACAGGGGGGTCCCGGGCCCTCCGGGGGACTCCCAGGCGAGACGGAGATCACTCGCCTGACCTGCGGGAACGCCCCACGCAACGAATCGCCGCCCCGGCGGGCAGCAACGCAACGGATCGACGGTGCACGCGCAACAATCGCGCCTTGTCGGCCGCGATCCCCGCACCGTACCTTCGATACGTCTCCCCACCCCGCCCGTCCCGCCCGAGGTCAGCCATGCCGCCGTTGCGCACCGCCCTGCTCCAGAGCTCCGGACGAGCCGGCTCCGTGGCCGGCAACCTCGCCACGCTCGACGAGGCCGCGGCGCGGGCCGCCTCCGCGGGTGCCCGGCTGCTGGTCTGTCCGGAGCTGTTCCTCACCGGTTACGCCATCGGCGACTCCGTCCCCGAGCTCGCCGAGCCCGCGGACGGGCCCGCCGCGCAGGCGATCGCCGACATCTGCGTGCGCCACGGACTCGCCGTCCACTACGGCTACCCGGAGCGGACCGGCGAGGCGGTCTTCAACGCGGCACAGCTCATCGGACCCGACGGGGCGCCGCTCGCCAACTACCGCAAGACACATCTCTTCGGCAGCTTCGAGGAGGAGTGGTTCACGCCCGGTGAGCGCCCCGTGGTGCAGGCCGACCTGGACGGCGTAAGGGTCGGGATGCTGATCTGCTACGACGTCGAGTTCCCCGAGAACGTACGCGCGCACGCCCTGGCCGGGACGGAGCTGCTGCTCGTCCCCACCGCGCTGATGCACCCCTTCACATTCGTCGCCGAAGCCGTCGTGCCGGTCCGGGCGTTCGAGAGCCAGCTCTACATCGCGTACGTCAACAGGACCGGCAGGGAAGGCGAGTTCGATTTCACCGGGCTGAGCTGCCTGGCCGGCCCCGACGGTACGGTCCGGGCCCGCGCCGGGCGCGGGGAGGAACTGCTCCTCGGCGATGTCGACCCCGCTCTGCTCGCCGCCTCCCGTGCCGCCAACCCGTATCTCGACGACCGTGTTCCCGGTCTGTACGGCTCCCTCGTCTGAGCCCTCGCCCCCGTCGCTCACTTCCCGCCAGGAGTCCGTACCCCCATGACGTCCACCGTGCCCAACGCCGTCCAGCACACCGAAGCGCAGCCGCCGATCACCATGTTCGGGCCGGACTTCCCGTACGCCTACGACGACTACCTCGCCCACCCGGCAGGCCTCGGGCAGATACCGGCCACCGGACACGGGACCGAGGTCGCCGTCATCGGCGGCGGGCTCTCCGGCATCATCGCCGCGTACGAACTCATGAAGATGGGTCTGAAGCCCGTCGTCTACGAGGCGGACCGCATAGGCGGCCGGCTGCGCACGGTCGGCTTCGAGGGCTGCGACCCCTCGCTGACCGCCGAGATGGGCGCCATGCGCTTCCCGCCCTCGTCCACGGCGCTCCAGCACTACATCGACCTGGTGGGCCTGGAGACCGAGCCGTTCCCCAACCCCCTCTCCCCGGCCACCCCGTCGACCGTCGTCGACCTCAAGGGGGAGTCCCACTACGCGCGGACCATCGACGACCTGCCGCAGGTGTACCGCGAGGTGATGGACGCCTGGAACTCCTGCCTGGAGGAGGGCGCGGACTTCTCCGGCATGAACCGCGCGATGCGCGAGCGAGACGTGCCGCGCATCCGTGAGATCTGGGCGAAGCTCGTCGAGAAGCTCGACGACCAGACCTTCTACGGCTTCCTCTGCGGCTCCGAGGCCTTCGCCTCCTTCCGGCACCGCGAGATCTTCGGCCAGGTCGGCTTCGGCACCGGCGGCTGGGACACCGACTTCCCCAACTCGATCCTGGAGATCCTCCGCGTCGTCTACACCGAGGCCGACGACCACCACCGGGGGATCGTCGGCGGCAGCCAGCAGCTGCCGCTGCGCCTCTGGGACCGTGAGCCGCAGAAGATCACGCACTGGCCGCTCGGCACGTCGCTGTCCTCCCTGCACGGCGGGGAGCCGCGCACGGCCGTGACGCGGCTCGACCGCACCGCCGGCAACCGGATCACCGTCACCGACGCCACCGGGGACATCCGCACCTACGGGGCCGCGGTCTTCACCGGTCAGTCCTGGCTGCTGCTCTCCAAGATCGCCTGCGACGACGCGCTCTTCCCGATCGACCACTGGACGGCGATGGAGCGCACCCACTACATGGAGTCGTCCAAGCTGTTCGTGCCGGTCGACCGGCCGTTCTGGCTGGACAAGGACGAGACCACCGGCCGCGACACGATGTCCATGACGCTCACGGACCGGATGACCCGCGGGACGTACCTGCTCGACGACGGGCCCGACAAGCCGGCCGTCATCTGTCTCTCCTACACCTGGTGCGACGACAGCCTGAAGTGGCTGCCCCTCTCACCGAAGGAGCGCATGGACGTCATGCTCAAGTCGCTCGGCGAGATCTATCCGGGCGTCGACATCCGCAAGCACGTCATCGGCAACCCGGTCACCGTCTCCTGGGAGAACGAGCCGTACTTCATGGGAGCGTTCAAGGCCAACCTGCCCGGCCACTACCGCTACCAGCGACGTCTGTTCACCCACTTCATGCAGGACCGGCTGCCCGCCGACAAGCGCGGCCTGTTCCTCGCGGGCGACGACATCTCGTGGACGGCGGGCTGGGCGGAGGGGGCGGTGCAGACCGCGCTGAACGCCGTATGGGGTGTGATGGCGCAGTTCGGCGGCAGCACAGACCCGGCCAACCCCGGTCCGGGCGACGTCTTCGACGAGATCGCACCGGTCGAGCTCCCGGAGGGGTGAGCTGAGGGCTGCGTGCGGCGCGTCGCCTCAACGGCACGGAGTGAGCAGGAAGCGCCCCACCATCCCGGCCCCGGAATCCATCCGTGCCCTGAACTCCTCGGCCAGAGGCGGCACTCCACGAAGCTGCCACAGCATCCGGGCCGCCGACCATGACGCGTCGCGGGCCCGGTCCAGGCTCCAGGAGCCCGCGAGATGGACGAGAGGATCGGCGATCTCCAGCAGATCGGGACCGGGCATCAGATCTTCGCGGATCCGCTCCTCCAGCATCACGAGGAGATCGCCCACCCGGTCGAACTCCTCCTTCAGGTCCGCCGGAGCGCAGCCGAGCGTACGGCAGGCGTCCACGGCCGCCAGCGCGAGATCGTGCCCGATGTGCGCGTTGACACCGGCCAGTGCGAACTGCAGCGGGCGTACGCCCGGATGACGGCGGAACTGGAACAGAGGGCGCCAGCACTCGGGCGGACGGCCGCCCGAGACGGCCGTGTCGACCGCCGCCAGATAGCGCTCGGCGAACCGCACGTCCAGCGTGGACACGGCTTCCCGGTCCGGGAACGCCCCGCCCGCGATGTGACGGCCGATGGCCTCCGTGACCGTCAGATAGACCTGGTTGAAGACCGCTACGCCGTCCCCGGGCGGCCAGTCGGAGCGGAATGCCTGCATCCGCTCGATCACCGTGCCGACATCGGTCACCGTGCCGGCAGCGCCGGCCGGAAGTGCGAACTGCTCGATCCGGTCCATGCGGGCAGCGTCCCAGCCATAGGCTCGCCACGGCGCCGACGGGCCGGAGACTTCATCGGAACGGACGAACACCGGGCGCCGGGGGAGGGGACGAGGGGTGTCGGGCGTACGGGAAGAAGGCAGGACCGAGGTGCGGCGCAGGAGACGCGCCGCCCGCCGTCACACCATGGCGGCTCTGGCGTCGGCCGTCGTGGTGGCCGGTGCTGCGACGGGTCTGACAGCCGCCGCGGGGGACGGCGAGCGCACGACCGCGCGGCCGGACACGACCGCGTCGCCGGTGCTGGAACAGCTGCCCGCGGTGCCCACCCCGTCCGTGTCACCCTCGGCATCCGCGACGGCCTCGCCGTCCCCGAGCGCCACCCGGACAGTGCGCAGGAGCCCGGCGCCGGCCGTGTCGCCGAAGCGCCCCTCGCGGCCCGCCACGCAGTCCGACGATCTCTACCGCCATCCGCGGTCCCAGGTCCTGGACTGGGTCGGAGCCCACCGGGACGATCCGCGCCGGCCACTGATCGAGTCCAGGATCGCGGCGCAGCCGGCCGCGGTCTGGTTCCCGGCATACAACCCGGGCACCGTGACCCGCCAGGTGCGGGACGTGACGGCCGCCGCGGCAGCCGCCGGCCGCACACCCGTCCTCGTGCCGTACGCGATTCCCGACCGGGACTGCGGCGGGGCCTCCGAGGGAGGGGCGCCCGGCCTGGACGCTTACGACGCCTGGATGGAGGACTTCGCCGCGGGACTCGGCGAGGGACCGGTCATCGTGATCCTGGAACCGGACGCGGTCGCCCTGTCCGACTGCCTCTCCACCGGAGAGCGGACCGACCGCTTCGCGTCCCTTGCTCGGGCCGGCCGGACCCTGCGGGCCGCGAACCCGCTGGCCAGGGTCTACTTCGACGGCGGGCACTCCGGCTGGCACACCGCCGCGAAACAGGCCGCGGCGCTCCGCGAGGCGGGTGCCGCGACGAGTGGCGACGGCATCTTCACCAACGTGTCCAACTTCCACCGCACGGCCGACGAGGCCGCGTACGCCCGGCGGGTGCTCGCCGCGCTCGGCGGTCCGCCCGGCCTGGGCGCCGTCATCGACACGAGCCGCAACGGCAACGGGGCGCCGAGGGCCGGCGAGTGGTGCGACCCGGCGGGCCGGGCGCTCGGCAGGACCCCGGCGACGGACACCGGCCTGGCCGGGATCGACGCGTACCTGTGGGTGAAGCTGCCGGGGGAGTCCGACGGCTGCAAGGGCTCGGCCGGTTCGTTCACCCCGGACTACGCCTACGAGCTGGCCACGGGCTGAGCGGCCGCCGGGGTCAGGACTTCCCGGCCGGCGGCTTCTCGTCGTACTGGGACGTGCCGGAGTCCAGCAGGGGCTCCTGGGTCTTGAGGTGCGCGGGGGCGAACGCCCGCAGCGCGTGATAGCCGGTGATCACGACGAGCGTGCCGAGGGCGATCCCGCTCAGCTCGAAGTTGTCGGTGATCTTCAGGCTGACACCACCGACGCCGATGATGATGCCCGCGGCGGCGGGTACGAGATTGAGGGGATTGCGCAGGTCGACCTTGGCGTTCAGCCAGATCTGGGCGCCCAGCAGGCCGATCATGCCGTACAGGATGACGGTGATACCGCCGAGCACGCCGCCTGGGATCGCGGCCACGACAGCACCGAACTTGGGGCACAGGCCGAAGAGCAGTGCGAAGCAGGCCGCAGCCCAGTAGGCGGCGGTGGAGTAGACCCGGGTCGCCGCCATCACCCCGATGTTCTCGGAGTACGTGGTGTTGGGCGGGCCCCCGACGGCCGTGGACAGCATCGAGGCGGCGCCGTCCGCGGCGATGGCGGTGCCGAGCTTGTCGTCGAGGGAGTCGCCGGTCATCTCGCCGACGGCCTTCACGTGCCCGGCGTTCTCGGCGATCAGGGCGATGACGACCGGCAGCGCGACCAGGATCGCGGACCACTCGAAGCTCGGGGCGTGGAAGGACGGCAGCCCGATCCAGTCGGCGTCCGCCACGGCCGACAGGTCCAGCCGCCAGTGGTCGACCGCCTCGGCGCCGCCGGCCGGTGAATGGATCTTCCCGAAGACCAGGTCGAGCACCCACGACAGGACGTACCCGAAGACTAGCCCGAGGAAGATCGCGATACGGGAGAAGAACCCGCGCAGGCAGACCACGGCCAGGCCGGTGAACAGCATCACCAGGAGGGCCGTCCACTGGTCCTGGGGCCAGTACGTCGAGGCGGTGACGGGCGCCAGGTTGAAACCGATGAGCATCACGACGGCACCGGTCACCACGGGAGGCATCGCCGCGTGGATGATCCGCGCGCCGAACCGCTGCACCATGAGGCCCACCAGGAACAGCACGGCACCGACGACCAGCACCGCGCCCGTGACGGTGGCACTGCTGCCGCCACTGGCCCGGATCGTGGCGGCCACGCCCACGAAGGAGAGCGAGCACCCCAGGTAGCTGGGCACCCTGCCCTTCGTGGCGAGCAGGAAGATGGCGGTGGCGACGCCGGACATCATGATCGCGAGGTTCGGGTCGAGACCCATCAGGACGGGCGCGACGAACGACGCTCCGAACATGGCCACCACGTGCTGGGCGCCCAGGCCGAAGGTACGGGGCCAGGAGAGCCGCTCGTCCGGGCGCACCACGGCCCCCGGTGCGGGGGTCTTCCCGTCGCCGTGCAAGGTCCAGCGCACGCCGAGGCCCATGGTCGCTCCCTGATTGGTGTGTGCGGTGCGCCCTGGGGGTCCCACCCGCGGAAAAGAACAGAGCCATGTTAGTGCCGCGGGCCGGAGGCCTCGCCCTCGACCCCGCGGCATGCGGAATCTGCTGTTCCGTGCCGCTCCTCCGCGCCGCCGCCGGGCGTCAGCTTCCCGCCGGGCTCCGGGTGGGCGCAGGCTGCGGCGTGCTGCCCTCCGCGACCTTGCGGTCGCCCGCCCGCAGCACCCCCGCGCCCAGGACCAGCCCGAACGCCAGCACCGTCACCAGGCCGAACGACGTGAGCAGCGAGGTGGCCTCCGCCAGCGAGCCGATCGCGGACGGGGCGATGAGCCCGGAGGTGTACGTGATGGTGGCGACGCCCGCGATGGCCCGGCTCGGGTTCGTGCCACTGCGTCCGGCCGCGGCGAACGCCAGCGGGACGACGACCGCCACACCGAGGCCCAGCAGCCCGAACCCGCAGAGTGCCAGGGCCGGGCCGGGCGACAGGATCACGAGCAGTCCGCCGACGGTGGCCAGGACGCCTCCCACACGTACGGTCCGCACCGCGCCGAAACGGTCGACCACCTTGTCGCCGGCGAGCCGGGCGATGGCCATCATGAGGGCGAAGGCCGTGGTGGACGCCGCGGCGAGCCCGGCCGAACTGCCCATGACGTCCCGGAGGTAGACCGCCGACCAGTCCATGCTGGCCCCCTCGGCGAACACCGCGCAGAAGCCCACGGCTCCGATGACCAGTGCGGACTTCGGCGGCAGGGTGAAGCGCGGCGGCGGCTCCTCGTCGGCCTCGCCGCGCAGGTCCAGGACGCCCTGGCAGGCGGCCAGGCCGAGCGCCGTCAGCACCAGTGCGGCGAGGGTGTGGTGCAGCCGGGCGTCGGCCCCGATGTGCGCCGCGACCGTGCCTGCCGCCGAACCGATCAGGGCACCCACACTCCACATGCCGTGCAGGCCGGACATGATCGACTTGTCGAGCCGGTTCTCCACCTCGACGCCGAGCGCGTTCATCGCCACGTCCGACATCCCCGCCGTCGCCCCGTACACGAACAGTGCGAGGCAGAGCGTCAGCAGATTGGGGGCCATGGCCGGCAGGATCAGCGCCAGCGTCCAGAGCGCCAGCAGTCCGCGCAGGGCCGTCCGGGCCCCGTAACGGTGACTGACGCTGCCGGCCAGTGGCATGGCGAGCGAGGCGCCGATGGCGGGGAAGGCGAGCGCGAGTCCGAGCTGCCCCGCGCTCACCGAGGCGTGGTCCTGGATCCACGGCACCCGGGTCGCGAAACTGCCGGTGACCGCACCGTGCACGGCGAAGACCGCGGCGACCGCGTATCTGGCCCGCCTGATCTGCTCCGTGCCGAAGACCGGGACAGTCGAGTCCTTCGTCATACGCCGTGCCCTCCCCTGATGAATTGCGGCAGACCGGTGCCCCCGGCGCCTGTCGTGCGGTGCGGGCCGTAAACTATCAGGAACCCTGCCTGATAAATAACCCCCTGTGGCGGCGGACCGTCAGAGGTCTGGAAGGATTCCGGCATGCCCGCATCCCCGAGCACCGCCCGGGCCATCAACGACCGGCTCGCCCTGCGACTCCTCCAGCAGGACGGCCCGCTGACGGCCACTCAGCTGAAGAGCCTGACCGGCCTGTCCCGCCCCACGGTCGCCGATCTGGTGGACCGCCTGCAGGACGCCGGCCTGGTCCGGGTGGTCGGGGAGAGCGGTTCGGACCGCCGGGGCCCCAACGCCCGGCTGTACGGGATCGTCGCCGACCGCGTCCACCTGGCCGCCCTCGACGTACGGACGGACAGCGTCGCCGTGGCCGTCGCGGACCTCCTCGGCGTCACCCTCGCCGAGGCGACCCTGCCCATCGGCAGCGACACCGGCACGCGGTTCGCCGTCGAGCGTGCCGTGGGGATGCTGGAGCGCACCGCCCGCACCGCGGGGACGGCTCCGTTGCACAGCGTCGGCATCGGCGCCCCCGGCCTGATCGACCCGGTCACCGGCGAGCTCAGGAACACCGCGGGCCTCCCCGCCTGGCACGGGGGTCTGGTCAGGGAACTCCAGCAGAGACTGTCCGCCACCGTCCTCGTAGAGAACGAGACCAACCTCGCCGCCGTCGCCGAGCACCGCATCGGTGCGGCCCAGGACCGCGACACCTTCGTGCTGCTCTGGCTCGGCCACGGCATCGGCGCCGCCGTCATGCTCGACGGGAAGTTGCGGCGCGGCGCGTCGGGCGGAGCCGGGGAGATCGGGTTCCTGCCGGTGCCAGGAACCTCCGGGGTCCCCTCGTCGGTCAACTGCGAGGGGGGATTCCACTCCCTGGTCGGCTCGGCCGCCGTCTGCGAGCTGGCGGCGCGGCATGGCATCGGGACGTCGGACACCTCGGACGGCGGAGCGCAGGAGCAGGACCCGGCGGCGGCCTTCGCCGTCCGCGCCGCACTGCGGGCCGGTGACGAGGCCGGTGAGGCCTTTCTGTCCGGACTGGCCGACCGCCTGGCGCTCGGAGCCGCCTCCGTCGTCTCCGTCCTGGACCCCGGCTGCCTGGTCCTGGCGGGCGAGGTCGGCCGCGCCGGCGGCGACGTCCTTGCCGCGCGGGTGGAGGAGCGACTGGCCCGGATGTCACCGCTGCGTACGGAGGTCAGGGCAGGGACGCTGGGCGGCGGCGCGGTCCTGCGCGGCGGGCTGTTCGCCGCCCGGGAGGCTGCCCAGGACGCGCTGTTCACCCCGGGGGCGTGACGCTCCGTGAGGGACTCGGTGGCCGTCTGTGAGCTGTCCCACAGAGGGCACCCGTATGGACCAGTGCGCGCCGTGGCAGAATGTGTTCTGTACCAGCAGCAGCGCACTCCGGGGTCGGTGTAATTCCGAACCGGCGGTTATAGTCCGCGACCCGTCCGCATCCAGCGGCCGGTTGACCAGGTGAGATTCCTGGACCGACGGTGAAAGTCCGGATGGGAGGCAGTGCGCGGCGGGCCGTCACAGGTACGCCGCCGTAGGCGGATGTGTCCGGGAGATCCCGGGACCACCACATCCTGTCCTCGGTCTCCGGCGTTCTCCTGTTGCGTTCCGCTTCATCTGTCGTCATCGACAGGCCCCGGAGTCCGTGCCCGAAGAGGCAGGAGGACCCGGTGGCAACCGCAGCCGAAAGAGCCGCCATGCGGCGTGCGATCACGCTCGCAGCCCGCGGACTCGGCGCCACCAGCCCGAACCCGGTCGTCGGATGCATCATCCTCGACGCCGCCGGGGAGCAGGCCGGCGAGGGCTTCCACCAGCGCGCCGGAGGGCCGCACGCCGAGATCCACGCCCTGCGCGCGGCCGGCGGACGGGCCCGTGGCGGCACCGCGTTCGTCACCCTCGAACCCTGTAACCACACCGGACGCACCGGGCCCTGTGCCCAGGCACTGATCGAGGCCGGCGTCCGCCGCGTCCTGTACGCGGTGAGCGACCCGAACCCGCAGGCCACAGGCGGTGCCGAGACCCTGCGCGCCGCAGGTGTCCAGGTGGAGCAGGGCCTCCTCGCCGACGAGGCCGAGGCGGGGAACACCGCGTGGCTCACCTCGGTCCGCCTCGGCCGTCCGTACGTCCTCTGGAAGTACGCGGCGACCCTCGACGGCCGGATCGCCGCCGCCGACTCCACCAGCCGCTGGATCACCTCCCCCGAGGCCCGCGCCGACGTACACCGCCTGCGGGCCGAGGCCGACGCCGTGGTGGTCGGCTCCGGTACCGCCCGCGCCGACGACCCCCAGCTGGGCGTACGTGGCATCGAGGGCGCCACCCAGCCTCTCCGGGTGGTCGTCGACACCGGCGCCACCGCCGTCCGGCCCGGGGCCCGGGTCCTCGACGGGTCCGCGCCCACCCTGGTCGCGGTCGCCGACGACGCCGAGGCCGGTCACCTCCCCGAGGAGGCCGTGCTGCGCCTGCCGCGCGCCGCAGGCGGGCCGGGCCTGGATGTCGACGCACTGCTCGCGGCCCTCCACGGCCGGGGGATCCGCTCCGTACTCCTCGAAGGCGGCCCTGTCCTGGCCGGCTCCTTCGTCGCCGCGGGGGCGGTCGACACCGTCGTCGGCTACCTCGCACCGGTTCTCCTCGGCGCGGGCCCCGCCGCCCTCGCCGATGCCGGAATCTCCACCATCTCCCAGGCGTTGCGCCTCGATGTGACCGAGACCGTCCGTATCGGCCCCGATCTGCGCATCACCGCCGTCCCCGTTCCTGCTCGGAAGGGAAACTGAGTGTTCACCGGAATTGTCGAAGAACTGGGTGAGGTCACAGCCGTCGAGAAGCTCGACGACGCCTCCCGTTTCCGACTGCGCGGGCCCGTAGTGACCGAGGGCGCCAAGCACGGCGACTCCATCGCGGTCAACGGTGTCTGCCTCACCGTCGTGGACCTCGGGGAGAACGAGTTCACCGCCGACGTCATGGCCGAGACGCTGGACCGCTCCAGCCTCGGTGCACTGGCCCCCGGCTCCCGGGTCAACCTGGAGCGCCCGATGGCCCTCGGCGGACGCCTCGGCGGCCACATCGTCCAGGGCCACGTGGACGGCACCGGCCACATCGTCGAGCGCAAGGTCTCCGAGAACTGGGAGCTCGTCACGGTCTCCCTGCCCGCCGGTCTGACCCGCTACGTGGTGGAGAAGGGCTCGATCACCGTCGACGGCGTGAGCCTGACCGTCGTCGACGCGGGACCCGACTTCTTCACGATCAGCCTGATCCCCACCACCCTCGCGCTGACCACCCTCGGCATCAAGGAGCCGGGCGACCCGGTCAACCTGGAGGTGGACGTCCTCGCGAAGTACGTCGAGCGGCTGCTCGCCCACGGCTCCGCCCCGGAAGCCGGGGAGCCGGTCGCGTGAACGCCCTCGACTGGCTGAACTCCGAGGCGTTCACCGCCTTCGGGCAGCACATCATCTGGTCGGACATGATCGGCAACACGATCGGTCTGATCGCCCTGGCCCTCGGCTGGCTCCGCTCCGTGTGGACGTGGCCCGCCCAGCTCCTGTCCGGCGTCGTCCTGGTCGCCGCCAACGTCTCCGTGCAGCAGGCGGGCAGCGTCGGCAAGCAGCTGATCGTCATCGCAGTCGCCGTCTGGGGCTGGCAGCAGTGGACCCGAGGCAGGCAGCAGGCGCAGGACGGTTCCATCGCCGTGCGCTTCGCGACCTGGCGTGAGCGCGGGTACCTGGTGGGCGGCGCCGTGCTCGGCACGCTCGCGGTCGGCGGGCTGTTCACCGCCTTCCCGTCGCTCTCCTGGAGCCCCTGGGCGGACGCCTATATTTTCGCCGGCACCCTCGTGGCGATGATCGCCCAGGCGCGCGGCATGGTCGAGTTCTGGTTCGCCTGGCTGCTCGTCGACCTCGTCGGCGTACCGCTCAACTTCCACAGCGGACTCGCCTTCTCCGGTCTCATCTACGTCGTCTACGGCGCGCTTGTCCTCTGGGGCATGCGCGACTGGTGGCTGCGTACGCGGACACCCGCTCTGGAAGGAGCCACGGCATGACTGCCCAGCCCACCTGGCTGCACGACCGCACCCTCGAAGACCTCTCGCTCGACCCCGTCGAGCAGGCGATCCGCGACATCGCTGCCGGACGGCCCGTCGTGGTCGTCGACGACGAGGACCGGGAGAACGAGGGCGACCTCGTCATCGCCGCGGAGAAGGCGACCCCCGAGATCATCGCCTTCATGATGAGCGAGTGCCGCGGTCTGATCTGCGCGCCCATGGAGAACGACGAGCTGGAACGCCTCGAACTCCCGCAGATGGTCACGGACAACACCGAGTCGATGAAGACGGCCTTCACCGTCTCCGTGGACGCCTCCGCCGCGCACGGCGTGACCACCGGCATCTCGGCGGCCGACCGCGCGACCACGCTCCGGATGCTGGCGGGCGGCAAGGCGGGTCCCGGCGACTTCGTACGCCCCGGCCACATCTTCCCGCTCCGCGCCCGTGCCGGAGGTGTCCTCGTCCGCAACGGACACACCGAGGCCGCCGTCGACCTCGCCAGGCTCGCCGGACTGCGCCCCGCGGGCGCCATCGTCGAGATCGCCGGTGAGGACGGAGTGATGCTGCGGCTCCCCGAGCTCGTCCCGTTCGCCCGCAAGCACGGCCTCACGATCATCTCCATCGAGGACCTGATCGCCTACCGCCGCAGCTCGGAGCCCACCGTGCGCCGCGAGGCCGAGGTCCGGCTGCCCACGGCCTTCGGTCCGTTCACCGCCTACGGATACCGCTCCGTCGTCGACGGCGTCGAACACGTGGCACTCGTCCACGGTGACATCGGCGACGGCCGGGACGTCCTCGTCCGGGTCCACTCCGAGTGCCTGACCGGTGACATCTTCCAGTCCCAGCGCTGTGACTGCGGCCCGCAGTTGCACACGTCCATGGAACGCGTCACGGCCGAGGGCCGCGGGGTCGTGGTCTACCTGCGCGGCCACGAGGGCCGCGGCATCGGACTGCTGTCGAAGATGCGCGCGTACGAACTTCAGGAGCGCGGCTCCGACACCCTCGACGCCAATCTGGAACTCGGACTGCCCGCCGACGCACGGGACTACGCGGCGGGTGCCCAGATCCTGCGGGACCTCGGGGTGCACAGCCTGCGTCTGATGACCAACAACCCGGACAAGACAGCCGCGCTCGTGCGGTACGGGCTCAAGGTCACCGGGCGTGAGCCCATGCCCGTGCAGGCCGGTGAGCACAATCTGCGGTACCTGCGGACCAAGCGGGACCGGATGGGCCACGACCTGCCCTGGCTCGACGCCTCCGCGTCGGCCTGCGGCAACCAGTAGGCCGCGTCGGCCTGCGGCGAACAGCCAGCCGCGTTCGGCCCGCGGCAGCCGATGGGCCGAGGCGGCCCGAGGCGACCAGTGGGCCGCGTTCGGCCTGCGGCAACCAGTAAGCACCGATGAACACACAGGAGAGACATGAGCGGCAAGGGCGCACCCGAACTGTCCGTACGCAACTGCGGAGACCTGCGGGTGGCGGTGATCGCTGCGCAGTGGCACGAGCAGGTCATGGACGGGCTCGTCGACGGTGCCCTGCGCGCACTGCGTGACCTGGGCATCGACGAGCCGACACTGCTCCGGGTCCCCGGCAGCTTCGAGCTCCCCGTCGTGGCCAAGGTGCTCGCGGGCCGTGGCTACGACGCGATCGTCGCGCTCGGGGTGATCATCCGTGGCGGCACCCCCCACTTCGAATACGTGTCCCAGGGCGTGACCAACGGTCTCACCCAGGTCACGGTCGACACCGGAGTCCCCGTCGGCTTCGGCGTGCTCACCTGTGACAACGAGGAACAGGCCCTGGACCGGGCCGGACTCGAGGGCTCCAACGAGGACAAGGGTCACGAAGCGGTCACCGCCGCCGTGGCCACCGCCGCCACGCTGCGCACCGTCAGCGAACCCTGGCGCTGAGCAGCGTTCCGGGACCCCGTATTCTAAGGACCATCATGGCCAACAAAACCTTCGAAGAGCTCTTCGCCGAGCTGCAGCGCAAGGCCGCCGACGGCGACCCCTCCACCTCCCGCACCGCCGAGCTGGTGGACAAGGGTGTGCATGCCATCGGCAAGAAGGTCGTCGAGGAGGCCGCCGAGGTCTGGATGGCCGCCGAATACGAGGGCAAGGAAGCCGCCGCCGAGGAGATCTCGCAGCTGCTCTACCACGTCCAGGTGATGATGGTCGCCCGCGGGATCTCCCTCGACGACGTCTACGCCCACCTCTGAGCACCCACCCCCGTACGCCCGGAACTCCCTCCGCACAAAGGAAACCTGACCTCATGCTGCGCATCGCCGTCCCCAACAAGGGTGCAATCTCCGGGCCTGCGATGGCGATGCTCCATGAGGCCGGCTACCGGCAGCGCAAGGAGTCGAAGGAACTGGTCCTCGTCGACCCCACGAACGAGGTCGAGTTCTTCTACCTGAGGCCGCGCGACATCGCGATCTACGTCAGTTCCGGCCGGCTCGACATCGGTATCACCGGCCGTGACCTGCTGCTGGACTCCGGGGCCGAGGCCGAGGAGATCCTCCAGCTCGGCTTCGCGCGCTCCACCTTCCGCTACGCCACCAAGCCCGGCACGGCCACCGGCCCCAAGGACTTCGACGGCATGACGATCGCCACGTCCTACGAGGGGATCGTGGCCAGGCACCTCGCCGAGGAAGGCGTCGACGCCTCCGTCGTCCACCTCGACGGCGCGGTCGAGACCGCCATCGAGCTCGGGGTCGCGCAGATCATCGCGGACGTCGTCGAGACCGGCACCAGCCTGCGCAACGCCGGACTCGAGGTCATCGGCGAGCCGATCATGTCCTCCGAAGCCGTCGTGATCCGCCGCAAGGGCGCCGACGCGGAGGACCCCAAGGTGCAGCAGTTCCTGCGCCGCCTGCAGGGCGTCCTGGTGGCCCGCAGCTACGTGATGATGGACTACGACTGCCGGGTCGAGCACCTGGAGCGCGCCGTCGCGCTCACCCCGGGCCTGGAGTCGCCGACCATCTCCCCGCTGCACCACGAGGGCTGGGTCGCCGTCCGCTCCATGGTCGCCGCCAAGGAGGCCCAGCGGATCATGGACGACCTGTACGAGCTGGGTGCGCGAGCCATCCTCACGACCGCCATCCACGCCTGCCGCCTCTGACGGCCGTCCACGCCCGCCCCCTCCGACGGGCCGTCCGCGCCCGCCGCCTCCGACGGGCCGTCCGCGCCCGCCGCCTCCGACGGGCCGTCCACACCCGCCGCCTCCGACAGCCGGTCCACGAGCACACCTAAGGACGACAGCGCCGCCATGTCCGCCCCCGCGCCCCGGCCGACCGAACTCCCCGCACTCCCGGCCACCTTCAGGCCCACCCTCACCCGAGTGGTCCTGCTGGCCGTGGGGGCGGCGACGTTCGTCGTCATCACCGCTGTCGCGGTGATACTGGAGAACCTCGGCCCGGGGGAGCGGACCAGCTTCGTCTTCGTCGCCCTGCTCTTCTTCGGCGTACTCGCCCTGCTCAGCAGGCCCCGCATCACCGCCGACGAGACCGGGGTCACGGTCGTCAACATCACACGTACCCGCCGACTTGCCTGGGCCGAGATCCTTCGTGTGAACCTGCGTGCCGGTGACCCGTGGGTCTTCCTCGACCTCAGTGACGGAACGAGCATGCCCGCGCTCGGCATCCAGCCCGGACTCGCCAGACAGCGGGCCATCAGCGACGCCCGCACACTGCGCGCTCTCGCCGAATTCCACGGCAGCGGAGTGAACGAGGCCACGGAGAACGGCTGAGCCCTCTGCCCCGTCCGGCCCGATCCCGATTATTCTGGGAGCGGTGGCGCACCCGGTGCGCCCCGCCCCGCACCAGAAGGCCTTCGAGGCCCGCGGGGCATATTCCTGCGACCCAAGGAGTGACTCCCTCCAGCAATGGACGGATCGTCCGGTAGTACCTGCGCCGCCCTCTCCCCGGAGGCGGCGGCATGACCACCCCCCTGTTGCTGCTTCTCGCGGCATTCCTTCTCATCCTCGCCAACGGGTTCTTCGTGGCAGCCGAATTCGGGCTCGTCACGGTGGAACGGCCGGACGCCGAACGCGCCGCCGCCGAAGGCGACCGCCGGGCCCGTACCGTCGTCGCCGCCCTGCGCGAACTCTCCTTCCAGCTCTCCGGCACCCAGCTCGGCATCACCATCACCTCGCTGGTGGTCGGAATGCTCGCCGAACCGGCGCTCGCCCAGTTGCTCGCCGGACCCCTCACCGCCGCCGGACTGCCCCACGGGGCCGTTCCCGGGGTGAGCGTGGTGATCGGCATGCTGTTCGCCTCCGCCGTCCAGATGGTGATCGGCGAGCTCGTGCCGAAGAACTGGGCGGTCTCCCGGCCGCTCCAGGTCGCCCGGTTCGTCGCCGGGCCCCAGCACCGCTTCTCCGCCCTCCTGCGGCCGGTGATCACCGGCCTGAACGCCGTGGCCAACCGGCTGGTCAGGCTGCTGGGCGTAGAACCGACGGCTGAGCTCGCCTCCGCCAGGACGCCGGGCGAACTCGTCTCCCTGGCCCGGCACTCCGCCGAGGCCGGCACCCTGGAGCAGGACACCGCCGATCTCTTCGTGCGGACCCTTTCCCTCGCCGGTCTCACCGCACAGCACGTCATGACCCCGCGGGTGAAGGTCAGCGCGCTGCAGGCGTCGGCGACGGCTGCGGACGTCCTCAACCTCACGCGTGCCACCGGCCTCTCGCGCTTCCCCGTCTACCGGGACCGCATCGACGAGGTCGTCGGCATGGTCCACCTCAAGAACGCCCTGGGAGTCCCCTCCGAGGACCGGCTGCGCACCCCGGTGAGCCGGATCGCCGTAGCGCCCCTCCTGGTGCCGGAGACCCTGCCCGTCGAACAACTGCTCCAGCGGCTGCGCAGCGAGCAGCCGATAGCCGTCGTGGTCGACGAGTACGGCGGCACCGCCGGTGTCGTCACGCTCGAGGACATCATCGAGGAGCTCGTCGGCGAGGTCCGCGACGAGCACGACGCGGAGGGCGCCGACCGTCCCGAGCTGGCGCCGGTCGTCGCCGACGACGGACGGGCCGGCTGGGACGTGGAAGGCAGCACCCGGGTCCTGGCCCTGCGGCGGATAGGCCTCGACGTACCCGAAGGGCCCTACGAGACCGTGGCCGGTCTGGTCGCCGATCTGCTGGGGCGCATCCCCGCCCCCGGTGACCGGGCGGAACTGCCGGGCTGGCGGATCTCCGTCCGCCAGGTCGGCCACTACCGGGCCGAGCAGGTCCGCTTCGTCCGTCTGACGGACCTGCCCGCACCTCCGGCGGAACAGCCGGAACGACTCACCCAGGACCTGCTGGAGGCCGTGCGATGAGCCTCGTACAGCTGGTGTTCGCCGGACTCCTCGTGCTGGCGAACGGCTTCTTCGTCGGAGCCGAGTTCGCGCTCGTCTCCGTACGGCGCAGTCAGGTCGAACCCCTCGCGGCGGAGGGGTCGAGCCGGGCCAGACAGGTCCTGTACGGCCTGGAGAACCTGCCGCAGATGATGGCCGCCGCGCAGTTCGGCATCACCATCTGCTCCCTCACGCTCGGAGCCGTCGCGGAACCGACCGTCGCGCACCTCCTGGAGCCGGTCTTCCACGCGGCGCACGTGCCCGAAGGGCTCGTCCACCCGCTCGGTTTCGCGGTGGCGCTCGTCTCCGTGGTCTTC
Organism: Streptomyces pratensis; assembly: GCF_016804005.1. Classification (GTDB taxonomy): domain Bacteria; phylum Actinomycetota; class Actinomycetes; order Streptomycetales; family Streptomycetaceae; genus Streptomyces; species Streptomyces pratensis_A. The sequence goes on along the minus strand of NZ_CP051486.1, from coordinate 5,257,119 downwards.
CTCCACCTCGTCATCGGCGAGATGGTCCCGAAGAACCTGGCCATGGCCGCCCCCGAGAAGACCGCGATGTGGCTCAGCCCCGGCCTGGTCGGTTTCGCCAGGCTCTGCCGGCCCGTGACCTCCGCGCTGGGCGCCTGCGCCACATTCGTGCTGCGGCTCTTCAAGGTCGAGCCGAAGGACGAGGTCGAGGCCGTCTTCACCAGCGAGCAGCTCAACCGGCTCGTGGAGGACGCGGGACTGGCCGGACTCCTGGAACCCGAGGCGCAGGAACGCCTCGGGGACGCCCTCGAGCTGGGCAGCCGGCCCGTCACCGATGTGCTGCTGGACCGGGCGTCCCTGGTGACGGTGGACCCCTCGGTCACCCCGCGACGCGTGGAGGAGCTGACCGTGAGGACCGGATATTCGCGCTTTCCCGTCTGCGCGGAGGGCGGCGGCCCGTTCATGGGTTATCTGCACGTCAAGGACGTCCTGGAGCTGGAGGACGGCGACCGGGCCGTCCCGCAGCAGATCTGGCGCCCGATGGCGACCGTACGGGCCGAACTCCCTCTGGACGACGCACTGACGGTCATGCGCCGCGCCGCGACCCACCTCGCCCAGGTCGCCGACGGGTCGGGCAAGGTGCTCGGCCTGGTCGCGATGGAGGACGTCCTGGAGATGCTCGTGGGCGAGGTCCGCGACCCCGCCCACCGGGTCTCCGTGCCCCGCCGCACCGTGGAGGCGCCGAAGGCGATGGCGCCCCTGGGGTGATCTCCTCCGGGTGTTCACCTCGGGGTGAGTGTTCCCCCTCGGGGTGATCTCCTCAGCCGTCGGGCGGCCCTGCCGGGGCCGCCCGACGGGCGTCTCACAGGGCTCCGGGTCCCTGCTTCCCCCGGTCCGCCGGACCCCGTCCCGACAGCACCTCGCCGTACGCCTGCATCAGATCCGGCAGCCGCAGGGTGGCCAGATCGTCCCGGGTCGGCGCGACGGCGTAACCGGACAGCCGCAGATCGCGGTAGGCGCAGCTCTTCTCGTACAGGGTGCGCAGGAACCGGCCGTTGCCCAGCTCGTCGATCCAGCCCTGGTCGACCACGTGGCCGCTGATGCTGCGCAGCTCGTCGTGGGACTCCTCGTCCCAGACATCGCCGTTCTCGGCGGCCAGCACCCCGCCGATCGCGGTGAGTTCGAGGGGACGGTAGCTCGGGAAGTCGACGCGCGTGGTGAAGCGTGAGGAGAGCCCGGGGTTGGTGGAGAGCAGCCGGTCCATGCCCTCGGGATAGCCGGCGAGGATGACGACCAGGTGGTCCCTGTTGTCCTCGGCCCGCTTCAGAAGCACCTGCAGGGCCTCGTCGCCGTACGCGTCGCCCTTGCTGTAACCCGAGTTGGAGAGGCTGTACGCCTCGTCCACGAACAGCACCCCGCCGAGTGCCGAATCGATCAGCTCGTTGGCCTTCACCGCGGTCTGCCCGAGGAACTCGCCCACCAGGTCCGAGCGTTGGGCTTCCACCAGATGGTCGCCGCCGAGAAGCCCGAGCGCGTAGAACACCCGGCCCAGGATGCGGGCGACCGTCGTCTTGCCCGTTCCGGACGGACCTGAGAAGACGAAGTGGCGCTTCGGCGGCTGCACCGGCAGCCCCTGATCCGCGCGCAGACGCGCCATGTTCAGCTGTGCGGACAGGGCCTTGACCTGGCGTTTCACGGGTTCGAGTCCGACCATGCGCTCGAGCTCCGCCAAGGCCGCCGCAAGCATCACCGGGTCGCTCGGCCCCGCCGGGAAGACGGCGGCCTTCGCCGCACCGGGCTTCGTCCGAGCCTCGCCGGCGACGGGCACCGCCGGTGGTGCCACGGCACCGGGCAGGGTCTGCGGGTCGCCGCCCGGCCTGGGCTCACGGCCGTCCACCAGGTCGGTGCCGAGCGCCAGGTCCCCGTCCGTCAGGCCCTCCACACCCGTGCCGTCAGAGCCGACGCCGGCCAGTGAGACCGCGGCGAGGTCCGCGGCCTCGTCGTAGCCGTCCCCCTCGGAGATAGCCGCGAGTCTGGCCGAGGTGTCCATGAAGGCCGGGTCCACGCGGTGCACCGCCCGGTACAGGGGGAGAGCCGCAGCACTGCGGCCGGTACCCTCGTGGGCGCGCGCCAGCCAGTAGCGGAGCTCCTTGCGCTGCGGCTGCTCGCTGCGACATCGCATCAGCGCGGCGGACAGCAGGGGCTCAGCCTGCCCGTACATCTCCAGGCGCACCCGCGCCATGCCGCCGAAGAGCCCTGCCTCGATGCCGAGCAGCGGGTCGTCGATGAGCTGCTCGGTGGAGCGTACGAGCTGCTCCCAGTCCTTGACCAGATAGGAGCGGCAGGCGTGCAGGAAGCGCACCTGGGGATCGGCGTCGACCGGTGGCAGACCCGCCAGCGCCCGGTCCAGCTCCGGCACATGGCGGCCGTCCAGCCAGTGGGAGGCGTGGGCAAGGAGCAGATCGCGCGGGCTCTCCAGCACCGGCTGCACCCACCAGCCCAGCCAGTACCACGAGTTGAGCGTCCGGCGATGCCGGGTGCGCTGTTCGCCGAAGCGCTCGCGGTGGCGGTACATGCGCAACAGCGCCGTGGTGGTGTCGATCCGCAGTGCGTGCAGGCCCAGCCAGCCGTCCGCCATGCCCGGGTCGAAGCGCACCGCGGTTCTGAACTCCTCCTCGGCCTGCGGGTACGCGCCCATGGTGTAGGCGTCCACCCCGCGCAGCCAGGCAAGGTCGGCCGGGGCCTGCATGCCCGGCGTGCCGATGTCCATCAGGTCCCCCACAAACCGTGCCCCAGAATTTCCCGCCCGCACAGCATGCCCAGCGCGACGCGCCTAATCACCGTGCCGAGGACGGGAATTGACCACACCCGAGAGGCATCGTACCTGCACAGGGAGTGAGCGGTCAGGAGCGATACCGGCGCTCCGGCGGTGGTGACCCAGGGTGAGTGAGGGCCCGGTCCTGCCGGGGCGGGAGGGCAGAACGAAGCCCCCGGTCACGGGGGAACAACCGGGGGCTTCGCGTCCATGGGGGCTCCGAAAAGCCGCACATTGAGAACGTAAGACCTGTACGGGCCCTCGGTCAAGCGGAGTTGGGACGCCCTTGGGGCTTTTCTCCACTCGGCGGTATGGCGATGCTCAGCCTTCACTTTCCGTGATGAGTTGGCTCGCCACCGCAGTCGGGTGAGGTCCTTTCAGCCACCTGTACCCCGTGCGCATCCGCCGTATCACCGCATCCGTGAAGGGAAGCGAGGGGTCCTCGGCGAAATGACGCCGCTCCGCGGCGGTCCAGCCGTCCCAGAACTCCGAGAGTCCGGGGCCGTCGCGGTCTCTGCCCCGCTCCCAGGACGCCTCGCGATCGCCCTCGATCCACAACAGGCCCGCGAGAAAGGGCCGCATCGCGGTGCGGCCCGCCCCCACGCCCTCGATCAGCATCACGGGGGCCGGATCCAGTGTCCTCGGCGGCCCGAAGCGCCGGGCCGTCCAGTCGTACGGGGCGTAGTACGCGGTCTCGCCGCGGGAGAGCGGCTCCAGGACCTGTTCCATGAGCCTGTCCGTCCAGGCGAAGAGCTCCTCGTGGGTGGCCAGGTCGTCCAGGTGCAGCACGGGCGCGTCGCCGAGCGCCGCGGCCAGACGGCCGGCGAAGGTGCTCTTGCCGGACCCCGCGTGGCCGTCGACCGCGATCAGCCGCACCGGCCCGCAGGACGGAGGCAAGGAGCGCAGCCGGCGCGCGTGGTCCGCCAGGTCGTTCATCCCTCCAGCCTACGAGACCCGGTGGGCCCGATCCCGGCCCTGCGCAGGTCACATCAGTGGACCAGACCAATATTGCTCCTGCGGCGCGGGCCGAATCACTGGCCTGACCCGGCACAGACCCGCGATAGTTGGCGCACGATCGGCACCCGTAGCCCCAAATCCGCTCATCGACCGGGGGTCTCGCCCATGACCAGACCGACTTCACGCAGGACCGTGCTCACCGCCGCGCTCGCGGCAGCGGCCGGGGCGGGCGCCGTGGCCTCCGCCGGCCCGGCGAGCGCCGCACCCTCCCGCACCTCCTCGTCCCCCGCGGCCTCGCCCGTGGACAACCATTTCTGGACCACGTACACCGACTGGCGCTGCGGTACCTCCGCCGGGGCCCGGGCGGTCGCCGGCCGCCGGCCCGGCCTGGTGATCTCCGCACCCGCCGGCAGTACCGACTACACCGACCCGCACACCGGGACGACCAGCACCTGGGAGTACGCGACCTGGACCTCCCCGGTCCACCGCTCGGCCGTCCCCGCTACCGAGGTGATCGCCTCCTGGAACGCCCGGACCCCGCCGGGCACCTGGATCCAGATCGAGCTGCGCGGCCACTACTCGGACGGGACGGACACTCCCTGGTACGTGATGGGCCGCTGGGCCGCCGGTGACAATGACATCCGCCGTACCTCGGTGGACGACCAGACCGACGGCAGGAGCACGGTCTGGACCGACACCTTCTCCCTGGACGACGCGGCGAGCGGGCTGCGGCTGGTGTCCTACCGCCTGAGGCTCACCCTCCACCGGACCCCCGGCACCCGCCTCACGCCCACGGTCCACCGGGTCGGCGCCATGGCCTCGGACGTCCCCGACCGCTTCACCGTCCCCGCCACCGCACCCGGCGCCGCCCGCGAGCTGCCGGTGCCCCGCTACTCGCAGAACGTCCATGTGGGGGAGTACCCGGAGTACGACAACGGGGGCGAGGCCTGGTGCAGCCCCACCTCCTCGCAGATGATCATCGAGTACTGGGGTCGCACGCCCACCCCCGAGGACCTGGCCTGGGTCAAGCCGGGCCTCGCCGACCCACAGGTCTGCCACGCGGCCCGCTACACCTTCGACTACCAGTACGAAGGCTGCGGCAACTGGCCCTTCAACGCCGCCTACGCCGCGACGTACAAGGACATGAGCGCCGTGGTCACCCGGCTCGGATCGCTGACCGACCTCGAGCAGCTGATCGCAGCGGGCATCCCGGTCATAACGTCACAGTCGTTCCTCAAGGGCGAGCTGACGGGCGCGGGTTACGGGACGTCAGGCCACCTGATGACGGTCATCGGCTTCACGGCCGACGGCGACGTGATCGCCAATGACCCCGCATCACCGTCCAACGACGCGGTGCGCCGCGTCTACCAGCGGCGTGAGTGGGAGAACATCTGGCTCCGCACGAAGCGCTACGACGCGAACGGGCAGGTCAGAAGCGGTACGGGAGGGGTCTGCTACGTCTACTGGCCCGTCAGCCCGACACCGGCTCAGCACCGCGTCCTGCGGTCGCTCGGCCTGACCTGAGCATGTAGGGGCCTACGGCCGCCTCGACGACCTGACGGCAGCGCTCCTGACCGTCCCGTGCGAGGTGGCCGTACCGGTCCACGTGACCTTGATCGAGCGGTGTCCGGGCCGCCGGGACACCTCATGGACGGACACGCCGTCGGCCGGGGTCATCGGTGTCCGTTCAGCCGGGCGCGATACCGGTTCGACCGCCTGCGCGGCCGATCCCGTCCACGGCCGCGGTGTGGCAGGAAGTCTCTGATCGGCGAGCCCGCGCCCCACGGCCGTCCGCCGAGGTGCCGGTGCCGCGCGCGATCGCCCGGTGGGGAAGCGCCCGGCCTCGCCTGCTGCGGTACAGACAGGGCGCACCGGGCCTTGGCGACGCGTCGCAGGCTCCCGCCGCTCACCGCCGACCGGATTCACTCCGTCCAGGAGCCGGCCCACATCGTGACAGGCCCCCTGCGAGAAGGGCCGCACCGTGCCTGTGCGCTCGAACCACGCGGTGCGGGGCAGACCCGGCTTGGCACGCCGGGGGTGTGACCGGGCGAAGGGGCCTCGTCAATCGCGCGTCAAAGGTCGGGCGTTCGGGGTCAAGGGTCCGCTAACGGACACCGCCGACCCGGTGGGAGCGGGCTTAGCGTGATCGGTGTACCCCGGCCGCCAGTGGTCCGGGGATCCCCGTCTCCACGAGGAGTGCCATGAACGACAACCGATGCGCCGAGGACCCGGACCCCCTTCAACCGAGCCGGGCCGGAGCATTGTTCGTCCCGGTCCGCCGAGGTCCCATGGGCTACTGCGCCCGTCTCTTCCGCACTCCCCTCGGCATCCATACTGCGGTCGCCTTCACCGACGAGCTACAGCTGCTCCACGCCCTGGGACGGCGGCAGACCTGGATCCGGCTCTCCGAGCCGGCCGTACGCGCGCTCGTCGCGCCTCTGGGAGTCGTCGACCTCGTCGTCGACCCGCTGCTCGCCGCCCCAGGGCCCACTGCGGCATCCGCTGCCGGGCTCACCCGCTTCGCGGCCAGGGATCCGCGCCTCGCCGGCCCGCTCCGCGCGACCGCGGCGCAGTCGTTGTCTCCTGCATCAATCTCCTGACCGGCTGAGGGATCACCATGACCACAACAGTGCCCGGACCCGCGGTCCGAGCGTCGGCCCGGACCACGTCGCACGCCGACGACCCCGTTGCGGCGGGTAACGCCGCAGGCCTGTCCGTCTGGCCCGCTTCGGCTCGCCTCGCATCCCGAGGCGACGTCGCGGTGGGAGGCGTTTCGCTCGTCGAGGCGGCCGAGCGGTTCGGTACCCCCGTCTACCTCCTGGACGAAGGGGAGGTACGGGACCGCTGTCGCAGCTATGTGCGGGCTTTCCCCGACACCGACGTCGTCTACGCGGCCAAGGCATTCCTGTGCCGAGCCCTCCTGCACTGGGTGCGGGAGGAGGGCCTCGGGCTGGATGTCTGCTCCGCAGGAGAGCTGGAGCTTGCCGTCACCAACGGCTTCCCTCCCGAGCGCATCGTGATGCACGGCAACGCCAAGAGCCCGGACGACCTGAGCGCGGCGCTGCGCCTGGGCGCCGGGAGGATCGTCATCGACAGCGCGTGGGAGATCGCCCGGCTCTCCGCGCTCGTCCCGGACGGCGCCCGCCAGAAGGTACTGGCGCGCGTGGTCCCGGGTGTGAGCGCAGGCGGCCACGCGGCGATCCGTACCGGCACGGACGACCAGAAGTTCGGGCTGCCCCTCACCGACGGGAGCGCCCAGCACGCCATCGCCCGCATACTCGACCAACCGCGCCTGGAACTGGTCGGACTGCACTGCCACATCGGTTCGCAGATCAGCACGGTCAAGCCCTACCTGACCGCGCTCCGACGGATGGTCGGGCTCCTCGCCCAGGTCAGCCGACAGCACGGAATCGTCCTGCCGGAGCTGGACATCGGAGGCGGGCACGGAGTCGCCTACCGGCCGGGGGAGACTCCGCTCGACATCGAGTCCCTCGGTGCACGCATCCGCCGCGAACTGGCCTCGAGCTGCGCCACCGCCGGCATTCCGGCACCCCGGCTGACCGTCGAGCCCGGTCGCGCGGTGGTGGGGCCCGCGGGTGTCGCGCTCTACCGGGTGCTCGCGGTAAAGAAGACGGGTGACCGTCTCTTCGTGGCCGTGGACGGCGGAATGAGCGACAACCCGCGACCCGCGCTGTACGGTTCCCGCTACGCACCCCGGCTCATCGGCCGCCGCTCGACGGCCGAGCCGTGCTCGGCGACCGTGGTCGGACGGCACTGCGAGGCGGGCGATGTGCTCGCAGCGGACGCGCTCATGCCGGGCGACGTCCACCCGGGCGACCTGGTGGCCATTCCGGTCGCCGGCGCCTACCACCTCTCCATGGCGTCCAGTTACAACGCGGTCGGCCGCCCACCGGTGGTCGCCGTCCACGAAGGCCGCGCGCGGCTCCTGATACGCCGCGAATCCCTGGCCGACATCAACGGCCGCGACATCGGGCTGTGAAACGGCGGCTGCCGCGCCCCCTCGTTCCGCCCGTCGAAGCGAAGAGGTGCGCTCCGCCTCACGCGGGCCCGTGAGGAGTGCGCGCCGCCTTCACGCGGCCCGTGAGGGGCGCCCGCATCAGATTCAGGTGGTCTCATGATCCAGCTTCAGCCCGGAGCCGACTCCGCGCCGTCCCGGTCGTTCCCCGCCGGGACGGCGGGTCCCGCCACCCCCGTCGAACACGTCATCGGCACCGGAGTCGGCCGGTGGTGGGCGGACAGTGTTCTCCAGCCACAAGTCGTCGCCGTGAGCTGTGCCGGCCAGGTGGTCCTGCGCGGCGATCCCCACGCGCTCGCCCAGGACTCCCTCGCGCCCTTCGCCGACAGCAGTGTGGAGGCGCCGTCCCGCTTCCTCCCGGTCCTGCGCGCCTCGTTCGAAACGATCGAGCCCGAGGAGCGGTTGGTGTACGCCCACCTCGTGTTCGCGTCTTCCCGGCCGCGGCGTCCCATGCACGGTGTGACGGTACGTCGGCTTGTTCCCGCCGATGCCGGGGCTCTGGCCGCGCTCGGACCCGAAACGGCCTGGATCCAAGCCAGTTGGGCCGGACGGGCGGGTCTCGCCGCTTCGGGATCCGGCTGGCCGCAATCCGGCGGGGCCGGATTTTCGCCGTAGCCTGCACGTACTTTCGCGGCAGTGCGTACGAGCACGTCGCATGCGCCATGGTCTCCGGCCGCAGGTGGGAGCATCTGGCCCATGCCTGCCTGACCGGTCTGTGCGAGGACATCGATGCCCGAGGCCGTACCGCGACGCTCTCCTGCTCACGTGACGACCGGCCCGGTCGCCTCCTCGCCTGGACCGCCGGATTCCGGCTGCAACGGGAGTACGTCACCTATGCGACGGGGCGGCCCACCGCGACGCTCCACAAGGCTGCGCAGGGCAGGCGTCGTGAGAGCAGGAGCCGGGAAACCGGCGGACCGCCCACGGGCGTGGTGGCCGACAGCCGCCGGGGCGCGGACCGCTCAGCTTCCTGACTTCCGTCAGGAGTCCGTATCGGTCTCCGGTTCCTACGTCAGGGAAGCGCCGAGAGCCGTTTCGGAGGACCGCGCCGGCGCTCCGACGGGGGCAGGAAACGACTCGGAAGTGGTGTCCGAAGGACGAATCCGCCGGACGGCCTGTCGTGGTCCCGCCGGCGTTGTCGACGACAGTGCGCTGGACGGCGAGACCCCTGGGCGAGGCGGAGGTGAGACATCATCGCTTCTGGTGATGTACACCGCGAGCACTTCACCGACGGCTCCCTTTTCGGCGAGCCGCGCGGCCCGGCGGATGAGCGTGGCGCCCTCGGGGCCGCCGGTGGGTCCGACGACGATGCGTTCGCGGGCCTGCCAGGTGGTGCGGATGCCGTGTTCGCCGCGGTAGTGCTGGAGGTATTCGTCGACACGGCCGGCGACCCGGAGGAGCGCCGGCTCGCGCAGGGCGGTGAGGTTGCCGGGGCGGAAGTAGTTGGACAGGGCCGCGTCGAGCTTGTCGGGCTTGTAGATGTTGCCGTGGGCCATGCGGCGGCGCAGTGCCCGGGGAGACATGTCGACCAGTTCGATCTGATCGGCCCTGCGGACCACCTCGTCGGGCACGGTCTCACGCTGACGTACGCCGGTCATCGACTCGACGACGTCTCCGAGTGACTCCAGGTGCTGGATATCGGCGGTCGAGCTGACGTTGACACCGGCTTCGGGCAGCTCCTCCACATCCTGCCGGCGCTTGGCGTTCCGCCGGCCCGGCGCGTCCGTGTGGGCCGGCTCGTCCACCCGGGCCACTGATGGCCGGCGCTCCAGAACGGCAGCATCGGCTTCCATCTCGGTGAAGGCGCCGGAGCGGTATCGCATCGCACGTCTCTGAACCTGTTCCAGACCGTGGAGCACGACTTCCGCGCGTGGTCGCCTTCGTGGTGTTCCACGAAGGCGACCACGCAGCCGGTGCCCCGATCCGCCCGGCGGCGCGCCTCCGAGAGCATCGCGTAGGTCTTGCCCACACCCGGTGCGGCACCTGGGTAGATCCGGAGCTTCCCGTGTCCCATGGTTCCGTCAGGTCCCGTTCTCTGAAGCCGAATGAAGTGGAAAGGGGACTTCGAGGCGCAATGCCGGTCCCTCATGCCTCGAAGCGGTATCCCATGCCAGGGGCGGTGATGAAGTGACGGGGGTGCGCGGGGTCGGGTTCGAGCTTGCGCCGCAACTGGGCCATGTAGACGCGGAGGTAGTTGCTGTCTGTCCGGAGGTCGGGCCCCCACACCTCATCCAGCAGCCGGCGCCGGCTGACGAGCCTCCCGCTGTTGCGGATCAGGATCTCCACCAACTGCCACTCGGTCGGGGTGAGCCGTACGGTGTGTCCGTCACGCCTGGCTTCCTTCGCGGCCAGGTCGAGGACGAACCCCTCGGTGGTGACGTTCCCGGTGCCACCGGCAGAGGAAACGGCCCCTGTCCGCCGGGTGGCGACCCTCAGACGGGCGAGGAGTTCGTCCATGCTGAACGGTTTGGTGATGTAGTCGTCGGCACCCGCGTCGAGCACTCTGATCTTGTCGTGGGACGCGCTGCGCGCGGAGACGACGAGGATCGGCGCCCGGGACCATCGCCGTAGCACCGGCAGGACCTCGATGCCGTCCATGTCCGGCAGCCCGAGGTCCAGGAGGACGGCGTCAGGAGGCCGCTCGGCAGCGAGCCGCAGCGCGGTGCTCCCGTCGGGTGCGGATTCCACGTCGTATCCACGGGCGCGCAGATTCATCGAGATGGCACGGACGAGCCGTGGTTCGTCATCCACCACCAGCACCCGGGTCATCGGCGTGCCGCCTTTCCTGTCGTACGCGAGCCCGAGCGACCGGGGGCCGGGGCGGGAACCGGGCATCCGGGGCATGCGCTCCCGGTCGTGGCTCCCGCCCACTGCTGTAACTCGGTCACTGCTCGACGAGATCCTTGAGCGCGATGTTGAGCTGGAGGACGTTGACCCTCGGCTCTCCCATGAATCCGAGGGTCCGGCCCTCGGTGTGCTGGTCGACCAGCTTCTCGACCTGTCCCGCGTCGAGGTCGTTGCGCTCGGCCACGCGGCGCACCTGGAGCTGTGCGTAATCCGGCGAGATGTCCGGGTCGAGGCCGGAGCCCGAGGACGTGACTGCGTCGGCCGGCACCTGGGACGGGAGGACGGGGTGGCCGGGGACGGAGTTGTCCTTGACCACCGCGGCCTTGGCGTCGGTGACCCAGTCGATGAGTTCCTGGTTGTCTCCGGAGCGGTTGGTCGCACCGGAGAGGATCAGTTCGTACCGGGTGTTGACGCTGTTGGTGCCGAGGCCGTTGGAGGGGCGCGGCTGGAACCACTTGAGATCGGGGGCGGCGGTTTCCTGGCCCTCCTCGAGCGGCAGGTCGTAGCGCTGACCGATGAGCTCCGAGCCGACGACCTTGCCGTTCGACGTGATCTCGGAGCCGTTGGCGCGGTCCGGCATGAGCCCCTGGGCGACCCCGGTCACGACGAGCGGATAGACGACGCCGCAGATCAAGGTGAGGACGAGCAGGGCGCGCAGCCCCGCCCCGAACACGCGTGCAGAGTTTCCTATGGAGTTGTTCATGGCAGGTCAGCCGATTCCTGGGATGAGGGAGATGAGAAGGTCGATGATCTTGATGCCGATGAACGGGGCGATCAGGCCGCCGAGTCCGTAGATCCCGAGGTTGCGCCGGAGCATGGAGTCGGCACTGCTGGGGCGGTAGCGCACGCCCTTCAGGGCGAGGGGCACCAGCGCGACGATGATCAGCGCGTTGAAGATGACCGCGGACAGGATCGCGGACTCCGGGGACGCCAGCCCCATGATGTTCAGTTTGTCGAGCCCCGGGTAGGCCACCGTGAACATGGCCGGGATGATCGCGAAGTACTTCGCGACGTCGTTGGCGATGGAGAAGGTGGTCAGGGCGCCCCGGGTGATGAGGAGCTGCTTGCCGATCTCGACGATCTCGATGAGTTTGGTGGGGTTGGAGTCCAGGTCGACCATGTTCCCGGCCTCCTTGGCGGCCGAGGTGCCGGTGTTCATCGCCACGCCGACATCCGCCTGGGCGAGGGCGGGTGCGTCGTTGGTGCCGTCTCCCGTCATCGCGACGAGCTTGCCGCCCGCCTGTTCCCGCTTGATGAGGGCCATCTTGTCCTCGGGGGTGGCCTCGGCGAGGAAGTCGTCGACGCCCGCCTCCTCGGCGATGGCCTTGGCGGTCAGCGGGTTGTCACCCGTGATCATGATCGTCTTGATGCCCATGCGGCGCAGTTCGTCGAACCGCTCCCGCATCCCGTCCTTGACGACGTCCTTCAGGTGGATGACACCCAGGACCCGGGCACCCCTCGTGTCCTCAACGGCGACCAGCAGCGGCGTGCCGCCGGCCTCCGAGATCGCGTCGGTCAGCCGGCCGGCGTCCTCGGCGATGGAACCACCTCGGTCGCGGACCCAGGCGAGCACGGATCCCGAGGCACCCTTGCGGATCCGGCGCGCGGTGCCGTTCTCGGTGAGGTCGACACCTGACATACGGGTCTGCGCGGTGAACGCCACCCACTCCGCGGCCGACAGCTCGCCCTGGTGCCGTTCACGCAGCCCGTACTTCTCCTTGGCCAGCACGACGACGGACCGTCCCTCGGGCGTCTCGTCGGCCAGGGAGGAGAGCTGGGCGGCGTCCGCGAGTTCGGCCTCCGTGGTGCCCCTCACCGGGAGGAAGTCGGCGGCCTGCCGGTTGCCGAGGGTGATGGTGCCGGTCTTGTCGAGCAGCAGGGTCGAGACGTCACCGGCGGCCTCGACGGCGCGCCCCGACATCGCCAGGACGTTGCGCTGCACCAGACGGTCCATGCCCGCGATCCCGATGGCGGACAACAGCGCCCCGATCGTGGTCGGGATCAGGCAGACCAGGAGGGCGGTCAGCACGATCAGCGACTGCTTCTCGCCGGCGTAGACCGCGAAGGGCTGCAGGGTGACGACGGCGAGCAGGAAGACGACGGTGAGGGACGCCAGGAGGATGTTCAGGGCGATCTCGTTGGGGGTCTTCTGCCGGGCGGCGCCCTCCACCAGGGCGATCATCCGGTCGATGAAGGTCTCGCCCGGCTTGGTGGTGATCTTCACGACGACGCGGTCGGAGAGCACCTTCGTACCGCCGGTCACCGCCGAGCGGTCACCGCCCGACTCGCGGATGACCGGTGCGGACTCACCCGTGATCGCGGACTCGTCGACCGAGGCCACGCCCTCCACGACATCCCCGTCGCCCGGGATGACGTCTCCGGCCTCGCAGACGACCAGGTCTCCGATCCGGAGGTCCGTGCCGGAGACCCGCTCCTCGTTCCTGCCGATGACACGGCGGGCCACGGTGTCGGTCTTGGCCTTGCGCAGCGTGTCGGCCTGAGCCTTGCCACGGCCCTCGGCGACCGCCTCCGCCAGATTGGCGAAGACCGTCGTGAGCCACAGCCACGCCGTGATGGCCCAGCCGAACCAGTCGGTCGGATCCAGCACCGCGAGCACGGTGGTGAGTACCGACCCGATCAGCACCACGAACATGACCGGTGACTTGACCATCACCCGGGGGTGCAGCTTGCGTACGGCGTCAGGGAACGACCTGACGAGTTGGCCGGGGTCGAACAGCCCCCCGCCTACGCGCCCCTCGCCCTGGTGGCCCGTGGGAGTGTCATGGTGCGGCGACCGCGTGCCGGTGACAGTGGACATCGAGTCCTCTTGCTTCAGACGATTGCTCATGACGCCAGCCCTTCGGCCAGCGGTCCCAGAGCGAGTGCGGGGAAGTAGGTCAGGCCGGTGATGATCAGGATCGTGCCGACCAGCATTCCGCTGAAGAGCGGTTTGTGCGTACCCAGCGTTCCTGCCGTCGCCGGTACGGGCTTCTGCGCGGCCAGTGAGCCGGCCAGTGCCAGGACGAACACCATCGGGAGGAACCGGCCCAGCAGCATGGCCAGCCCGATGGTCGTGTTGAACCACTGGGTGTCCGCGTTGAGGCCCGCGAATGCCGAGCCGTTGTTGTTCGCGCCGGAGGTGTAGGCGTAGAGAATCTCCGAGAAGCCGTGAGCACCTGTATTCGTCATCGAATCGGCAGGGGTGGGCAGAGCCATCGCGGCGCCCGTGAAGCACAGCACCAGAGCCGGCGTGATCAGGATGTAGCAAGCTGCGAGCTTGATCTCCCGGGTGCCGATCTTCTTCCCCAGGTATTCCGGAGTGCGGCCGACCATCAGGCCGGCGATGAAGACGGCGATGACAGCCATGATCAGCATTCCGTAAAGACCTGAACCGGTGCCACCGGGAGCGATCTCACCCAGTTGCATGCCGAGCATCGTGATGCCGCCACCGAAGCCCGTGAACGATGAATGGAAAGAGTTCACCGCACCGGTCGATGTCAGTGTCGTGGCGACTGCGAAGATGGACGAGCCGCCGATTCCGAACCGGGTCTCCTTGCCTTCCATCGCCCCGCCGGCGATGTCGAATGCGGGTCCGTGGTGGGAGAATTCGGTCCACATCATCAGCGCGGTGAAACCGAGCCAGATGAATCCCATGGTCCCCAGGATCGCGTAGCCCTGGCGCAGGTTTCCGACCATTCGGCCGAACGTGCGGGTGAGAGCGAACGGGATGACGAGGATCAGGAAGATCTCGAAGAGGTTCGACAGTCCGTTGGGATTCTCGAAGGGGTGGGAGGAGTTGGCGTTGAAGTAGCCCCCGCCGTTCGTCCCCAGTTCCTTGATCACCTCTTGAGACGCGACCGCGCCCCCGTTCCACTCCTGGGAGCCGCCCATGAACTGTCCGACCGGATGGATGCCGGAGAAGTTCTGGATGACACCGCACGCAACCAGCACGAGGGCGCCGATGACCGAGATGGGGATCAGGATCCGTACGGTGCCGCGCACCAGGTCGGACCAGAAGTTGCCCAGCTCACCGGTGCGGGAGCGGGCGAAGCCGCGTACCAGGGCGACGGCGACGGCGATGCCGACGGCGGCCGAGACGAAGTTCTGGACCGCGAGGCCGCCGGTCTGCACGACGTGGCCCATGGCCTGTTCGCCGTAGTAGGACTGCCAGTTGGTGTTGGCGACGAACGATGCCGCCGTGTTGAACGCCTGGTCCGGGCCGATGGACGAGAAACCGAGCGAACCCGGCAGGAATCCCTGCAGCCGCTGCAGCAGATAAAGGAAGAGAACGCTTGCCGCGGAGAACGCGAGCACACCGCGAAGATACGCGGGCCAGCGCATCTCCGTGTTCGGGTCGGCGCCGACGGCCTTGTACATCCACTTCTCCACCCGAAGGTGCTTCGGGGAAGAATAGACGTGGGCCATGTAGTCGCCGAGCGGACGGTATGCCAGTCCCAGCGCCACAACGAGCGCGAGAACCTGGAGCACACCAGCGAGGACGGGGCTCATATCGGGCTCAGAACCTCTCGGGGAAAATAAGGGCGACGACGAGATAGCCCAGCAGGGCGACGGCCACGACGAGGCCGACGATGTTTTCGGCGGTCACAGCTTGGCCACCCCCCTGGCGACAAGAGCCACCAGCGCGAAGACCGCGATCGTGGTGACGACGAAGGCCACGTCGGCCATCGTGTGCTCCTAGGTGAGATACGGGAACTCGGACCTCTTGAGCAAACCCCCTTTCCGGAGGTACTTGCCTTCCGTTGACAGGTCCCTTACGGCCATTGGCGTGTCTTTGACGAGACCCTTACGCCGTAACCGTTCACCTGCGGTGAAGCCCATCGCGGGCAGCACGTCAGGGGCTCTCGCGCGGCCCGGCACCAGCGTGTCCCGGCCACTCCTGCGCCTGGCCCTGACGCCTTCTGCCGTACCGGGGCCGGCCGGTCGTCCGGCCGGCTTCTCCCGAGGACGTCAGTTGCGTCCGGGCAGGAAGCCCGCGGCGTGAGCGAAACGGCCGGGTCGCCGATGGCGGAACGTCCGGCCGGGGCTGTGTCACGGGCCGGTACCGGATAGGCCGGATCTCACGTCGTGGCTTCTGCGGCGGCCGCATGATGTGGTCCTGAACAGGGTCACAGGGGGCGTGGGTTGGCAGGCAGCAGGCGTGCGGTACGCATCGGGTCCGTGGTGTCGGGCGGCTCGGCGGTGGTCACCGTACTGATCGCGATGGTGACGAACTACGTCACAGCGAACCCACCCGGGTGGGCCGAGAACAACCCCGTCGTGTGGTCCGTCTTCGGCGCCCTCGCCGTCGCATCCATCGGCCTGCTTCTCTGGGAGCGGCGCCTGGCCGTTGCGACGGAGGGCGGGGGCCGGCCCCCGGCGGCCCTGGCCCGTATCGCCGCCGTCGGCAGTCATTCCATGAATCCCCCGGCCATGTCCGCACCGGTGCGGGGGCGCGACGCGGAGCTGGAGCGGATCGGCCGGCTGGTGCGGGGGCCGGGAGGCGGGATGGCGGTGGTCCACGGGGCCGGGGGGCTCGGAAAGACCACGGTCGCCGCCCGGGCGGCCTTCGAAGCCCGGAGGGCGGGCCGGGCCGTGCTGTGGATCCGGTGGCGGGACGATCCTGCTCAGCTCGCCCAGGACCTCACCCATGCCGCCCACGTCCTCGGCATGCCCGAGAACCGCCTCGAAGAGGCCCGTACGGGGAGGGCCTCGCTCGTCGATGCCGTCTGGGAGCACCTGGCCACCGTGTCCGGCTGGCTCATCGTCGTCGACAACGTCGACACCCCGGCCCTTGTCGGACCGGGCCCCGAGCCGATCGCGGCCTACCGGGGCTGGCTACGTCCGCACGGCTCCGGAGTCCTCCTGGTCACCAGCCGTGACGCCGGCCGCCAGACCTGGGGACCTGACAGCGTTCTCGTACCCCTGGAACCGCTGGCCGACGAAGCAGGCGCGAAGGTGCTCATGGACGCCGCACCTCACGCAGGCCCCGAGGCGGAGGCCGAAGCGCTGGCCGTGCGGCTGGGCGGGTTCCCGCTCGCCCTGAACGCGGCAGGCACCTACCTGGCGGTACCCACCAGCCGGCACCGTACCTTCGCCGCCTACCGGCGAGCGCTGGACGCGGAGTTCGACGACCTCCTGGGCGCCGAACACCCGGCAGCCGCAGGCGATCCGGAGATCGCGCGGCAGATGGTGCGCCACACCTGGGACCTGTCGCTCGACCAGCTCCACCAGGACGGCTACACGCTCGCCCGGCCGGTCCTCCAGCTCCTCGGGCTCCTCGAACCGTCCCCGATCCCCCGCACCCTGATCACCCACACGCTCGTCACCGAGGCCACCGGGCTCCCCGCGACCGCCGCCACCGTCGACGCGGCTCTCGCCGGGCTGCACCAGTACGGGCTCGTCAACACCCCCCAGCCCGCCGGCGGAGAGTCCCCGGAGTCCTCGGCGGGACACGTGCAACTGCATCCGCTGGTCAGGGAGGTCATCGCCCACACACTCGCCGGCCCACAGCCGCGAGAAACCTGGCTGAACGCGATCGACCACCACCTCGCCGAAGCCGTGGCCACCACGACCGGCATGCCCGGCCGAGCCGGATGGCCCACCGCGCGCCTGCTCGCCCCCCACCTCCTCCCTCACCTCGACCGTGCCACACCACAGAACTTCATCACGGCCCGCGACACCCTCGACGAGCTCGCCGCCGCGCTCCACGCCGCCGGAGCGGCTTCCGAGCAACTGCTCCTGCGACGTCATGTTCTGGACGCTGTGATCCTCCACCTCGGTCCCGAACACCTCGACACCCTCACCAGCCGCAACAACCTCGCCATCGGTCTGGACAGCCAGGGGGAGTGGCAGCAGGCCGCCGATCTCCACCGGCAGGACCTGGCCGACCGTGAACGTCTCTTCGGCGCCGAGCACCACCAGACCCTGGCCAGCCGCAACAATCTCGCGAGCAGCCTCAGCAGCCTGGGGGAGTACCAGGAAGCCGTCGGTCTCCACCGGCGGAACCTCACCGAAACGGAGCGCGCCTTCGGTCCCGAACACCCCCACACCCTCACCAGCCGTGGCAATCTCGCGAGCAGTCTGAGCGGGCTGGGGGAGTACGAGCAGGCCGCGGACCTCCATCGAAGGAACCTCGCGGACCGCGAACGGATCCTCGGCCCCGAGCACCCTCAGACGCTCACCACCCGCAACAACCTCGCGAGCAGTCTGAGCGGGCTGGGGGAGTACGAGCAGGCCGCGGACCTCCATCGAAGGAACCTCGCCGACCGCGAACGCATCCTGGGCCCCGAGCACCCCCACACCCTGGCCAGCCGCAACAGCCTCGCCAACTGTCTGAGCGGGCTTGGGGAGTACGAGCAGGCCGCCCACCTCGACCGGCGGAACCTCGCCGACCGCGAACGGATCCTGGGCCCCGAGCACCCCCACACCCTGGCCAGCCGTCACAGTCTCGCCAACTGTCTGAGCGGGCTGGGGGAGTACGGGCAAGCCGCAGATCTCCACCGGCGGAACCTCACCGACACCGAACGCGTACTCGGTCCCCACCACCCCCACGCCCTGGCCAGTCGCAACGGCCTCGCCAGCAGTCTGAGTGGGCTGGGGGAGTACGAGCAGGCCGCAGATCTCCATCGAAGGAACCTCGCGGACCGCGAACGCGTCCTCGGCCCCGACCACCCCGACACCCTTGTCAGCCGCAACGGTCTCGCCACAGCGGAAGCCGCCCTCGTGAACGCCTCCTCGCGGAGACGCCGATTGCCGTGGCGGCGCTGAGCGGGACCACGCCGGGCACCGAGCCGAAGGCGCCGCCTGCCGGGGTGAGCCGCAAGGGCCCCGCCCCCTGCCCTGGCCCCGGCTCCCGCGTAGACCTGTGCCCGGTCCGTTGTACGTACCGGATGTACGGGAAACCACGGATGCGCGCCACAGCACGGGACGAAAGGCTGGTGATCGGACCGGCTCGGGGGCGTGGGCGGCCGGGTGGTGTGGCGGCGCGCGCGACCGGCTGCGGAGGGAAAGAGGGAGAGCCGGGTGGTGAGGAAGGTGGGGCGGCGGGCCCGGAGTGCAGCGGTTGCCGGAGGGGCGGTGAGCCTCGCCGTCGCCGGGTGCGTGTTCCGGTGGTTCCCCGGCCCTCATCCGGCGGCCGTGGTGGGTGTCGGTCCCGTGGACGGTGTCATGAGGATCACCGAGTGCTACGACGCGAGCACCGCGGACGGCTCTCCCGCCGGCTACGCCTGCGAGGGCCTGTACACACCGCGTTCAGATCCGCAGCGGGAGATGAAGCCGCAGGGAGACATGACTCTGCACAGGGCCGACAGGAAGCGCGGGCCCGGCAGCATCGTGGAGGTGCGGACGGCGGGAGGAGAGGCACACGAACTGTCGGGCGGCGCAGTGGCGTTGTGGATGACCATCGCCTGGCTGCTCTTCGCTCCGCTCCTCACCCTGTCGATCTGGCTGTTCGCCTGCGCACGGCACGCCAGCTGGAACACCGGTAACGGCTACATATACTTCCTCCTCTTCACGATGCCCTTCTCCCCACTGGCCTTCGGCCTTGCCGGCCGGGCGACGGACCTGATCAGGGCCCTGCTCGACTGAGGTGCCCGGCCGCTGCCGAGCCGTGGGGCGTTCCCCGCGTCCATGCCCGGCGGCCGTACTTCCCGTACCGGGCGCCACGGCCCCCACAGCTGTCAGTTCGACGTGGTAGACATTGCCGTGGAGTTGGCCAGAGGGAACAGATCGGGAGCGGCGCACACCGCCGCGTCGCGTCGCGCCGCCGGGAGACCGTTCGTCGGTCGCACGGCCGAACTCGCGCAGCTGGACACGGTGATCGACCGGCTGGGACGGGGAAGCCCGGCGGTCGTCGACGTCACCGGTGCGGCGGGAATAGGCAAGAGCCGACTGGTGGGGGAGTTATGCCTCCGTGCCCGCGAGCGCGGAGCTACGGTACTGCGCGGCCGGGCCACCGAGTACGAACAGCACCTCCCTTTCCAGCCGTTCGCCGACGCGTTCGCCGACCTGGACGACCGCGCCCTGCGTGCCGCGCCTGAACTGCTCCACATCCTCTCGCCGACTCGCGACGCGCCGGCCACCGGGCCTTCCCAGGTGGCGAACAGGCCCGCCGTCGACCGCTTCGCCCTCCACCGCTCGGCGGCGGGGCTGCTGGCGCAGCTCGGCGAGGCGGGTCTGGTGGTCGCGCTGGACGACATGCACTGGGCGGACCCGGCGTCGCTGGAGCTCCTGGACCACCTTGTCCGGCACCCCGTACCTGGCCCGGTCGTCCTCGTCGTCGCCCATCGCGACCGTCAGACCCCCTCCGCGCTCACCGTGGCGCTCACCCGAGGACTCGACACCGGCGCAGTGGCCCGGATCGGCCTGAAGCCGCTCGCGGAACAGGAATGCACCGAAGGACTCGCCCCCGGCCTGCCACGTGACAGGGCCGCACAGCTCTACACCGCCAGCGAGGGCAACCCCCTGTACTTCCTCGCCCTCCTGCAGGCCCACGGCGAGGGCGCCGAGCTCAGCGGCGTATCCGCCCCGGCCTCGACCGGGGACAGCTCCGGCGGGCTGCCGACCGGCCTCGGATCGCTGTTGCTGAACGAGCTGACGCCGCTCACCCCGCCGCAGCGCCGGACCCTGGAGGTGATCGCCGTGCTCGGCGACAACGCGACACCGCCGGTGACCGCCGCGACGGCGGACCGCACCGAAGCCGAGCTCGACGACGATCTGGACGCCCTGATGCGGCGCGACCTCGTGCGCGTCGGCACCGGCGGCCGGCTGACGCTACGACACCCGGTGATACGTTCCCTGGTCCATGAGTCCACTGCCGAGCGGCAGCGTGTCCGGATCCATCGGAGGGCGGCCGCCGAGCTGGCCCGCGCCGGTGCCCCCGCCGTCGAGCAGGCCCAGCACATCGAACGTTCGGTGACCGCCTGGGACCCCCGGGCGACAGCCGTACTGGAGCTGGCAGCCGAGCAGACCGCGTCGACCGCTCCGACGAGCTGCGCACACTGGCTGGAGGTCGTGCTCCGGCTCCTCCCCGACACCGCTGAGCACGCGCCGGAACGACGCCGGCTGATGCTGAGGCGCGCCCGTGCGCTCGGTGTCTCCGGCGGCCTGCGGGAGAGCAGGGAGCTGCTGCACCAGGTGATCGGCACGTCAGGTCCGGACGAGGCGGGCGTCAGGACGTCGGCGGTCGTGCTGTGCGCCCTGGTGGAGCGGCACCTCGGCAGGTATCCCGAGGCGATCGCCCTGCTGCGCCGAGAGCTGAACAGGCAGCCGGGGCCGTCGCTGTCCGACAGGGTGTCGATCGGGCTCGAACTGGGCTCCTCCGCACCGCACAACACCCCCTATCCGCAGGTACGGGGTGAGATCGCGCAGACCCTCGCGGACGCCCGTTCCCGCATGGACGAACCCGGTGAGGCGGGTGCCCTGGCGCTCGCCGCCTTCGGCGAGGCCTACGAGGGCGCGGACACCGCGGCCGGGTTCGCCGAGCGGGCCGCGGCGCTGGTGGACGGCCTGCCCGACGACGACCTCACAGCGCTGTGCGAGCCCCTGGCCAGACTCGGCTGGTCGGAGGCGTTCCTGGGCCGCTTCGCCGACGCCGAACGCCACGCCGACCGGGGACTCGTGATCGCCAGGCGCAGCGGGCAGGTGTACCTCCTGCCGCTTCTGTTGCTGTGCAAGGCACACGTCCGCATCCAGACGTGCCGACTGCCGTCGGCACGGCAGCTGGCCGATGAGGCGGAGGACATCGCTCGGGGAATCGGAAGCAGCGAGCTGCTCGCCTTCGTCCTGGCCAACAAGGCGCAGGTCCTGCTGGTCGCGTCCGTGCCCGGCGCCCCGGAGGCGCTGGCCGTCGCCGAGGAGGCGGTGGCCTGCATGGGGCCGAGCGACAACTGGCGTGCGTCCATGGCCTGGTGCATGCTCGGCTACGCCGCGCTCACGGGCGGTGACCCGCACCGTGCCAGGGACGCCCTCCTGCGGGCGGGCGGCGACGACCTGAACGGCCTGCAGCCTTCGATGCGTCCCCTGTTCCTGGAACTTCTCGTCACCGCGGCCCTGTTCACGGGCGACGTCGATTCCGCCTCCGCCTGGGCCGAGCGTGCGCGGGAGGAGGCCGGCCGGCTCGGCCTGCCCGTACAGCGCGCCTCCGCCATGCGGAGCGCGGCACAGCTCTCGCTGCACGCCGGAGACCCGGTCACGGCGGCGGCCCTGCTCTCCGAGGCTGCCGAGGAATGCGCACGGTGCGGTGCGGTCTACTGGGAGGCGCGCTCGCTTTTGCTCGCCGCCCCGGTCCTCACGGCTGCCGGGTCCCCGCAGCGCGGTGCGGCGGCGCGGGAGAAGGGCCTCCGGCTCGCCACGACCGGGGGCGCGCACCTGTTGGTCGGACTGGCGGCGATGGCGCAGCAGCCCGTACCTCCGGTGGGCTCCGATGCCCCGCAGTGGCTGGTCTCGTTGACAGCACGCGAACGGGAGGTCGCCGAGCTGGTCGCCGAGGGCCTCACCAACCAGGCGATCGCGGAGAGGCTCTTCCTCAGTCCGCGCACCGTCGAGACCCATCTCTCCCGCGTCTACCGCAAGACCGACGTCGCCTCACGTGCCGCCCTCGCCGCCCTGATAGCCCGCTCCTGAGTCCGCTCCGCCGGGAGGGGCATGGTCCTCCTGACCGGTGCCGCCGGAAACGCGGGCAGCGCGCTGCTGAGGGAACTGCACGACGGCGGGGCGGGCCATCGCCCACCCGGCTCCCGTGCGTGCAGTCCATGCCGGATGACCGCTGCCGAGCTGCTGGATCCCGATGGGGCGGGCGAGGAGGCGCCGTCATGGAGGTGGCGCTGCGACGTACCGCCACGGCCGTCATGCGGACCGGCCGTCATGCGGACCGGCCGTAACCGTCGCGGTGCCGGCCGGGACTGCGGTGTTGCCGGTCCCGGACCACGGTGGCACCGGTCCGGATCCAGGGCCTTGCCCAGCTGTGACCACGGCGGTGCCCGACCGGAGGTGGTGCCCGACCGGAGGTGGTGCCGGCCGGGGCGCGGCGCGGGCGCCACGGCAGCCGCCGTGGCGCCCGCGCCGCGCCCCTAAACGCCCTGGGGCTGCAGGAATCGGGCCAGCAGGTCGTCCAGGCTCACCATGCCGGTGAGCTGCCCCGAGGCGTCCCGGACGACGGCGATCGAGGCCCGGCGCCTGCGCAGCAGCTCGATCGCCTCGGCGACCGTGGCGTCCTCGGTCAGCTCGGGTACGGGCCGGGCCAGTTCACGGGCGCGCGACGTCCGGCCCTGGGCGCGTGCGACGAGGACGTCACGTGCGTGCAGCGACCCGAGGACACTCCCGTGCAGACGGACCAGCAGCCGGGTGCGGTCGGTGTCCGCAGCCAGCCGCAGGATCTGTTCCACGTCCGCGTCGCCGTCGACGGCGGAGATGTCGGCTGCCGCGATCTGCAGTTCCCGCACCGGGGTCTCCGGCTCGGTCAGCGAGCGGGTCAGCAGGTCGGAGTCGGTCTCGCTGATCAGGCCGAGCCGCTCGGACTCCTCCACCAGGTGGGTCAGCTGCTCGCGGTTGTGGACCGAGGTCAGCTCGTC
Organism: Streptomyces pratensis; assembly: GCF_016804005.1. Lineage (GTDB taxonomy): Bacteria > Actinomycetota > Actinomycetes > Streptomycetales > Streptomycetaceae > Streptomyces > Streptomyces pratensis_A. The sequence goes on along the minus strand of NZ_CP051486.1, from coordinate 5,233,916 downwards.
GCGCGGGACGACCCGGCACATCCGCACCAGGCTGTTGCTCATCCTGTTCAGGACCCAGATCAGCGGGCGTACGGTCTTCACCACGCTCCGGAAGGGCGGGGAGAGAACCATCGCGGAGCGTTCGGGGTGGGCGATGGCCCAGGACTTGGGAGCCATCTCGCCGAGAACCATGTGCAGGAACACCACCACGATCATCGCCACTGCGAAGGCGACGCCGTAACTGAGCGCGCTGGGAAGTCCCAGCTTGTGCAGCAGCGGGTCCAGCTCGTGCGAGATCGCCGGCTTTGACACCGACCCCAGGCCCAGCGTGCACACCGTGATGCCGAGCTGGGCGCCGGCCAGCATCAAGGACAGCTCGCGCATACCGGCCAGCGCCGCCTTGGCGCCGCGCTGCCCCTCGGCCACGGCCTTCTCCATCCGGTGCCGCTTGGCGGCGACCAGTGCGAACTCGGCTGCGACGAAGAACCCGCTGCCGATCAGCAGCAGCACGGTGACGAGAACCGCGATCGGGAAACTCATGCCTGCTCCTCCGGCTTCTCCGCCAGACGCTCGATCCGGATGCGCTCCGGCACGTGCCGGTCGAGGGCGCGTACGTCGATCGCCGCGACCGTGCCGTCACGCAGCTCCACGGTGAGGCGGTCGCCGATGGCCGGGAAGCGTCCCAGCCGGTCGATGATCAGGCCGGCCACGGTGTCGTAGTCCTCCTCGGCGGGCAGCTCGATCCCGGTGGTCTCGGCCACTTCGTCCAGGCGGCGTCCGGCGGCCACGATCCATCCGTCGCCGTCCGCGACAGCCACCTCGGTCACCCTGTCCGACTCGTCGGCGATGTCACCCACGAGCTCCTCGGCGATGTCCTCGTAGGTGACGACACCGGCGACGCCGCCGTGCTCGTCCAGGACCACGGCGAACTCGTCGTCCCGCTCCCGCATCCGTTCCACGGCACCCGGCAGCGGCAGGGTGTCCGGCAGCAGCAGCGCATCGCGTGCCACAGCACCGGCGGTGTCGGTGAGCCGCCCGGCGGGCAGCCCCATCAGCTCCCGCACCCCCAGCACGCCTGCGACGTCGTCCGGGTGGTCGCCCAGCACCGGGTAGTTGGAGTGGCCGTGCTTGCCGATCAGACCGATCGCCTCGGCCGCGGTGGCGTCCTTGCGGACGAAGACGGCGTCGGCGCGCGGCACCATCACCTCGTGCAGGGTCCGCTCCGAGAACTCCAGGGCGTGGTCGAGCAGCTCCGCGGTACCGCGCGGCAGCTGCCCCTGCTCGTGGGACTCACCGATCAGGTGCCCGAGCTCCTCCAGCGTGGCACCGTGGTGAAGCTCCTCGACGGGCTCGATGCCGACCTTCCGCAGCAGTCTGTTCGCCGAACCGTCGAAGATCCGCACCAGCGGGCCGACGACCTTGAGATACGCCAGTGTGGAGCCGGCCAGCGCCTTCGCCAGTCTCTCCGGGACGGCGATCGCGAGGTTCTTCGGGGCCAGTTCACCCAGCACCATCTGCACCACGGTGGCCAGGACGAAGGCGAGCACCACGGAGATGCCGCTCACGGCGCCGTCGGGGATACCGAGGCCGGTCAGGACGGGCCTGAGCAGCGCGGAGACGGACGGTTCGGCGATGAAGCCGACGACCAGGCCGGTCACCGTGATGCCCAGCTGCGCACCCGAAAGCATGAACGACAAGCGCCCCAGCACCTTCAGCGCGCGGGCGGCCTTCCTGTCGCCTGCCTCGGCCTCACGGGCGAGGGCGAGCCGGTCGGCGGAGACGTACGCGAACTCCTGGGCGACGAAGTAGCCCGTCCCGGCCGTCAGCACGAACACGGACAGCACCCCCAGCCAGGCCTGCGCGGCGCTCATCCGGCACCACCTCGCCACGTGCCGTGCTCAGGAACTGCTGGGTGGGACGGCAGCGGACTGCATCCCGAAGGGTCCGTCGAACTGGCGGACAAGCTATGACTCCTCGACTAGGCGTGCGTACACAGAACGATTCTGACCAAAATCGGGTTCCCGGCCACCGAGCGCACCGGTGCGCCACGGGCGGACCGTCCGCCCCGCACCGGCGGACCACCGCGGAGGTGAACGCCGACGTCATGAGCGGTACGGGCCGGCTCAGGAGCTCGATCGAGGCCTGGCTCGGCCCGCTCTCCCGGGGCGAGCCAGGCCCCTGCGGGCGGGGCACGCCCCGGCCGCAGGGGCAACTCTATGCTTCTACGCGCCTGTAAAAGTTGTGTGGCCCCGTCGGGCGGCCGGCCCGCCTCCCGGGGGCCACCGTGCCCCACACGCCCCGCTGCCGGGAGTTCCCGCCCGGGCCCGCCACAGCGACAGCCGCCTCGGTGACCCCGGCCTCGGCCCCGAGACCGTCGCCGCCGCCCACCGCGTCTCCGTCCGTACCTCCACCGCCTCTTCGAGGACGAGGCCGTCACGGTGAGCCGGCTCATCCAGCGGTGCCGAGTCGAGGAATGCGCGAAGGAGCTGGCCCGGCGCGGGAGCGTCAGCGCCACCGTCTCGGCGGTTTCGTCGCGCTGGGGGTTCCACAGCCCGGCACATTTCAGCCGGGCCTTCAAGTCGGTGTACGGCCATCCGCCCGGCCGCTGGCGGAGCGCCGCACCGGTGACGACGGACCCCGTCGAGCCGTGAGGTTTCAGCCCGGAGGCCCGGAGGCCCGGGAGCCCGGGCCGCCCGGGTGACGGCCCCTCAGGACGGGCGGACGGGCCTGTCGGTCCGGTTGCTGGGGGAGATGCCGTACGCCGCAGGGAAACTCCGGCTGAAGTGCGCCGCATTGCCGTAACCCCAGCGCTTGCCCACCACGGCCACGGCAGGCCGGGACACCCCGCCCCGGCGGCTCAGCTCACGCAGGGTCTCCTCCAGCCGTCGGTGCTGTATCCAGCGGCTGACGGTGACGCCCTCACCGTCGAACATCTTGTGCAGTTAGCGCACCGAGATGTGGTGGCGTGCGGCGATGCTCTCCGGTGACAGGCCCCGGTCGTAGAGGTTCTCGTTGACGTAGGCACGCAGACGGGCCGTCAGGAGCTGCCTTGCCTGATCCGGCGTCCGGCGGGAAGACGCTGCCCACCTCCTCCGCCAGCGTCGTGAGCACGCCCGGCGGTGTCGGACGCCAGCCGTTCGGCGGTCGGCCGCGGCCATCAGTCGCGCCGGTCCGCCAGGGTTGCCGCGGGAGGTCGCCGCGTGGTGATCGGGCTGCCTCCGGTCCTTCGGGCCGCCAAGGGGGGCTTCGTACCCCTGCGCGCGACCCGGTGCGGGGCTGTTTTCCGTCCCGTATCGGAATTCCCCGCGCATTCCTGTCGCCCTGTTGGATTCCAGCATCAACGGCAGGTTTCCACGGAATCGGTCGGGGAATTCCGGCCCGCATACGTTCCGGCTGTGCGGCACTCCCCCCGAGACATGGGGCGATCACGGCCTGCGGCCGGGCGATGGGGGAGCGGGCAGGCCCGGCACCCCCACCGCCCGGCACCCCCACCGCCCGGCACCCCCACCGCCCGGCACCCCCACCGCCCGGCACCCCCACCGCCCGGCACCCCCACCGCCCGGCACCCCCACCGCCCGGCACCCCCACCGCCCGGCACTCCCGCGTCCCGGCGACGCAGAGGTGCCGGCACTCCTGCGGTGCTCCCGCCCTCAGCCGCCCAGGCCGAAGAACCGGGCCGCGTAGTACGGACCGCAGAGGGAGTCGTGGCCCTGGCCCGCGGTGCCGCACCGGTCGATACCCGTACCGGGGTCGACCGGTGCCTCGTGACCCATCGCGTCGATCAGATACGTCTCGACCTGCCCGCCGCCGTACACCTGCTTCGTGACGCCGACGGCGGGGCGCGAGGTGGACGACGGAGTCTGCGGGATGCCGAACACGTCCGTCCAGCCGTCGCGTTGCTTCTCCAGTGACTTCTTGTTGATCAGCAGGTCGGAGCCGCCGTGCCAGATCTGCACACGCGGCCGCTCGCCGGTGTGACCTGGGTGGGCGCTGCGGATCCTGTCGCCCCACTCCTCCGGGGCGACGAGGTTGTACCGGCCGGGGCAGGGGGCGAGCGAACCGGTGCGGAAGTAGTCCTCCTCGTTGTCGGCACATCCGTACGCCATGCCGAAGAAGACGGCGCCCGCCTTGAACACCTCGGGATGGGCCGCCAGCATCACGTTGGTCGCCGCGCCGCCACCGGAGTATCCGGTTGCGTAGACCCGGTCGGCGTCGGCGGAGTGGTTCGCCTTCATGAAGTCGACCATCTGGACCACCGAGCGGGCCTCGCCCTGGCCGTCATGGGTGCGGTCGGCGGGGTTCCACGCGCTGAAGCACTTGTGCGGCACGATGCCGCCGGAGCCGACGTTCTCGTCCTTCTGCTCGGGGAGGACGAGGGTGAAGCCGTACGCGTCGGCGTACTTGCGCCAGCCGGTGTTGACGTCGAGGTTCTGGGCGGAGCCGCCGCAGCCGTGGAAGAGGACCACGAGCGGGGCGCCGGACCGCGCCGTCTCCGGGACGTACGCGAACATCCTCAGGTTGCCCGGATTGCTGCCGAAGTGCGGTACCTCGTGGAAGCCGGTCTCCGCCCGTGCCGGCGCGGCGGCGAGCATCGCCGCCGCCACCACCGAGACGAGTACCACCAGCAGAGTCCTGATCCTGCGCACTGTGAAGCGGGATTCCGCGCCCGCCACGCCTGGGGGATTCATGCCACGAAGCGTGGGGCTCCTCTCCCCGGCAGGACATCGGCAGGATGACCGGTGTCGGAGTGACCCGCGAAGCGCACCGGGGCGACGAGGAACCCGCTGCCGGACGTGCGGGACGGTGTGGTGTGGCGCACAGCGGGCCGACCCGTCCTGGGCCCATCCGTACGCGTGTCCCCGGCAGCAGCGGGGATGCGTGCCCTCACTCGCCCCTACGGCCCGTCGGCCGCTGTGACCCGGATCTCTACCGCATCTCCCGCATCCTCCGGCAATGTGGTCGGGTCACGGGGGGACGTCCATGCCGAACGACCGAGCGAGATGCCATGACCGCGACCACAGCCGAGAACCGGACCCACTCCCGCGCCCGCACCGGCGGACCCGAGGACGGCCCGAAGATCCTGGAGCACGTCCTGGGCTGGACGCTCGTCGTCCTCCTCGCCGTGTTCGTCACCCAGGCGGGACTCATGTGACCCGCGGCAACCGCTCACGACGGGTGGGGTGAGGCGCCCGCCCGGCACCCCACCCCTGACCCGCCCTGCGGTGCGTGTACCCCGCGAGGGCTAGTTGATGGCCCGGATGAGCTCACCGTCCGTCGTGTCGCCGCTCAGCTCCCAGAAGAAGGTGCCGCCCAGCCCCTGCTGGTTCTTGTAGTCCATCTTCGTGGCGATGGTCGCCGGGGTGTCGTAGCTCCACCAGTTGCTGCCGCAGTGGGCGTACGCCGTGCCGGCAACGGTGCCCGTCGCGGGACAGCTGTTCTTCAGGACCTTGTAGTCCTCGATGCCCGCCTCGTACGTCCCCGGGGCCGCCCCGGTCGCCGTGCCGCCCGGTTCGGACCGGGTCACGCCGGTCCAGCCACGGCCGTAGAAGCCGATGCCCAGCAGCAGCTTCTCCGCCGGGACGCCCAGTCCCTTGAGCTTGGAGATCGCCGCGTCGCTGTTGAAGCCCTCCGTCGGGATGCCCGGGTAGGAGGTCAGCGGTGAGTGCGGAGCCGTCGGACCCTGCGCCGCGAACGCGCCGAAGAAGTCGTAGGTCATCGGGTTGTACCAGTCGAGGTACTGCGCCGCCCCCGCGTAGTCCACCGCGTCGATCTTGCCGCCGTCGGACCCGTCCGCGGTGATGGCCGAGGTGATCAGATTGCCGGTGCCGAACTTCGTCCGCAGCGCGGACAGCAGGTCGCCGTACGCGTCGCGGCCACTGGTGTCGCAGGTCAGGCCGCAGGCGTTCGGGTACTCCCAGTCGATGTCGATCCCGTCGAACACATCAGCCCAGCGCGGGTCCTCGACCAGGCCGTAGCAGGACTCGGCGAAGGCGGCGGGGTTCTGAGCGGCCTCGGCGAAGCCGCCGGACCAACTCCAGCCGCCGAAGGACCAGATGACCTTCAGATCGGGGTGCAGCTTCTTCAGCTTGCGCAACTGGTTGAAGTTGCCGCGCAGTTCCTGGTCCCAGGTGTCCGCGACGCCGTCCACCGACTGGTCGGCCGTGTAGGCCTTCTCGTAGTCGGCGTAGCTGTCCCCGATCGTGCACTTGCCGCCCTGGACGTTGCCGAAGGCGTAGTTGATGTGTGTCAGCTTGTCCGCCGAGCCCGACGTCTCGATGTTCTTGACGTGGTAATCGCGCTGGTACACACCCCAGTTGGTGAAGTATCCGACCACCTTGCCGCCGGCCGCCGTGGGGGCGGCCTCGCTGGCGGTCGGTGCGGAGGCGTCGGAAGCGGCTGAGGCCGCACCCGCGGACGACGTGCCGGCGACGCCGAGGAGAGCGGCTCCGAGTGCGGCCGTGCAGAGGGTGGCGGCGAGCGCCCGGAGGCGGGCGCGAGGACGGTGAAGTCCGGTCATTGTGGCTCCTCGTGGGGGAGGGCTTGGTGTGGGGGGTGCCTGCCCCGTCCGTCCGTGGCCGGCGCGGACGGACTGTCCGTGACTGGCGTGCACGGTCGTTCGCGATTGGCATGGACGCGATGAGGCATCGGGGGAGACCGTAGAAGGACTAGACCAGTTGGGTCAATGGTTCGGACCAATTTCCCTGATCAAGGCCGTCAGTACCCGGTGACGCATGCGCTCCGATCGGGCATACTCAACGCGCCACAGCCGCTGGCCAGCGCCTCCCGTGATCCGGGAAGGCAGGATCGGCTGTGGAGCCGTAGATTTCCGGGCATCGCCCGGGACCACCCGGCGGCGCCGCGCACACCCCGCGCGCGACCGTCGTCACGCCCGACAGGGAGGAGAGCGCCGTCATGTCCGACCGTGCCCCGCAGCCGGTGGAACGCCGTCTGCCCACCGAGGAGTCCCGGCAGCTCGTCGAGCTCGTACGCGACATCGTGTCGAAGGAGATCGCTCCCCGGGCGGCGGAGGAGGAGGAAGCGGGCTCCTTCCCGCGTCCGGTCTTCACCCTGCTGTCCGAAGCCGGTCTGCTCGGACTGCCGTACGACTCCGCACACGGTGGCGGTGACCAGCCGTACGAGGTCTATCTCCAGGTCCTCGAAGAGCTCGCGGCCGCCCGGCTCACCGTCGGCCTCGGCGTGAGCGTCCATTCGCTGGCCTGCCACGCACTCGCGGGATACGGCACAGAGGAGCAGCGGGCCGCGCATCTCCCCTCGATGCTCGCAGGCGGCCTGCTCGGCGCCTACTGCCTCTCCGAACCGGCCTCGGGCTCCGACGCCGCCTCGCTCCGCACCAAGGCCGTGAAGGACGGTGAGGACTGGGTCCTCACCGGGACCAAGGCATGGATCACACACGGCGGCATCGCCGACTTCTACACGGTGCTGGCCCGCACCGGGCAGGAGGGCCCGCGCGGTATCACCGCCTTCCTCGTCCCCGGTGACGCCGAGGGCCTCGACGCGGCCCTGCCCGAGAAGAAGATGGGCATGAAGGGCTCGCCCACCGCCCAGCTGCACTTCGACGGCGTACGGATCTCCGGTGACCGCCGCATCGGTGACGAAGGGCAGGGCTTCGCCATCGCCCTGTCCGCGCTCGACTCGGGCCGGCTGGGAATCGCCGCCTGCGCCGTCGGCGTCGCACAGGCGGCCCTGGACGAGGCGGTCGGATACGCCACCGACCGGCGGCAGTTCGGACGGCCCGTCGCGGACTTCCAGGGGCTGCGCTTCATGCTCGCCGACATGGCCACCCGGATCGAGGCCGGCCGGGCGCTCTACCTGGAAGCGGCACGGCTCCGCGACGCCGGTCTGCCGTTCTCGCGGCAGGCGGCGATGGCGAAACTGTTCTGCACCGATGCGGCCATGCAGGTGACCACCGACGCGGTCCAGGTCCTCGGGGGGTACGGCTACACGCTCGACTTCCCGGTCGAGCGGCTGATGCGCGAGGCCAAGGTGCTCCAGATCGTCGAGGGCACCAATCAGATCCAGCGCATGGTCATCGCCCGTCACCTCGCGGGTCCCGAGACGCGCTGACCCGGGCGGGCCGGTGTCGTCATGATCCTGTTCCACTCCAGGTCATGGCGGCCCGGCAGGGTCCGGCCCGGGCCCTCCCGAAGGCGCGGCACGGCCAGGTGGACGGGCGGATCGGTGGTGTGCGGTACGGACTGCCCGTGGCCTCCAGGGGCGGCGGTCCGGTCCGAGAAGCCGACCTTCCGCGTGCAGGTGCAGGTCCAGGCGCGGCGAGACGGCGGCGGGCGGGGGCGGCCGTTGAACGCAGCGTGCTGATGCAGAGCCAACGCGGATGACGGGCGTCGGGCCACTGTCCGGCCGATTCGCGCGCCCGTTCCTCGGGTGCCGCGGCCACCGGCCGTCCGGTGGACTGTCCGCACCACGCCGGACCGGCCGTCGTGGTGCGTGCAGGGGCGCGCCCTCGGGCGCGGGGACGTCAGGCGGCGTGACGCCGCGTCTGAGGCACGTACCTCAAGGGGCGCGAGCCAGGACCACCGGCGTGCGAGAAGGGCTGCATCCGCCAGTCGAGCCCCTGAGGGAGCGTCAACAGCAGTGCGGTCTCCTGCTCCTGGGCCTCGAGCGACTCGTCGGCCGGCAGGGCCCGGGAGGCGTCGCGGTTGGTGCCCGGGCAGACGGTGAGCACGAACGGATTCCACGGCGTGGGGCACAGCGCGTGCTCGGGAAGTACGTCCTCGTCCGCCAGCAGGGCGATCGGCTGGGCGCAGTCAGGGCAGATCACCCGGTACATCTCGAATGTGTCGTACGCGTCGAGGACGGTGTCCTCGTCCGGATCGGCGTATGCGGCGTATTCGTCGGGTTCCGGTTCGGTACGTCCGGTGAGCTTCAGGCTCTGCATGGGTCTTTCCCCCCTCGGGTCGGCCGGTGAGGCGCCACGGCCTCGGCCACAGCAAGCACTTCCCGCCGGAAGTCGGCCGTAATCGCGAGGCCGTCGGCTACCCACCCGTAAACCTGTGGCATTCGTCACATGCCCCTCGAACGTGCCCTTCCGGGGCTCCCGTGACTGTGCCTGGAGGGACCCGGGGCCATAGATTGATCCGTATGGAGGAGCTGGACCGTCAGATTGTGGAGTTGCTCGTCAAGGACGGGCGGATGAGCTACACCGACCTGGGCAAGGCCACCGGCCTGTCCACCTCGGCCGTTCATCAGCGTGTCCGCCGGCTGGAGCAGCGCGGGGTGATCCGGGGCTACGCCGCGGTCGTCGACCCCGAGGCCGTCGGCCTGCCCCTCACCGCGTTCATCTCGGTGAAACCCTTCGACCCGAGCGCACCCGACGACATCGCCGAACGTCTCGCCGGTGTGCCGGAGCTCGAGGCGTGCCACAGCGTCGCCGGGGACGAGAACTACATCCTCAAGGTGCGGGTCTCCAGCCCCCTGGAGCTCGAGCACCTGCTCACCCGGATCCGTACGCTGGCCGGAGTGTCAACCCGTACGACCGTCGTCCTCTCCACTCCCTACGAGGCTCGGCCCCCGCGCATCTGAGGCCTTCCGCCTCCGTCGCGGAGGGGGGCGGGGGTCGCACCGGTCCCGGCAGGCGCGAGACTGGTCCCATGACCGAGAGCACCGCCCCCCAGAGCGAACACCGCACCGTGCTGCTGCGCGGTGGAGACGTCCACAGCCCCGCCGATCCGTTCGCCACCGCGATGGTCGTCGAACGCGGCCATGTCGCCTGGGTGGGCTCGGAGGGGGCGGCCGACGCTTTCGCGAGCGGTGTCGACGAGGTGGTCGACCTGGAAGGGGCCCTGGTCACCCCGGCCTTCACTGACTCCCACGTCCACACCACATCGACCGGACTCGCGCTCACCGGGCTGGACCTCTCCGGAGCGCGCACGCTCACGGAAGCCCTCGGACTCGTACGTGCGTTCGCGAACAGCCGTGGGGGAGGCGGAGTGATCCTCGGCCACGGCTGGGACGCGGCCCGCTGGCCCGAGCAGCGGCCTCCGTCGCGTGGTGAGCTCGACGAGGCGGCGGGCGGCAGGGCCGTCTACCTGCCCCGGGTGGACGTCCACTCCGCCGTCGTGACCACGGCGCTCCTGGACCTCGTCCCGGGCGTCACCTCGCTGGCCGGCTATCACCCCGACGCCCCCCTGACCGGCGACGCCCACCACGCTGTGCGGGCGGCCGCCCACGCAGCCGTCACGCCGGTGCAGCGGGCGCAGGCCCAACGTGCCGCCCTCGCGCACGCGGCCTCGCTCGGGATCGGCACCGTGCACGAGTGCGCGGGTCCCGAGATCTCGGACGAGGAGGACTTCGTCGGGTTGCTGAAGCTCGCCTCCGAGCAGCCCGGCCCCCGGGTCTTCGGTTACTGGGCCGAGCCCGTCGAGGACGCGAAGGGCGCCCGCCGGATCCGCGAGCTCGGTGCCATCGGTGCGGCCGGTGACCTCTTCGTCGACGGGTCCCTGGGTTCGCACACCGCCCTCCTGCACGATCCGTACGCCGACGCCCCGCACACCGGCACGGGCCGGCTCGACGCCGCGCGGATCGCCGCACACGTGACGGCGTGCACGGAGGCAGGGCTCCAGGCGGGCTTCCACGCCATCGGTGACGCGGCGGTCTCCGCAGTGGTGGCAGGCGTGCGGGCCGCCTCCGAAACCCTCGGACTCGCCCGCGTCCGGGCCGCCAGGCACCGGGTGGAACACGCCGAGATGCTCACCCCGGAGACGATCGCGGCCTTCGCCGAGCTGGGTCTCACCGCCTCCGTACAGCCGGCCTTCGACGCGGCCTGGGGCGGCACCGAAGGAATGTACGCCCGGCGCCTGGGCGCGGAACGCGCCGCGACCCTGAACCCTTACGCGGCCCTGCTGCGCGCCGGCGTGCCCCTCGCGTTCGGCTCCGACAGCCCGGTGACCCCACTGGACCCCTGGGGAACCGTGCGGGCCGCGGCCCACCACCGCACACCGGACCACCGCGTCTCCGTGCGCGCCGGCTTCACCGCCCACACGCGGGGCGGCTGGCGTGCCGTCGGGCGGGACGACGGAGGTGTGCTCGTACCCGGGGCCCCGGCCGACTACGCCGTCTGGCGTACCGGCGAACTGCTGGTACAGGCCCCCGACGACCGGGTGGCGCGATGGTCGACCGACCCCCGCTCCGGCACCCCTGGCCTGCCCGATCTCACCCCCGGGGCGGGGCTCCCGGTGTGCCTGCGCACGGTGGTCTTCGGACAGACTGTCTACGTACGGCCGAACGAGTGACGTCGGTCCGTTTCGTACCGCCGATCGAAGGCGCGGGTGTCTGCCACGACCTGCGAGTCCTCCGTACTGACCAGGCGTTTTCGGGAGAAACGGCAGGTCGGACGACTGTTGACAGAAAGCGCCCAAGGGCCGGTAGGTTCGGCCGGGTCCACCACTGGACGTCCGACCGGTCAGACCTCCACGCAGTCGTCGAACGCCGCTGGGTCATGGGGCGGTGTGCCGCACCGGCGCACCACCGCTGACAGCCAGGTTCAGCGCCCGCGCCTCGGGGGCGGGGGAAGGTTTCGTCCGGACGGCAGGTGCGACCCGGGTGGGGCCCGGAGGTTCAGTAGACAACGGCTCTCGGTCGACCCGCAGCCAGCGGATCCCAGGTCGGCCCGAAGGACACCGGGCCCCGACCCGCAGCGCTGTGCCCTTCTGTCCCCAGTTCCATACTTCTGTCCACGCGGTGCGCGCCGCCTCATGACCGCGTCGGAGTCCGGCCGCGATGTGCTGGATATGGTGTGCACCTGCGTACGGACTTTAAGGGGCAGTAGTGAACGACGGCGGTCAGAGGCAGTTCGGCCCGCTCGGCAGAGTCTTGGTGATCATTCCGACCTACAACGAGGCCGAGAACGTCAAGCTCATCGTCGCCCGGGTGCGCGCCGCCGTTCCGGAAGCGGACATCCTCGTCGCCGACGACAACAGTCCCGACGGCACCGGCAAGGTCGCCGACGAACTCGCGGTCGGCGACACCCAGGTCCACGTCCTGCACCGCAAGGGCAAGGAGGGGCTCGGTGCCGCCTACCTGGCAGGCTTCCGCTGGGGCTCCGAGAACGGCTACGGCGTCCTGGTCGAGATGGACGCCGACGGCTCGCACCAGCCCGAGGAACTGCCCCGGCTCCTCACCGCGCTGAAGGGCGCCGACCTGGTCCTCGGTTCGCGCTGGGTCCCCGGTGGGCGCGTGGTCAACTGGCCCAGGCATCGGGAGATGATCTCGCGCGGCGGGAGCCTCTACTCCCGGATGCTGCTGGGCCTCTCGGTCCGGGACGTAACCGGCGGTTACCGGGCATTCCGCACCGAGACCCTGGACGGTCTCGGTCTCGACGAGGTCGCCTCGCAGGGCTACTGCTTCCAGGTCGACCTCGCCCGGCGGGCCGTCGAGGCGGGGTATCACGTCGTCGAGGTGCCGATCACCTTCATGGAGCGGGAGATCGGCGACTCCAAGATGAGCCGCGACATCCTCGTCGAGGCCCTGTGGCGCGTCACCGGCTGGGGCATCACCGGCCGGGCCAACAAGGCTCTCGGCCGCAAGGCCACCTGACCCCCGGTCCGCGGCCTCTTGATCACCCCCTTATGCCGCTTGCACGCCCGTACAGGCACACTGGGGGCATGACGACCGGCACACCGCCTCCGAACCGTCCACGGCGCTCACGCGCCCGTACCCTCCTGCCGCTGGGCGTCGCCGCCTGGCTGGTGCTGGAGATCTGGCTGCTGACCGTCGTGGCCGGTGCGGCGAACGGCTTCACCGTGCTGCTGATCCTGGTCGCCGGCGCAGTGCTCGGCGCCGCGGTGATCAAGCGCGCCGGAAGGCGCGCCTTCCGCAGCCTCACCGAGACCCTCCAGCAGATGCCGGGGCAGCCCGGCGCTCCCGCCACCCCGGCCGAGGCTCCGGCAGGCAGCAAGGGCAACGGCTTCCTGATGCTGGGCGGCCTGCTCCTGATGATCCCCGGCGTGATCTCCGACGCGGCGGGACTCCTGCTCCTGCTGCCCCCGGTCCGCTCCGTGCTGGGCCGCTACGCGGAACGCTCCCTGGACCGCCGGATGAGGGCGGCGACGCCCGGGGGCCTCTCGGACGCCTTCCAGCAGGCCCGTATCCACCGGCCGGACGGCAAGGTGGTGCAGGGCGAGGTCATCCGTGAGGACGGTGCGCCCGCACGCCCTCGCCCCGACGACGGCCCGGACCGTCCGCCGCTGATCCCCTGACCTACGGCCGCTGATCTCCTGACCCGAAGTGGGCCTGAAGCAGCCGCCGTCCTCCTCCTCGGCTCCGGGGAGAAGGGCGGCGGCTTCCTTCTGTTCGCGGGCGCCCGGCCGTACTCGGGGGCGGGGACAATGCACGGGCAAGGGCGGCTGACCGGGGGCGGGCGTGGAACGGCCCGGACCCGCAAAGAGCCGCGGGCTGCGACACATGTTCTGTGTCGCAGCCCGCGGCTCTGATCTGTGCGGTGTTCCGCGGTCAGGCAGACTTCCTGCTGTCCCGCGGGTGCACGGCGATGTTCATGGCGCCGGAGCGAAGGACCGCCAGCCTCTCGGCCAGCACCTCCTCGAGCTCCTCGCGTGTACGCCGCTCCATGAGCATGTCCCAGTGCGTACGCGCAGGCTTGCCCTTCTTCTCTTCGGGGCCGTCCCCGTCCACCAGGAGTGCCGTGGCGCCGCACGCCTTGCACTCCCATTCCGCCGGAATTTCCGCCTCTACCGAGAACGGCATCTCAAAACGATGTCCGTTCGGGCATGCGTACTCCACCGCCTGGCGCGGGGCCAGATCGATGCCGCGGTCCGTCTCGTAGCTGGTAACCACGAGTCGCGTACCGCGGAGAGCTCGCTCACTCATGAATCGTGCCTCCCGGGCTTGTCGCCCACAGGACAGGTGTCGCTGTCGTCGTCATCCGGTCAACGTCCGGTCGGCGGTAAAGATTCCCGTTGCCGGTCATACGTCGCCCGTCGTGCCGCTGCTTGGTCTGGGTTTACTACCCACCGGTGCCCGGTTTGTCACTTCTAGTGGAAGTTGTCACCCAACGGTTCAACTTCTTCCACTCGCAGTAACGGTCCGCCGGGCAGACCAAAGGCGTACACTACCGGCCTTTCACTTCAACGTCTAAATCCGGTCCGGCACGGGATTGCCCGCGGCGGCCACCGCGGCCCGTACGGGAACCCTCGCCAGGAGCAGGGAGCCGAGCGCGAAGAAGAGCACCAGGGACAGGATCGCGTCCCGGTAACTGCCGGTGAGCTGGTAGCCGAGACCGAAGACCAGGGGCCCCAGCCAGCTGAGTCCCCGGTCGCTCATCTCGTAGGCGGAGAAGTACTCCGCCTCCTTGCCGCGCGGGACCAGGTGCGAGAACAACGACCGCGAAAGAGCCTGACTTCCGCCCATCACCAGGCCGATCGCGGCCGCCAGGGTGTAGAAGAACAGGGGCGCGTCGGCGGGCAGCACGTATGCCGCGGCGAGGATCAGCGTCCAGACGGCGAGGGACGCGAGGATCGTCCGCTTCGCTCCGTACCGCCGGGCGAGCCGCCCCATCCCCAGCGCTCCCGCCACGGCGAGCACCTGTACGAGCAGCACCGCGGTGATGAGGGTCGTCTGGTCGAGGCCGAGCTCCTCGGATCCGTACAGCGAGGCCTGGGAGATCACCGTCTGGATCCCGTCGTTGTAGACCAGGTAGGCGAGCAGGAAGGACAGCGTCAGCGGGTGGCGGCGCATGTCGCGCAGCGTCGCCCGCAACTGCCGCCAGCCGGAACCGACCGCACCGTCACCGCCGGGCGCCACCCGGCGGTCACGCAGCCGCCGCAGCGGTACGAGGGCGAACGCGCCCCACCACACACCGGCCGAGGCGATACAGATCCGGACCGCGTCGGACTCGGACAGTCCGAAGGAGTCGTGGCCCGTGTAGAGGACCAGATTCAGGACGAGGACGAACGCACCCGAGGTGTAGCCGAACGCCCAGCCGCGCGAGGAGACCGCGTCGCGTTCCTCCGGGGTGGAGATCTGCGGCAGATACGCGTTGTACAGGGCCATCGACACGGAGATCGACGCGTTCGCGACGATCAGCAGGAAGGCCCCCAGCAGGTAGCGGTGGCCCTCCAGGAAGAACATGCAGGCCGTGGCCGTCGCGCCCGTGTACGCGGCCGCCGCGAGCAGGGGCTTCTTGCGTCCCGTGCGGTCCGCCGCCGCGCCCACGACCGGCATGACGATCACGGCCACGACGATGGACAACGACACGGCGTACGCGAAGAGCGAGCCCGCCCGCACGGGTATGCCCAGCGGATGCACGAACCCGTCCGCGTCGGCGGCGGCCTTGGCTATCGACGTCAGATAGGGGCCGAGGAAGACCGTGAGGACGCTGGTGGAGTACACCGAGCACGCGAAGTCGTAGAAATACCAGCCCCGTTGCTCGCGTCTGCGCTCGGCGGCCTCGGCCGGCTGCCCGGCCGGGTCCTTCGTTCCCGCGGTACCGGTGCTCACGCCGCGCCCCCTCGTTCGTCCCGTGCGTAGGCGGCAGGCCCGGGCGTCAGGCCCAGGCCCCCCGCTCGCTCAGCACCGTACGCAGCGTCTCGATGTGATCGGTCATGATGCCATCCACCCCGAGGTCCAGGAGCGCCGCCATCCGCTCCGGCTCGTTGACCGTCCAGACGTGCACCTGAAGGCCGCGCGCGTGTGCCGTGCGGACGAAACCCCGGTCCACGACACGTACGCCGTACTGGCTCTCCGGGACCTGCGCGCAGACCGCGCCCGCCCGGAGCGCCGCCGGGATGCCGTACGAGCGCAGCCTCAGGCCGAGGACGCCTCGCACTCCGTAGGAGGTGGCCAGACGCGGACCCGCGAGGCGGTGGGCCCTGGCCACGCGCGCCTCGGAGAACGAACCCACACACACCCGGTCCCAGGCGTCGGTCCTGCGGATCAGGTCGACGAGCGGGACGAGGGCGGGCTCCGCCTTGACGTCGACGTTCCAGCGGGCGTCCGGGAACTCCTCCAGCAGCTCCTCGAAGAGCGGCAGGGGCTCGCTGCCGGCCACCCTCGCCCGGCTCACCGCGCTCCAGGGCAGGCCGGCTATGCGCCCCCGGGAGTCCGTAACCCGGTCCAGGGTCGGGTCGTGGAAGGCGACCAGGCGGCCGTCCGCCGTGGCGTGCACATCGGTCTCGAAATAGCGGTAGCCGAGGTCCGCCGCACGCCGGAACGCGGCTGCGGTGTTCTCCATGCCGTCCGCCGCTCCGCCCCGGTGCGCGAAGGGAATGGCCGAAGGGTGGTCCAGATAGGGGTGGCGCCCCGAGGTCACTGCTGTCACCGCGGAAGTATCGCCCCTCGCGGTGTCCGGCCGGCAACGGCCACGGTGCGGGACTCCGGCGCGGGAAGGTCGAAGAAGCGCAGGAAGAACTGGGCGAGGGGGCCGATGGCAAGGGCGTACAGGACCGTGCCGACGCCGAGGGACCCGCCGAGCAGGAAGCCGGTCACGACCACCGCCACCTCGATCGCGGTGCGCACCAGTCTGATGGACCGGCCCGTGAGCCGGTTCAGGCCCGTCATCAGACCGTCGCGTGGCCCCGGGCCGAAGCGGGCGGAGATGTACAGGCCGGTGGCGACGCCGTTGAGCACGATGCCCGCGGCCATCACCGGGATCTGGGCCCCGAGGCCGTGCACGTCCGGTACGAGGGCGAGCGTGCCGTCCATCGCGATACCGACGGCGAAGACGTTGGAGACGGTGCCCAGTCCCGGGCGCTGCCTGATCGGGATCCACAGGAGCAGGACGACCGCTCCGACGATGATCGAGACGACCCCGATGGAGATACCGGTCCGCTCGGCGAGTCCCTGGTGGAGCACGCCCCACGGTTCGAGCCCGAGTCCGGCGCGGACCAGGAGCGCCGAGCTCGCCCCGTACAGCGCCAGGCCCACGTACAGATGGGTCAGCCGCCGGGTGAGCCTGATGCCCCTCCGGGCGGTGATGTCGGACAACTGGTGCTCCCTGTGGTGGTGGCAGTGGACTGCTTCGTGTCACTCTGTGGCTGGGGATTGGCCGCCAACCATGGCCAATCCGGGAAAGGTGGACTGATTTATATGGCGCAGTGGACTTCGACCGTCGGCGCGGCGCAGCTCGCCCGCCAGCTCCAGGGCCAGCAGGCGCGCCCCCTGACACCAGGCGCCCGTAAGCCGCCCGCCTACCGAGCCCTCGCCGACGGAGTGCGCCTGCTCGTCCTCGAAGGCAGGGTCCCGGTCGCCGCGCGGCTTCCCGCCGAGCGGGAGCTCGCGCTGGCCATGTCCCTCAGCCGGACCACCGTCACCGCCGCGTACGAGGCCCTTCGGGCGGAGGGATTCCTGGAGTCGCGCCGCGGAGCCGGCAGCTGGACCGCGGTCCCGGCGGGCAACCCGCTGCCGGCCCGGGGCCTCGAACCGCTGCCCCCGGAGTCATTGGGCTCGATGATCGACCTGGGGTGCGCCTCGCTGCCCGCCCCGGAGCCGTGGCTGACCCGTGCCGTCCAGGGAGCGTTGGAGGAGCTGCCGCCGTACGCCCACACGCACGGCGACTACCCGGCCGGCCTTCCCGCGCTCCGGCAGATGATCGCGGAGCGCTACACCGGGCACGGCATCCCCACGATGCCCGAACAGATCATGGTCACCACGGGGGCCATGGGAGCCATCGACGCCATCTGCCACCTCTTCGCAGGGCGCGGCGAGCGCATCGCGGTGGAGTCCCCGAGCTACGCCAACATCCTCCAGCTCATGCGCGAGGCGGGCGCCAGGCTGGTGCCCGTGGCCATGGAGGAGGGCCTCGGCGGCTGGGACATGAACCGGTGGCGACAGGTTCTGCGGGACGCCGCGCCGCGGCTCGCCTACGTCGTCGCCGACTTCCACAACCCCACGGGCGCCCTGGCCGACGAGCAGCAGCGCCGCGCCCTCGTCGAGGCGGCCCGCTCGGCGGGCACGGTCCTGGTGGTCGACGAGACCATGCACGAGCTGCATCTGGACGCGGACGTCGAGATGCCGCGCAGGGTCTGCGCGTTCGACCCGGCGGGAAGCACCGTCGTGACCGTCGGCTCCGCGAGCAAGGCCTTCTGGGCCGGCATGCGGATCGGCTGGGTGCGGGCGGCGCCGGACGTCATCCGCAGCCTGGTGGCCGCACGCGCGTACGCCGACATGGGGACACCCGTGCTGGAACAGCTCGCCATCAACTGGCTGTTGAGGTCGGGCGGCTGGGAGCAGGCCGTGGCAGTACGGCGTGAGCAGGCGCGGGAGAACAGGGACGGCCTGGTGCGGGCGCTGCGCCGGGAGCTCCCGGAATGGGAGTTCGAGGTGCCGCGTGGCGGCCTCACCCTGTGGGTGCGTACAGGCGGGCTATCCGGCTCCCGGCTGGCCGTGGCCGGCGAGCGGGTCGGCGTCCGCGTCCCCTCGGGGCCCAGGTTCGGGGTCGACGGGGCGTTCGAGGGATACGTGCGGCTGCCCTTCACCGTGGGCGGCCCCCTGGCGGACGAGGCGGCGCTGCGGCTCGCCGCGGCCGCCGAGCTGGTCGCCTCCGGCGCGAGTGCGGGGGCCGAGGCGCCCCGGACCTTCGTGGCCTGACGCGCCCGGACCTCACCCCTCCGCGACGGCAGGCGTCTTGATCAGCTGATCCGTGCGGACGGACACGGGCTCGTCGGTGTCTTCCGGTGCTTCTTCCGGAGCGGTGCGCTCCACCGCGGGTGCCCCACCGGGCAGCAGGTCGAGCACGGCCTGCCGGTGTACCTCGCTCGTTGCGTCGTCGTACGGGTCAGGGGTGGCCGGTACTTGAAGGCGCATGACGGGACCGCTGCCCAGCCGGGTGTAGCCACGGCCCGGCGGGACGTCCGGGGTGGGCGTGGTGTGCGGCCGGGCGCCCAGGACCGCCTCGACCTGCTCGCGGTCCGCGGGGCCGAGGACGGCGCGTGCCCTGGTGTGGGTCCGTACGGTGCCGGTGAGGGCGTCGAGGCTGTCGAAATGGTCGGCGACGACGACCGTGACCCCGGCGGCGCGGCCGTGCCGCAGCGGCACCTCGAGGAGTTCCTGCGGATCCTGCCTGCCGTCGGCGGCCGCCAGATGACCCAGCGCGCTCGGGCGGTCCAGCAGGATCCACAGGGGGCGCTTGATGTCGTCGGGCTCGGGATGCCCGGCCTGGCGCGCCCGGTTGGCGGCGATGAGCCGCCGCTCGGTCTCGTGCGCCGCCCATTCGAGTGTCGCGAGGGCGCCGCTCAGGCCGCACTCCACGGCCAGCACTCCGTCCCGCCCCTTCAGGAAGCCGTACTCGCCGGTGCCACCGCCCTCCACGACGACGATGTCGCCGTGCTGGAGGGCCTGCAGCGCGAGCGAGCGCATCAGGGTCGTGGTGCCGCTGCCGGGGTGGCCCGCGATCAGCAGATGGGGCTCGGCCGACCGCGCGCCGGTCCGCCAGATCACCGGGGACGCGTCCCGCGTCCCGTCGCCGTCCTGGACCGGAACGGTGCGCCGGACCGCGTCGGCGTCGGTGAAACCCAGCACGGTCTCGCCGGGCGCGGTGACGAAGCGCTGGGCGGCGATCGTCGTGGGGAGCGCGGCGAGCACGGTCATCAGGAGGTGGTTGCTCTCCTCGTCCCAGGCGAAGTGGTACTCGCGTCCCCGGCCCGACTTGGCGTGGAGCACCTGCTCGACCCGGGCGCGTGACGTGGGATCGCCGTCGGTGAAGTACGCCGGGTAGCTCACCTGGAGCCTGGTGAGGCGCCCGTTGCCGTCGAAGGCGTACGAGGTGCCGAACGCCTTCTCCCAGTCGCCGCCGTGGGAGAACAGCGGACCGGGGTCGTCGGACACGGAGAAGTGCGGCACCAGCGCCTCGTACAGGGCCTGGAGCCGTGCGGTCCCCGCCTCGCCGGGGCCGGTGGCCGCGGGGGTGCGGTCGCGCCCCCGCCACGCGGCAGCGCCCATCACCGAGATGAGGGCCAGGAGAGGCCCGTAGGGGATGAGCGCCACCATCAGTACGCAGGCCGCGACGAGGAACAGCGCGTGTCCGCGCCGGTCCTTGGGTGTCGCGGCCCACTTCTGCCGCCCTGCTCCCGCCAGCAGCCGCAGACCACGGGTGACCGTGATCAGAGGATGGAGGACGTCGGTGGCGTTGTCGGCGGCCGTGCGTGCGATCTCGCGACTGCGGGTGATCGAAGCGCTGCCGCTGCTCAGAATGCGGGGGAGTGGTCGCCGGTCCACGTCGGTCTCCTGAAGAGGTGGGAGCGGTTTCGGAGCGTCAGAACTTGATTCCGCCCAGCATGCTGGCGAGGCTCGCCCCACCGGCTGTGATGCTCGGGGCGATGGCTGTGCCGGCCAGGTAGAAGCCGAATAGAGCGCAGATGAGGGCGTGGGACGCCTTGAGCCCGTCCTTCTTGAAGAACAGGAAGACGATGATGCCGAGCAGTACCACGCCCGAGATGGAGAGGATCATGAGCGGTTCTCCTGGTTGAGGGGACAGTCACCATGAGTACTTCCAGGATCACAAGATGTACCTATACGATAAAAGGTGCAACTGAGTGAATACTCTGCGATTTCACTCAAGTGGTGGGCGAAAAGTACTTGCCACGCGAGATCCGTGAGCCGCGCAGGCCAGGCCCCTGCCGGAAAGTGAGGCCCGCGCCGTGATCTTCCGCCGTTCCCGGGCAGGCTGACGACCGGCAGGGAGCAGTACGCTGTCGATTCACTCGTACGGCCCTCCCGCCGTACTCCCCACCAGGTCGGCGACGGCGACCACGGCAATGGAAGGCGGCCCGTCCGATGAGCGAAACCCCCGATCCCGAGGTGGTCGAACTGGCGACCAAGGTCTTCGACCTGGCCCGGCGGGGCGAGAGTGACGCGCTCGCCGCCTACGTCGACGCGGGCGTCCCCGCGAACCTCACCAACGACCGGGGCGACTCCCTGCTCATGCTCGCCGCGTACCACGGGCACGCCCCGGCCGTCGTCGCGCTCGCGGGCCGTGGAGCCGACCCGGACCGCGCCAACGACCGGGGGCAGACCCCGTTGGCCGGAGCCGTCTTCAAGGGCGAGCGCGAAGTGATCGACGCACTGCTCGCCGCAGGGGCCGATCCGGCCGCCGGAACACCCTCCGCCGTGGACACCGCGCGCATGTTCGGCAAGGACGACCTGCTGGAACTCTTCGGTGCGCGCTGAGAGGCGGCCCGGACCACCGGCCGGCCGGTGCGTCGTAAATGTGGTCGCGTCGGCGAAATGGCTGGGTCATCATGACGTCGCGGGTCCGAATCGGGCCACCGACGAGAGGCAGAGGAAGATGAACACCAGGCAGAAGACGGCGGTCGGCCGATCATGTTGCTGCGCGGCCTAGGGGATGTCACCCCGGCACATGGAACAGCACAGTCCCGGTTGCGTCGACAGCTTGATGTGAGGCTTTCCCCATGTTCGATCCGTTCATAGCGCCGAGCGGCACACTGCTCGGCCTGCTGCAGAGGGGCCGCGGCGACGGCACGCTCCACGCGCTCGCCGCCCCGCGCTCCGAGGCCCTCGCGGCTCTCAACCACTGCGTCCTGAGCGATCCGCGTCATGACTGGCAGGTCGAGAACCGCTCCCTCTACTACGCCCGCCTGTACCTCGATCTCGACGGTGGCACCGAGGAGATCGAGCGACACCTGTGGGATGCCGAGGACCACCTCGACACCGACGACTCACGCACGGGTCTCGCGCTCGCCGTGCTGGGGCACCTCGCCTCCTACGGGCGCGACGACGCCCTCGTGCTCCTGCGCCGGTACGCCGCGACCGGGGCCAACTGGGCCTGGGCGCTCGACGAGCTGGCCCTGCGCGACGACGACACCGGGCTCCGCTCCCTCGCCGAGGCGGTGCTCGCCCGCTTCCCCGCCACACCGGAGGGCACCGCCGAGCTGGCCGCCACCGTGCGGGACGCCTTCGAGCCCCGCCCCTGGCGGCTCTGGGCGGACGACCCGCGTGAAACGGTCGGCGCCCGGGTCAGGGCAGCCACGGAGCAGGGCTCCTTCGACCGATGGCAGCGGCAGATGCGGCCGGGCGGACCTCGCCCCGGCTGGAGCGTGCAGGCCGTCTTCGACTGGGCGCAGGAAGGGCTGGAACGCGGCAGCGCGCTCCACGTCCCCGCCGCCCGGTGCCTCTCCGCGGTTGCCGGGGCCGAGGACCGTCCCCTGATCGTCGAGGCCGCCCGCAGCGGCTCCGAGGGGGCGCGCTGTGCCGCACTGCACTATCTGGCCGAGGCCCAGGATCCTGCCGTGCTCGACCTGATCGAACAGGCGGTCGTAGGCCCGTCCCACACCGTCGCCGAGGCGGCCGTGGCCGCCTTCGAGCGCATGTGCGGGGAAGAGGCGGTCGGCCGGGCCCGGCGCTGGGCCCACCGGCCCGACGCCCTCGGAGCCTCGGCGGCCGGAGCCCTGGCCTGCCGCGGCGCCGCACAGGACGCCCCGCTCGTCCTCGCGGCGCTGCGCGAGGCGGTCAGGGGCGAAGGCCCCGACACCCCCCGTCTGTCGACCCTCGTCGACGGAACGGGACGCCTCGGCATCGCCTGTGCAGCACCCGTACTGCGCCATGTGTACCGGGAGACGTCCTCCTCGCACCTGCGCGGCCGGGCCGCCCGGGCGCTGGCCGCCACCGACCCGTCCTTCGCCAGTGGATTCGCCGTCGAATGCCTCTGGGACTGCGAGGAGACCACCCGGGAGCTGGCCGCACACCACGCGGAGACCGGGGACATCCGGGTCGCGGAACGGCTGAGGCGTCTCGCCGCCGACCCGGCCGAGGAGGCCGAGGTCCAGACAGCCGTACGCAGCAGGATCGGACCGGACGCACCCGCCGTCTGAACCGGCGCTCCGCCGACACCCGGAGCCCGGATGCCGCGCGTCGGGGGCGCGCGGCGCAAACGCTCATAGGACGTTCCCCGGGCGGACAGATCCAAGTCGGCCAGGGCATGCCCGGCGCGGTGACAACACCCTCATGCGTGTCGTCATCGTCACCGAATCCTTCCCTCCCGACGTCAACGGTGTGGCCCACTGCACCCTGCAGACCGCCCGGCACCTCGCCGCCCGCGGCCACCAGCCGCTCGTCATCGCCCCGGCCGGGGCGACGGCCTCCGCCGGCTCCACGTCCACCGGTGATCCCTGCCCCGTGGTACGCGTCCCCTCGCTGCCCCTGCCCGGCTACCCCCAGGTCCGCGTGGCCCTGCCCGGCCGGAGGCTCGCCGCCGCGCTCACCGGCCACCGCGCCGAACTCGTCCACCTGGCCGGCCCGTTCGTCCTCGGTGTGCGGGGCATGGCGGTCGCCGCCCGGCTCGGACTGCCCGCCGTAGCCGTCTACCAGACCGATCTGGCAGGCTACGCCCGCACGTATCTGGGTACGGGCGAGAACGTCGCCTGGCGCCGTATGCGGGCCGTGCACAGCGCCGCCGACCTCACCCTCGCCCCCTCCTCGGCCGCCCTGCGCGACCTCACCGACAACGGTGTGCCCCGGGTGCGGCTCTGGCCGCGCGGAGTGGACACCGTCCGGTTCCGCCCCGGTCTGCGCGACGAAGCCCTGCGCCGCGCCCTCGCCCCCGGCGGAGAGAAGATCATCGGGTACGCGGGGCGGCTCGCCCCCGAGAAGCACGTCGAACTCCTCGCCGGTGCCTGCTCGCTGCCGGGAGTGCGTGTCGTGGTCGTCGGCGACGGACCGAGCGAGGTGTCGCTGCGCCAGGCGCTTCCCGGCGCGGTGTTCCTGGGACGGCGCACGGGGGACGACCTCGCCCGGTTCTTCGCCTCCCTCGACGTCTTCGTGCACACCGGGCCGTACGAGACCTTCTGCCAGACCGTGCAGGAGGCGATGGCGTCCGGGGTCCCGGTCGTCGCCCCGGCGGCCGGCGGTCCGCTCGACCTCGTCGCCCACGGGAGCACCGGGCTTCTGGTGCCTCCCCACGACGCGGAGGCGGTACGGGCGGCGGTGGCCGCGCTCCTCACGGATCCCGCCCGCGCCGAGGACTTCGGCCGGACCGCGCGGGCCGCGGTCGAGGGCCGCACCTGGGAAGCCGTCGGCGACCAGCTCCTGGGCCACTACGACGAGGTCCTCGGCGGCCGGACGGTGGTGGCGGCGTGAACGGCCACAGCCGTGACGGGCTCAGGATCGTGCGGCTGGCGAACTTCGTCACGCCCGCATCGGGCGGCCTGCGCACCGCGCTCGACGAGCTCGGGCGAGGCTATCTCGCGGCGGGCCACGAGCCGGTGCTGATCGTCCCCGGCGCCGACGCGAGTGACAGACGTACACCGCAGGGCAGGGTCGTCACCCTGCCCGGGCCGGTGCTGCCCGGCAGCGGGGGCTACCGGGTGCCGGCCGACCGGGGACGGCTGCGCGGCCTCCTGGCGGAGCTCCGGCCCGACCGCCTGGAGGTGTCCGACCGGACCACGCTGCGATGGACGGGGGAGTGGGCACGCCGTGCCCGCGTCCCCGCCGTCATGGTGTCCCACGAGACGGCCGACGGGGTGCTCCGCGCCTGGGGCGCGCCCCAGGCGGTGGCGGTACGGACCGCCGACCGGCTGAACGCGCGCAGTGCCCACGCGTACGCCCGGATCGTGTGCACCACCGAATGGGCGGAGCGCGAGTTCGTGCGGATCGGCGTGCGCAACGTGGTGCGTGCCCGGCTCGGAGTGGACCTGCGGCGCTTCCGCCCCGAGCTCCGCAGCCCGGCGCTGCGCGCCCGCCACCTGCGCGGTGAGGACGTCCTGCTGCTGCTCGGCTCACGGCTCTCCGTGGAGAAGCGTCCGGGCCGGGCGCTGGACGCGCTGGCGGCGCTGCGGCACCTGGGGGTGCGGGCGGCCCTGGTGGTGGCGGGGGACGGTCCGCTGCGTGCGCGACTGGAGAGCAGGGCGCGGGCCGAGCGGCTGCCGGCCGAGTTCCTGGGGCATGTGGCCGACCGCGCGGAACTGGCACGCCTCCAGGCGAGCGCCGACCTGTGCGTCGCGCCGGGGCCGGCGGAGACCTTCGGACTGTCGGCCCTGGAGGCGCTCGCCTGCGGCACCCCGGTCGTGGCCAGCGGCAGCTCCGCGCTCCCGGAGGTGATCGGCTCGGCCGGACTGGCCGCCGCCGACACCGGCCGGGCGTTCGCAGGCCAGCGCACCGCCGACGACCGGCTCCACCCCGCGGAGCGGGGCCACCGCCGACTGGCCGCCGGTTTCCACCAACTGCTCGCGGAACGGGGACTCGCCATCGGTGCCCCGCCCGGCCTCGAACCGCAGCAGCCGCCGCCGACCCGCGTCGCCTCGGTGTTCTGGCTGGCCACCGAGGGCACCGGCTGGCTTGCCCGGCGCAGCACGGATCTGCTGCCCCAGCTGCTGGGGCTCGCGACGGCCGAAGCCGTCCACCGGGTGCGCGGCACGAGCGGCCGGCTCGACGCCCGGGCCGAGCGGGCGCTGCTCGACGCGCTGGACGACCTGCCCCGTACGCCCTTCGTGCGAGGGTTCGTCCCCCGCGCCAGAATGGAGGGGTGACCGGACGCTGGGAGTTCTGGATCGACCGCGGCGGAACCTTCACGGACGTGGTGGGACGAGACCCCGGCGGCCGGCTGATCTCCCGGAAGCTGCTGTCGCACGACCCCGGCCGTTACCCCGACGCGGCCGTCGCCGGAATCCGGCTGCTGCTCGGTCTCGGCCCCCGCGACCCGGTCCCCGCGGACCGGGTCGCGGGCGTCAAGATGGGTACGACCGTCGCCACCAACGCCCTCCTGGAGCGGCGCGGCGAGCCGACCGTCCTGGTCATCACCGAAGGCTTCCGGGACGCTCTGCGGATCGCGTACCAGAACCGGCCGCACCTCTTCGACCGCCGCATCCTGCTCCCCGAGGCGGTGTACGACCGGGTCATCGAGGTCCCGGAACGCGTGGACGCCCGGGGAGCGGTCGTGAAGCCCCTCGACCGTGCCGCGGTGGCCGCGCGGCTACGCGCGGCCGCCGGGGACGGGATCCGGGCCGCGGCCGTCGTCCTCATGCACGGCTACCGCCACCCGGAACACGAGAAGGCGGTCGCGGAGGAAGCCGGAGGAGCGGGCTTCACCCAGGTCAGCTGTTCCCACGAGGTCAGCCCGCTGATCAAGCTCGTCCCTCGTGGCGACACCACCGTCGTCGACGCCTACCTCTCCCCGATCCTGCGCCGATATGTGGAGGAGGTGGCCGGCGAACTCGCGGGCATCCGGCTCATGTTCATGCAGTCCAACGGCGGGCTGCGCGAAGCCGCGCACTTCCGGGGCAAGGACGCGGTGCTCTCCGGCCCGGCCGGAGGCGTCGTGGGCATGGTGCGTACGTCCGGGCAGGCGGGCTACGACCGTGTCATCGGCTTCGACATGGGCGGCACCTCCACCGATGTCTCCCACTACGCGGGCGAGTTCGAACGCGAGCTCGGGACCCAGGTGGCGGGGGTGCGGATGAGCGCGCCCATGATGAGCATCCACACCGTCGCCGCCGGCGGCGGGTCCGTCCTGCACTTCGACGGGAGGCGCTACCGGGTCGGCCCCGACTCGGCCGGTGCCGACCCCGGGCCCGCCTGTTACCGCCGGCGCGGGCCGCTCACCGTCACCGACGCCAATGTGATGCTCGGCCGCATCCGCCCAGAGCACTTCCCCGCCGTCTTCGGCCCCGACGGCGACCAGCGGCTGGACGCCGCTCTCGTGGAACGGCTCTTCGGCGAACTGGCCGAGGAGGTCTCGGCCGCCACAGGTGACAGCCGTACGGCCGCCGAGGTCGCCGCGGGCTTCCTGGAGATCGCGGTGCTGAACATGGCGAACGCGGTCAAGAAGATCTCCGTCCAACGGGGCCACGACATCACCCGCTACGCGCTCACCGGCTTCGGCGGAGCCGGAGGACAGCACGTCTGTGCCGTCGCCGACGCCCTGGGCATCGACACGGTCCTCGTACCGCCGCTCGCCGGGGTCCTCTCCGCGTACGGCATCGGTCTCGCCGACGCCACCGCGATGCGCGAGCAGTCCGTCGAAGCGGCACTGGACGAGGAGACGGGGAGCAGGGTGCGCGGCATCTGCGACAGCCTGGCGGAGCGCACCCGCGCCGAACTCCGCGCCGACGGCCTCCCCGACAGCGCCATCGGCACCCGCGCGCGGATCCTCCTGCGCTACGCCGGCACGGACGCCGCGCTGCCCGTCGCCCACGGCACCGTGGCCGCCATGTCCGAGGCGTTCGGCGAGATCCACCGGGCGCGTTACGGATTCACCATGGACAAGCCCCTGGTCGTCGAGGCCGTCTCCGTGGAGGCCACCGGCACGGCCGGACCGCACACCCCGCCCCAGGCCGGCGCGCGCGCGGGGGAAGGCCCGGTCCGGCCCCTCGGCAGCGTGCGGATGTTCGGCGGGGACGGATGGCGGGACGCCGGCCTGTACCGCCGCGCGACACTGCGCGCCGAGGACACCGTGAGCGGCCCGGCCGTCGTCACCGAGGACGACGCCACCACCGTCGTCGACCCCGGCTGGCAGGCCACGGCGGGCCCGGCCGGACACCTCGTGCTGCGCCGCTCAGAGCCGAGGCCGGGGCGGACCGCCGTCGGCACCCGTGTGGACCCGGTCATGCTCGAAGTGTTCAACAACCTCTTCATGTCGATCGCCGAACAGATGGGCGTACGACTGGAGAACACGGCGCACTCCGTCAACATCAAGGAACGGCTGGACTTCTCGTGCGCACTGTTCGACGCGGACGGCAACCTGGTGGCCAACGCCCCGCACATCCCGGTCCACCTGGGTTCGATGGGGGAGTCCATCAAGGAGGTGCTGCGGCGCAACGAGGGATCTCTCCGGCCCGGTGACGTGTACGCCGTCAACGACCCGTACCACGGCGGGACCCACCTGCCGGACGTGACCGTCGTGACGCCCGTGTTCGACCAGCCGGCCCGAGGCGAGGAGAGCCGGCTGCGCTTCCTCGTGGCGTCGCGCGGCCACCACGCGGAGATCGGCGGCATCACCCCCGGCTCCATGCCCGCGTTCAGCCGTACGGTCGACGAGGAGGGCGTCCTGTTCGACAACTGGCTGCTGGTGCGCGACGGAGCCCTCCTCGAGGCGGAGACCAGGCAGCTGCTCACGACCGCCGCCCACCCCTCGCGAGACCCGGACACCAACCTCGCCGACCTGCGCGCCCAGATCGCGGCCAACGAGAAAGGCATCACGGAACTGCGGCGTATGACGGAGCAGTTCGGCCAGGACGTCGTCGAGGCATACATGGGGCACGTCCAGGCCAACGCCGAGGAGTCCGTGCGCCGGATCGTGGCCGGACTGCGCGACGGCTCCTGCCGCTACGAGACCGACAACGGCGCCGTGATCGAGGTGAGCGTGACCGTGGACCGCGACGTCCGCCGGGCCGTCCTCGACTTCGCGGGCACGTCCCCGCAGCAGACCGGCAACTTCAACGCCCCGAGATCCGTGGTCATGGCCGCCGTCCTCTATGTGTTCCGGACACTCGTCGAGGAGGACATCCCGCTCAACAGCGGCTGCCTGAAACCCCTGGACATCCGTGTCCCGGACGGATCGATGCTGTCCCCCGTCCACCCGGCGGCGACCGTCGCCGGCAACGTCGAGACCTCCCAGGCCGTCACCGGCGCCCTCTACGCGGCCCTGGGCGTCCAGGCGGAGGGATCCGGGACCATGAACAACCTCACCTTCGGCAACGACCGGGTCCAGTACTACGAGACCGTCGCGAGCGGCTCCGGCGCAGGCGACGGATTCGACGGGGCCGACGCCGTGCAGACCCACATGACCAACTCCCGGCTCACCGACCCCGAGATCCTCGAATGGCGCTACCCGGTACTGCTGGAGAGCTTCGGCGTACGCGAGGACAGCGCAGGACCGGGCCGGTGGCACGGAGGCCGCGGGGTGGAACGTCGGATCCGCTTCCTCGAACCCGTCACCGTCGCCCTCCTGTCGGGGCACCGCCGGGTTCCGCCGTACGGCATGGCGGGTGGCGGCCCCGGAGCTCTCGGCGAGCAGTACGTCGAGCGGGCCGACGGCACTACGGTGACCCCGCTCGAAGGCCGTGACACGGCGGAGCTGGAGACCGGGGACGTCCTGGTGCTGCGCACCCCCGGAGGCGGCGGTTACGGGCGGCCGTGACCGGTCGCTTCTGCGCCGTTTCGACCGTTGTCGGTGTGAGGACCTAATCTGTGCAGCGTGACTTCGCCTGCCGACACCCAGACCGCTGCGCCCCAGCTCAGCGCGGGACCGAGGCCCGCCCCGGGGCCCGCCGCCGACGAGGGGCTCTCGCGTCGGCTGCGCGCGCTCGCCTGCACCGCTCCGCTGCACGACCTCGACGTGCGGAAGGCGAACCTGGCGGGGGAGTACACGGTCTACGCGATGGCGGAAGTCGCCCTCGCCGCGATCGACCTGGTCACCCTGAACATGGACTTCGACACGGGCGCCGACCACGACCAGATAGTGGCCAGGCTCCTCCCGAGGGTCGCGGCCCAGGCTCCGCGCCGGCCGGTGACCGAGCACGAGCGGGTCGCGCGGTGGGTCCTGGAGAACCTGATCAACGTCGGGAGCGTGGACCGCGGCTTCCGTGCCGTGTACGGCACCTTCGGGCCGGACGGCGTCTACGTCCGCAGGGACTACGACTTCAAGCTCATCGAGGAGGTCCCCGGCCACGGTGGCACCGTCTACCTCCGCGCCACCGACGAGGCGGTCAACGTCCTGGTGGGTGCCCTGGACACGGACGTCACCAGCGCCCAGATCGCCGCCGAGGTGAAGCTGGAGGTCCTCATCAGCCGGGGCCGCCTCGCCGACGCGCAGCTCGCCGCCGAACAGGCCCGCTACCGCACCGTGCAGTACGCCGAGACCCTCCGCAGGACGCTGGAGGCGACCCGGCGCAACGTCCGCGCCGTCGACTGGCTCAACGCCGTACCCGACATGATCACCGAGGCGCTGGACCACGTCGCCGACCGCTACCGCCACGAGAACGCGATCCTCACCAACATCCGCAAGGCCAGGGACGAGGCGGAGGAGCCCGAGCACAAGCGCCGTGCCGCCGAGCTCGTCGACATCGTCAAGGACTGCATCCGCCGCCACACCCAGCTCCAGTCCAGGCTGCTGGAGGCGGGACCGCTCTTCCGCGCCGAGCAGGACCGGCAGGCGTTCGCCACGCCCACCGCGCGGGCGGGCCTCGACCTGTACGGCCAGCTCGTCGTACCCCTGCTGCCGCTGCCCGTCGAACAGGCCACCCGGGCCACCGACGCGTTCTTCGCGCGCGGCACCGGGCTGCGGACACCCACCTCGGTCCGGGTCGGCGACCTCGTCGACCTGCTGCTCATGCCTCCGGTGGAGCGGGAGCACCTCGGTGCCGAGATGCCCGAACCCGACCTGATCGCCACCCCGGACGACAGCCGCTTCAGCGAGGAGCAGCTCGGACACGCCATGGAGCTGCTCGACCTGGAGCACGACGCCCCGCGCCGGCTCTCCGGACTCCTCGCCGAGGCCCGGCTGCGCGACCCCGAGCTGCCCTACCTGGTCGCCCTGCTCGCCGTCCACGCGGCGAGCCCGCCGGTCGGCACGGCCTACCGCCAGGGAGAGCGACGGCTGCTGTTCGCCGTCGACGACGGCACCCCGCTCCAGGACCACGAATTCGGCGGGGCCGACCTGATAGTGGGCATGGCCCTGCTGGACGCGGCGGGCATGGCCGCGGACCGCAAGGACGCCGCGTGAGCGTTCCCGGCCCGATCACCCACCCGCTGCCGCCCGAGCGCGGCACCCGTACCGAGGAGTCACAGAGTTGAGCGAGCAGCACGCCGAGCACACCGACGCGTGGGGAGACCAGCCCCTCACGCACGCGGCCGACGCCGCACGCCCGGCCGCTCCCACCGCTGTCACCCCCGCCGACGCGGCCGACGCGGCCCGGCTGGTCTCCTTCGGGCTGCAGCCGAAGCTGATGCCCGCACGGGACGCCGAGTACACCGAGCTGCTCCGGCGCTACCGGGAGGAGCCCGCCTTCGCCCGGCTCTCCGACGCCGTCGCCACCGGTCTCGGGCTCATCGTCCTGGAGGTCTCCACCCGCGCCGGCATGGCAGTGACCGCCGGCGAGGACTCGGTCTTCGCCGTACGCATGGGCGACTACGCCAGGCGGGCCTCCTCCGACTCCGCCGACCGCTTCCTGCACGGCCTCGCCCACCTCGCGGTCGCCGCCATGGCCTTCCCCCGCCCCGAGGACCTCGCCGACGACTCCTACATCGGCCGCATCACGGTCAACGGCGTCGACGCCTTCGTCCGCCAGGCCTGCCGACGCCTGGAGGAGCGAGCCGAGGAGCAGGGCGACAACACCGACCCGGCTACCGACGCCCCAGGTCTCGAATCCGGGTGGCGGATCTACTCCCGCCGCAGTTCCACCGGTGCCACCAAGGACGCCCGCAGGCTGGCCGGTTCCACCACAGGCATCATCGGCAAGGCCGTCGCCTTCCTCACCGACTCGGGGTTCCTCCAGCGCACCGGGGACGACGCGGGCGGCGCCTACCGGACCACGGCCCGTTATCAGCTCCAGGTGCGCGACATGGCCGGCAGCGCCGCCATGGCCGAGCTGCTGGAACTCGGCGTCGTCCCGGTCACGGACGGCTCGGCAACCCTGCTGCCCCCGCCCGACACCGAAGGCCTGGACCTGGCCGCCGACGCGGGCCTGCCCTTCCACTCCTGAACCCGCCCCGCCCGCCACTTCCGACCGCGCCCCGAACCGCACCAGCTGCCGCAGCTGCCCGCCCACCGCCTGAACGACGAGAGTCCGCCGCCATGTACGAGTTGTCCCGGGTCCGCCTCTACTCCATCGGGCCCGCCGGTGCGCGCTACGCCGACACCGTGCTCGACCTGCGCGGAGTCGGCGAGCCCGTGCCCAGGCCCGCGCCGGCCCAGGCGGAGTTCTTCGAGGACGAGCCCGTCGGCCCCCCGCGCAGGCCTGCGCCCGCCGGTGTGCTGTTCCTGGAGAACGGCGGCGGCAAGTCCGTCCTGCTCAAGCTGATCTTCTCCGTGATGCTGCCGGGGCACCGCAACACCCTGGGCGGCGCCAGCTCCGGCGTCCTGCGCAAGTTCCTGCTCGCCGACGACTGCGGACACGTCGCCCTGGAGTGGCAGCACACGCTCACCGGTGAGTGCGTCGTCGTCGGCAAGGTCAGCGAATGGCGTGGCCGCCAGGTCTCCAACGACCCCCGCAAGTTCGCCGAGGCCTGGTACTCCTTCCGCCCCGGGCCCGGCCTCAGCCTCGACAGTCTTCCCGTCGCCGAGGCCACCTCGGTGGGCCGGCCCACCGAAGGCGCCTCGGGAGCCCGGGGCAGGCGCCGCACCATGAAGGGCTTCCGCGACGCCCTCACCGACGCCGGCAAGTTCTACCCGCACCTCGATGTGCACTGGGAAGAGATCCACGACCGCTGGAACGAACACCTCGGCGACCTCGGTCTCGACCCCGAACTCTTCCGCTACCAGCGCGAGATGAACGCCGACGAGGGCGAGGCAGCCGGCCTCTTCGCCGTCAAGAAGGACTCCGACTTCACCGACCTGCTGCTGCGGGCCGTCACCGACACCCGCGACACGGACGGTCTCGCCGACCTCGTCAGCGGATTCGGCAACAAGCTCGGCCGACGCGCCGAGCTCACCGCGGAACGCGACTTCACTGCCGGCTCCGTCGACCTGCTGGGCCGGATCGTCGAAGCCACATCGACCAGGGCCCGCAGCCGTGACGTCCACGCCGGCGCCGAGCGGCGCACCCGCACCCTCGCCCGCAGGCTCTCCGGCCGAGCCGCCGAGGAGCGCGGCCGCACCGCCGAACTCGCCCAGCAGGTCACGGCAGCCGCCCACACCGTCACGGAGGCCGAGGCCACTCGCGGTCACCGGAACCTCGTCGCCGCCGAACTTGCCTACCGGCACGCCTCCCTGGCCCTGACCGCCGCCGAGAAGAGCGCGGCGGCACAACGCCGCGAGCTGGGCGAGGCGCGCACCCTGCACGCGGCCTGGCAGGCCGCCGAAGCGGTCCTGCGCCACCGGGCCGCCGCCGACCGCTCGGCGCGCGTCGCCGTCGCCATCCGGGAGGCGGAGCGCGACGCGGCTCCCGCCCTGGCCGCACGCGCCAAGGCTGCCGCCGACCTCGTACGCGCCCTGCACACCGCCGCCGAGGCCGGGGAGAGGGTGGCCGACGAGGAGGAGGAGCGCTCGGCGACCCTTCAGTCCACCGGAGAAACGGCGCACCGGGACGCAACCACCGCCGCCACCGAGGCACAGCGCGCCCGCAGTGAGGCCGGCCACCTGCGCCAGCGTCTCGCCGAGGTCGAGCAGGAGACCGCCGAGGCCGTACGGGCGGGATGGCTCGACGACACGGCGCCGGACGCCGACCCGGCCCGGGCCGCCCTCGCCGCGAACGACGCCGAACAGACCGCTGTCGCCGCCTGGGACACCGCGCGGGAGGCCGCCCGGGCCACCGCCGACCAGGCCCGGGAAGCGGCGGCCGGGGAAAGCCGCACCGAGCTCGCGGCGGCCCGCGCCGCCGACGGCGCACAGGCCGCCGAACAGTCCTACGAGGCCGAGCGCAGGGCCGCCGAATCGATCGCGGCCGACCACCGCCTCGCCGACCTGCTCGGTCTGCCGAGCGCCTCCGGCGTCGGTGTCCCACGTCCCCGGAGCGCCGCCGCGGGAACGGAGGGGAACCACGAGGTCACCGGGGGAGACGCGCAGCCCCTCACGGCCGAGGAGTTCGACAACAGCGCCGACGAGCTCCGCGAACTCCTCGACCAGGGCATCGCCGCCGCGGAGCGCAGGCTCTTCGACCTGCGCACCGCCGCCGCCGACGACTCCCGGATCCTCGGCGCCCTCGGAGACGGCGGACTGCTGCCTCCGGGGCCCGACGTACTCGCCACCGTCGAATACCTCGGCGAGCACGGCATCCCGGCCCTGCCCGGCTGGCGCTACCTCGCCCAGGCCGTCGACCCCGCCGACCACGCGGCCGTCCTGGCCGCACGCCCCGAGCTCGTCGACGGGGTCGTCATCACCGACCCGGACGCGCACACCCGCGCCCGCGAGGTCCTGGCCGCCGCCGCGCTGCTGCCCCGTTCGGCCGTGGCCGTCGGAACCACGTCGGCACTTCTCGCCCCCGTACCGGCGCCCGGCGTCGCCGGCGCCGGCAACGATGACGTGTTCCTCGTCCCGCCCAACCCCGCGATGCACGACGAACACGCGGCCGACGAGGAGCGCCAGGCCCTCAGGGCCCGGGCGGCGGCGCGCGACGAGGACATCAGGTCGCTCGCGGCCCGGCTCACCGCAGACCGATCCCTCGCGGCCCGGATCGGTTCCTGGCGCGCCGACTGCCCGCCCGGCATGCTCGCCGAACTCGGCGAGACCGCCCGCACCGCCCGCGCCGCCGCGGAGACGGCGGAGGCCGCACTGGCCGAGGCCCGCACCGTGCGAGCCGAGGCCGACGAGGCCGCGGCCGACGCCGCACGCGTCCGGGACGAGCGCCAGGAGGCGGCCCAGCGCGCCCGCCGGGCGGCCGACGCGCTCGCGGGCCTCGCCCACCGCCTGCGTGACCGGGCGGGCTGGCAGGCGCGACTGCGTGAACTGACCGACGAGGCCGCCGAATCCGAGGCACGCGCCACGGCGTACCTGGAGCGGGCACGCGCTGCCGACGAGGACCGCCGGGCCGCCCAGCGCACCGCGGACGACGCCCACCGCACCGCCCGTGCCCTGCGCGCGGAGCGCGCCGAGATCGCAGGCGCCCCGGAAACGCTTCCGGAGCCCGACGCCTCCACCACGCGTACCTCCCTGCCCGCCCTGCGCGAGGCCTACCGCGCTGCCTCACAGCTGTACGAGAAGGTGGGAGTCGGCGCCGACCTGCGGGCCGAGCAGGCCCGCGCCGAGAGCGACGAGAGTGCCGCCCTGGCCGAACTCGACCGCCTCACCAACAAGGTCCGTACGCGCGCCGCCCTGCTCCTCGAAGGAACCGACGGAGCCGACGGACCCTCCCGGCAGGCAGCCGCCGCCCGCGCCGAGTCCCACGTCCAGCTCCTGGAGACCAGGGCCTCCACGGCCAGCGAGCACCTCGGCCGGTTCCGCGGGGAAGCCGAACGGCTCGCCCCCGCCGACGACGCCCCCCACCACACCGAGCTCCCCGACGGCCTGGTCCCGGCCGACGCCGACCAGGCACAGGCCCTGCTGCGGACGGCGACGGCCGAACTGGCCTCCGCCACCGCGGCACTGGACACCGCACGCGCCGCCCACGCCGAACTGCTGCGCGCCCACCGGACCGCCGAGGACTCGGCGAGCGGCTTCGACGAGACCGGCGCGCTCCTGCGTGACCTGCTCAGGGACCACAGTGCGGAGGACGAGGCCGAGGCCCCCGATCCGTACCGGGGGACCCTGGAGGAGGCCAGGCAGTCCGCCGCCGAGACACGCCGCTCGCTGCGAGGCTGCTCCACCGACCTGTCGGCTGCGGAGAGTTCGGTGCGGGAGGCGAGTGACGTCCTCGTACGGCATGCCAACTCCACCCGCTACGAACAGGTCCGGACCCCGGCCAGGCAGCAGATCCGGGAACTCCCGGCGGCAGCCCTGCCCGACCACGCCGAGAAGTGGGCCGCGGCTTTCGCGCCGAGACTGCGTGTGCTCACCGACGAGCTCGCCCAGCTGGAGCGCAACCGCGACTCCATCGTCGACCGGCTCCGCGGCCTCGTGGAGTCGGCCCTCACGACGCTTCGCTCCGCCCAGCGGCTCTCCCAGCTGCCCGAGGGGCTGGGGGAGTGGTCCGGCCAGGAGTTCCTCCGGATCCGCTTCGAGGAACCGGACCAGGCCACACTCACCGAGAGGCTTGGTGAGGTCATCGACGAGGCCACGCACGCGGCCCTCAAGAAGAACTCCGACCTCCGCAGGGACGGCATGTCCCTCCTGCTGCGCGGGGTCCAGGCGGCGCTGCAGCCCAAGGGCATCGCCGTGGAGATCCTCAAGCCCGACGCGGTACTCCGTGCCGAGCGCGTCCCGGTCGGACAGATGGGTGACGTCTTCTCCGGCGGCCAGCTGCTCACCGCCGCCATCGCGCTGTACTGCACGATGGCGGCCCTGCGCAGCAACGACAGGGGCCGCGACCGGCACCGTCATGCGGGCACGCTCTTCCTCGACAACCCCATCGGACGCGCCAACGCCACCTATCTGCTGGAGCTCCAGCGAGCGGTCTCCGACGCGCTGGGTGTCCAACTGCTCTACACGACAGGGCTCTTCGACACCACGGCACTCGCCGAATTCCCGCTCGTCATCCGCCTCCGCAACGACGCGGACCTGCGGGCGGGCCTGAAGTACATCAGCGTGGAGGAGCACCTCAGGCCGGGACTGCCCCAGCAGGACCCCGAGGGCGAGACCGTCCACGGCGAGATCACCGCGACCCGCATGTTCAGGCGGACCGGTGAGGCGCCCGGCACCGCGGGCGGGCCGGCCGTCCCGGAGATGCGGGCGGAGATGACCGGAACGCACACGGCGCCGGCACAGGCTCCGGAGACGCGATAGGGGAGGCCGGGGCGCAGGCGGGTCAGGCCCGGGAGAGCCTGCCTTCGCCCCGGCGTCGTATCCGCGCT
This sequence comes from Streptomyces pratensis, assembly GCF_016804005.1. Lineage (GTDB taxonomy): Bacteria > Actinomycetota > Actinomycetes > Streptomycetales > Streptomycetaceae > Streptomyces > Streptomyces pratensis_A. Next base: position 5,197,397 of record NZ_CP051486.1, on the reverse strand, counting down.
TCCCGGCGCGCCCGGGTGCGGGCAGCGCGCCTGGCGGTCCGGCGCTCACGGCGCATGCGGCGTGCCGTGCTGCTGGGCACGGACACCACGCCGTTGCGCTGGTTCCACACCTGACGGGTCACCCAGACGTCCAGCACCGACCACGTCGCCACGATCGTGCCGGCCACACCGCTGAGCACCATCGGGAAGGCGAGCCAGGACCCGGCCAGCGTGCACAGGAAGGCCACCATGGCCTGAATGATGGTCAGCGACATTATGAGGACGGCGCGCACCGCGGCCGTCCGTACCGGATCCGGCATCCTCCGCCGTATCGCGGGTTCCTCCACCCACAGCTGCCGCGGGATCCGGGCACCGGCCGCAGCCGTGGTTCCCGGCGGTGCCGCCGTGCCCAGGCGCTCGTCCGTGTCCAACGACCTTCAACTCCCCACCACTGTCCGACCCAAGGGTGGCTGCCCGGCAAGCGCCCGTTCTACGCGGGCGGAGCCGCTCGCCTGTCGCACGTACCCCCGTGAGGTTCTTCTGCCCCGTATGTGTGGACGAACGCCAGGGCGCGAAGATTCCCGCCGGGGGCGGCAACAAGCCCCGAAAGGTCACGGAACGAAAGATTCCAGCCAAGTGCCGTGTGTGGATGCACAGCGTCCGGCCAGGAGTTCTCTGTCGCTTTCGCGAAATTCTTCGCCGGTGATACCAGGACAACTGGTCAGCAACTCGGGGAAGAGCGGCCGGAAATCGTCCGGACACGTCTTCGAGTTACCGGTGCGTCAGTAGTAGGCTCGCGCCGTTTGTTGACGGAACACCGGCCGACGCTCGGTGGGCCGCGGCAGGAACACCCGAACAACCAGGAGGACCGGGCGACCGGGACCACCGGGAACACCGACACGATCACCCCGCGGTGCGGGGCCGAGCTGGGGGAGGCCATGCGCTTTCGCGGGAAGTCCATCCGCAGGAAGATCGTGGCGTTGCTCCTTGTGCCGCTCGCCTCCCTCACAGGTCTCTGGGTCTTCGCCACCTACGTCACCGGCCGCGAGGCCGGCGAACTCATGGGCGCGAGCGCCATCGTGGAGCAGGTCGGCCACCCGCTGGAGGACACCATCCGTGCCGTCCAGGGTGAACGCCGCCAGACTCTCGTCTTCCTCGCCGACCCCCGGAGTTCGGAAGCCCTGCCCCTGCTGCGCCGCAGTCGTGCCCAGACCGACCGGGTCGTGGCCGAGGTCACCCGGAGCGCGCAGAGCAAGGACATCCGGGACAAGCTGAGCCCCGAGTCGGAGGCCCGGCTCGATTCGATCCTCAGCGAGATCGACGGCCTGGACGCGCTGCGCGGCTCCGTCGAGAAACGCACCATCGACCGGACCAGGGCCCTCGACTTCTACAACGGTCTCGTCGACCCCTGCTACCGCTTCCTGAACGGTCTCCACACGATGGAGAACGTATCGATGGACAAGCAGGTACGGGCTCTGGTCGGCATCTCCAGGGCCCGCGAGATGCTCTCCCGTGAGGACGCCCTGATCGCGTCGGGCCTCATAGCGGGACGGCTCGGCGCCCCCGAGCTCCGGGTCGTCTCCGACCTCGCCGCCAGCCGCACGCTCCTGTACGAGGTCAACCTCGAGCTCCTGCCGGACAGCGAGCGCGGACGCATGGAGCAGTACTGGCGCAGCCCCGACAGCGAGCCGCTGCGAACGGCCGAGCAGAAGCTCATCGCCGCAGGCCCGGTCACGAAGCCGGGCGTCGTCGACGCCGCGCGCTGGGAGGAAGTGGCCCCGCCCGTCCTGGACCGTCTGGCCAACGACGGCACCGAGATGTCCAACCGCTTCCAGGACCGCGCCGAGCCCGCCGGATACCGGGTCCTCATCCAGGCCGGTGTCGCCGGCGTCCTGGGGTTCCTCGCCCTCCTCGTGTCCGTCTTCGTCTCCGTACGCGTGGGACGCGAACTGGTCCGCGACCTCTCCCGGCTGCGCAAGGACGCCCACGAGGTGTCCGGGGTGAGGCTGCCCAGCGTGATGCGCCGGCTGGCCGCGGGCGAGCAGGTCGACGTCGAGACGGAAGCCCCCCACCTCAGTTACGAGCGCGACGAGATCGGCCAGGTCGGCCAGGCCCTCAACACCCTTCAGCGGGCCGCGGTCGAGGCCGCCGTCAAGCAGGCGGACATGCGCCGCGGCGTCTCCGAGGTCTTCGTCAACCTCGCGCGCCGCAACCAGGTGCTCCTGCACCGCCAGCTGACCCTCCTGGACACCATGGAGAGGCGCACCGAGAACAGCGACGAGCTCGCAGACCTCTTCCGCCTCGATCACCTGACCACGCGCATGCGCCGACACGCGGAAGGCCTCGTGATCCTCTCCGGGGCCGCCCCGTCCCGGCAGTGGCGCAAGCCGATCCAGCTGATGGACGTGGTGCGGGCGGCGGTCGCCGAAGTCGAGGACTACGAGCGGATCGAGGTCCGGCGCCTGCCCCGCATAGGCGTGGGCGGCCCGGCCGTGGCCGACCTCACCCACCTGATCGCGGAACTGCTGGAGAACGCCACGGTGTTCTCGCCCCCGCACACCGCGGTGCAGGTGCACGGCGAACGCGTGGCCAACGGCTTCACCCTCGAGATCCACGACCGTGGCCTCGGCATGGCGCCGGAAATCCTCCTGGACGCCAATCTGCGGCTCGCCGAGACACCCGACTTCGAGCTCTCCGACACCGACAGGCTCGGCCTGTTCGTCGTCAGCCGCCTCGCCCAGCGGCAGAACGTCCGGGTGTCGCTGCAGACCTCGCCGTACGGGGGGACGACCGCGGTCGTCTTCATTCCGGGGCAGCTGCTCACCGACGCCCCCGACACGCACGGCACCGGCTTCCGTCTCGACCGCCGGGCCGAGAAGGCGATCGGCGGCGGCCGGCCGGGCAGCCTCGTGCCCGGCAGCGACAAGGCCCGCAGGGACGGAGTCGCCGACACGGACATCCCCGGCAGGCCGTCCGGGCTCTCCCCGGTCCCGACCGGACTCACCGACGCGTCCGTGCTCGACGGACCCGTCGAACTCGAAGGACCGGTGGGCACCCTCGGGTTCACCGGCGACCCGGCACTCGACCGGGAACTCGATCCGGCACTCGGCCCGGTCCTCGACGGTGTGTCCGACCTCGAGGACACCGAGAGCGAGCGCGGCGGTATCTTCCGGGCCCGTGACCTGCGCAGGGAAGCCGACCGGGAACAGCACCAGCAGGCCTTCGACCCGTCGGACGGCCGCTCCGCGGACGTCCGGCCGATGCGGCCCGCGGGCCCTGTCCCGCTGCCGCGCAGGAAACCACCGACGCTCGTCACCGACCAGCGCCGCCGGATCGGCGACGCGGGACGTGCCCACCCGGGCGCCCCCGAGAGCTTCCCCTCCGAGGCCGTCACCGCGCCGCCGGCGCCGGGGACATCCCCGGCCGGCGAGGCCCCGGCGAGGCTCAGGCCCGTCACCCGGCCGTCCGCGCCGGACACGGTGGGCGGTCTCCCGCGCAGGGTCCGGCAGGCGAACCTCGCCCCACAGCTCCGGGAGGACTCCGCAGGGCGCACTTCCGGCCACGTCCCCGCAGACACCGACGACGACCTCGAACGTGACGCGGACGAAGTACGCAATCGCATGGCTTCGCTTCAACGCGGCTGGCAGCGCGGCCGTCGGCAGAACGCCGAGGACGCGACCGGCCCCGGCGAGACAGCACCAGGAACCACTCCGGGAGGGGACGGTCGATGACCGCACCGAACGCCGCAGCACACAACGCCTCACGCCAGGGATCCGGCGAACTCAATTGGCTCCTCGACGAACTGGTCGAGCGCGTCGCGAGCATCCGCAAGGCGCTGGTGCTCTCCAGCGACGGCCTCGCCACCGGCACGTCCCAGGACCTGACGCGCGAGGACAGCGAGCACCTGGCGGCCGTGGCCTCCGGATTCCACAGCCTAGCCAAGGGGGTGGGGCGTCATTTCGACGCCGGCCGGGTCCGGCAGACGGTCGTCGAGCTCGACGAGGCCTTCCTCTTCGTCACGGCGGCGGGAGACGGCAGCTGTCTCGCCGTCCTGGCCGACTCGGACTCGGACGTCGGGCAGGTGGCGTACGAGATGACCCTGATGGTCAAGCGCGTCGGGGCGCACCTGGCCAACGCCCCCCGGACCACCGGTCTGCCCGCCGGAGGGTGAGGCGAGGGGATGAGCGCAGACTCCGTCCGGGACACCGCGCCCGGACCACCGCCCGCAGAAGCGGGAGCCTCCCGCTGGTACGACGCCGAAGCGGGTCCGGTGGTCCGGCCCTACGCGATGACCCGGGGACGAACCAGCAGCGCCTCCCGTCATCGTCTCGACCTGATCGCGATCGTCGTCCCCGAACCGGCGGCCGACGATCCCGGCCGGGATCAGACGCTCTCCCCGGAACACGTGGAGATCGTCGAACTGTGCAGCGACATGCCCCAGTCCATCGCCGAGCTCGCCTCCGGACTGGATCTCCCCGTCGGGGTGGTCCGTGTCCTGGTCGGTGACCTCGTCGAGGACGAGCTGGTGCACGTCACCCGTCCCGTTCCGCCGGCCGAGCTGCCGGACGAGAGCCTTCTCCGTGAGGTGATCAATGGCCTTCGGGCGCTCTAGCCGCAAGAAGCGGCACGTCGAGCCCGTCACCCTCAAAATCCTGGTGGCGGGCGGCTTCGGTGTGGGCAAGACGACCCTGGTGGGGGCGGTCAGCGAGATCAGACCGCTCCGTACGGAGGAGAGGCTGAGCGAGGCGGGCCGCCCCGTCGACGACGTCGCGGGGGTCGAGGGCAAGAGCACCACAACGGTGGCCATGGACTTCGGCCGGATCACCCTGCGCGAGGATCTGGTCCTCTACGTGTTCGGGACCCCCGGGCAGGACCGCTTCTGGTTCCTCTGGGACGAGCTGGCCCAGGGTGCCCTGGGCGCCGTGGTCCTCGCGGACACCCGGCGGCTGGAGGACTGCTTCGCGGCGGTCGACTACTTCGAGCGCCGGGGGATCCCGTTCACGGTCGCGGTCAACCTTTTCGAGGGCGCCGAACAGTTCCCCACCGAGACGGTACGGGCGGCACTCGACCTGGACCCCGAGGTGCCGGTGCTCCTCTGCGACGCACGCGACCGGGCATCCGTCCGGGACGTGCTCGTCGCAGTCGTGGAACACGCCATGGTGCGTGCGGGCCGGCTCCGCGAACCCGCCAGGACCTGACGGCCCGACGACGCACGTGACGCGGTCCGTACCCCCGCCGACCGGGGTACGGACCGCGCGTACGGTGCGGGGGGCAGCGGGCGTGGCAGGAGTCTTCACCCGGAGTGACGGCCCGTCAACCCTGTCGGCGCGGCGAGGTCACGGATTCTCTGCGAGCCACTTCGCCGCGGTCTCCGCCAGTTCGGCGTCACGCCCGGCGAGCATCATCCGGATCATCTGCGCATCGCCCCGCAGGGACCACGCGGGATGCCCGAACGTGGCCGGGTTGTTCTTTTCGATGAGGAAGTGGGCGGGCCACGCGGTGCCGTATCCGATCAGAGGCAACGCCAGCGCGTAACGCCTGCGGCCGCGTGCCAGACCGTACGCGGACACCGCGAGGCCGGTCAGGGTGCCGGTCAGATGGACCCACCGGGTCGCCGCCCTGGAGTGCATGGCGACGTAGTAGGGCCAGAACTCTTCATAGGAATCGAACGTCTGCTGTGACATATCGGCACCGTAGTGGCTCGACCGGCAACCGGATACGGCAGTTCCGCGTCCGTCATTACGAACGGGCGGCCGGAGCCCACGGGGGTGGTCCCGGTCGCCCGTTCCTCTGCGGGGCGGTCAGTGCCCCGCGACGGAGCGCCTCGCCACCGGGAAGTCGAAATAGGTGTCAGGGAAGAGCTCGGGCTTGTAGGTGAAGTGCCACCACTCCTCCGCCAGATTCACGAACCCGAGACGCGAGAGCGTCCCCTTGAGCATCTGCCGGTGGGCACGCTGCGCCCCCTGCACCCGGGGGTCGTCCGTGTGGGACAGAGTGTCGAAGCAGTCGTAACCCGTGCCCATGTCGACCGAGTTGTCGGGGAAGCGTTCGTCCTTCGGCGCGAAGCACGGAGCCAGCTCCTCGCCCGGCTCGTACGGCCTGGCCGGTAGCGCCGGCAGCTTCACCAGGGTGAGGTCCACCGTGCTGCCCCGGCTGTGCCCGGACTTCTCCGCGATGTAACCGTCCTCGAACAGCCGTGTCTTGTCGACCATCGGATAGAACTCGTCCTTCATGGCCTGGTCGTCGAGATCCTTCGCCCAGCGCACGAAGTGGTCCACAGCGCGCTGCGGCCGGTAGCAGTCGTACACCTTGAGCGAGTAGCCCTGACGCAGCAGGCTCCGCTGGGCCGTGCGCAGCGCCCGGGCGGCGGGCCGGGTCAGGATGCAGACGGGCTGCCGGTAGCCGTCCACCGGCTCTCCCATGAAGTTGTGCGCGGTGGTGTAGCGCATCTCCGTGATGATCGTCGGATCGACGGAGCGGAGGTCGACGAACTCCGGCGGAGCCTTGGGTTCGGGCCTGGCCGCCGCAACCGGCGCCGCGGCGGTCACAGCGAGCAGAGCGGCGCCGGCAGCGGCCAGAGCGCGGAGAATACGAGCAGTTCCTGTCATGGGCACACCGTCTATCAGCTTCCGCGCCGCAAGAGAAGGGTGATCGGATACAGTCCGCCCGTGAAGGACTCCCACTGCGGCAGCTGCGGGACCCCGTACGCCGCCGACACCTGGCCCCGCACCTGCACTGCCTGCGGGCACACCGCCTACCGCAATCCGCTGCCCGTAGCGGTCGCCCTGCTGCCCGTCACCGGACCGCACGGCACCGGCCTCGTCGTCATCACCCGCACCATCCCCCCGCACCAGGGCGGGATCGCGCTGCCCGGCGGCTACGTCGACGCGGCCGAGGACTGGCGCCACGCCGTCGTGCGCGAACTCGGCGAGGAGACCGGAATCCAGGCCGACGAGACGGACGTACGCCTCGCCGACGCCCTGAGCTCACCCGACGGCCACCTGCTCCTCTTCGGCCTGCTCCCGCCGCGCCCCGCCGGGGAACTCCCGCCCTCCGCACCGACGGACGAGACCGCGGGGTACGACGTGCTGGGAACCCCGGAAGAACTCGTCTTCCCGCTGCACACCCGGGCAGCGCGCTCCTGGTTCGCCGGCGCCTACGGCTGAGGCGGGTCAGGCAGCCCCCGCACACGGACGGGGTAGGGCACCGGCCCCTTCTCCCCGCTCCGCTCGACCACCACACGCCCCGCCCGAAGACACGACGCGTAGCGCTCCACCTCGGCCCCCGCCCAGCCGTCACCCATGTCCCGCACGACCAGCCCGCCCCCGGTGCGCCCAGCCGGCGGAGCCCACACCTCCAGTTCGAGGCTCCCCCCGTCGCCCCGCACCGGGATCACCGCGCCGGCCCGGGCCAGCACGGGAATCCGTGACAGCGGCGCGTCGACCACCACCTGCCCGGGCCCTTCGTACGCCAGCCCGCTCGCCGTGTCGTACCACCGCCCGCGCGGCAGCCGCACCGTCCTGCGGTCCGCCCCCTCCTCCAGCACGGGCGCGACCAGCAGCGCGTCACCCAGCAGGAACGCGTCCTCACAGTCCCGCAGCTCCCGGTCCCGTGACCCGCCCCACCACACCGGCCGTACATACGGAGCGCCCGTCAGCCGGGCCAGCTGAGCCAGCGTCACGAAGTACGGGCGCATCCGCTCCCGCTCCTCCAGAGCCGCCCTGGCGTGCGCCAGCACCTCCGGACCGAACTCCCACGGCTCCCGGCGTCCCGCGTCGATGGCCGCGTGAGTCCGGAACAACGGCATGTACGAGCCCAGTTGGAACCAGCGCAGATAGAGCTCGGGGGACGGCGAGCCGTCGAACCCGCCGACATCGGGCCCCGAATACGGCACACCGCAGAGCCCGAGCCCCAGCACCAGGGCCAGCGAGGCCCGGAGCCCCGGCCACCCCGTCGCCACATCACCGGACCAGGTGCCCCCGTACCGCTGCATCCCCGCCCAGCCCGAACGGGAGAACAGGAAGGGCCGGTCGCCGGGGCGCAGCCGGCGCAACCCCTCGTACCCGGCCATCGCCATCGCCATCGCATACACGTTGTGGGCCTCACGGTGGTCCCCGCCACGGCCCTCCAGGGAGTGCCGGGACGAACGAGGCAGCGACGGGTCCCCGAAGGCGGAGAACGCCACCGGCTCGTTCATGTCGTGCCACACCCCGGCGAATCCCTGGGCGAGGCGCTCCTCGTACAGCGTGCCCCACCACTCCCGCACCAGTGGATCGGTGAAATCCGGATAGACGCACTCACCCGGCCACACCTCACCGAGCACGGCCTGCCCCTGAGGGTCCCGGACGAACGCGCCCTCCGCGCCGACCTTCAGCCCGCTGTCGAACACCGCGTTCCCCGCCGACGCCCGCACCGCCGGATCGACGATCGAGACCAGCCGGACGCCGTCCTCGCGCAGCTCCTTCGCCAGCACGGGAAGACCGGGGAACCGCTCCCGGTCGACCGTGAACACCTGGTGCGCGTCGAAGTGGTCGATGTCGAGGTGCAACACCGACAGGGGCAGGCCACGCTCCCGGTACCCCGCGACGACCCGGCGTACCTCCTGCTCGCTGCCGAAACCCCACCGGGCGTGCTGGGGACCCAGCGCCCACGACGGGGGCAGCGCGGGAGCCCCCGTCAGCGCCGTCCAGCCTTGTAGCACCCTGGCCGGCGTACCCGCGACCACCCAGCAGCGGAGCGGACCGCCGTCGATCCGGACCTCACAGGTGCCGGGCCTGTCGTGCCCGGAGCCGGCGCCCTCCTCGCCCTCCCGGAGAGTCACCCCGCCCGACCAGGAGTTGTCGTGGAACGCGAGATGGGTCCCCGCGTCGGACACCACCACCTGCACCGGCATCGTCAGATACAGAGGGTCGTCCCCAGGACCGAAGCGCCCGCCCGGATCGGTGTTCCACAGCCGGTACGTACCCTCCCTCAGCCTCGGCCCGCCGGCCCGCCCGCCCAGCCCGAAGAAGCGCGCATCGGCCGGAACCTCGGACCGCTGCACCCACCGCGCCTCGCCACCCTCCACCGGTTCCCACCAGCGCGGCGGCAGCTCCCGGCGCAGCAGCACACCACCCGGCGTCCGCAGCTCCACGCCGCCGTGCCGCGACACGACGACCGTCAGCCGCTCCGACACCACCCGCCAGCCGCCGTTCGCGTCCGGCTCGAGACGCGCCCGTGGATCGGACTCCGGCTCGTCCCCGGGCAGGGCGTACGAGGGCAGCGGACCGGCACCGTCCCAGGACCAGAACACCGCACCGCCCACCGCCACACGGACCAGCAGCTGCGAGCGGGCGAACCGCACGACCCCACCGCCCGGACCGGGCTCCGCACTGATCAGAAGGCCGGGCACACGGGCCCGCTCCGCACCGCGAGGCGCCAGCGCCCGCGCATCCGCACGCCTATGCCGCCAGGCCGAGCGCATCGTACGCATCCCCTGTACAGAACCGACCATTTTCACCGAGCGCACCAGGTCACGACCATCCATGACGGCCACCCTGCCACTCGACGAGACGCAAACGTGCTCCGTTCAGCTTCCGTTCACCTGTGGCCGCGCCACACAGCGGGACACGCAAGCATGGCGGGGGGACCCTGGTGCGCAAGACGATCACATGGCATCGTCCGTGACAGCCGTTCACGCGCACACCCCAGCCCGTGCGCGCGACACACGCACACCCCGCGTACACCCCGAAAGGCCAGGGAGCCTCCATGACCTCAGCAGCCGGCGAAGCCCCCCTCTGGCAGCCCGATCCCGAACGCGTCGAGGCCGCGGCCGTCACCCGCTTCCAGCGATGGGCGGCCGGACGCCACGGAGCGCCGGCCGACGGCGGCTACGCGGCACTGCACCGCTGGTCGGTCGACGAACTCGAGACCTTCTGGCAGGCCGTCGCCGACTGGTTCGACGTACGCTTCTCCACCCCGTACGAGGCCGTCCTCGGCGACCGCGCCATGCCCGGCGCCCAGTGGTTCCCCGGAGCCACCCTCAACTACGCCGAGCACGCCCTGCGCACGGCCGACGACCCGCTCCGCGCGGACGCCCCCGCTCTGCTGTACGTCGACGAGACCCACACCCAGCTCGCCGTCAGCTGGTCCGAACTCCGGCGCCAGGTCGCCTCGCTGGCCGCCGAACTCCGCGCCCTCGGCGTCACCCCCGGCGACCGGGTCAGCGGGTACCTCCCCAACATCCCGCAGGCGGTCGTCGCGTTCCTCGCCACTGCCGCGGTCGGCGGGGTATGGACCTCCTGCGCCCCCGACTTCGGGGCCCGCAGCGTCCTGGACCGCTTCCAGCAGGTCGAACCTGTCGTGCTGTTCACCGTCGACGGCTACCGCTACGGCGGCAAGGAACACGACCGCACCGGCACCGTGGCCGAGCTCCGCAGCGAGCTCCCCACCCTGCGCGCGGTCGTACACATCCCGCTTCTCGGCACGGACGCACCCGACGGCGCCCTCGAATGGTCGGCGCTCACCGCCTCCGACACCGAACCCGTCTTCGAGCAGGTCCCGTTCGAACACCCGCTGTGGGTGCTGTACTCCTCCGGTACCACCGGGCTTCCGAAGGCGATCGTCCAGTCCCAGGGCGGCATCCTCCTCGAACACTTCAAGCAGATCGGGCTGCACTGCGACCTCGGCCCCGACGACCGCTTCTTCTGGTACACCTCCACCGGCTGGATGATGTGGAACTTCCTCGTCTCCGGCCTGCTCACCGGCACCACCGTCGTGCTGTACGACGGCAGTCCCGGCCACCCGGACGTACAGGCCCAGTGGCGTGTCGCCGAACAGACCGGCGCGACCTTCTTCGGCACGTCGGCCGCCTACGTCATGGCCTGCCGGAAAGCGGACGTCCACCCCGGCCGGGACCACGACCTCAGCCGCGTCCAGTGCGTCGCCACCACGGGCTCCCCGCTCCCGCCCGACGGCTTCCGCTGGCTCCACGACGAGGTCGCCGACGACCTGTGGATCGCCTCCGTGAGCGGCGGGACCGACGTCTGCAGCTGCTTCGCGGGCGCGGTCCCCACCCTGCCGGTCCACATCGGAGAGCTCCAGGCCCCCTGTCTCGGCACCGATCTCCAGTCCTGGGACCCCGCCGGCGAACCGCTCACCGGCGAGGTCGGCGAACTCGTCGTGACCGCACCCATGCCGTCCATGCCGGTCCGCTTCTGGAACGACCCCGACGGCAGCCGCTACCACGACAGCTACTTCGACATGTACCCCGGCGTCTGGCGCCACGGCGACTGGATCACCATCACCGACCGGGGCTCGGTCGTCATCCACGGCCGCTCCGACTCCACCCTCAACCGCCAGGGCGTGCGGATGGGCTCCGCCGACATCTACGAGGCGGTCGAACGGCTCCCCGAGATCCGCGAGTCACTCGTCATCGGCCTCGAAGAACCGGACGGTGGCTACTGGATGCCCCTGTTCGTCCACCTCGCCGACGGCGCCACGCTCGACGACGAACTCCGGGACAGCATCAAGCGGACCATCCGTGAGAACCTCTCCCCCCGCCACGTACCGGACGAGGTCATCGAGGTCCCCGGCATCCCCCACACCCTCACCGGCAAGCGCATCGAGGTCCCGGTCAAACGGCTCCTCCAGGGCACAGCCCTCGCCAAGGCTGTCAACCCCGGTTCCATCGACGACCTGGAACTCCTCGGCTTCTACGAGGACCTCGCCCGCCGGCGCCTCTGACACCGCGGCCCGGAAGCCGTTGTCAGTCCCCCTGATTACGCTGAGTGAGCATCGATCGACAGCGCACAGGGGGACTCATGGCGCACATCAAACCGACCAAGCGCAGCCGGCAGAGCTCCGGAACATCCATGCGACGCACACTGCGCCGCGAAGCACCCAGCACCGTCGGCCTCCTGGTCGACCCCGAGGACTTCGCGGCCATGCGTCACTACCGGAGCTTCACCTTCGAAGACCACTCCGTCTATCTCCAGCAGGTCGAAGGCCTGCTGCGCACGCTCGCCGCCCAGGGAATGCACACCACCGTCGCCCTCTTCGACCCTGAGGACTACGCGGAGTTCTGCACCGAGTCAGGTCTCGATCCGGACGAGCGCACGAGCCGCAGCCGCTTCACCGCAGAGATCGCCGCAGCCGGCGCCACCGTCGCCTACACCGGCCAGCCCATCGACACGCTGATCCCGCTGCTCGTCTCACGAGCCGTCCGCCACGCGACATGGGAGTACGCGACGATGCTGCTGGCAGGGATCGGCGACTGCGCGGACTGCGGGCAGGACATCGGCAGGGCCGCCTTCGACAGGGCATCCCACCTGCTGATGCGTCTGCTGGACACCGCGGGCCCGGGAATGCACCACGTGGTCTGCAGCGTGCCCACGGAGAGCGAACAGCTCCTCGCCGTCCTCCACACGGCCCGGGACACGGACGGTCCGGCCCGCCTCGAGTCCTCGGAAGGGGCGGAGTTCGCCACGGTGCTCGCCGTGGGCGTCGCACTCGAGACCCAGGGCGGCGTCGTACTGCGCACCACGGAGCCGGACACCCCGGACCGCGTGCACGGCTGGCGCCTGCACAGGGGCAGCCTCCTCCCGCTCACGGCGGGCGAGGTCTTCAGCGCCTACTGCACCGACGCGGACACGGGCGAACCCGTGTCTCCGGAGTCCGGCGTCGAGTACTGCGCGGGCTTCGACCTCGGTGCCGACGAACCGGAGGCCCAGCGCTGACGCACCGAAGGGGTCCCCGCCGGAACCGGCGGGAACCCCTTCACGTCGGACTGTGTCCGCCGGACGGCGTCACTCGCCCGACAGCACCGCCTGTGCCGCGAGCCGTGCCTCTTCGGCGGAGTCCGCCGCACGCGCGGCGGAGGCGGCGCGCTCGCACTGCGCGAGCGTGTGCTTCGCAAGCGTCGCCCGCACGTAGGGAATGGACGCCGCGCCCATCGACAGCGACGTGACCCCCAGACCGGTCAGCACACACGCCAGCAGCGGGTCCGAAGCGGCCTCCCCACAGACACCACAGCTCTTGCCCTCGGCCCTGGCGGCGTCGGCCGAGAGCGCGACCAGGTCCAGCAGGGCGGGCTGCCACGGGTCCTGCAGCCGTGAAACGGCCCCCACCTGGCGGTCGGCCGCGAAGGTGTACTGAGCCAGGTCGTTGGTACCCAGCGACAGGAACTCCACCTCCTGCAGGATCGAGCGGGCCCGGAGCGCTGCGGACGGAATCTCCACCATCGCCCCGAACTTCGCCTGCAGTCCCGCCTCACGGCAGGCATCGGCGAACGCCTTCGCGTCGGCGCGGTCCGCCACCATCGGAGCCATGACCTCGAGGTACACCGGCAGCCCCTCGGCCGCCCTGGACAGCGCGGTCAGCTGGGTCCGCAGCACATCCGGGTGGTCCAGCAGACTGCGCAGCCCACGCACACCCAGTGCCGGGTTCGGCTCGTCGGCCGGGGTCAGGAACTCCAGCGGCTTGTCGGCACCGGCGTCGAGCACCCGCACGACGACACGCCCCTCGGGGAACGCCTCCAGCACCGCGCGGTACGCCGCGATCTGCTTCTCCTCGGACGGCGCCTGCTTGCTGTCGTCCAGGAAGAGGAACTCCGTACGGAACAGCCCGACGCCCTCGGCTCCGGCTTCCAGGGCCGCCGGCACGTCACCGGGACCGCCGACGTTGGCGAGCAGCGGCACCTTGTGACCGTCGGAGGTGGCCCCGGGGCCGGTCACGGCAGACAGAGCCGCCTTGCGGGCCGCCGAGGCGCTCTCCATCTCGGACCGCTTCTCCTCGCTCGGCTCCACGAAGATCTCACCGGTGCTGCCGTCCACCGCCACGACGGTGCCCTCGGCGATCTCACCGGCTCCGGGGAGAGCCACGACGGCCGGAACCCCGAGCGCCCGCGCGAGAATGGCGCTGTGGCTGGTGGGCCCGCCCTCCTCCGTGACGAAACCGAGCACCAGAGTGGGGTCGAGCAGGGCCGTGTCCGCGGGAGCCAGGTCACGCGCGATCAGCACGTACGGCTCGTCGCTGTCCGGCACGCCCGGCATCGGAACGCCGAGCAGGCGCGCCACGATCCTGTTCCGTACGTCGTCGAGGTCGGCCACGCGACCCGCCAGGTACTCCCCGGCATTGGCCAGCAGAGCCCGGTACGCGGCGAACGCGTCGTAGACACCGCGCTCGGCGGTGCTGCCGACGGCGATACGACGGTCGACGTCGGCGATCAGCTCGGGGTCCTGCGCCATCATGGCCTGGGCCTCGAGCACATGCTGTGCCTCGCCCCCCGCCAGATTGCCGCGCGCGATGAGGTCGGCCGCGACAGCTTCCACGGCCTGGCGGGCACGACCCTGCTCGCGCTCGGCCTCTTCCGCGGGAATCTGTTTGGCCGGCGGCTCGAGCACCGCCGTACCCATGTGCCGAACCTCGCCGATGGCCACACCGTGGCTCACGCCGACGCCTCGCAGCGTTGTCTCCATTTCACCCGTCTCCGATTGTGCGACGACTGCGCCGCCGCGGTGGATACCCAACTGGCTCGTCAATGCGCCGAGGGCGTCACTGCCAGCCGAACAGCGTGTCGCCGACCTTCACGTCGCCGTCCTCAAGGACCTCGGAAAGGGACTCCGCCGTGGCCTCCAGGGCCACGACCGGACAGATCGCGGACTTCCCGGCCGCCTCCACACCTGCCGGGTCCCACCGGACGATGCCCTGACCGCGCGTCACCGTGTCTCCCTTGTTCACGAGAAGCTCGAAGCCCTCGCCGTTGAGCTGCACGGTGTCGATGCCGAGGTGCGTCAGCACCCCGTGGCCCTGGTCGTCGACGACGACAAAGGCATGCGGGTGGAGGGAGACGACGATGCCGTCCACCGGTGAGACCGCCTCCGAAGGCTCGCGCACGGGGTCGATGGCGGTACCCGGGCCCACCATCGCTCCGGAGAAGACCGGGTCGGGAACCGCGGTGAGCCCGATGGCGCGGCCGGCGAGAGGGGACGTCACTGTGGTCATGGAGAGCCTCCAAGGGGTGGGGATCCGTATGTCACCGCCACGGCTGATGGAGGGCGGCGTACTGATCAGCAGCGTAAGTCATATGAAGTCCCGGTTCCGCCCGAGAGCTACCGGTTGGCCGACCTAGGGGTGCACCGGAAACGATTTGCCTCGCCTCACAGTGGCCTGTACTGTCGTACCCCTGCCTGACCCCACCACGACTTTCGAGTCCGGGATCGGCAGCGACTCCCAAGCCCAGACTGTAACTCTGATTGTGCTTCCGCATGCCTGCGGGACCGCTGGTCAAAGGAATGGGAAAAGGCCTGGTAGAGTCGGACTCGCCGGAAAGGGAAACGCGAAAGCGAAGAACTGGAAAGCGAAACAAGCAGTAACCCGCTTCGACCGGGAATCGGACACGAAAGAGTCTGATAGAGTCGGAAACGCAAGAACGAAGGGAAGCGCCCGGAGGGCCCCGGTGAAACGGGACCGAAGGAAGCGTCCGTTCCTTGAGAACTCAACAGCGTGCCAAAAGTCAACGCCAGATATGTTGATACCCCGGCCTGCTTCATGCAGGTTGGTGGTTCCTTTGAAAAGTCCTACCGGTCCTTCGGGTCGGGTAGGCAACAACAGCGAGGACGCTGTGAACATCCGGTCATATTCCGACCTGGTTGTTCCGCTCTCGTGTTGTGATCCCGATTACGGGAAAACATTCACGGAGAGTTTGATCCTGGCTCAGGACGAACGCTGGCGGCGTGCTTAACACATGCAAGTCGAACGATGAAGCCCTTCGGGGTGGATTAGTGGCGAACGGGTGAGTAACACGTGGGCAATCTGCCCTTCACTCTGGGACAAGCCCTGGAAACGGGGTCTAATACCGGATAACACTCTGTCCCTCATGGGACGGGGTTAAAAGCTCCGGCGGTGAAGGATGAGCCCGCGGCCTATCAGCTTGTTGGTGGGGTAATGGCCTACCAAGGCGACGACGGGTAGCCGGCCTGAGAGGGCGACCGGCCACACTGGGACTGAGACACGGCCCAGACTCCTACGGGAGGCAGCAGTGGGGAATATTGCACAATGGGCGAAAGCCTGATGCAGCGACGCCGCGTGAGGGATGACGGCCTTCGGGTTGTAAACCTCTTTCAGCAGGGAAGAAGCGAAAGTGACGGTACCTGCAGAAGAAGCGCCGGCTAACTACGTGCCAGCAGCCGCGGTAATACGTAGGGCGCAAGCGTTGTCCGGAATTATTGGGCGTAAAGAGCTCGTAGGCGGCTTGTCACGTCGGATGTGAAAGCTCGGGGCTTAACCCCGAGTCTGCATTCGATACGGGCTAGCTAGAGTGTGGTAGGGGAGATCGGAATTCCTGGTGTAGCGGTGAAATGCGCAGATATCAGGAGGAACACCGGTGGCGAAGGCGGATCTCTGGGCCATTACTGACGCTGAGGAGCGAAAGCGTGGGGAGCGAACAGGATTAGATACCCTGGTAGTCCACGCCGTAAACGTTGGGAACTAGGTGTTGGCGACATTCCACGTCGTCGGTGCCGCAGCTAACGCATTAAGTTCCCCGCCTGGGGAGTACGGCCGCAAGGCTAAAACTCAAAGGAATTGACGGGGGCCCGCACAAGCAGCGGAGCATGTGGCTTAATTCGACGCAACGCGAAGAACCTTACCAAGGCTTGACATATACCGGAAAGCATCAGAGATGGTGCCCCCCTTGTGGTCGGTATACAGGTGGTGCATGGCTGTCGTCAGCTCGTGTCGTGAGATGTTGGGTTAAGTCCCGCAACGAGCGCAACCCTTGTTCTGTGTTGCCAGCATGCCCTTCGGGGTGATGGGGACTCACAGGAGACTGCCGGGGTCAACTCGGAGGAAGGTGGGGACGACGTCAAGTCATCATGCCCCTTATGTCTTGGGCTGCACACGTGCTACAATGGCCGGTACAATGAGCTGCGATGCCGCGAGGCGGAGCGAATCTCAAAAAGCCGGTCTCAGTTCGGATTGGGGTCTGCAACTCGACCCCATGAAGTCGGAGTTGCTAGTAATCGCAGATCAGCATTGCTGCGGTGAATACGTTCCCGGGCCTTGTACACACCGCCCGTCACGTCACGAAAGTCGGTAACACCCGAAGCCGGTGGCCCAACCCCTTGTGGGAGGGAGCTGTCGAAGGTGGGACTGGCGATTGGGACGAAGTCGTAACAAGGTAGCCGTACCGGAAGGTGCGGCTGGATCACCTCCTTTCTAAGGAGCATCTAGATTCCGCAAGGAATCCAGAGCCACTACGTCGGCAAATGTTCGACGGTGGTTAGCTCATGGGTGGAACGTTGACTATTCGGCACGGTTGGCTTGGTTTTGTGAGTACTGCTTCGGCGTGGAAAACGGGATCGGGTTGATCGGGTCGGGCACGCTGTTGGGTATCTGAAGGTACGGGCTCGTTGAGTCTGTTCCTTTGGTTGCCGGCCCCAGTGCACTCACCTGTAAGGGTGGGGTGATGGGTGGCTGGTCGTTGTTTGAGAACTGCACAGTGGACGCGAGCATCTGTGGCCAAGTTTTTAAGGGCGCACGGTGGATGCCTTGGCACCAGGAACCGATGAAGGACGTGGGAGGCCACGATAGTCCCCGGGGAGCTGTCAACCAAGCTTTGATCCGGGGGTTTCCGAATGGGGAAACCCGGCAGTCGTCATGGGCTGTCACCCGCTGCTGAACACATAGGCAGTGTGGAGGGAACGAGGGGAAGTGAAACATCTCAGTACCCTCAGGAAGAGAAAACAACCGTGATTCCGGGAGTAGTGGCGAGCGAAACTGGATGAGGCCAAACCGTATGCGTGTGATACCCGGCAGGGGTTGCGTATACGGGGTTGTGGGAGTTCTCTTGATCAATCTGCCGATTGGTCGGCAAGTCAGAAACCGTTGGTGTAGGCGAAGGACATGCGAAAGGTCCGGCGTAGAGGGTAAGACCCCCGTAGCTGAAACATCAACGGCTTGCTTGAGAACCACCCAAGTAGCACGGGGCCCGAGAAATCCCGTGTGAATCTGGCGGGACCACCCGCTAAGCCTAAATATTCCCTGGTGACCGATAGCGGATAGTACCGTGAGGGAATGGTGAAAAGTACCGCGGGAGCGGAGTGAAATAGTACCTGAAACCGTGTGCCTACAAGCCGTGGGAGCGTCGCTGTGTGTGCTTGCACATGCAGTCGTGACTGCGTGCCTTTTGAAGAATGAGCCTGCGAGTTAGCGGTGTGTAGCGAGGTTAACCCGTGTGGGGAAGCCGTAGCGAAAGCGAGTCCGAATAGGGCGATTGAGTTGCACGCTCTAGACCCGAAGCGGAGTGATCTAGCCATGGGCAGGTTGAAGCGGAGGTAAGACTTCGTGGAGGACCGAACCCACCAGGGTTGAAAACCTGGGGGATGACCTGTGGTTAGGGGTGAAAGGCCAATCAAACTCCGTGATAGCTGGTTCTCCCCGAAATGCATTTAGGTGCAGCGTCGTGTGTTTCTTGCCGGAGGTAGAGCACTGGATAGGCGATGGGCCCTACCGGGTTACTGACCTTAGCCAAACTCCGAATGCCGGTAAGTGAGAGCGCGGCAGTGAGACTGTGGGGGATAAGCTCCATGGTCGAGAGGGAAACAGCCCAGAGCATCGACTAAGGCCCCTAAGCGTACGCTAAGTGGGAAAGGATGTGGAGTCGCAGAGACAACCAGGAGGTTGGCTTAGAAGCAGCCACCCTTGAAAGAGTGCGTAATAGCTCACTGGTCAAGTGATTCCGCGCCGACAATGTAGCGGGGCTCAAGCGTACCGCCGAAGTCGTGTCATTCATACACATATCCCCAACGGGAGTATGGATGGGTAGGGGAGCGTCGTGTGCCGGGTGAAGCAGCCGCGGAAGCGAGTTGTGGACGGTTCACGAGTGAGAATGCAGGCATGAGTAGCGATACACACGTGAGAAACGTGTGCGCCGATTGACTAAGGGTTCCTGGGTCAAGCTGATCTGCCCAGGGTAAGTCGGGACCTAAGGCGAGGCCGACAGGCGTAGTCGATGGACAACCGGTTGATATTCCGGTACCCGCTTTGAAACGCCCAATACTGAATCAGGCGATGCTAAGTCCGTGAAGCCGGCCCGATCTCTTCGGAGTTGAGGGTAGTGGTGGAGCCGACGAACCAGACTTGTACTAGGTAAGCGATGGGGTGACGCAGGAAGGTAGTCCAGCCCGGGCGGTGGTTGTCCCGGGGTAAGGGTGTAGGCCGTGTGGTAGGCAAATCCGTCACACGTTAAGGCTGAGACCTGATGCCGAGCCGATTGTGGTGAAGTGGATGATCCTATGCTGTCGAGAAAAGCCTCTAGCGAGTTTCATGGCGGCCCGTACCCTAAACCGACTCAGGTAGTCAGGTAGAGAATACCGAGGCGTTCGGGTGAACTATGGTTAAGGAACTCGGCAAAATGCCCCCGTAACTTCGGGAGAAGGGGGGCCATCACTGGTGATCCGATTTACTCGGTGAGCTGGGGGTGGCCGCAGAGACCAGCGAGAAGCGACTGTTTACTAAAAACACAGGTCCGTGCGAAGCCGTAAGGCGATGTATACGGACTGACGCCTGCCCGGTGCTGGAACGTTAAGGGGACCGGTTAGTGCACTTTCGGGTGTGCGAAGCTGAGAACTTAAGCGCCAGTAAACGGCGGTGGTAACTATAACCATCCTAAGGTAGCGAAATTCCTTGTCGGGTAAGTTCCGACCTGCACGAATGGCGTAACGACTTCTCGACTGTCTCAACCATAGGCCCGGTGAAATTGCACTACGAGTAAAGATGCTCGTTTCGCGCAGCAGGACGGAAAGACCCCGGGACCTTTACTATAGTTTGATATTGGTGTTCGGTTCGGCTTGTGTAGGATAGGTGGGAGACTTTGAAGCGGCCACGCCAGTGGTTGTGGAGTCGTCGTTGAAATACCACTCTGGTCGTGCTGGATGTCTAACCTGGGTCCGTGATCCGGATCAGGGACAGTGTCTGATGGGTAGTTTAACTGGGGCGGTTGCCTCCTAAAGAGTAACGGAGGCGCCCAAAGGTTCCCTCAGCCTGGTTGGCAATCAGGTGTTGAGTGTAAGTGCACAAGGGAGCTTGACTGTGAGACCGACGGGTCGAGCAGGGACGAAAGTCGGGACTAGTGATCCGGCAGTGGCTTGTGGAAGCGCTGTCGCTCAACGGATAAAAGGTACCCCGGGGATAACAGGCTGATCTTCCCCAAGAGTCCATATCGACGGGATGGTTTGGCACCTCGATGTCGGCTCGTCGCATCCTGGGGCTGGAGTCGGTCCCAAGGGTTGGGCTGTTCGCCCATTAAAGCGGTACGCGAGCTGGGTTTAGAACGTCGTGAGACAGTTCGGTCCCTATCCGCTGTGCGCGTAGGAATATTGAGAAGGGCTGTCCCTAGTACGAGAGGACCGGGACGGACGAACCTCTGGTGTGCCAGTTGTCCTGCCAAGGGCATGGCTGGTTGGCTACGTTCGGAAAGGATAACCGCTGAAAGCATCTAAGCGGGAAGCCTGCTTCGAGATGAGTATTCCCACCACCTTGAGTGGTTAAGGCTCCCAGTAGACGACTGGGTTGATAGGCCAGATGTGGAAGCCCGGTAACGGGTGGAGCTGACTGGTACTAATAGGCCGAGGGCTTGTCCTCAGTTGCTCGCGTCCACTGTGTTAGTTCTGAAATAACGAACGGCCGTGTTTTTCTCCGGTGTTGGTTAATTTCATAGTGTTTCGGTGGTCATTGCGTTAGGGAAACGCCCGGTTACATTCCGAACCCGGAAGCTAAGCCTTTCAGCGCCGATGGTACTGCAGGGGGGACCCTGTGGGAGAGTAGGACGCCGCCGAACAATTATTCCGGGAAAGCCCCGTGCCCTTGTGGCACGGGGCTTTTCTGCGTTTGCGGCTCCTCTGCTCCCTACCCCTGTGCGTCGGTGCCCGGGAGCTGAGGGTAAGGTCAGGGGGCATCATTGGCACTTTCTTCACAGGAGGCCCCCGGGTGGAGGTCCAGGAGACTCGAGTTCAGACGGACCGAGTACTCACCATCCCCAACATCCTCAGCATGGCTCGCCTTGTCGGTGTACCGCTCTTCCTGTGGCTGATTCTTCGCCCCGTGTTCGGCGGGCCCAACAGCGACGGCTGGGCCCTGCTGGTCCTGATGCTGAGCGGGGTCAGTGACTACCTCGACGGCAAGCTCGCCCGTCGCTGGAACCAGATCAGCAGTCTCGGCCGGCTCCTGGACCCGGCTGCCGACCGCCTGTACATTTTGTCGACCCTCGTCGGACTCACCTGGCGCGAGATCCTGCCGCTGTGGCTGACGGCCGCACTCCTCGCCCGTGAGCTGATGCTCCTCGTCATGGTGGGAATCCTTCGCCGCCACGGCTATCCGCCGCCGCAGGTGAACTTCCTAGGCAAAGCTGCAACATTCAACCTGATGTACGCCTTCCCCTTGTTGCTGCTCAGTGACGGAAGTGGTTGGCTTGCTTCACTGGGTACCATTTTCGGATGGGCGTTCGCTGGATGGGGTACAACCTTGTATTGGTGGGCAGGGATCCTCTACGTGGTCCAGGTCCGCCGTCTGGTCAAGGCGGATCAAGTAGCCGATTAGCTCGTTGCGTGGTGCCGTGCAGAGTCGCCGGCCCGCACCGGACACTTGTGGTGTTGCCCCGACGGGTGAAGTCGGCCAGACCGTCGTCTCTTCGAGGAGGACGTTTCCGACATGAAGGCCGTCGTGATGGCAGGCGGTGAAGGCACCCGCCTTCGCCCCATGACCTCAAGCATGCCCAAGCCGCTCCTGCCCGTGGCCAATCGGCCGATCATGGAGCATGTGCTGCGGCTACTCAAACGGCATGGGCTCAATGAGACCGTGGTCACCGTCCAGTTTCTCGCCTCTCTCGTCAAGAATTACTTCGGCGACGGCGAAGAACTCGGGATGGAGCTCAGCTATGCGAACGAGGAGAAGCCACTCGGTACTGCGGGAAGCGTGAAGAACGCCGAGGAGGCCTTGAAGGACGACACCTTCCTGGTCATTTCCGGCGACGCCCTCACCGACTTCGATCTCACTGACCTCATCGCCTTCCACAAGGAGAAGGGTGCGCTCGTCACGGTGTGCCTGACCCGGGTCCCGAATCCGCTGGAATTCGGGATCACGATTGTGGACGAAGAAGGAAAAGTAGAGCGGTTCCTGGAGAAGCCGACCTGGGGCCAGGTCTTCTCGGACACCGTGAACACGGGTATCTACGTCATGGAGCCCGAGGTCTTCGACTACGTGCAGGCCGACACCTCGGTGGACTGGTCCGGCGATGTGTTCCCGCAGCTGATGAAGGACGGCAAGCTGATCTGCGGCTACATCGCGGAGGGCTACTGGGAGGACGTGGGCACGCACGAGAGCTACGTGAAGGCCCAGGCCGACGTGCTGGAGCGCAAGGTCGACGTCGAACTCGACGGATTCGAGATCTCTCCGGGTGTCTGGGTCGCCGAGGGCGCCGAGGTCCACCCCGATGCGGTGTTGCGGGGGCCGCTGTACATCGGTGACTACGCCAAGATCGAAGCAGGCGCGGAGATCCGCGAACACACCGTGGTGGGTTCGAACGTCGTCGTGAAATCGGGTGCGTTCCTGCACCGCGCGGTGGTGCACGACAACGTCTACATCGGTCAGCACAGCAATCTGCGTGGCTGTGTGATCGGCAAGAACACCGACATCATGCGGGCTGCCCGCATCGAGGACGGCGCCGTCATCGGTGATGAATGCCTGGTCGGAGAAGAATCGATCATTCAGGGCAATGTCCGGGTCTACCCTTTCAAGACCATCGAGGCCGGCGCCTTCGTCAACACCTCGGTGATCTGGGAGTCGCGCGGCCAGGCACATCTCTTCGGAGCCCGCGGCGTCTCAGGGATCCTGAACGTCGAGATCACGCCCGAGCTCGCTGTCCGGCTCGCCGGTGCGTACGCGACGACTCTGAAGAAGGGCGCCACGGTCACCACCGCCCGTGACCACTCCCGCGGTGCCCGTGCGCTGAAGAGAGCGGTCATCTCCGCGCTCCAGGCGAGCGCCATCGATGTCCGCGACCTGGAGAACGTGCCCTTGCCGGTGGCCCGCCAGCAGACCGCGCGGGGCAGCGCCGGCGGGATCATGATCCGTACGTCTCCCGGTGTGCCGGATTCGGTCGACATCATGTTCTTCGACGAGCGGGGAGCAGACCTCTCCCAGGCGCGCCAGAGGAAGCTGGACCGGGTCTACGCCCGCCAGGAATACCGAAGGGCCTTCCCCGGAGAGATCGGGGACCTGCACTTCCCGTCGAGCGTCTTCGACTCCTACACGGGCTCACTGCTGCGGAACGTCGACACGGCAGGCATCGCCGACGCGGGCCTCAAGGTGGTCGTGGACGCGTCCAACGGGAGCGCCGGGCTCGTGCTGCCCAGCCTGCTCGGACGCCTCGGCGTGGATGCGCTGACCATCAACCCGGGGCTCGACGAGTCCCGGCCGACCGAGTCCGCCGAGTCCCGGCGTGCCGGGCTGGTGCGGCTCGGCGAGATCGTCTCGTCCGCACGGGCCGCCTTCGGTGTCCGGTTCGATCCCGTCGGTGAACGGCTGTCCCTCGTGGACGAGCGTGGCCGCATCATCGAGGACGACCGGGCACTGCTGGTCCTCCTCGACCTCGTGGCTGCCGAGCGGAGGAGCGGACGGGTGGCTCTGCCGGTGACGACCACCCGCGTCGCCGAGCAGGTCGCGGCGTACCACGGTACGCAGGTTGAGTGGACGACCACGTCGCCCGACGACCTGACCCGCGTGGGCCGCGAGGACACCACGATCTTCGGCGGTGACGGCCGAGGCGGCTTCATCGTGCCCGAGTTCAGCAGCGTCTTCGACGGTGCTGCGGCTTTCGTCCGGCTCATCGGCCTGGTGGCCAGGACGCAGCTCACCCTCAGCCAGATCGATGCCCGTATCCCGCGCGCCCATGTGCTGCGCCGCGACCTCGCCACTCCGTGGGCCGTCAAGGGGCTGGTCATGCGCCGGGTCGTGGAGGCCGCAGGGGAGCGCAGTGTGGACACCACCGACGGTGTCCGGGTCGTCGAGACCGACGGCCGCTGGGTGATGGTGCTGCCCGACCCGTCGGAGGCTGTCACCCATCTGTGGGCCGAAGGTCCTGATGACGCCTCTGCTCAGGCGTTGCTCGACGAATGGGCGGCGGTCGTGGACAGCGCGGGCGACTGAGCCGTTCACCGTCGGCCCGGAAGCCGCGACGTACCGGCTTCCGGGCCGACGGTGGGGCCATTCGGCGGCAGCAGGCATGACGTGCGACGATGTGCGGCATGTCGCAGCCGCCCCCCGATCGGAGCAGCGCTCCGCCGCGTCCTCGCCCCGACGCGTCCATGTCGCTGCTGACCACCGTGATGGAACACAGCCTCGACGAGGGATACGCCGAGGCCTCGGCCCGTCGGCGGGCCGAGGGCAGCGACGGCCTGCCACGCACGCTGAAGGCGAAGCTGGGTCTTGCCGCAGGTCTCGTGCTCGCCGCTCTCGTGGTGACGCTCGGTGCCGCCGAGGCCCGTGTCGCGGCGCCCGTCGTGGCCAAGGAGCGCGAGGAGCTCATCGACCGGGTGAACGCCGAGACCTCCGCGGCGGACACGCTCGAGGCGGATGTCGACGAGCTGCGCAAGGACGTCGGTGAGCGGCAGCGCAAGGCACTTCAGGAGCACGGAGGGGATCAGGGCGGGCTGGTGGCACTGCTGTCCGGTGCCACCGCCGTCGAGGGTCCCGGCGTGAAGCTGGTCGTGGACGACGCCAAGGACACCGACCAGGGCGGCGGCGGACCCCGCGAGTCCACCGGTTTCGCCGACACCGGGCGCGTACGTGACCGGGACATGCAGCGGGTGGTCAACGGTCTGTGGCAGTCCGGCGCAGAGGCGGTCGCGATCAACGGGCAGCGGCTGACGGCCCTCTCCGCGATCCGTGCGGCGGGCGACGCCATACTGGTCGACAACAGGCCGCTGGTGCCGCCGTACACGGTGCTGGCGGTGGGGGACGGTAAAAGGCTCGCCACGGCCTTCCAGGACAGTGCGGACGGCCAGTATCTTCAGGCGCTGCACGAGAGCTTCGACATCCGCACCAGCATCTCCGAGCAGGAGAAGGTGCGCCTTCCGGCCGCGCCCAGCCTGATCGTACGTACAGCAGAGCCTCAGGCCGCAGACACGGGCAGTGGTGCGGCAGACACAGGGAAGGGCACATCGTGATCGCCGTACTGGGCCTCGTCGTGGGAGTCGTGGTCGGACTGTTGGTCCGGCCCGAAGTGCCGGCGGTGGTCGAGCCCTATCTGCCGATCGCTGTGGTGGCCGCGCTCGACGCCGTCTTCGGCGGTCTGCGGGCCATGCTCGACGGGATCTTCGTGGACAAGGTCTTCGTGGTGTCGTTCCTGTCGAACGTCGTGGTGGCCGCGCTGATCGTCTTCCTCGGCGACAAGCTGGGCGTCGGTGCACAGCTCTCCACCGGTGTGGTGGTCGTGCTCGGTATCCGGATCTTCTCCAACGCCGCGGCCATCCGCCGGCACGTCTTCAGGGCGTGAGGCCGAT
Organism: Streptomyces pratensis; assembly: GCF_016804005.1. GTDB lineage: Bacteria > Actinomycetota > Actinomycetes > Streptomycetales > Streptomycetaceae > Streptomyces > Streptomyces pratensis_A. Next base: position 5,171,880 of record NZ_CP051486.1, on the reverse strand, counting down.
GAGCGACGAGCGGAACACGCACAGCGAGCAGGGTCCGGGCAGCGGCGGTCCCGCCGGCGCGCTCCCGGCCGAAGCGCCGACGCCGGCACCCCCTGCGTCCGCGTCTGCGCCTTCCGGGGCCAAGGAGGTCTCCGGCCGTCAGCGGCTGCGCGCAGGCCTCTGGCCGCCCAGGGTGAGCAGGGCTCAACTCATCGTGGCTCTGCTGCTGTTCGTCCTGGGGTTGGGGCTCGCCATCCAGGTCAGGTCGAACAGCGACAACAGCGCCCTGCGCGGTGCCCGGCAGGAGGACCTGGTCCGTATCCTCGACGAGCTCGACAACAGGACCCAGCGCCTCGAGGACGAGAAGCAGCGCCTCGACGACCAGCGCACGGAACTCGAGAACAGCTCGGACCAGGCGGAGGAGGCGCGCAAGCAGACGCTCGAGAAGGAGCGGCAGCTCGGTATCCTGGCGGGTACGGTCGCGGCCCACGGCCCGGGCATCACGCTGACCATCAGTGATCCGAGCGGCGCGGTGGAGGCGGACATGCTCCTCGACACCATCCAGGAACTGCGCGCCGCGGGTGCCGAGGCGATCGAGATCAACGGCGTGCGGGTGGTGGCCAATACATACTTCTCCGGTGACGGGGGAGAGTTGAGAGTCGACGGCCGGAAGATCGAGGCTCCCTACGAGTTCAAGGTCATCGGCAAGCCGCAGGATCTGGAGCCGGCTCTGAACATCCCCGGTGGTGTCGTGCAGACGCTCGAGAAGGAGCAGGCCACAGCAGAGGTGGCGCGCGCCGACGACATCGTCGTGGACGCCCTGCGGCCGGCGAAGCAGCCTGATCACGCTCGGTCGTCGTCCCGGTGAGGCGGTCGTGCGCAGTGCTCACAGGACACGCACATCAGGTTGCGGGGGGTCGGCGCAACGGATCGGTGACGCGTGGTGGAAACTGTCGGGTGGATACGGACGTTGTGAAGATGTCCGGGTCGGCAGGTGTGTTCATTCAGGGTTCGTCCTGCCCCACGGGCGGGTCTATTTCGGTCAAGGGGAAACGCCCGTGAAGTTGTTTGCGAAGTTGTTCGGAAAGAGCGCCCGCGAGGACAGCAACAGCGCTGCCCGCCACCGCGCTCCGCGTCAGGGTCAGGGCGCCGAAGAGCAGGGCTCGGAGCGCCCGCTCTTCCGCGACGAGGTCCAGGGAGGTGCCGGTGGGTCCGGCGCGTCGTCTGTTGACCCCGGAGGTTCAGGACGCATAGGTTTCGGGGAATCATCGACCTCGAGTACGGGTGGAGGGTTCGCCCCCGCTCCGGAGGGCTCGTCCATGCCGGTTTGTACGAGGTGCGGGCACCGAAACGCCGAGGCCAGCCGTTTCTGCTCCAACTGCGGTGCGCCGCTGAGGGGCGGAGTGCCCGAGCGTGCCTCGGAGACGACCTCCACCATCTCGATCTCGGGTATCGAGGCGTACGAGGCAGAGGCGACAGGCCAGACGGCCCTTCCCTCGCTCTCCCCGGAGGCTCAGGCCGCGGTGGACGCACTGCCGGCGGGTTCCGCGCTGCTGGTGGTCCGGCGCGGTCCGAACTCCGGCAGCCGCTTCCTGCTGGACGGCGACCTGACGACGGCCGGCCGTCACCCGCAGAGTGACATCTTCCTCGACGACGTGACCGTGTCGCGGCGTCATGTGGAGTTCCACAGGAGCCCGGACGGTAGTTTCACCGTGGGCGACGTCGGAAGCCTCAACGGCACCTACGTCAACCGCGAGCGCATCGATTCCGTCGCGCTGACCAACGGTGACGAAGTTCAGATCGGAAAGTACCGGCTGGTCTTCTACGCGAGCCAGCGAGGCGTGTGACCCTTCCCCGGACTCCGTCCGGGGGGACCACCAGGAAGGTCCATGCTGCGAACACCGACAGGCGGTGCCGGTCACGGCACCGCCGCCGCGGGCGAGCGCGCGATGAGCATCGGCACGGTGCTTCTGCAGTTGCGCGACGAATTTCCCGAAGTCACCATTTCCAAGATCCGCTTCCTGGAGGCGGAAGGGCTCATCGAGCCCCAGCGGACCCCATCGGGCTACCGGAAGTTCAGCCCTGCCGATGTCGAGCGGCTGGCTCAGGTGCTGCGCATGCAGCGGGACCACTACCTGCCGCTCAAGGTCATCCGTGAGCACCTGGAGGCGCTCGCCCGCGGGGAGCAGGCCGCGCTGCCCCCCGGCGGCGGCCCTGGTGAGTCCGCCGACGTCCTGGGGGACCAGGACCTCGGACAGGCCACAGCCGCGCGTATCGGACGCTCCGAGTTCCTCGTGGCCGCCGAGGCCACCGAGGAGCAGCTCGACGAGTGGGAGTCGTACGGGTTGGTCGTGCCCGCCGCCGGGGGCAGCTACGACGCCGAGGCGGTGACCGTGGCGCGGCTGGTGGCGGACCTGGGCAGATTTGGCCTGGAACCACGGCACCTGAGAGCCGTGAAAGCGGCCGCGGAGCGTGAGGCGGGGCTGGTCGAGCAAGTGGTCGCGCCCTTGCGTCGGCACCGGAATCCGCAGACCAGAGCCCATGCGGAGGCCACCGCGAAGGAGCTGGCGGAGCTCTCCGTGCGACTCCACGCGGCGCTCGTCCAGAGCGCTCTGAAGGTCAGCTTCCACTGAGGTCGGCGGAGCCCGACTATCCAAACATGGCGGGCACGTCCTAGGGTTGCTGTGTGAACGAGCTCGACGTTGTGGGTGTCCGGGTGGAAATGCCCTCCAACCAACCGATCGTGCTCCTGCGTGAAGTGGGAGGCGACCGGTACCTCCCTATTTGGATCGGTCCTGGGGAAGCGACAGCGATCGCCTTCGCCCAGCAGGGCATGGCTCCGGCCAGGCCGCTGACCCATGATCTCTTCAAGGATGTGCTCGAGGCCGTGGGCCAGGAGCTCAGCGAGGTCCGCATCACGGACCTCCGAGAAGGGGTTTTCTACGCGGAGCTGGTCTTTGCCAGTGGGGTCGAGGTGAGCGCGCGGCCGTCCGACGCCATAGCGCTCGCCCTGCGCACCGGCACGCCGATCTACGGCAGTGACGGGGTGCTGGACGACGCAGGCATCGCCATCCCCGACGAGCAGGAGGACGAGGTGGAGAAGTTCCGCGAGTTCCTCGACCAGATCTCGCCGGAGGACTTCGGCACCAACAGTCAGTGACCGTCCTGCAGGGCCGGTGTCAGCGCATCCGACAAGCCGTTCCCGGAAATCAGTCACGGGAAACCACCCTCAGGGTGATTATCACTCGGCGTGCCGAGTGTGGCGATCGTTGACGCACCCCTGGTGACTGCCTACCTTCGAGGTGGCAGGTCAAGGACGGAGGTCGGCGTGAGAAGCAGCGGCGACGGTACGGCTGAGGGTGGGCCGTACCGGCAGCACGGCAGTGCGGCCGACAACTCCATCAGACAGCCGGTTCAGCCGGCAGTGGTGGCAGCGGACGGTACGGCAGTGACAGGGGACATCGGCTACCGGGGACCGACCGCGTGTGCCGCGGCCGGGATCACCTACCGACAGCTCGACTACTGGGCGCGTACGGGACTCGTGGAGCCGAGCGTGCGTCCGGCGTACGGGTCGGGGACACAGCGTCTCTACAGTTTCCGGGACGTGGTTCTCCTCAAGATCGTCAAGCGGTTCCTGGACACAGGTGTCGCTCTGCAGAACATCCGCACCACCGTTCAGCACCTCAGAGCCCGCGGATTCACGGATCTCGAGCGGATGACGCTGATGTGTGACGGTGCGACGGTCTACGAGTGCTCCTCGCCCGACGAAGTCGTGAATCTGCTCCAGGGGGGCCAGGGCGTCTTCGGTATCGCCGTCGGTGTCGTCTGGCGCGATGTCGACGCGGCACTGTCCCAGCTCCACGGGGAGCGTGTGGACACGGGGGAGACCCTGATCGGCCACAATCCCGCCGACGAACTGGCCCGCCGGCGCAATCGCGCGGGCTGAGCCGGCGGGGCCGGACTGCGTGGCGCGTGCCGGGCGGAGCCGTTGTCAGTGGTGTAGGGCAGCATCGGCGGTGTGAGAGCAGCGCCCACCATCCTGCATCTGGACATGGATGCCTTCTACGCCTCTGCGGAGCAGGCGGCGAAGCCCAGCCTGCGTGGCAAGCCGGTGGTGGTGGGCGGTCTGGGCATGCGCGGCGTGGTCGCCACCGCGTCGTACGAGGCCCGGCGCCTCGGAGTGCACTCGGCGATGCCGATGGCGCAGGCGAGACGGCTCGCGCCCAATGCCGCGTATCTGGTTCCGCGTTTCGCGCTCTACCGGTCTGTGAGCGACCAGGTGATGGAGTTGCTCGGGAGACTGTCACCCCTCGTGGAGCCGCTCAGTCTGGACGAGGCCTTCGTCGATCTTGAGGCGGGCGGGGTCGCCGACGACTCGGCTTCCGCTCGTCTGGTCGGTGAGCAACTGCGCACCGTGATCAGGACGGTCACAGGGCTCAGCGGTTCCGTCGGCCTGGCCGGCTCCAAGATGCTGGCCAAGATCGCCTCGGAGGAGGCGAAGCCGAACGGCCTGCTGCTGATCGAGCCCGGCACCGAACGTGAACTCCTTGCCCCCATGTCCGTGAGGATCCTCCCGGGTGTGGGGCCCGCCACCGGCGACCATCTCCGGCGGGCCGGCATGACCGTCGTCAGCCACCTGGCGGAGGCGGGCGAGGCGGAACTCGTGCGGCTGCTCGGCAAGGCGCACGGTGCCGCCCTCCACCGCATGGCACAGGGCTACGACGACCGTCCTGTCGTCGCCGAGAGGGACGCCAAGTCCGTGTCGGTCGAGGACACCTTCGATGTGGACCTGCACGACCGTGCGCGTGTCAGGACGGAGGTGGAGCGGCTCGCGGCCCGGTGCGTGCAGCGGCTGAGGGATGCGGGGCGGTCCGGACGTACCGTCGTCCTCAAGGTGCGCCGCTACGACTTCTCGACGCTCACCAGGTCCGAGACGCTCCGAGGGCCCACCGACGACCCCACGGTGGTCAGGGAGGCCGCTGCGCGGCTTCTGGAGGCCGTGGACACGACCGGCGGTGTACGGCTGCTCGGTGTCGGTGTCACAGGGCTGGCGGACTTCACGCAGGAGGATCTCTTCGCCCAGGCCGCCGACGCCCGGCAGGCCGCCGACGCCCGGCACGCCGCCGACGCCCGGCACGCCGCCGGGGAGTCTGCCGCCACCACCCCGGGAAAGCCGGACGGCACGGCGGCGGACGCGCCGGATACGGCGGGGGCGACGGACGCGCCGGAGAGCGAGGAGCAGCCGGCCGCGCGACGCTGGCAGGCCGGACACGATGTGCGGCACGCCGTCCACGGTCACGGCTGGGTGCAGGGCAGCGGCGTCGGCCGTGTCACGGTGCGTTTCGAGGAGCCGTGGACACCGCCCGGCCGGGTGCGCACGTTCGGTGTGGACGATCCGGAGCTGCGGCCGGCTGATCCGCTTCCGCTGGTGCGGGACGCGGTCGACTACTCCTCGTGGCCGGCGAGCCTGCCGAAGTCCCTGTCGGGGCCGGTCTCGGCCGAGGGGGAGGAGTCCAGCCCGTAATGGCGGTAGAGCTGCAGTTCCTGTTCGGGAGACAGATGGCGGCCCACGCCGAAGTCGGGCGCGTCCTTGATCAGGGCCCGGTCGAAGGGGATCACGAGCACGCCGTCGACGAATTCGCTCGGCTCCAGCGGGACGAACGCGTCCCTGGTGAAGAGACCGGTGCGCACGGCGGCCCACTCGGGTACCCCGGTGGCGTCGTCGAGATAGACCTCGTCCACCGTTCCGATCTTGGCCCCTTGACGGTCGAAGGCCTTGCGGCCGATCAGGCTGCGCGGATCGATGTCGGTCTGCACGGCGCCTCCCACTGGTCACGACTGCATCAGGTGGTCGCGGCTGCTCCACAAGCACTACGAAAGGCCAGATCCTGGTTGTCGGCCACTCGAGACGGCTCGCTCCGCCCCCGCTGGTAGGCTTGAACACGGCTGCTGACCCTGTGCGGGAGAGTCCTCCGGAGCGATCCGGAGGCGCCGAAGGAGCAACTCCTCCCCGGAATCTCTCAGGCCCCCGTACCGCACGGACGAGGTCACTCTGGAAAGCAGGGCGGAATCCGTACGGCACGTGCCGCGGCGGGTGCCGCCCTCACCGACGGTGAAAGCCGGCAGGCCCCCGGGCGTGCCGGTGAAGCTCTCAGGTCGAGATGACAGATGGGGAGGCCGTTCGGGCAGCCACGCCGTGGCGCCCCTCGCAGGTCGTGGCAGACCAGGAGGCCTCCATCATGACCCCCCGTCGCACTCCGCTCTCCCAGCTGGAGCAGGGCATTCCCTTCGAGCAGCGCCACATCGGGCCCGATGCCGAGGCGCAGGCGAAGATGCTCGCCCAGGTCGGTTACGGCTCCCTGGACGAGCTCACCGCCGCCGCGGTACCCGACGTGATCAAGAGTGCCGAGGCGCTGAACCTCCCCGACGCCCGCACCGAGGCCGAGGTCCTGGCCGAGCTGCGCAGCCTCGCCGACCGCAACCAGGTGCTCGCACCGATGATCGGGCTCGGCTACTACGGCACGTTCACCCCGCCCGTCATCCTGCGCAACGTCATGGAGAACCCCGCCTGGTACACGGCCTACACGCCGTACCAGCCCGAGATCTCCCAGGGCAGGCTCGAAGCCCTCCTGAACTTCCAGACCATGGTCGCCGATCTCACCGGGCTGCCGACCTCGGGCGCCTCGCTCCTGGACGAGGGAACGGCCGCGGCCGAGGCCATGGCGCTCGCGCGAAGGGTCGGCAAGGTGAAGGGCGGCGTCTTCCTGGTCGACGCCGACACCCTGCCGCAGACCATCGCGGTGATCGAGACGCGTGCCGAGCCGACGGGTGTCGAGATCGTCGTCGCAGACCTCACCCAGGGCATCCCCGCGGAGGTCGCCGAGCGCGGGGTGTTCGGTGTGCTGCTCCAGTACCCCGGCGCCTCCGGTGCCGTGCGTGACATCAGGCCCGTCATCGAGCAGGCGCACGAGCTGGGCGCGATCGTTTCCGTCGCCGCCGACCTGCTGGCCCTGACGCTGCTCACCTCGCCCGGTGAACTGGGCGCGGACATCGCCGTGGGGACCACGCAGCGCTTCGGTGTGCCCATGGGCTTCGGCGGACCGCACGCCGGCTTCATGGCCGTGCGTGAGAAGTTCGCCCGCAGCCTGCCCGGCCGCCTCGTCGGTGTCTCCGTCGACGCGGACGGCGACAAGGCCTACCGGCTGGCGCTGCAGACCCGCGAGCAGCACATCCGCCGCGAGAAGGCCACCAGTAACATCTGCACCGCGCAGGTGCTGCTCGCCGTCATGGCCGGTATGTACGCCGTCTACCACGGGCCCGAGGGGCTGCGCACGATCGCCCGGCGCACCCACCGGTTCGCCGCCATCCTGGCCGAGGGACTGCGGGCCGCCGGAACCGAGGTCGTGCACGACGCGTACTTCGACACCCTCACCGTCCGTGTGCCGGGTACGGCTTCCGACGTGGTCGCCGCCGCCCGTGAGCGCGGGGTGAACCTGCGGCTCGTCGACGCCGACCACGTCTCCGTCGCATGCGACGAGACCACCACCCGCACCCGGATCGCCGCCGTCTGGGCCGCCTTCGGGGCGGCCGGCGACATCGAGGCGCTGGACGCCGAGGCGGCCGACGCGCTCCCCGGTGGCCTGCTGCGCACGGACTCCGTCCTCACCCACCCGGTCTTCCACCAGCACCGCTCCGAGACGGCGATGCTGCGCTACCTGCGCAAGCTCGCCGACCGCGACTACGCGCTTGACCGCGGCATGATCCCGCTCGGCTCCTGCACCATGAAGCTCAACGCGACCGCCGAGATGGAGTCGATCACCTGGCCCGAATTCGGCGCGCTGCACCCCTTCGCGCCGGCCGAGCAGGCACAGGGCTTCCTCACCCTCATCCGTGAGCTGGAGGAGCGCCTTGCCGAGGTCACCGGTTACGACGCCGTCTCCATCCAGCCCAACGCGGGCTCGCAGGGCGAGTTCGCCGGGCTGCTGGCCGTGCGCGCGTACCACCGGGCCAACGGCGAGCACGGACGCACCGTCTGCCTGATTCCGTCCTCCGCACACGGCACCAACGCCGCGAGCGCCGTGATGGCGGGTATGAAAGTCGTCGTCGTGAAGACCGCCGACGACGGCGAGGTCGACATAGAGGATCTCCGGGCCAAGATCGCGAAGCACCGCGACGAGCTCGCCGTCCTCATGATCACCTACCCCTCCACGCACGGCGTCTTCGAGGAGCACGTCGCCGACATCTGCGGTGAGGTGCACGACGCCGGCGGCCAGGTCTACGTCGACGGTGCCAACCTCAACGCGCTGGTCGGTCTGGCCAAGCCGGGCCACTTCGGCGGCGACGTCTCCCACCTGAACCTGCACAAGACCTTCTGCATCCCGCACGGCGGCGGCGGCCCCGGTGTCGGCCCCGTGGGGGTACGCGCCCACCTGGCGCCGTACCTCCCCAACCACCCCCTCCAGCCCGCTGCGGGCCCGGAGACCGGCGTCGGCCCGATCTCGGCCGCTCCGTGGGGCTCGGCGGGCATCCTGCCCATCTCCTGGGCGTACGTACGCCTCATGGGGGGCGAGGGGCTGAAGCGTGCGACGCAGGTCGCCGTACTCGCGGCCAACTACGTCGCCAAGCGCCTCGAACCGCACTTCCCGGTCCTGTACAACGGTCCGGCCGGTCTGGTCGCGCACGAGTGCATCGTCGATCTGCGGCCGGTCTCCAAGGCGACCGGAGTCAGCATCGACGACATCGCCAAGCGGCTGATCGACTACGGTTTCCACTCGCCGACCATGTCGTTCCCGGTGGCCGGGACGCTGATGATCGAGCCGACGGAGAGCGAGGACCTCGCCGAGCTCGACCGGTTCTGCGACACGATGATCGCCATCCGCGGCGAGATCGACAAGGTCGCCTCCGGCGAGTGGAGCGCGGACGACAACCCGCTGTGCAACGCCCCGCACACGGCCGCGGCGCTCGGTGGCGAGTGGGCACACGGCTACACCCGCGAGGAAGCGGTCTTCCCTTCCGGTGTGACGCCCGCGGACAAGTACTGGCCGCCGGTGCGGCGCATCGACGGCGCCTTCGGTGACCGGAACCTGGTCTGCTCCTGCCCGCCGCTGGACGAGTACGACCAGTAGGCACGCGGACACGCGTCGGGGGCGGTGCGGAGATCTCTCCGGCCTGCCCCCGTCTTCCGTCCGCCGCCGTCAGGCGGCTTCCATCACCTGACCGCTCTTCAGCGGGCGGTGAGGAGCGATGATCTGCCCGTCCGGGAGCAGCTCACCGGTGTCCTCGAAGAGCAGGACACCGTTGCACAGCAGACTCCATCCCTGTTCCGGGTGGTGCGCCGTCAGGCGGGCGGCCTCCCGGTCGTTGGAGTCGGCGGTCGGGCAAGGTGGCTGGTGCTGGCACATGGGTGGGTTCTTTCGCTGCGTCGATTCGAGTGTCCTGCGGCTGGACGATGTGTTCATTGCCGCCCCCGTATCAAGTCGGTCCGGTCCCAGTGTTGTCCCACGGGCGTCTCTCCGCAGGGATTTCGCGGCAGCTGCTCCTCTCCTCCGATGACGCATCACCCGGCCGGACGGTTCAGCGCAACTGCACTGTCCGTTCGGATGGTTCGGGGTGACCGGACCGGACTAGTCCGGACGGGTAGGGACGCGCCCCCGCCGATCGCATCGGCGGGGGCGCGTGAGGTGAAGGGTCAGGCGGGCGACCCGAGAAGGCCGGGCAGTCCGGGGAGGTCCGGAAGACGGGCCGGGGTGACACGCAGTGTCATGACCGGGAGCAGGTCCGCGACCCGATGCGGACGGTGAGCCGTGATGCCCGGGGGCGCGGGTGCCAGGGGCACCAGCACATCGGTGGGTGCGAGCACCCCACCGCCGGCGTCGGCCTCGATGTCGTGGTGCAGCCACAGCGTGAACATGTAGAGCTCGGGCACCGACAGCAGACGCGGCTGGTAGTGCGACACCGTCGATTCCGACTGGCGCAGGGCGAGTTCGGTGGAAACGATGTAGGGCCCCTCGAAGAAGTGCGAGAAGGTCCAGCCGTCGGCGGTGAGCATGGTGTCCGCGGCGGCGACGGCGCTCTCACCGCTGCGGATCAGGAAGCGCCAGCCGGCGAGGCGGGTGCGCGGTGCGACGTCGTTCGGCACGATCCGGTCCAGCACGTGGACGGGGAGCGGGAGTTCGGGGCTCAGCGATCCCTGGACGGACCGGAGAGCGGGCGTATGGGCCTCGCGGACTGCGGTGGGAGAACCGAGTGCCGCGAGAACGCTGCGCAGTGCGGGCGCTGGGGCCGGTGAAACATGCAGCGGCATAGTTGGTCGCCTCTCACTTCGGAGACACGGTGGTGCGTGGGCGGGTGCAGACGGCGCTGTCGGCGTGCGGGGCCAGAGGAAGGCCGGTGACGGGCGGAACGGGCCGATGCGTCAACTCTCTGCCTCGTTCGCAGAGTTTATACGACAAATGTTCACACGATGTTTCGGCTAGCCGTCCCGCTTATTGCGCGCAAGGCGGATTCGAGCCTTTGAATTGTGCGCTTTCTATGGATCCGAGCCGCTTCCGGTGGCCCTCGCCAGGCACTTTTCCCATGCGGCGGTAGGCTGAAACTCACCGGCGTTTCCACCGTGCGAATCGATCACACAAACTGCATATGCCTCATGCCTTCGGAATGTGCCTCCGGCGCCCGTCATTCAGACTACTGGGTGCCCGTGGGGCGTGGGGGCGTTACGGATCATCTCGGCGGGGCATTATCGATCGTGATGCGAGCGGCCTGGGCCGCGGGCCGCCCACTCGAGGAGGGACCCTTCGATGGGCGAGAAGATCGTGGCGGGCGCCTTTGCCCCGTCCGATCGGCAGGCGTACCGCGAGAAGCTGACCCAGTGCCTGACCGGGCTGGAGAGGCTCCTGTCGGAGCGGAGGTTCGATCGTCCGAGGAATCTCATGGGGCTGGAGATCGAGCTGAATCTCGCGGGTTCCGACGGCATGCCGAGGATGCGGAATGCGGAGGTGCTCCAGCGCATCGCCAGCCGGGATTTTCAGACGGAGCTGGGGATGTTCAACCTGGAAGTAAATATTCTTCCCCACCGGCTGAGCGGCCGGGTATTCGATCAGCTGGCCGAGGAGTTGCGCACAGGGCTCGCCTATGCCCATCGGAAGGCCGCGGAGGTCGACGCCGGGATCGTGATGATCGGCATCCTGCCGACACTGGGACGTCACGACGTGGTTTCGGCGAACCTGTCGGACGGCGACCGTTACACGCTCCTCAACGACCAAATGGCAGCCGCGCGGGGCGAGGAATTCGTCCTCGATATCGAAGGCGTCGAGCGACTGGTCTCGACCTCTGCCTCGATCGCTCCCGAATCGGCGTGCACCTCGGTCCAGTTGCACCTCCAGGTGACGCCGGACCGCTTCGCGGACGTCTGGAACGCGGCCCAGGCCGTCGCGTCCGTGCAGATCGCCCTCGGAGCGAACTCTCCCTTCCTCTTCGGCAAGGAGCTGTGGCGAGAGTCGAGGCCGCCGCTGTTCCAGCAGGCCACGGACGTGCGGCCACCCGAACTCCGCAACCAGGGGGTGCGCCCGCGGACCTGGTTCGGGGAGCGCTGGATCACTTCGGCCTACGAACTCTTCGAGGAGAACCTGCGCTACTATCCGCCTCTGCTGCCGATCTGCGACGAGGAGGATCCGCTCAGGGTCCTCGACGAGGGCGGTGTGCCGACACTGGCCGAACTCGTCCTGCACAACGGGACGGTCTACAGGTGGAACAGGCCTGTCTACGGGCTGGCGGCCGGTGTTCCCCATCTGAGGGTGGAGAACCGGGTCCTGCCCGCCGGCCCCACGGTCGTCGACGTGATCGCCAACGCGGCCTTCTACTACGGGCTGGTACGCGCCCTCGCCGACGAGTCCCGGCCGGTGTGGACCAAGATGCCCTTCGAGGCGGCAGCGGAGAACTTCGACGCCGCCTGCCGTCACGGGATCGAGGCCGAGCTGCTCTGGCCGCGCCCCGGCCGCTCCGGCGGCGTGGCGAAGGTGCCCGCCGTCAAGCTCGTACAGGACGAACTGCTGCCGCTCGCGGCCGCGGGGCTCGACGCGTGGAACATCGAGCCCTCTGACCGGGACCGCTACCTCGGTGTCATCGAGGAGCGCTGCAGGCTCCGTGCGAACGGGGCCTCCTGGCAGGTCGACACGTACCACCGCGCACTGGAGGCGGGCCTCGCACGGGAGGGGGCGCTGGCGGCGACCACCCGGCGCTACGGTGAGCTGATGCAGGTGGGGGAGCCGGTCCACACCTGGCCCGTCGGCTTTCCCGCGCCCTGAGGGGTCCGCCCGGTGTCCCGCCCCCGCCACCACGTCGGGCAAGCTATGACGACGCATGGCTGACGGCAGGTGTACAGGTGGAGGCGGGGCGCGTGGCTGAATCCATTCCTCACGAGGAGGTGTCCCGGCGGGTCCTCCGGTCGGAGACGCTGCTCGTGCTGGCTCTCTCGCTCGGGGCCAGCGGGGTGTCCGCGCTGATCAGCTTCATCGGGTCGCTGACGAAACCAGGGGGCCTCAAGGACCAGGCGGCGACTCTGAACGGGTCGTACGCCCCCGGGCGGCCGTGGCTCGACCTCGCGTGGCAGCTGTTCGGCATCACGTCGGCCCTGGTGCCGGTCGCACTGGTGGCGCACCTCCTCATCAGGGAGGGGGCGGGTCTGCGGACCCTCGGTCTCGACCGCACCAGGCCCTGGCCGGACCTGGGCAGGGGCACCCTGGTCGCGGCCGGGATCGGGAGCGCCGGGCTGGCCTTCTACCTGGTGGCGCGGGCCGCCGGGTTCAACCTGACGGTCGTTCCGGAGTCGCTGCCCGATGTGTGGTGGAAGTTTCCCGTACTGATCCTCTCGGCGGTGCAGAACTCCCTGGTGGAGGAAGTCATCGTCGTCGGCTATCTGCTGCGCCGCCTAGGGCAGTTGGGGTGGACGCCGATGGCCGCGCTGGTGGCGAGTTCCGTACTGCGGGGCTCATACCACCTGTACCAGGGAATCGGCGGATTCATCGGCAACATGGTCATGGGCGTCGTCTTCGTGCTGCTGTACCGGCGCTGGGGGCGGGTCGGGCCGCTGGTCGTCGCGCACGCCCTGCTCGACATCGGGGCCTTCGTCGGATACGCGCTTCTCGCCGGCAAGGTGGGCTGGCTCCCCACCCCGTGAGAGGCCGGCCCGCTCCCTCCGTCCTCCGGGCCGGGCGGGACTCATAGCCCCGCGAGCAGCTCCCCGTCGATCACCGTGACGGCGCTGCCGGTCAGGAGCGTGCGCTCGCCGCGCAGCGACGTCCGGACCAGGCCCGAACGGGCGGAGGCCTGGAGCCCGACGAGGTCGTCGCGGCCGAACCTCGCCGACCAGAAGGGCGCCAGGGCCGTGTGAGCGCTGCCGGTCACCGGGTCCTCGTCGATGCCGACCCCGGGGAAGAAGCCGCGAGAGACGAAGTCGTACCCGCTGGTGGGGTCATCCGCGGGCGCTGTGGCGATGACGCCCCGCCGGGAGCAGGCACCTAGCGCGTGGAAGTCGGGGCGCAGGGCCCGTACGGCCGCTTCGTCGGCCAGTTCCACCAGCAGATCGCCGACGTGCTCACCCGTGTCGTGGAGGGACAGCGGCGCCGCGCCGAGTGCGTCCGTCAGACCGGGCGGGGCGGCCACGGGTGCGAGTGGTGCCGTCGGGAAGTCCAGCGTAAGGGTGCCGTCGTCGTGGGCGGTGGTGCGCAGGATGCCGGCACGGGTGGCGTAGCGCACCGTGCCGCTCGCGACGCCGGTGGTGTGCAGGACATGGGCGGTGGCGAGTGTCGCGTGCCCGCAGAGATCGACCTCGGTGGCCGGGGTGAACCAGCGCAGCGCCCAGTCGGCCTCACCGCCCGGCGGCAGAGGGTGGGCGAAGGCTGTCTCCGAGAGATTGACCTCGGACGCGACGATCTGGAGGCGGTCCGCCTCGGGGAAGGTGCCGGAGTCCAGGATCACGACTCCGGCGGGGTTGCCCGAGAAGGGCCGGTCGGTGAACGCGTCGACGATGCGGATCTTCATGGAACCGACCGTAGGCAAGGCGGTTCCGCGCGGTCCAATGCCAATCACGGATGCGCGGCCCGAGCGCGCCCGGCCGTCGCACGCCCCGGGCGGGGCGGTGTCCGCACGCGGTCGGCATCCGGTGGTCATCGTGCCCGTCGTATCGCCGACGGGACGAAGATCCGGGCGCGGTGCCGCAAGCGCGGGTCCCACCGGGCCCGAGCGGTCACCGGTCCGCCTCGGGCAGCGGAAGCCCGGGCTCCTGGCGCAGGGGTGCGGTGACGACGAGCCCGGTCCGGGCGGCGACGGTCGTAGGGCTCCCGGACCGCAGCCAGGTACGTGGGACGGGCCCGTGCGGGCGCCCGGCGGTGTCCGTCACCGCTCGGGCCCGTCCTCCGCTCCGCGGTGGCCGACGGGCGGGCACGACGACAACACGCGGGGCCGGTGCGACACTTCACGCGTGGTGACAGACGCGGACTGGGTCCGGATACGGCGAGGCCTGCGCTTCGGGCAGGTCTTCGAGGGCACGGTCGTGCGCGTTCCCCGGCCCGGTGCGATCGGGATCTTCGTCGACATCGGCATGGGCGTCGGAGGCTTCGTCGACTCAGCGGAGTGAGGACTGGCCGGAGGAAGGCACCGTCACCGACTTCGAGATCTGGTGGGCCGACAGCCGCAGGCAGATCCGGTTGAAGCCCGCCGACTCCCGGTACCTGCGGACGAGCTTCACCGACTTCGTAGAACGCTTCCGTCCGGATTGGCCGACCGACATCGGGCGGCCCGTTCCGATCCCGGGGCCTCCGGTCCGAGCCGAGTGCGTGTCCCGCTCCGGCGGACCGCCGGCCGGTGTCGACCGGATCGCCTGCGACCTCGCGAGTGGGACGACCGGCCGTCACTTCCTCCACGGCCACCCGGCACATCCGCACGTTCGAAGGCGCGGCCCGGAGCCGGCTGCAACGCCCCTCGGAACAGGGGCTCCTCCTCAGCTCGGTCTCCGTGCGCGAGCGGTGAAGTACAGGACGTGTGCGTCAGGGCGTTCTCTTCGAGGAGAGGTTACGCCTGGCCGGCCGCCGTACCGGGGCGGACACGGGGTACCGGGGCGGACACGGGCACCGGACGGCCGTCGTACGGCGGTCCGGAGGCTCCGAACTACCGGGACGGGCGTGGGTGCCGGCTGCTGATCCCCGTCCCGGCTTCGGCCCCTGTCTCCTCGGTGGGCTGCCGGCCGGCCTCGTGCTCGCCGGCGCTGACCAGCCCCGTCTCGTAGGCGACGATGACTGCCTGGACCCGGTCACGGAGGCCGAGCTTGGCGAGGATGCGGGCGATGTGCGTCTTGACGGTCGCCTCGGCCAGGTGGAGGCGGCCGGCGAGTTCGGCGTTGCTCAGTCCTCGGGCCAGCAGACCGAGGACCTCCAGTTCGCGCGGGGTGAGCGAGGCCAGGTCGCGGTGGAGGGCGGCGGTGTCGCTGCCGCGACGGGTGAACCGCTGCACGAGCCGGCGGGTGATGGCCGGTGCGAGGAGAGCGTCGCCCGCGCGGACCGTGCGGACGGCCGCTGTCAGTTGCTCGGGGGTGACGTCCTTGAGGAGGAAACCACTGGCCCCGGCCGACAGTGCCGCGTAGACGTACCGGTCGAGGTCGAAGGTGGTCAGAATGATGACGCGGGGTTCACCGGAGGGCGGGGTCCCCCCTGCTCCGGAGGATGTTCCGGCGGAGTCGAGAGCCCGGGGAGCGGTGAGGATGCGGCGGGTGGCCTCCAAGCCGTCCATCTCGGGCATCCGGACGTCCATCAGGACCACGTCGGGACGTGTGCGGCGAACCGCTTCGACCGCTTCGCTTCCGTTGGTCGCCTCGGCGACGACATCGATGCCGTCGGCACCGAGGATCAGCCTGAATCCGGTGCGGACCAGGGTCTGGTCGTCGGCGAGGACCACACGCAGCGGCTCGGTCACGGCGTCTCCAAGGGGATCAGGGCCTCCACACGGTAGCCGCCGGTCAGGCGCCGGCCGGTGTTCAGGGTGCCGTCGTGGACGGCGAGGCGCTCGCGCAGACCGATGAGGCCCCGGCCGTTTCCGGTGGGCGTGGCCACGCCCGGTTGCCCACCGGTGTCGGTGACTTCCACCCGGAGCAGCTCCGGGGCGTATTCGACGGTCACGGCGGCGGTGGCGCCGGACGCGTGCTTCACCGTGTTGGTCAGGGCTTCCTGGACCACACGGTAGGCGGCGAGTTCGAGGCCGGGAGGGAGGGGCCGGGGCGGGCCGGTCACGGTCAGGCCGACGGGCAGGCCGGCGTCCCGGACCCGCCCGACCAGCGTTTCCAGCTGGTCCAGGCCGGGCTGCGGGGCCAGCTCCGCCGCCGTGCCGGCCTGGACCGCAGCTGCGTCCGTCCCCTCGGCCATGGTGAGCAGTCCCATGACGTGTCGCAGCTCGGTCATGGCCGCGCGCCCGCCCGCCTCGACGGCGAGCAGCGCCTCACCGGCCTCTTCGGGGGAGGTCTTCATGATCTTGCGGGCGGCACCCGCCTGGATGATCATCACGCTGACGTTGTGCGTGACGACGTCGTGCAGTTCACGGGCGATCCTGGCCCGCTCGTGCTCGACGGCCCGGCGCAGCGCCTCCGCCTGATCGCGTTCCAGGGCGGTCAGCCGGGTGCGGCTCTCGTCGGTCCTGAGTTTCCACGTGCGGAGGCCTACGGCGGCCACGGCCATCGGCGCCAGGATCAGCAGGGCGATGTACTCGTTGGGGACGATCGGTGTGACCGAGTTTCCCGAGGTGCCGACGAGGACGACCGCCACCGGCAGCGCCGCAAGGGCCGCCACCCGGTACGGGCTGTAGACGGCGGCGCTGTAGACGGCGATGACGAACGCGTAGAACGTCAGCCGCAGGACGCTCTGCGGTGTCGCCAGCGTCGCGGCCGTCACTACGCACAGCACGGCGAGCGGGTAGCGGCGGCGCAGTGCCAGGGCGCCGGAGGCGACGGCCGCGAGGGTCACCATGAGGGCCAGGCCGCCGGGGCCGGACGGGCGCGGAATGACGTGCTCGACGCCGGCGGCGGTCTCACGCACCACGACGTTGCCGACGTTGTCGACGCCGTAGTAGACGGTGGCGATTCCGATCGTCAGCGCCACCAGCGCGTCGAACTGCCAGGCGCGCCGGGTGGGCCGCAGCGGGGGACCGGTCGGAAGCCCGGCGTCGCGGACCGTCCGGCGGGCGGCTTCCCACAGCTGCGCCGGAGTCGTACGCACGTCCATCACCGGTTCATTGTCGCCGCACGGCCGGTCCGTGGAGTCCGTCCCGGTGCCCATCTCCCACCGGGCCGGGTACATCACCCGCCTACATCGCAGGGATGACGTTCCCGTGGCTCATCCCAGCGCGGTACCGCAATGGGTCCGGTCGGGCGACGCGTGCGGGCCGGGCCCGCTCCTAGCGTTCAGGCGGTCGACTTCCCTCTTTCCAGGAGCCTTTCATGAGCATGCCGGTGATCGAACTGTGCGAGGTGAGCCGCCGGTACGACGACGGCCCGCCCGCTCTGCACGAGGTGTCGCTGACCGTGCGCCCCGGCGAGGCCGTCGCGATCCTCGGTCCCTGAGACAGCCGAGCAGGACACCGCCCTCTACGTCCCCTTCCTCATGGCGTTCGGCGCCCTGGGACTGGTCATGTCGGTACTCATCGTCGGCAACGTCGTCGCGTCGGCCGTCGGCACCGGAACGCGTCGCATCGGCATCCTCAAGGCCGTCGGCTTCACCCCGGCCCAGGTCGTGCGGGCCTACGTGGGCCAGGCGCTGATCCCGGCCGCCGTCGGCACGGCCCTCGGTGTCCTCGCCGGCCACCTGCTCGCCGTCCCCGTACTGGCCGAGACCGAGGAGGCCTACGGAACCTCCTCCCTGACCGTCGCCCCCTGGGTCGACCTGACGGTCACCGCCGGAGTGCTCGGCCTGGTGGCGGCGACCGTGTGGGTGAGTGCCTGGCGGGGCGGGCGGATGCGTACGGTCGACGCGCTCGCCGTCGGGCGCAGCCCTTCGGCGGGGCGCGGCCGGCGGGCGGCCCGAACGGCCGGCCGGATGCCGTTGCCGCAGTCGGTCACCCTGGGTCTGACCCGGCCCTTCGCGCGGCCCGCCCGCGCGCTCACCATGGGTACGGCGATCCTCTTCGGCACCGTCGCCGTCACCTTCACCGTGGGGATGGGCGCCTCGCTCGGCCAGGTGATGAAGGCCAAGGCCCACGACGCCGCCGATGTCGTCGTGCCCGCGCCCCTGCCGGACTTCGGCCCCCAGGTCCCCGGCCCCGAGAAGCCCCAGGCCGATCCCGCTGCGGTCGCGGCGGCCGTCGAGGCCGCCGCCGGAACCCGGAAGTACTACAGCGCCGCGACGGTACGGGCGACCGTGGCCGGGACGGCCGGCACCATCGACTTCGTCGCTTTCACCGGCGACGCCTCCTGGGGCGGCTACACGATGGTCTCGGGCCGCTGCGTCGACAGGCCCGGAGAAGCCGTCGTCCCGACCCCCTTCCTGGCCGCCACCGGTACCCGCGTCGGCGACACCGTCGCTCTGAACGGCCTGGCCGAGCCGGTGTCGGCCCGGATCGTCGGCGAGGTCCTCGACCCCCGCAACGACGGCATGCAGGTGTTCACCGACATCTCGACCCTCACCGCAGCACACCCCGACCTGACGGACACGAGCCATCACATCGCGGTGACATCAGGCACCGACGTCTCCGCCTATGCCGACGCGTTGAACAGGGACCTGACACCGCTCGGGGCCACCGCACGGGCCGGTGGGCTCGATGCCGGCGGCGACATGGTCGTCACGCTCAACGCGCTGTCCGTGATCCTCACCCTGATGCTCGTCGCCGTCGCCGCGCTCGGCGTGCTCAACGGTGTGCTCCTCGACACCCGTGAGCGCGTCCGGGAGATCGGTGTCCACAAGGCCCTCGGCATGACCCCCCGGCAGACCGTCGCGATTGTCATCACCTCGGTCGTCGTGACCGGACTCGTGGCCGGTGCCCCGGGTGTGCCGCTCGGCGTGGCCCTGCACGGCTGGGTCTTCCCCGCGATGGGCGACAGCGTGGGGCTCCGCCTCCCTGATTCCGTCATCGACGTCCACCACGGTGCCCAACTGCTCCCGCTCGCCTTCGGCGGCCTGCTCATCGCCGTTCCGGGTGCGCTGCTGCCGGCCGGCTGGGCGGCCAGGACCCGGACCGCCACGGCCCTGCGCACCGAATAGGAGGTCAGGTCCGGAGCTCGTGCCTCCGTCCCCGCCGCAAGGAGCGGCGGGGACAGGCCGGCTGATTCCCCTCCGGCCGACGCGGTACGGGAAACGGCGGGCTCGGCCTGACCGAGGCCACGGTCGACGAGAGCTGCTCCTCACTCGCCGGAGCTTTCGGGCGCACAGGGCGGATGAGCGGCGTGAGTTGGACTTTCGGCAGTGTCGGGAGCCTCCCGATGTCCGTACCGTCTCATCCGTGGACAGCACGGTGACAGACAGCGGCACTCCGGCCGGGACGGCCGTTCCCCGGCAGGTTCCCGGGCCCAGGAGCCTCCTGACAGCGGCCGCCGTCACGGCCACCGCTCTGAGCACGGTGAACCTGTGGTGGTCTGTCGCGGCGGCCTTCGCCGCTTTCCTGGCAGGACGGCGGCCCGGGCGGACGGCGCCGACGGCGCTCACCCTGGTCGCGATCCTCGCGGCCGGCGTGGTGGCGTTGTCCGTCGTGCCGGCCTGGCTGCCGATGGCCGGCCGGCTGGTGGCGGTCGTCGTCGCCGCCGGGATGCTGCCCTGGTTCGCGGGCCGGTTCTGGTGCCAGTACCAGCAGCTCGCCCGGGCGGGCTGGGAGCGGGCGGAACAACTGCAGCGCGAGCAGGAGCTGGTCGCCGACCGGGCCAGGCTGCGCGAACGGGCACGTATCGCGCAGGACATGCATGACGTACTGGGCCATGACCTCAGCCTGATAGCCCTGTCGGCCGGTGCTCTCAAGCTCGCGCCGGGCCTCGGAGAGCACCATCGGAAGGCCGCGGGGGACATCAGGGCCAGGGCGGCTGACGCGGTGGAGCGTCTCGGCGAGGTGATCGGTGTCCTGCGTGAGGAGGCCGGCGAGGCGTCGGCGTATCCCCACGGCCCCGGTCTCGCGGGCCTGCTCGAAGAGGCGTCCGCAGCCGGTCTCGCGGTGAGGTCGCACATCGACGGCGAGCCGGACGACCTGCCGCCGGTGGTCGAGCGGGCTGCCCACCGGGTCGTGCAGGAAGCGCTGACCAACGTCGCCAAGCACGCGCCCGGGGCGATCGCGACCGTCCGGGTGACGCACGCGGCAGGGGAGACGGAGGTCCTCGTGGAGAACGGTCCGCCGGCACCGGCCGCCGCGCCGCGGCCCCGGCCCCGGAGCGGGGGGAGCGGCCTCGTCGGGCTGAAGGAACGTGTGCGGCTGGCCGGAGGGTCGTTCGGTCACGGCGCGCGCGACGGGGGTTTCGCCGTCGTCGCGCGCATCCCGCACCGGCCCCCGTCACAGCCGCTCGCGCCCACGGCATCCCCCGCCCACGGCCGGCTGCCGCAGGAACATCGCCGTGCCCGGCGCGGCGTCGGCAGGGCCCTGGTCGCCGCGGTCATGGTGCCCCTGGTGACGGGGGCGGTGCTGAGCGGAGCACTCATGGGGTGGGAGATGCTGTCGGCGTCCCGCTCGGTCCTGGAGCCCGGCGACTACGCCCGCATGAGAGTGGGGCAGGATCGCTCCGAGCTGGAGCGTGTCCTGCCGGACCGGCAGACGAACCACCGGCCGCTGACCGCCGAGCCGACAGGAGACGGCGAAACGTGCGAGTACTACGCGATGACGGCCGACCGGTTCGACGACCGGTCCGGCGACGCCTACCGGCTCTGCTTCCGGGACGGCACCCTGGTGTCCACGGCCACGCTCACCCCGTGAGTGCCCGATGATCCGGGTGCTGATCGCCGACGACGAGCCGATGATCCGGGCCGGGGTGCGCGCCGTCCTCGCCTCGGACCCCGGCATACAGGTCGTCGCCGAGGCCGGCGACGGGCACGAGGCCGTGGAACTGGTCCGCAGCCATCGACCCTCGGTGGCCGTGCTCGACATCCGTATGCCAGGGATGAACGGCATCGACGCGGCGGCCGAGATCCGCAGCGCCGTGCCGGCCACCGGCGTGGTCATGCTGACGACGTTCGGTGAGGACGACTACATCCTGCGGGCACTGGGCGGCGGCGCGGCCGGCTTCCTGATCAAGTCGGGCGAGCCCGAGGAACTGATCACCGGGGTACGGGCGGTGGCCGACGGCGCCGCCTACCTGTCACCGAAGGTCGCGGCCCGGGTCGTCGCCCACCTCGCCGCGACGGGCGCGGGTGCCCTGGCCGGCCGGCGCTCCGCCGCCCGTGCGCGGGTCGGCTCCCTGACCAGCCGGGAACGGGAGGTGCTCACCTTCCTCGGCAGTGGGCTGTCCAACGGGCAGATCGCCCGGCGGCTGCACGTGGTGGAGGGGACGGTGAAGGCCCACGTGAGTTCCATCCTGGCCCGCCTGGGCGTGGACAACCGGGCCGCTGCCGCGGTCGTCGCCCACGAGGCCGGGATCGTTCGTCCACAGCCCCGCCAGCCGTGACGCCGCCCGCTGAGCCGGTGGCAGGAGCGCGAGCACCACGGCCGCCACCACAGCGGCGCCGAGGACCGCGCCGGCCAGGACGTCGTGGGGGTAGTGGACCCCCACCAGGACACGCAGCAGCGCTGCGGCCCCTGCCGACGGAAGTGTCACAGCGGCGAGGCGCGGCCTGAGCACGGCCATGCCGACGGCCAGCCCGGCGGCCAGGGTGGCGTGGTTGCTCGGGAAGGACCAGTCTCCCGTGCCGGGGCACTCCGCGACGAGTTCTGCCCCCGCGCGCAGCACGCGGCAAGGCCGCTCCTCGTCCACCACCAGCTTCAGCGCTTCGCTCACCGCGTAGGCGGCGACGGTACCGAGACCGGTCAGCACGTACCCGGCGGCCTCTCGCAGGTCCCTGCGGCGGACCGCTGCCCACCACATCCAGGCGAGCAGCAGTCCCAGACCCACCAGGGTGCCGTCGGTGGCCACTTCCAGGAGCGGGCCCAGCCATGACGGAGCATCCGCCACGGCCTCGGTCACCGACCGGTACGCGGACGCCGAGGCGCCACCGGTGACCTCCACGGCGCCGCTCTCACCCAGGCCACCCGGGGAGAGACGGACGACGGCTACGGCCCCCAGCCCCAAAACGCCCGCAGCGCCGAGCAGCCGAACAGTTCTGGTCTTCTCTCGTGGTTCTTGTCCCATGGGGCATGAAGGTAGGAGCGGGGGGCGCCGAGAACCCGAGCCGAAGGGCAACGGCGGCCCCTGTCGATCGTCAGGGTTGACGGACGCCGGCACCGGTACATCGCTGTCGGGGACAGTGACCGGTCGGCATGAGGCGAGGATGATCGCCGCATGCGGATTCTGATCATCACTGCCGGTTCACGGGGAGACGTGGCCCCCTTCACAGGCCTGGGACGGCGCCTGAAGGAGGCGGGCCATCAGGTCGCCGTGGCCGCCCACCCGTCCTTCGCCGCACTCGTCGGCGGCTGTGGTCTCGACCACCGATCTGTGCCGGGAGACCCGCAAGGCTTGTTGCAGGCGTGGTCCCGGGCGGCCTCGCGGGAGGAGGCCCGGGCGGTGACGAGAGAGTACGTGGACGGGCTGGCCGACGGAGTGGCGGAAGCCGTGGCGGGCGGATGCGACCTGGTGCTCACCGCCTTCGGCCCGGCACCGCTCAGCCAGGCGGCCGGGGAAGCGTCCGGCGTCCCCGTCATCGGTACCTACCTCGTACCGGCCTTCGCCACCGGGCAGTTCCCATTGCCCGGCGCACAGGGCACGGGCGGCCCTCTGCCGCAGGACAACTTCGCCGAGGGCCAGGCAGTGCTGAGGCGCGCGGAAGGGCTCTTCGCGGGCGCCGCGACACGGCTGCGCGCCCGCCTCGGGCTGCCCGACGGATCGCTGTCGGTACCGGGGGACATGCGGCCGGTCTTCCACGGCTTCAGCCCGCTGGTGGTCCCGCGCCCCGCGGACTGGCCGTCCGGGGTCGAGGTGACGGGCTACTGGTGGCCCGCACGGCCGGACGGCTGGCGCCCCCCGGACGAACTCGTCGATTTCCTCCAGGCAGGCCCGCCCCCGGTCTTCATCGGGTTCGGCAGCATGGCGCCGGGCCAGGGGGACAGGCTCAGTGAGGCGGTGGCCGCCGCGGTGGACCGGGCGGGTGTACGCGCGGTGGTGCAGGCGGGGTGGGCCGGACTCGGCGGCTGCGGCGACGACGTCCTGGCCGTCGGCGACCTTCCGCACGACTGGCTGTTCCCCCGTACCGCCGCCGTCGTGCACCACGCCGGGGCCGGTACCACCGCGGCCGGGCTGCGGGCCGGAGTACCGGCCGTGCCCGTCCCCGTCATGTACGACCAGGCGTTCTGGGCGTCCCGGCTGCACCGGCTGGGAGTCGCCCCCCGCACCCTGCCGTTCCAGGACCTCACCGCCGACGCCCTCGGCGCCGCGATCAAGGCCTGCCTGGCCGAGCCGGCCCACCGCAGCCGCGCGGCCGGACTCGCCCACCGCATCGCCGAGGAGGACGGTGCCGCAGCGGTGCTCGCCCACATCGGCTCACGGGGCGCCGGGTGACCCGGGCCCCCGCCGCCGTGCCGCTGCGCAGCGGTGCCTGGCTGTCCGGCCGCTCGTCGGCCGGCATCCGGTGACGAGGACCGGCAGGCCCCACTTCGCGTCGCCCGCCGCACGACGAACCCCTGGGCGCGCGCCCGGCGGCGGACCGATCCGGAACTTGGAACTCCGCGTAAGAGGGATGGACTTGCCTTGGTTCGGACGTCGGTGTCGTGTACGCGACCGCCGGGAATCGGAACGCGATCAGCCGCGCGATCGCGCGCGATGAACCCGGCGACATCGGCGGTCATCCCGCTTGTCGCTCACCACCTTGCCGGCGCCGAGTCCCCGCGTCCGTGACCGGCCGCTGTCGTCCCCTCCTCGGCTCAGGTTCCGGGGTGTCGTCGAGGCTCCACGCCGGGTGGGGCGAGCATGCCGAACTCCTGGCACTCCGGGGCGTCGCACTGGCCGAGTCCGAGGCCGAGATCCGCAGGGCCGGGAAGTCCGCCGCAGTCGGCACGTCCTGAGTCCGCACGCCTCGGCTCCGCAGGCCCTGACTCCGTGCGCCTTGACTCCGCACGCTCTGAGGAGGCGTCTTGCCAGACGATAGTTGCCGATATATCGTTGAGGCATCGCGACAGTTCAAGGAAGAGTCGCGTAACGTCAATGAAGAGAGGAGCGCAGTCATGCGTTCACATGGGCACGACCACGAATGCGGCCCCGGGCGTCGAGGTGCCGGCAGGGGGGACTTCGAAGGCGGACGTGCCGCGTTCGGACCGTTCGGGCCGCCTTTCGGCGGCGGGCCCTTCGGCGGCGGACGCGGCCGGGGAGGCGGCCGGGGGAGGGCCAGGCGCGGCGACGTGCGCGCGTCGATCCTCGCGCTGCTCAAGGACCGCTCCATGCACGGCTACGAGATGATCCAGGAGATCGCCGAGCGCAGCGGAGGGGCCTGGAAACCCAGCCCGGGGTCGGTGTACCCCACTCTCCAACTGCTGGAGGACGAGGGTCTGATCATCAGCGCCAGCGAGGGCGGCAAGAAGCTGTTCACCCTCACCGACCTCGGCCGCAGTGAGGCCGAGTCCGGTCCCGACGCCCCCTGGGAAGAGGCGGGGCGCGGTGTCGACTGGGAGGGTGTGAATGAGATCCGGCAGGCCGGGTTCGGTCTGATGGAGGCGTTCGGCCAGGTCTGGAAGACCGGCTCGGCCGACCAGCGGCAGAAGGCTCTCACGGTGATCAACGACGCTCGTAAGAAGCTGTATCTGATTCTCGCCGACGAGCACTGAGCCGTGCGGTCGGCGCAGGTGGAGAAGGGCCCCGGTCACGGGGCCCTTTCTTCGTCCGCTGTGCGCACCGTGTTGTCCGGCGTGGCGCGATCTCATCCCCAAGGATGAGGAACCCCTCTGTGGTCCCCGCCTTCCGCGGGATGGCGGATGGGCCGCACCGGGGATGACTTCACTCCACGGGACTGATGGGGTGGAGTTGTGCAATTCCGGACGTCAGGGATCCCCGAACAAGCTCCGCCGATCCACCCGTGGTCAGGTGCCGGCCTGAGTACCACGATGGCCGTGGTGGTGACCGGCGCCCGCAGGAGGGCGGTGCGTGACGGCGACCGTCATGTGGACACCGCTCATCTTCTGCACTCCCTCGTCGAAACCGACCCCGAGGTGCGGAACGCCTTCGACGGCGGGCCCCAGCTGGCCAGGGTGCTCGGATATCTCGTGCAGCGCAGCATCGGATACGGCCTCCGCTGGCAGGGGACCCAGGAGGATTCGGGTGCGTTCCCGGCCGTACGTGAACCTGCGGGCGAGGGATGGTCTCCCTCTGCGGCGGCGGCAATGGACCGTGCCGCCCGGAGTGCGCTTCTGCGCGGGGAGCTCCACGCCGAAGGGCTCGATCTGCTGGTTGCGCTGGTCGCCGATCCCCGATGCCGTGCGGTCGAGGTGCTGGAGCGGGCCGGGGTCACCGCCGGGTGGCTGGCTCCCCGTGCGTTGGACCGGACGGCCGGGAAGGAATCACGCGGGTGATCATGAACACGCGGTGGACAGGTGTGACGGGGGTGACGCTGCTGACGCCTGCTGCCATGATGTGCCGATGCACGTGTCTCAGGGGAGAAGCGCCGGTCTGGGCCTGGCCCTTGCCTCGGCCTTCGCGTTCGGCGGTTCAGGGGTCGCGGCCAAGCCGCTGATCGAGGCGGGGCTCGACCCGCTGCACGTGGTGTGGCTCCGGGTGGCAGGCGCCGCCCTGGTCATGCTGCCGGTCGCGTGGCGGCACCGGAACCTGGTGCGGGAGCGGCCGGTTCTGCTGGCCGGTTTCGGGCTGTTCGCGGTGGCCGGGGTGCAGGCTTTCTACTTTGCGTCGATCTCACGGATCCCCGTCGGCGTCGCCCTCCTCATCGAGTACCTGGCGCCCGCGCTCGTCCTCGGCTGGGTGCGCTTCGTGCAGCGGCGACCCGTCACCCGCGCCGCCGCGGCCGGTGTCGTACTGGCGGTCGGCGGGCTCGCCTGCGTCGTAGAGGTATGGGCCGGCCTGAGCTTCGACGCGGTCGGCCTGCTGCTCGCACTCGGCGCGGCGTGCTGTCAGGTGGGCTACTTCGTCCTGTCGGACCAGGGAGCCGGTCACGGGGGCACGGGCGGCGCCGCACCCCCGCACCCCGTCGGCGTCATCGCGTACGGACTGCTGGCAGGAGCCGCGGTGCTCACGGTGGTGGCCAGGCCGTGGGGCATGGACTGGGCGGTCCTCGGCGGGAGCGCGGACATGGACGGGCGCGACGTTCCCGCCTGGCTGCTGCTCTGCTGGATCGTGCTGCTCGCGACCGTGCTGGCCTACGGCACCGGTGTGGTGTCGGTACGACTGCTCTCGCCCCAGGTAGCGGGTGTCGTCGCCTGCCTGGAGGCGGTCATCGCGACCGTACTGGCGTGGGTCCTGCTCGGTGAGCACCTTTCCGCGCCGCAGCTCGTGGGCGGCGGGGTGGTGCTGATCGGTGCCTTCATCGCGCAGTCGTCCGCGCCCAAGCCGCCGTCAGGGCCGGTGGCATCGGGGCCGGGCGCGCCGGCCCCGGAGGCGACGGGAGCGCGTCAGCCGGCCGCTGTCGAAGGTGAGTTGTCCCGGCCGTCGTCCACTTCGTAGGGCGCGGTCCTGCCGCGGCCCGTATATCCGCCTCCTGCCACCCGTCGCGAGGCGGCCGCTCAGGACGAGGGCCGGCCCGGGTCCGCCCCGGGCGCTGTGCCGATGCCTGCGAGCGGAGCCGAGCTGATCCCCGCCTCTTCCGGCAGGGCACGTGTCGTCCGGCGGGGGGCGTGTTCCTGCCCGTCCTGGGTCTGCCGCCGCTGTCCCGTCGTCACTCGTATCACCTGAGGTATGGCCCGCGCGCCCGCCTTTTTGCCTTTGCGGATCGGTGATCCCGGGCCGCTCGCCCTGTCGTTCCGGCGCCCGCCGCCCCCTGTCGTTCCGGCGCCCGCCCCCTCCTGTCGTTCCGGCGTCGCGTCGCCGGCCTCGTCCCGTCGTGGACATCCCGCGCCCGCTCATTGCGGTGGCGGGACCGGACTTCGCCGAAGCGCGCGGCGCGGCAGCCGCCCGCCACCGGACCGCAGGTGTGGTCCGAAGCCGCCCCACTGCGCCGCCGACGAGTGCGAGCGGCGGGTCAGAGCGCGCTGAGGTACTCCGGCAACTGGACGGCGGGGGACAGGTCGACGGACGGGACCGGTTCCGCGTACCACCTGGACACCGGGACCACGCCCGCCCAGTGCGGAAGGGCCAGGTCTTCCGGTTCGTCGTTCGGGCCGCCCGTTCGGATCTTGGCGGAGACCTCGTCGAGGTCGAGGCGGATCACCGCGGTCGCGGCGAGCTCCTTCGCGTCGGCCGGACGCGAGTCCTTCGACCTGCCGGGTACGACCTGGTCGACGATGGCGTCGAGCGCCGAGCGCCGCTCCTCGGGGTCGGTCACCGTCCTCGCGATGCCGTGGACCACGACGGAGCGGTAGTTCATCGAGTGGTGGAAGGCGGAACGGGCGAGCACGAGACCGTCCACATGCGTCACGGTGAGGCAGACGGCGAGGCCCGGATCCGCCGCACCCGTCGCGCGCAGCGGGCGCGATCCGGTCGAGCCGTGCACGTACAGCCGCTCACCGATGCGCCCGAAGAGGGTGGGAAGGACGACGGGCGCACCGTCGCGGACGAAGCCCAGGTGGCAGAGGTACGCCTCGTCGAGTATCGAGTGGACCGTTTCGCGGTCGTACGAGGCGCGCTGCCTGGAGCGGCTCGGGACCGTGCGCTCCGTCGGCTCGTAGGAGGCTGCCTCGGGGAGGCCGGTGCTGTCGGGCGTGGCGGTGTCCGGCATTGCGTACTCCATTGCACTAGTGCATAATATTGTTTGTGCTAGGAGAGTATCGGATCAGTGGGCGGCGTGCATCCGACATCGCCGCGAGCGTCGAGCGCGGGGTGGCTTCGGGGGATCTCGAGCCGGGTCATGTGCTGCCGCCCATGCGGGAGTTGGCGGCCGGGCTCGGCGTCAATCCCAATACGGTTGCCGCCGCCTACCGGACCCTGCGTGAGCGGGGAGTGATCGAGACCGCGGGTCGACGTGGGAGCCGGGTGCGGGCCCGGCCCGCGAGCACGGCGCGCGGCTCGCTCCGGGTGGAGGCCCCTCCGGGCGTGCGTGACCTGGGTGACGGCAATCCCGATCCCGCTCTTCTGCCGGACCTCGGCGAGGCGCTGGCAGCGGCCGCGGTTGCGTACGGCCGGGGGCCGGGGCTGTACGGGGACGCGGCGGTCGTCCCCCGGCTCGCGGAGCTCGCGCGGGCCGGTCTGGACGCCGACGGCGTGCCCGCCGGTCCCGTGGCGGTCGCGTCCGGCTCCCTGGACGCGATCGAGCGTGTGCTGACGGCGCACCTCAAGCCCGGTGACGCGGTTGCGGTCGAGGATCCGGGGTGGGGCGCACTGCTGGATCTCGTCCCGGCGCTCGGGATGCGCGTCGTTCCGGTGGCGCTGGACGGGGAGGGCCTGCTGCCCGGAGAGGTGGAGCGGGCCCTGAAGGCGGGGGTCAGGGCCCTGGTGGTGACGGACCGGGCGCAGAATCCGACCGGCGCGACGGTGGGGGCCGGAAGGGCCGGCGAGCTGCGCTCCGTTCTCGCGGAGTATCCAGGGGTCCTCCTGGTCGAGGACGACCACGGCCACGCCATCGTCGACCTGCCGGTGTACCCCCTCGCGGGGGTCACGGAGCGCTGGGCCTTCGTGCGGTCCGTCTCCAAGGCGTACGGGCCCGACCTGCGGGTCGCCGTGCTCACCGGGGACGGGCTGACCGTGGACCGGGTCACGGGACGGCAGCGTCTGGGACCCGGCTGGGTCAGCGCGCTGCTGCAGCGGACCGTGGCGCACCTGTGGGAGACGGGGGCCGTCGACACCACCGCTGTCGACCGCTCCTACGGGGAGCGCAGGGACGCTCTCGTGAGGGCGTTGGAGGAGCGGGGGATCACTGCGTACGGGCGCACCGGGATGAACGTGTGGGTGCCCGTGAGCGACGAGACCGGGGCGGTGACCAGGATGCTGCACTCGGGCTGGGCGGTGGCGCCGGGAGCGCGGTTCCGGATGGACTCGCCGCCGGGAATCCGGCTGACCGTCTCGTCGCTGACAGCCGCCGACATCGAGCCCCTCGCGGACGCGGTGGCGGCAGCGGCACCGGCCGCCCGGCCGGTCAGTTACGGCTGAGCCGCCGCCGCACCCGTGCCACGACGGGGCGCGGCCGCGGAGCCGCGGGCGCGATTCTGGGTGAGTGCGGCGCCCGCGAGGACCACGAGTGCCCCCACCGGGGTGTTCCAGCTCAACTGCTCACCGAGCAGGGTCACTCCGGCCGCCGTGGCGATCACCGGGATGAAATAGGTGACCATCTGCGCCGTCGTGGGGCCGACTTCTTCGACGAGCCCGTACTGGAGGAGGACGGCGAGCCCGGTCCCGAGTGCTCCCAGAGCCACAACGGCCAGTGTGGGCAGCAACGGGAAGTGGTCGGGAGTTGTGGTGAACACCGGTACGACCAAAGCCAGTTGCACGGTGCCGAGGAAGAGCTGGCTGCCGGTCAGCGCCAGGGTGGAGGAGCCGGTGCCCGCCAGGGTGCGACGGACGTGGATCCAGCCGATCGGATAGCTGAGCGAGGCGAGCAGCGCCATCGCCGTACCGGTCATGTCCAGCCCTGAGAAGCCCTGCCAGGCGCCAAGTACCGTCAGTACGCCGATGAACCCCAGGCCGAGCCCCGCGACACGACGGCGCGTCGGCCGGTCCTCGGAGAGTGCGACGAGAGAGAGGGCCATGCCCCACAGGGGTGAGGTCGCGTTGCAGATGCCGGCGAGGGTGGACGGGATGGTCAGCTCGGCGTACGCGAAGAGCGAGAACGGCAGAGCGTTGAGGAAGAACGCCGCGACGAAGAGGTGACCCCAGGTCCGGCCGGAGCGGGGCAGCTGCTCGCGGCGCACCGCCATGGCGACGGCGAGGACCGCTGTCCCGGACAGCAGCCGCCCGAAGGTCACCTGGAACGGAGCGAACCCGTCGGTGCCGACCTTGATCAGGAGGAAGCTGAACCCCCAGATGAGCGACAGCGCCGCGAAACGGACGCGCCAGTTCAGGGCCGGTCGCAGCAGCGGGGGCGCGGGCAGCGGTGTGGCGGAAGGAGGCCGTGTTCCTGGTGCGGCGGGAGCGCTCATGCGTCAACCATGACGAACGAGATAGCGTAGGACAAGTGAGACTTCATTGGGCTCTTGCCGTAGCATTGCTTACATGTTGAATTTGGAGCGCCTGCGCACGCTGGATGCCCTGGCCCGCCACGGCTCGGTGGGCGGCGCGGCCGACGGGCTCCACGTCACCACCTCGGCGGTCTCCCAGCAGATGGCCAAACTGGAACGCGAGGTGGGGCAGCAGCTCCTGGCCAAGAACGGCCGGGGCGTCCGGCTCACCGACGCGGGCCGGCTGCTCGCGGACCATGCCGCCAAGATTCTCTCGCAGGTGGAGATCGCGCAGTCCGACATCGAGGCGCAGCGGGGGCAGGTGGTCGGCGAGGTCCGGCTCGCGGCCTTCCCGACGGCTGCGCGCGGGCTGTTCCCCACCGCCCTCACCACGCTCCGCGCGGAGCACCCCGAACTCAGGCTGCGCACGACGGAGCTGGAGCCCGAGAGCGGTATCCGTGCGGTGCTCCGGGGGGATGCCGACCTCGCCGTGGTGCTCGACTGGAGCAACAAGCGACTGCCGGTTCCCGGCGGCCTCGCCAAAGCCGAACTCCTCGACGACGCGCCGGACATCGCCATGCCCGCGGGGCATCCGCTGGCGGACCGGGGAGAGGTGGACATCGAGGATTTCGCAGACGACGACTGGGTCTCCTGGCCGGAGGGTGAATTCTGCTACGACTGGCTGATGTTCACGCTGCGGTCCAAGGGCATCGAGCCCCGCATCGCACACCTCGCGGGCGAGCACCACACCCAACTCGCGCTGATCGCAGCCGGATTCGGAGTCTGCGTGGCACCCAGGCTGGGGCGGGGGCCGGTGCCGGAGGGTGTGCGCCTGGTGCCGGTGCGGCAGCCGATGCGGCGCCACGTCCACGCGGTCTGGCGCACCGACGCGGACCGGAGACCGTCGATCCAGGCTGCCGTGGAGGCCCTGCGCACCGCCGGCCGCGCTCTGCACGCGCCGGTCTACTGAGCCGGTCCGGACAGCTTCCTGAAGTCCCAGGACCTGACGGCCTGTGGTGTGAGCCGGATCCAGGCGTGCCGCTCGTCGTGCGGCAAGGAGTCCAGGCCGAAGTACTTCGCCGCGAACATCCTCTCCGGATGGTCCAGTTCGGCGCAGTCCTCGCCGGTTCGGGGGATCTCGCCGACGAACCGGACCTCGCCGGACAGTTCCACGCCGCGGAGCTCGCCGTACTCCTCCCCGTCGTCCACCACCACTGCGACCCTCGGGTCGCTCCGGAGCTGTGCCCATCGCAGGCTGCGCGTGAGTGAGTAGAGCCAGATGGAGCTGCCGTCCCACACGAACCAGAGGGCTCCGACGTGCGGCATACCCTCGGGGGAGACCGTGGCCACCCGGCAGGTGCGCTGTTCCGTGAGGTAGGTGTTCCGTTCCGCGTCGGTCATCATGATCCGACGGCCACGGAGCTGGGCGATGGTCACGGGATGCCTCTCCTGCGGTTCGGCCGGTCCGGGAATCATGGATCCTCATCCATGGTCACGCAATGGCCCGTCACGCAATGGCCCGGTCCGGCCCGGGCCCGTCAGGCAAGGGTGATGGAGCCGCCCTCCACCCTGATCTCCTTCTCGGGCAGTGGCTGGGTCGCGGGGCCACCCGTCGCCTCGCCGGTCGCGGCGTCGAACGTGCTGTTGTGACAAGGGCAGTTGATGACACCGTCGGCGATACCCTTCACCGCGCAGCCCTGATGGGTGCACTTCGAGGAGAACGCCTTGAACGTTCCCGCCGTGGGCTGGGTCACCACGACACCCTTGTCGGCGAAGACGACGCCTCCGCCCTCGGGGATGTCGGCCGTTTTCGCGAGGGCCGCTGTGTCGCCGTTCGCTCCTCCGTCTCCCTCGGCGGACGGCTGTACCGCGTCGGAAGCCCCGGTGTCCTGCGAGCCCCCGCATGCGGTGAGAGCGGCAGTCACCCCCACCGCGCCGACCGCCGCGACGACGGAGCGCCGCCCGAAGTGGGCCGGGCTCTCCTGCGATGCGCTCATGCCGTCTTTCCCTTCATCGGAGTGACAAGACCTCACGAGTGGATACGCGCCGGTGGCTTCCCGCGTTCAGCAGCGTCAGGCCGGGACGGAGAATGTGACGAGCGCCATAGTAGGCGAGTTGCATCCGGGCCGTTCGCTCGTATGTCGTTGCCCAGAAGCCGTTGCCATACCGATCAGGGAGTCTTTCGATCGAACGGGAGTCTCGATCGGGCGATCGCGGGCACTGCCCGGCATGAGAGCCGGTCCTGGCGGAATACGGGCAAAATCCACAGGAACGGACGGCCGCGCGCTGCTACGGTCGGGCGCCATGAGCTGGCTCCCCGACAACTTCGTCCATCCCGTCCTGGTACCGCTGCCGGGCAGTGGTCATCACCTGCGGCCGATCCGGGAGGCGGATACCGCGCTCGACTATCCGGCTGTGATGGGTTCGCGCGAGCGGCTGTGGACCATCTTCGGCCCAGCCTGGGGATGGCCCGCGGCCACCATGACCTACGAGGCCGACCGGGCCGACCTGTTGCGGCACGAGAAGGAGATCGCCGCACACCAGTCCTTCAACTACGCGCTGTTCGACGCGGCGGAGACAGCTCTGCTCGGCTGCGTCTACATCGACCCACCGGACAGGGCAGGCGCGGACGGTGAGATCTCCTGGTGGGTGGTGGACGAACTGGTGGACAGCAAGGTCGAGCAGGACCTCGATGAGCTGGTGCCGCAGTGGATCGCCGCCGACTGGCCTTTCGAGCGGCCGCGCTTCCTCGGCCGAGAGATCTCCTGGTCGGACTGGCTCGCCCTGCCGGAGCACCCCGACGCGTAAGTAGGTTCTGTCGTACCGAGAGGTTCGGTCGCGGGTCGAACCCGGGTGCCCGGTCGGGTGACCGGCTCGTGGCCGGAGATGAAGCCAGGGCCTCCCGTGCAGCTCATGGGTGTTGAAGTCCATTCGAGCGTCAGGAGGCCCTGTGCCTCGGTCTTCCGTGCCGGTGTCCGTGGAGTCCAACCCGGATAACCCGTCGTATGACTGCCTCGCCCATGTGTACGGGAACGCAGCCGACCGCGGTGAGCTGACGCGTCACTACCCCTCGGACATGACCGACCAGGAGTCGGCTCAGGTCCGTGCCGCGATGCCGGTGCCCGGCCGGCTGGAGAGCCGTGGCGGGCAGCGCGCTCAGGTGCTCAGGCCAGGAGAGGCAGGGAGTGCCTGCCGTTTCAGGTGCGGGGCGAGTCCTTCCGCGAGGGACCGGCGAGCAGCATGCCGAGGTCGACGGCGTCGGCCATCGCCCGGGTGCCCGCGTCGTTGGGGTGCAGTCCGTCCCCGCTGTCGTAGGCGGGGTCCAAGGCCAGTGGGTCGTCGGCCGACGCCGTCGCCGACGCGAAGTCGACGACTCCGTCGAATGCTCCGGATTGCCGGATCCAGTCGTTCACCGTGGTCCAGGTCGCCTGGCGTTCCGGAGTCCACACGAACGAGCCGCGGAAGGGCAGCAGAGTTCCGCCGTACACCGGAACGCCCCGGGCGTGCACCTTCGCGATGAACGTGCGGTACCCCGCGATGATGTCCTCGGCGGACGCGCTGAATCCGATGTCGTTGATGCCCTCCTGCAGGATGACGGCCCTGACTCCGCTCTGGCCGAGCGCGTCACGTTCCACCCGGGAGATTCCTGACGGGCCGTAGTAGGGCTCTCCGTCCCGTTCGGCGATGAGCCGGTTGCCGCCCAGTCCGGCGTTGACCACCGCGAGGGTGCGCCCCTCCCGGTCCTGAAGCCGGCGGGCGAGGTGGTCCGGGTAGCGCTGGTTGGCATTGCCGGTGGTGCTCGCGGTGTCGGTGATGGAGTCGCCGAACGTCACGACGGTCCCGGCCGTACGGGCGCCACCGCGCACGTCGACGCCGCTCACCAGCATCCAGCAGGGGGTGTCCGTGTAACGGGTGCCCGAAGTGGCGGCGGCCGCGTTTCCGGCGGCGAGATAGTTGCCCTGGGCGGTGAACGGATGGTTCGTCACCGGGCCCGTGGCCCGGCCCACGTGGACGCTCACCAGGAGGCTCGACAGAGCCCGCACGCGCATCGGCACGGGGTCACTGAAGAGATCCTCACCGGCCGCGATCGTGGTTCCCCTGCGACCGTCGAAGGTCAGCGTACGCAGCGTGCCCGGCACGGCCGCGGCCCCGGACCGCTGGAGCGCGACGGTGACGTGGTCCACGCTCACCGGCCTTGTGCCGAAGGTGTTGGCGAGCCGGATCCGGACCTTGTCGCCGCCGCCACTGACGAACAGCACGTTGCGGACCGTCCGGTCCTCCAGGCCTGATCCGGCGGGGCAGCTGTTGCCCGGGATCTCGGTGCCGGCCACCTGGCTCGCGCCCCAGGCGGCGACCCACGGTCCGCCGGACCCGTGGGCGGAAGCGGGCGGTACGCCCGTGACGGACAGTGCGAAGGCGCTCACGGCGCTCACGGCAGCGAGGCGCAGTCGTGTGACTGCAGCGGGGCGTAAGAGCATCGGCGTACTCCTTCGGTGTGGTGCGACCACGGCGGCGCCCGGCGCCGGCCCTGAAGCGTTCTGGCAACGTTGTCACCGCGGGGGAGCGGCTGCCGTGACGATGAGACCGGACCTGGCACGTGGGCACAAGGGGGGTTCGAGTCAGGCGAAAACCGGTTCATGGCCGTCGGCGCAGAGGGGGCCGAGTGCCCGGGGCGCCGAGAGTCGCGTCGCGAGGAGGTGCTCGGGTTTCTTCGTAGCGACGGTGCAGGAGGCGACTGCTGGCAGTACGGCCACGCCCGGCAGACCGCAGGCACACCGAGGGCCTCCCGTTTGGATCACGCTGGGCTCGCGGAGTCCGGCACCGAGGTACTGTTCCTCGGCGCTGACGAGAGGCAGAACCCGTCGTGCGACGAATCGAGCGAGGACGCCGACTGGCAGACCGGCGGCCGTCCCCTGGCCGAACTCCTCACGGAGTACGAGGCCCGGTGTGCCCGCGTCAACGAGATCGCCGCCGCTTCCCCTCTGGACCACGAGGGCCGGCACCCCGGTTTCCCCTCCGACAGAGGGAACTTCCGCTGGGTGCTGATCCACCTCGTCGAGGAGACGGGCCGGCACGCCGGGCACGCGGACATCGTCCGGGAGCTGCTCGACGGCTCGCGGGGCTGTTACTGGCGCGGCTCCCCATGGACACGGGCCGTCCGGATCAGGTCACCCCTGGAAGCACGTCCGGGAGCCTCCCGCCTCGCCCGGGTGCTCCCGACCCGTAAGCCCGTTCGGATACTCCCGGCCCGTGGCGGGTGACGCGGCAAACGCCCAAGGCGCCCGGCGCGAGTCACAGGACGGGAGGAGCTGCCCGGTGGCACCCGGGAGCGTCCGGAAGCCACGCGCGCGCCGCGGGGAGAGCCGTCCCGTGTGGTCGCGACGGATGCGGCGACAGGATCCGGCGGTGACCGCTCCGGCCGCCGAACAGATGGGCCCTGTTGGTCTACGCTTCCCATGTCTCCTATTCCGCAAGCGAGTTCGACTTACCTGGCAGGATCCTGTCCGTGCCGTCCCGTCGGCATCCGGCCGCCGAGGGAGCAGGCCGGCCACCCACCCACTCCTCGGTCTGGAGCCCTGTTGAACACGTCACCGGCGAACTCCGCATCCGGCCGCGCGCACCGCATGGACCCTTCCGGCGGCTGCCCGCACGCGGCCAACGCGCGCCTGCTGTCCCAGGGCGCGGTCACCGCGATCGTCCTGCCCGGCGAGGTCGAGGGGATGGCGGTACTGGGTCACGACGCCCTCAAGGAGTTCCTCGCACACCCTGATGTGGCCAAGGACGCACAGCACTTCGCGGCACTCCAGGCGGGTGAGATCGCCGACGGGTGGCCGCTGAAGACGTTCGCGACAGTGCAGGGGATGACCACTGCCGACGGCGCCGACCACCGAAGGCTGCGGTCCCTGGTGAGCAAGGCGTTCACGGCGCGCCGCGTGGAGGAACTGCGCCCGCGCATCGAGACGTTGACCACCTCACTCCTGGACGGTCTGGGCCGGGCCGCAACCGCGGGTGACGGTGTCGCCGACCTGCGTGCACACTTCGCGTTGCCGCTGCCCATGGGAGTCATCTGCGAACTGCTGGGCGTGGACGCCGGGCACCAGGACCGGCTGCACCACCTGTCCAACCGCATCGTCGCCACCGACATCGGCCCTGCGGAGGCGATGGCGGCCAACCGGGAGATGGTGGATGTGCTCAGCACGGTCGCAGCCGCCCGGACGGAGAATCCGGGGGACGACCTCATCAGCGCACTGATCGCTGCCCGGGAGGCGGACGGCGACCGACTCGGCCCGCACGAGCTGATCGGCACCCTGATGCTGACGATCATCGCCGGACACGAGACGACCCTCAACCTGATCACCAACGCCGTACGCGCCCTGTGCACCCACCGCGACCAGCTCGCTCTGGTCCGGTCGGGCGAGGCGAGCTGGGCGGACGTGGTGGAGGAGACGCTGCGCTGGGACAGCCCGGTCAGCTATTTTCCTTTCCGCTACCCCACCCGCGATCTGACGCTCGACGGCACCGTGATCCCCAAGGGGACTCCGGTGCTCGCCGGTTACTCGGCTGCGGGCCGCGACGAGAACGCCCATGGCCCCGATGCCGACCGCTTCGACATCACCCGCGCCGGCGAGACCCGGCACCTCTCACTCGGTCATGGCGCGCACTACTGCATGGGAGCCCCTCTGGCACGGATGGAGAGCACGGTGGCGCTCGCCCAGTTGTTCGCGCGGTTCCCTGACCTCGCTCTCGCAGTCCCCGAAGCCGAACTGCCGCGCCATGCCTCTTTCGTGGGCAACAGTGTCCAGGCACTTCCGGTGCGCCTCCACGGCTGACTTCACAACCGAGACCCGGGGGTGGGCATTCTGCGAAAAACCATCGGCCTTGTCGAAATCGCCCTCTAGGCCACCTGGGGGTCGTAATCCTCCTCTATGTGTCGCAATTCTCTCGTGGAATGCGGTGCGGTCTGCTTTCCATGAGCCTTTTCCGACCTGGGAGGGCGCCGATCGGTAAATGTTCAGCGTGACGTTGCGAGTGTTGGGACACTTCGTCGGTGACCGGTTCTGCGCTGCCTCAACTGCTGCGCCCTCGTGCCCTGAAGCCCGGAGATCTCGTCGTTGTCGCATCGCTGTCCGGGCCGCTCCACGCTGCTTACGAGCCTGACCTCGAGCAGGCGGTGGTCGTGATCGAGCGGATGGGATTCCGCGTGCGTCGGGCACCGCTCCTCGAAGCGGGGCGGCACCACTGGTGGAGCGCGAGTCGGCCGGCGGAGATCGCAGAGGAGTTCAATGGACTACTGCGTGATCCTGAGGTGCGCGCGATCATCGCGCATGACGGTGGCCAGACGGTGCTCGGTTACCTCGACCTGATCGACGTCGAGGCGATCGCGGCCGACCCCAAGCCGATCCTCGGCTACAGCGACATCTCACTGCTGCATCTGGTGCTCTACGCGCGCACAGGTCTGGTCGGATTCCACGCCGACGTGGCCACCCCCGGACTCGGCAGGCACTGGCAGGCCGCGCCGGCAGCACGCAGAGCGGAACTTGAAAAGCTCTACTCGACGCTGCTGACCGGCGGCGAGGCGATCGGTGCGCTGCCGGCCACCCCGTCGTGGGAGTGCTGGCGTGCCGGTCGCACCGAAGGCCGGCTGATCGGCGGGCTGCTCAATCGCATCGCGCTGGCGCAGGCAACACGTTTCGCGCTGCCTCTCGAACGGTTCGACGGCGCGGTGCTCTTCTGGGAGGAGGCGGGCAGCCAGGCAGCGCATGTGTGGAGCTATCTGCAGGTACTGCGGCACTCCGGCATCCTCGACCGCATCTCCGGCATGGTCGTGGGCGTCCCGCACGCGATCGACGGACTCGACTCGCCCGACACGTCCCCGACCCTCCCCGAGCTGATTCTCGACGTCCTCGGCGACCGCGACATCCCCGTCCTGGGCAACGTCGAGTTCGGACATGCCGGCCCGAATCTGCCGATGCCGGTCGGCATCCTCGTCGGCCTCGATGCGCAGCAGCGGACACTGTCGCTGCTTGAACCGGCGGTACGGCCTCTCATGGTGAGGGGGCCGGTCGGCTGAGCAACGCGGAGTACCCACGTCTCGGCTCCTTCGGCGCGGAGCGCCGGAGACTGGGAGCCCTCAACCGCGCGGACTGTGCGATCCAGCACGTGCCCGTGTCGAAGGGAGCGGCGGTAGGCGGACTGAATGAGCAGTGTCCAACCTGACGGGTGGTTGGACGACACCCCCGCTGCAGCACCACCCGGACGACCGCCGTCGTCGCCCTCGAACTCGCCACCTGATCAAGATGGAAAGGCTCAGTACAGACGGGCAAACGTCACGGTTACAGGTACTCCACCCGAAGACCCGGCCGATAGAGGTCGCGGTAACGAACAAGGCAATCGCTCAGCATCATCGCTTCGCCTGGCACACGCTCAGCCAACAGCTCCCAACCCGTGAAACGCACATGCTCAGGGATGAAAACAAGGCCGCTGACAGCGTCCCAGAAGGCACTCCAGTTCCGACCGTAGAAGTCCGGAAAGCCGAACTTGCGCTGAAGCAGTCGATGCAGTTCGTCCTCGTTAGCGACCGAAGCCACGTCGATGGTCACCATGACCTCATCGTAGGCACCAGCCGCGTCCTCGAATACGGCAGACCTGACGAACTACTAGACCGATGTCCCCGGCGTCGAAGGCGTCGTGGTCAAGAGCCTGACGGGCCGCTACCGGCCAGGCGTGCGCGGCTGGTCGAAGGTCCGCCGCAGGAACACCACCGAAGCATTCATCGGCGGTCTCACCGGCTCCCTGCACCGCCCCCAGGTCCTGCTCCGGGGCCGCTACGACATCACCGGCCGCCTACGACTCGTGGGGCAAGACCACCCCGCGAAAACCGGCCCGGCCCAGGACCTCGCCGAGCACCTCACCGCAGCCGGCCCCGACCACCCTTGGGCCGGTGTCCGCTTCACCGCGTCCTGGAACAGCCGCACCCCCTTGGGGCCGGCCCCTGGTCGCACCCGTCCTCGTCGCGGAGTTCAGCGCCGACGTGTCACAGGACGACGGGGTGTGGCGTCACCAGCTGCGCTGCGAACGGCTCCGCCTGGACGCCGCCGAAGCCGAGGTTCCGCCGTTCGGCGAGACGCAGTAGCCGCACAGGAGCCAGCACACCCGCGCGGCAACACCGCCCAGTGGACGCCGAGGCCGGCGAGCACCGTCGCTGCTCGGGAGTGAGCTCACGCGTCGGGTGACCCCCGCACGCCTTCTCCAGCTCCACGACCCGCCTGTCCACAGCGGTTGGGGGCGGAGCAGCTTGAAATCGACTGCTTCTCGTCCCGCTGCGCTCCGGCCGGCGGCAGGTATCCGCTGAACGGCTGGGTCATTCCGGTTCGGTCCGGTTGCTCTGCGGGGTTCGTGCGCGCCGCTGGTGGCGACCGTCTTCTGGGGGACAGGCGGCGGGGGTGTCCGGGCGCTCACCGAACCCCCACGCGCGGCTTTCCGGGTGGAGGGTCCTCCGTCGGCTTTGACGCCTCAGCACGGGGCGTTGGCGGTTTCTTCCTCTCTCCGGGGCGGGCGGTCGATTCCGCAACGGCGTACGGCGTTCGGGTGTCCGGTGTTGCGGTGGCTGTGCTGCATTGTGGTGACACCTACCTGTTTCCAGCCTGAATTACGTCTCTTCACCGTTCTGTCCCGCTGTGGGGACTGCCGCTGTCATGCTGGCGCCGACGACCTGTCCGGGCCGCCGCGCGACATGTTGCAAGCGGGAGGTGACTGTGCGCCGTGGCCCGCTCCGCGCTGTCCAGACACCGCCCCTGGGCGTCCTTCTTCCGGGCCCCTCCTTCCTGTCGTCGGCCCGCTGCCGGGAATCGTCGCCCGTGTCGCCGCGGCTCCCCAGGGGCTCTCTGTCCCCGCCGCCTGAACCCGGAATGCTGAAAGGGACACCCTGATGTCTGCGATAACCCGCCTCCGCCCCCCGGAGCGAAGACTCCGTAGCCGCTTCACGGCGGTGGCCTCTGCCCTCGCTCTGGCCGGGTACGGCATGCTCGCCGTCACCTTCGCCGCCCCCGCTCACGCCGCCCCCACCGCGCGCCTGGCCTACGTGACCGACCTGATGGCGAACGAGGTGTCGGTGCTGGACACCGCCACCAACACCGTCACGGCCACGATCCCGGTCGGCAGCAGTCCGATCGGGGTGGTGGGATCCCCGGACGCGGCACGCGTGTACGTCACCAACAACGCTTCTTCCTCGGTGTCGGTGATCGACGCCGCGACCAACACCGTCTCCGCGACCGTTCCGGTCGGTGCAGGCCCGATCGGGGTGGCCGTCTCCCCCTCGGGGGACAGCTTCTATACCGCCAACAGCGGCGCGAACACGCTGTCGGTGGTGGACACCGCCACGAACTCCGTCACCGCGAGTGTCCCGGTGGGCAGTCAG
Source organism: Streptomyces pratensis (assembly GCF_016804005.1). GTDB lineage: Bacteria > Actinomycetota > Actinomycetes > Streptomycetales > Streptomycetaceae > Streptomyces > Streptomyces pratensis_A. Next base: position 5,131,148 of record NZ_CP051486.1, on the reverse strand, counting down.
CCGTTCGGCGTGGCGCTGTCCCCGGATGGTGCGCGCGCTTACGTGGCCAACAACGGCGGTAACACGGTGTCGGTGGTCGACACGGCCACCGCGACGACCGTGGCGACCGTCGGCGTGGGCGAGAAGCCCAACTTCATCGCGGTGACTCCGGACGGATCCCGCGCCTACGTCGGGAACCAGAACTCGCACAACGTGTCCGTCATCGACACCGCCACCAACACCGTCACCGCCACCATCCCGACTGGCATCGGCCCGTTCGGCCTCACCCTGTCCCCGGACGGGACCCGCGCCTACGTCAGTAACAACTCCTCCTCCTCGGTGTCGGTGATCGACACCGCCACCAACACGGTCACCGCGACCGTCGGCGTCGGCAACGGCCCGTTCCAGAGCGCCGTCACCCCCGACGGCGCCCTCGCCTACGTACCTAACGGCTACGCCGGCACCATGTCGGTGATCGACACCGCCACCAACGCGGTCACGGTAACCTTCCCCCTCGGCTCGTTCCCGTACTCGGTCGCCTTCGCCGAGGCGGGCGCCAGTGCCCCGGCCGCGGATCTGTCGGTGTCCGTATCCGAATCCGCCGACCCCGCCGCCCTCGGCGGCACCTACACCTACACCGCCACCGTGACGAACGACGGACCCGACGACGCCACTGGCACCACCGCGACGACGACGCTGTCCGGGGCGGCCCGCACCATCAGCTCCGCCACGACCTCGCAGGGCTCCTGCACGATCAGCGCCCCCACCATCACGTGTGCTCCGGGCCCGCTGGCTGACGGGGCGTCTGCGACGGTCACGATCACGGTGGAACCCGCGGCGACCGGCAGCATCACCGCCACGACCACTACCGACGCTGACCAGGACGACCCGGCATCCGGGAACAACTCCGACGCCGAGTCCACCGCTGTCAACAACGGCAACGGGTGCACCATCACCGGCACCCCCGGCAACGACACCCTCAACGGCACGAACGCCGCCGACGTGATCTGCGGGCTGGGCGGTAACGACACGATCGACGGGAAGAACGGCGACGACACCCTCTATGGCGGTTCCGGGAACGACGTCATGGGCGGCGGGAACGGCGCCGACACCCTCTACGCCGGTGCCGGTGACGACACGAACTACGGCGAGACCCTCCTGGGCTCGCTGCTGTACCTGTTCGACAACGGGAGCGACCACATCTACGGCGGCCCGGGCAACGACGACCTCGACGGGCAGAACGGCAACGACATCCTGGTCGACACCTCCGGCATCGACACCATGAGCGGCGCCCTGGGCAACGACAGCATCAACGTGGCGGACGGGGCCGGGGGAGATACCGCCAACGGCGGCCTTGGCTCCGACACCTGCACCGCCGACACCGGTGACATTCTCAGCAGCTGCTGACACCGGCATCGGCACAGGCTTGGTGGCCGCCCGCAGAAACTGCGTGCGGCCATCGCTGTACCGGCCGCCCTTGCGCTCCGAGGCGGCCTCTTCCCACAGGGTGACCGCCCTGAAGCAGGCGTTCAACCCCGCATGAACGTGCCGACATCCCACACCGGCTGATCGTCGGCGGAGGCGAGGACCGACAGCGCCGGGCTGCTTGTCAGCGGCTGCTCTTCGGTTCCGCGTACCACGTGGAGCACGTGCCACCCTCGTCCTCATCGCAGCCGTTGAGAGCCCCCATCTACCCCGAACCGTTGTGCACACCCGCCTGGCCGGGCGGATCCGGCCCCATGGGCCGGCGGTTGTGATCGGAGGTGGCGCGAACGGAGGGGAAGGCCGGCGTCGCGGACCTCTGGCCCGGTGCACAAGGGCGACCGGGTGAGGGAGGTGGGTGATCCGTGGTGTTCTGCCGCCGGACACGGAGCGCACTCCGGTCCTGTTCGCGAGGAAGGCGACTACCTCGCTGGCACGAGAACGAAAATCTATGCTGGGCGGAGTAGACATTGGGTGGTGGTGTGGTTATGGTTTCTCTCGTAGCCAGAAGGACAGCAGGGCCGGGCAGAGACGAACTGCCGGGCAGCAGTACCCGCAGTTGCAGTGTGTAGGACGGTGCGGTGGCGGAGTTCCGAAGCCAGGTTTGTTGTAGGACGGCGACGGGGCTGGCGACCGGACCGGGCAGCCCGCAGTAATCAGGGGCCGCCGTAGTGGTTCCGCACGAGCAGTACCCGTTAGTGCGGTGGCAGTACCAGCAGTGAAGTGATCAGGAAGTACCTCGGTGAAGGCGTCGGCTGCGGGCGCGCGCATCGGGAGGTTCGGCAGTGGGGTTCTAAGCCAGAGCAGACGCAGGACGGGTGACGGGGCTGGCTGCCGGAGAGTGTGGCGCTGTCACAGGTCACCGAGTAGTACGCATCACAGTTGGCAGTACCAGCAGTAGTGATCCCAGAGGGATGAACGGAGGAACAGAGCGCCATCAGGATCGCCCGGACGCCACGCGAGTCCGGGTACCGCAGGACATCGATAGTGAGGTGGTCTCCGGTCAAGCAACCGCGATCCCCGCACCCCCGACCACAGCATTCAGGTCGGGTTTGCGGAAACAGAAGGCCGGCGCGGAATCAGGGCCGGCAGATGGTGTAGCAGTTCCTTCGGGGCCCCGGTGCCATGGCACCGGGGCCCCTCCAGCGTGTTCCACAAGAGAGGTGCAAGTGACAGCAGACGACTCCTTCGGCCGTCTCGACGACGACTACTACCCCGCCTACACCATGGGCCGAGCCGCAGACATGCTCGGTACCACCCAAGGCTTCCTTCGCGCGATCGGCGAAGCCCGCCTCATCACCCCCCTGCGCTCCCCGGGCGGCCACCGCCGCTACTCCCGCTACCAGCTGCGCATCGCCGCCCGCGCCCGGGAGCTCGTCGACGGCGGGACCCCGATCGAGGCGGCCTGCCGGATCGTCATCCTCGAGGACCAGCTCCAGGAAGCCCAGCGCATCAACGCCGAACACCGCCGCACTGCCGAACCGACTGAACCAACAGCCGTCTGACAGGGCTGCAACGGCTTACTGTCCGCCGCGTCGATGGCCTCCTACTGTGCGTGCCCCGACCGGCATCGACCCGAGACTTGTATGTACCGCTTGGCCCCGTCGGCTCGCAGCGGGGCGGCTGCCGGGGAGGCTGGGCGCCGCACCAGCTTGGCGCCGCAGAGCTGACGCCCGAACTGGAGACGGCCGCAGACTTCACCCATCCGCTCGCACCCACCGTGGGAACTTCTGCGCGAGCTGGTCAGGGCCCGCGCCTTGTTGCGCGAGACGGCCGCGGCGTTGGGGATCCTGACACCGGATCACCCCGACACCGGAGACACTTTCGCTGCGGTGCGTGCGGCGGTCGTGCGGGTCGATGAGGCGACGCTTGAGGTGATGCGGGAGAGGCGTACCCGGCTGTGATGCCGAAGAAGGCCGACGGCGGGAACGACACGTTCGAGCTGCTGGAGTACCTCTACGGTCCGGCCGTCACAACGAGCACACCGACCCGCATCTCGTGGCCGCCTGGGACCCCCCACGTGCCCTGCCCGGCACGCCACCCCGACGCGACGACCTTGGGCGCTCTCGCGCTGCTCCTGGACGCCCGACGTCAACACCGTCCGCCGGCACATGAAGCCTTACCGCAGCGGTGCGATCCCGGCCACCGCTCCCTCCCACCTGACCGTCCGCAGGGTCACCGACGGATCATGCGCCTGCAAGCAGCGGAGGCGACTCCGGGACGCTGGACGCCGCCGCCTTGCCGCCGGGCAGTCGCGTCGGCCCCGCTCCCGGCAGAGCCGGCTCGGCAACGCGGCCGCGAGCCGCGATGCGCGCGCCCTGTCCCGGGTGCGGCACTCCAATGCCTGGCTGTGGTGACGATGCCGGGCACCGCCCACCGGGTGGAGTTCACGATGTTCTGCATTCACGGCGAGCGGTGCTGGCGGTCGCCTCCTCGCTGCCGACCGGGTCGTCGGCGCCGAGCGGGGCCCGCGCGTGGACGGGCCCGGTGGCCGCGGGAGGCGTCGGCGCCGCCGGGCCGGGACGGCGCCGGCCGAGGTGGTGGAAGAACAGATTGAGCACGACGGCGGTCAGGGTACCGAGCATGATTCCGCTCTCGAAGAGCGCCTGCAACTGGCGTGTCGGCATGTTCTCGGCGAACTGCGGGAACGCGGTGGGCAGGAAGCCGATGCCCAGACTGGTGGCGACCAGGATCGTGTTGCGGGAGTCGGTGAGGTCGGCCTGGCCGAGGATGTGCACGCCGACCACCGCGATGGTCGAAAAGAGCACGATCGTCGCCCCGCCGAGGACCGGCGCAGGCATGGCCGAGACGACCGCGCCCACCTTGGGCACCAGGCCGAGCACCAGCATGATCACGCCGGACCCGGCGACAATCCAGCGCGATTTCACACGGGTGAGTTGGAGCAGGCCGATGTTCTGCGAGTAGACCGTGGTCGGGAAGGAGTTCAGAAGACCCCCGAGCACGGTCGCGAGTCCATCGGCGCGCAGGGCGCGGGTGATGTCGGGGCCCTCGACCTCGCGGCCGGTGATCTCACCGATCGCGAAGAACTGCCCGATCGACTCCACCGCGATGATCACCATGACCAGCACCACGGCCAGAACGGCGAGGAGGCCGAAGCGGGGCGCGCCGTAGTGGAACGGTGCCGTCATCCCGAACCAGCCGGCCTCGCCGATACCGGAGAAGTCCGCCTTGCCGGTTGCCGCCGCCGCGGTCGTCCCCGCAGCCAGGCCGAGCAGGACGGCCAGGGTCGCGACGAAGCCGCGTGCCACCTTCGTCAGGAGCAGGATCACCGCCAGGGTGACGCCTGCCAGTCCGAGGTGGCCCAGCGTGCCGAAGGTGGGGGACGAGGGGTCGCCGCCGCCCACCTGGCGGGCCGCCACCGTCATCAGGGTGATCCCGACGACGGCCACGATCGTCCCGGTGACCAGCGGCGGGAAGAACCGTACGAGGCGCGAGAAGACCGGTGCGACGAGGAACAGCGCCAGGCCGGCGGCGATCACCGCGCCGAAGATCGTCGGCAGGCCGGCCGTCGCGCCGCCCGCCGCGAGCCCGACGGAGACCAGGGAGGGCACGGCGGCGGTGGACATGCCCTGGACGACCGGCAGCCGTATGCCGATGCCCGGCAGACCCACGGCCTGGAGGAGCGTCGCGACACCGCACGCGAGGAGCGAGGAGTTGACCAGGCGCGCCACCTCGTCCGGCGGCAGGCCGATGCCCTGGGCCACGAGCAGGGGCATCACCACCGCGCCCGCGTAGAACGCGAGGACGTGCTGCAGGCCGAGCAGCCCGAGGCGCCAGAGGGGCGGGACCTCCTCGACCGGGTCGTAAGGCTTCGTGTATGTCGTCCCGCCGGTGTCCGTCGTCAGCATGTGGGAGCTCCCTGGAAGGTGTGGCCCGTGATGTCGGCGCGACGCGTCAGCGCGGCCGCGTGCTCCCGCGCGTGGGCGTAAAGCTCTTCCTCGTCGATCCGGGTGCACCGGCTGTCCTCGAAGACCACCTCGCCCGCGACGATCGTCATCACGACGTCGGAGGACTGTGCGGTGTTGACGAGATGCGAGTCGAGGCGGTGCAGCGGGGTGTGGCGGGCTGTGCTCGACACGTCGACGACGGCCAGGTCGGCCGGGGCGCCCGGTGTGACACGTCCCGTGCCGGGCGCCACCCCTGTGTAGCGTGCGCCGCCGAGCGTCGCGGCGGTCAGCGCGTCCTCGCAGCGCACCGACGCCGGGTCGAGGGTGGCCAGGCGCTGCGTGAACAGCATCTGCTTCATCACCTCGAACATGTCCTGCCTGCCGCCCGCGCACGGGCCGTCCGTACCGAGGGCGACGGTCGCCCCGGCGGCGCGCAGCGCGGCGAGCGGCATCGTGCCCGAGGCCAGATAGGCGTTGGAACCCGGGTTGTGGGCCACGCTCGCACCGCGTGCGCCTACCGCCGCGATCTCCTCCTCGTCGAGCCAGACGGCGTGGGCGAGGGTGGCGCGCTCGTCGAGCAGACCTTCCTTCTCCAGCCAGGCGACCGGGCGGATGCCGTAGGCGTCGAGGTAGCTCGCGGGGTCTTTCGCCCCCTCGCTGCAGTGTGTGTGCCAGCGGACGTCCGCCCGCCGGGCCTGTTCGACGGCGCCGCGGACCAGGTCCTGGTCTCCGTAGGACAGATTGAGCGGGGCGGGCCAGACCTGGACACGGGAGCCGGCCGGGCGGGCGGCCAGGCACTCGGCGGTGATCCTGAGCTCCTCGGCGGTGGAGTACCGGTACAGGGCGGTCGGCAGGCCGCGGGCTTCCGCGACGGCCGTGCGGTCGCCGAGCATGCCCCGGGCCACCGCGCCGCGCAGCCCGGTCTCCTCGACAGCGTCGGCCACCGCGAGGATCGTCTCGGTGTCCGTCGGCGCGTAGTGGTGGTCGACGACGGTCGTGATGCCCGCCCGCGCGGCCTCCGCCGCTCCGAGCCGGGCGGCGACCCGGGCGTCCTGCGCGGTGACGGCGATGGCGTAGGGCCACATGAACTCGCGCAGCCACGGCCAGATCGCCATGCCCTCGCCGAGACCGCGGGCGAGTGACTGGAACAGGTGGGTGTGCGCGTCGGTGAAACCCGGCAGTACGGCCCTGCCGGTGCAGTCGACACCACGGCGGGCGCGGAACGCCCCCCGCAGGGCTGTGGTGGAGCCGACGGCAACGATCCGTCCGGCGTCGACGGCGACCGCGCCGTCCTGGTAGGTGACCGTGCGGCCGGTTTTCTCAAGGTCGGGTGTCAGGATGTGGCCGCCGGTGAGCAGCAGGTCGCAGTCGCGGGGGGCGGCGTACTCGGCAAGGGGCGGGGACGGCATGGCGGAGCTCCTCGTGGCGAGAGGGCGGTGTGATGGCGAGCGATGCGGGGACCGTCGCCGGCGGAGCGGTGCGGAAGAGCTGGTAGGAGCCGGGCGTGAGCTCCGCGCGGTCGGGGGCCGTCCGGGCGTCCCGCGCGAGCGCGGGTCGCCCGGAGCGTCCCGCACGGATGGCGACCCGTAGCGGAGACGGCGTTGTCAGCCCGCGAAGTTCGCGGCGATGCGCTGCCGCAGGTAATCCGCCGCGGTGACGGGCGCGTGGACGCCGTCCGGGTCCGCGATGAGGGCGCTTCCGTCGGCCTGCGCGAAATAGGCGATCGAGTAACGCGAGCCGAGATCGCCGTCCGGGTGCGGCGGGGCGACCCGGTGGAAGTTGGACGGCAGCCGGTCGCCGCTCCAGCGCGCCAGCATGTCCCCGATGTTGCAGGTGATCAGGGACGAACGGGCCGGGACCGGGGTCCAGCGGCGCTCACCGGCCTCGCGGCCCGGGCAGACCTGCAGCCCTTCCTGGCCTTCGCGCTGGAAGAGGAGGGTGAGGCAGTCGAAGTCAGTGTGGGCGCCGGCGCGCCAGGAGTTGTCGGCGGTGGCGCGGACCGCTGCCTCACGGCTCGTCGCGTAGTAGTGCAACAGGCGCAGTGTGGACTGGTGGTCCGGGGCCGACGGGTCGTGCTGTGAGGCGAAGAACCCTTCGGGCAGGCCGAGCCGGTCGGCGAAGCAGCCCAGGACGCGCATGGCCAGGTCGTGACAGCGGGCCTCGAAGGCGAGCAGAGTGGCCCGAAAACCGGCCAGTTCGGACTCCTGGGGCCACATGCCGGCCATGCGCGGGCGGGTGAGCTGGAAGGACTCCTTCTCGTCCGGGGTGCCGGTGGACGGCCGGACCTGGCTGCGGTACTCCCAGCCCGCGTTGCTCCCCGGCCGCAAGGCCTGCCGCGCCTTCACCTCGGCCGGGAGCGCGAAGTAGGCGCGGGCAGCGGCGAAGGCGGCGTCGCTCTCGTGCCGGTCGATGCCGTGGCCGCTGAGCTGGAAGAAGCCGATCTCCGTGGCTGCCTGCCACAGTTCGGCGGCGATCTCGGAGCGCCGGTTGTCGAAGTCGCCGAGGTCGATGACCCGGATCTCGCGTTCGGCCGTCCCGCCGTCACCGGCGCCCATCGCCCGCTCCCTGGCGAGTTCGGCCTCGGCGGTCACGGCAGCTGTGCCGCTGCGAGCGGGGAACGTGGGCGTGTTGTCCGTGTGCGTGTTCAACGTGGTTCTCCCTGTGGAAAGCCACACGGCCGACCCCTGCAACGCCGACCGTGCGAGCGGGTGAACGAAGCGCGGTCATCGCCCCCGGCGCTTCCACCGACCGGAGCAACGGACCCGGTCGGGCACGGTCGCCACGGCCTTGCTGCCGCGGACGTCGTGAGCTGGCAGCCGGTTTCCGATCCAGGAGGCACCTGACCGGGGAACCGGCTGCGCGATGTGGAGAGTCTGGCGCGCACGTGTTTCGGACGCGCGACACGAGATGACGGTGCTGTAACCGTGAGCCGGGCTCAGTGGCGACGGGGGAGATCCGAAGTGGCAGGGCACGTCATAGCTGCGCACCCGGCCGCACGGCGCCTGCGCGGCCTGCCCCTGCTCCTTTCCACGGCCGTGGTTCTGTGCTCGCGGACTTTCCGGACCCGCGTCACCGATCAGGCACCCCTGCGCCCCTTCGACCAGGTCTTCGGCAGCGCCGCCGCGCAAGCGGCCTGAGCGGCATGGTCAAGCAGTTCGACGATGAGAAGGGGCACTCTGGCCTATGGCTATGGATGGCTGCTGACACGACGAGCCGTCCTCGACGCCGCGCGAGATCTGCCAGCCGGACACCGGGCTGACGCAGAGATGGCGGCTCCTCCCTCCGGCGAGACGCAGGCGCGCCACCGTCCCGAAGTCGCGCCCCGCCCAGGGGCGTCGTACACAGGGAAGATGAGCGAGGAACAGACGTCACCGACGTCATGGCATCCGGGCGAGGTTGTGCCGGAGAGCGGGATCTACGAGTGCGACTGCGGTGCGGGCCACCACTGGAGCACCGACGTGAAGGGGCACCGCTTCCCGCCCCTCCCGGCAGGCTGCTCCGGGGCCGCGTGGACGCTTCAGACGGACGCGCACCCCGATTCCTGACCCAGCACCTGACCGCCCTGCAGGGAGCCCCTGCGTGGTCTTGAGGCCACCTGCGGAGCCGATGCTCGCGCAGGCCCGCGAAACCCTCACACCCCTCGGCACCGCCCCCGGCGGGATGGCGGTCCAGCCTGAGTTCGACGGCTTCCAGGCACTGCTCTGCACCCCGCTCCGCGCAGGTGATCCGGTGCTGTCGCAGACGCGGCGCGGGGCGCCGGCCCAGGACCGCCTGGCACCGGCTCGGGCCGCCGTGGACGCTGTGCCTGTCGACTTCGGACCCCGTGGTCGCGGACGAGTGGCTGTCCGAGTGGACCGATGTCCCTGGCGTCGAAGGTGTCGCGGTCAAGAGCCTGACGGGCCGCTACCGGCCGGGCGCGCGCGGCTGGAGCAGGGTCCGCCGCAGGAATTCCACCGAAGCCCTCGTAGGCGCCGTCACCGGCTTTCTGCCCGCCCCCGGGTTCTGCCGCTGGGCAGCTAAGACACCACCGGCGGCCTACGGCTGGTGGGCAAGACAGCCCTGCTGAAACCCGGTCCGGCCCCCGACCTCGCCGATGGCTGCGAGAACGACCGGCGTGCCGCTGGGCCTCGCCGTCACGCACCGGGCCGACCGGCAGACCGGTATCGGACCTGGCGGGAGCCGAAGGAGCGCCAGCCCGCTGGTCTCACTCTGCTCGAGTTCGGGTGCGGCGGGCGTAGGCGCGGGCGGCGCGGGCGCGGTCGCCGCAGCGGGTGGAGCACCAGTGGCGGCGACCGTGGCGCAGGAGGTAGCGGTTGCAAGGCGAAGAGCCGCAGGCGGTGAGGCGTTCGGCGTCCGGGCCGGTGAGGAGGTCGGCTGCGCCGGCGGCGAGGGTGGCCAGGGCGTGCTCGACGATCTGGATGGTCGGGTGGGAGGGCGTGCGGTGGAGGCCGCGGGTGGCGTCCCAGTGGAGCAGGGACGTGGCGGGTGCCCGGGTCAGTGCCTCGTTGACGGCGCTGATCGCGCTGCTGGGGGCGGGGTGTCCGTCGACGTGGGAGGCGAGCAGGGAACGGATCTGTTCCCGCAGGGTGCGCAGTTGGGCGGAGCACATTTCCTGCAGTCCGGCGTCGGTGCCGACGGGGGCGAGGTCGTGGTCGATGAGCCACTGGTTGGTGGCGGCCGGGCTGCCGAGGAGGTCGGTGAACTGCCCGCCGGGCAGGGCGACGGCGCTGTTGGCGAAGTCCAGGGCGGGGTACTGCTCGGCGCCGGGGACGGGAGGCAGGACGGGCTCGGCAGTCACGGTCTCCTTCATGGCTCTCATGGTACGCCTTGCCTTTATCCATGAGACACCGCTACCGTTCATCACGGATAAACCGCTTACCAGCCGTGAGGAATATTTCGTGACTGCTGCCCATTCCCCCGCCGGCCAGATCTCCGTGCGCGTATTCGGCGGGCCGACCGCCCTCATCGCCTACGGCGGGCTGAACTTCCTGACCGACCCCACCTTCGACGCCCCCGGCGAGTACCCGATGGACGAGCTCATCACCCTCGTCAAGACCGCCCCGGCGCCTATGGCCCCCGCCGACCTCGGGCGCATCGACGTGGTCCTGCTCTCCCATGACGAGCACCCCGACAACCTCGACCACTCCGGCCGGGCACTGCTGGCCGAGGTGCCGCTCACCCTCACCACCCCCGGCGGAGGAATGCGTCTCGGCGAGGGCGCCAAAGGGCTCGCGGACTGGGAGCCCGTGGTCCTCGACCGCCCCGACGGCGGCGCGGTGACCGTTACCGGCGTCCCAGCCGTGCACGGACCCGGCCCGCGCGCCGAGGTCGAGAAGGGCGCCGGACAGGTTGTCGGCTTCGTGCTCACCTCCGACGACCTGCCCTCCGTCTACGTCAGCGGCGACAACGCCTCAATGGACGCGGTCCAGCAGATCGCCAAGCGCTTCGGCCCGGTGGACACCGCCGTGCTGTTCGCCGGCGCCCCCCGCCTGCCCATCTCTCCTGACGGGCAGCTCGGCCCCCTGCTCGTCCTCGACAGCGCTCAGGCCGCCAAGGCGGCGCAAATCCTCGGCGCGCGCCGCGTGGTGCCCGCGCACTGCGACAGCTGGGCGCACTTCACCGAGAGCCGTGAGGACCTGGTGAGCGCCTTCACCGAGGCCGGTCTGGCCGACCGCCTCCAGCTCAGCTGATCCGCCCGCACTTCTCCGCCTCCCCCGATCCGGCGCTGCGCGCGATGCCGCAGCGCCGGACCAGCAGTGTGGCCCTCCGCAGGCCACCGCCGTCGGGGGTTGCCGCCCGCCAGCAGCGCTCCCGCACACTCCGGATGCGGGACACACGTGGAAAACCCCATGCCCGACCGCGTGACCACCCCGTATCCACCGGCCCAGCAGCGGCACCGCACACCGGCGATTGCGCATCCACCGCTCAGAGGCGCGTCCTGACCGTCCTGCTCGCCTCTCAGATCCTCAGCGGCCTCGGCCCGCAGCGGGCACCACCGTTGCCGCCCTGCTCCTGCGGGACATGCTCCACTCCACCGCCCTGGCCGGACTCGCTGTAGCCCTGCTCACCGCCGGCTCCGCCGTCGCGGCCTTCACCGTCGGCCGCCTCTCACGGAACCGAGGCCGCCGCCCCTGCCTTGCCGCCGGATACCTCGTCGGTGCCCTGGGAGCCGTAGGGGTCCTTGCCGCCAACAGCCCGCCCCTGCCATTCGTCTCCCTGTTCCTGCAGGGATCCGGTACTGCGTCAACTTCCAGGCCCGCTACGCCGGAGCCGATCTGGCCGTACCGGCCAACCGCGCCCGCGCCCTGGTCACCGTCATGGTCGCCACCACCCTCGGCGGCGTGATCGGCCCCAACCTCGCCACACCCACCGGCCACCTCGCCTCGGCCGAGGTGATCGCCTCCTGGAACGCCCGGACCCCGCCGGGCACCTGGATCCAGATCGAGCTGCGCGGCCGCTACTCGGACGGGACGGACACTCCCTGGTACGTGATGGGCCGCTTGACGCCCTCACGGTCCTCGTAGGACCGCTGCTTCAGCCGGCCCTGGGCCTGCCCCCGCTGACCGGCCTGTTCCTCCTGGCCGCCGCCTTCGCCCTCGCCGCCCTCATCCTGATCATCTGGCTGCACTACGACCGACTCCAGCTCGCCCGCGCCCTCGATGCCGACCAGCCACCCACCCCCGCTCCGAGCACGGCACCCCGGCCCGCCCGAGCACGACGGGCCCCCTGGCCTGTCTGCAGGCGTCACTGCCCGTCTGTGGTGCCGATCACCTGCGGATGTCACTGCGGCCGTCCTGCGCCCCAAAGGCGCCAAGGGGTTCGTGAATTGCCGAGGCATCGGAAAGCTGAGCGGTCTATGGCTGGAGGATCATGAACGCCCGCTGCAACTGCCGGGACCACGAACGACTGCCCCAGCACAGCGAAGCCCACATCAACTGAGCCTTCATCGCCCTCATGACCAGGACTCACCCGCAAAGGCCCCAGAGCCCTCAGAGCAACTGGTCCAAGAAGGCAGCAGACACCAGCTGAGATCCGAGGGCGGGAAACCAGAGTGTCGGACCACCGGACCGGGCCGCCGTGGACGCTGTGCCCGTCGACCACGGACCCCGCGATCGCGGGGGAGTGGCTGTACGAGTGGAACCAGATCCCCGGCGTCGAAGGTGTCGTGGTCAAGAGCTTGAGGGGGCCGATACCGGCCAGGCGTCCGTGGATGGTCGAAGGCCCGCCGCAGGAACTCCACCGAAGCGCTCATCGGCGGCGTCACCAGCTCCCTGCGCCGCCCCCGGGTCCTGCTGCTGGGCCGCTACGACAACACCGGCCGCCTACGGGCTGGTGGGCAAGACCGGCCTGCTGAAACCCGGCCCGGCCGGGGACCTCGCCAGCCACCTCACCGATGCCGGCCCGGAACACCCGTGGACCGGTATCCGCTTCACCTCGTCCTGGAACAGCCGCACCCCCCTGGGATCGGTCCTCGTCGGCCCCGTCCTCGTCGCGGAGATCAGCGCCGACGTTGCCCAGTATCACGGAGTGTGGCGCCAGCCGCTGCGCTACGAACGGCTGCGCCTGGACGCTGCACAAGTAGAGGTTCCGAGGTTCGGCGAGAGGTGGTAGCCGCAGCCTGCTCGGTCTGTCGAGCCGGGGTGGCGTTTTCGGAGCGGTTGGACGTATCCGGCGTCGGCACCGCCCACCACCATTCACTTTCAGCAGCTTCGGCTTCTCGAGATTCCCACCCCCCGCGCCGACGATCCGAAGCCGTTCCTCCGAGGCTGGAGCCCGTACGGCGCCTACTGACTCGGACGTTGTCTCGGCGACTGTTCTAGGCCTTTTTGTCTGGATCATCGGGCTGACCACAGGAAGATGCGAAACGGCCCAGTACTCCAGCCGTAGATCGTGATCTCGACGGTGAGTGGCGCCTCTCCGCCTACCCGAGTTCCCCGAGACGGAGGGCGTCCTCGATCTCGCTGAGCTTCGCGGAGGACAGGACGCCCGCCCGCTCGATCAGGTCGTCCTGGGACACGGTGGTCAGCCACGTGCAGGGGGTAAAGCCCGGGCGCGGGAACGCGAACCTCAGCACGCCTTCAGAGGGCAGTCCTTCCAGGGCACCTACTTGCACTTCGACGCCCAGACCGCTGATGTCGACGCCCGCAGGAGTGACGACCTGCATCGCCCGGATCCTGGACGCGTCGTCTGCCGCCAGCACTACGACCAGCCGCCGCTCGTCGAACTCCACCCACCAGACCTCACCACGTCGCACATGTCCTCCTGACTCAGGACGGCAGGCGGAACTGCGCGACCCTGACGCGTTGTGGAGACGGGTGCGGCCCCGTTGATCATCGTGAGTTGTGTGGACTGACGAAGAGGCGGGGGCCGCGGGTCACAGCATAGAACCCGCCCGTTGGCGGGACGCGTTCGAGGGCCTGATGGGCCGGATCACGGGGCTCTTCGCCCGGGTCGAACCCCGGCGCAGCAGGGCCAAGCAGGATGCCGATCAGGTCCGCGACGACGCGTGCGGCTACGTGGTGGAGCACCCGCACGACGACCGGGCGGTGCTGGTCGTCGAAGAGACCGGCGATGTGAAGAAGGGCACTGGCACGGTCGGCGTCCAGCGCCGTTCCCGCCGGTAGAGGTAGAGCCGCGGTGGGGGAAACCGCAGGGGGAGAAGAAGTTCTCCCTGCTGCTCACCACGCGCTTCGGCAACGCCGTCGCGGTGAACACCCGGAACACGTACACCTGGAAGCCCGCCTTGGCCAAGGCCGGCGTCATCCCGCCACGTGCCGAGGCGGCGAAAGCCTGGCAGTGGGCGGCGGCCCCGAGGGGCGGCTTCCATGCGCTTCGGCACACCTGCGCCTCGATCATGTCGGAAGCCGGAGAGTCCGTTGTGACTCTGGCTCGGTGGCTCGGGCACTCCTCGCCGGTGATCACCCTCGGTTACTATGCTCACTTCATGCCGGAAGCCGGAAGCCGGAAGCCGGAAGCCGGAAGCCGGCAGCACGGGGCGCGGCACCATCGGCGGTCTGCTCGGGGAGCGGGGGGACCGACTCGCCGGCCGGAATTCCCCAGATTCTCCCCAGCTCCCTCGACCGGTGATTCCTGCCTCTACGCCCCGGAGAGGCTGCCCGTGAATTGTGGGGCTGAGAAGATTGGTGGCCTGGGAAAGTGTTGGAAGAAGTAGTAGCGACCCGCTATGTCACGCCCCTGCGTGAAGGCGGATCGCTCCCCGGGATCGTCGAGGCCGACGACCTCGGCACGTATGTCATGAAGTTCACCGGAGCGGGACAGGGCCGTAAGACCCTGGTCGCGGAGGTCGTCTGCGGCGAGCTCGGCCGGAGGCTGGGGCTGCGGGTGCCGGAACTGGTGACCATCCAGCTCGACCCCGTCATCGGTCTCGCCGAGCCGGACCAGGAGGTGCAGGAGCTCCTCAAGGCCAGCGCCGGGCTGAACCTCGGGATGGACTATCTGCCCGGCTCGCTCGGATTCGATCCGCTCGCCTACGAGGTCGGCCCGGCTGAGGCCGGAAGGGTCGTCTGGTTCGACGCGCTCATCAACAATGTGGACCGGTCGTGGCGGAATCCCAACATGCTCGTCTGGCACGGTGAGCCGTGGCTGATCGACCACGGGGCCACCATGATCTGGCACCACAACTGGCCGGGCGCGCAGGCCTCCGCGGCGAAGCCTTACAACGCGTCGGACCACGTCCTCGCGCCGTTCGGGCCGGACATCGCCGCCGCGGCCGCCGAGCTCGCCCCGCTCGTCACGGAGGAGCTGCTCACCGAGGTGGCGGCGGAGGTGCCGGACGAGTGGCTGGCCGGAGAACCCGGCTTCGGCACCACGGACGATCTGCGCCGGGCTTATGTGGAGCCGCTGCTGGCCCGCGCCGGCAGCATCCACGAGCGCATCGTCCTGGAAGCGCCCACGAAGACCAGGCCCTCCCAGGTCCCCGGGTGGCTGACGGAGCACCTGAGCCCCTGGCCGCATCCCACCAAGAAGGACCGCGACGCGCAGGCGGGCGCCGGACCGAACAGCAAGGACGGCGGCCGATGAGCAAGCGCGATGTCTTCGAGTACGCGGTCCTGCGCGTCGTTCCGCGCGTGGAGCGCGGCGAGTGCTTCAACGCGGGCGTGCTGGTCTACTGCCGGGCCAAGTCGTTCGTGGCCGCGCGGACACACCTGGACGAGCACAAGCTCGAGGCGCTGGACCCAGGGGCCGACGTAGCCGGTGTGCGGGCCGCTCTGCGGGCCGTCGAAGGTGTCTGCGGCGGTGGCGAGGCGGCGGGCCAGGCAGCCGGTGACGACGCGGGGCGGCGCTTCCGCTGGCTGATCGCACCTCGGTCCACGGTCGTTCAGCCCGGCGTCGTGCACAGCGGCCTGACCACGGATCCGGCGGCCGAGGTCGAGCGGCTCCTCGACCTGCTGGTGCGCTGATCGAGAGGCCGGCGCCGCCGCCCGGGACGTACGGGTGGTGGCGCCGTCCGGTGTGACATGCGTCCATGCCCCCGTGTGCCGTTGACACCGGGTGCCGGGGCTTCTAGCGTCTCGTCTGCTGAAGGTACTAAGCGGTTGCTCAGTTATCGGGAACTTCCTGACGTCCGCTGAGCCGCGATCCAAGGGCGAGGAGAACCAAGCATGTCCACCACCGAGCAGCGCGTCGCCATCGTGACGGGAGCGGCACGGGGCATCGGCGCCGCCACCGCCGTACGCCTGGCGGCCGAGGGCCGCGCCGTCGCCGTACTCGACCTCGACGAGGCGGCGTGCAAGGAGACGGTCGAGAAGATCACCGCCGCCGGGGGCAAGGCCCTCGCCGTCGGCTGCGACGTGTCGGACAGTGCGCAGGTGGAAGCCGCCGTCGCGCGTGTGGCCGCCGAGCTCGGCGCCCCGACGATCCTGGTCAACAACGCGGGTGTGCTCCGCGACAACCTGCTCTTCAAGATGAGCGAGTCCGACTGGGACCTCGTGATGAACGTCCACCTCAAGGGCGCTTTCCTGATGGCCAAGGCCGTCCAGTCGCACATGGTGGAGGCCAAGTTCGGCCGCATCGTCTCGCTCTCGTCCTCCTCCGCGCTGGGCAACCGGGGCCAGGCCAACTACTCCGCCGTCAAGGCGGGCCTGCAGGGCTTCACCAAGACCCTCGCCAAGGAGCTCGGCAAGTTCGGCGTGACCGCCAACGCCGTCGCCCCCGGTTTCATCGTCACCGAGATGACCGCCCAGACGGCGGCGCGGGTCGGCATGGGCTTCGAGGAGTTCCAGGCCGCCGCGGCGACACAGATTCCCGTACAGCGGGTGGGCCGCCCCGAGGACATCGCCAACGCCATCGCCTTCTTCACCGGTGAGGACGCGGGCTTCGTGTCCGGGCAGGTCATGTACGTCGCCGGCGGACCGCTCAACTGACCCCGGAAGGGCAACGGACACCATGACTGTGCAGGACAGTGGCAAGGTCGCGCTCATCACGGGCGCGAGCCGGGGCATCGGCTACGGCGTCGCCGAGGCGCTCGTCGCCCGGGGCGACCGGGTCGTCATCACGGGCCGGGGCGAGGACGCCCTGAAGGAGGCCGTCGAGAAGCTCGGCGCCGACCGGGCGGTCTGCATCGCGGGCAAGGCTCACGACGAGGCGCACCAGGCCGCAGCGGTCCAGCGGGCGATGGAGGCGTTCGGCCGGGTCGACTACCTGGTCAACAACGCCGGTACGAACCCCGTCTTCGGGCCGATGGCCGAGCTCGACCTCAACGTCGCCCGGAAGGTCTACGAGACCAATGTGATCTCGGCGCTCGGGTTCGCCCAGCAGACCTGGAAGGCCTGGCAGCGGGAGAACGGCGGGGCGATCGTCAACATCGCCTCGGTCGCGGGCGTCTCCGCGTCGCCGTTCATCGGTGCCTACGGCATGAGCAAGGCCGCGATGGTCAATCTGACCCTCCAGCTGGCTCACGAGTTCGCACCGGTCGTGCGGGTCAACGCGATCGCCCCGGCCGTGGTGAAGACCAAGTTCGCAGAGGCGCTGTACGAGGGCCGTGAGGCCGAGGCCGCGGCCGCGTACCCGCTGGGCCGGCTCGGTGTCCCGCAGGACATCGGCGGTGCGGCGGCGTTCCTCACCTCGGAGCAGTCCGACTGGATCACGGGGCAGACACTCGTGGTCGACGGCGGTATTTTCCTGAACGCGGGCGTGGCCTGAGGGAGGCCTGCGTCAGTTTGGTCCTGATTGACTCAAGTGCCCCGCCGGGCCAGCGGATTGTCCCGGCGGGGCGCTGCGGTATGGTCTGCCGACCCCAAGGCCGATCGAGGAGCGTGCGCGTGTTCTACCGGGCCAGTCTGCAGGCTGCTGCAGCCCTTGCTTCCCTTTCTGTGCTGGCCGGCTGCGGTCTGCTGTCCGACAGCAGTTCGGAGACGAACCAGCAGATATCGGTCGGAACGACGAGTTCGCCCTCGACCCTCGATCCGGCGGCAGCCTGGGACGGCTCCTGGGAGCTGATGAGGAACGTTTTCCAGACCCTGGTGAGCTTCCCGACCGGCAGTACGAGCCCCGAGCCCGACGCGGCGAAGGAATGCAGCTTCACCGATTCCACGAGCATGGCGTACCGGTGCACCCTGCGCTCGGACCTTGAATTCTCCGACGGGGAGAAGATCGACGCCGAGGCCGTGAAGTACTCCATCGACAGGATCAAGAAGATCAAGGTCAAGGGCGGTCCGGCGGGCCTGCTCGGATCTCTCGACCGGGTGGAGACCAAGGGCGACGACACGGTCGTCTTCCACCTCAGCAAGGCGGACGCGACCTTCCCGTTCATCCTGGCCACGCCCGCGATGTCGATCGTCGCCCCCGGTGACTACCCGGCGGACAGCATCCGCGACGACGGCAAGGTCACCGGTTCGGGGCCGTACGTCCTGGATTCGTACGAGCCGGGCAAGAAGGCCGAGCTGACCAAGAACCCCAGCTACAACGGCTTCGCCGACAGGAAGAACGACTCGGTCACGATCCGCTACTTCAAGGACTCCGCCCCGATGGTGGAGGCGCTGAAGGACAAGGAGATCGATGCCACCTACCGCGGTCTGACGGCCGAGGAGGTCATCGGTCTCGAGGACGACAAGGAGGACAACGACGGTCTGCAGATCGTCGAGTCCGTCGGCGCCGACATCCGTTTCCTCGTCTTCAACCCCAAGGACCCGGCCGCCGGGAAGCTCGCAGTCCGCCAGGCCATCGCGCAGGTGGTGAACCGGGACGCCCTCGTCGCCAAGGTCTACCAGGGCACTGCCGAACCGCTCTACTCCATGGTCCCCAAGGGCATCGCCGGGCACGCCACCAGCTTCTTCGACTCCTTCGGCGACCCCGATGTGGCCAAGGCCCGGAAGACGCTCTCCGAAGCGGGAATCACCGAGCCCGTCGAGATGACCTTCTGGTACACCACGGACCGCTACGGCTCCTCCACCGCTCCCGAGTTCGCCGAGCTGAAGCGCCAGCTCGAGGCGTCAGGCCTGTTCCGGATCACGCTGAAGAGCGCGCCCTGGAAGTCCTTCCAGGAAGGCTTCAACAAGGGCGACTACCCGGTCTTCGGGCGTGGCTGGTTCCCCGACTTCCCGGACCCGGACAACTTCATCGCTCCCTTCGTCGGCCAGGACAGCGTCACCGGCACCCCGTATCTGTCCGACGAGATCACCCAGGAGCTGCTGCCGTCCTCCCGCAAGGAGAGCGACCGCGGCGCCGTCTCCGACCAGTTCAAGCGGGCCCAGGAGATCCTCGTCAAGGACGTACGGCTCCTGCCCCTGTGGCAGGGCAAGCTCTATGTGGCGGCCGGTGAGGACATCGGCGGCGGCGAGCGCGCGCTCGACCCGCAGACGGTCATGCAGATGTGGGAGCTGTACCGCAAGACGAGCTGGTAGGAACGACCGCGGGAGGGCGGCGCCAGGCTCGGCGGTTCCGTTGTCAGTGGTCCCCGGTAGGTTCTGAGATCAAGAACCGATTGCTTACCGGAGGTTGTGGACGTGACCGACACCGACCTGCTGCCCGAGTCCTGGCGCGGCGTCCTCGGCGAAGAGCTGCAGAAGCCCTACTTCAAGGAGCTCACGGATTTCGTCGAGGAGGAGCGGGGCCGGGGTCCTGTGTATCCGCCGCGCGAACAGGTCTTCGCCGCGCTGGAGGCCACGCCGTACGACCGGGTGAAGGTGCTCATCCTCGGCCAGGACCCCTACCACGGCGAGGGCCAGGGGCACGGACTGTGCTTCTCCGTGCGGCCGGGAGTCAAGACGCCCCCCTCGCTGCGCAACATCTACAAGGAGATGAACGACGAGCTCGGCCTCCCCGTCCCTGACAACGGATATCTGATGCCTTGGGCGGAGCAGGGCGTCCTGCTGCTGAACGCGGTGCTGACGGTCCGCGGCGGCGAGGCGAATTCGCACAAGGCCAAGGGCTGGGAGAAGGTCACCGACGCGGTCATCCGCGCCGTGGCCGACCGGCCCGACCCGGCCGTCTTCGTCCTCTGGGGGAACTACGCCCAGAAGAAGATCCCGCTGATCGACCAGGACCGCCATGTGGTGGTGAAGGGCGCGCACCCCTCGCCGCTCTCGGCCAAGAAGTGGTTCGGCTCGCGCCCCTTCACGCAGATCAACGAGGCCGTCGCCGCGCAGGGGCACGAGCCCATCGACTGGCGGATCCCGGACCTGGGCCTTCAGACGACCCGGACGTCGGCAGGGGCCCGCGCCTGAGCGGGATTGCCCGTGGCTGCGACTAGCGTCTGAACGACCGGAACAGGCCGGGCGGTGAAGTGGGGAGAGCTCTGTAGTGGAGCAGCGGGAAATGCCGGGGGACGTCGTCATGACCAAGATCGGCCAGGCGATCATGCTGCTCCACGCAGGGGACAGGGAAGAGGCCCGCAATCGGTTCGGGATCATCTGGTCGGAGATCGGTGAGCGCGGTGAGGCCCTGCACCGGTGCACCCTCGCCCACTACATGGCCGACACCCAGGACGATCCCGGGGACGAGCTGGCCTGGGACCTCCGGGCATTGACGGCCGCGGAGGGCCCGGCCGGAGAGGTGGCCGCGGGCCCGGACGCGGGGCACCGGGACACGACCGCCGTGCGGGCCCTCGTCCCCTCGCTCCATCTCAATCTGGCGGAGGACTATCTGAAGCTGCAGCGCTTCGAGGCCGCGCGGATCCACCTCGACCGGGCCTGGGAGGCGGTCGGGGTGCTGGAGGACGACGGATACGGCGGAGGGGTCCGTGCCGCCCTGGGACGCATGGAGCAGCGCCTCCAGGGGAGCGCGCCCGGGGAATGAGGCGGGCGTGCGGGCCGGCCCGGCCTGAGTGGCGCGTGGTGGTCCAGCCGCCCCGCCGGCCTCTGCCGTTCGGCCGCGTCCGTCGCGTGAGCGGACCGGTCCTGTGTCGTCATGCGGATCACCTCGCGCGGCGACGGCCGGCGGTGCCATCGCTCATCAGGCTGACGCGCCGAGCATCCCCCGCAGCAGCTCGGTGCAGCTCGCGCGCAGCTCGTCCTCGGTCGGCACGGCCCGGTGGTAGGACCCCACGGCGCACGCGAACATCATCCCCTCCGTCCAGGCCACGACCGACAGCGCGTGGCGCTCCGGATCGGCCGACCCCGCAGCGGCCATCACGGCCACCAGCGGGTCGCGGAACCGCCCGCCCGCGTCGTCGTAGAACGTCCGGAGGCCGGGGCGCCGGGTGGCCTCCAGGGCCAGTTCGTAGCGGCAGACGAGGAGCTCGGTGCTGCCGGTCAGATACCTGTGCAACGCGTGGGCCAGCCCTTCGGCGACCTGGGCCGGGTCACTGCTGGTGAGCAGATCCCCGGGCGCGAGCACCTGCGCCTCCAGCTCGGCCAGCCGGCGCACGGTGGTTTCCAGCAGGGCCTGCCGGGTCCTGGCGTGGTTGGACGTCGAGCCCTGAGGGAGTCCCGCCCGCTCGTCCACCGCCCGGTGGGTGAGGCCCCTCATGCCGCGCTCGGCGAGAAGGGCGAGCGCGGCGTCGGCGATCAGGTCGGCGCGCGAGCGGGCGGCGGGCCGGGTGGTACCTGGAGCGGCGGGGCGTGCGGGCGTGGGGCGAGTGGGCATGTAGCCAATCTACCGCTCTCACTACACCTGTAGTAGCGTGGAGCCCGGTTACTACAGGTGTAGTTCCGAGGGGAGGCTCAGTCATGGCGACATCCCGAGCAGTGGTCATCGGCAGCGGGATCGGCGGGCTCACGGCCGCCGCGGCGCTGCACACGAGCGGCTGGCAGGTCACCGTGCTCGAACGCGCCGCGTCGCTGGAACCCATCGGCGCGGCCATCAGCCTCGCCCCCAACTCCCAGCGTGCTCTCGACGTCATCGGGCTCGGCGACGAGGTCAGGTCCCTCGCCGCCTGGCAGGGCGACGGGGGCATGCGTACACCGTCCGGGCGCTGGCTCGCCCGGACGGACAGCGCCGCCGCGGCCGAGCGGTTCGGCGGACCGCTCGTGCTGCTGCACCGGTCCGCGCTGATCGACCTGCTCCGGGCCCGGATCCCCGAGTCCGCCGTGCACACCGCCAGGGAGGCGCGGCTCGTCGAGCCGGGCCGCGCCGACGGACCCCGGGCGGTGGTCAGGACACCCACCGGAGACATCGAGGCCGATCTGGTGGTCGGCGCCGACGGCATCGGCTCGGCGGTACGCACCGCGCTCTTCCCGGACCATCCCGGACCCGCGTACAGCGGCTTCACGACCTGGCGGGTCATCTCCCCGGGAACCGGCCGCACCTTCAGCTCGCACGAGACCTGGGGCCGGGGCGCGTTGTGGGGCAGCCACCCGCTGAAGGACGGAGGGATCTACGCCTACGCCGCAGCGGCCGTCCCGGCGGGCGCCCGGGCCTCCGACGACGAGAAGGCGGAGCTGCTCCGAAGGTACGGCGACTGGCACGACCCGATCCCCGGCATCATCGCCTCCGTCGAGCCGGACCAGGTGCTGCGCCACGACGTGTACGAGCTGGCGGATCCGCTGCCGTCCTTCCACCGGGGCCGCGCCGTGCTCGTCGGGGACTCCGCACACGCCATGGTGCCCTTTCTGGGCCAGGGCGGTAACCAGGCCATCGAGGACGCCGTGGTGCTCGCTCACCACGTCGCACCGGACGGTGACCTCGGAGCGGGGCTGGCCTCCTACAGTGCGGCGCGGCACCCCCGCACCACCGCGATGGTCCGCAAGGCGGCGCAGGTCTCCCGGATGACCGGGCTGACCAGCGCGCCGGCCGTCGCCCTCCGGAACGGGCTGATGTCCGCCGTCTCCCGTCTCGGCCCCGGCCTTGTCCTGCGGACCTTCGACGGCATCTGCGACTGGCAGCCGCCGCAGCGCACGTATGCTGCCGGGACCAGGGAGGGGCGGAGGACGCGACCGTGACAAGGCCCTGGACGGAAGCGACAGGGAGAAGCTCGTGAAGGTCGGCTGCATCGGACTCGGCGACATCGCGCAGAAGGCGTACCTGCCGGTACTGACGACCCTTCCCGGCGTCGAACTGCATCTGCAGACCCGCACCCCGGCCACGCTGGCGGCCGTCGCCGGAGCCCATCGGATCCCCGGCGCGCGGTGTCACGAGGATCTCGGCTCGCTCCTGTCCCAGGGACTGGACGCCGCCTTCGTGCACGCGCCGACCGCCGCCCACGCCGAGATCGTGGGACAGCTGCTCGAAGCGGGAGTCCCCACCTACGTCGACAAACCACTGGCGTACGAACTCGAGGAGTCCGAGCGGCTCGTGGCCCTCGCCGAGGAGCGCGGCGTCACTCTCGCGGTCGGCTTCAACCGCAGGCTCGCCCCGTCCTACGCGCAATGTGCCGAGCACCCGCGCGAGCTGATCCTCATGCAGAAGAACAGGGTGGGGCTGCCCGAGGACCCGCGCACCATGGTGCTGGACGACTTCATCCACGTCGTCGACACCCTGCGCTTCCTGGTCCCCGGCCCCGTGTCGAACGTCGTCGTGCGGGCGCGGATCAACGAGGGACTCATGCACCACGTGGTGCTCCAGCTGTCCGGCGACGGATTCACCGCCATCGGCATGATGAACCGGCTCAACGGATCCACCGAGGAGATCCTGGAGGTCTCGGGGCAGGACACCAAGCGACAGGTCCTCAACCTCGCGGACGTCATCGACCACAAGGGCCAGCCGACGCTGCGGCGGCGCGGTGACTGGGTGCCCGTCGCCCGACAGCGCGGCATCGAGCAGAGTGTGCTGGCCTTCCTGGACGCGGTCCGGGCCGGGGAGGTCCTCAGCGCCCTGGACGCTCTGGAGACCCACCGGCTGTGCGAGCGGGTCCTTCAGGACGCGTCGGAGCAGGCGTCCTGAAGGACCGCAGGCCCGTCACTCCGAAGAAGACGGCCAGTACCGCCAGCGCGCCGTACACGGGCCACGCGCCGAGTCGTACGTAGGGAGTGGTGCCCCGGGCGAGCGGTACGTCGTACACGGTGGCCGCGCTCGCGTCCGTACCGAGCGGAGTTCCCACCCGCTCGCCCCGCGGGCCGTACACCGCGCTGACGCCCGTGAGCGTGGCGTGCACCATCGGGCGGCCGGTCTCGGCCGCCCGCAGGGCCCCGAGCGAGGCGTGCTGCTCGGGGGCCCAGCTGTGCTGGAAGGTCGAGGTGGACGACTGGGCGACCAACAGCTCGGCCCCGTCCTTCGTCAGCTGCCGGCTCATGTCGGGGAACGCCGATTCGAAGCACACCAGCGGGCCCACCCGCAGTCCGTCGGGCAGGTCCATCACCACGGGGCCGCTGCCGCGCAGACGGTCCTCGCCCGCGGCCTTGCCCACCGAGGTCGCCCAGCCGAGCAACGCCCGGGCCGGGACGTACTCACCGAACGGCACCAGGCGCATCTTGTCGTAGCGGTCCCCGGTGGGGCCGTCCGGGCCCACCAGCACCGCGGACTTGTAGATTCCGGTACGGCCGGGGCCGTCCGTGCGCCGGGCGTCCATGTTGACCAGCACATCGGCTCCGACGAGACGCGACAGGGCGGCGACGCGCTCAGCCGTCCCCGGGCTCCGGGACAGGTCGACACCCACACTGCTCTCGCCCCACACGACCAGATCCACGTCGCGGCCCGCCAGGCCACGGGTCAGCGCCTCACTGCGCGCGAAGCGGCGTTCGACACTGTTCGGGCCGTCGACCACACCCGGCTGCACGACGGCGATCCTGACCGAGCCCGTCTCCTCCGGCCGCGGCGCCCACACGGCGGTCGCACCCACGCCGACGGCCCCCACGACGATGCACGCGCCCGCCGCTCTGCGGCCCGTCGGCACGGCGAGCAGCAGAGTCACCACGGTGTTCACCGCCACGACGCCCAGACTGACCAGCCATACGCCCCCCACGGAGGCGGTGCGCAGGGCGAGCGGTACGTCCCACTGGCTGGCGCCCAGCAGACCCCAAGGGCCGCCCAGTCCTTCCCACGAGCGGACCAGTTCGATCATCAGCCACCCTGAGGGCACCACCGCCACAGCCGCCACGGAGCGCCGGACCGACGGCGAGCCGCCGAGCAGCCGGTCCACGAGCAGGCCCCAGGGAGCCCACAGCAGCCCCAGCAGGGCTGCGAGCACCACGATGAACACATGGAGGCTCGGCATCAGCCAGTGGTGGACGGCGATCATGAAACCCGTACCGCCCAGCCAGCCGTCGACCGCCGCACGACGCGCCGTGCCCGCCGAGCGGATCAGCAGCAGCCAGGGCACCAGCGCGACGTAGGCGAACCACGAAAGCGAGGGTGCGGGGAACGCCAGGGCGGGCAGAGCGCCCGCGCACAGCGCCGCGCCACCGCGCCCGGTACGGGAACCCAGCAGCCGCTCGTGCGGCCGTGCGCCGCCCTCGCGTGCTCGCCCGGCCGGAAGCCGCCCGCCCCGCATCGGCATGCATCTCCCTCTCGCCCGTTCCGCTCCTGATCCCAGTGTGGTGCAGAAGATCAGCAGCGCACAGGGGGCATGCCGCGACCACCGGGGCGGGTGCCCCGCCGGCCGCGGATCAGCCGGCGGCGGCCCCGGGCGCGTACCGCCATCTCTGATGCGCATTGACGGTCAGGATCCGCCAGCCCGGTTCCGTACGCCGCAGCTCGAAGACGTACCGGCCGCCGGTGACCACGGCCGGAGGCGTCTCCCCGTCCCAGGGCCCCGGTCCCGCCGGACTGAGGTAGTCGGCCCGCACCTGCGCCCGGTCACCCGGGTAACCGCCCAGATCCTCGAGGTCCAGTCGGCGGTTGACGATCAGATGCTGCCGGGCCGGACAGCGCGGCAGACTCTCCGCGAGCCACCGCCCGGCCTCGGCCGCAGGGCCCGCGGGCCGGCCCGCGCCCCGGTAGTCGGCGTGCCCGTCCGGCGTGAACAGGGCGGCGTAGTCGTCCCAGGCACCGTCGCTCACCGCCACGGCGTAGTCGGTGATCACTGCGTCGATGGAGAGCCGGTCCATCACCGTCGCGAGAGCCACGCGCTGTGTCATCGCCCCAGCATCGGTCAGCGCGAGCGGCACGCCAAGGGCCGTGCACGGCGGGGTACCGGGACCGCGCACGGCCTGCGGTCAGGAGCAGGCGAAAGGCACCGTACGGGCGGCCCACGGTCAGGACCGGGGCCCCGCCGTCAGCTGGGGACGACGGCCACCGGGCCGAGGGCGTGCGTCACCGTCGTCTGCGCCACGGGGGAGAGGCCGAGCCCGAGAGACTCGCCGCCCTTGCGCCGCCCGACCACGGTCAGCGCCGCGGTGGCCGAGGCCGTGACCAAGGTGCGTGACGCCGAGCCCCGGACGGGTTCGCGCACGACGTCCACCTGCGGGTACTTGTCGCGGTGCCCCGCTGTGAGCTCGGCGAGGGCGCGCTCGGCCGATTCCGCCGCTGCCTCGCTGTTGAACACGGGACCGCCGGAGAGCATCGACGAGAACATCGTCCACCCGTGCACGAGCCGCAGCCGTGAGCCGGGGCGTGAGACGGCGGCTTCGAAGGCGAAATCGAGTACGGCTCCGCTGCTCTCGTCGGCGGCGACCCCCGCGACGATGTCGGGGAAGCTGTCCGAGGGCTCCTCCTCGCTCTCGTCCGTCCGGCCGGTGTGGACGACCACGACCGGACACCGCGCCATCGAGGCGGTCGCCAGGCTGTTGGATCCGATCATCAGCGAGCGGAATCCGCCGAGACCGCGGGAGCCGACGACCACCATCGACGCGTCACGGCTGAGCGAGGTCAGCGCCGCCGAAGGGAAGTCCAGCGGAGCGAGTGTCGAGGCCGGCAGCTCGGGGGCGAGCCGGGACGTCCGCACCAGGGCCTGCGCGAGCAGTTCCTCGGCATCCCTCAGCCCCTTCTCCTCCTCCGTGCGCCGGGTGCGGGGCCGGACATTCACGATCAGCAGCGGCAGACCGCTGCGCACCGCTTCCTCGGCGGCCCAGTCGAGGGCCTCCCAGCTGTGCGCGGAACCGTCCACCGCGGCGATCACGGGAAGGGCGTCGGCGGTCATGCAGGCCTCCAAAAGGGCGGCGGGGAACTCCCGGGCCGGGGCCGGACAGCCCTGGATCGTAATTATGACCGATCATTCACCGGAGGCCCGGCGGGCCTCACCGGCGTACCCGGCCGACTGTGCAGCGGACGTAACCACGCTTGATCGTCCGGCGTGACACCCGGGAAACGGACGTTTCGTACTGTCGCGGTGTCAGCGTTCCCCATGAAAGGCCGTCCATGACCGTGCCGAAGCCGCAGCCGGACACTCCCGCCCAGGTGCGGACGGTCTGCTCGTACTGCGGTGTCGGCTGCGGGATGGTCCTCGACATCGGCCGGGGCCCCGACGGCCGGCGCACCGTCCTGAAGGCCACGGGCGACAAGGCACACCCGGCGAACGGCGGGCGGCTCTGCACGAAGGGGGCGACCAGTGCGGAGATGCTGGCCGCCCCGGGCCGGCTGACGACGGCCCTGGTCCGGGCGGAACGCAGCGAGGAGCCGGTGCCGCTGTCCATGGAGGAAGCAGTCTTGGAGACGGCGCGGCGGCTGTGCGCGATCGTCGACGAACACGGGCCCGACGCGCTCGCCCTCTACGTCTCCGGGCAGATGACGCTGGAGGCGCAGTACCTCGCGAACAAGCTGGCAAAGGGCTTCGTCCGCACGAGCTGGATCGAGTCGAACTCCCGGCTCTGCATGGCCAGTGCGGGCAGCGGCTACAAGCTGTCCCTGGGCGCCGACGGCCCGCCCGGCTCGTACGAGGACTTCGAGCACGCCGACACCTTCTTCGTCATCGGCTCGAACATGGCGGACTGCCACCCCATCCTCTTCCTCCGTCTCATGGAGCGGGTGAAGGCCGGCGCGAAGCTGATCGTCGTCGACCCCCGGCGCAACGCCACGGCCGACAAGGCCGATCTGTTCCTGCAGATCCGCCCCGGCACCGACCTGGCGCTGCTCAACGGCCTGATGCACCTCCTCGTCGAGAACGGCCACACCGACCCGGAGTTCATCGCTGAGCACACCGAGGGCTGGGAGGCGATGCCGGGCTTCCTGCGGGACTGCACGCCGGCCTCGGTCGCGGAGACCACCGGCGTCCCGGAGGCGGACATCCGCCTGGCCGCCCGCTGGATCGGTGAGGCGGGCGAGTGGATGAGCTGCTGGACCATGGGCCTCAACCAGAGCACCCACGGCACCTGGAACACCAACGCCCTGATCAATCTGCACCTGGCCACCGGAGCCATCTGCCGGCCCGGCAGCGGGCCCTTCTCGCTCACCGGTCAGCCCAACGCCATGGGCGGCCGTGAGATGGGCTACATGGGGCCCGGTCTGCCCGGCCAGCGCGTCCTGCAGTCGGACCAGGACCGAGCGCACGCCGAGCAGTTGTGGGGCCTCGCCGCCGGGACCCTGCGCACGGACGCGGCGGGCATCGGGACCGTCGACATGTTCCGGCGCATGTCGGAAGGCGAGATCAAGGCGTGCTGGATCATCTGCACCAATCCGGTGGCGTCCGTGGCCAACCGCCGCACCGTCATCGAGGGCCTCGAAGCGGCGGAGTTCGTCGTCACCCAGGACGTGTTCGCCGACACCGAGACCAACGCGTACGCCGATGTCGCCCTGCCCGCCGCGCTGTGGGGCGAGGCGGAAGGCGTCATGATCAACTCGGAGCGGAACCTCACGCTCGGCAGACAGGCCGCCGACCCGCCGGGGGACGCCTGGCCGGACTGGCGGATCATCGCGCGGATCGCCTGCGAGATGGGGTACGAGGAGGCCTTCGGCTACAGCAGCGCCGAGGAGATCTTCGAGGAGATCAAGCAGGCCCACAACCCGAGGACCGGTTACGACCTGCGCGGAATCACCTACGAACGGCTGCGCCGGACGCCTGTCCAGTGGCCCAGCGCAGCCCCGGACGGCCCCGACCGCAACCCGGTCCGCTACCTCAACGACGGCGTCAGCCAGACCCTGGCCGTACGCCCCGACGGGAGCGTGCCCCGGCTGTCCTTCCCCACGGCGAGCGGCCGGGCGGTGTTCTTCGCCCGCCCGCACATGCCCGCGGCCGAGATGCCCGACGACGACTTCCCGTTCGTGCTCAACACGGGCCGCCTGCAGCACCAGTGGCACACCCTGACGAAGACCGGGAAGATCGCCAAACTCAACAGGCTGAACCCCGGCCCCTTCGTCGAGATCAACCCGGAGGACGCGGCGGCCCTCTCGATCGAGGAGGGCGACTCCGTCGAGGTCGCCTCCCGGCGGGGCAGGGCCGTGCTGCCGGCTGTCGTGACCGACCGCGTGCGGCCCGGGAACTGCTTCGCGCCGTTCCACTGGAACGATCTCTTCGGTGAGTACCTCAGCGTGAACGCGGTCACCAACGACGCCGTGGACCCGGTGTCCCTGCAGCCCGAGTTCAAGGTCTGCGCCGTGACGCTGGTGAAGGTCGCCGCCGTCGCCCCCGCGGTCGTGCCGGCACCCGCCGACGCCTCCGTCCCGGAGTTCCCGGCCGCTCCCGTCGCCGCTCTCGCCGGGATGTTCGGGATCGCGGACACAGCCCCGCCCGTGCTGGCCGAACATGAACGCCGCTACCTCGCCGGATTCCTCGCGGGGCTCGGTCCGCAGCCCGCGGGCACCCCCGTACTGCCCGCGCACGCACCGTTCGAACCCGACCACGCCCTGTGGGTCAACGGAGTGCTGGCCGGCATGTTCTCCCGGGCGCCCGGCCACGCGCCCCGGGCCCCGGAGCCGGCCGGGACCGCGCCGGCAACCGACACCGTGCCCGGCAGGCAGGTCGTGGTCCTGTGGGCGTCGCAGACCGGCAACGCCGAGGAGGTCGCCGCGGCAGCGGCCCAGCGGCTCACCGCCGAAGGGCGTACGGCGACCCTTCTCGGGATGGACGACAGCCCTCTGGAGAGCCTCCCGCGCACCGCCGATCTGCTGGTCGTCACCAGCACGTTCGGTGACGGCGACGCCCCGGACAACGGTTCCGGATTCTGGGAGTCGCTCAACGCCCCCGACACACCCCGGCTGGATGGCGTGCGCTACGCCGTGCTCGCCCTCGGGGACTCCTCGTACGACGACTTCTGCGGGCACGGCAGACGGCTCGACGAACGCTTCGGCGAACTGGGCGCCGTACGGCTCGTCCCCCGTACGGACTGCGAACCGGACTACGAGGAGCCGGCAGGGCAGTGGCTGGAGGAGGTGTTCGCCGCACTGGGCGCCCCTTCCGTCCCCGACGCGCCCGCAGCCCCCCTGGGCCCGCCCGCCCCTGCCGTCTCCGTCGTCACGCCTGCCACTGCCGTCTCCGTCGTCACGCCCGCCCCTTCGATCCCGGCCCGCGCCACCAGGACGGCGACGGGGCGGCTCGTGGGCAACAAACTGCTCAGCCTTCCCGGCGCCACCAAGGAAGTGCGCCAGTTCACCTTCGACACGCAGGACAGCCCCGTACCGCTCACCTACGAGGCCGGTGACGCGCTGGGGGTGGAAGCGCTGAACTGCCAGGAACTCGTGGCGGAATGGCTCGCCGTCACCGGGCTGGACCCCGCCGGACAGGTCGACGTGCCAGGTGTCGGCTCCGTGCCACTGGGCGAAGCCCTCCACCGCCACCTGGACATAGCCCGGATCACTCCCGGCCTGCTGCGCCTGGTCGCCGACCGCACCCATGACCGCACCCTCAAGAAGCTCCTGCGCCCGGACAACAAGGGTGAACTCGCGCAGTGGACCTGGGGCCGGCAGGCCGTCGACGTCGTCGCCGAACATTCCGCCCGCGCCACCGCGGACGAGTGGGCCGGCGCCCTCACACGTCTCCGGCCCAGGCTCTACTCCATATCCTCCAGCCCGCTCACCGCCCCCGGTCTCGTACAGCTCACCGTGTCCGTCGTCCGCTACGAGAACCGGCACGGTGCCGTCCGCAAGGGCGTGGCCTCCACCTTCCTCGCCGACGCGGAAGCGGGCAGCCCCGTCCCCGTCTTCGTCCAGCGCGCCCCGCACTTCCGTCCGCCGGCCGATCCGGCCACCCGCATGGTGATGGTCGGCCCCGGCACCGGAGTCGCCCCGTTCGTCGGCTTCCTGGACGAACGGCGCGCTCTCGGCCACCGGGCCGACAACTGGCTGTTCTTCGGCGAGCAGCGCAGGGCCACCGATTTCTACTACCGGCAGGAGCTCGACTCCCTGTACCGCGAGGGCACCCTGACCCGGCTGGACACCGCCTTCTCCCGCGACCAGCGGGCCAAGATCTACGTCCAGGACAGGATGCGCGAGCACGGCGCCCAGCTGTGGTCGTGGCTCCAGGAGGGTGCCCACTTCTACGTCTGCGGCGACGCCTCCCGGATGGCGAAGGACGTGGACCGGGCACTGCGGGACATCGCCGTGGCCCACGGAGGGCTCCAGGAGGACGCCGCCGCCGCGTACGTCAAGCAGCTCGCCGCCGACAAGCGGTACGTGCGCGACGTGTACTGAGCTCAGTTCCCCGGCACGGCGGCGCTGAAAGCCGGGAGGTATGCGGACTCGTGACCCTCGGCCGTCGGGTGGACGTTGGTGCTGCTGATCCACGCGTCACTCGTGCAGATCTCGTGACCGGCGAAGGCAGGCCGGCCGTCCGCGAAGGCGAAACCGGCCGCTTGGGCACGGTCCGCGATGGTCTCGTTGAGCAGGTCCGAGCCTTCGTTGATCGCCGAGCGCTTGGCAGAGCTCAGCCCGCCCAGGCAGATGCCGCCCTCCTTGTAGAGGTGCGGGTAGCCGATGATCACGACCTCGGCGTGCGGTGCGCGGGCGCGGACGGTCGCGTAGAGGCTGTCCAGCTCGTCCGGCAGCTCGTTCACGACGTACTCCCCGGCCGTCGCCAGGGCCCGCTCACAGGCCGACTGGGTGGAGTACTGACAGCTGAGCATGGTCGAGGCGAACCCGGAGTCGTTGCCACCGATGCTCAGACTGACCAGGGTCGTGTCCTCGTCCAGTCCGTCCACCTGATCACCGAGGACGTCGGGGATCTTCGCACCCCCGCAGGCCGCGAAGGTGAACGAGGCCGGGTCGTTGGCGGCGGCCCAGAGCGCGGGGTAGGCGTTGCGGCTCCGCGTGCACGCCACATCGGAGTAGCTCCCGGCCCCGGTTCCGGAGGCGTACGAATCGCCCAGGGCGACGTAGTGCACGCCGGCCGCGGCGGCTGCCGTCGAGGAGGCGGAGGCCGGGACGGCGACGGAGGCGAGCGCGACGGCCAGCAGCGCGGCGCCGGCTGAACGGGGCAGGGGCATGGGGATCTCCGTGGTGTGGGAGCGAAGGCGGTCGGTGCACGTCCGCCGTATGACACCGGCGGACGTGACCACGCCCAACTTCCCGCCCCCGTGCCCGCGCGTCATCGGTGAAATGACCGACTCCCGGACCGGCGCGGTCCGGGAGTCAGGGCGGAGGATCCTTCTCTCAGCCGGCGGACTCGCCCGCGTCCGGGCTCAGCACGCCCGCACCGACCAGGACGAAGATGACGATGCCGAGGATCACCCGGTAGATGACGAACGGCATGAAGCTCTTGGTGGTGATGAACTTCATGAACCACGCGATGACCGCGTACCCGATCACGAACGCGACGATCGTGGCGAAGACGGTGGGCCCCCAGGAGACGGGGCCTTCCCCGGCGTCCTTGAGCGTGAACAGGCCGGAGGCCAGGACGGCGGGCACCGCCAGGAGGAAGGAGTAGCGGGCCGCGGCCTCGCGGGTGTACCCCATGAGCAGACCGCCGCTGATGGTGGCGCCCGAGCGGGAGACGCCCGGAACCAGAGCCATGGCCTGGCAGAAGCCGAAGATCAGACCGTCCTTGACGCCCAGTTCCTTGAGCGACTTGCGCTCCTTGACGGCGCGGTGCTTGCCGCCCGCCTCGTCACGGGCCGCGAGACGGTCGGCGATCCCCAGGACGATACCCATGCCGATCAGGGTGGTCGCGATCAGGCGCAGGTCGCGGAACGGGCCTTCGATCTGGTCCTTGAACGCGACGCCGAGCACACCGATGGGGAGGGAGCCGATGATGACCAGCCAGCCCATCTTGGCGTCGTGGTCGCTGCGCATCGAGGCGTCGGTCAGCGACCTGAACCACGCGGAGAGGATCCTGCCGATGTCCTTGCGGAAGTAGATGAGGACCGCGGCCTCCGTGCCGATCTGCGTGATGGCGGTGAACGCCGCACCGGGGTCCTGCCAGCCCGCGAACGCCGCGGTCAGCCGCAGGTGCGCGCTGGAGGAGATCGGCAGGAACTCGGTCAGTCCCTGCACGATGCCCAGGACGAATGATTCGAACCAGCTCATGGGGCTTCGGCCATCCCGGAGGTACTCATGCAACGGCCGACGGACGCGAAGGCCGTCGGCGGCGTGCGGATGCGGTCAGAAAAGGGGACGGGACGCCACGGCCCCGGACATCCTCTGTCGGTTGCGCGCAGCGTATCGCCTACAGGTGAACAGACTTCCGCCTGCCCCTGACTACGCCCTGCCGTCCGCGTCCGGTGACGACGCGCCCTCCGTCACGCCCAGCCTGTGCCGCCTGCGCCACGCCACGAGCGCCGCGCCCGCGCCGGACAGCACGATGAAGCCCATGGCGGCGAGGAACACGGGCGACGTCGGCGACGAGGCCGTACTGCCGGCGATGACGTACGCCGCTGTGTTCGGGATCGAACCGAGACCGGTGGCCAGCAGGAACGGCGGGTAGCCCATGCGGGAGGTCGCCGCGCAGTAGTTGGCAGCGGCGAACGGCACACCGGGGAAGAGCCGCAGCGCCAGCATCGACCTGAACCCGTGACGGCTCAGCAGCCCGTCGGCCGCCTTCAGGTACTTGCCGCGCAACAGCGTCCGGAGCGCGTCCTGACCCAGCACCCTGCCGAGCAGGAACGAGACACCGGCACCGAGAACGGTCCCCGCGAGCGCCGCCGCGAGACCGGCCTGTGCTCCGAACAGAGCACCGGCGGCAAGGTTGAGGAGCGGGCGCGGCACGAAGGCCACCGTGCACACGCCGTACGCGAGCCCGAACAGCATCGCGGCGGCGGAACCCGTGAGTTGCGGTGGCCAGCCGGAGGCCAGCAGCCGCTGTGGTTCGAACATCAGCATGGTGACGCCGGCGGCCAGCAGGACCGCCACGAGCAGGGAGAACCGGGACCAGGGGGAGAGCAGCGCCCTCGTACAGCGCACTGCGAGGCCACCGGAGGGCCGTGTTGCGGGGACGGGGTCGAACATCTGGGGAGCGTAACCGAAACCGCTGTGTGATCGTCGTAATGCGCGGGCGGGGGGTGACGAGTCCTTCATCACGTACCTGTGCCGGCTCGAGCCGTGCGTCCGGGGCCAGTTGCCCCGGACGAAAGCGGCCGGGGAGCTTGCCTGCCGGTCCCGGGTCAGTCCCCGCGCAGCCCCGGATGCCCACCGACGTGACGAGGGCGCAGTCGAAGTGGACGAGTGCGAACAGAGGCGGTCGCCGGACGGGTCGGGGGTTCACCGGTACTCCTCGTCGGCTCGGGACGTCCCTGCCGGCCGTCGCGGCCAGGGTGACTGCTGCGGCCCGAGGGCGCGAGACCGTCCGGATCCCGGGTGCGCGGCCACAGCATCACCCGCGCGAAAACCATTCGACGCCGTACCGCCGCTGCGCCATGATCAGGGGCATGGTCCGGTACGCCTTCCTCGCAGCGCAGTCCGCAGTCGCGGACGCGCCGAAGGCTGCCGTGAGCCCTGCGGCCGCGCACACACCGGCAGCCGCAGCAGCAACCGACGCAGCATCCATCGCTGCCGCAGCGCCCTTCGGCGGCGCCCGAAGCTGACCCTCCCCCGACAGTCCGGCGGACCCCGTAAGGGGAGGGTCGGCGGGGCCCTGGGGTCTTCTCTCTTCAGCTTCGAATTCCAAGGAACGAGCCATGCCCAAGACGGCATACGTGCGCACCAAGCCGCACCTCAACATCGGCACCATGGGCCACGTCGACCACGGCAAGACCACCCTGACCGCTGCCATCACCAAGGTGCTCAGCGACCGCGGAACCGGCACCTTCGTGCCCTTCGACCGGATCGACCGGGCCCCCGAGGAGGCACAGCGCGGCATCACCATCAACATCTCGCACGTCGAGTACGAGACCGACACCCGGCACTACGCGCACGTCGACATGCCCGGACACGCCGACTACATCAAGAACATGGTCACCGGAGCCGCGCAGCTCGACGGGGCGATCCTCGTCGTGTCCGCGCTCGACGGCATCATGCCGCAGACCGCGGAGCACGTCCTGCTGGCCCGTCAGGTCGGAGTCGACCACATCGTCGTGGCCCTCAACAAGGCCGACGCGGGCGACCCCGAGCTCACCGATCTGGTCGAGCTGGAGGTCCGCGAGCTGCTCACCGCGCACGGTTACGGCGGCGACACCGTGCCCGTCGTAAGGGTGTCGGGGCTCGGGGCGCTCCAGGGCGACCCACGCTGGACCGCGGCCGTCGAGGGGCTGCTGGACGCCGTCGACACGTACGTACCGATGCCGGTGCGCTACACCGACGCGCCGTTCCTCCTGTCCGTGGAGAACGTGCTCACCATCACGGGCCGTGGCACCGTCGTCACCGGTGCCGTGGAGCGTGGCACGGTGCGCGTCGGGGACCGCGTGTCGGTGCTCGGTGCGGACGTCGAGACCGTCGTCACAGGCCTGGAGACCTTCGGGAAGCCGATGGAGTCGGCGGAGGCGGGCGACAACGTCGCGCTGCTGCTGCGCGGCGTCGAGCGCGACCGGGTCCGCCGGGGGCATGTGGTGGCGGCGCCCGGAAGTGTCACTCCGAGCAGGCGTTTCACCGCGCAGGTGTACGTCCTGTCGGCCCGGGAAGGAGGCCGGACCACACCGGTCACCACGGGATACCGGCCGCAGTTCTACATCCGTACGGCGGACGTAGTCGGGGACGTCGACCTCGGCGAGGCGGCGGTGGCCCGGCCCGGCCACACGGTCACCATGACCGTCGAGCTCGGCCGTGACGTCCCGCTGGAGTCCGGGCTCGGCTTCGCGATCCGCGAGGGCGGCCGCACGGTCGGCGCAGGCACGGTCACCGGCCTGCTCTGACGGTGCGTGTGCGACCTGCCTGAAGGTTTGCGTGTGCGGCCCGCCTTCCCGGACCCCGGGAAGGCGGGCCGCCTCTTCTGGGGCAGACTGGGGCGCATGGCAGACACAGCTCTCGTACTGGGTGCCGGAGGCGTCACCGGCACCGCATGGGAAAGCGGCATCCTCCACGGGCTCGCCAAGGCGGGCGTCGACCTCTCCACCGCCGATCTGATCGTCGGGAGCTCGGCGGGTGCCATCGTCGGGGCGCAGCTCGCATTCGGGCCCGCAGGCATCGGCGACCTCTACGAGCGGCAGCTCGCCGAACCGGAGAGCGGGAACGGGGCGGCGGGCCGGCTCGGCCCCGTCACCATCCTGCGCTATGCGAGAGCGGTGCTCTCCTCCCGGACGCCCGCCGAGTACGGCCGGAAACTGGGCGCCCTCGCCCGGGACAGCCGGCCGGCCGCGACCGCGGCCGAGCGGCGGGAGATGATCGCGAGCTGGCTTCCGTCGACCGAATGGCCCGCACGGCACCTGCTGGTCACCGCCGTGGACGCGTCCACCGGCGCCCTGCACACCTTCGACAGGACGGGCACGGTCACCCTTGCCGACGCCGTCACCGCCAGCTGTGCCGTCCCCGTGGTCTGGCCCGTGGTCAGCGCCGGAGGCGGGAGCTGGATCGACGGGGGTGTGCACTCCCCGGCCAACGCCCAGCTCGCCTCCGGCTACGGGCGCGTCGTCGTGATCGCACCCACGGCCAGTGGCAACAAGGTGATCGTCTCGCCCCGAGCGCAGGCTGCCGAACTGGAGGCCGCGGGCGCCCGCGTCGAGGTCATCACCCCGGACGCCGGAACGCGGAAGGCCATCGGCCGCAACTCCCTGGACCCGGCACGCCGGGCCGCGGCAGCCAGGGCCGGTCTCGCCCAGTCCGCCGCACACACCGAGGCGGTCGCCGCGGTGTGGAACGGCTGACCCGGAGGGAACAGGACCCGGCGCGCGTCACAATGGGGGAGTGAACGAGCCGATACCCGTCATCCGCGACACCGACTGCGGTACCGCCAGGCTGCTGCCCGACGTCGACCGGGACCGGGCCTGGCTGCTCACGGTCGACGGCGCCCCGCAGTCGTACGTCGATCTCGACGAGCCGGGGCACCTCGAATTCGAGTACGTGCGACGGCTCGGGCACGTCGTGGACCGGGCCGGTGCCCCGGGGGCGGCGCTGGACGTGGTGCACCTCGGCGGCGGCGCGCTCACGCTGCCCCGCTACGTCGCGGCGACCCGCCCCGGCTCGCGGCAGGAGGTGGCCGAGGCCGACCGAGGGCTCGTCGACATGGTCGGGGAGCATCTGCCGCTGCCCGAGGGGGCCGGTGTCACCGTGCACGGCACCGACGCCCGGGGCTGGATCGAGGCGGCGGCGGAAGACTCGGCCGATCTCCTGATCGCCGATGTCTTCGGCGGCGCGCGGGTGCCGGCGCACCTGACCTCCGTCGAGTACGCGCGGGCCGCCGGACGGGTCCTGCGGACGGGCGGCGTCTACGCGGCCAACCTGGCCGACAGTGCGCCCTTCACCTTCCTGCGCTCGCAACTGGCCAACTTCGCCGAGGTGTTCGACGAGCTCGCCCTCATCGCGGAGCCGGCCGTCCTGCGCGGCCGGCGCTTCGGTAACGCCGTGCTGCTCGCCTCGGGCGTTCCCCTCGACATCGCGCCGCTCACCAGGCTCTGCGCCGCCGACGCGTTCCCCGCGCGGGTCGAACACGGAGCGGCCCTCGCCCGGCTCATCGGCGATGCGAAGCCGGTGCGTGACAGCGAGGCCGTGGCCTCACCCGTGCCCCCCGAGGGCGCCTTCAGTATCGGCTGACCCTTGGGCCGGCTCCGGGAGGCTGATCTTCTTCACCGAGCTGCGGCGGGTCAGATTCCGTACGTCCGGGACCAGCAGTACACCGGCCGTCACCAGCACGATCAGAGCGGCACAGCCCCAGAGGGCCTCGCTGCGGCCCACGAGCGTCTCCACCGGGCCGGCGGCCGCCGTGGCCAGCGGCACCATGGCGACCGAGCCGAACCAGTCGTAGGCCGCGACCCGGGACAGCTTCTCCTCCGGGATCTCCTGGTGAAGGGCCGTCATCCAGGAGACCCCGAACACCTCGATGGCGACACCGGTCACGAACATCACCACGCAGAGGCCGGCCACCGGCAGCGGGATCGCCAGTGCCGCGGACGGCAGGGCCAGCGGGAACACGCAGAGCGTCCCGGCCAGCAGCAGCCGCCGCGGTTTCCATCGCATCATCAGCAGCGCCCCGCCCAGCGTGCCGACCCCGAACGCCGCGAGAGCGAACCCCCAGGGGCGGGCCCCGCCGAGCTCGTCCCGCGCCACCAGCGGTCCGTACACCGCCTCGGCGGCCCCGACGACCGCCACGACCACGGAGAACTGGAGCACGACGGCCCAGAGCCAGGGACGGCCGGCGACCTCCTGCCAGCCCTCCCGGAGATCGGCCAGCAGCCCGCCGCCCGGTGCCCGCTGGGGGATGTGGCTCACGTCGAGGAACGCCCGGAGGGCACCGGCCACGGCGAACGCCGCCGCGTCGACCGCCAGTACCCAGCCCGGGTCCATGGCGGCGATCATGGCGCCGCCGAGTGCCGCGCCGCCGATGGCGGCACCGTGCATGGACATCCGGAAGAAGGCGAATGCGCGGGCCGCCTGTTCGGCACTGACGCTGGACAGCAGCATGCCTTCCGCGGCCGGACCGAAGAAGGCCTGCCCGGTTCCGCACAGCGCCGTCAGCAGCATCATGTGCCACAGCTCGGCGTCGCCCGTCAGGACCAGCCAGGCGAACGCCGCCTGCGAGACGCAGTTGAGCGTGTTCGCCGCCACCATCACCCGGTGACGTGGCAGCCGGTCCGCCACCGCGCCGCCGATCAGCAGGAACAGCACCAGCGGTGCCGTCCGCGCGGCGGCGACCAGGCCGACGTCGCCGGCGTCGCCGCCCGACTCCAGAACCGCGAACGCCGCCGCGATCAGCGCGCCGTTGGTGCCCAGGCTCGTGATGATCGCGGCGGCGGTCAGCAGACCGAAGTTTCGGCCCTCCGGCAGGGAGCGGAGGGCGGGAGAGGGGGAGGGAGCTGCGGAGGTCACCAAGGGACTATCCCCGCCCCGGCCCCCTCCCGCCAAATGGAGGACCCCGGCCGTATGCGCCGGAGGCTCAGGAAGCTGCCTCCGCGTCCTCCGCCAGGCGTACCGTGCTGAGGATCTTCTGGATGGTGGTGTCCGGGAGTTCGTCGTCGACACCGGCGTTGGCGTAGAGGATCCAGGACGAGTACTCGTCCTTGGCGTTCTTGAAGCTGAAGGCGATCGACTTGCCGTCGGTGTCGCACTTGTTCTTCTTGGCCAGTTCGGTGGCGGTGGCGGTGACGACGCTGCCCGAGAGACCCGACTTGGTCGTGTACGGCTTGGGCTTGCCGATCTTGACCTTTTCCTTCGGGTCCTCCTGGGCGTAGGCGGCCCAGACCCAGTTGGCGGCCTCGTTCGTGGCTGCCTCGTCCGTGTTCTTGGCGCCCTGGCCGCCCTTGGTGCCGACACCGGCCAGGCCGGTGTCCTCCTTGGTGCCGTCCTTGTCGGTGTCGTCGATGCACCACTTCGACTTGTAGTGCGCAGGCGCGGAGAAGCCCACCGCCGGCGGGCCCGTGGGGTCCTTCACGTCCTCGAACCCCGAGATCACACCGGTGGCCGAGACCTCCCAGTCGCCGGGCACGTCGAACTGAGTGCCCCACTTGGGGTTGGTCACGACCTTCCAGCCCGGAATCGTGGGCGCGGCGTCCTCACCGCCCCGCGGGTTCGCGGCGGGGGAGGACGCCGCGTCGGACGTCTTCGCGGACGGGGACGAGGACGCCTTGCCTTCGGCCACGTCCGAGCCCTTGTCGTCGTCCTTGTTCATGACGACGACGCCGGTGACGACCGCCGTGATCACGACCGCTGTCGCCGCGATGACGGCGACGAGCGCCGTCTTCTTCTTGTTGTCGTCCTGCGGGCCGCCGGGCCCGCCCGGAACGGCGTACTGCGGCATGGTGGGCTGCTGGTACGGGTTGGGCTGCGGGTACCCCGGCTGGCCCTGCTGCTGGTATCCCGGCTGCTGTCCCGGCTGGCCCTGCTGCTGGTATCCCGGCTGCTGATAGGGATTCGGCTGTTGGTACCCCGGCTGCTGGTACGGGTTCTGGTCCTGCGGGTTCTGCTCGCCCCCGGGCGGCTGCTGTCCTGGCCACATGGCCAGTAACCATAGAGGGGTGGGGCGGCCTCTGCTACGGGCGCCCCTGTGAGGGGGTGGTCAAAGAGTGCTACTCGCTAGTAACATCACCCCCATGAGCACTGAAGAGATGACAGTCGGCGACATCCTGTCCGCGAGCGTCCCGATGGTCCGGACCCTCGGCATCACGTACCTGGAGACGACCGCGGAGCGCGCCGTGCTCTCGCTCCCCGACCGGGCCGAGTACCACAACCACCTCGGCGGGCCCCACGCCGGAGCGATGTTCACACTCGCGGAGTCGGCGAGCGGTGCGATAGTCGTCGCCGCCTTCGGTGACCAGATGGCCCGGGCCGTTCCGCTGCCCGTCACCACGGAGATGGCCTTCAAGAAGGTGGCCATGGGAGACCTCACCGCGACCGCGGTGCTGGGCCGCCCGGCAGCCGAGGTCGTCGC
Organism: Streptomyces pratensis; assembly: GCF_016804005.1. Taxonomy (GTDB): domain Bacteria; phylum Actinomycetota; class Actinomycetes; order Streptomycetales; family Streptomycetaceae; genus Streptomyces; species Streptomyces pratensis_A. The sequence goes on along the minus strand of NZ_CP051486.1, from coordinate 5,090,696 downwards.
CGAACTGGACGAGGGGAAGCGCCCGGAGTTTCCCGTGCGCGTCGAGATCCGGCGCGCCGACGGGGCCGTCACCAGCGAGATGAGCGTGGTCTGGACGCTGCGCCCCAACCGCTGAGCGCCGCCGGGCCCCGCGCGCCCTGGCGCGGGGGCTGCGGCGACCGTTCCGGCCGTCCTTCCCGGTAGGCTGCCCGCCGTGCACCACCCGTGGTGCACGGCTGCAGATCTCATACGGGAAGGACCCGCGTTGCACGTCCAGGAGTGGCTCGAGACCGTCCCCGCCGTCAGCATCTACCTCTTGGTCGGCGTCGTCATCGGACTCGAGAGTCTGGGAATTCCGCTGCCCGGCGAGATCATCCTCGTGAGTTCGGCACTCCTCGCCTCCCAGCACGGTGACATCGACCCCGTGGTGCTCGGTGCCTGCGCCTCGGCCGGGGCGATCATCGGCGACTCGATCGGCTACGCCATCGGCCGCAAGGGAGGGCGCCCCCTGCTCGCCTGGCTCGGCGGGAAGTTCCCCAAGCACTTCGGAGCACCGCAGATCGCTCTCGCGGAGCGGTCCTTCGAGAAGTGGGGCGTGTGGGCGGTCTTCTTCGGCCGTTTCGTGGCGCTGCTGCGGATCTTCGCGGGACCGCTGGCCGGTGTCCTGCACATGCCGTACTGGAAGTTCCTGATCGCCAACGTGCTGGGCGGAATCGTCTGGGCCGGCGGGACCACAGCCGTCGTCTACTCGGTGGGAGTCGTGGCCGAGGCGTGGCTCAAGCGCTTCTCGTGGCTGGGGCTGCTGGCTGCCGTGCTGATCGGGGTGATCTCGATGCTGGTGCTGAAGAACCGCGCCAAGAAGGCCGCGGAGCAGGCCGACCACACGGTGGCAGTGACCGAGCGTGACGCGGTCCCGGCGACCGACTGATCCGGCGCGACCCCGGAGGGGCCGCGCCGACGTGGGCCGGCCGGAGGCGGTCAGCGCTCCTGGTGCGCCTCGCGGTGAGCCTTCGCCAGTTCCACGTAGCCGGCCGCGTTGAAGGCGATGCCCTCACGTTCCTCGTCCGTCAGTTCCCGCTTGACCTTGGCGGGTACGCCGGCGACCAGGGACCCCGGCGGCACCCGCATCCCCTGCGGGACGAGCGCCTGCGCGGCGATCAGTGAACCCGCTCCGATGTGCGCGCCGTTGAGCACGGTGGCGCTCATGCCGACCAGGACGTCGTCCTCGATGACACAACCGTGCAGCACGGCGTTGTGACCGACCGAGACCCTGGCGCCGACCGTCAGCGGGAAACCCGGGTCGGTGTGCACGCTGCAGTTGTCCTGGATGTTGCTGTCGGGGCCGAGGGAGATGGGGCCGCCATCGCCCCGCAGAACCGCGTGGTACCAGACGCTGGAGCCCGCGGCCAGCGACACCTCGCCGATGACTACGGAGGTCGGCGCGAGGAAGGCGTCCGGGTCGATGTCCGGCTCCTTGCCGCCGACACCGGTGACCAATGCCTGTTCTGTCATCGACTGCTCCTCCGGTGGGGTCGGTGCGCTCGGCGCTCCCTGCTCCGCACGAACCGTAGTGGAAGGTCCCTGTGACCTGGGCAGGTGGGGTGAACGTCACAGTCGTCGCGCGGATCCGCCCCGGCCCGGCGGACTAACGTGGGCGGGTGCCGAAGAACCGGAACTTGCTCTCCTCCCTGGCCCTCCGGCGGCGTGGTGTCACGTCCCGCGCCGTCCACCGCGTCTGGGCCTGGGTGCAGGAGACCGGAGCGGTCACCGCGCAGCATCCCGGACGGCTCCGGTTCGGCCGTATCGGCCCCGGGACCAGGCTCGCCTTTCCACAGGGCACGGTCTTCGGGGAGCCCTGGATCGAGCTGGGCGACCACTGCATCATCGGTGAACAGGTGACGCTCACGGCCGGTCTGATGCCCGATCTGGATCTGGGGCCCGAGACCGTCCTCACCCTGGGCGACGGAGTGGTGCTGGGCCGGGGCAGTCATGTCATCGCCGACACCACGGTGTCGATCGGCTCGGACACGTACTGCGGTCCGTACGTCTACATCACCTCCACCAACCACAGTTACGACGATCCGCACGAGCCGGTCGGCAAGCAGTGGCCGCGCATGGAGCCGGTCGTGATCGGGCCCGGATGCTGGATCGGTACCGGAGCCGTGATCCTTCCGGGGGCCAGGATCGGCCGGAACGTGGTGGTCGCCGCGGGAGCCGTCGTACGCGGAGAGGTCCCTGACCACACGGTGGTGGCGGGGGCGCCGGCCCGGGTGGTGCGGAGCTGGGATCCGGAGAAGGGCTGGCAGCCGCCGCTGCGTACCCCCGCACCGGTACCGATCCCCGAGGGTGTCACCCCCGAGCAGCTGGCCGCTGTCGCGCTGCTGCTGGAGGATACGGACGACGACGGGAACTGACCCCGCCGGGACGAAGGGGCCCGGCCCTGGCGTCGGGACCTTCCCGGTCTGCCCTTGGGGGCTCGGCCCGGCGCCCGGACGGCGGCGGCGACGCACTGCGATACGGCCACGACTGTGAGCGCGGGGTGCGCCTGGTCAGCAGTCCGACCTCGAAATCCGTGGGCCCCCACCGCAGCTGGTGGCCAGGGCGGCAGCGCTGTCGTCGGGATGCGTCGCAGTACAGTGCGGTGGTCGCGTGGCACACCACACGGCAGTGCAGTATTTTCGACCTCGGTATCCATGATATTGGACGGAATGTGTCTGACCTCGATCAGCTCACCCAGTCGCTCGCGCGCAACCTCAAGCGTTGGCGGGGCGAGCGCGGCTTCACCCTGGACGCCCTCGCGGCGCGTGCGGGGGTCAGCCGCGGCATGATCATCCAGATCGAACAGGCACGTACGAACCCGAGCGTGGGCACCACCGTCAAGCTCGCCGACGCGCTGGGCGTCAGCATCACCACGCTGCTCGACTACGAGCAGGGATCTCAGGTGCGGCTCGTGCCCGGGAGCCAGGCGGTGCGCCTGTGGTCGACGGAGGCGGGCAGCTCGAGCACCCTGCTGGTCGGCACGGAGGCACGCGGTCCCATCGAGCTCTGGGCCTGGCACCTGATGCCCGGTGACAGCAGTGCCTCCGACCCGCACCCCGAAGGAACGGTGGAGCTCCTCCACGTCACCTCGGGTGAACTGACCCTGATCGTCGACGGCGAGGCCCACGCTGTGCCCGCCGGCACCTCCGCGACGTTCGAGGCCCACGTGCCGCACATCTACCGCAACAACGGCTCCGAGCCCGCCGACCTGACCATGGCGGTATCGATCCCGCCGGTCCGCAGAGAAGGCAAGTGAGCCGTTCGCGCAGCCTGTTAGCGTGCGTGGCATGCGTGCACCCCTGGGCAACTTCAGCGATGCCTCTCCCGCCGCCGACCGGCTGGACCTGCTCACCCCGCCCGTCGCGAAGGCCATCACGGCCGGCTGGGGCGGCATCCCCGCCGGGTCGGTCGTCTACGTCGACACCGACCCCGACCTGGCCGACACGGCTGTCTTCGCCGAGCACTACGGCCTCGAACTGCTCGACACGTCGGCCAACTGCGTGGTGGTGGCGGGCAAGCGGGGCGTGGACGTCACGCCGGCCGCGTGCGTGGTGCTCTCGCGCGCCCGTGTCGACGTGAACGGGGCGGTGCGCAAGCACCTCGGCACGCGCAAGGCATCTTTCGCCTCGATGGACATGGCGGTCGGCGAAACCGGCATGGAGTACGGCGGGATCACCCCGATCGGCCTCCCGGCAGCGTGGCCCCTACTGATCGACCCCGCTGTGGTGGACGAGGAGTGGGTCCTGATCGGCAGCGGCCGCCGCCGCGGCAAGCTGATCGTCCCGGGCAAGGCGCTGGCGGCGCTCCCCGGAGCTGTCGTGCTGGAGGGCCTCGGGGTCTGAGGGGTGGCGGCCGCAGCGGCTCGGTCAACGGCCTTCGGAACGACGGAGGCCGAGCCACTCCTCGGCGAAGTCCACGGCCGCGCGGAGGCGGAAGAGGTGGCTTCGTGCGGACCTCACCCGGCCGGTGCTGACGGCTCGGGGCCGTACGCGGGCGAAGTCTTCCCCGAGCGGGGCGAAGTCGCTGTCGTCCAGAGCGACGTCCTCGTACTCCCACCAGCGACGTCCGTCCTCCGACGCGACCACGCATCGGTAGCGGCGGCGGGGCGGGTCCGGGCGGCGGTACTCCGCGAGGTGGAAGGCGGTGCAGCGGTCGAAGCCGGTGCCCAGCAGCAGGACCTGCGCATCGGCCTCGTACAGCCGGGCCAGGGGTGACTCCTCGCCCAGATGGCAGTCCTGGCTGTGGCCGGCGAGCAGCGCTGCCGCCGCAGGGCCGAGCGCGGCGAACGAGGTCTGCGGGTGGGTGCTGCGCAGGGCCCCCGGAGTCAGCCGCACCGTCTCGGCGAGCGCGCCCATGGTGGGCGCTGGAGAAGCCGCCGGATCGAACGCGGGCATCGAAGCGCGCAACTCGGCGCGGGCCTCGTCGCTCAGTCCACGCACCCGGTCCAGGTAGGAGCGCGAGGTGTCGGAATTCTCCGTGGTGAAGGCCGGCACGACCAGCGTCCCCTCCGGGCCGAGGGCCCGGCGCAGCGCACCGGTCATACTCCCCGTGTCCCCGCCCGCGGAACGCATCGAGGCGTGCACCAGGAGGACACCACCCCGCCGCACGCCGAGCTCGGACAACTGGGTGGCGGTGCATTCACCGCCGAGGAGGAGATGCTGTGTCACAGCACACATTCTCCCCTGCCGAGACCTTCCCCGACACCACGCCTCCAGGAAGACGGAAGACGGAAGACGGAAGACGGACACCGGGCGTACCGGACGACGGACACGGCGCCAGCCGGGCGCGTGGCAGCGGGTCACCGCGAGGGAGGGGGCCTACGGTGAGCAGGGACCCGGAGGGCCGGGGTCAGCGGCGAGGAGCCAGCCGGGGTATCTCGATCGCCGGGCAGCGGTCCATCACCATGGCCAGGCCCGCCCCGCGCGTGCGCTCGTAGGCCTCCTCGTCGATCACGCCGAGCTGGAACCAGACCGCCTTCGCGCCGACCGCCACCGCCTCGTCGGCGACACCGCCCGCCAGCTCGCTGTTGACGAACACATCCACCACGTCGACGGGGAAGGGGATGTCGGCCAGTGAGGCGTACCCCTGTTCGCCGTGGACCTGCTCCGCCTTGGGGTGGACGGGCACCACCCTCTTGCCGAAGCGCTTGAGGACCTGCGCCACCCCGTAGGCCGCGCGGGAGCGGTTGCCGGACAGGCCGACCACCGCCCAGGTGTCGCCCGTGTCCTGGAGGATCCTGCGAACCGTCTCGTCGTCTGCGTACATGCCCTGACAACGGACGGTCACGCGAGAGCATTCCCCACGGGAGGGTGAAGGTGCCGGGCGTACCGGCGCATAGGGTGGACCGATGCAGGAGCAGTACCGGACAGTCGCCCGCGCGGGCGTGCACGAGACCGAGGTCAACCGATCGCGTTTCCTCTGCGCGCTGGCCCCCGCCGCCACCGAGCAGGAGGCGCAGGAGTTCATCGCGCGTATCCGCAAGGAGCACCCCGCAGCCAACCACAACTGCTTCGCCTACGTCATCGGTGCCGACGCCTCCGTGCAGAAGGCCGGTGACGACGGGGAGCCCGGCGGGACCGCGGGCGTTCCCATGCTGCAGATGCTCATGCGCCGGGACGTGCGGTACGCCGTCGCCGTCGTCACCCGCTACTTCGGCGGCGTCAAGCTCGGCGCAGGCGGACTGATCAGGGCGTACGGAGGAGCCGTCGGCGAAGCGCTCGACGCGCTGGGCACGACCACCCGCCGCCGGTTCCGCCTCGCCACCGTGACCGTGGACCACCAGCGGGCGGGCAAACTGGAGAACGATCTGCGCGCCACCGGGCTCGCCGTTCGTGACGTCACCTACGCGGAGGCGGTGACCATCGCCGTCGGGCTGCCGGACGCCGACGTCGACGGCTTCAGGGCCTGGCTGGCCGACGCCACCGCAGGCTCCGCGACGCTCGAACTGGGCGGCGAGGCGTACGGAGAGGTATGAGCCGGATGAGTGATCCGGAGCCGCGCGGCATCAGCGCGGCCGGGCCGGCCGCGGAGATCCCCGGCGGGCGGGGTACCGGACCGGTTTCGGTCCGGGGGGCGAGGAAGAGGAACATGCAGGCTGAAGCCGTCGGAGTGATGTCGTGAGGATCCTGCACACCTCGGACTGGCACCTGGGCCGGTCGTTCCACCGCGTTCCGATGCTCGACGCCCAGGCCGCCTACATCGATCACCTCGTCGAGACGGTGCGGGAACACTCGGTGGACGTGGTCGTCGTGGCCGGCGACGTCTACGACCGGGCCGTGCCCCCGCTGTCGGCGGTCCAGCTGTTCGACGACGCACTGCACCGGCTCGCCACCGACGGAGTACCGACCGTCATGATCTCCGGGAACCACGACTCCGCCCGCAGGCTCGGCGTCGGTGCCGGGCTCATCGCACGGGCCGGGATCCACCTGCGTACCGACCCCGGCGAGTGCTCCACTCCGGTCGTGCTGCGCGACCCACAGGGTGACGTCGCGTTCTACGGCCTGCCCTATTTGGAACCGGCCCTCGTCAAGGACGGCCTGGGTGCCTCGAAGGCGGGCCACGAAGCCGTCCTCACCGCGGCCATGGACCGGGTACGCGCCGATCTCGCCACCCGGCCGGACGGCACGCGGTCCGTCGTCCTCGCCCATGCGTTCGTGGCCGGCGGTGAACCCAGCGACAGCGAACGCGACATCACGGTCGGTGGTGTCGCGGCTGTTCCCGCCGGAGTCTTCGACGGTGTCGACTACGTCGCGCTCGGCCACCTGCACGGCTGCCAGACGGTCACGGAACGCGTGCGCTATTCGGGGTCGCCACTGGCCTACTCCTTCTCCGAGCACGCGCACCGCAAGACGATGTGGCTGATCGACCTCGGCGCCGGCGGAGATCTGGTCGCCGAGCGTATCGACTGCCCGGTACCGCGCCCGCTCGCACGGCTCCGCGGGTCCCTCGGCACGCTCCTCGTGGACCCGGCCCTCGAACGGCACCAGGAATCCTGGGTGGAAGCCACCCTCACCGACCCGGCGCGGCCGGACGAGCCCATGACCCGCCTCCTCGAGCGCTTTCCGCACGCCCTCAGCCTGGTCTTCGACCCTGAGCGCCGCCCTGAGGACCCCCTCGCGTCGTACGCCCAGCGGCTCGAGGGACGTGACGACCAGCAGGTGGCGGAGGATTTCGTGGCCCATGTACGCGGCGGAAGCGGCCCCACCGCGCAGGAGCGGGCGGTGCTGCGCGCCGCCTTCGACGACGTGCGGGTCGGCGACGGAGTCGACGAGGTGTCCCGTTGAGACTGCACAAGCTCACCCTGGCCGCGTTCGGACCCTTCGGCGCAACCCAGGAAGTCGACTTCGACGCGTTGTCGGCGGCCGGGATCTTCCTTCTGCACGGACCGACCGGCGCGGGCAAGACCTCCGTCCTCGACGCGGTCTGCTACGGCCTGTACGGGGCGGTGCCCGGCGCGCGGCAGAGTCCCGGCACCACACTGCGCAGTGATCACGCCCAGGTGGACCGGCCGACCGAAGTGTGTCTGGAGCTGACCGTCGGGGGGCGCCGGCTTGAAGTCACCAGGCGCCCCGCCCAGCCCCGTCCCAAGAAGAGGGGCGGCGGCTTCACGACGGAGAAGGCGCAGAGCCGGCTGCGTGAGTACGACCCCGAGCACGGCTGGAAGGCGCTCAGCCGCTCCCACCAGGAGATCGGTGAGGAGCTCGGCGGGCTCATCGGGATGAGCCGGGACCAGTTCTGCCAGGTGGTGCTGCTGCCGCAGGGGGACTTCGCACGGTTCCTGCGCTCCGACGCGGAGGCGCGCGGGAAGCTCCTCGGCCGGCTCTTCGACACCCGCCGTTTCGCGGCGGTCGAGGACCGCCTGGCCGAACTCCGCCGTGCGGCCGAAGCCCGGGTCAAGGCGGGCGACGAGCAGATCCTCGCCCTCGCCCAGCGCATCACGCAGGCGGCCGGGCCTGCGGCAGGGGAGACGGCACTGCCCGAGGAGCGGCCCGGCGAACCCGGTCTCGCCGAGGGGGTCCTGGAGTGGGCCGCCGTCGCACGCGGCGGAGCCCTGGAACGGCTCGACATCGCCCGGTGCGCCCTGGCCGCGGCCGAGGTCCGTAACGCCGCCGCGCGCCACGAACTCGACGCCGAGCGCGAACGTGCCCGGCTCCAGCAGCGGTACGAGGAGACCCGGCGCCGTGCCGCGGGGCTGGAGGACCGCCGCGCGGAACGCGACCGCTGCCACGAACAGCTGGCCCGCGCGCGCAAGGCGGACCTGGTCGCCCCGGCGCTCGATCTGCGCGACGAGGCCGACCGGGCCCACCGCACCGCTGTCGGAGCACGCGAGCGGTCCCGCGCCGGGCTGCCCCGCGAACTGGCCGAAGCCGGCCTCGAGCAGCTTGCCGCCAGGGAACGCGGACTCCGGGCGGAAGTGGGCGCACTCGACGCCGCGCGCCGGGCCGAGGGGCGCAGCCGCGAGATCGAGGTGGAACGGACGGGTCTCGAGAGGCAGTCCCGCTCCGACGACGAGCTGATCCAGGAGGCGGCGGAGTGGCTGGCCGGCTGGGACGCGACCCACCGGGAGCTCAGGGAACGCGTCGAGACGGCGCAGGACGCCGCGACCCTCGCGGAACAGCTGGCCGGCCGGCTCGACCCCGCGCGCACGAGACTGCGGGCCGCGCTCCGGCGTGACGCTCTCGGCGTACAGGAGGACAAGGCGGCGGTGGCTCTGACCGCTGCCCGTGAGCACGCGGTGGACGCGCACGAGAAGTGGCTGGCGCTGCGTGAGCAGAGGCTGCGCGGCATCGCGGCGGAACTGGCCGGTCAGCTCGTCGACGGCGAGGCCTGTACGGTGTGCGGCTCGGCCGAGCACCCGGAGCCGGCCCGTGAGGAGGCCGGCCATGTGGACCGGGCCACCGAGGAGGCGGCGCTCGCGGCCCACCAGCGTGCCGACCGGGCCCGGGCACAGGCGGAGAGCGAGCTGGAGGTGCTGCGGGAACGCCTCGAGGCGGCGCGGACGGAGGCGGCGGGCCCTGAGGCCGGAGCCCCCGGTCCGGTGCAACGGACGCCGTCTTCGGTTGCCGAACGGCAGGTGGAACGGATGCCGTTTTCCGTTGCGCAACGGCAGGTGGAACGGGCGGCGTCTTCCGTGGCCGAACTGCAGGCGGTCGTCGACCGCCTGACCCGGGAGCACGCGGACGCGCACCGTCTGGCCGCAGGAGCGCACGCGGCCAGGGAAACCCTCGCAGCCGCCGAGCGTGAGCACCTCGGCCGGCTCGACGACCGGCAGCAGGCGGAGCGGCGCGCGGCTGCCCGTACCTCGCAGAGGGAAGCCCTCGACCGTGAGCAGGCGGCGCTGGAGTCCGAATTGGTGAAGGCCCGGGGGACCTGCGCCTCCGTCGCCGAGCACGCCGGGCTGCTGGAGCGCCGCGCCGGGCTGCTGGCTGACGCCGCGGAGGCGCTCCGCGCCGAGCAGAGCGCCGCCGAGCGGCTCAAGGAGGCCGACGGCAGGCTTGCCGACGCCGCCTTCCGAGCCGGGTTCGCCACCCCCCAGGCGGCCGCCGCGAAGCTTCTCGGCGACACCGCGCAGCGCGAGCTCCAGCACCGGATCGACGCCTGGCAGACGGAGGCCGCCACTGTCGCCGAGCGGCTCGCCGAGGAGGATGCCCGGGCGGCCGCCGGCCACCCGCCCGCGACGCCCGACGCGGCGCAGGCGGCGTACGACCTGTCCGCGAAGCTTTTGCGCGAGGGTGCCTCCGCGCACGCCGCCGCGCAGGAGCGCAGTGCGGAGCTCGGCCGTCTCTCCAGCCTGGCCGAGGAGGAGGTGCGCGCCCTGGGGCCGCTGCGCCAGGAGTACGAGAGAGTGGCCCGTCTCGCCGGCCTGGCCGCCGGCACGTCCGCGGACAACGAGCGCAAGATGCGGCTGGAATCCTACGTACTGGCAGCCCGCCTCGAACAGGTGGCCGCCGCTGCGACGGCACGCCTCCGGCGCATGTCGTCGGGCCGCTACACGCTGGTCCACTCCGACGAACGCAGCGGGGGCCGGAGGGCCGGTCTCGGGCTGCACGTCGTCGACTCCTGGACGGGCCGGGAGCGCGACACGGCCACGCTGTCCGGGGGAGAGACGTTCTTCGCCTCGCTCGCCCTGGCTCTCGGCCTCGCCGACGTGGTGACGGACGAGGCGGGCGGTGTACGTCTGGACACGCTCTTCATCGACGAGGGCTTCGGCAGCCTGGACGACCAGACGCTGGACGAAGTGCTGGACGTCCTGGACTCGCTGCGCGAACGTGATCGCAGTGTCGGCATCGTCAGCCACGTGGCCGACCTGCGCCGCCGCATCCCCGCCCAGCTCGAGGTGGTGAAGGAACGGCACGGGTCGGCGGTGGTCCACCGGGCCGGCACCCTCAGCGGCTGATCGCCCGGCTGGGGAGGGGCGAGGAGTACACGACGCTGGTGGTCACGGAGCCGAGGGTGCCGATCCTCCCCGTGACCTCTTCCAGATGACGCATCGACCTGGCGGTCACCTTCAGTACGAAGCAGTCGTCCCCGGTCACATGGTGGGCCTCCACGATCTCGGGCGTGGTGTCCGTCAGGTCGTGGAACGGCTTGTAGTTGCCGTTCGGATAGCGCAGGCGTACGAGGGCGAGGATCGGGAGACCGAGCCGTTCCGGGTCGACGACCGCGGCGTATCCGCTGATCACGCCCATCTCCTCGAGACGGCGTACCCGCTCCGTGACGGCGCTCGGGGACATCGCCACGGCGCGGGCCAGCTCTGCGAACGTCGCGCGTCCGTCGCGCTGGAGGACATCGAGGATGCGCCAGTCCGTGGCGTCCGGGGAATACTCGGTCATGGGCCCAGGCAACAGGGGAATCCCTGGCGGATCAAGTGATGTGCCACGGATCACCGCTTCCGGCGGCGGCTGACCGTTCGTAGATTCTTGGCCATGACCTCACAGACGATCAGCACCGGCAGTTCCGTCCTCCGCGTACCGCCCGCCTCCCCGGCGGCAGCCGCCGCGTACTTCGGCGCCTCGCTCGCCTTCCACGCCGACGTCTCCGATGTGGCCCACGCCCTGGCGGCGGGCGGCGACCCCGGATTCGTCGTACTGGATTCCAGGTCCACCGAGTCCTGGGACCAGGGGCACGTGCCCGGCGCGGTGCACCTGCCGACCGCCCTCGTCGCGGAACAGGCCGCCGGACTCCTCGACCCCGCCGTTCCCGTGGTCACGTACTGCTGGGGGCCGGGCTGCAACGGCGCCACCAGGGCCGCTCTGGCGCTCGCCGAACTCGGATACCAGGTGAAGGAGATGCTCGGCGGATTCGAGTACTGGGTGCGAGAGGGATTCGCGTTCGAGACCTGGGAGGGGCCGGAGCGGCGCACCGCCGACCCGCTCACCGCACCCGCGGACGCCGACGACTGCGGCTGCTGAACCGCACACGTCCTGCGGGCCTGCCCGGGCCGGGTCGCGTCGGGCCGTGCCGGCCACCGGTGTCCGGGCAGGACGATCAGGACCGCAGGAGCGCGCTGAACAGGCTCCCGCCGTCTTCACCGGCGGGCAGGCCGCTGACCTGCCCGTCCCCGACCTCCACGACTCGCCACGCCCCGTCCTCCCGCAGCGCCATGTCGGTGGTCACCCACCGGCAGCCGAGAGCGCGAACGGCCTCGCCGACGGCGTCGAGGCCGGGAGCGGGCAGCCGGCCGGGTGTGTCGGGATGAGCGGTCACCCGCACGGCTTCGCCGTCCACCCACCACACCCGTGCCTCACCGCTCGGCACGAACGGCTCGTAGGCGCGCAGCACCACTCCACCGGCCAGGAAGTCCCCCTGCAGTTCGAGGAACCGGCCGACGACGGCTCCGAGCCGGTCCGCGTCCCCCAGCTCCGGCACGAAGCACGCCTCATGCCATTCGTGCTTGCGGGACTTCACGAAGTCCTTGACGATGCCGGGGCCGGAGCCGAGAGTCCCGGCCAGGAGCGGCCAGACGGAGGGGTCCGGCGGGGCCGCCCCCGCCGGCAGGGCACGCCAGACACTGCGTGGGGTGAGCCCGGCGAACGTCTCGTACCATCCGGGGAGTTCATGGGCGGTGCGGTACGCCGGCGCTTCGGTGAGCAGCGAGCAGCCACGGGCGACGAGGGCGGCTTCCAGTTCGGCGTAGCGGGCGGGCGGCAGCATCCAGCCGCGGTACCAGTACGGCCCCGAGTCCCGCCCTACCCCGCCGACGGCACTCGCCGCATCCCCGGCGAGCAGCGCGTCATGATCGACAAGGGCGGCCCGTGCCCCGGCATGCCGGGCCGCGGCCGTCTCCCGGGCGAACTGGGGATCGGGGTGCCGCGGACGCAGCGGGTCTCGGCAGAACAGGAAACCGGGCGTGGTCATGCGGAGATCAGCCCTCCGGGCCGTCGGGGTGGAGCGGGCCGGGAGCCGGTGACCGCGCACCGGCTCCCGGCGCCGCGGGGATCAGAGCCTGGACAACTCGTCCACCAGGTCGTCGAGGCCGAGCGACCCCTGCGAAAGGGCCGCCATGTGCCAGGCCTTGAGGTCGAACGCCTCGCCGTGTGCCTTCCGGGCGTTCTCCCGGCCCAGCAGCCAGGCCCGCTCGCCCAGCTTGTAGCCGATGGCCTGCCCCGGCATCGACAGGTAGCGGGTCAGCTCGCTCTCCACGAAGTCGGCGGGCCGGCCGCTGTGGCTGCCGAAGAACTCCTCTGCCAGAGCCGGCGTCCACCGCTCACCCGGATGGAAGGGCGAGTCCGCGGGGATCTCCAGTTCCAGATGCATGCCGATGTCGACGATCACCCGGCAGGCGCGCATCATCTGCGCGTCCAGATATCCGAGGCGGCGCTCCGCGTCGGGCAGGAACCCCAGCTCGTCCATGAGCCGCTCGGCGTACAGCGCCCAGCCCTCGGCGTTGGCGCTGACCTGGCCGACAGACGCCTGGTAACGCGAGAGGCTCTCGGCGACGTGCGTCCACTGCGCGATCTGCAGGTGGTGGCCGGGCACGCCCTCGTGGTACCAGGTGGACACCAGGTCGTAGACGGGGAAGCGGGTCTCGCCCATGGTGGGGAGCCAGGTGCGGCCGGGCCGCGAGAAGTCCTCCGAAGGGCCGGTGTAGTACGGAGCGGCCGCGCCCCCCGCGGGAGCGATCCGCGACTCCACCTTCCGGACCCGCTCGGCGAGTTCGAAGTGTGTGCCGTCGAGCGCCTCGATGGCCTCGTCCATCAGGCTCTGCAGCCAGACGCGGACCTCGTCCACGCCCTCGATGTGCTTGCCGTGCACGTCGAGATGGGCGAGTGCCTCCCAAGGGCCGGCGCCCGGGAGGATCTTGTCCGCCTCGGTCTTCATCTCGGCCAGCAGCCGGTGGTATTCGGACCAGCCGTACGCGTACGCCTCGTCGAGGTCCAGGTCCGTGCCGTTGAACTGGCGTGCCCAGCGGGCGTAGCGCTCCCGGCCGACGGTGTCCGGAGACCCCTCGATCGCGGGGGCGTACACATCCCTCATCCAGTCGCGCAGCGCGACCAGTGACCCGGCGGCCTGTCCCGCGGCGTCGTCCAGTTCCGTGCGCAGCGACGCGGGCCCCTCGGCCACGAACTCCTGGAAGAATCCCGGGCCGTCCTCACCCGCCCAGGTGCCCAGCTGACCGATGAACGTCGCGGTCGGCCGAGGCCCGCCGGGGAGCTTGCGCTCCAGACCGAGCGCGAGCGAGGCGCGATACCCCTCCAGAGCGGCAGGTACGGCCCGCAGGCGGTCCACGACCGCGGCCCAGTCCTCGTCCGTCGCCGTCGGTGTCGCCGAGAACACATCACGGAGACTGTGCGCCGGCGAGTGGATGTTGGAGACGGCCCGCAGGCCCTCCTCGGCCTCGTGGACGGAGAGCTCGGCCGTCAGTCGTTCCCGCAGCAGTCGTGCGCAACGCCTCTCCTCGTCGGTGTCCGCGCCCGGCACCCGCTCCGACGCGTCGAGTTCCACGAGGGTGCTGCGGATGAGGCGGGCCATGGCCTCCTGACCCGCGGGCGAGAAATCGGGCAGCCGGCGGGAGCTTTCCGCGACACCGAGATAGGTACCGGTGATCGGGTCGAGTTCGATGTACGCGTCGACGTAGGCGTCGGCGACCTGGCGCGGCAGTGCGCTGCTCGAAGTGTCTGACATGTGGACATCCTCGTACGCCGAAGGCCTTCGCGTCACGTGGGGGCAGGAGTTCGGCCACGTGCCGATCCGTCACGCGGTGGAGGAGCCGGGACGCGTCTCGGGGGCTGCCGGATTCCGGACGGCCGCCGTGGGCGGCATCAGGGGGCCGCATTCCCACTGCTGGAAGATCAGCCGGGTCTCCACCCGTGCCACCTCACGGCGTGAGGTGAATTCGTCCAGTACCAGGCGCTGGAGGTCCGTCGGGTCGGCGACGGCGACGTGCACGAGGTAGTCGTCGGGACCGGTGAGGTGGAAGAACGCCCGGGACTCCGGCAGCGCCCTGATGCGTTCGACGAAGGGTCCGATGAGCTCCCTGCGATGTGGCCGGACCTGGACCAGCAGCAGCGCTTCCAGGCCACGGCCGAGCCGCGCCGGATCCAGCCGCAACCGGTGCCCGAGGATCACACCGGACCGGCGCAACCGTGCCACGCGGTCCAGACATGTGGACGGGGCCACTCCGACCTCGGCGGCCAGCTCGCGGTAGGTCGTCCGTGCATCGTTCTGCAGGAGGCGCAGAATGTGCAGATCGACCGGATCCAGAGCGACGGATTCAGACATCGGGCGAACGTAGCACGGCATTCCGACACCCTTTGCCGGTTGCTGTTCAGTCTGGTGACATGGACACCGAAGCCACCTCGCTGACATCCCAGCCCTCCTTCCGGTCCAGGGCGCTCGCCACCGAAGCCGTGCACGCCGGACGCGACGATCTCGCCTCTCTCGGTCTGCACGCCGCGCCGATCGATCTGTCCACCACCTATCCCTCGTACGACTCCCGTGGCGAGGCTGCGCGCATCGACGCCTTCGCCGCCACAGGAGCCAGGCCCGACGGGCCGCCCGTGTACGCACGGCTGGACAACCCCACGACAGCCCGCTTCGAGACGGCACTGGCCCGGCTCGAAGGCGCCGCGAGCGCGGTCGCCTTCGCCAGCGGGATGGCGGCGCTCACCGCCGTCCTGCTGGCCCGCGCAAGCCTGGGGCTGCGGCACGTGGTCGCGGTGCGACCGCTCTACGGCTGTAGCGACCACCTTCTGGGCGAGGGGCTGCTGGGCACTGAGGTGACCTGGACGGATCCGGCCGGCATCGCCGAAGCTATCCGTCCGGACACCGGGCTCGTGATGGTCGAGACGCCGGCCAACCCGACGCTGGCCGAGATCGACATCCAGGCCGTGGCGCACTCCTGCGGCTCCGTGCCGCTCCTCGTCGACAACACCTTCGCCACGCCCGTGCTGCAGCGGCCCATCGAACTCGGGGCCCGGATCGTGTTGCACAGCGCCACCAAATACCTGGGTGGTCACGGCGATGTGATGGGCGGGGTCGTCGCCTGCGACGAGGAGTTCGCCGCGGTCCTGCGGAAGGTGCGGTTCGCCACCGGGGGCGTGCTGCATCCGATGGCCGGCTATCTGCTGCTGCGCGGGCTGTCCACGCTGCCGGTGCGGATCCGGGCCGCTTCGGCATCGGCGGCGGAACTGGCCCGGAGGCTCGCGGCCGACCCGCGCGTCGCGCGGGTGCACTACCCGGAGGTGGGTGGCGCGATGGTGTCCTTCGAGGTGTTCGGGGACCCCCACGGGATCATCGCGGGAGTCCGGCTGATCACTCCCGCCGTGAGCCTCGGCAGCGTGGACACTCTCATCCAGCATCCGGCCTCCATCAGCCACCGCATCGTGGGTGAGGGAGACCGGAGGGCCGCGGGTGTCGGGGACCGGCTGCTGCGCATGTCGGTCGGACTCGAGGACGTCGAGGACCTCTGGGCTGATCTGTGTCAGGCGCTCAGCGCCGCGAGCGCTGCTCCGTCTGCTCGCTCCGGGGGAGCGGCCGGGACGCAGACGGAGCCCCCGAGCGGGTCACCGGTTCCGTCGTCGGCCGGTCGGACTGCTGGGCAGGAACCGCGGACAGCCGGGCGGTGATGACCAGGGTGCCCTCCTCGATCTGGTAGTCGAGCGGCAGCGAGAGCGCACGCATCGCGGCCACCATCCCCGTGTTGTGGGCCTGCGTTACCGCGTACACGCTCTCGCAGCCCGCCTCGGCCGCCAGGGCCACCAGCCGGCCGAGGAGCTCGGAACCGATGCCGCGGCGCTGCCAGTCGTCCTCGACGAGGAGAGCGACCTCGGTCTCGTCCCCGTCCCAGAGCAGATGGCCGAGAGCCACCAGCCGGCTGGATGCCGTCTGCACGGCGAGGGTGCGGCCGAAGCGCGGACTCAGCAGGTGGTCCAGATACCGGTCGGCGTCACGGACCGGGCCGTGGTAGCGCAGGCCGAGCGTGTCCTCGGAGCAGCGGTCGTGCATGGCGAGGGCCGCGTCGAGGTCGTTGCGGTCCGCGCGGCGCACGGTGATCTCGTTGCCCTCGGGCAGGGTGAGGACGTCCTCGCTGCGCGGCACGCGCGGGCCGAGCCGTGCGTCGAGCTCGACCAGGGCCCGGGCACGGGCGAACTCGGTCGGAGTGAACGGGAGATAGGGGCGCTCGACGGTGATGACACCGCCCGAGGGGTCGCGCAGCCGCATCACGGTGTCCTCCAGGACGCCTTCCACCGGTGCGCTCTCGCCGGTGGGGCGGCCGTTGACCGACAGTGCGGGCAGCGAGTGGATGGTGCACCGGCCCAGGAGCTGGCGCAGGGCCAGCGGAAGCTCGGCAGCGTCCAGCGCGGTGCGGGTGGCGAGGCCGAGGACCCGGGTGGGCGTGTCCACGAGGTCGTGGGCGTCCGCGCGCTCGATCCAGGTGGAGGACCCGCCGGCGGCGGAGATCTCCCGGGTGAGCTGCTGGGCCGGCAGCGACGCGGGCGCACGCAGCAGGAACTCGTCGACGGTGCCCTCGGCCAGCGGGTGGGTCTGGAGGGTGAGGATGTCGATGCGGTGACGGGCCAGGGCGGTGCACAGGGCGGCCAGGGTGCCGGGAGCGTCCCGCACGGTCGTCCGCATCCGCCACAGCACCGTTTCGTCGGCCCCGTCGCCGCCGGCGGAGGGGAGCTCCGGGCCGACGCCACTGCCGGTATCGGTGTCCGGAGGCGGTGCGTGGCTGTGCCGCCTGGCCCACCATGTGTGGAACGCGGCCGTGGCGACCAGGGCCACCGCCGAGGCGATGAGCAGGTAGGGCCCGTCGGGCTGGTGCCCGATCAGATTGGCGATCGCGTCGGCCACGGCGACCGCCGTGAACAGCGCGGCCAGTTCGATCAGGTCCCGCCGCCAGTGGTGGGGGCGGCGGGCGCTCTTCGCGGATGTCACATCAGTCATGCCTTCACTGTGACCGAACGGTGTTGCCTGATCGCGAACGCATTGTGACTGATGGGTTACGTGTGGATCTGGTCGTCTTCAGCACCTTTTTCGCGCCCTCGTCGTGGCTGCTCTCGGTTCGGCTTCCGGCTGCTCTGCGGGGCTTCGTCGAGACGGGTTCCGGTCCGGTTCCGCTTGCTCTGCGGGGCTTCGTCGAGACGGGCTCCGGACCGCTTCCGGTTGCTCTGTGGGGCTTCGCCGAGATCGCCTCCGGTCCGGTTCACGGCCGAAGCCGGTTCCGCCCAGGTCACTGGCCGGTGCGCCCCGGCTGCAGGACCTTGCTGAACAGGACACCGCCGCCCTGCGCACGAAGCCGTACGGTCAGTTCCCCGCTCCCGCCCTCGATGTCGACCTCGCCGAAGAACTGCGGTGACTCCATCGGGGAGACGTTCGCCCGGTCCGGTGCCCGGACGAAGACCCGCTCAGGGCCGAACGTCCCGTCCAGCGCGTTGGCGGGGAAGCCGCCCGCGGCCAGCGGGCCGGAGACGAACTCCCAGAACGGCGCGAAGTCCTTGAAGGCCGCGCGCTCGGGAGCGTAGTGCTGAGCCGAGGTGTAGTGCACATCGGCGGTCAGCCAGACGGTCCCGGTGATACGACGGTGCTTGATGTGGCGCAGCAACTCGGCGATCTGCAGCTCCCGCCCCAGCGGCGCGCCGGGGTCGCCCTGTGCGATCGCCTCGAAGTCAGTGGCACCGTCCGGGACCACCAGCCCCAGAGGCATGTCTGCGGCGATCACCTTCCACACCGCCCGGGACTGCGACAACTCGCGCTTCAGCCAGCGCAGCTGCTCGGCGCCCAGGATGCCCGTGGTGTCGTCGGGCTGCCGTCCGGGGGAATTGGCGTTGCGGAAGGACCTCATGTCCAGCACGAACACGTCGAGCAGCGGTCCGTGCCGCACGACGCGGTGCATGCGCCGCTCGTTCCGCGTTCCCCGCGGCGTGGGTGCCGGGAAGTACTCGCGGAACGCCCGCATCGAACGCGCCGCCAGCAGATCCACGTTCTTCTCGGTGTAGCGGACGTCGTCGAGGATCTGTCCCGGGTACCAGTTGTTGCGGACCTCGTGGTCGTCCCACTGGATGACAGAGGGGACCTGCGCGTTGAACGCCCGAAGGTTGTCGTCGAGCAGGTTGTACCGGAAGTTTCCGCGGTACTCGTCCAGGGTCTCGGCGACCTTCGACTTCTCCGGGGTCGTGATGTTGCGCCAGGTCCGCCCGTCGGGCAGTGTCACGCTCGGTTCGAGCACCCCGTCCGCGTAGATGTTGTCCCCGCTGCACAGGAAGAAGTCCGGGTCCAGGCGGCGCATCTCGTCATACACCCGGTAGCCGCCGATGTCGGGGTTGATGCCCCAGCCCTGTCCCGCGATGTCGCCGGACCAGAGGAACCGCACCCCGTCACGACGGCGGGCCGGAGCCGTGCGGAAGGTTCCGTACACCGGCTTGCCGGTGCGGCGGGGGTCGTGCGGGTCCTCGAGAGTGACGCGGTAGTGCACCTGCTCGCCGGCCGGCAGCCCGTGGAGCGGAGTGGTCCCGGTGAAGTCCGTACGGGCGCCGATCAGCGGACCGTGCCACGTGCGGGCGCGGCGGAAGGACTCGGTGGCGGATGTCTCCACCACCATCCGGGCGGGGCGGTCCGAACGTACCCAGACAACGGCGGACGACGAGGTGACATCACCGACCTGTACGCCCCACGAGGCGCTGGGCCTGCCAGACAGCGCGAACGCGGGCGCGGCGCTGACGGCTGCGGGCACAGCAACCGCAGCCGAGGCCATGAGCGAGCCGCGCAGCACGGTGCGGCGGCCCGTGACCGGGACGAAGGGACGGTTCGACATCGATGCGCCTCCATGGGCGAGAGGGGCTGCCGGAACAGCGCGGTCGTACAAGCTGATTGCAGACCCATGCCTAGTCCCTGGCAGAGGCGGGCACGCCAACCGCAGATGAACAACCGGTCGGTCCGTCCCTACTCCTCGACCTTCATGCGCCCGACCGAGGTCACCTTCGGGTCGCCTGGGCCAGAAGCCGGACACCGTCCTCGACGGCGGCCGGTGTCAGATGCGCGTAACCGAGAACGAGGCGGACCGTGCCGTCCTCCGCGCCGTCCGCCGTGCAGTGGCTCAGCGGACGCAGCGCGACACCTGCGGCGGCCGCCCGCCGCAGGAACTCGTCCTGCGGTCCGGCCTGTTCGGGCAGCCCGGCGATGATGTGCAGGCCCGCGGCGATCCCGCTGACCTCCGTCCCGGGAAAGTGCTCGGCCAGCGCTCCCGTGAGGGCGTCCCGGCGTTCACGGTACGCGCGCTGACAGCGGCGCAGCTGCCGGTCGTAGCCGCCTCCCGTGATGAACTCCGCCAGCACCGCCTGGTCCACCGACGGGTTACCGAGGTCCATGGTGCGTTTACGGGCGACCACCTCGGCGGTCATCGACGCCGGGGCGATCAGCCAGCCCAGCCGCAGTCCGGGGGCCAGGGACTTGCTGACCGACCCGGTGTAGACGACGTGTTCCGGATCCAGTCCCTGCAAGGCGCCGACCGGGGCCCGGTCGTAGCGGAAGTCACCGTCGTAGTCGTCCTCCATGATCAGCCCCGAGGTGGCCCGCGCCCAGTCGAGGAGCGCACCGCGCCGGGCGGCGGAGTACGCGATGCCGGTGGGGAACTGATGAGCCGGGGTCGTGACCACCGCGCGCACCCCGGAGCGCAGCAGCGGGCCCACGGCAAGGCCTCCGTCGTCGAGCGGCAGGGGAATCGTCGTCAAGCCGGTCGAGGCGAACAGCGAGGCGTGCTCGGGGCTTCCGGGGTCCTCGACTCCGACCGCTGCCGCACCACGCTCACGCAGGACGAAGCCGAGCAGAGTCGTCGCCTGCGCCACCCCCGAACACACGACCACCCGCTCCGGGTCGGCCACCACACCTCGGCGTCTCGTGAGCAGCGACGCCAGTGCCACGCGCAGCTCCGGAAGACCGCGTGGATCCGGATAGCCCAGAGAGCTGTGCGGCAGCCGGTCCAGGACCGACCGGTGAGCTGCCGACCAGGCGCTCCGCGGGAACAGCGCGAGGTCAGGGGTGCCCGGACGGAAGTCCACCTGTACGCCCGGCGCGCGGGGCGACATGTCCCGCGCCACCATGGCGGCGGGCCGGACCGCGCCGCTGACCCACGTACCCGCACCCCGGCCGGACCGGAGGTAGCTCTCCGCCGTCAGCTGTTCGTACGCCTCGGTCACCAAGCCGCGCGACACCCCGAGGTCGGCGGCTAGTTCACGGCTTGCCGGAAGACGGGTCCCTGCCGGCAGACGGCCCGAACGCACCGCGTCGCGAAGAGCCGACTGCAGCGCGCGTCCTCGTCGGCGCGCCGGGGCGGAAACGGCGGGGAGCAGCAGTTCCCAGGCCGCGGAGGCACTCGACCCGCCGTCCGCCGAGGCCGGGCCGGGCGGTGGATTGGTCCCCGAAGAGGTCATGGAAGTGGACCTTAAACTGGACCGCGGCAAAATCTAGCGTCACCCCCATGAACGCAACCCCCCTGCGCGGAGCGCTCCTCGCGGCCTTCGCCTGCACCCTCGTCGGCGCTTCCTTCACGGCGAACAGTGTCCTCGGCGACTACCCGTACGCAGGCGGCCAGGCACTGCGGTACGGTCTCGCCGCCCTTCTGCTCCTGCCCCTTCTGCGCTCCGGCGGCCCCGGGCCCGCTGTCGCTCTGAGGGCGCTCACCCCACGTCAGTGGGCCCGCCTCGGAGCTCTTGCCGCCATCGGAATGGTCGGCTTCAACCTGGCCGTCCTGGCCGCGGAACGTACGGCGGAACCGGCGGTACCGGGAGTGCTCGTAGGCTGTGCACCCATCGTCGTCGGCGTCGTCGTACCCGCGCTGGAAGGGCGCCGCCCCACCCGGGCCGTACTGTGCGCGGCGGGCCTGGTGGCCCTCGGTGCCTTCACCGTCCAGGGCTGGGGCCGGACCGACCTGCCGGGCGTCCTCTATTCGGTGGGCGCGCTCTGCGGAGAGGTCGGCTTCGCGGTCCTGGCAGTGCCGGTGCTGCGCCCCCTCGGACCGAAACTGCTGTCGGCGACCGTGTGCGCCGTCGCGGCAGTGGAATCGGCGCTTCTCGGCCTCCTGCTCGACGGGGGAGGCTTTCTCCGGGTCCCGACCCAGGTGGAGTCACTCGCGTTGATCTGGCAGGCGGGCGTGGTCACCGTCATCGGCTTCATCTGCTGGTACAGCGGTATGCGCCGCATCGGTGCCGAACGTGCCACTCTCTTCTCCGGGCTGATCCCCGTGTCGGCTGCGCTGACCGCGCCGCTGGTCGGTACGGGGACGTACGGCGCAGGTCAGGGCGTAGGGAGCCTTCTGGTGGGTATGGGCGTCGTGCTGGGCTCGGGTGTTCTGCGGCGGGGCGTCAGCGGGGCGTCAGCGACTCGTGTCGAGGATGACTCGCGCCACGGCGGCGGGGTCGTCGTTCATCGGGACGTGCCCGCAACGCGGAAGGCGGACGAGACGCGCACCGGGGATCGCGTGCTTGGCCCTGACGCCCTGCCGGCGCAGAAGCAGACGGTCCTTGCTCCCCCAGGCGATGCTGACGGGGACGTCCGGCACGTCGTCGGTGAACGCGACGGACAGGCCGGCCTCCAGGGTCTGACGGAAGCCGGTGGCCTCGCGCAGGGCGACGGTCTCCGACACGACCGCAGCCGGTGAACGGCGACCGGGGCGTGCGTAGATGGTGCTGGTGAGCGCGGTGCGGCCGGGCGAGCTCCTCGAAAGCCGCTCGATCATCGGCATCGGCATGGAGAGGGCCGCTCCGCGCATCGCCCGCAGCACTCCGAAGGCGTAGCGGCGCTCACTCCGTGTCCAGAACCCGGCCGGGGACAGCGCCGTCACCGAGCGCACCATCTTCTCGCGGCCCAACTCCAGGGCCAGCAGACCCCCGAGAGAGTTCCCGGCGACATGCGGTCGCACCACGCCGAGAGCTTCGAAGAACGAGCCGAGCATCGGGACCATGGTCCGCAGATCGTAGGCGAGCCCGTCCGGCAGGGCCGGCGAGCCGCCGAACCCGGGCAGGTCGACGGCTATGACGTCGCGCTCGGCCGCCAGGATGCGCAGGACCGGGTCCCATGCCTGACGGTGATGGCCGATTCCGTGCAGCAGCACCAAAGGCTCGCCGGACCCCTTCCGCTCGTACGACACACTGACGACGCGGCGGCCGGCGGGGGAGCCGACTGCGAACGAGACCGTGGTGGCCATGCTGCTCCTCGGGATGAACCTGCCGGGCCGAACACGCACGAACGAGACCTTCCCTCGCAATAATTACCGTCCGGTAGCTTGTAGTTCAAGGGGTGCGTGCGATTCCAGCTGGACACCCTCCCGTGCGTCGGCTGGGATGGGAAAGTGACTGCCGACGCCGTGACCGATCCCTTCGAAGAACACCGTCCCTTCCTCACCGGGGTCGCCTACCGCATGCTCGGCCGTGTCGCCGACGCCGAGGACGTGGTGCAGGATGCGTGGCTGCGCTGGTCGTCGGCCGAGCGTGGTGACGTGAGAGAGCCGCGGGCCTTTCTCGTACGGGTCACCACACGCCTGGCCATCGACCGGCTGCGCCATCTGCGGTCCAGGCGCGAGGCGTACGTGGGGCCCTGGCTGCCCGAACCCGTGGTCACCGAATTCGGCCCGGCGGTCCCCGATTCCGCGGAGCGAGCGGTGCTCGCCGACTCCGTGTCCCTCGCGGTGCTGGTAGTCCTCGAGACCCTCTCCCCACTCGAGCGTGCGGTCTTCGTCCTTCGCGAGGCCTTCGGCTTCCCGTACGCCGAGATCGGCGCCACCCTCGACCGGTCCGAAGCAGCGGTGCGGCAGCTCGCCGGCCGCGCCAAACGGCACGTGGAGCAGCGCAAGCCGCGGTACGACGTGGATCCGGCCGTGCGGCGCGACCTCACGGAGAGATTCCTCGCCGCCGCTTCGGGCGGCGACCTGGAGCAGTTGCTCGCCCTGCTGGCTCCCGATGTGCGCCTGGTCACCGACAGCGGAGGCAAGGCGAAGGCGGCGCGGCGCATCATCGAGACCGCGGACAAGGTCGGCCGCTTCCTCTTCGCCGTCGGGAACGAGCTGCCTTCCGGTACCGAGGTGAGGACCGTGGAGCTCAACGGCGGCCCTGCTCTGGTGTACAGCTTGGACGGGGTGGTGGACACGGCTCTCCAGGCGGAGGTCAGGGGCGGGGTCATCCGATGCATCTACGTCATCCGCAACCCGGACAAGCTCGCCGGGGTGTCCATGGGCCAGGGCTGAGCAACGCCCCGTGCGCGGCGCTTCTCGCGCCGCCCGTACGGATACGCGGAAACCTTCCGCCCCGGCGCCCCGCGGGCGCTCAAGCTTCGCGATCAGGGCGAGCCCTGAGGCGGCCCCCGAATCCTGTGCCCCCGTAGCGCTGTAGCAGAGGCCCCACGGAAGGTGTCCGCCGTGGGGCCTCTTGTTGCCTGCGCACACAGTCGCGCGAACGTCCCGTGAACGCTCTGCGGCAGTGCGCCGTTTCGCTGCGTCACGGGGCGAGGATTGGTCTTGACCAAGGTGGTTCGCCGTCCTAAGGTCTGAACGATAAGGCAGGAACCTTTAATAAAGAACGTCGCGGAATACATGCCACCGGGCGGATGCGGAGGACAGGGTGGGGACCACGCAGCTGGAAGCGGTGCAGGAGCCGAAGTACTGGCACCTCAAGACCGTGCTCAGTGAGGCACTCGACTCGGACTTCGCGGTTGGCGAGGTGCTGCCCAACGAGCGTGACCTCGCGGCCCGCTTCGGTGTCGCCCGGGCGACACTCCGTCAGGCGCTGGAGCAGCTCGAACTCGAAGGAAGGCTGCAGCGGCGCCGCGGTGTGGGCACGACCGTCGCCCCGCCCAGGGTCGGAGTAGCCGTCGCCACCGCACAGCACGACTGGGCGGGGGATGACACGGACGGGGCGTGGCAGCCCATCGAGTGCACCACCTGCACCGCTCCCGCCGCAGTCGCCGCCATGCTCGACGCGGAGGCCGGAGAGCCGGTGCACGTCGTGCGCCGTACCCGTGTCGCCCACGGGCAGGCCGTGGCCGCGGAACTCCTCTACGTCCCGGCGTCGTCCGTGCCCGCCCTGTCAGCCATCGAAGCGCCGTCGGGGCCCGCCCGGGCCCGAAGCGTGCTGAGGGAGCTGCACCGCCTCGGCCTCGACGGCCAGGACCGCTCGGTCGAGCTCGGGTCGGCCCGCGCGGACGATGCGAAGGAGCTGGACCGGCTCCCGGGCGCTCCGGTCCTGGTGGTCACCACTCGATATCTCGCCGCCGTCAGCACTGCGGCTGTCTCCGTCGCCACATACCGGGCTGACACCTGCCGGCTCACCTTCGGGGACTCCGGGGCGCTGGAGATCCGCCACGACGAGCAGGAGCGCAAGGCCTCCTGACTCAGGCCCCTCGTCCTGCTGCCGGCCTGCTGTCGGCGTACTGACCGAGTCCCGCCCGGAGGTTCCCGCCGCTCCGGCCCTGCGGCCAGGTCGCCACAGTCCAGCCGGCCAGGTCCGATCGTCCCCCTTGTACGGCCCGTCGCTCTCAGCGGCGGGCCGTCACCGTTCCTTCCACGGCGAAGAGCTGCTCCTCCACATGATCGAGTGCCAGCCGCAGCGCACCGGTCGCGACGGCTGCCTCGCCGAGGAGCGAAAGAGTCACACGAGGTGGGCGCAGACAGTAGCGCGCGAGCTCGTCGCGGAGCGGATCGAGCACGCCGTCCAGGCCGGCGGCCCACCCGCCGATCACCACCAGCTCCGGGTCCAGCGCCAACACCAAGGCGGCGACATCGTGCACCAGCCGTTGTATGAATCGCGCGACGGCGGCCTGGGCACCGGCGTCGCCCTCCCTGGCCTTGGTGAAGACTGCGGCGACGGCGCGCTCGTCCAGAGGGTCGAGCGGAGTGTCCGTCGTGGAGAGAAGGTGTTCCGGAGTGACATCACGGCCCAGGAGATGCAGCGCGCCGATCTCTCCGGCCGCACCGCCGAACCCCCGGTGCAGCCGTCCGCCGATCAACGATCCCGCGCCTGGGCTCAAGCCCGCCAGGACGAAGACGATGTCGTCGGACTCGATCGCCGCACCCTTCCAGTGTTCCGCCACGGCTGCGGCGTTGGCGTCGTTCTCCACCAGGACCGGGCATTTGAAAGAACGCCGCAGTCTCTCGCCGAGCGCGAGCCCCGTCCAGTCCGGCAGCGCCGTTCCCAGGCGCACGGTGCCGTCCGCCTCGACGATGCCGGGGCTGCCGACCCCGACCGCTCGCAAGCTGCTCCGTGCCACACCGGTGCGCCGCAGTACATCGGCGATCACAGCTCTGACCTGGTCGATCCTGTCGTCCGCGCACGCCGCCTCGGATACGTCGCGGGAGCCCGCGCCCACGATCCGGCCGTCGAGGCCGGACAGCAGGGCCGATACGCGGTGCGAGCCGATCTCGACACCCAGCAGATACCCGGCCTCGGCACGGAACCTGAATCGCCTGGCGGGGCGGCCCTGGCGCCTGGCCCCGCTGTCATCGGGCAGTGCCTCCACCACCAGGCCCGCCGCGAAGAGCCCTTCGACGACACCCTCGACGGTGGGACGCGAGAGACCTGTGATCCTCGTCAGATCCGTGAGTGTGGGCGAATCCGCCCCTCGCAGGGCGTGCAGCACCACCGCGGAATTGATCCTCCGCAGCAGAGACGGGTCACCACCGGTCAGCCGGCCCACCGTGTGTCCTCCCAGGTCGTGCGCATGTCTGCCGGATGGTACTCGCTGACCCAGACCGCGGCGACCAGCACCCGGAGAGAGCGGACCGGAACGGATCGCGACTTCGCGATCGTGGGTGTGTGGGGCGGCCCGAGGGGTTGCGG
The DNA here is from genome assembly GCF_016804005.1 of Streptomyces pratensis. Lineage (GTDB taxonomy): Bacteria > Actinomycetota > Actinomycetes > Streptomycetales > Streptomycetaceae > Streptomyces > Streptomyces pratensis_A. Next base: position 5,064,414 of record NZ_CP051486.1, on the reverse strand, counting down.
GCATGGGTGTGTGGAGCAGGCTTGAGGCGTTGGGTGCGTGGGCGTGTGTGGACGAGGCTCGAGATGTTGGGCGTGTGGTTGTGCGGGGCAGGCTTGAGGCGTTGCGGGCGTGGGCGTGCGTGAAGCAGGTCGCGGACTCGCCGACGGCGTCCTCGGTCAGCCTGGAGCCACGAAGCCGGACTCGTAGGCGGCGATCACCGCCTGTGTCCGATCCCTGGCCCCCAACTTGGCGAGTACCGCGCTGACATGTGTCTTCACCGTCTCCACGCCCACGATGAGCTCGGCGGCGATCTCCGCGTTGGACAGGCCCCGTGCCATCAGGCGGAGTACCGCCGCTTCACGGTCCGTGAGCGCCGCCCGGTCCATCGCGGCCCGCGCCTTGCTCGTCCCGTACTCCGCGGCGAGCTGCCGGACAGCTGCAGGGAACAGCAGTGACTCACCCTCCGCCACCAGTCGCACTGCGTGCACGATCTCTGCGGGCCGGGCACGCTTGAGCAGAAACCCGTCGGCGCCCGCCCTCAGTGCCTCGTAGACGTACTCGTCGTTCTCGAACGTCGTCACCACCAAGATCTTCGGCGGATCGGCGACGGTGCGCAGCACCGCACGGGTTGCCTCGATGCCGTCCATCAGGGGCATGCGCACGTCCATCGCCACGACTGCGGGACGAAGTCGGTTCACCAGAGGGATCACCGCCGCACCGTCGGCAGCCTCACCCACCACCTCGATGTCAGGCTGTGCTTCCAGGACCGCGCGCAGCCCCGCGCGCACCAAGGGCTCGTCATCGACGAGAAGAACGGTAACGGGCATCCGGTCAGCGTATGCGGTCCAGCGGAAGCGTCGCGTGCACCCTCCATTCCCCTTCGCGCGGGCCGGTTCTGGCCTTGCCGCCCAGAAGAGCGGCCCGCTCGCGTATACCCCGGAGCCCGCTGCCACCGCCCGAACCGCGCGGTGATCCCGGGAGGGGGTTGGCCACCTCCAGCTCCAGCCGCTCTTCCACCACGACGATCCTCACCCGTACGGGGACCGCGCCGGCGTGACGCAGCACATTCGTGAGCGACTCCTGCAGAATGCGGTAGCCCTCGCGGGACACGGGACCGGGCACCAACTCCAGCGGGCCGTCCATTTCCACGTCGATCCTCGCCCCGGAGCCACGCGCCGATTCCAGCAACCGGTCGGCCTCCGCCAGGGTCGGACGCCCGCTATTGGGAGCGTCCGACTCGCGCAACACCCCCAGGACGCGCTCCAGATCATCCAGTGCGTTGCGTCCCGTCTCCTCGATCGCAGCGAGTGCCCGCGCGGTGAACTCCGGGTTTCCCGCTGCTCTGGCAGCTCCTGCCTGTACCACCGCGACCGTCAGGGCATGCCCGATCGAATCGTGCAGTTCGCGTGCTATGCGGTTACGCTCCAGCAACTGTTCGGTGCGCTTCTCCAAAGCGGTCATCCGCTCGGTCGGCGACGGGCCCAGCAGCCCGCGCGCCGCTGCCGCTGCCAATTCACCGCACAGGACGATCAACCCGAGAAGTATCAGCACCGGCAGGGGTGCGAGCAGTGCGCACCACCAGCCGGGCGCGATACCGCCGGCCAGCCAGACATCGCTCGGACCCGTGCCGAACGAACCTCGTACGAGATCGACCGCCGTCGCCGACAGCCAGACCGTTGCGAAGCATGTCACTGTCGCGAGCGCGAGCCGCACCTCCAGCCAGGCGACTGTTCGCCACCGGGCTGCCCAAGTCGTGGCAGGACCCGTGGAGATCGCGGCGTCGGGGCGGCCACGCTGCTCGGGTGTGAGCAGCAGCTGCGCCTGAACCCCTTCGGCCAGACGCATCGCCGGCAGCAGCCCGACAGGTATCGCGAAGACGAATGGCATCCACGGCTTGCTGGGGGAGATGAAAAGCCACACGCTGCCTACGGCTGCCGGAATGAGCAGGTGCAGCCAGCGACAGTACGTGGCCGGCCTGGCCAGCATTGAGAAGAAGCGGCGCATGCCGCCATCGTGTCAGGGCGGAACGGGGAACGGCTCCCCCGAGAGAGGGAGACGAACCACTCGGGCGGGGGAGGCGGCCGACCGGGACCGAGGGCCAGGCTGAGGTCATGACCAGCATCGATGTGCATGAGCTCACCAAGGACTACGGAGCCACCCGCGCGGTGGACCACCTCACGTTCAGCGTGCGGCCCTGCCGGGTGACCGGCTTCCTCGGGCCCAACGGCGCGGGCAAGTCCACCACCATGCGCCTGGTCCTCGGTCTGGACCGGGTGACCGGCGGCTCCGCCACGATCGGTGGACAGCCCTACGCCTCTCTGGACAATCCGCTGCGCCGAGTCGGCGCGCTGCTCGACGCTCAGGCGGCACATGGCTCGCGCACCGCCCGCAATCACTTGCTCGCGCTCGCCACGAGCAACGGTATAGCCGTCACCAGGGTCGAAGAGGTGCTCGTGAAAGCCGGTCTCGGCCCGGTCGGTGGGCGGCGGATCAAGACCTTCTCCCTCGGAATGAGACAGCGGCTCGGTATCGCCGCTGCACTTCTGGGCGATCCGGAGGTTGTGATGCTGGACGAACCGTCGAACGGACTGGATCCGGAAGGCATCGTCTGGATCAGGGAGCTGATGCGGAAGCTGGCCGACGAAGGCCGTACGGTCCTGGTTTCCAGCCACCTGATGAATGAGACCTCTTCGTTCGCCGACCACCTGGTGGTCCTCGGTAAGGGCAGGCTCCTTGTCGACATGCCGATGCGCGAGTTCCTCGCTTCCCGCAGCCGGCCCGGTGTCCGGCTCCGTACGACCGAATCCACGCGGATGCGAGATGCGCTGATCCGTAAAGGGTACGAGCCGGTGCAGGGCGACGACGGGCGCTGGTCGGTCGACGGAGCCACGGCGGAGGAAATCGGGGCCCTGGCCGCCTTCGAGGGCATCCCGCTTCTCGAACTCATCGCTGAGCAGGCCACGCTGGAGGAGGCCTACTTGGATCTCACGGCGGCCGAGACGGAATTCGCCGCCGTCACGTCCTCCTCCATCGGTCAGGAGGCCTGATCGCCATGGCCATGTCGACGACTGCGGTGCTGCACTCCGAATGGATCAAAATCAAGTCGGTGCGGTCCGTTGCCGGTTCCCTCATAGCGGTCTTCGCCGCGACCATCTCCGTCACCGTGCTCGCCTCTTCCACAGTCGGGCAGGCAGAGGCGGATAATCCGGGTAAGGACCTGCTTTTCTCCGCGTTCTATGCGCTGAACTTCGGTCAGATCGCGGCCATCTGCTTCGGCGCGAGCGCTCTGTCGTCCGAGTTCCTGAACGGAGCCCTGCGGATTTCCTTCACGGCCGTCCCCAGTCGCAGCCTGTTCTACTTCGCCAAGATGGCGACGATCGGTGGGCTCGCCCTGGTCGTGGGGCTGATCACCAGCTTTGCCGCGTTTCTGGTGGGGCAATTGTTCATGGGCGAGTACACGATCGGTCTGGGGGAACCAGGTGCCCTGCGCGCAGCCTTCGGTGGTGGCCTGTACCTCGCTCTGATGGCCCTGCTCTCAGCGGGGCTGACCGCGGTATTGCGCAGCGCTGTCGCCGCACTGAGTCTGCTCATCCCCTTCATCCTGATCGTCTCCCTCGTGGTCGGCGAAATAGCAGGAGGCGCCGCACAGTATCTGCCTGACCAGGCAGGACAGTTGGTGCTCCGCAGCCAACACGAGGGAAGCCTGGGACCGTGGACGGGGCTGGCCGTCACTGCGGGGTGGGCGTCTGCCGCACTGGTCGCAGGCTGGTGGACCCTACGGAAGCGGGACGCCTGAGTCAGCCACTGCGGCCGAGCGGGGGCACGGCTCTGCTGCCCGCAGTTCGGGTGGCCGACATCCGCACTTCGGGAGGCTGGGTAGTGCCTGGCGGGGCCATGTGTCAGTGCCAGCAGGTTTACTGACGGTATGACCACCGCACATCACCTCCGCCTCATCGACGGGATGCGCATCAAAGACTTCCCCACGGCGCGCGTTCCGTCGGGCTCGGGAGTCAGCGGACCTGGATACCACACGGCACTCCTCCTGAGCGAGGACGGGCACGAGGAAGGAGACGGGGCGGACCAGCTGGAACGCCGAGTGCAGTGTCTGGCGGAACACGACGCGCTGCTCACGCTGCTCACCCTGCGCTGGGGCGAACCACAGGTCGTCAGCCTGTGGAGTGCGCAGGAACGGATGATGGCGGGGGAGGCGATAGCGGAACCCTGGGCCGAACCAGTGGCGGGATGCGAGTATCTGCAACTATGGCGTGCGGAAGGACGGTGGATTGCCGTGGTGCTCTACCAGGAGGATGACGGGCCGGCCTGCGAGTTGGGAGTCCTGGTCACCGTGGTCGACCCGCCCTGAGAGGCAAGAGAGTCCGCTTATGCGGCGCCCCGGCCACAGTAATCCCGCAGCAGTCCTCCAGCAGGGCCACATCAGCTCCTGCGGGATCGGGGGAGGAGAGCTGCCTAGCCGGAGGATTTCCGGCCGACCGCCGCCGACAGGCGGGCGTACTCGTCCGCCATGGTGCTGACCGTCCAGTGCGCGTTCAGGCCGCTCGGGTTGGGCAACGCCCAGACACGCGCACCGCCGACGGTCCGCTCCTGAGGGCCGATCCGCGCACCGCGATCGCCGAAGGCGGTGCGATAAGCGGTGACGCCGACGACCGCCAGCCACAGAGGGGCCAGCTCTTCCACCTTGGCCGACAGCAATCTGCCGCCCTCACGGAATTCTTCCGCGTCGAGCTCGTCCGCCCGAGCCGTGGCTCTGGCCACCACATTGGTGATGCCCAGGCCGAATCCGAGCAGCTGGTCCTGCTCCGACGGCTTCAGCTGCCTGAGGGTGAACCCTGACCGGTGCAGCACGGGCCAGAACCGATTACCCGGGTGGGCGAAGTGGTGACCCGTGGCGGCAGTCATGAGGCTCGGGTTGATGCCGCAGAACAGTACACGCAGACCACCCGCGACCACGTCGGGTACGACGCGGTCGCGGGCGGCGAGCAGCTCTTCGGGGGTCACATGGCCGAAGGTACGCGGCCGACCGTCAGAGGATCGAGCCGGGGGCGTACGCGGCGGCTTCCGGGTGCTGCTTTGTGATCTCCTCGATCCTCGACACCAGGGCGGTGACCTGGTCGCCCGCCGCGCCGGTGAACGACAGCTTGTCCGCCATCAGGTCATCGAGCTCACCGCGGCCGAGCGGGATCCGCTCGTCCGCGGCCAGCTTGTCCAGCAGCTCGTTGCGCTCCGCGCCCTGCTCCCGCATGGCAAGAGCCGAGGCAACAGCGTTCTCCTTGATCGCCTCGTGCGCGACCTCGCGTCCGACTCCGGCCCGCACCGCACCCATCAGCACCTTGGTCGTGGCGAGGAAGGGGAGGTAGCGGTCGAGCTCACGCGCCACGACCGCGGGGAACGCACCGAACTCGTCGAGCACGGTGAGGAAGGTCTCGAGCAGACCGTCGAATGCGAAGAAGGCATCCGGCAGAGCGACACGGCGGACCACGGAGCAGGACACATCGCCCTCGTTCCACTGGTCGCCCGCCAGCTCACCCGTCATCGACGCGTAGCCGCGCAGGATCACCATCAGGCCGTTGACGCGCTCGCAGGAGCGGGTGTTCATCTTGTGCGGCATCGCCGAGGAGCCGACCTGGCCGGGCTTGAAGCCCTCGGTCACCAGCTCGTGTCCGGCCATCAGCCTGATGGTCTTGGCGACCGAAGAGGGTGCGGCGGCCAGCTGCACCAGTGCGGTCACGACGTCGTAGTCGAGGGAACGGGGGTAGACCTGACCGACGGAGGTGAAGGCGTGCGCGAAGCCGAGGTGCCCTGCGATGCGCTGCTCCAGGTCGGCGAGCTTGCCCGCGTCTCCGCCGAGCAGGTCCAGCATGTCCTGCGCCGTACCGACGGGCCCCTTGATGCCCCGTAGCGGGTAGCGGCCCAGCAGGTCCTCCAGCCGCCCGTACGCCACCAGCAGCTCGTCCGCGGCGGTGGCGAAGCGCTTGCCGAGCGTCGTCGCCTGCGCGGCGACGTTGTGTGAGCGGCCCGCGATGACCAGTTCGCCGTACTCCGCCGCGAGCTTGCCGAGTCGCGCCAGGACCGCCACCGTACGGTCGCGCATCAGCTCCAGCGAGAGGCGGATCTGCAGTTGCTCGACGTTCTCGGTGAGGTCCCGGGAGGTCATGCCCTTGTGCACCTGCTCGTGGCCGGCGAGAGCGTTGAACTCCTCGATCCGAGCCTTCACGTCGTGCCGGGTGACCTTCTCGCGCTCGGCGATCGATGCGAGGTCGACCTGGTCGATCACACGCTCGTAGTCGGCCAGCGCCGCGTCGGGCACCTCGATCCCGAGGTCCTTCTGAGCGCGCAGCACCGCCAGCCACAGCTGACGTTCCAGCTTCACCTTCTGCTCGGGGGACCAGAGGACGGCCAGCTCCGTAGAGGCATAGCGGCCGGCCAGGACATTGGGGATGCGAGGCTTCGCAGACACAGCAGTCACGTGTCCCGAGTTTACCGGGCGTCCATATGACTTCCGAACCGTCTGCCTTATGTAGGAAGCTCCAGGTCAAGCACTATCTGTCGCTCAGGTTGCCTCGGGTGTGCGAGATGGACACCAGGGAACTGGTTCGAGTACTTGTTCGACAGAAGGTCCCTGTCCAAGCGCGCGAGGAGCGGTGGTGCCTCGATGGGGCTGGTCATGTGCGGCGGGTCCACACTGACGCCTTCCGAGTGGGACAGACCTCAGCGGGGTCGGTGCCGTCATGGTGCAGGGCGCCACGTATGTGCTCACCTTTGCTGCGTGACACGTCCTCTGAGCTCTCGTACCCGGCGGACCTGTCACCGGCGCGCGTCGCATCCGCGGACACCTGAGCCGAAACCGCGTGCGGTCCTGCGGGTCGGACTGCCGTTCCTGAGCGGCATCGAACCGGAGTGAACCGGAGTGAATCGGAGTGCGCCGACCGGTTCCCGGTCCACCTCGCACCCGGCCCGCCCATCTCCTGGGCGACGAGGGGTGCAACCGCCGGCTCGTCCCCTGCCTGCGAAGACGCGGCACGCCAGAGATCCTTCTCGAAGGCCGGGGCCAGCAGGGGTTGCTGCCACCATGAGGCGCAACGGCGGTGCCTCCACCTTCTGCCAGGGAGCGCTACGAACCCCAGGTCGCAAAGGGCTCCGAGGCCACACCCCGCTACTGGCCGTCGAGAGGATCTTCTGCTGGTCTCAACGGGGTCGTCGTCCCGCCCACGACCACGAGCCCCACCATCGCCCGTCATGTGCCTGCGCGATCTCGGTCCGCCGCCGGGCGCGGTCGCCTTCGCTGCGCTTCGGGTGTCCCGGGGTTCGCGGCAGGTGTCGGCGCTGAGTGCGGCGAACGCTACCTCGGCTCGCCTTCGGACGAGGCGGAGCAGGGCTCGGGTGGTGTCGATGGTCCTATGCGTCGATGGTTCTATGTCACGTACTCGTCAGTTCGACCATCGATTTCCTCACGCAGTTGGTGCAGGCCCCGCCGTGCATGGCTCTTGACGGTGCCCAGAGGCATCCCGGTGAAGTCGGAGATCTGAGCCTGGGTCAGGTCCGCCCAGAAGGTCAGGCACAGGACCTGGCGTTGGTGATCCGGGAGACGTGACAGCGCCTCGACCAGGAGTACGCGGTCCAGCACGTCATCAGGTTCCTGCCGGAGCCCGTGCGCGTCGACGGCGTCGCCCATCGAGTCGATCAGGCTCAGCCTCCTGTTCCGGGCTGCCAGAGCATCGATGATCTTCCTGCGTGCGATACCGATCAGCCAGGCCCCGAAAGAACCTCGGTCCGGACGGAAGCCTGCTCGCCCACGCCAGGCGCCGAGGAAGACCTGCTGGGTCACGTCCTCCGCTTCGTGCGTGTCGCCCAGCGAGCGGGTCGCCATCGCGTGGACGATTGCACCCCAATGCCGGTACACGGCCGCGAACGCCTCCTCCGTGAGACGCCGGCCGAAATCCAGTCGATCCTCGGCCCGGTTCCGTACAGGGGGTGGTGAGGGATCGTCGGATCGCGTGCACGTGCTCATGCCTGTTCCTCCCGGCATCCAGGGCTCGGTGTCGAGCGGGCCGAGACCGCTGCGTGACCGGCGACGCGAGCCGCCTGGCCTCAGCAATTTTCGGGAGCAGGAGTGATGCACACAACATGCGTCGATTGTGCGTCGTATGCTGCGGTGTGGCATCGGGCAGCGGTTGGGAAGAGGGCGGCGACGCCCTGCGCGACGGTGGCCTGACCACCGGTGAGGTGGCGAGGCGTCTCGGGGTCGCCCCCACCACGATCCGGTCGTGGGACCGTCGCTACGGGCTCGGTCCCCGTACACGTGCCGATGGCCGACACCGCCGCTGGACCGCAATCGATCTCGCGCGCCTGCGGAGCATGTGTGCCCTGACCGGGGCCGGACTGCCGCCCGCGGAGGCCGCCAGGCTGGTGCTCGAGGACTCCAAGCCCCTCGTGCTCCCGTCGCAGTCCGAGACTCACCCCATATCACCACCGGCCGCGAGCGGGCGAAGTCGTGCCGGCAGTGGCCTTCGGCTGGGCGGCGTACGTCAGGAATGCAAGGGAATGGCCCGCGCAGCCCTGCGTCTCGACACAGCCGCCCTGGACGAGCTGCTTGGTGCGGCGATCAGGGAATACGGTCTGGTCGACGCCTGGACGGAGCTGATCATGCCGACGCTGCAGGCGGTCGGCCGCAAGTGGGAGGCTTCGGGTGATAGGTATGTCGAGGTCGAGCACTTCTTGTCCTGGCACGTCTCCGGAGCACTGCGACGCCATGCTCCACCGACCGCTCCGGGTCCGCGCGGCGCCACCACGATCCTTGCCTGTGTTCCGGGGGAGAATCACACGCTGGCCCTGGAGGCGCTCACCGCTGTACTGACCGAACGCGGTCTGCTCGTCCGGATGTTCGGGGCCGCGCTGCCTGTCGAGTCGCTCGTCGCCGCGGTGCGGAGAACGGGGCCGGTAGCGGTCGGACTGTGGGCGCAGTCCCGCAGCACTGCGAGTGCGCCGCTCGCCAGGCACGTCGCCGCGATCGAGTGGGGTGCGCGGGGCGCCCGCATGAAGCCGGTCGTGTTCGCCCTCGGCCCTGGCTGGGCAGGACAGAGCTCGCGGGGCCTTCCGCATCCACCTGGGCTTGCCGAGGCCGTCAGAGCTTTGGAGTCACTCGTGGCCAGGTAGCAGTCCGCCGGGCGTCTGAGCTGAGAGTGGCGGCTCGTTCCGCGAGGGCGGTTGTCCCCGCGCCGGGCGGTTTCCATTGCCCAGGCACCCCGCAACTGCGGCCCTGTGCGCACGCACCACGGCGTCGTCATCGGCCTCGTCCGCCGGGCGCTTGGCCGGTCCCGCCGGACTGCTCCGGCCGGCCCGAGGCCGAGGCCGAGGACGAGGACGAGGACGGGGACGAGCCCGAGAACGGGAACAGGGGATGGGCCCGAGCACGGGGACCTCGGACGGCAGCAGCTGCGATGGCCGTCGAAGCGCGCAACGCAGGTCCGAAACACCGGGCGGCCGATGTGCATCCGAACGAGGGGCGGAGAGCGAATCATGGTTATGGTCCCTCGACAGGAGATGTCTGTGTCCTTCGTTTCCGATCTGTCCGCCCCGCTCGTCCGCAGGGTACGGAATCCGCTGGTGGACGCCCGGACCGCCTTCTTCGCGGGCCACGGTTGGAAGGGGGCGCACACAGGACGAGGGCAGAGCGAGCCCGCGTACGCGGAGCGCCTGCTGGAGGCGGAGTTCGGGCACTCGTCCACGATCGTGTCACCGGCAGCAGGGCTTCGCCTCGGCGGGATCGAGGCAGGTTCCGCTCCCGGCCCGGCCGGGAGCGCTGCCCGGCTGAGCCGGTCCGACCATCTGACGGCCTCCCTGCGCCGGGCGTGCCGGCTGGCCGTGCCGGTTGCCCCCGAAATCCTGCTCGCCTACCGGAACGCCGGCCTGAGGGGCGGCGCCGTGGTGTCCGAGATGTGGCCGGGATCGGTCTGTCGCTACGGCTCACGGCACGCGGAATCGGCGCTCAGGGCACTGTTGACCCGCCCCGACATCGACGGACCGTCCACGGCACTGCTGTTCGACCTGGCCACGGCCGCGGCGCTGCGGCCTCTCAGCCCCGTTGAGACGGCTGAGCTCGCTGCGAACTGCGGCAGCCGGGCCGGGCGGCACGCCGCGTTGCGCCACCTGCACGCTCTGCCTGGAGGGGCTCCGTTCCTGCCCGGCCCCGACAGCGCGGCGGACGGTTACGAACGGCTGCTGCTCACGCCTCCGCACCCTCACATCACCTCACCCGTGGGAGAGGGGGTGGTCGTGGCCCAGGCAATGCTTCTCGGTGACCTGGAAACGCCCGGCCGAGGGCCGAGCGGCGGCCTCGGAGTCCTCGTCGGCGGCCTGGGGGACCATCTGGCCGGCCTCGACGAGATCGCGTCGGTGGTCACGGTGGTCCTGGCGGCGCGCGATGCAATGACCGATGACGGACGGACCTTGTACGAGCGGGTACCCGGGCACTGGATCGTGCGTCTGCCGGTGGACTCACGCGGACTTCCGGATTCTTCGCAGATGCATCTCCACCGGCCCGCGCTCGCCTGGTGGGCGGAGCGGCTGTTGGGCGCCCTTCCTCGTCGGCCCCAGGTGATGCACGTGCGCTGCGCGGACGACGGCAGCCTCGCTCTGGCCGAGGCGGCCGAGCGCCTCGGAGCGCACGTGGTGTTCACCGCCACCCCCGATCCGCACCGGGAGGCCGCGACCCGGCTGGCCTCCTGGCAAACGGACCACCAACTGGCCGAGATCGGGAAACTGCGCGGTGACCTGCACCGCATCTTTGTCGGGGACCGCCTGGTGGAGCGTGCCGACACCGTGATCGGTGCCGGGCGCTTCGGCCGGGACGAGTTGGTGCATCACTTTCCCCAACTGGCCAAGATGAACGGAGGGTCCGGGCCGGTCGCCCTCGCGGAGGGGATCGCCCCCTACCGGCCCGGAGAGGACGAGCAGCGCCGCCGGCGCGACCTGCTTTCCACTCTGTTCGCGCGTGCGGACCGGGAGGACTCCCTGGGGGCGGAGGACAGAAATCTGCCTCTGTTCCTGTGCGTCGGCCGCATGCACGCGGCCAAGCAGCAGGACACGCTCGTACGCGCCTGGATCACGTCCGGCTTGTGCATGCGGTCGACCTTGGTCCTCGTAGGCGGCTCGCCGGCCATGGAGAACGAACACGAGCGGGACATGCGGCACCGTATCCGGGAGGCGCTGGACGGCCATCCGAAGGCTGCCTCCCGGCTGGCCGTTCTGCCCGCACTGCCCAACCGAACGGTGCGGTGCTTCCAGCACGCCTTGGCAGACCCGGACCATGGAGTCCTCGCGGCGTGGTACGTGTGTCCGAGTTCCGAGGAGGAGTTCGGGCTCGCGTTGCTCGAGGCGATGGAGGCAGGCATGCCCACCGCCGGCCCCGGGCGGGGCGGTCTGCTCCAGTACCTCCATGACGGCGTCAGCGGAGTCGTCCTGGACACCTCCTCCGAGGAGAGACTCTCCCAAGGACTGCTCCGCATGATCACCCTTCCCGCAGCTGACCGCCGTCGGCTCGCCGCCGTGGGAAGGGACGTGGTGACCAGCCGGTATTCGATCGCGGCGACGGCCGAGTCCCTGCTCGACGCCTATGGGGTCGGAGGCCGTGGCCGCCGGGCCAGGGGCGTGCCCGGCGGCCGGGACGACGTCGCGCGGTGACGCGCCGTTCCGAGCCGCGACGGTCCGGCCGGGCACCCGTCAAGCCCCACGGGTCGTTGTCCGGCATTCACGTCACGGGCGGTTCCGTGACCTTGCTTGAGCCGGGCGGTTCCGTGACCTTGCGTGAGCGCGCCTCCGGCGGCCGGTGCGGGCTTCGTTCGCCGGCGCGCACATGCCCTTCGCGGCGGCCTGTGTGATGTTCCGGGCCTTCCCTGCGAAGACGACCGAGTGGAACGGGGAGATGATCCACCAGTAGACGTGGCCCAGCAGGCCGCGCGGGTGGAAGACGGCACGCCGGCGGTAGCGGGTCACTCGCCCGTCGCACCTCTCGGCGTACGTCTCCAGCCAGGCGAGGCCGGGCAGCCGCATCTCGACGCGCAGCCGCAGCAGATGGCCCGGTCCGATCTCCTCGACAAGCCAGAAGTCCAGTGAGTCGCCCACACGCAGGTGCTCGGCATCCCGGCGTCGGCGACGCAGTCCTACGCCGCCGACCAGGCGGTCCAACCAGCCCCGGACCGCCCAGGCGAGCAGGAAGGAGTACCAGCCGTTGCCGCCGCCGACAGCCTCGACGACCTTCCACAGCGACTCCCGGGGCGTGCCCACCGGGAGTTGCCGCTCGTCCTGGTGAAGGCTGCCGCCGGCCCATCCAGGATCGGTGGGCAGGGGGTCGCCGGGTGCCGCCGGCACAGCGGCGGATGACCAGCGTGTGGTGTGCTCGGCCTCCCGGACACGGCGCAGAGCGAGATCCAGTGCCTTGTCGAACGGCAGTGGCCGGCCCGGGGGGTCCGGGGCATAGAGAGCGATGTCGTGCTCGTCGCAGACGACCTCGTGACGCAGGGACTCGGTCAGCGGCCGGGCGACGGAAGCGGGCACGGGGGTGACGAGACCGATCCAGTGACTGGACAGCCTCGGAGTGAGGAGCGGTACCGGCACGATGAGCCGACGTCTTAGCCCGGCGACTCGGGCGTACCTGCGCATCATCTCCTGGTAAGTGAGAACGTCCGGCCCGCCGATGTCGAACGCGCGGTCCACATGTGCCGGCATTGTGGCTGAGCCGACCAGGTAGTGGAGTACGTCGCGGACCCCGATGGGCTGGGTGCGAGTGCTCACCCAGCTCGGAGTCAACATGACCGGCAGGCGTTCGGTGAGGTGGCGCACCATCTCGAACGAGGCCGATCCCGAGCCGACGACCACCGCTGCCCTGAGCACCGTGGCAGGAACGGGTGCCTCCAGGAAGATGCGGCCCACCTCGGCACGGGAACGCAGGTGCGGCGACAGATCGCGCTCCGGGATCCCGTTCGGAGTGAGTCCGCCGAGATACACGATCCGCCGCACCCCTGCGGCCTGTGCCTGCTCGGCGAAGATCCGTGCCGCTCGGCGATCGGTGTCCTCGAAACCGGAACCGGTGCCGAGAGCGTGCACCAGGTAGTAGGCCACGTCGATTCCGCGCAAGCTCGCAGCGACGGCTGCGGCGTCGGTGACATCTCCGCCGACCGACTCGACCTCCCCGGCCCAAGGGTGGTCGCGTAGCTTTTCGGGGGAACGGGCCAGGCACCGAACCGTGTGGCCCGCTTTGAGCAACTCAGGCACAAGACGACCGCCGATGTACCCGGACGCGCCTGCGACCAGGCAATTCAGTCGCTCCGGCGTCTTCTGTCCGTCGGTGTTCACGAACACTTCACCTCCCGCTCGGCCCCGACCCGTGCGGCGAGGTGTCCCGTCGCGGTGCCGCTGTGTGACGGGACCGGGACCACGGGTGTTGCTTCCGTCGCCGCGTGATGCATGGGTGTCTCCTGCTGTGTGCTCATCCTGTACCCCCGCCCCCACACCCAGTTCTGGCGGGAGGAGGCTGTCGGATGCACGGCGTCGTCACAACGGCCCGGTCGGGCGTACTCGAGGTCCGCCAACCCCCTTCGCCCGGACCGGGCGAGGGGGCTTACGGGTGACATGTCGGCATGTCGGCATCCGTACGGGCAGGACCGACAGAAGGAAGGACATGAAGCTTCGAGACGAACTTCCCCTCGATCACCACCTGGCGACCGTCTACCGCTACGGAGCCGCTGTCTGCGGCCTCATCCTGCTCGCCTTCGCCGTCCTGGGCTTCGCCGATGCCCTCACCCCCTTCGACACGGCCGGGGACACAGTCGCGGGCATGACCACCAACACGACGCTCAGCGTCATCTCCACGGTGGTGGGACTGGCCCTGCTCGTCGGGGCCGTCATCGGAGGCAACTTCGCCTCCACCCTCAACATGACGGTCGGAGGGCTCTTCGTCCTGAGCGGCTTCGTCCACATCTTCGTGCTGGACCGAACTGTCAACATCCTCGATTTCGGCATGGCCAACGTGATGTTCAGCTTCGTCATGGGCCTGGTCATCGCGACGTTCGGCATGTACGGCAGGGTTACCAGCCGCTTGTCCCACGAGAACCCCTACTGGCGACGCAGGCACCCTGAGCAGACAGGGCGCGCGGCGGCTTCGGTCCGTCACCCGGGCGGGGGAACCGGCCCGGCCGTGCTGCCCGCCGGACGCACACCCGGCGTCACCGGCCGGGAGCCCGGCCAGGGATGAGGTGTTCGGAGGAGTCCACGGAGCCGCTGTGGCCCACACTCATGACCGCTTCTCCTGTGACGCGTGAGCGGAGGCTTCTTCTTCCTCTCCTGCCGTGACCGGAGCGAGGCCGGACCGGACGTCCTCCGAAGGAGCCCCGTGTGAGAGACGGTCGACGACGTCCACCACACCGTCGACGCTCTGGCACAGACGCAGGAGCACCGCCACGGTGTCATGGCTCTGCACGGTGCCGCTCAGAGTGACAAGCCCCTCGGACACCTCCACGTTCAGCGAGGAAGGACTGAGCCGAAGTGTCCGGGTCACCACCTCTTCGAGAATCTCTTCCTGGATCGCGCGGTCCCGGCGCAGGAAGACCTGGACGAGATCGCTGCGGCTCAGGACGCCGACCAGGCAGCCCTCGTAGTCGATCACGGGCAGCCGTTTGACCCGCTGCTCCTCCATCACCCGAGCCGCGTGCACCACGTTCCACCCGGGCTCAGCGGTGACGGCAGGGTGGCTCATCAGTGCGCCGGCGTCCCGTGCGCCGCCCGCAGAGCGGTTTCGCAGGAGGTCGGCTTCGGAGACGACGCCGACCGGACGCCCCCGGTCGTCCACGACAGGCACAGCGGTGACGTCGGACTCACTGAGCAGACGGGCGATTTCCTTGAATGTGGTGCCGCGCTGGACGCTGATGACCGACGGCGTCATCAGGTCGGCGACGGTGAGATGTCCCATCGTTCGACCCCTACAGGCATGACTGGAAGCGTGGGTGAGTCATGCTTCCCTCGGCCTCCGGACAGAGCACGCTCCCTCTGTGCAACTTTCGCCCCGTCGAGAAGGTTCCGGTGTGCCGTTCGGACGTCGAGAACGGGCGACCGCAGAGCTCCGGGTGTGCCCTGATCCGCGGGGTGTGTCGTAGGAGCCCCGCAGCGGCATGGCGGGGCAGGACCGCCGGCAGAGCGTCGAGGGTGTTCGCGCGGGGTCCTGCAGAATCACCATCGAGCGCCTTCCGGAGCAGGAGGCACCACTCATCGGCGTACGTCTCGAGATCCACGCCCCGCCTCGGCGCAGTTGCAGGAACTCGCCGAAGAGGTCCGCCACCGCGTTCTGGTTGCCGCCGACACCGCTTTGGGACTGGCTCTGAACGGCATCGACATCCGGATCACCGACCTGCTCGACGTGACTGACGGACCCGAGGGAGGGGGGAGCCGGTGACCGGTACGGCGCACACGGCGCTCATGGAGGCAATGGCCCGAGCGGTGCTTGGCGTGGAGGGCGTCGCCTTCCTCAAGCCGGGAGTGGCACAACAGGTGCGCTCCGCACTGTCCGGCACGAGGCAGGCCGACGCGGCGCGCATCTCCGGGCTGAGGGTCAGCCGGAGCGGCGGGGGCGGGAACGCCCGTGGGACATCGATGTGCATATCGTGGTGCTGGGCGAGGCGCGGGCCGTCGACGTCGCCAGAGGTACGCGTAAGGCGGTCGCGGCATGTCTGTCGGGGATGTTCCCCAGGGAGGCCGCATCGGCACGCATCACCGTGACGGTGACGGGCCTGCTCTGAGAGGCCCTGTGAGAGCGGCGGTCAGCCGTCCATCCGACGCCAGCCCGTCACCGGTCCGGGGGTGGCCACGTCCTCGGGAGAGATCCAGAACGCCTTCCCAGACTCCGCGTCGAACTGTGCACCGGCCCGGCCGTCGCCGGACGAGCGCCCGGTCAGGCGCCGCCCGATCCAAGGCATCAGATGCTGCCGGGCGAACCGGACGTCGTCGATCCGCCGCTGCGCCCACCGCGCGGGCGCGGACACGGGCATCGGGGTCTGCCAGTCACTCTCCGCGGGCAGCCCGAGCGTCTGCCACACCGCCTCCGCGACCCTGCGGTGCCCCTCGGCCGTCAGATGCAGTCGGTCGACGTCCCACATCCGCTGATCGCCCAGCGACGGCGCGCCGTACAGGTCGGCCACCAGCGCTCCGTGGCGCTCGGCCAGGTCGCCGACCAGCGAGAACAGCTCCTCCATACGCGGACGGAAGCGTTCCATCACCGGACCGTTGCGGCCGGGGCTACGCATGAGCACCAGGGTCTTGCAGGACGGCGCGAGGAGCTCCACCGCCTCCTCCAGCCGGCCGCGGACCATGCCCATGTCGCACTTCGGCCGCAGGGTGTCGTTGAGCCCGCCGACGAGCGTGATCACATCCGGCTGCAGGGCTGCGGCGACCGGGACCTGCTCGTCCACGATCTGGCCGATGAGCTTTCCCCGTACGGCGAGATTGGCATACCGGAACCCCGGAGTGCGGGCCGCGAGACGGGCCGCGAGGACGTCGGCCCAGCCGCGGTACGAACCGTCGGGCAGCCGATCCGACATGCCCTCGGTGAAGGAGTCGCCGACCGCGACGAGACTGGTGTAGGAGGCATTCAATTCCATGGCGCCGTCGATCGTACCGCGACGGCGGCCCGCTGCCGAGGGCAGTCGAAGCGACGGCAACGCGGGACCAGAGGGCTGCTGGAACACGGAGGAGGGACGCGGCGGGTCGGTCCCACGTGGCGGAGGAGGGGCGCGGCGGGTCGGTCCCACGTGGCGGAGGAGGGGCGCGGCGTGGCGGCCTGACGTGGCGGAGGAGGGGCGCGGCGTGGCGGCCTGACGTGGCGGAGGAGGGGCGCGGCGTGGCGGCCTGACGTGGCGGAGGAGGGGCGCGGCGTGGCGGCCTGACGTGGCGGAGGAGGGGCGCGGCGTGGCGGCCTGACGTGGCGGAGGAGGGGCGCGGCGTGGCGGCCTGACGTGGCGGAGGAGGGACGCGGCGTGGCGGCCTGACGTGGCGGAGGAGGGGCGCGGCGGTGGCCACGCACCTCCTCCTGGCCCTCACCCGACGGCGAGGTCAGCGGGCCTGTGGCCTCCCCACCAGCTCACGCAGCACGTCCTCCATCGTGATCATGCCCGCCAGCCTGCCGTCCTCGTCGAGTACGGCCGCCAGATGCGTACGGCTGCGCCGCAGTGCGGTCAGCACGTCGTCCAGCGGTGTCGCCGCACGCACCCGGGCGATCGGCCGCAGGGCCGAAACCGGGAACGGCACATCCCGCGGCGCCGCGTCCAGGGCGTCCTTCACGTGGAGGTATCCGATGATGCGCTGCTCGCTGTCCATCACCGGGAAGCGGGAGAAGCCGGACTCGTGCGAAAGCCTTTCCAACTCCTCCGGGGTCGTGCCCACCCTCGTGTACAGCACCCTGTCGACCGGAAGCAGTACGTCCTGGACAGGTCGGCGGCCCAGTTCCAGCGCGTGGCGCAGCCGGTCCGCCGAGCGGTCGTCGACGAGCCCGGAGTCCTCGGCGTCCTTGACGAGACGTGCCAGTTCGTCGTCGGAGAAGGTTGCGGAGACCTCGTCCTTGGTCTCCACCCGCAGCAGTTTGAGCAGGGTGTTCGCGAAGGCGTTGATAGCGAAGATCACCGGCTTCAGTGCCCTGGCGAGGGTCACCAGGGGCGGTCCGAGCAGCAGCGCCGTGCGAGCGGGCTCGGCCAGCGCGATGTTCTTGGGCACCATCTCGCCCAGCAGCATGTGCAGATACGTCGCCACGGCCAGGGCGATGACGAACGAGATCGGGTGCACCAGCCCGTGCGGCACTCCCACCGAGTCGAAGACGGGCTCCAGCAGATGGGCGATGGCCGGCTCGGCGACGATACCCAGCACCAGTGTGCAGAGCGTGATGCCCAGCTGAGCCGCCGCGAGGAGTGCCGACACGTGCTCGAGACCCCAGATGACGCTGCGGGCCCGCTTGTCCCCGGCTTCGGCCTCGGGCTCGATCTGGCTGCGGCGTACGGAGATCAGGGCGAACTCCGCGCCGACGAAGAAGGCGTTGACGACCAGGGTCAGCAGGCCGATGAAGAGCTGTACGGCGGTCATCGTCCGTCCTCCGCCGGCTCGTCGCTGCCGGGCAGCGGTGCGTGCAGCAGCGCACGAGCGGCGCGATGCCCCGAAGCGTCCACCACGTCGATACGCCAGCCCGTGAGTTCGACGGTGTCGCCGACCACCGGAATGCGGCCGACCTCCGTGGCCACCAGCCCGGCCAGTGTTTCGTAGGGTCCGTCCGGCACCCGCAGCCCGATGGTGCGGAGCTGGTCCGTGCGGGCCGCTCCGTCGGCGGACCACAGTGTGCGTCCGTCCGCGTCCTCACCGGCGGCTGCCAGGTCGGGGGTCTCGTGCGGGTCGTGCTCGTCCCGTACCTCGCCGACGACTTCCTCCACGATGTCCTCCAGCGTCACGACTCCCGCCGTGCCCCCGTACTCGTCGATGACGACCGCCATGGCCAGTTTTCCGGAGAGCCTGTCCAGCAGGCGGTCGACGGTGAGTGTCTCCGGCACCAGCAGCGGTTCGCGCAGCATGTCCGACACCCGCTTACGGGGCCGCTGGTCCGCCGGAATCGCCAGCACGTCCTTGATGTGCGCGACGCCGACGACCGTGTCGAGACTGCCTCGGTAGACGGGAAACCTGGAGAGGCCCGTCGCGCGGGTGGCGTTCGCGACGTCCTCTGCGGTCGCCTGCACCTCGAGGGCGGTGACCTGGACGCGGGGGGTCATCACGTTCTCAGCGGTCAGTTCGGACAGGTTGAGGGTGCGCACGAAGAGTTCGGCGGTGTCCGCCTCCAGTGCGCCCTCCTTCGCGGAATGACGCGCCAGGGCCACCAGCTCCTGCGGGCTGCGGGCCGATGCCAGCTCCTCGGCCGGCTCCAGGCCGAAACGCCGCACGATCCGGTTCGCGGTGTTGTTGAGGTGACTGATGAAGGGCCGGAAGACCGCAGTGAAGGCGCGCTGAGGCGCGGCGACAGTCCGGGCGACGGCGAGGGGGGACGAGATCGCCCAGTTCTTCGGGACGAGTTCGCCGACCACCATCAGGACGACGGTGGACAGTGCGGTGCCGATCACGAGTGCCAGCGAGGAGGACACGCCGGGCGACAGCCCGGTCGCTTCCACCGGCCCTCGGATCAGCTTGGCGATGGACGGCTCGGAGAGCATGCCCACGACCAGGTTGGTGACGGTGATACCGAGCTGAGCGCCGGAGAGCTGGTAGGTGAGGCTGCGCACGGCCTTGAGCGCTCCCGCCGCACCCCGGTCCCCACGCTCGACGGCCCGCTCGAGTTCGCCGCGCTCCACGGTGGTCAGAGAGAACTCGGCCGCCACGAACACGCCGCAGGCGAGGGAGAGCAGTACCGCCACGAGGAGCAGGAGCACTTCGGTCATCGGTTCACCTCCGTCCCATGATCGGGCAGGGTCAGAAGGTTTGCGCGATGTCGGCGGTATCTACTACTGGGGGGCTCGCCCATGGGCGGACGCTCACACCTTTCGAAAGGGTCGGACGGTCGACGATCCATAGTAAAGGATCGGCAAAATACCCTGTCCGGTAGACGGTTTACTGCTGGTCACGGGCCATCGGCGGCGCCGGTCATGGTCACAGAGACTTGATCCAGCGCCGCCAGTGGTCCTCGCGATGGTAGCCAGCCGCGCTCCATGTCCGATGTGCCCGTTCGTTCGACTCCAGGACCATGGCATCGATCCGCCGCCCGCCCAGGGCGGCGAATCGTCGTTCCGCGGCCTCCATGAGCGCGGTGGCGATCCCTTGCCGGCGGCAGTCGGGGTGCACTGCGAGCCGGTACGCGGAGCACCGCCATCCGTCGAAACCGGCTATGACGGTCCCGGTGATCCGGCCGTCGCGTTCGGCGAGGATCAGGGCCTCGGGGTCCCGCAGGATCAGCTGTGCCACTCCGTCGTGGTCGTCGGTGACGCTGGTGCCCTCCGCTGCCTCGCGCCAGAACCGCAGCACGGCGTCGATGTCCGGCAGCGCGGCGAGGCGGATATCAAGATCAGTCATGGTCCGAGCCAATCAGAACGATCGAGGGGAAGGCGAGCACTTTCGTGGGCCCCGACGGTGTCCCGCTCCGTGGCAGGCCGCCCCGACGGCGGCCCGGATCCGCAGCAGGCGGCGACGAGACCCCTCGCCCCGTAGCCAGGCCGCCCCGACGGCGGCCGGAGCCCGTGGCGGCCGCCAGGCCGCGCATCCGGAGCGGACGGTGGGAGTGCGCCTCCCGTGGCGGGCCGCCGGGCTGCCTGGCCGCACGCCCGGAGAGCGGTCGAAATGGTGCAGCACCCTGGCTCGGAACATCGGAACATCGGAACATCCGAGAACCCCACGATGAATCACCGCCCGCCCGCCTCCGTACGCCCTCGCTCGCCTCCGTGCGCCCCCGCTCGCCGCTCGTTCGACCCGGGTTCTGCCGGTGTGCCGCACCGCTCCCCTTGCGAGTGCTAGCGCACAGGCGCTAGCGTGATGCCGTGCCCAAGACACAGCTGAACGTCCGAGTGGACGAGGCCACCGCCGAGGCGGCGCGGCAGCGCGCCCTGCAGCGGGGGATGAGCGTGAACCGCTACATAGAGGAACTCGTCAAGCAGGATGCGGGCGAGGTCGGACATACCTTCGTCGAGGCCGCAGCCGACTTCATGAAGCAGTACGAGTCGGTGTTCGCCGAGGAGTTCGGCCCGGAGCGCGAAGGCACCCGTTGAACCTGCAGATCGACCTTTCCTGGCTGCTCATGGTCGCCGAACACAAGACGCCCGGCGATCCGCAGGTGGTCGACTGGGGTGCACTCGTCGCCGCCGTCAGCCGGCACGAAGCGGAGATCTTCGGCAGCCCCGTCTACAGCGACCCGCATTCCCGGGCGGCCGCCCTGCTGCAGCTGCTCCTCCATGTGCCCGCGCTCGAGCATTCCAACGCGATGTTCGCCTCCGCCGTCGCCTACGGCTACCTGGTCGCCTCAGGGCTGAAGGTCATCACCTCTCCCGAACAGGTGCGTGACCTGGCCAGGCTGGTGAAGGAGGGCAAAGCAGACGTCCGGGCCATCGCCGACGAGCTGCGGCGGTGGAGCCTGTGACCTGAGCTCCTCAGCCCGCCCGCTCCGACCGGTCCACCACGACGGACCGGCGGGCCACGCCGATCACACACGAGGAAGGCGGCAGCTGGACACCCTTGTCCGGAATGCGGAAGCGTCGGTACACCCCCAGCTCGAAGCCGGCCTCCTCGATGGCCGCGACCGTGTCCCGCGCCGTGTGACATCCCCCGAAAAGCAGCGGCCAGAAGGTGCGGTCCACCGCCCGCTGGGCCGTCGACAGCGCACGGCCGGGGGCCAGGGTGTGTTCGAAGAAGCGCAGCTCACCGCCTGGCCTGAGCACCCGCTTGATCTCCGCAAGTGCCCGGGGCAGGTCGCGCACCGTGCACAGGACAAGTGATGCCACCGCCGCGTCGAACGCCTCGCTCTTGACCGGCAGAGCCTCGGCCGTGCCCGGCACAACATCGACCGGCACCTCCGCGCGCAGCCCCGCACCCGCCGCCAGCTGCCTCAGGCTGCGCTCCGGCTCGATCGCCACCACTTCGGACACGGCCCCCGGGTAGTGCGTGAAGTTGAGACCGTTTCCCGCGCCGATCTCGATGACGCGGCCGGAAAGGCCGGTGAGGAGCTCGTCGCGATGCGCCGCCAGACCCCCCTTGATGTCGGCGGTCACGCTCATCCGGGCGTAGAAGCGGGCGAATACCGGGTGGTGCACCGCGTCCCGGGGGACAGGTGTGCTGCGCCGACGCATGATCGGGCCTCCTCGGAGGGCACGTGGATACGGCTCTCCTTAGATTCTCCCCCGTAAGGCCCCGCTCAGCCGCTCATCCGGCCGGTCGATTCCCGCCGAGCTCCGGCGCCAGCCAACTCGCCGCCCCTGCGCGGAAGTCGGCCGGGTCCAACGCCCCCGCACCGGCCGGTACCGCGCCGAGCAGTGGGACGCCCGCCGCGACCGGAAGGTCGGCGATGTTGCACCGCGAGGCCAGGTCGGGCTCGGCGGGCATGCTTCCCACGACCACCCCGGGACACGCGAGTCCTCGCGTCCGCAGTGCCTCCACCGTCAGCGCGGTGGCATTGAGGGTCCCCAGGCCCGCGGGTGCGACCACCAGCACGGGAGCGGCCATCAGCCGCGCGGCGTCGGCGAGCGTCGCCCCCTGCTCGTCGTAGCGGACGAGCAGCCCGCCCGCGCCCTCGACCAGCACCAGATCATGCTCCGTCGCCAGCTTCTGGGCGGCCTCGGCGATCTCGTACGGACGTACGGGTGTGAGACCCGCTCTGCGCGCCGCTGTCTCAGGTGCCAACGGCTCCGGGAAGCGCGCCAGTTCGACGGCTGTCACATGTGCGCCGGCCAGCCGTGCCACCTCGGCGGCGTCCCCCGGCTCACCCGTGGCGAGACCCGTCTGGGCCGGCTTGAGAACCGCGACACGCAGTTCACGGTGAGCGGCCGCCACCGCCGCGGTCACAATCGTCTTGCCGATCTCGGTGCCGGTCCCGGTCACCACGAGGATCGTCATCTCAGCCCTCCTTCGCCGCGGCGCACACGGCCCGGCAGATCCGTGCCACGTCGTCGTCACCGGTCACATAGGGCGGCATCGTGTACACGAGATCGCGGAACGGCCTCAGCCACACACCCTCGCCGACCGCGGCCCTTGTCGCGGCGGCCATGTCCACCTCGTGGTCGAGCTGTACGACCCCGATCGCGCCCAGCACCCGGACGTCACGCACGCCCGGCACACCAACGGCCTCTGCCAGCCCCTGCCGCAGACCCGTGCCGATCCGCTTCACCTCCAGCTCCCAGTCCTGGCCCAGCAGCAGATCAACCGACGCGCAGGCCACCGCCGAGGCGAGCGGATTACCCATGAACGTCGGACCGTGCGCCAGCACCGGCACGTCTCCGCAGGAAATGCCCTCGGCCACCCGCGAGGTGCACAATGTCGCCGCCAGCGTCAGATAGCCCCCGGTCAGCGCCTTGCCGACACACATGACGTCCGGTGAAACACCAGCGTGCCCGGCCGCGAACAACTGTCCGGTCCGGCCGAACCCCGTCGCGATCTCGTCGAACACCAGCAGTACGTCGTTCTCGTCGCACGCCTCGCGGAGCACCCGCAGATACGCGGGGGAGTGGAAGCGCATCCCGCCCGCACCCTGCACCACCGGCTCCACGATCACCGCGGCCAGCTCATCGGCATGGGCGGCCACCAGCTCCCGCAGGTGCCTCGCGTAGGCCTCGTCCGGCTCGGCGTCGAAGCCGTCCGGAGGGGCGTCCGCGAAGATCTGCCTGGGGAGGGAACCCGACCACAGCTCGTGCATCCCGCCCTCGGGGTCGCACACCGACATGGGCTGCCAGGTGTCCCCGTGGTACCCGCCGCGCCAGGTCAGCAGCCGGTGCTTGGCGGGCCGGCCCGCCGAACGCCAGTACTGCAGGCACATCTTCACCGCGACCTCGACGGAGACCGACCCCGAGTCGGCGAGGAAGACGTGCTGCAGCGGCTCCGGCGTGATCTCCACCAGCCGGGCCGCCAGCCGGACGGCGGGCTCGTGCGTCAGCCCGCCGAACATCACATGGCTCATCCGGTCCAGCTGGCTGCGGGCGGCCTCGTTGAGCACCGGATGGTTGTAACCGTGGACAGCCGACCACCAGGACGACATGCCGTCCACCAGTTCGTCATGGCCGTGAGCGGGTTCCGCGAGCCGGAGACGCACCCCGGACGCGGACTCCACGACCAGCGGCTCCTGCCGGCCCGGCATGGGGCCGTAGGGGTGCCAGACGTGGGCCCGGTCCAGGGCGAGGAGTTCTTCGGGGCGGAGCTGATCAGGCATTGGGTGCGAGGTCCGTCCCCGCGCCGCGACGGCGGACCGCCACCAGGTCCTTACGCGCCACCATGGCCTGGGACGGCTCAGGAGCCTCCTCGGCGGTGTCGCCGCACGGAGCGCAGCCGCCCTCGTGCGAACCGCAGCCGCCGTCGTGCGAACCGCAGCCGACTGCCGTCTGGGCGCGGTGACGGGGGAGCGTCCTGGTGTCTGCTCCCTCCACCTCGAAGCCGGCGTCGGCGATCATGTCGAGGTCGGTCTGGCCAGACTGGCCCTCACTGGTCAGATAGTCACCCAGGAAGATGGAGTTGACCAGGTGCAGGGCGAGCGGCTGCATCGACCGCAGATGGACCTCACGCCCGCCCGCGAGCCGCACCTCGACGTCCGGGCACACGAACCTGACCATCGCCAGGATGCGCAGGCACCGCTGCGGCGTGAGGTGCCAGTCCTTCGCGAGCGGTGTCCCCTCCATGGGGATCAGGAAGTTCACCGGCACCGAGTCGGGATCCAGCTCGCGCAGCGAGAAGACGACGTCGACCAGGTCGGCGTCGGTCTCGCCCATTCCCGCGATCAGACCGGAGCACGCCGAGAGCCCGGCGGCCTGGGCCTGCTGCACGGTGTCCACCCGGTCGGCGTACGTGTGCGTGGTGGTGATGTCCCCGTACGTCCCCTCCGAGGTGTTGAGGTTGTGGTTGTACGCGTCGGCGCCCGCAGACCTCAGGCGGTCGGCCTGGCCCTCCGACAGCAGACCGAGGCAGGCGCACACCTCGACATCCTCGTGCTGCTCCTTGATCGCTTCGATGGTCTGCGAGACCCGGTCGACGTCGCGGTCGGTCGGTCCCCGGCCGCTGGCCACCAGACACACCCGCTTGGCTCCGCCGGCCACTCCGGCGGCGGCGGCCTTCTTCGCCTCGTCCGGCTTCAGCCAGGTGTACTTGAGGATCTCGGCCTTGGAGCCGAGCCGCTGCGAGCAGTACGAACAGTCCTCGGGGCAGAGCCCGGACTTCAGGTTCACCAGATAGTTCAGCTTGACGCGCCGGCCGAACCATTGGCGGCGCACCTTTCCGGCCGCGGCCACCACGTCGAGCAGTTCGTCGTCGGAGGTCGCCAGCACGGCGAGCGCTTCGTCACGGGTCGGCAGTTCGCGCCGCAGCCCCTTTTCCACCAGCGTGTTCAGCAGGTCCATGGCGTTGATCCTGACGTACGGCACCGCCATCGGCCAAGGAGGAACCGGACAGTAGAGCCGGCCGTTGCTGTGTGTATTGCCACACCCTGGCCCGTTGCGCACCCGGTTAGGGTCTGTGAGCTGCCTACAAAAGGACCTGCTCATGTCCTACGACCCGTTCGACTGGATCGATCAAGAGGCCCGGCGCCGTGCCGAAGCCGGACTCGTCCGGACGCTGCGCCCCCGGTCTGCCGAGACGGAACTGCTGGACCTGGCGAGCAACGACTACCTGGGGCTGAGCCGGAACCCTGAGGTCACCACGGCTGCGGCCGAGGCGGCACGGACGTGGGGCGCGGGTGCCACCGGCTCGCGCCTGGTGACCGGATCCACCGCGCTGCACACCGAACTGGAGCGCGAACTCGCCGAATTCTGCGGCTTCGAAGCGGCCCTGGTGTTCTCCTCCGGCTACGCGGCCAACCTCGCCGCCCTCACGGCGCTGACCGGCCGCGATTCGCTGATCGTGTCCGACGCCGGCAACCACGCGTCGATCGTCGACGGCTGCCGGCTCTCCCGTGCCGCCACAGCCGTCGTTCCGCACGCGGACCCCGAGGCTGTGCGGAAGGCGCTCCACACGCACGGCGGACGCGCGCTGGCCGTGACCGACTCCGTCTTCTCGGTGGACGGCGACGCCGCTCCGCTGGCCGGACTCGCCGGCGTCTGCCGTGACGCGGGCGCGGCCCTCCTCGTGGACGACGCCCACGGACTGGGTGTGCTGGGCGACGGCGGGCGCGGCGCGCTCGCGGCCGCCGGACTCGCGGGCGGTGAGGGGATCGTCGCCACGCTCACCCTCTCCAAGTCGCTCGGCAGCCAGGGCGGAGCCGTGCTGGGCCCCGCCCGGGTCATCAGCCATCTGGTCAACGCGGCCCGTACGTTCATCTTCGACACGGGTCTCGCGCCGGCGGCAGTCGGCGCGGCGCTGGGCGCACTGCGTCTGCTGCGCCGCGAACCCGAACGTGCCGCGAGGGCCGGGACCGTCGCCCTCGATCTGCACGCCCGGCTGACAGCGGCCGGACTGACCGCGGTCCGGCCCGACGCCGCAGTCGTGTCGGTCCGCGCGCCCTCGGCGGAGTCAGCGGTGCGCTGGGCCGCCGACTGCCGCGCGGCCGGCCTCGCGGTGGGCTGCTTCCGGCCGCCGTCGGTGCCGGACGGCATCTCCAGACTGCGGCTCACGGCGCGGGCGGACCTGACTCAGGACCAGGTCGCCACAGCCGTGGGCACGGTCCTCGCGACGGCGCCCCTGGCGGTCAGCTGACCGGGCGGGAGTCCAGCCCGGCCAGGAACGACGTCCATGTCCTCGCCGAGAAGCGCAGTGGCGGCAGAGCCGTGTCCTTGGAATCACGTACGGCGAGCCCGCCGTCTCCGAGCGGCGCCGTTTCCACGCAGTTGTTCATTCCTGTGCTGCGGCTGCTGCGCCGCCACCTGGGTGCGGGCTGTGCGGGACGGTCGGACATCGTGCCCCCCTCGGGCAGTCTGAAGGTTCCGCCTAACCGCCGCGGCCTACTGCGGCGATGAGGTCCAGCGAGTGCTCCGGCGACAGCGCGTGGGCCTGCATCGTGCGGAAGGCCGAGCCGTACGCCTCCAGGTCTTCTCTCCGCTCGAGATAGAGGCTACTCGTCAAGTGGTCAAGAACGACCACATCCAGATCAGAAGTGTTCGAAAAAGAGAGGATTACGAAAGGCCCCGTGAGGCCGATATAGCTCCCGGCCCGAAACGGCAGCAACTGGAGTGTCACATGCGGTAGTTGAGCCGCCCGGGTCAGGTGGTGCAGCTGCTGCTGCATCACCCGGGAGCCGCCCACCCCACGCCGAAGTACGGCCTCGTCGAGCACGGCGCTCAGCCGCAGGGGCCGGGGTGCGTGGAGCACGCTCTGCCGGGCGAGCCGGACCTCCACCAGGGAATCGAGCTGGGCCGGCGGCAGTCCGTCCAGCGAGGACCGTGTCACCGCTCGCGCGTAGTCGGCTGTCTGCAGCAGCCCCGGGACCACCGACGTCTCGAGCGTGCGGGCGGCGTCGGCCTGTGACTCCAGGCTGATGAAATCGCGGTACTGGGGCGGAATGAGTCCGCGATAAGCGTGCCACCAGCCGCTTCCGCCTCCGCCGGCAGAGCCGGCGAGCGCCTGGAGCAGGGAACGCAACTGACGGTCGTCCACGCCGTAGGCGTCCAGCAGCCGGGTCACGTCGTCGGGGGTCACCCCGCTGGCCCCCGTCTCGATCCGGCTCACCTTCGACTGGTGCCACCCCAGCATCCCGGCGGCCTCCCGGCTGGTGAGTCCCGAGGTGTGACGCAGGCTGCGCAGCTCCTCCCCGAGCTTGCGGCGGCGAACCGCAGGTCCGTTCCGCATGGCGGCCTCCTCCCGTTGAGCGGAGAGCCGCCCCGTGCGGGTCCGGCTCGGAAAGGGGCCAGTGTTGCGCCCGAGCACGGCTCAGGGAGCAGAGTTCACCGTAATGAGCGACAGATATATGCATATCTTGGTGGATCGCCGTCATGGGCGGCTGTATCGGTGGCAGTCTGGCGCGAAGCACAATCCAGGCCGCCCGTGGGTCGGTCGGGGCGGGAAAGGGACGGCGTCGCCATGGCAGACCATCAGGAAGCAACCGTCACCCTGCCGAGCGATCCGGCGTCGGTCTCCGCGGCCCGGAGACACGTGGCCCGGGTCCTCGCGAAATGGGGCCTGGCCGACGACTGCGACACCGCGGACACCATCCGGCTGATCGTCTCGGAACTCGCCACCAACGCCGTCCAGCACACGTTCGGGCAGTCGCCCACCTTCACCGTGGACCTCCGGCTCGACCGGGACGTGGAGTTCTATCTCGGCGTGACGGACAGCCACCCCCGCTGGCCCCAGCGGCTGCCCGCCGCCGTCCGGCAGGACAACGGCCGCGGCATGGTGATCATCCGGGCCCTGACGAAGGAGCACGGCGGACGGCTCGGTGTCAGCCCCACCGCGGACGGGGGCAAGACCGTGTCGATCGCCCTTCCCTGGCCGGTTCCCACGCAGACCTGACGCCGTCGGGCATGCCGCCCTCGCGGGGAGGGGGCCGCCCTCACACTGCGGAGGCCCGGCCGAAGCCACTGCGCATGAGCGCCATCAGCGTCGTCGCCGCAGCGGTATTGCGGTCCC
Source organism: Streptomyces pratensis (assembly GCF_016804005.1). Taxonomy (GTDB): domain Bacteria; phylum Actinomycetota; class Actinomycetes; order Streptomycetales; family Streptomycetaceae; genus Streptomyces; species Streptomyces pratensis_A. The sequence continues at coordinate 5,036,171 of NZ_CP051486.1, read as the reverse complement.
CCCGGTGCACCACGGAGATCGTCCGCCGGAAAGCGGCGGGTTCCAGGCGCCGGACGGCGAGGGGCGCCGGGGACATCGCGGCCACCATCTCCGGCACCACGGCCACACCGAGGCCCGCACTGACCAGCGCGCAGACCAGGGCGTAGCCGGGCGACTCGCACACCACGGCGGGCGTCGCCCCCGCCTCGGCCAGCGCACGCTCAACCCCCCGCCGTGGCGGATGCTCCGGCGCACTGCTGATCAACGGACGGCCGGCCAGTTCGGCCACGGGCAGCGGGCCGCTGCCCTCGGACAGCATCTGCCCGAGCGCGGTGACCAGCACCAGCTCCTCGACGAGCAGCGGCTCGGCGGACACCCCCGCAGGCAGCGGGGCCGCGGCGGCGGGTTCGTACGCATGAGTCAGCGCCAGGTCCACGTCACCCGCAGCCACGGCTGAGACCCCGGCAGGCGGCTCGTAGTCCGTCACGGTCAGCTCCACGTCGGGGTGGGCGCGTTGGAACGCTGTGAGCACCGGCGGCAGCAGATGGATCCCGGCCGTCACGAACGTGCCGACCCGCAGCCGGCCGCCCGACAGACCCGAGAGCCGGGCCAGCTCGTGCCGGGCCTGGTCCATCTCGTCCAGCACGCGTCTCGCCCTTCCCGCCAGCAACTCACCGGCGGCCGTCAGCCGTGCCCCGCGGTGATGACGGACGAGGAGGGCGGCTCCGGCTTCCCGCTCGAGCTTGGACAACTGCTGCGAGAGCGCGGGCGCGGTGTAGCCCAGCCGCGCGGCTGCGCGCGTGATCGAGCCGGCCTCGGCCACCGCCACCAGCGCGGCCAGCCGTGTGGGGTCGTACATTAAGCATTCCTTTTGGCAGACCCAGAAGATTGCAAGTACACGCTAAAGGCCCCGGGCGGTCAGGGTGTACCCATGGACGCACAACTGCTCGCCTTCGTCGCCGTGGCCGCGGGAATGGTGGCGCTTCCCGGCGCCGACTTCACCGTGGTCGTACGCAATGCGCTCGCATCCCGGCGCTCCGGGCTTGCCACTGCTGTGGGGGTCGCCGGAGGGCTCGTGGTGCACACCGCCCTGGCCGTCGCCGGGCTCGCCGCCGTGCTCGTGACGATGCCCGTCCTGTTCCGCACCGTTCAGTTCCTCGGCGGTGCCTATGTGCTGTACCTGGGGCTCAGCGGTCTGTACGCGATGCGCCGCAGGGCCACCGCCGGTGCCGGGGCCGGTGCCGGTGAGGAGGACCCGGGCAGGGCGGTGCCGGGGGCCGGACGTTCGCTGCGCCAGGGCTTCCTGACCAACGCGCTCAACCCGAAGGCGCCCGTGCTCTTCCTCAGCCTGCTGCCTCAGTTCGTTCCCGACGGAGCCGCGCCGCTGCCCCGGACCCTGCTGCTGGCCTCGGTGGTCGTCATGCTCGCGCTCGTCTGGTTCCCGGCCGTCGCCCTGCTGGTGGACAGGCTGGGCCGGTGGCTGCGCCGGCCGCGTACCGCCCGTGCGATCGAGGGCGGCAGCGGCTCGGCGCTCACCGCGCTGGGGGTCGTACTCGTGACGGGGCCCCTGCTGCACTGACAGAGGTGGAATGGAGTCTCAGCGAACCCTCCCGTACCAGACGCTGCCGGACCAGATCTTCTCCAGCCGGACCACGGCGCCGGCCTTCGGTGAGTGCCAGATCTTCCCGCTGCCGGCGTAGATGCCGACGTGGTACACGCTGCGGCCCGCATGGAAGAAGACCAGGTCGCCGCGTTTCCGCTGCGACCTGGAGATATGGCGGGTCTTGTTGTACTGCTGCTGCGCCGTTCGTGGAAGTTTCTTGCCGGCCTTCTTGAACGAGTAGACCGTGAGCCCGGAGCAGTCGAACCGATGAGGGCCCGTGGCGCCCCATCTGTAGGGCGCGCCCTTCTTCGAGGCGGCGATCTTGAGCGCCTTCGTCGAGTGGGTGGTGGCGGCCTCGGCCTCGTTCACGAAACCGGGTGTCAGCATGGTGGTGCCTACGGCGAGAGTCAGGACCGAGGCCGTACCGACCCGGGCGAGCAGAGACGGGACATGAACCTGCGCAGTCATGCGCAACCCTTCGTCAGCCGCCTGTGAAGGATGACCTGTCGGGTTCGGGCTGGCGAAGTTGCCCGGCCGCACGCAGCGGCTTCACCCCGAGGGCCGCCCGGATCTCCGGTCGGCCCGTTGCGCTCGGGTCCTCCACTCCTGCCGATCCACTCCTGTCGACCAGGCATCCGGACGGCGGCAGGACTCGGCGTCCGCCCGGACCGCCCCGCCGCGGTGGCGGGGGCTTGTCGTCCCAGGGATCTTTACTCACGCGCTGCCGGATTTCCTCGTCGAAGTGGCGATATGTGAGAGTCGTCACCACTGATCCGATCGGGTGGACGTCGTCCTTCCCGAGCCGCGGCGGGCCCACCGGACCAGCCGTGTACCAGCGGCGGAACGACGCGTGCCGCCCAGTGTCCGCGCTAGTTGCGCAAGTTGGGCTGTCGCCCGGGAGGAGGAGCGTCTACGCCGATCGAGCGAGGAAAACTCATCGGCCCGTCGGGCGTGTCGTCAATGGGCGTCGAAACGCCGCTGTGACAACCGAGTCGGGCGGCCGAAGTGCTCAACTCGACGACGCGGGGGGCACGGCGATGCGTCCGGCGCGACGCTCTCCGTCCAACAGCCGCAGTGCCCTGGCCAGGGTGTCCGCGTGGATCTGTGACTCACCCCGCTCGTGCATGAGGACGAGCGCGTCGCGGAGGGCGGTGGCCCGGGAGGCGAGTGCCTGAGCCGCCCGGAGTGCTCCGTACGTGTCACTGCCGCGCGCGGGATTGATGCGGCCGAGCTGGTCGAGCACTTCCAGGTAGCAGTCGATGAACTCGGCCTCGGCGCGGGTCAGGGCAGGGAGCGGTGGGAACTGGGGTGAGAGCATCGGGCGTTCACCTCGCGGCGTGCGGTGGCTGGGACGGCGTGCGGTTCTCCATGACGTGGTCCACCAGCCCGAACGCCAGGGCGGCGGGGGCGTCGAGGATGGTGTCCCGTTCGATGTCGGCGCTGATCTCCTGTGTGGAACGCCCCGTGTGGCGGGCCAGCATGGCTGTGAGCAGCTCGCGCTCGCGCATCAACTCACGGGCCTGGATCTCCAGATCGGAGTGATGGCCCTGCACCGGCTCGTCCAGGGCGGGTTGCCGGATGACTACCCGGGCGCCGGGCAGGGCATGTCGGCGTCCGGGCGCGCCGGCCGCGAGCAGCACCGCGGCGACGGCACCCGCCTGGCCGAGGCAGAAGGTCTCCACCTCGCAGGCGAGGAAGTGCATGGTGTCGTAGATCGCCGTCATGGCGTTGAAGGAGCCACCTGGCGAGTTGATGTACAGGGAAAGGGGCCGGTCGGGGTCCTCGTGCTCCAGGTGCATGAACTGGGCGATCAGGTCGGTTGCGGCGGTGTCGTCGACAGGTGTGCCGAGGAAGACGATCCGCTCGGACAGCAGCTTCGAATAGGGATCCATGCTTCGGGATCCGTATGAGGTGCGCTCTGTGAACTCGGGCAGTACGTAGCGGGCGGCGGGACGGAACACGGCGATGCCTCTCCTCGGATCACAACGAATCGGAGTACGTAAAAAATGTACAGGACGTACAGGACGTACAGGAGGTTAGGATGGGGGCATGGCTTATGAGATTCCGGTGACGCAAGCCCGGGCGGAGCTCGCCGAACTGATCAACCGCGTCGTCTACGGGGGTGAGCGCGTGGTGGTGACGCGGCACGGAAAGCCGTTGGTCGCCTTGGTTTCTGCCGCCGACCTGCAGCGACTCGAGAACGAGGAGACCGCGGCACGGGAGGAGGCGGCCGAGGAGCAGGTGATCAGTTCGGTGTCGTCGATCCGCTCCTTGTCGTCCGCTCCGGGCGAACGGCACCGCTTCGGCATCGCCGCGGAGCACCGTGGCCACGAGGACCGGGATCGCTGACTCGTTCTGAGTCAGGGGCGGCCGACGCTGTCCTGAAGCGTGTCGCCAGACCTGTTCGGCGTTGCCGTTCCGGCGGTCATCCCTGGTCCGCATCCCTCAGGCGGGGCATTTGACCGCGACGACCGGCCCCGGCCTGCTCTGTTCATCTGCGGGGAGCCGAGGCTCGGTGACCTGGACGAGCCGCCCAGCCCGCTCGTTCAGGTCCACGAGCTGATCCGGCCGCCGTCTGCGTGGTGTCCCACGAACGGGTGCGGCCTCGCGATACCTGAGCACGCATGCCCAGGTATCGCCTGTTCGCTGCCGGGGCCGGATGTGGCTCGCGCCGAGTGATCGGTGCGAGCCCGGCGGGGGTCACTCGACAGGGGTCGGCACCGCCCGGCGGGGACCGCGAGTGAAGGTATCCGGCCGGGGTTCACCGGATGCCCCGGGCCGTGCTGCGGCTGGCGGGGGACAACCCCACCCGGTTCCGGGGACTGTCCGGAGTGTGCTGAGGTGTCAGTCACCCCTAGCGTGCGGGCATGTCAACTTCCCGGTACAGCAAGGCCTTTACGGCGTGTGCGGCGGTGCTCGCCGCCACCGCGACGACCACAGTCACCGCCACCGCCACCCCGGACCTGATGGCACCCTTCCACGGCCAGCACGTCGACTGGCACGCCTGCACCCTCGGTGCCGACGACGAGCTCGGTCCGACGCTGGACGCCGCGGGCGCCGACTGCGCCGACATCACCGTGCCGCTCGATTACGCCGCCCCCGGCGGTCGCACCATCACCGTCGCCATCTCCCGTCTGCAGGCCACAGACACCACCCACCGCGTCGGCCCGCTGCTGCTCAACGACGGGGGTCCGGCAGCCCCGGGCCTCCACATGCCACTGACCAAATCGGAGGTGATGGGAGAGGTCGCCGACCGTTACGACCTGATCGGCATGGACCCGCGCTTCGTCGGCCGGAGCACCCCACTGGACTGCGGCTGGGGCCTCGGCTCCGCACTCGTCCGCTCCGCAGGCGCCGACCTGGCGGCGTACCGGGAGGAGGTCGTGGTCGCGCGCGAACTGGCCCGGCGCTGTGAACGCGCCCACGGTGACGTGCTGCCGTACGTCACCACTCGCAACACCGCCCGCGACATGAACATCATCCGCGCCGCCCTCGGCGAGGACACTCTTTCTTACCTCGGCTACTCCTACGGCAGTTATCTCGGCGAGGTCTACACGCAGCTCTTCCCGGGCCGCACCGACCGCATGGTGCTCGACGGCGTGAACCCGCCGGAGTCCTACAGCCATACGCTGCTGCGCGGCGCCGAGGCGGCCAATGAGGCGGCCCTGCGCGCGTGGGCGTCGTGGGCCGCCGCACGGCACGGCACCTACGGGCTGGGCGCCACGCGCGGCAAGGTCCTGGCGACGGTGGAGCACATCCTCGGCGCCGCCGCACGGACGCCGCTGCGGATCGGGGAGACATACCTGCTGGACGAGCACGTGCTCCCCGCCCTCTTCATCGGCGGCCTCGGGAGTGACCTCGACGAGCGGCGCGCCGGCCTGGCCGGGACCGTGCGTCTCCTGGCACGCGCCGCGGACCGGGAGCCGGTCGAGCCGTCCGAAGCACTTGCCGGTCAGCTGGAGTTCCTGCTGACCGGGGCGGGGTCGGCATCCGCAAGTCAGATGACCGCGATCATCTGCGGCGACGTGGCCGAGCGGCGCGGAGTCGCCAGCTACCGGCGCGCGGTCGAGGCGTCCCGCGAGCGGTTTCCCCTCGCCGGGCCGCTGGCCAACAACATCACCCCCTGCGAGTTCTGGGACCGGCCCGCCGAGACGCCGACCGTGCTCGACAACGACGTCCCGGCCCTGCTCGTCGCCGCCACCGGAGACCCTCGCACCCTCTACGCCGGTGCCGAGGCCGTGCGCGAGCAGTGGCCGAGCTCCCGCCTGCTCACGGTGGTGGGCGCCCGCCAGCACGGCCTGTACGGCGAGTACGGCAGCGCCTGCGTCGACGGGCGCGTCAACGACTACCTGCGGACAGGACGGCTCCCCGCGCGCGACCTGACCTGCGACTGACCTGCGAGGCGTGGTGGCCGAAGCGGTACCCTGCCCGCTTGGGGACCGGGATCGCTGCCCCGTCGCGGTTGCCGACCGGCACGGAATGGGGAGAAGCCGCACCCAGCCTGTCCTTGAGGGGTGCGGCTCGGCCGGGTGACGGGCCGCCGGATCAGCGCGTCGCTAGGGCCGGTTCGTGACGGTGGCCGGAGTGCTCGGCGGTACCGGCCTCCTCGGGCGGCCGACGGCCGCCGATCAGAACGGCGGCCAGGCCCAGCGCGGCCCACACCGCCAAGGTCAGCACCGCGCCACCCGCGGCGGCCCCGTCGAAGAACGCGACCGACCTCAGCAACGATCCGCCCGCCCCCGGCGGGAGCCACTGGCCGATCGCGCCGACCGGTTCGGGAAGCAGCTCGGGTGCGCTCGTGACGCCGGAGAAGGAATTGCCGAGCAGCACCATCAGCAGGGCCCCCGCGCCTATGCCCTTCGTGCCGAGCAGCGCCGCGAGTCCTCCGACGGCGGAGCCGATGGCCAGCACGGTGAGCCCGACGGCGCCTGCTTCCGTCCACCAGCCGCCCGTGAGCACTCCCAGCCAGCTGTGGGCGATCGCGGTGGCGGCGATGCCCACAAGCCCCGCCGCGCCGGCGAGTGTCAGGGCCGCCCTGGCGCCGCCGAGCTTCATCAGGGTCACCAGCGCCCCCGCGGCGACACCGGCGAGTGCCAACGGCAGGAAGCTCGCACCGAGCGCGGCGCCCCGTGGATCCGCCGTGGGTGCCGCGACGACGTCGGTGACCGGTACGGCGGTTCCCGCAGACGCCGCCCCCTTGGCCGCCTCGGTCAGCAACTGGGATACGACGGGGCTCGCCGCCGAGGCCGTGAGCAACTGCGGACCCTTCCCGGTGATCACGACGGCGCCGTATACGACCCGGTCCTCGATCGCGTCGCGGGCCGCCGCGGCGTCGTCGTATCGGTGGATCTCGAAGGCGCCCTTGCGCTGTTCGAACTGCTTCTGCAGCTGATCGGCGGCGGGCGCGGCACCCGCGATACCCACGGGCAGATCGCGTGGGGCGAGCCGCGCGGCCGGCCACGAGAACGCCCAGAGGCTGAGCGTCACGATCAGAGGGACGAGGAGGATGACCGCGATCGCACGGCGGTTGGGCGCAGCAGACATGACGACTGCCTCAATTCAAAGAGAAGGATCGTTCGTTTTACTGGGTGGGGTCACTGTCTCTCCCGTGCGGGAGCTTGTCAAGAAGGAACGTTCGTTTTACATTGGGCCCCATGGCACGCGTATCTCAGGAGCACCTCGACGCCCGCCGGCGGCAGATCCTCACCGGCGCAGCGCGCTGCTTCGCCCGCAACGGTTTCCACGGCACATCCATGCAGGACGTGCTCAAGGAGGTCGGGCTGTCCGCCGGTGCCGTCTACCGGTACTTCGCGGGCAAGGAGGACCTGATCGCGGCCATCGCCGACGAGGCGTTCCGCGGCATCCGGCGGGCCTTCGAGGAGGCGGCGGAGCTCACCCCTCCGCCCACCCCTGATGTGCTGCTGGGCAGGGTGCTGCGCGGGGTCTTCGACGGGCAGGTGTACGGCATGGAGCGCCGCACGTGCGCCGCGCTCATCGTTCAGGTGTGGGCGGAGACCATGCGTGACGACCGGCTCGCGAAGACGCTCGGCGACGGCTACACGGGCATGCGCGCGGCCTGGGCGAAGCTCGTGGAGGCCTACCGTGCGGCCGGGCTCATGCCTTCCGGTGTGCCGGCCGATGATGTCGCCCGCACCCTGATCGCGACTGCTCAGGGGTTCATCGCCCAGGAGGCACTGTTCGGAGGGGCCGAACCCGAGGTCCTGGAGAACGGGTTGCGAGGGCTGATGTCCATGGATCCGCAAAAGATCAGTTAACGCGCCGGAAAAACTTCCGCCCTAACGTGCAATACCTGGTCGCGGAATCCTCTTCATCGTTCAACAGAGTGTTGAAGGCGGGATAGGGTCCCGCTGCGCCCGGGGCAGGTACCGGGCGGAAGACGAAGAGGGTGGAAGCGTGCAACTGACTCCGCACGAACAGGAACGCCTGCTCATCCATGTGGCGGCCGATGTCGCAGAGAAGCGCAGGGCGCGCGGACTGCGGCTGAATCACCCCGAGGCGATCGCGCTGATCACCTCGCATCTTCTGGAAGGCGCCCGCGACGGCCGAACGGTGGCCGAACTGATGGCCTCCGGAAGGAAGGTCCTCACCCGCGACGACGTCATGGACGGCATCCCGGAGATGATCCACGACGTCCAGGTCGAGGCCACCTTCCCGGACGGCACCAAACTCGTCACCGTCCACGATCCGATCGTCTGACGGGGGAGCAGCCGATGATTCCCGGAGAGATCCTCCACGCGGAAGGTCCGGTGCCGCTCAATGAGGGGCGCCCTGTCACCCGTCTCACCGTCCTCAACGCCGCGGACCGGCCCGTCCAGGTCGGCTCGCACTACCACTTCGCCGAGGCCAACCCAGGCCTGGAGTTCGACCGCCGCGCCGCCCACGGGCTGCGGCTGAACATCGCCGCCGGAACCGCCGTGCGCTTCGAGCCCGGTATCCCCGTCGACGTCGAACTCGTCCCGCTCGCCGGCCTGCGCATCGTCCCCGGACTGCGCGGCGACACCGGAGGTCCCCTCGATGCCTGAGATCAGCCGCCCCCTGTACGCCGACCTGTTCGGGCCCACCACCGGCGACCGCATCAGGCTCGCCGACACGGATCTCGTCGTCGAGATCGAGGAGGACCGTTGCGGCGGCCCAGGACGAGCCGGTGACGAAGCGGTGTTCGGCGGCGGCAAGGTGATCCGTGAGTCGATGGGCCAGGCGCGGACCACCCGCGCCGAAGGAGCCCCCGACACCGTCATCACCGGCGCCGTCATCATCGACCACTGGGGCATCGTCAAGGCCGACATCGGTATCCGCGACGGCCGGATCACCGGGATCGGCAAGGCCGGGAACCCGGACACGATGGACGGCGTCCACCCCGACCTCGTCATCGGCCCCGAGACCGAGATCATCGCGGGTAACGGCAAGTTCATCACCGCCGGAGCCGTCGACGCACACGTCCACTTCATCTCGCCGACCCTCGTCGAGCAGGCACTCTCCTCCGGGATCACCACTCTCGTAGGCGGAGGAACGGGCCCGGCCGAAGGAACCAAAGCCACCACGATCACCCCTGGCCCCTGGCATCTCGCCCGGATGTTCGAGGCGCTCGAGGGTTACCCGGTCAACATCGGTCTGCTCGGCAAGGGCAACACGATGTCCCGCGAGGCCATGCACTCCCAACTCCGCGCCGGAGCACTGGGATTCAAGATCCATGAGGACTGGGGCGCGACCCCCGCCGTCATCGACGCCTGTCTGGGCGTGTGCGAGGAGACCGGCGCCCAGCTCGCCATCCACACGGACACGCTCAACGAGGCCGGATTCGTCGCCGACACGCTGGCCGCGATCGCCGGGCGCTCCATCCACGCGTACCACACCGAAGGCGCGGGCGGCGGGCACGCTCCCGACATCATCGGTGTGGTCTCGGAGCCGTACGTCCTGCCCAGCTCCACCAACCCGACCCGGCCGCACACCGTCAACACGATCGAGGAACACCTCGACATGCTGATGGTCTGTCATCACCTCAACCCCACGGTGCCGGAGGACCTCGCCTTCGCCGAGTCCCGTATCCGGCCTTCGACCATCGCGGCCGAGGACATCCTCCACGACCTCGGAGCGATCTCGATCATCTCCTCGGACTCCCAGGCCATGGGCCGCATCGGTGAGGTGATCCTGCGTACCTGGCAGACAGCTCATGTGATGAAGCGCCGACGCGGTGCCCTGCCTGGCGACGGCGCCGCCGACAACCGCCGCGCGCGTCGCTATGTCGCCAAATACACCATCAACCCGGCAGTGGCACAGGGCCTGGACAGGGAGATCGGCTCCGTCGAGACGGGAAAGCTCGCCGACCTCGTGCTGTGGGATCCGGCGTTCTTCGGGGTCAAGCCGCAGGTGGTACTCAAGGGCGGACAGATCGCCTACGCGCAGATGGGCGATGCCAACGCCTCGATCCCCACCCCGCAGCCGGTCATGCCGCGGCCCATGTTCGGCGCCGTGGGCCGGGCCCCCGCAGCGAACTCGTTCAACTTCGTCTCCGCGGCGGCCATCGAGGCCGGGCTGCCGGACCGTCTGGGACTCGGCAAGCGGTTCGTGCCGATCACCAGCACCCGGGGCGTCACCAAGGCGGACATGCGCGAGAACGACGCCCTGCCCCGGGTCCAGGTCGACCCCGACAGCTTCGCCGTCACCATCGACGGCGATCCGGTCGAACCCGCCCCGGCCGCTGAACTGCCCATGGCTCAGCGCTACTTCCTCTTCTGAGGGCAGGACAGCACTTCATGACGACGCGCGCAGCTCTGCTCGTCCTCGCAGACGGCCGGTTCCCCGCCGGTGGCCACGCCCACTCCGGAGGTGCCGAGCCGGCCGTCAAGGCGGGACACATCCGAAACGCCCAGGATCTGGCGGAGTTCTGCCTGGGACGCCTCCACACCACCGGTCTCACCGCAGCCGCCCTGGCCGCTGCGGCGGCCCACGGCCTCGACCCGCTCGCCCTCGACGAGGCCGCCGACGCGCGGACGCCCTCGCCCGCGCTCAGGGCCGTCGCACGCAAGCTCGGGCGCCAGATGATGAGGGCGGCGCGAGCCACCTGGCCCAGTCCCGAACTGGCTGCGCTCGCCGAAGCACGGCCGCGCGGCGCCCACCAGCCCGTCGTCCTCGGGCTCACGGCACGCGCCGCGGGCCTGGGGCCCGCCGACGCAGCACACTGCGTCGCCTACGAAGCGGTCAGCGGCCCGGCCACGGCGGTGGTCCGACTGCTGTCCCTCGACCCCTTCGAGGCCACCGCCGTCCTCGCCCGGCTCGCGCCAGCCCTCGACAGGGTCGCCGAACAGGCCGCCGACGCCGCTCGGCACGGCATCGACGCGCTCCCCGCCGCCTCCGCCCCTCTGCTCGACATCTCCGCCGAAGCCCACGCGGCCTGGCCGGTCCGCCTCTTCGCGTCCTGAACCCCGAAACGTCCTGAACCCCGAAACATCCTGAACCCCGTAACCCCGCCCCGTCCGTCATCACCAGGAGCCGCACCCATGCATCTCGACCACGCACACCACGGACCGGCAGCCGTCAGCGCCGACGCCGCCCGCCCCGACGGCACCCGACGCGCGCTCCGCATCGGCCTGGGCGGCCCGGTCGGCTCGGGCAAGACGGCCACCGTCGCCGCCCTCTGCCGCGCGCTGCGCGACCGCATCTCCATCGCAGTCGTCACCAACGACATCTACACCCGCGAGGACGCCGCCTTCCTGCTCCGTAACGCGGTCCTTCCACCCGAGCGCATCCAGGCCGTCGAGACCGGAGCCTGCCCGCACACCGCGATCCGCGACGACATCTCCGCCAACCTCGAAGCGGTCGAGGACCTGGAGGACTCCGTGGGGCCCCTCGATCTGATCCTCGTCGAATCAGGCGGCGACAACCTCACCGCCACCTTCTCCAAGGGACTCGTCGACGCCCAGGTCTTCGTGATCGACGTCGCGGGCGGCGACGACATCCCGCGTAAGGGCGGCCCGGGCGTCACCACCGCCGACCTGCTCGTCATCAACAAGACCGACCTCGCACCGTACGTCGGCTCCGACCTGGACCGGATGGCCCGCGACGCAGCGGAACAGCGCGGTGAACTCCCCGTGGTCTTCACCTCCCTGACCGGCCCCGACGGTGTCGCACCCGTCGCCGACTGGGTGCGGGCGCGGCTCGCGGACTGGGCCGCATGAGCGTCACGGCCACCGCCCGGATCACGGCGGCAGCCGACGCGCGGGGCTCCACGGTGCTCCCCGTGCTCCAGGGCGACGGCCCGCTCGCCCCGCGCCGCACCAGGTCCCCGGACACCTCCTACGCGCGTGTCACCGTGGTCGGCGCGATGAGCGCGCCCCTCGGCGGGGACCGGCTCGCCATCGAGGTCCGGGCCGAGGACGGCGCTCGGCTGACCGTGGACTCCGCCGCCGCCACCGTGGCGCTGCCGGGGGCCGGTCCGGACGGCGTCCCCGCCTCCTACGACGTACGGCTGAGCGTGGGAGAGGGGGCGGAGCTCCACTGGCTTCCCGAACAGCTCGTCTCCGCCCGCGGCAGCGAGCTCGACATGACAACCCGGGCCGAACTCGCCTCCACCGCACGCCTGGTCCTCCGGGAGGAACAGATCCTTGGTCGGCACGGTGAACTCACCGGCCGGCTCTCGACCCGCCTGACCGTGCGCAGAGCCGGCCGGCCGCTGCTCGACCAGCAACTGGCATACGGGCCTGGGGCGCCCGGAGGATGGGACGGCGCCGCAGTCCTGGGCGGCCACCGCGCCGTCGGGCAACTACTGCTCGTCGACCCGGCGTTCGACGGCCGCCTTCCCGCGCCGCGGCTGCTCGGACCCACCGCCGCACTCACCCCGCTGGCCGGACCCGCCGTCCTCGTGACCGCGCTCGCCGCCGACGCGCGGCTGCTGCGCGCGGTACTGGACGAAGCGCTGGAGGGCCTGCTGAAGGAGGCGAACGCACTGCGAGAAGGCTGAGTTCGCTCAGCGGGACTGCGGGCACCGGTTATTGGTTCGGTAAAGAAACATGCGTACGCCCTGTTCTCGGCAACCTCACAGACGAAAGGATCCTCCTGGACGTAAGAGGCAACGCGCCGCCACCGGCGGCGCGACACACAGGGGGAGGTTCCACTTGAGACGCACAGCGGTGCTCGGTTCGGCCGGCACTCTGATCGCGGGCACGCTCATAGCGGGGGCGATAGCCGCACCGGCAGCCGGTGCCGACAGCCGGCACCACGGCGACCAGGAAGCGCGCGGTGTCCGGATCGCCGCGGCCCGGGCCGCCGAGTCCGGCATCGACTGGACGGACTGCCCGGCCGACTGGGCGATCGCCGCACCCATCCAGTGCGGATGGGTGAGCGTTCCCCTCGACTACGCGAAGCCGAACGGCAAGCAGATCAAGCTCGCGGTCGACCGGCACGTGAGCACGGGGACGAAGGAAGAGCGCCAGGGCGCACTCGTCTACAACCCCGGCGGACCCGGCGGCTCGGGCATGGCGTTCCCGAGGCGCATCGTCACCAAGAACCCGTTGTGGACGAAGACCGCGAAGGCGTACGACTTCGTCGGCTTCGACCCGCGCGGCGTCGGCCACTCGGCGCCGATCTCCTGCATCGATCCGCAGGAGTTCGTGAAGGCCCCGAAGGCCGATCCGGTTCCGGACAGCGAGGCCGACAAGCGGGCACAGCGCAAGCTCGCGGCCGAGTACGCCGACGGCTGCGCCGAGCGCAGCGGTGACATGCTGCCGCACATGACCACACCGAACACCGCGCGCGACCTCGATGTCATCCGCGCCGCGCTCGGTGAGAAGAAGCTCAACTTCCTGGGTGTCTCCTACGGCACCTACCTGGGCGCGGTCTACGGCACGCTCTTCCCGTCGCACGTACGCCGCATGGTCGTCGACAGCGTGGTCAACCCGGCGAAGGACAACATCTGGTACGAGGCCAACCTCAACCAGGACATCGCCTTCCAGACGCGCTGGAACGACTGGAAGGCGTGGGTCGCCGAGAACGACGCGGCCTACCACATCGGCGACACGCCCGAGAAGGTCGAGCAGGCGTGGCTGACCCTGCGCGCCGCGGCGAAGAAGAACCCGATCGGCGGCGTCGTCGGACCCGCCGAGCTCATCGGCTTCTTCCAGGGCGCGCCGTACTACGACTCCGCCTGGGCACCCACCGCCCGGATCTGGAGCGACTATCTGGCCGGCGACACCCAGGCGCTGATCGACGCCGCGGCACCCGACCTGTCGGACACCGCGGGCAACATCAGCTCGGAGAACGGCAACGCCGTGTACACGGCGGTCGAGTGCGCGGACGCCAAGTGGCCCACCAGCTGGAAGAAGTGGGACCGCGACAACACCCGGCTGCACCAGCAGTACCCGTTCATGACCTGGGCCAACGCCTGGATGAACCTGCCGTGTGCGACCTGGTCGTCCGAGCAGCAGACTCCGCTGGACGTCCGTACCGGGAAGGGTCTGCCTCCTGTGCTCATCGTGCAGTCCACACGTGACGCCGCCACTCCGTACGAGGGCGCAGTCGAGCTGCACAAGCGCTTCAAGGGCTCCCGACTCATCACCGAGAAGGACGCCGGATCGCACGGTGTCACCGGCCTGGTCAATCCCTGCATCAACGAGCGGGTGGACACCTACCTGCTCACCGGGAAGACCGACAGGCGCGACGTGACGTGCACTCCGCACGCCACACCGAAGCCGTGATGACCACCTGACGTGAGCGGGCGGCCGATGTCTTCGGGCGGCCGCCCGCTCACCCCGGCCTTCGCGCGCTCACCCCGGCCTTCGCGCGCTCACCCCGGCCTTCGCGCGCTCACCCCGGCCTTCGCCCGCTCACACCTTCCGGTCCCGCCGCTCCAGCCAGACGTCCTCCGCCGCGTAGTCGAAGAGGCCCTCGCCGTAGTTGCGCACCATCTTCGGGAAGGCCTGCCTCCAGTCGCGTCCGTGGAGCTGTCCGGCAAGCCACTCGACGGTCTGCGGCAGAGACTCGGCATACCCCGTCACCGGGCGGTAGCCCAGCTCCCGCTCGGCGGCCGACATGTCGTAGACGACGGGGTGCGCACCGCTCCAAGGAGTGTCGCCGATACCGCCCTCGGGCGGGGCACCCGCCACCAGCACCGTCTCGGTCTCCCGGCCGAGGACTTCATCGACGGCCGCGCCGATCTCTGCGACGGTCGGAGCCTGTGGGTCCCCCGCGTTGAGTACCCGTGAGGCCGGCCGCAGAGCCGCGAGCCGTATGAGTTCGGCGACGTTGGACACATGGACCGGGTGGAAGCGGCTCCTCCCGTCATGGGCGAGGACCCGCCGTCCGCGCCCGTCCAGCAGACGCTTGACGAAGTAGAGCTCGCGCGGCGTGCGGCAGTGCTCCCCGTGTATCGCTCCTGCCCGCAGCAGGGTCACAGGCAGCGCGTCACCCGCCGCAAGCAGGCCCTGCTCCAGCGCCACCTTGCGCGTCCCGTACGTCGTGTCCCCCGGGGCCACCGTGGGCTGCGTCTCCGGGATCGGCACCGGATACTCCGGGAAGCCGTCCGGCTCGCCCTGCGTGTCGAAACTGCGGCCCCGTCCGTCCTCGTACACCGCGCCGCTGGAGATGACGACCGCGGACCCGACCCGGCTTGCCAGGCCGGTCAGCTGCGCGGCGTGACCGCGGCCGAAGGCGACCATGTCGACCAGGACGTCACAGCCGTCGCCGAGTGCGGTCGCCAGGGCGCCCTCCTCGTCACGGTCGAGCGCGATGGTGCGGACGCCGTCGCCCCAGGTGCCGTCCCGGCCGCCCCCTCCGGAGGCCGCGGTCACCTCCCAGCCGTCCCCGGCCAGAGCCCGCACCGCGGCCCGTCCGATCTGCCCCGTCGCACCCAGCACGAACGCTCGTCCTCTGCTCATACGGGAACGCTACGGCCGCCCCGGCAGCCCCGGCAGGAATATCGGCCGAGAGCAGATTTCCCGCTCAGCGTGGCCGACGTGGGAACTTCTTGGACTCCTCGGCCTGCGCCGCCTTGGCCTTGACCGCGTACTCGTCGACGTACTCCTGGCCGGAGAGACCGAGAATGGCGTACATGATCTCGTCCGTGACCGCGCGGATCGCCGCCTTCTGGTCCTCCAGGCCGGCGTAGCGGGAGAAGTCCAGCGGCTCCCCGAAACGGATCGTGACCCGCTTGACCTTAGGCATCTTCTGGCCGGGCGGCTGGATCTCGAACGTGCCGACCATCGCGCAGGGGATGACCGGGACCCCTGCCTTGATCGCCATCACCGCGACCCCCACCTTGCCCTTGTACAGCCGTCCGTCGTGCGAGCGGGTGCCCTCCGGATAGATGCCCAGGAGTTCGTCCTTGCCCAGCACTCCCAGGCCTTCGCGGATCGCCGCCTGTCCCGCTTCCTTACCGGAACGGTCCACGGGGATCTGTCCGATGCTGTGGAAGAACGCGGCGGTCAGCTTGCCCTTGATGCCGGGCCCGGTGAAGTACTCGGCCTTCGCGAGGAAGGTGATGCGGCGCTTGAGGATCGCGGGCATCAGGAAGTGGTCGGAGAAGGAGAGATGGTTCCCCGCGACGATGGCCGCGCCCTCTTCCGGAATGTGTTCGAGCCCTTCGATGCGGGGCCGGAACACCAGCCGGAGCAGCGGGCCCAGCACGACATACTTCAGGACGTAATAGAACACAGCATCTCTCCTAGCCTTCTGGACCGGGCTGGTGGCCGCGTTCTGCCAGGTCACACATGGTGTTGTCGCTCTTGGTCGATTCGACGGCACAGCCCGCCGCAGACCGGCCTCTTCGGACTGGTACCCGCTCCTCGTCGCCTCACCTGACGCGTCGACAGCCGTTTGGCCCGTGCGGGCACGTCGCCTCTCCCGGTGATCTCCCGGTGATCGATCGTAGCTCTGTTCCGGGCACATCCGGGAAATAGTGCGGAAGGGTCCTCCGCACTGTGCCGGAAGACCCTTCCGGTCGCTCCGCCTCCCGTCACCGCCGGGAGTCCGGTGCTGTGCGCGCCCGGGTCCCCGGGGTCAGTCGCAGGACGCGCGGTAGGCCAGGTGCGGGAACAGCTGCCGCCACCGGTCCTCGGGGACGTTCGAGGGATAGGACGTGCACAGGTCCTCGTAGAGACCGTCCGTGGCGAAGTCGAGCACATAGGTCGTCTCCGGTGTCATGCCGGAGGTGTCGGAGCCGGTGACGGCAAGCCACCGGGGGCCCTCCGCCGAGTCTCCCGGCGGCACCCGGACGCCGCTCGCCTTCTCCACGGTGAAGAGCTCGGGGGTCTTCCACCGGCCGTCCTTCCCGACCGAATGGACGCGGTAGGGCTCGCTCGTCACCACGTGGCGGCTGTCAGAGGTCATGCTGATCGATTCGACCTCGCTGTCGAACACCAGGTCGTGGCCTTGGCTCCGGGGGTCCGCCGGGTCCGAGACGTCCCAGAACTCGACGCTCCCGTCGGCCCGGGTCGTCGCCAACTGGCCCTTTCCCATGGGGAAGTAGCCCCCGGGAGCGGCCGGAAGCGCGGCCCCCTTGGCGGGATGCGTGGGCCGGGACAGATCGTAGAGCTGGATCTCGTCCCCCACCGCCTCGGTGACGAGCAGTCGGGACGATTCGTGGTACATCGCGCCGCTCATCGACGCCGCCTCCTCGATCTGACCGCCCTTACGGGGCCGGGCGGGGTCGGACACGTCCCAGAACCTGATGTGCCGGCCGTCCTCCACCGTCGCGAGCGAGCGTTCCCCGGCGAACCACAGGCTTCCCGTGCTCCCGAGCGAGCCGCTCGCCCTCACTCCGACAGTGCCCCGGAGCACGGGCTTCGCCGCGTCCCGGATGTCCCAGAGAGCGGTGTCCGGTTCCTCGTGCGAGCCCACCGCGAGGAGCATGCCGTCAGGACTCACTGCGATGCTCGGGATGTCGGCGGTGAAGGGGATGCCGGAACTCTTCTTCACGCTGCCGTCGGCCCGCAACTGCCAGACCTGGAGGGTGTGGTCAAGCCCTCCGGCCCAGTGGTGGGCCAGGAACACCGGCGTCTCACGCCGGTTCAGGAAGAACTTCGCCTCCCATCCGGCGGGCAGGGCGTACCGGACCTTCGGCTTCTTCAGGTCGCTGACATCCCACACCTTGGTGGTGCGGGTGAAGTCCGACCCCGTCTCCATGGTGATGACCAGGTCACCATCGGCGCTGAACGGACTGGTGCCCGTCTGGGGCGCGACGTGGATGCCGCCCGCGATCCCCGGCGCCAGGGGCCGGTCGGGCCACACCCGTATCTCTCCGCCCACCTCGCCTGCCGCCAGGTACCTGCTGTCCGGGCTGAAGGCGACCGACTGGGACGGTTCGCCCGTCGGCAGCTCGACCCCGGACATGCCGTCCACCAGATCCGACACCTTTCCGGTCGCGTCGGCCCGGCGGACGCCGTTGTCACGGTCCGCGCCAGCCAGGAACCTGCCGTCCTCGCTGAAGGCCAGCGACGGCACGCCCAGGTGGTCGATGGCGAAGGTGCCCCCGTACTCCTTCGGTTCCACGCGTCGCAGGTCCCGACCGTTCACCACCTCCCAGAAGGCGATCTTGCTCGCTGCACCGGTCGCGACCACCAGGTCCCGGCGGGGGTCGGTGGCCACCGCCATCACCGTCTCGGCCCGTTCCGTGTCCCGCAGCACGGGCCGGTCCGGGTCGCCGACGTCCCACAGCCGTACCTGCGCGGGCTGTCCGCTGTCCGCGTCCTCGCTGCTGCCGTTGCCAGTGATCAGACGGCCCCCGTCGCGGGTGAAGGCCAGAGAGATCAGAGGCGACTCGGCGACCGTCCGCTGGGCACGCAGCGTCGGACGGGCGGGATCGCCCACGTTCCACAGCCGTAGCAGTCCGTCGTGGCTGCCCGCCGCGAGGGTGCGGCCGTCCTTGCTGAAG
Organism: Streptomyces pratensis; assembly: GCF_016804005.1. Lineage (GTDB taxonomy): Bacteria > Actinomycetota > Actinomycetes > Streptomycetales > Streptomycetaceae > Streptomyces > Streptomyces pratensis_A. Next base: position 5,017,707 of record NZ_CP051486.1, on the reverse strand, counting down.
GCCAGCGTGTACGTCACCAGGTGGGCGAGTGGCACCGAGGAGAGCCGCTTCGGCTTCTGCGGGTCGGCGGTGTCCCACAACGTCAGTTCGTCCGCCGACTGTGCGGCGAGGATCCGCGAGCGCGGATGGTAGGCGATGACCGGACTGCTCTTCAGGGCGAAGCGGCCCGCTTCCACGGGGTCGGTCGGCGAGGACATGTCCCACAACTGGACGCGGCCGCCGCCCTTGGACTTGTTGCTCCGGTGACTGGCGGCCAGGACCTCGCCGTCCGGGCTGTAGGCAAGGTTGAGAACCGGCTCGCGATGTGGCGTCGCCGGCGCGAGACGGGCGGGGGTGACGGTCATCGACGCCGCGTACAGGCTGGAGCGGGTCTCCGGCGTCTCCGCCGTGCGGTACGCGGCCAGGCTGAGCGGGAGCGCGATCTGCGGGTCGCGTTCGCGCAGGGCGTCGGCCCGGGCGGCCAGCTCCCTGGCGATCAGGCTCTTCTCCCGGCTCGCCGCCTGTCCGTTCTCGTGGAACGCCCACCCGAAGAGGGAAGCCGCCACCAGGGTCAGGGCCGAAAGGGAGGCGATCCACGCCCGCGTGACGAGGCGCCGCCGGCGCTGCGCGTGGTCGCTCGCGGTGACGAATTCCCCCACCACCTGCGGGACGGGCACACGGGCGACTGCCGGTGCGGCTGCGACGGTCGGGCCGTCCGCGGCCTCCCGGGCCCCCTCCCCGGACGGGTGGCCGTCCGCCGCCGGCGGAGTCTCCCGAGGCGGCCGGACGTTCTCCGTGGTGAGCTTCTTCGCCTCCTCCAGCGCATCGCCCTGGTAGAGGCCGCTCGGCTTCCGTCCGCCCTCCGCCCAGCCCTCCGCCGCCGCGCTCAGCCGGCGGAGTCTCAGCAGGTCGTCCCGCACCTCGTCGATCCAGCCGCTGAGCCTGGCCCACGCGTGCAGCAGCGAATCGTGGCCGAGCTGCGCGCCGCCCTCCTCGTCGACGACGACGAGGCGGGCGTCCGCCAGCCGGCGCAGCAGGCCCTCGTTCCCGGACAGCTCCGCAGGCGACACCCTGCGACGGAACAGCCGCCCCTCGCCGTCCGCGACGTGGACCATGGCCAGCAAGAGGCTCCGCAGAGCCGCGCGACCGCCGGCGTCGAGTGAGTCATGGATCCTGTCGGCGGCCGTGGCCACCGCGCCCCGTATGCCGCCGGCGGCCGCGTATCCGGCGTAGGTCAGGGTCGTGCCCCGGCGCCGCAGCCAGATCTCGGGGAGGGCGTAGGCCAGGAAGGGCAGCGCCGCGGCGTCACCAGTGGCGCCCCGTTCCTCGTTCACGTCGCGCCGCAGGAGCTGCGGCACACCCTCCTCCCACCGCAGGCCCGCGTACTCCGCCGGGCGCACGATCGCGGCCTCGACCTCCTCGTCGGCCAGCGCGGGCACAGCGAAGTGGCCCGGCCGTACGACGGGCGCCAGCCGCGGGTCGCTCAGGGCGTCGCCGTAGTAGTCGGCGCGCAGGGCGAGGACGAGGCGCGGGCCGGGAACCGCGTCCCCGGCCCCCTCCTCGTGCGCACCTGCTGTGAGAGCGGCGGCGAACCGCTCACGTTCGGCCTCGTCCGAGCACAGCGTGAAGTACTCCTCGAGCTGGTCGATGACGAGGAGGCGCGGGCCCTGCCCCGCCCCGGCCGCCGGCCGGCTGAAGCGACCCTGCTCCAGATCCCGTACGACGTCGGAGGGGGCCCTGCCCACCGCAGCCGCCCACGCCTCGGCGAGCGTCCGGAAGGGGCGTTCACCCGGCGCGGACACCAGGCGGACGGGACCGAGACCCGCCTCCTCCGCGACCACGCCGAGGCCCGCCCGCAGCAGCGAGGACTTGCCGACCCCCGAGGGCCCCACCAGGACCACCGGCTCACCGGGCCGCGCCCGCTCGACGCGCCGCAGCAGCTCCTGGGTCAGCTCCTCCCGGCCGAAGAAGAGGCGATGCTGCTCGGGGAGGAAGGGGAGGATGCCGGGGTAGGGGCAGGAGGCATCCTCGTCCTGGGTGCCGGCAGCCCGCTGTCCGGTGTCCGGCCCCGGCAGAGGCTCGTACCGCTGGTTGACGGCAAGGGTCAGCTCGCTCATGCGCGCGGTGCCACCGCCGTACGGGCGGGCGGCGCTTCCCTGGAGCCGCTGGTCGAGCAGCCGGTAGATGCCACCGAGCGTCAGCCACTTCGGCCCGCCCGCATCACCCTCCCGCAGAAGGCTGAGCACCTGACCGCTGAACAGGGTGTGCTCCGCGTCCGGCGGGGCGTACGCCAACGTGTTGCGCATCGCTGACGCGAGCAGGTAACTGCCGGTGGGCCGGGCACCGGCGAACGGATCCGCGGCGGCCGGCCGGCCGGGCTCCTGCGCGTTCCCCGCGAAACAGCAGTCGAGGATCACGACGGGGTCGGCTGCGGCGTCGCTCAGGTAGCGCTCGATCTCCGTGTAGGGCACGGAGTGCGCCACGTCGGCCTGGGACTTCGTCGTCGCTGTCGCCAGGTAGAGCTGCTGACCGGGTCCGCGCAGCCCGTGCCCGACGAAGTAGAGGAGGACGGTTCCGCGCTCGTACCGCTCCTCGGTGGGCTCGGCCCGGCCGATGGCCGTAGCCAGGGCCTCCAGGACATCGCTCGGCGACGTCGGATCGGTGAGCAGCGTGACCCGGTCGCCCATGCCGCACACCGTGCTGAGGGTCTCGGCCACATCCCGCGCCGAACGGATGGCGGACGGCAGAGCGGGCAGCCGCTGCCCCGGATGGGTCGCCGTCCCGACCACGAGCGCGTGGCAGCCGCTCGCCACCAGATCCGCTCCCACCGACAGATCCGGTATGTCCCCCCGGGCCACGGTCAGCCCGCTTCAGGCGAAGAGCCGGTGCGCCCGGCGTCCCGCGCGGCGCCTCGTGCCTCCTGGCTTCCCGGCGTCTCCGGAAGCCGTCGCGTTCCGGGCGCCGCCTGTGTCTGCTGTTCCTGCTGGAGCGCTGCGGCGACCCGCTCGGCCAGCTCACTCGTGCCTTCGGCGGTCAGCCCCCGCACCTTCTCCGAGGAGACCACGACCTGGGTACCGTCCGGCAGTGTGAGGGTGACCGTCTGATTGCCCCGCCGGCCCTGCAGCCACACCACCACGGCCGCCCCCAGGGCCGCCGTCGGACCGCCGGGAGCCAGCAGCAGCGAGATCAGCTCTCCCAGCGCCCCCATGGCTCCGCCCGGCGGCGTGCCGGGCACTTCCCGGCGGACGAACGCGCGCAGATCAGGGTCCTGGCGAAGCCACTGGTAGAGATCGTCCGAGGCCCCGGCCCCGTCTCTGTCCCCGGCGTCGACGGCCAGTGTCACTCGCATCTTTGCTGCCCTTCACGTGCAAGGCGGTACAGGAGTCCTCAACTGTCTGCAAAAAAAGGAAAGTTGGCAATGTGAAAACGCGCCTCGATGGCTGTGGCCCGAACCGGAGAGACGGAGGCGACCGCACCTGAACAGGAGCGACCGGTGGGGAGGCCTTCCGGGACCGAGCAGGCTGTACGTCCGAGTCTCACGCACGTGAGCGGCCCCGGACGGGGAAGTCCGAGGCCGCTCCCAGGCCCGTTCCGTGTGCGGGTGTGCGGGTGTGCGGCCGTGCGGGCTTCGGCGGCGGCCGACGTGCGCCCCGTCCCGCCGTGCGCCCTCGCCATGCGAACTCCTGGTGGAGCCGCCGGCGCCGCCTCATTCCCGGAGCAGCCGACCCAGCGCCCACCGAGCCGGGCCGGCATAGGCGGCGAGAGCGACGGCGGGACCCTCGATCCGGAGGGTCGTGGCCGATCCGCCCGGCCTGGTCATCACCGCGTGATGCAGCCGCAGGCGCACCGGCCCGAGCCGGACCCTCCACACCCACTGCCGGCGTTCCTCGTCCACCGACTCGACGGCGAAGGCCGCGGTGATGCCGAACAGCGAGACGATCTCGCCCCGGGTTCCCTGCGTGATCCGGTCCTCCGCCACGTGCACCGCCCTGATCTGCGGCGACCAGGAGGGCCAGCGGGCCGGGGTGACGTAGCGCAGCCAGACGTCATCGGCCGACGCCGAGCCCTCCGCCCGAAGAGTCAGGACCGCCACGGGTCCGCCGCCCGGGTCACCCGGCCTGGTCGTGGACGAATTCGTTGAGGGCCTTGCCCGGCCGCAGGGCGGCCTCGCCGCCCACCTGGTGGAAGCTGCCGAAGCCCACCAGGGTGACGGTCCTGCCCGCTTTGAGCGCCTCGGCGATGGCACCGGCCTCCCCGACCGTGCCGAACGCGGCGTCGACGACCCGGCCGATCTGGTCGGCCGACAGCTCGCCGCCGCCCGCCGTCTTGCGTCCGATCGCCTCGATCAAACCGGACCTGTCCATGGATGCACCCTTTTCCCGCCGACGAAAACGCGTCGCACCCATGACCCGCCATACGCGGCGGCCGGTGCTTCGCCACACAGTGTCACCAGGGTCGCACCGTCCGAGCACCCGCGCACGACGCCGTACGCCGACTGCGCGCCTCGCCCACCGGCGGGGGAGGCGGGCAGGACCACCGCCGGTCGCCCACCGGCGGGAGAGACGGGGCGGCGCCACCGCCGGCCGCTCACGTCAGGTGTCGCGCGTGGCGACCATTCCCAGCGTGGCGAGTCCGAGGACCACCCAGCCGAACCAGAGCCAGCCGTTGCTCCCCAGCGCCACCGTGTACGCCGTCACCGCCACCAGCGCGCCTACGGTGAGCACTCCCATGGTCTTCGTGGATCCAGGCATGAGCACACGCTCCTCACACGGCCGCACGGCCGTTGGTGCCATGGTCGCCCCTCGGACGCGTTCGCCGCTACTGTCCGCGTGCCTGCAATGAGGCGAGATAGGCGTTGTACGCCTTCAGCTCCTGGTCGCCGTCCCGGTCGGCCGCACGGTCCGAGCGCTTGGCCGTCCGCTGTTCGGAGCGGTACCACTGGAAGACCAGTGCGATCAGCACCAGCACGGACGGGATCTCGCTGAAGGCCCAGGCGATGCCGCCGGCCACGGACTGGTCGCTGAGCGCGTCGACACCGAGCGAGGCCGGGGGATTCTCGTACGCCTTCACCATCGGCTGGCTCGCCATCATCAGCGCGATGCCGAAGAAAGCGTGGAAGGGCATGCCCGCGAACAGCTCCAGCATCCGCATCACGTAACCGGGCCTGTGCGGACCGGGGTCGACGCCCATGATCGGCCAGAAGAACACCAGGCCGACCGCGAGGAAGTGCACCATCATGGCGATGTGACCCGGCTTCGACCCCATCAGGAAGTCGAACAGCGGCGTGAAGTAGAGCCCGTACAGGCTCGCGATGAAGAGCGGGATCGTGAAGACCGGATGCGTGATGATCTTCATGTAACGGCTGTGGAGCAGCTTGAGCAGGAGCTCACGCGGGCCCGTACGGTCACGTCCCGCCACCGGCAGCGCCCGCAGCGCCAGCGTCACCGGTGCGCCCAGCAGCAGCAGGATCGGCGACACCATGCTGATGACCATGTGCTGCACCATGTGCACGCTGAACATGACCATGCCGTAGTCGTTGAGTGCCGTACACATCACCAGGGCGATGGACAGTACGCCGACGACGAAGAACGCGATCCGGTTCACCGGCCAGCCGTCGCCCCGGTTGCGCAGCCGCACGACGCCGTAGCCGTACAGGGCGAGTGCGGCGAGGCAACCGACCAGGAAGAAGGGGTCCGCGGAGAACTCGAGCCCGCGTCCCAGCGTGAACGGCGGCAGATCCATGTTCATGCCGTGCCCGCTGTGATCCATCTGTTCACTCCCGCTGGGGACGTCCCCGTTTCGTGCCGGTTGTCCGGTCCAGACTAGAACCGCCCCCGGCCGCGGGTGCGGCCGGGGGCGGTTCAGGGGGCGTCGCGACGGTCAGAGCACGACCTGCGCCTCGGCGTAGCGCTCCGCCGGGACCGTCTTCAGGGTCTCCACGGCCGCCGCCAGCGGCACCATCGTGATGTCCGTGCCACGCAGCGCCGTCATCATGCCGAACTCACCGCGGTGAGCCGCCTCCACAGCGTGCCAGCCGAAGCGGGTGGCCAGGACGCGGTCGTACGCGGTCGGGGTGCCACCGCGCTGCACGTGGCCGAGAATCACCGGGCGGGCCTCCTTGCCGAGGCGCTGCTCCAGCTCACCGGAGAGCTGCGTCGCCACTCCGGCGAAGCGCTCATGGCCGTAGATGTCCTTCGTGCCCTGGTTGAACTCCATCGAGCCCTCGCGGGGCTTGGCGCCCTCCGCCACGACGACGATCGCGAACTTCTTGCCGTCCGAGAAGCGCCGGCCGACCAGCGAGGTCAGCTCGTCGATGTCGAAGGGCCGCTCGGGTACGACGATGGCGTGCGCGCCGGCCGCCATGCCCGAGTGCAGCGCGATCCAGCCGGTGTGCCGTCCCATGACCTCGACGATCAGCACCCGCTGGTGCGATTCGGCCGTCGTCTTCAGCCGGTCCAGTGCCTCGGTCGCGACTCCGACGGCGGTGTCGAAGCCGAAGGTCACGTCGGTGGAGGCGATGTCGTTGTCGATGGTCTTGGGCACACCGACGATGGGGAGGCCCGCCTCGGAGAGCAGGTTGGCGGCCTTCAGCGTGCCTTCGCCGCCGATCGGGATGATCGCGTCCAGCCCGAGGTCGGCGACATGGCCCTTCGCGCGCTCCACACCGTCACGCAGATGCGCGGGCTGTACGCGGGAGGAACCGAGGATCGTGCCGCCACGGGCGAGGATGCCGCCGACCGCGTCGAGGTCGAGCTTGCGGTAGTCGCACTCGAGGAGTCCCCTCCAGCCGTCGTGGAAGCCGATGACCTCGTCGCCGTGGTCGACCACCGCGCGGTGCACGACGGAACGGATGACGGCATTGAGGCCGGGGCAGTCGCCGCCGGAGGTGAGCACACCAATTCGCATTGCCCGGGAAACCTTTGCAACGTGGGCCGACGCCGGACCACGTCGTCCGGTTGGATCCCCGCCACCCTACCGGCGCGAGGTGGCCGGACCGAACCCACTGTCCGACTGCTGGACGTCCACCGGATGTACACCGGCCACACACGTGCGGACCGGCCCGTCGAACGGACCGGTCCGTACCGGGTGATTTCAGGCGGGCTGGGTCGCCGCCGCGATGCGCTCGGCGCGCAGCGCCTCGTACCACCGGTCGTCGCTCGGCGGCAGCGCGTTCACGTCCAGGGCCAGCTTCAGGAGGTGGTCCGCGATCAGCGGGTTGCGTGCCAGGACCGGCCCGTGCATGTAGGTGCCGAAGACGGTGTCGTTGTACGCGCCCTCGGTGCCGTCACCCGTACCGTTGCCCCGGCCGAGCCTGACCCGCGCGAACGGGCGTGCCGCCGGGCCGAGGTGGGTGATGCCCTGGTGGTTCTCGAAGCCGGTCAGCGGCGGCAGGCCGAGGTTCGGATCGATGTCCCCGAGCACGTCGCCGACGCACCGGGCACCCTCACCCCGCGTCGAGACGACATCGAGCAGCCCGAGGCCGGGCTCGCGCTCGCCGAGGTCGTTGATGAACTCGTGTCCGAGGATCTGGTAGCCCGCGCAGACCGAGAAGATGATCGCGCCGTTCGACGCGGCCCTGCTCAGTCCGCCGTCACGGCGCAGCCGCTCCGCGGCGAGCCGCTGCGGACGGTCCTCACCGCCGCCGATCAGATAGATGTCGCCCGACGTCGGGATGGGCTGGTCGCTGCGCACGTCCACGCGCGACACGTCGAGACCGCGCTGGCGTGCCCGGCGCTCCACCACCAGGGCGTTGCCCTGGTCGCCGTAGGTGCTGAGGAGGTCGGGATAGACCCACACCAGCCGCAGGCTGTTGTTGCTCATGCTTCGTCCTCTCCGGGGGGTGCCCGCGCGGGGGTCAGTTGCCGACACGACGGCGCAGATCCTGGAAGGCGGTGTAGTTGGCGATGACCTCGATGCGACCGGGCGGAGCCATCTGGACGGCCTCGTCCAGGGTCTCGCAGACACGGAAGTCGAGACCGGCCACCTCGAGCCGGACCGCGAGGTCCAGCTTGCGGTCGCCGAGCACGAAGATCGGGTGACCGTAGAGCTGGGTGTAGTCGACGTCCCACAGCCAGGAGGTGTCCGTGCCGTCGGCGCCGCGTGCGTTCACCGAGAGGATCACCGGAGTGGGCGGCGGGTCGATCAGGGAAAACGTCTCGAGCCAGCCCGCCGGGTTCTTCGCCAGCAGGAGCCGCAGCTCACGGCCGAGGAAGCTGACGACGTCGTAGCGGCCCGCCACGGCCTGCACCTGGTACATGCGCTCCAGGGCGACCTGGGGCGGCACGCCGAAGACCGCGGCCACGGCGGCCGAGCTCGTGGCGTTGGCCTTGTTGGCCCGGCCCGGCAGCTGGAGGTGGATCGGCCACGCGGAACCGTGCGGGTCCAGGACGTAGTCGCCGTTCAGTGCCCAGCTGGGTGCGGGGCGGCGGAAACCGCACTCGCCGCAGAACCAGTCGTCACCCGGGCGCTGCATCACACCGCCGCAGGACGGGCAGGACCAGGCGTCGTCCTTCCACGCCTGCCCCGCCGCCACCCACACCACATTGGGGGAGGAGGAGGCGGCCCAGACGATCAGCGGGTCGTCGGCGTTGGCCACGATCACGGCCTTGGAGCCGGAAAGGCCCTCGCGCCACTGCTCCGCCATCATCCGGGTCTCCGCGGCACGGTCCAGCTGGTCGCGGGAGAGGTTGAGCAGCGCGATCACCTTCGGTGTCGTGTCGCGTGCCACGCCGGCGAGGTACTTCTCGTCCACCTCGATCACGCCGTACCGCGCGTCCGAGCCCCCTGCCAGCGCGGAGGTGATCCCCGCGGGCATGTTGGCTCCGAGCGCGTTCGACACGACGGGCCCCGCGGCCCTGAGTGCCTCGGCGATCAGTCGGGTCGTCGTCGTCTTGCCGTTCGTCGCGGACACGAGGATCACGTCCAGGTGCTGCGCCAGCCGCCCGAGCAGGTCGGGGTCGAGCTTGAGCGCCACCCGGCCGCCGATCACCGATCCGCTGCCGCGCCCCGCAGCGCGCGACACCGCCGCCGCGGCCTTGCCCGCCGTCACGGCGAGCTTGGCCCGCGGCGACAACGGCTCCGTGTTGCCTGCCATCGTCCTAGATCCTCCTTGCGTAAGTCCGCGCCCAGCCTATCGATGTCCGGCGGGGCGACCGCACCTCGGCACCACGGGGAACGTGGAGGTCACGTGGAACGTACGCTTCTCCCCATGCGAAACCGCCCGATCCCCGGCAGTTCCGGACGCGTTCGTGCCGTCAGTTGCTTCGGCGCCCCGGTACTCCACAGTCCGTGTGACGACGTCACCGACTTCGGTCCGTCGCTCGCCCGGCTGGTGGAGGACATGTTCACCACCATGTACGCCGCGAACGGTGTCGGGCTCGCCGCGAACCAGATCGGTGTCCCGCTCAAGGTGTTCGTATACGACTGCCCGGATGACGACGACGTCCGGCACCTGGGCCATCTCGTCAATCCCGTGCTCGTCGAGGCGGACGGGATCACCGTACGCGGACCGGAGGGCTGCCTGTCACTTCCCGGCCTCGAAGCCGGCACCCCGCGTTTCGACCATGCGGTGGTCGAGGGACGTGACATGGCGGGGGAGCCGGTGCGGGTCACCGGCACCGGGTGGTTCGCCCGTTGTCTGCAGCACGAGTGCGACCACCTCGACGGCCGTGTCTACACGGACCGGCTGACGGGGCTGCGCCGGGCCAGGGCGCTGCGCGCGGCCCGGCGGGCACCGTGGGCGCGTACGGCCGCCGAGGACTGACCCCGGCGTCCTGGCCCCGGACAGGCTTTCAGAACCCCTGGCCGCCGGGCAGGTCGCCGGCCTCGGCCAGCCTGCCCCACAGCAGGTCGGCGAGACTGCGTACCAACTGTTCGCGTGAGCAGGGTCTGTCGCCGAGCCACCAGTCCCCGGCCGCGTGCATCATCCCGACGATCCCGTGCCCCCAGATGCGGGCGATCTGCTCGCTTTCCGGTCCGAGATCGACCCGCTCCACGATCACCTTTCCCAGTTCCTCGCCGAGGCGGCGCAGGAGTGGTGCGGAGTGCCGGCCGACGTCGAAGCCCTGTTCGGGTGCAGGGGCCGCGTCGTCCGAGGGGTGCATCAGGAAGCGGTAGACCTGCGGGCGCGCCTCGATCGCCGCGAGGTAGGTGTCCAGGGTCGCCTCGACCCGCTCGCGCCGCTCGGAGGGTGCGTCGAGGGCGGCCCGCAGGGCGCTGAGCAGGGCGTCCGTGTGGCGCTTGGCGAGCGCACGGTAGAGGCCGCCCTTGTCGCCGAAGTGCCGGTAGAGGATGGGCTTGGTGATCCCGGCCTCAGAGGCGATCGCGTTCATCGACGCCTGAGGGCCGTCCCTGAGCACCACCCGGTCCGCGGCTTCGAGCAGCTCCCGACGGCGGCGCTCGGCCGCTGTCCGCTGCCGTTCGGCCCCTCGTGTGGTCTCCATGTCGTTTCTCCCGCCCCACCCGGCTGTCCTGCGATCTCGTCACGCCCGGGCAACGTAACACCCTGCTCCGCCACGTGCGGATCGGTGACTGAGAGGTTGACAGAAGCTACTTGCTGGTAACAGACTGTTGTTACCGCTAGTAACGGGTTTTCCGGAAGTGCATGGAGGGAACATGGCCGAGTTCACGCTCGAGCTCAACGACGACCAGAAGCAGGTCCGTGACTGGCTGCACGGATTCGCCGCCGAGGTGATCCGGCCGGCCGCTTCGGAGTGGGACGAGCGTGAGGAAACGCCCTGGCCCGTCATCCAGGAGGCGGCCAAGGTAGGCATCTACTCCCTCGACTTCTATGCCCAGCAGTTCTTCGACCCCACGGGCCTGGGCATCCCCATGGCCATGGAGGAACTCTTCTGGGGCGACGCGGGAATCGCGCTGTCGATCGTCGGCACGGGCCTGGCCGCCGTCGGCGTCCTCGCCAACGGCACCGAGGAGCAGATCGGTACGTGGATCCCCCAGATGTACGGGGACGCGGACGATGTGAAGGTCGCCGCCTTCTGCTCCTCCGAGCCGGACGCCGGCTCGGACGTGGCCTCGATGCGCACCCGCGCGGTGTACGACGGGGCCAAGGACGAGTGGGTGCTCAACGGAACCAAGACCTGGGCGACCAACGGCGGTATCGCCAACGTCCACGTCGTCGTCGCCGTCGTCGACCCGGAGCTCGGCTCCAAGGGCCACGCCTCCTTCATCGTCCCGCCGGCCACCCCCGGTCTCTCGCAGGGGCAGAAGTTCAAGAAGCACGGCATCCGCGCCTCGCACACGGCCGAGGTCGTCCTCGAGGACGTGCGCGTCCCCGGCCACTGTCTGCTCGGCGGCAAGGAGAAGCTCGACGAGCGCCTCGCCCGGGCCCGCGAGCGCGCCAGGTCCGGCGGTGAGCGAAGCGAGACGGGGGCACCCCCGGCCGGAGGCTGGGGGAGGGTCAAGAACGCGGCGATGGCGACCTTCGAGGCCTCCCGCCCGGCCGTCGGCGCCATGGCGGTCGGCACCGCCCGCGCGGCCTACGAGGTGGCCCTCGACTACGCGAAGACGCGGACCCAGTTCGGCCGGCCGATCATCGACAACCAGGGGATCGCCTTCCAGCTGGCGGACATGCGGACCCAGATCGACGCCGCGCGGCTCCTCGTCTGGCGCGCCTCCTGGATGGCGAGCGCAGGCAAGCCGTTCACGGCGGCCGAGGGCTCGATGTCGAAGCTCTACGCGAGCGAGACCGCGAAGTCGGTCACGGCCCAGGCCGTGCAGATCCTCGGCGGCAACGGTTTCACACGTGAGTACCCGGTCGAGCGCATGCACAGGGACGCCGCGATCTACACCATCTTCGAGGGCACCAGCGAGATCCAGCGCCTGGTGATTGCCCGCACCCTGTCGGGAATGCCGATCCGCTAGGGGATGCCTTCCGTCGGGAGCGCGCCCGGGCGCGAGAACGCCGGTCGCACCGCGGGACCGGACCGCACGACGGTCCGGCCCCGCGGTGCCGTCCGCCCTACTTCTGCGGCAGCTGCGCCTCGATGAGCGCCACGACCTCCGGCGCCTCCGGCTCGGTGCGGGGACGGATCCGGGCGACCGGCTCACCGGCAGGGGAGATCAGGAACTTCTCGAAGTTCCACTGGACGTCCCCGGCGACGCCCTCGGCGTCGTCGAGCTTCGTCAGCTCCGTGTAGAGCGGGTGCCGGTTCTCGCCGTTGACGTCGATCTTCTCCAGCAGCGGGAAGCTGACCCCGTACGTCGTCGAGCAGAACGTCCGGATCTCCTCCGCGGTGCCCGGCTCCTGGCCCGCGAACTGGTTGCACGGCACCCCGAGGACGGTGAAGCCGCGCTCCCCGTACTCCTTCTGGAGCCTTTCCAGGCCGGCGTACTGCGGGGTGAGCCCGCACTTGGAGGCGACGTTCACCAGCAGGACCGCCGAGCCTTCGTAGGCTCCCAGCGTCGTCGGCTCGCCGTTGAGCGTGCTGAGCGGGATGTCGTGCAGCGTCATGAAAGATCTCCTCGGTAGCGTGCCGTAGCCCCCATTGTGACGCTCACTGCGCGGAGGCCTCCGGGAGGCCGAGCGCCCGGTAGTAGAACGTGGTCGCCCTGAGCGTGCCGTACGGATCCGCCGCGTAGCCCGGGACGGAGCCGCAGGGGGACCAGCCGGCCGCGCTGTAGAGCCGCTCGGCGTCGCTTCCCGTCTCGGTGTCCAGAACCAGCAGCGTCAGCCCCTGAGCGGCCGCCGACCGCTCGACGGCTGTCAGCAGCGCCCGGCCGATTCCCCGGCCGCGCGCCGAGGGCCTGACGATGAGCTTGGCGACCTCCGCGCGGTGGCGGGCGTTGGGCAGGGCCGCCCTGACCAGGCCGATCGTGCCCGCCACCCGCTCGTCGTCCCGGGCGATCCAGACCTGCTGGCTCCCCTCCTCGACGGCGGTCGCCCGTTCCCGCCACCAGTTGGCGGCCGCGGTCCGGTCCAGCGGCGCGAGGAACCCCACCGAGGCTCCGCCCTCCACGCTCTCGATCAGCAGGGCGGCCAGCTCATCGGCGTACGTGACCAGTTCGGGGCCGGACACGGGGACGATCTCGGTCATGAAGCGGGTCCTTTCACGTTCACGGCAGGACGATCATCAGTGCGTAGCGGACCCCTCGGGGGCCCGGGCAGCGGAAGTGTGAGGGGCCACGCAGGCGGAAGCGCAGGCAGTCGCCCTCCTGAAGTGTGTGAACCGTCGTGCCGACGGTGATCTCGACAGTGCCCTCGAGCACCCAGATGTGCTGCTCCACACCTGGCACGGGTGCGTTCTCGTACGAGATGTCGGCGCCCGCGTCGAGTGTCCCTTCGACGATCTCGGCGCGCAGTCCGGCGTGCGGCGGCGAGACGGACCGGCGTACGAACCCGGCCCCCTCGTCCCGCCACACCGGCTGCTGTGCGGCCGGAACCAGCTGCGGAGGCTCGGCCTCCACCTCCATCAGCAGCCGCGACATCGTCCTCCCGTACACCGTGCACAGCCGGCCGAGCACCGTGGTGGTGGGACTCAGCTCGCCGCGCTCCAGCCGTGACAGGGTCGAGCGGCTCACACCCGCACGGCGGGACAGCTCGTCCAGCGACCAGCCGTGTTCGGTGCGGAGCAGGGTCAGCCGCGCCGCGAGCCGGGCGTCGACGGAGTCCGGCACACCCTCATCTCTCATATCTGGGATTCTATCTCAGCATGGAGATGGTGTGACCTCGATCCGTATGCCGACCGGGTGATGGCGTGTCAGTCTGATAAGAGGAATTTAAGCCGCATTGCGGACACATAGGTGCCGCGTTCCGGCTCGCAGACCAAGGAGGCCGACATGGCTGGAAGTGTGAGTGGGGAACGAACGGGTCACGACGTGACCGGGGGGCGCAAGAGCGCCGCGTCCGGCTGGACCGTCTTCGCCGCGGTGATGATGATCTTCGGTGGGGCCATGGCCGTCTTCGAGGGCATCGCGGCCATCGCCAAGGACGATCTGTTCGTCACCACGCGCAACTACGTGTTCCAGTTCAGCCTCACCGGCTGGGGCTGGGTGCACCTCATCCTGGGGATCGTGGTGGTTCTGGCCGGCTGCGCACTCTTCAGCGGAGCCCTGTGGGCGCGCGCCGTAGGAGTCCTGCTGGCCGGGCTGCTGGCCGTCGCCAACTTCCTGTGGCTCCCGTACTACCCGTTCTGGTCCATCGTGCTCATCGCGATCAATGTCTTCGTCATCTGGGCGTTGTGCGTCGGGCCGCACCGGGACGGTCGAGCCTGAGCACGAGGACGTAGGAGACCACGACGGAGACGATCACGAGCGGCATGACCGTGATGCCCTCGGATCCCAGCAGAAGCGTGGCGAGCAGCACCGATGTCATCGGCAGCCTGAGCATCGCCACGCACATGGCCCCGATGCCCATCGCGAAACCCGACGTGGCGTTCAGGCCGGGCAGGTGTGACAGCGCCAGCCCGCCCGCCGCCCCCAGGAACATCGACGGGAAGATGGGGCCGCCCCGGAAGGCGCTCAGGGACGCGGAGTACGCGAGCGCCTTGCAGACGACAAGGACGACGAGCGTGCCGACCGTGTACGTGGCGTCCTCGGCGAGCAGGCCGCCGAGGGCGTCCTGGCCGGAGTAGAGCACCTCCGAGGCGCTCCTGCCCGTGCTCTCGGCGTAGAGGAGTGCCAGCACACCGACGGTGAGGCCCATCACCACCGTCGCGATCACCCGCCTCTGCTCGACCCGCTCCTGCAGGGACAGCGAGAGTTTTTTGACGCCGGTGCCGACGAGGGCGGCCGCGGCCCCGAGGGCGATGGCCCAGCCGAACTCGGCGACGGTGGGCTGCGGTGCGTGTGGCACGTGGGGGAGGGTCAGGGAGTACGTCCCGAGGCCTGTCCAGGAGCCCAGGCCGATGAAGATGAGCGATCCGATGCCGGAGGCGAGTAGTCCCGGCACCAGCACCAGGCCGAGCATCATCCCGGCGAGGCCGGACGCCTCCATCAGCAGGAACGCGCCGAGGAGCGGCGAGCCGAGCAGGGCGCTGACGGCGGCGAAGCTCCCCGCCGCCGCCACCATGGCGCTCGCGCTCGGCGCGATGCCGGGCTTGAGCAGGCGCACCGCGTACACGGCCAGCCCCCCGCCGAGGGCGATGAGGGGTGCCTCGGGCCCGAGGACCACACCGAGGCCGAGGGATGCCAGGGCGGCGAGCGCGACCCCGGGAAGTTCGGCGGCCGCCGGTGCCCCCGTGTTCACGAATCCTTCGGCGGGCTTGTGTCCGCCCGTTCCCGGCAGGTGACGGATGGCCAGCCCGGTCAGCACGCCCGCCACGGCGAGCAGTGGCACGGGCCACCACGACGGCGTGCTCTCGAAGCCCAGTGCGTGCGGGAGGTCCTCGTAGGTCAGGGACTGAAGCTCGTGGACGAGAGCCAGGAAGCCGAACGCCGCGGCGGAGATGGGGACTCCGAGGGCTGCCACGATGATCAGCAGTACCGCGTACCCCCGGGTGCGGATCACCGCGAGCGGATCCGGGGTGTCGGCGCCGGGTGCTCCGACCGATTCGGCCGACATGGTCATGGTCTCCTCGGTGTCGGGTCCCGGCCGGGTCCTGCCGACCCGCCGGGGTCCACACGGTGATACCACGATGTCCGGTTATGTCCGCGAAGTACCCGCTGTCGCCGAGCGGTGAATCCTGGCCCGCTACTTCTTGCCCTCCCCGGCCGCCGCGGGAAGGCGGCCTGCGGCCACCGCTTCGACGAGCGCCCGGTGGTCCCTCTCGTTCTGGTCGGCGTACCGCTCGGCGAACGTCTCCAGCGCCCGGTCGAACACGTCTCCGTGGCCCAGGTAGGCCGCGATCGCGATGCGGTCGCCGGACCTTGCGTGCGCGCGGGCCAGCGTCGTCCCGCACAGCTCCCCGAAGGCGCCCATCATTCGCGGCACCATCTGTTCCGGTTCGGCGATGCCCTTCCAGTCGCGCAGCTGGCGCACGTAGAAGTCCCGGCGCCGACCGTCGAGCCCGTCCACCCGCTCCCAGCCCAGGAAGATGTCTCCCGCAGCCTGCATCAGGCGCTGGCCCGCCACCACTCGCTCGCCCTGGTTCCGATACGCACTCGCCCCCGCGTAGGGCGCCAGCACCGAGGTGTCGGCCTCCTTGGCCTGGAGGAAGAGCGGATCCCCGCCGTCCCTTCCGAGCAGGAGGAAGATCCAGCAACGCGTGCCGACGCTTCCCACGCCCACCACCTTGCGGGCCACGTCCACGGGCTGGAAGTCGGCGAGCAGGGCCCGCCTGTCCGAGGGCAGGCTGCGGCCGTACCGCCGGATGAGCTTGTGGAACTGTTCCTCCGTCGCGCGGCGTTCCGCATCGGGCAGCAGGTCCGCGATCGGTACGACCAGCGGTGGATCCGGGGCGATGCGCAGCCGCCCGCCTGTCACCTCGGTGAGTTTGGCGAACGCCTGCAGACTGTCCCGGGTGCGGGCCTTCGCCGTCGCCTCGGCGACGCGCCTACGGCCTGGAGCGGCCAGTCTGCCGGCGGCCAAGGCCCTCAGGCGGTCCTCGTCGGTCTTCGTGTACCAGACGTCGAGATTGCGCATCTCCGCGAACCGGATCATCGACTCCCGGTAGGACCGCACGGTGGCCCGTACGATGCGGGCCCGCTCCTTGTCCGAGAAGCCGTTGGCGCGCCCCGCGATGACGAGGCTGGCGGCAAGCCGTTTGACGTCCCACTCCCAGGGTCCCGGCAGCGTCTCGTCGAAGTCGTTGATGTCGAACAGCAGATGGCGTTCCGGGGAGGCGAGCAGCCTGAAGTTCAGCAGGTGGGCGTCACCGCACAGCTGGGCCCTGATCCCGGAGTCCGGCGTACCGGACAGGTCCGAGGCCATGATCGCCGCCGCGCCCCGGTAGAAGCGGAACGGTGACTCCGTCATCCTCCCGTACCGGATCGGGACGAGCTCCCGCACCCTGGCCGCCGACTGGGCCTCCAACAGGGCCAGCGGGTCCGGCCGGTCACCCGTCGGCTCGTACGCGTGATGGCTGGACCTGGGAACCCGTCTGCGGGCCGCCTTGCCGAGCTCGGCCCGTTCCTTCGGTGTCGCGCCCGGTACGGCACGGAGCGGCGAGGTGCGTTCCTGGGGCATGGCGGCCCTCCTGACTGCGTGCGAGGCCGTGTGGGTGGCCCTGCTACCCATCATCCCGGGCATGCCCGGATCCGGCTGCTCGGCCGGTCCGGCGCCGGGCGCCGCCGTCCCTGTGGCCTCAGGCCCGGCCACCGCTCCGGGCCTGTTTCAGGCCCACGTGCCGCCAGATCGCCCGCTGGAACCTGAGCGCGAGTGCCCCCACCACGATCAGCACCGCGATGTTGACGAGGAGCTGGATGAGGGAGCCCCAGGCCTCCGACCAGCTGGCGAAGGCCGTCGAGACGCTGATGGCCGCGGCGGCCGGGATGGTGGTCACCGAGATGAAAACCCCGAGCAGAGCGCTCGTGCGGGCTTCGGTGAGCGACACGATGCCGACGACGCCGGCCAGGCCCGCGACGGCGAATGAGAAGAAGTTCGGGGTGTTGATCAGGTCGGAGACCGGGCGGAGCCCCTGCTTGAAAGCCCGCGACTCGAAGCCGAACCCGCGGATCAGCAGGCTGAAGAGGAACGTGACCGTGATGGTCAGCAGGAAGCCCTTGAGCAGCGCGTTCAGCCCTCGCCGGGCCATGGCCCGGTCGCCCCTGTCGATACCCAGGGCGACCGCGACGATCGCCCCGTACTCGGGCCCGACGACCATCGCCCCGACGATCAGGATCTGCGAGTTGGTGACGATGCCGACCGAGCCGATCAGGCCCGCGACGACCAGGTAGAGGTAGAAGCTCGGCGCGTACCGGCCCCCTGAACGGATGCGTGCCTCCACCTGCTCCCAGACCGGCGCGCCGGATAGCGCCCCGAGCCGGCGGAGCGCGTTCTCCGAGGCACGCCCTGGGAACGCCATGTCGACCGGCTCGATGACGACGGACCCGCGAACGTCGATCCGGAGCTCCCGCAGCCCTCGCAGGACCTCGTTCGCCGCCCCCGTCAGCACGTCGCACGCCACGGAGTCGCCGTCGGGGTCGCGTGAGGCGCCCCGCTGCACGATCAGGTTCAGGACGTACGGGTCGCCGGCGAGGAGTTCCTCGACCCGCTCCGTCAGCTCCGGCGGGCTGACGGCGCGAACATGGATCAGGTCCACGCCGCACCCCTGTGGGGCCTGGGGAGCGGCCGGGAGGTGCTTGCCGGATAGTGGCTATCGCGGTGGTATGACGGAGATTGGACGGTCATGGACCGATACCCTCCCATAGCGGCGCACGGTCGGGTGGGCGACCTGCAGACGGGCGCTCTGGTGTCGGAACAGGGTGTCGTCGACTGGTTCACCGCACCCCGCTTCGACTCGCCGAGCATCTTCGCCGCCCTGCTCGACCACGATCGCGGCGGCTTCTTCCGGCTGTCGCCCGACGACCCGGGGTGTTCCCGCAAACAGCTCTACTACCCGGCCACCGCCGTCCTGGTGACGCGCTTCATGTCGCCCGACGGGGTCGGCGAGGTGCTCGACTGGATGCCCCCGATCACGTCGGGCACGGCAACGGACCGGCACACGCTGTTCCGGACCGTGCGCGTGGTGCGCGGCACCGTGCGGTTCTCCATGGAGTGCAGACCCCGCTTCGACTACGGCCGCGCGTCGCACGAGCTCGAACTCCGCCCGGGGGGCGCCTCGTTCCGGGCGTCCGGGCTCGCCGGCCACCTGAGCGCCGGCTTCCCCCTGGAGCGCGACGGCGACGACGTGCGCGGCACGGTGACCCTGCACTCCGGCGAGGTGTCGGCAGCCGTCCTCACCGTGTGCGCAGCCGACGGGCCCGCGCCGGCGCCCTCCGACGTGGACAGCGTCACCGAACAGCTCTGGGAGGCGGCCGACTTCAGGCAGAGGTGGCTGCGCACCTCCAGCTACCGGGGCCGGTGGTCCGACATGGTCAACCGTTCGGCCATCACCCTCAAACTCCTCACCTACCACCCCACCGGCGCTCCGGTGGCCGCGGCGACCATGGGGCTGCCCGAGCAGGTGGGCGGCGAACGCAACTGGGACTACCGCTACACCTGGATCAGGGACGGCGCCCTGTCGGTGCGGGCGCTGCTGGACCTCGGATTCGCCCAGGAGGCGACCGCGTTCACCCACTGGTTCGGCGACCGCCTCGGGGACCAGGACATCGACGACGAAGCGCTCCGGATCATGTACCGGGTCGACGGCGAACTGCTCCTGGCTGAGGAGGTGCTCGGTCACCTCGCGGGATACCGGGGGTCATATCCCGTACGGCTCGGCAACGCGGCCTCCGGCCAGCTCCAGCTCGACATCTACGGAGAGGCCCTATACGCCCTGTCCGAGGGACGCGAGGTCGGGATGCAGGCGGGCTACCGGGGATGGAAGAAGGTCTCCCGCGTGCTGGACCGGCTGGCCGGCTCCTGGGACCGCCCGGACGAGGGGATCTGGAGACCCGCGGCGGACGCAAGGACTTCACCTACAGCCGCGTGATGTGCTGGGCCGCCTTCGACCGCGGGCTGCGCCTCGCAGCCGCCTTCAGCAGGCCGGCGGACACCGCACGGTGGACCCGGGCCCGGGACGCCGTCCTGGAACAGGTCATGGAGCACGGCTGGAGCGTACAGAAGCAGGCATACGTCCAGCACTACGGGGGCGACGTCCTCGACGCGTCCCTACTGCTGATGCCCAGGGTGGGGTTCCTCGCCCCCAAGGACCCCGGATGGCTGGCCACGCTGGACGCCATCGAGGAGACCCTCGTCTCCGACAGCCTCGTCCACCGCTACGACCCGGCCGCCTCCCCCGACGGCGTGCGCGGCTCGGAGGGCACCTTCAGCCTCTGCACGTTCCTCTACGTCGACTCACTGGCCCGCGCCGGGCGCCTGCGGCCGGCCCGCTACATGTTCGAGAAGATGCTCACCTACGCCAACCACGTCGGGCTCTTCGCCGAGGAGATCGGCCCCAGCGGCGAGCAGCTCGGCATCTTCCCGCAGGCGTTCACGCACCTGTCCCTCATCACGGCCGCCCGGACCCTCGACGAGGCTCTCGACCGGCAGCGGGACTGACCGTCAGTCCTTCGCGTCGTCCCACTCCTTGCCGAGCAGCCAGCTGTCGAACGTGCGCAGTACGGCGACGAGCGCCGCGCCCAGCCGCCGGTCGTAGCCGGGCGCGTGCAGATGCACCGTGTCGCCCTTGGACCTGAACTCCAGCGGAGCCCGCCCTCCCGCACGCCACACGATGCGCCGAGGTCCGCGAGCCGCGTCACCGTCACCGCTGAGCAGGCTCAGCACGATGATCAGCGCCTGCACCGGGGAGAGCGGCCACCACACGCACCACCAGAAGATCCGGCCCTTGAACCCCACCGCCTGCGGCCCGCCCGCAGGAGTCACCGTCCAGCGGGTACGCAGGCCACGGCCCCGGAGCGCCTTCTCACGGACGAACGTGCCGATGAGCTCACCGTGCGCACCGAGTACCTGGTACGACGCGACTCCGCTCCCCGCCGACACGGTCACCAGCGTGGCCAGCCGCTCCCGGCGGTGCTCGTCCGCCCACAGCACGAAGGAGCGCGCTCCACTGCCCCGCGCCGCCCGATAGGCGGGTATCCCGCCGGGCGGCAGCTCGCGTTCCACGTACGCCACCACGCGCTCGGGCCCCGGCCCGTCCGCGCACAGCACCACGTGCCCCACCGGAGAGGCAACGGCGCCGGCCGCCGGCCCCCCGTTCCGTGGCGCCGGCCCCATCCTCAGTACGGTGCTCACCGCTGTGCCCTCCGTGGTGTGTCATACCGGCTTGAGAGGATCCGTACGTGGAATCCTCCGAGCCCCAATCCGAACTCTTCCCAGGCCCGCGACCGGAAGCCGGCCGCGGCGAGGCGCGACGCCCGGTGCGGTGCGCCCTCTGCGGACGGCCTCTCACCGGCGCGGAGTCGCGCCGCAGCGGACTCGGCCCCGCCTGCGACGCCAAACTGCACCCGGCGGGCCCGGACATCCGGACCCGCCGTCACGAGGTGGACCAGGACCCGCTGCCCGGTACCTGAACCCCAAAGACGCCTACGCGCCGTCCAGCCGACGGAACAGCCCCTCCTGCACCACGGACACCAGCAGCTGCCCCTGGCGGTCGTAGATCCGGCCCCTGGCCAGCCCGCGGCCACCCGTGGCGATCGGCGACTCCTGGTCGTACAGGAACCACTCGTCCGCCCTGAACGGCCGGTGGAACCACATGGCGTGATCCAGCGAGGCCATGTCGAAGCCGCGCGGACCCCACAGCGGCTCGACCGGAATCCGTACCGCGTCCAGCAGCGTCATGTCGCTCGCGTACGTCAGCGCGCAGGTGTGCACGAGCGGGTCGTCGCCCAGCGGGCCGACCGCGCGCATCCACACGGCGCTGCGGGGGTCGGCGTCCTCGACCTCCTCACGCGTCCAGCGCAGCCGGTCGACGTAGCGGATGTCGAAGGGCTGGCGCCGGGCCATCCGCTCCAGCGCCTCCGGCAGGCCGCCGAGGTGCTCGCGCACCTCGTCGGCGACCGTCGGCAGCTCCTCCGGATCGGGCACGACACGGGCCGGCGGGAGCTGGTGCTCGAATCCGGCCTCCTCCGGCCTGTGGAAGGACGCTGTCAGATTGAAGATCGTGCGGCCCTGCTGCACCGCCGTGACCCTCCGCGTCGTGAAGGACCGGCCGTCCCTCACCCGCTCCACGTCGTACACGATCGGTACGCCGGGGCGGCCGGGCCGCAGGAAGTAGGCGTGCAGCGAGTGCACCGGACGGTCCCCGTCCGTGGTGCGGCCGGCCGCGACCAGAGCCTGGCCCGCGACCTGCCCGCCGAAGACCCTCTGCAGGGACTCCTCGGGGCTGCGGCCACGGAAGATGTTGACCTCGATCCGCTCCAGGTCGAGGAGATCGACCAGGCTGTCGGCGGGGTTCGTCATGCGGTTCTTCTCCACTCTCCTGGCCGGCGCGCCGTCACAGCTGGCCCACGGCCGTTACCCGGACGACTGCCCGGCCCTCCTCGTCGGAGGCCGCGAGATCGACCTCCGCACGAATTCCCCAGTCGTGGTCCCCGTCCGGGTCCGCGAATGCCTGCCACACCCGCCACAGACCGTGCTCGGGGTCCTCGTCGATCTTCAGCAGCTTCGGGCCGCGCGCGTCCGGGCCCGTGCCCAGGTCCTCGTGGGCGTCCCAGTACGCGTCCATCGCCTCGCCCCAGGCGTCCTCGTCCCAGCCCGCGTCGGCGTCCAGCTCACCCAGGTCACGGACCCGGTCCAGGGCGGCCAGCTCGACCCGGCGGAACATGGCGTTGCGCACCAGCACCCGGAAGGCGCGGGCGTTGGCCGTCACGGGCTTGACCTCGTCGGCCCGCTCCTGCGCCTGCTCGGCCGTCTCCACCTCGGGGTTGGCCAGCTGCTCCCACTCGTCCAGCAGGCTGGAGTCCACCTGACGCACCATCTCGCCCAGCCAGGCAATCAGGTCCTCCAGGTCCTCGGACTTCAGGTCGTCGGGGATGGTGTGCTCAAGGGCCTTGTAGGCGCTCGCCAGATAACGCAGGACGATGCCCTCGGTGCGGGCCAGCTCGTAGTTCGAGGTGAACTCCGTGAAGGTCATGGCCCGTTCGTACATGTCCCGGATCACCGACTTCGGCGACACAGGGTGGTCGCCGACCCACGGGTGGCTGGTGCGGTACACGTCGTAGGCGTGCCAGAGCAGCTCGCTCAGCGGCTTGGGGTACGTGACCTCCTGCAGCCGCTCCATCCGCTCCTCGTACTCGACGCCGTCCGCCTTCATCTGCCCGACGGCCTCGCCCCGTGCCTTGTTCTGCTGGGCGGCCAGGATCTGGCGGGGGTCGTCGAGTGTCGACTCGACCACGGAGACCATGTCCAGCGCGTACGAAGGGGATTCGGCGTCCAGGAGATCGAACGCCGCCAGCGCGAACGTGGACAGCGGCTGGTTGAGCGCGAAGTCCTGCTGGAGGTCGACCGTGAGCCGTACGATCCTGCCCTCGGCGTCGGGCGTGTCGAGCTGTTCGACGACCCCGCCGTCGAGCAGCGAGCGATAGATCGCGATGGCCCGCCGGATGTGCCGGAGCTGGGCCCTGCGAGGCTCGTGGTTGTCCTCGAGCAGATGGCGCATCGCCTCGAAGGCGTTGCCCGGGCGGGCGATCACCGAGAGCAGCATGGTGTGCGTGACCCGGAAACGCGAGGTCAGCGGCTCGGGATCGGACTGGATCAGTTTGTCGAAAGTCGTCTCGGACCAGGCGACGAAGCCCTCGGGGGCCTTCTTGCGGACCACCTTGCGCTTCTTCTTGGGATCGTCGCCCGCCTTCTTGACGGCCTTCTCGTTCTCGATGACGTGCTCGGGGGCCTGCGCGACGACGAATCCCGCCGTGTCGAACCCGGCCCGGCCGGCGCGTCCCGCGATCTGGTGGAACTCCCGGGCCCGCAGCGTGCGCACCCGGGTGCCGTCGTACTTGGTGAGCGCCGTGAACAGCACCGTGCGGATCGGCACGTTGACCCCGACACCCAGCGTGTCCGTCCCGCAGATGACCTTCAGAAGGCCCGCCTGGGCGAGCTTCTCCACCAGGCGGCGGTACTTGGGGAGCATGCCCGCGTGGTGCACCCCGATCCCGTGCCGGACGTAGCGGGAGAGGTTCTGTCCGAACTTGGTGGTGAAGCGGAAGTTGCCGATCAGGTCGGCGATCTTCTCCTTCTCCTCCTTCGTGCACATGTTGATGCTCATCAGCGACTGCGCGCGCTCGACGGCCGCGGCCTGCGTGAAGTGCACGATGTACACGGGCGACTGCCGGGTGTCCAGCAGCTCGGTGAGCGTCTCCGTGATCGGCGTCAGCCGGTACTCGTAGCTCAACGGGACCGGCCGTGTCGCGGAACGCACCACCGAGGTGGGGCGGCCGGTACGGCGGGTCAGATCCTCCTCGAACATCTTGACGTCACCGAGGGTGGCCGACATCAGGATGAACTGTGCCTGCGGCAGCTCCAGGATCGGGATCTGCCAGGCCCAGCCACGGTCCGGCTCCGCGTAGAAGTGGAACTCGTCCATCACGACCTGGCCGATGTCGGCGTACGTGCCGTCACGCAGCGCGATCGAGGCGAGCACCTCGGCGGTGCAGGCGATGACCGGGGCGTCGGCGTTGACCGAGGCGTCGCCGGTCAGCATGCCGACGTTCTCCGTGCCGAAGAGTTTGCACAGGTCGAAGAACTTCTCCGAGACCAGTGCCTTGATCGGGGCGGTGTAGAAGGTGACCTTGTCCTGGGCCAGCGCGGTGAAGTGCGCACCCGCCGCGACCAGGCTCTTTCCCGAGCCCGTGGGGGTGGAAAGAATCACGTTCGCCCCGGACACCACCTCGATCAGCGCCTCCTCCTGAGCCGGATAGAGGGTGATGCCCTGCGATTCGGTCCATGACGAGAAGGACTCGAAGAGGGCGTCCGGGTCGGCGGTCGGGGGCAGCTGATCGATAAGGGTCACGCCCCCATCTTGCCTGCCTCCGCCCCGGATGAGGGAACCGGCGGATCCGGCGAAGATCACGGACGATACGCTGCCCACTCAACTCGGCTGTCGTACACAGGCAATGGCGGCCCGGCCCGGGCACAGGGCCGAATCACTACGGGGGCGGGAAACAGCCATGATGGGACCGGCACACTCTCTGTCAGGGGCAGCGGCCTGGCTGGGGGTGGGTGCCGCGGCCGCGGCCGCGGGCCACACGATGCCATGGCCCGTCCTGGTCGTCGGTGCACTGATCACCGCCGGCGCGGCGCTCGCGCCGGACCTCGACCACAAGTCGGCGACCATCTCGCGCGCCTTCGGCCCGATCTCCAAAACGCTCTGCGAGGTCGTCGACAAGCTCTCCTACGCGGTCTACAAGGCGACGAAGGGACCAGGTGACCCGCGCAGGACCGGCGGCCACCGCACCCTCACCCACACATGGCTGTGGGCGGTGCTGATCGGTGGGGCTGCCTCCGTCGCGGCGATCACCGGTGGCCGTTGGGCGGTCCTGGCGATCCTCTTCGTCCACCTCGTGCTCGCGGTCGAAGGGCTCCTGTGGCGGGCGGCCCGGGTCTCCAGCGACGTCCTCGTATGGCTGCTCGGCGCGACCAGCGCCTGGATCCTGGCGGGCGTGCTCGACCAGCCCGGCAACGGTTCCGACTGGCTGTTCAGCGCACCCGGCCAGGAATACCTCTGGCTCGGGCTGCCGATCGTGCTCGGCGCCCTCGTCCACGACATCGGGGACGCCCTGACGGTCTCGGGCTGCCCGATACTGTGGCCGATCCCGCTCGGCCGCAAGCGCTGGTACCCGATAGGCCCGCCCAAGGCCATGCGGTTCCGGGCCGGGAGCTGGGTCGAGCTCAAGGTGCTGATGCCCGCCTTCATGATCCTCGGGGGAGTGGGCGGCGCGGCGGCGCTCAACGTCATCTGACACCCGGACGCTCTCCGGGGGGCGGCGGGCCCGCCGCCGTAGCACCATGGCGGCATGCTGCTCGCCCGGCTCGCCCACGTGTCCCTGGAGGTCGCCGCGACGACGGCCCGGACCCGGAAGACCGCCCTGCTCGCGGGGCTCTTCCGGGAGGCGGAGCCGGACGACGTCCCGGTCGTCATCCCCTATCTCGCCGGCCGCCTGCCACAGGGGCGGCTCGGGATCGGGTGGGGCACCCTGCGCGTCCCGGTGACGCCCGCCGGTGAACCCACGCTGACCGTGGCGGGGACGGACGCCGAGCTGACGGCGATCGGTGCCCTGACCGGCCCGGGCTCGCAGTCCGCCCGCAAGGAGCGCCTGGCCCTGTTGCTGGGTGCCGCCACCGCGGACGAACAGTTCTTCCTGCGTGCACTGCTCACCGGTGAGGTACGCCAGGGAGCCCTGGACGCGGTCGCCGTCGACGCCCTGGCCGACGCAGCCGGAGCTGAGCGCGCAGAGGTACGCCGCGCCGTCATGCTCGGCGGCTCGCTGAGCACAGTCGCGCGTGCGCTCCTCGCGGAGGGCCCCGGGGTCCTCGCGTCCTTCAGGCTCACCGTCGGCCGGCCGGTCCAGCCCATGCTGGCCCACACCGCCCGCTCGGTGACCGAGGCGATCGACCGGCTGGGACCCTGCGTCGTCGAGGAGAAACTGGACGGCATCCGCGTGCAGGTGCACCGTGACGGGCCGCAGGTGCGCGTCTACACCCGCGCGCTCGACGACATCACCGACCGGCTCCCCGAAGTCGCCGCGGCGGTGAAGGGCCTCCACGCCGACCGGTTCGTTCTCGACGGCGAGGCGATCGCCCTCGGGGCCGACGGGAGGCCCAGACCGTTCCAGGAGACCGCCGGCCGGGTGGGATCCCGGCGCGACGTCGCCACCGCGGCGGACGCCGTCCCGGTGGTCCCCGTCTTCTTCGACGTGCTGTCCGTGGACGGGCGTGACCTCCTCGACCTCCCCTTCTCCGAACGCCACCTGGATCTGGCCGCACTGGTCCCCGAGGAGATGCGCGTACGGCGCGTAGCCGTGGAGTACCCCGCGGACGAGCGCCGGCGGGCGGCTGCCGTGTCGTTCGCCGAGGAAACCCTGGCCCGCGGACACGAGGGCGTGGTGGTCAAGGGCACCGCGGCGCCCTACAGTGCGGGCCGGCGTGGAGCCTCCTGGCTGAAGGTGAAGCCCGTGCACACTCTGGACCTGGTCGTGCTGGCCGCCGAATGGGGCCACGGCAGACGCACCGGGAGGCTCTCCAACCTGCACCTCGGGGCACGGCGGGAAGACGGCACGTTCGCGATGCTGGGCAAGACCTTCAAAGGGCTCACGGACACCATGCTCAGCTGGCAGACCGAACGGCTCAGGGAGCTGGCCACCGCCGACGACGGACACGTGGTGACGGTGCGCCCGGAACTCGTCGTGGAGATCGCCTACGACGGACTCCAGAGTTCCACCCGCTACCCGGCAGGTGTCACGCTGCGGTTCGCCCGCGTCCTGCGCTACCGCGAGGACAAGGACGCCCGGGAGGCGGACACGGTCGATACCGTCCTCTCCCGCCGGACCTGAGGCCCGGACCTGAGGCTCCGGACACGGTGCTTCGGACCTGGCGCCCTGGACATGACCCGGCCCCCGCCCGCGCGGCGGATGCCGGAGAGAGGGGGCCGGTGCGGGCCGTTCAGCCGCGTGCGTCCGCGCCGGCGGTGTGCGCGCGGATCTCCTCCGGTGTGAGATAGGCGTCGGTGTACTCGAAGTCACGCAGGGTGGCCTGCTTACGGGCCTGGAAACCCGTTCGCACGAAATCGTCCCCGGCGATCGCGTTGAGCAGCCAGTTGGTCATGACCCTGGTCTTGGCGACATTGGTCCGCAGAGCCGCCCAGTGGTAGCCGCGCGCCGCGGCCTGGGCCGGCATGCCCCTCAGCTCGATGCCCAGGGGCTTGGACACCGCGTCCCGGCCACCGAGGTCCACTACCAGACCGAGGTCCTTGTGCACGTAAGGCTGCAGCGGACGGCCTCGCAGCGACGCGATGATGTTGTCCGCCAGCTTGCGGCCCTGACGCATGGCGTGCTGAGCGGTGGGCGGGCAGATCGCTCCGTCGCCCTTGGCCAGGTCCGGCACCGCCGCCGCGTCGCCGAGCGCGAACACACCGTCCGCGCCGGGCAGCTTCATCTCCGGTGACACGGCGAGCCGGCCGCGTACCGTCTCGGCGTCGAGGGTGGCGACGAGCGGACTCGCCGCGACTCCGGCCGTCCAGATCAGCGTGCGGCAGGGCAGGACCCGGCCGTCCGTGAACGTCACCTTGTCCGGCCCCGCCTCGGCCACGGACACACCGAGCGAGACCTCGATGCCGCGCCTGCGGAGGATCTCGAGGGCGCTGAGACCGAGCTTGTCACCGAGCTCCGGCATGAGCTTGGGTGCGATGTCGATCAGGTGCCACTTGATCAGCCTGGGATCCAGCCTGGGGTAGTGCTTGACGGCGTTGCTGGTGAGCAGCTGCAGACACGCGGCCGTCTCCGTACCGGCGTACCCGCCGCCCACCACCACGAACTGCAGCCGGGACGCCCTTTCCTCCTCGTCGTGACTGGCATCGGCCAGATCGAGCTGGGAGATGACGTGGTCCCGGATGTACGCGGCCTCGGCGAGGGTTTTCATGCCCCGGGCGTTGTCGGCCAGTCCCGGGATGTCGAAGGTACGGGTGACGCTGCCGGCGGCCATCACGATGTAGTCGTACGGCTCGTTCACGATCTCGTCCGTGATCTTGCGGACCACGCAGACCTTCGCCTTCGTATCCACTCCGATGGCCCCGCCCGGCACGATGCGGGTGCGGTGCCGCCGGCTCCGGCGCAGGGAGATCGCGACCGACTGCGGGGTCAGCACCCCGGAGGCGACCTGGGGGAGCAACGGCAGGTAGAGCTGGTACGAGAACGGGGTGACGAGCGCGATGTCCGCCTCGCCCGGGGCGAGGCTGCGCTCCAGCCGGCGCACGCACTCGACCCCGGCAAAGCCGGCGCCGACAACGAGAATCCTGGGTCGTGCCACGGTGTGCGTCCCTTCTCGGGTTTACGCGGTCATCGCTCGCCTGCCCCGTATCGAGGGCCGATCACTCCTCATCCTTACCGGAGGGCGCTCACTCCGCCTCTTGTGCGGCGCGTGCCGCCACCGGACCGCCACCGTCCTGGGCAGGTGAAGTGTCAGCTGATTCGTGGCCGATTTCCCGGGTGAACGCGGCCGTACTGTCGCCCGGTCCTACGAGGAGGCGCGCGGCCCTTGGAGTCCGGGCATAGCTGCCGGTACGCATCGGCGCCCACGTCGTCGAGCGCGAACCGGGCTCGGGCGAATCGGGACCGTCGATCCGGCGCGGTCGCGTGGCGGCCGCGCCGTGGCCGTGTTGGTGGCGCGTCCCGAACCCGCCGGAGTTGCGCGCTGCCGTTGAGCGGTTCAGCGCCGATGCCGATGCCGATGCCGATGCCGATGCCGCACGCAAGGCCGGCGGTTCCCACACTGCCCCGGTCGTGGACGCCGGCTCTGATGCGGAAGCACCCTGGCCGGCCACGGCGTACATTCCCAGGCCCACATCGTGGGAGCTGCTCATGGGCCGAGGAACGTCCCGCTTCCGCGCCCGGATTCTGAGCCGGAAGGCACAGGGCAGGCCGAAGCGGGCGGTGACGGGACCGTATTCGTGCCCGCGGACAGCGGAAACAGCATCGTTACGGACAACAACGACCTCGCCGTGGAGGACACACCCGGCAGGACGTAGAGCTCCGCTGGGTCGAGACCGGCGCCTTCGAGTACGGGGAACGGCTCGGCAGCCGGCTCGAACTCACCACTCGCTGCCTCGACGGCACGGCGGTCCGATGCCTGCTCGATGCCCGCCTTCCCGCCTCGACAGTCGGATCGGACAGCGCTGAGCCGCGTACTCGGTCGTCACCTGCCGAAACAGAGCGCGGAGGCCCGTCCGCCGCACGCGTCTTCCGCAGCGGACGGGCCGGGAGGGACGCCGTGTGCGGTCGGTCGTGCGGCGGCGGGGGACGCGTGGTGGCGCAGTCCGCCTTCCTGCTCTGCTCAGCCGTGCCAGGAGCGCCACAGCGCCGCGTACGCGCCGTCCGCGGCCACCAGCTCGTCGTGACTGCCCAGTTCGCTGATCCTGCCCTCCTCCACCACCGCGATCACGTCCGCGTCGTGCGCCGTGTGCAGCCGGTGCGCGATCGCGACGACCGTACGGCCGTCCAGCACCCGTGCCAGTGAACGCTCCAGATGACGGGCGGCCCGCGGGTCGAGCAGTGATGTCGCCTCGTCCAGCACCAGCGTGTGCGGGTCCGCCAGGACCAGGCGCGCCAGGGCGATCTGCTGCGCCTGCGCCGGGGTGAGGGCCAGCCCGCCCGAGCCGACCTCCGTGTCCAGCCCCTCATCGAGGGCCTTCGCCCAGCCGTCCGCGTCCACCGCGGCGAGCGAAGCCCACAGCTCCGCGTCCTCGGCATCCGTGCGGGCGAGCAGGAGGTTGTCCCGGAGCGAACCCACGAACACGTGGTGCTCCTGGTTCACGAGAGCCACGTGTGTCCGCACCTGCTCCGCCGTCATCCGGGACAGCTCGGCGCCGCCCAGCGAGACCGAACCCGCCCGGGGAGCGTAGATCCCCGCCAGCAGCCTGCCCAGCGTGGACTTGCCCGCCCCGGACGGCCCGACCAGCGCGAGCCGCGTTCCGGGTGCGACGTCCAGCGACACCTTGTGCAGGACGTCGACGCCCGCGCGGTAGCCGAACCGCACCTCCTCGGCGCTCACCTCCCGGCCGTCGGGGCCGACGAGGTCGTCACCCGCGTCGGGCTCGATCTCCCGTACGCCGACGAGCCTGGCCAGCGAGACCTGGGCGACCTGCAACTCGTCGTACCAGCGCAGGATCAGGCCGATCGGGTCCACCATCATCTGCGCCAGGAGCGCGCCCGTCGTCAGCTGACCGACGGTGATCCAGCCCTCCATCACGAACCAGCCGCCGAGCAGCAGGACCGCGCCGAGAATCGTCACGTAGGTGGTGTTGATGACAGGGAAGAGAACCGAGCGCAGGAACAGGGTGTACCGCTCCCAGGCCGTCCACTCCTTGACCCGCCGGTCCGACAGCGCGACCCTCCGGGCCCCCAGCCGGTGGGACTCCACGGTCCGGCCGGCGTCCACGGTCTCCGCGAGTACGGCCGCGACGGCTGCGTATCCCGCCGCCTCGGAGCGGTAGGCGGAGGGGGCACGCCGGAAGTACCAGCGGCAGCCGACGATCAGGACCGGCAGTGCGATGAGTACGGCCAGCGCCAGGGGCGGGGCGGTGACGGTCAGGGCGCCGAGCAACAGCCCGGCCCAGACCACCCCGATCGCCAGCTGCGGCACCGCCTCACGCATCGCGTTGGCCAGCCGGTCGATGTCCGTCGTGATCCTGGACAGCAGATCACCGGTACCGGCCCGCTCCAGGACGCCGGGCGGCAGCCCGACCGACCGGACGAGGAAGTCCTCCCGCAGGTCGGCGAGCATCTCCTCACCGAGCATGGCCCCGCGCAGCCGCATGGTGCGGGTGAACACGGTCTGCACGACCAGCGCGAGCGCGAACACAGCGGCGGTGCGTTCCAGATGGAGGTCGGTGACCCCGTTCGAGAGGTCCTCGACCAGTCCGCCCAGCAGATACGGGCCGGTGATCGACGCGATCACCGCGACCGCGTTGACCGCGACGAGTACCGCGAAGGGTCTGCGGTGACGCCGCAGCAGAGCTTTCACGTAGGCCCGAACGGTCGTCGGCGTACCGACCGGGAGGGTCGTCGCCGACTCCGGTGCGGCCGGGTCGTGCTCCGGTGGTGCCAGGCCGATCATGCTCTCTCCTCGATTTCCTCGACGGCCAGAGCCGGTCGGAGGCCGTCGGCCGCGGTCAGCCCGTCCTGTGCCGCCGGTGCCACGGCCTCGTCCTCGGTCTCACGGGTCACGACCGCCCGGTACAGAGGTTCGTGACGCAACAGTTCGCGGTGTGTGCCCGCAGCCACGACAGTGCCGCCGCGAAGGAGCACGACACGGTCGGCGAGGTCGAGCAGCAGCGGCGACGAGGCGAAGGCCACGGTCGTACGGCCCCGGCGCAGCTGCTCGATACCGGCGGCGACCCTGGCCTCCGTGTGCGAGTCCACGGCGGACGTCGGCTCGTCGAGCACGAGCGCCTCCGGATCGGTGACCAGCGAACGGGCCAGTGCCAGCCGCTGGCGCTGGCCGCCGGACAGCGACCTGCCGCGCTCGGTGATCCGGGTGTTCATCGGCTCACCGTCCGCGTCGACGGACGCCTGGGACAGCGCGTCCAGCACGTCACCGCACCGGGCGGCGGCGAGCGCGTCCTCGGCCGTCACGTTGCCCGATGACGGGACGTCCATCAGCTCCCGCAGCGTCCCCGAGAGCAGCACGGGGTCCTTGTCCTGCACCAGCACCGCGGACCGTGCCGTCTCGAGCGGCAGCTCGTCCAGCGGCACACCGCCGAGCAGCACCGAAGGGACGGGTCCGGACGCGTCGTCCGGCTCCGCGTGGCCGCCGAGCCGTTCGGCCAGCCGCCCCGCTTCATCGGGATCGCCGCAGACCACGGCGGTGAACAGGCCTTGCGGCGCCATCAGTCCGGTGACCGGGTCGTAGAGATCACCCCGGGGCACCGTCGCATCCGCCGACGGCGCATGCGAACTGCGACGTAGCGACAGCACCCGGACGGCTCGCTGGGCCGACGGCCGGGAGAAGGAGTACGCCATGGCGATCTCCTCCACATTGCGCAGGGGGAAGAGCATCAGGGTCGCCGCGCTGTACACGGTGACCAGCTGGCCGACGTCGATCCGGCCGTCCCGGGCGAGGGTGGCGCCGTACCAGACCAGCGAGATCAGCAGCACTCCCGGCAGGAACACCTGGATCGCGGAGATCAGCGCCCACATCCGCGCACTGCGCACGGCGGCCTTGCGGACCTCCTGGGACGCACGCCGGTAGCGTTCGAGGAACAGCTCCTCGCCGCCGATGCCGCGGAGCACCCGCAGCCCGGCGACCGTGTCGGAGGCCAGTTCCGTGGCCCGGCCCGCCTTCTCACGCTGCAGATCCGCCCGGCGGGTGGCCCGGGGGAGCAGCGGCAGCACGGCGAGCGCAAGCACCGGGGTGGCGATCGCGACCAGCACACCGAGTGAGGGCAGGTAGAGGACCAGCCCGACGCAGATCAGTACGAGTGCGGTCAAGGCGGCCAAGAAGCGCGACAGCGCCTCGACGAACCATCCAATTTTTTCGACGTCGCCCGTGGACACCGCGACCACTTCACCGGCCGCAACCCGCCGGGTCAGCGCCGAGCCCAGCTCGGCCGTCCTGCGCGCCAGCAGCTGCTGAACCCGGGCCGCAGCGGTGATCCAGTTGGTGACCGCCGTCCGGTGGAGCATGGTGTCGCCCACGGCGATGAGGACGCCGAGGGCGACGAGGAGGACGCCGGCCACTACGAGGTCCCGGCCGGAATCGTCGATGACGGCCTGCACCGCCAGTCCGACGGCGAGCGGGAGGCCCGCGATCGCACAGTGGTGCAGAAGCCCCCAGGAAAGGGACTTGAGCTGTCCGGTGAGCTGACTTCGCCCGAGCCAGAACAGGAAGCGGGGTCCTGACCGTACGTCGGGATCGCCGGGATCCGAGTACGGAAGATCGCGAATCTGCATGACGTCCCAAGGATCGGAAGCGGAG
This sequence comes from Streptomyces pratensis, assembly GCF_016804005.1. GTDB lineage: Bacteria > Actinomycetota > Actinomycetes > Streptomycetales > Streptomycetaceae > Streptomyces > Streptomyces pratensis_A. Next base: position 4,984,589 of record NZ_CP051486.1, on the reverse strand, counting down.
ATCCGTGGCGGACCTCGTGGAACAGTGGGGGGACCAAACCGTGCAAGGTTCGCTTCCCGGCCCTGTCCGGGGCAACCGATTATTTTCCACCGGCCCTCGGACCACGGACGTCCTCGCGGTCGGTGGACTGCGCGTGCTCTCGCGGTCGGACGGCGGTGCTGGACCTCGGTCCAAGGCCGTCCTTGCGGTCGGACGGCGGTGCGGGGCCTAGGTCGGAGGTCGTTCTTGCGGTGGGAGGACGGCGCGGGGCCTAGGTCGGAGGTCGTTCTTGCGGTGGGAGGACGGCGCGGGGCCTAGGTCGGAGGTCGTTCTTGCGGTGGGAGGACGGCGCGGGGCAGGGTCCGAGGTCGTTCTCACGGTCGGATGCCTGCGCGTGTTCTCGCTGTCAGAGCACGGGCCGGGTCGCCCTCTCGAGCTCGATGAGCGCCGAGCGGTAGTGGTGGCCGGTAGCCCGGTCCATCCCGATCTCGCACATCCGGTTCGCCGACAGGTAGGCGTCATACACCCGGGTATTGACCTCCGCCGCCTCCTTGGCCGTCGCCGAGTCGGTGAGTTCCTTGTGCAGCATGCCGCGGTCGCCGGCGAACCCGCAGCAGCCCGCGTCGTCGGGCATGACGACCTCCTCGGCGCACGCCTCGGCCAGCGCACGCAGGTGTGGCACGTCGCCCAGATGCTCCATCGAGCAGGTGGGATGCAGGACGGCGGAAGCTGTCCTGCGGAACACGGTCAGCGAGGGGAGCAGCTCATCGGCAGCCCAGACGAGCGAGTCGACGATGCTCAGCTCCTGATGCAGCGCCCTGTTCTCCTCGGTGAGATACGGCACCACCTCGTGAGCCAGGCCCAGCGTGCACGACGACGCGTCCACCACCAGAGGCAGCGCGCCACCGGCGGTCCAGCCCCAGGCGGCCTGCACGATGCGGTTGGCCATCACCGCGTTGGCCACGTCGTACCCTTTCGAGTGCCAGATCGTCGCGCAGCAGGTACCCGCGACGTCCTCGGGAATCCATACGGGCCTGCCGGCTCGCGCGGACAGGGAGACGACGGACTCGGCGAGCGACAGCGCGCCCTCGTCCTCCGGGCCGGCGAAGATGCGGTTCACGCAGGCCGGGTAGTAGACAGCGCTCGCACCCACCCGGGAGGTGGGCGGCAGCGCGCGGGGAGCGGCGCCGGGGATCTCGGGCAGCCACTCCGGCATCAGATCCGGGCGGACGGCCCTGCGGGCCAGGCGGGTCACGGCCTGGAGCAGCCGGTCGCCGGCGCGGCGGGTGACGGCGTCGGCCACGCCGACAGCGATCCGTGCCGAGGCCTCGACGACCTTGAAGTGCTGCGCGGTCAGAGCCGCGACCCGCTCCTCACGCGGGGAGTGCCGATGATGGCGGAAGTCCTTCATCATGGCTCCGGTGTCGATGCCGACCGGACACGCGAGCTTGCACGTGGAGTCGCCGGCGCAGGTGTCCACCGCGTCGTAGCCGTAGTCGTCCAGAAGCCCCGTCTCCACGGGGGAGCCGCCCTGCTGCCGCATCATCTCCCTGCGCAGCACGATCCTTTGACGTGGCGTTGTGGTGAGGTCCTCACTGGGGCAGGTCGGCTCGCAGAACCCGCATTCGATGCACGGGTCGGCGACCGGCTCGATCTTGGGAATGGTCTTGAGCCCGCGCAGATGTGCCCTCGGATCCCGGTCGAGGACGATCCGGGGTGCCAGCACCCCGTCAGGGTCGATGGCCTGTTTCGTGCGCCACATGATCTCGGTCGCGGGGGTGCCCCATTCCCGCTCCAGGAAAGGTGCGATGTTGCGGCCGGTGGCGTGCTCCGCTTTCAGCGATCCGTCGAAGCGGTCGACGACGAGCGTGCAGAACTCCTCCATGAACGCCGCGTACCGGGCGACGTCGGCCGGCTTCGCGGCGTCGAAGGCGAGCAGGAAGTGCAGATTCCCGTGTGCCGCGTGGCCTGCGACAGCGGCGTCGAACCCATGGACGGCCTGGAGGGCGAGCAAGGCCTCGCAGGCCTCCGAGAGCCTGGACGGCGGGACTGCGAAATCCTCGGTGATCAGCGTCGTACCCGAGGGGCGGGAGCCGCCGACGGCGGTCACGAACGCCTTGCGTGCCTTCCAGTACCCGGAGACCGTGGCGGCGTCCCTGGTGAACTGATTGGTGACGGAGACGGCAGGAGCCACCAGATCGAGCCCCGCGACGACCCTTGCCGCGGCCTGCTCGCAGGCGGCCAGCGCGCTCTCGTCCGGTGCGCGGAACTCCACCAGGAGCGCCGTCGTCCCCTGCGGGAGCCCCGCCCAGTCGGAGGGGACACCGTCGACACGGACCGAGGCGCGCAAGGTGTTGCCGTCCATCAGCTCCACGGCCACCGCTCCCGCGTCGTTGAACCGGGGCACCGACGCCGCTGCCGCCGTGAGCGAGGGAAAGAACAGCAGCGCGGAGGAGACGTGGCGGTCCAGGGGAAGCGTGTCGAAGACGACCTCGGAGATGAAGCCGAAGGTGCCCTCGGAGCCGACCATCAGGCCGCGCAGGATCTCCACGGGGGTCGATCCGTCGAGGAACGCGTCGAGGCGGTAGCCGTTGGTGTTCTTGATCTCGTACTTGGCGCGAATTCTGGCGGTGAGCCGATCGTCGGCCTCGATCTCCGCCTTGAGTGCCAGCAGTTCGTCGCACAGACGGGGCTCCGCGTGCCGCAGCAGTTCGTCGGCGCACGCCTCGCCCGTGTCGACCACCGTGCCGCTGGGCAGGACGAAGGTCAGCGAGGAGACCGTGCGGTACGAATTCCTGTGGATCCCCGCGGTCATCCCCGAGGCGTTGTTCGCCACGACACCGCCGACGGTGCAGGCGATGGCACTGGCTGGGTCGGGGCCGAGGATCCGGCCGTGCCGGGCGAGAGCGGCATTGGCCCGCATGACGGTGGTCCCGGGCCGGATCCGGGCGCGGGCGCCGTCGTCCAGGACCTCGATCCCCGTCCAGTGCCGTCGTACGTCGACGAGGATGTCCTCGCCCTGCGCCTGGCCGTTGAGGCTGGTCCCGGCTGCCCGGAAGACCACTCCGCGGCCGTTGCCGTGAGCGTAGGAGAGGATCGCCGATACGTCGTCGAGGTCCGCGGGGACCAGCACGACCTGCGGAAGGAAGCGGTAGGGGCTGGCATCGGAGGCGTACCGAACGAGGTCGGAGATCTTCCACAGCACCTTCTCGGGACCGAGCAGAGCGGTCAGGCCGGCCCTCAGCTCCGCCGGTGTCCCGGACGCCTTCCATCCGGGCACCCGATCGGGGGACGGCGCCCGTGCGGCAAGAGGACGCAGGGCATCCGGCTTCGGCTCCAGCAGCGGCATGTCAGGATCCCCTCGACGGTGTGGTGCGGTGGCCGCACCCTTGCCTCAGCAGCGGCGCCGCTCCGGCATCCCGTCGACCAGAGCGGTGAGCAGCCCGCCGAGCACCTCACGCTGTTCGGCGGTCAATGGAGCCAGGATCTCCTCCGCGGCGGCCTTCCGCGCGTCGCGCATCGAACGGAGCACCGCCCGGCCCTCCTCGGTGATCTCGATACGTATCACCCGGCGGTTGGTGGGATCCGGTGCGCGCCGCACCCGGCCGCTCGCCTCCAGGCCGTCGACCAGAGTGGTCACCGCTCGGGGGACGACGTCCAGGCGCTCGGCGAGATCGGCCATCCGGGGAGGGCCCTCGTAGTGCGCGGTCGTGCGCAGGAGGCGGAACTGGGCCGGAGTGATGCCGATCGGCTCCAGCTGCCGGCTCTGGATGCGCTGGAGGCGGCGCGTGAGCCGCAGCAGCTGCTCGGCGAGCATGCCGTCGGAGTCGGGGGAGTCCATGAGGGAACAATATCAGGACCTCGTTCATTGTGAATAGAGGTAACAATGAGCTAGGCTCCCGAAAGCTGGCTCGTCTGTCGGCTGCCGGGAGCTCCGCCCCAGCCGAAGAAACCCGAGCAACCCTCCCGCCGCACGCTCTCGAAGGAGCCCATGAAACCCGACGAACCCACCTGGACACCTCCGGGCGATGAAGCCGGGCAGCCGCCCGCCCAGCTGCGCCGCATCTTCCGGCTCTTCCATCCCTACCGCGGCAGACTCGCGGTGGTCGGACTGCTGGTCGGCGCCTCCTCCCTGGTATCGGTCGCCTCCCCGTTCCTGCTCCGGGAGATCCTGGACACCGCGATCCCTCAGGGCCGCACGGGCTTGCTCACGTTGCTCGCGCTCGGCATGATCCTCACCGCCGTGATGAACAGTGTCTTCGGCGTTCTCCAGACCCTGATCTCCACGACGGTCGGGCAGCGTGTCATGCACGACCTGCGCACCGCCGTCTACACCCAGCTCCAGCGGATGCCGCTCGCCTTCTTCACCCGGACCCGCACGGGCGAGGTCCAGTCGCGCATCGCCAACGACATCGGCGGAATGCAGGCCACGGTCACCTCGACCGCGACCTCCCTGGTCTCCAACCTCACGGCCGTGATCGCCACGGTGGTCGCCATGCTCGCGCTGGACTGGCGCCTCACCGTCGTCTCGCTGCTCCTGCTCCCCGTCTTCGTCTGGATCAGCCGTCGCGTCGGCCGGGAGCGCAAGAAGATCACCACCCAGCGCCAGAAACAGATGGCCGCCATGGCAGCCACGGTCACCGAATCGCTCTCGGTCAGCGGCATCCTGCTCGGCCGGACGATGGGCCGCTCGGACTCCCTCACCAAGGCCTTCTCGGAGGAGTCGGAGCGCCTGGTCGACCTCGAAGTGCGCTCCAACATGGCGGGGCGCTGGAGGATGTCGACCATCGGGATCGTGATGGCGGCCATGCCCGCCGTCATCTACTGGGCAGCAGGCCTGACTCTCCAGTCGGGTGCCACAGCAGTCTCCATCGGCACCCTGGTCGCCTTCGTCTCGCTCCAGCAGGGCCTGTTCCGCCCGGCCGTGAGCCTGCTCTCCACCGGTGTGCAGATGCAGACATCCCTCGCCCTGTTCGCGCGCATCTTCGAGTACCTCGATCTCGAGGTGGACATCACCGAGCCGGAGAGGCCCGTCCGACTGGAGAAGATCCGCGGCGAGATCGCCTTCGAGGACGTCAGCTTCAGTTACGACGTGAACAGCGGACGGCCGACCCTGAGCGGCATCGACGTGACGGTGCCCGCCGGGAACAGCCTTGCCGTCGTCGGCCCCACGGGGTCGGGCAAGTCCACGCTGAGCTATCTGGTGCCGCGGCTGTACGACGTCACGGCGGGCCGAGTCACGATCGACGGCGTCGATGTGCGTGACCTGGACTTCGACACCCTCGCCCGGGCCATCGGGGTGGTCTCCCAGGAGACCTACCTCTTCCACGCCTCGGTCGCCGACAACCTTCGCTTCGCCAAACCGGACGCCACCGCCGAGGAGATCGAGGCAGCTGCCCGCACCGCGCAGATCCACGACCACATCGCCGGGCTGCCCGACGGTTACGACACCCTTGTCGGCGAACGCGGGTACCGCTTCTCCGGCGGGGAGAAGCAGAGGCTGGCGATAGCCCGCACGATTCTCCGGGATCCGCCAGTACTGATCCTCGACGAGGCGACAAGCGCCCTCGACACCCGTACGGAACACGCGGTGCAGCAAGCCATCGACGCACTTTCGAAGGGCCGTACCACTCTCACCATCGCGCACCGGCTCTCCACAGTGCGGGATGCGGACCAGATCGTCGTCCTGGACGAAGGCCGTGCGGCCGAGCGCGGCACGCACGATGAGCTGCTCGCGCGTGACGGGCGCTATGCCGCTCTGATCCGCCGCGACAGCCACCCGACCCCGGCCGTTACGTGATCCACGGCTCGGCTGCGGAGCGTGAGGCACCGGCCCGGCTGCGGAGCCTCTGCCGGCGACCGCGCTGCGGAGCGTGTGGCACGGGCCCGGGTGTGGGGCGTGCGGCACCGGCCCTACTGTGGGGCTGCCCGGGGGTGCGGCATGATCGCCACGCATGAGAGCACTGCATGGGGTGGAACTCCCCGGATACCGGCCCCTGGACAATGATGGCGACGCCCCCAGCGACGCCTGGACGAACGACGACGGCGATGTGCTGTCGGTGCACTACTTCGCCCTTCCGCCGGACCTTCCGGCAGGCCTGGACGACGGCCCCGCGCTGCGGACCGCGCTCACCCACTGGACGGCTCAGGCGGGCGGCGGCCTCATCGAAGCGTCGGTGAAACGACTGGGTGAACTGCCCGCGCTGAGGCAGATACTCAAGCTGCCGCTGCCCCAGCAGTCCAGCGGACAGGTGTTCATCGGAAGCTTCACGGTGCCCCGCCAAGGGTGCAGCACGGTGGTGAAGATCCAGGCGCCGGAGCGGGGGATGACAGGGATGAGGGAAGCCGTCGTCATGGGGGAAGTCGGGCCCGAGGTTTACTTCCGTCCGCATCCCTACGCCCCCGACGTGCAGGGCGGCCTTCCCTTCCACGCGGCGGACCATGCCCGGTGGGACGCCAAGTTCCCCGACCACCCGCTCACCCGGGTACGCCGTACGCTCGACGCGCTGTCCGAGGCGGTCACCGTCGATCCGGACTTCGCCGACCTGCCCCCGTTCACCGGACCGGCCGTCAGGGATCCCCGGGCTTGAGGGAGTGGACGCACAGCGGCGGCGCCGCTCCCCCGTGGGGCGCGTAGCGGCGCCGCTGTGGAGACCTTCGGACGAGCCCATCGCTCGGCCCGCTCAGGCCGGCACCCCCTCCAGGAGCCGCGTGACCGAACGTACCGCGGCCCGGCCGGCCCGATTGGCACCGATCGTGCTGGCGGACGGACCGTAACCGACGAGGTGGACCCGCGCGTCCCGCACCGCCCGGGTGTCCTCGACACGGATACCACCGCCCGGCTCGCGGAGTCCCAGCGGTGCCAGATGATCGACGGCAGCCCGGAATCCGGTCGCCCACAGGATCACATCGGCGTCCACCGCGCGGCCGTCGGACCAGACCACCCCGTCCGGTGTGATCCGGTCGAACATGGGGAGCCGGTCGAGGATTCCCCGCTCGCGTGCGCGCCGGACCGCGTCGTTGAGCGGGAGCCCGGTCACGCTCACCACGCTCTGCGGCGGGAGCCCGCGACGTACGCGTTCCTCCACCATGGCCACTGCTGCCCGCCCCTGCTCCTCGCCGAACGGGCCTTCCCGGAACACGGGGGGACGCCGCGTCACCCAGTGCGTCTCCGTGGCCACCTCGGCGATTTCCATCAAGTGCTGGGTGCCCGACGCGCCACCGCCGACCACGACCACCCGCAGGCCGGCGAACTCCGCCGGCCCCGGATAGTCCGCCGTGTGCAGCTGGCGCCCACGAAAGGTCTCCTGACCCGGATAGCGAGGCCAGAACGGCCGGTCCCAGGTGCCGGTCGCGTTGATCAGCGAACGCGCGGCGTACGTGCCCTTCGAGGTCTCGACGAGCAGTCGGCCACGCTCACCGTCGCGCACCGCGTTCACGTCGACCGGGCGGTGCACCCGCAGGCCGAACCGGCGCTCGTACGCGTCGAAGTAGGCGGCGATCACCTCGGACGAGGGCAGGCTGTCATCGGCGTCCGTCAGTTCCATGCCAGGCAGGGAGTGCATGCCGTGCACCTTGCCGTAGGTGAGCGACGGCCAGCGGAACTGCCAGGCGCCGCCCGGTCGGGGCGCGTGATCCAGTACGACGAAGTCCCGGTCGGGCTCGAAGCCGACGCGTACCAGGTGATGGGCGGCGGACAGCCCCGCCTGCCCGGCGCCGATGACCACCACGTCCAGCTCTCGGATCCCGAAGTTGTTCACGTTTCTACCAACCGTGCGCGACTCCTGGATCTTCCCGCGAGCGCGATGCTTCCCATCGGCGACAGAATGGGCCCATGCCCTCCTTCACCACGCATCTGCTGAGCGTCACCACGGGACGGACCGAGACGGTCGCGGACCTGACGGCGGACTGCGAACAGTTCCTCACCCGGGTCGCTCACGGCGGGGACGGCCTGCTCAACGTCTTCGTGCCCCACGCCACCGCCGGGATCGCGATCCTCGAAACCGGAGCCGGCAGCGACGACGACCTCCTCACCGCCCTGCAGACCCTGCTCCCCGCCGACGACCGCTGGCGCCACCGCCACGGAAGCCCGGGCCACGGCCGCGACCACGTACTCCCGGCACTCGTACCGCCGCACGCCACTCTGCCGGTGATCGGGGGGAGGCTGGAGCTGGGTACGTGGCAGTCCGTCTGCTTGGTGGATACCAACATCTCTAATCACAACCGTCAGGTTCGTCTGAGCTTCCTGGGCTGACCAAGATCGCTCCCAGGGGTCGGGCCGCCGATTCTCCGTACCGCGCGTGCGTGAACGGAGAGAATCTTGCACGGTACGGCCCCACATGCGATCGAACGTCCCTGCGATGGATGCGGCAATTGCCTGCTCGGCGTGCGGCGCCTGTCGCGCGTGAAGCTGGCGACGTCGTCCCCTGAGCGTCAGCGGGAGAACGTCCTCACAGCCGCAGCGTCCGTTGGCGCGCACATCATCGGCTGGGCCGACGACTGGGAGGTCTCGGGCGCCACCGACCCCGTCTCCCGCCCGAAGCTGGGCCCCTGGCTCCGCGACGAGAAGGGCCCCTACGACGGTCTCGTCGCGGCCGCCGTGGACCGGCTGGGCCGCAACGTCGTCGACTGCCTGAACACCGGACACAAGATGCGGGACGAGAAGAAGATGCTCGTCACGTACGGACACGACGGTCCATGGGAACTGGACGACCCGGCCGACGAGAACCGCTTCACCATGGAAGCCTGGGGCGCGCAGATGGAACTCCGCGCGATCCAGCGCCGGAACCGCGACGCCACGATCAAGATCAGGGCAGCCGGCCGGCCAAAGGGCAAGCCGTCGTACGGCTTCCAGTACGTGCGAAAGGTCATGGGCGGCAAGGTCGACCACGTGGAACTGCACCCGCATGCCTCCGAGGTGCTCCGAGATGTCGCCCGGCGCATCCTGGCCGACCCCGAGAACGTCACCAGCAGCAGTGAAGCGGCCCGCCTCAATCGTGCGGGCGAGGCATCGCCTGCGGACCACTTGGCCACGATGTACGGAAAGCCGTCCGGAGGGCGGCCGTGGGCCCCGCAGAGTCTGAGGAACATTCTCATATCCGAAGCCACGCTCGGCAGGCCGCACCCGGCACCCTCGCGCATGAGCACGGCATGCACGCGCGGGGCCCCATAGGTTCCGCGTGATTTCGCATGCACCTCGGTGATCTGCTCGGTCAGCTCGGCATCCCGCACCGCACGAGGGCCGGGCTGACCGGAGCGACGGGCATAGAAGGCGGTCCGGGAGACCTTCATCAGCTCACACGCCCGTTTGACGCTGTGACCTGCCTGCTTCTCCGCCTCGATGAACGGGTGCACCGTCACCGGGTCTCCTTCGCGAAGAAAGCTGTGGCCCGCTTGAGGACGTCGACATCTTCACGCAGCCGGCGGTTCTCCCGCCGCAACGCGGCCAGTTCCTCGCGCTCATTGCTGGTCAGCCCGTTGCGTTCGCCCGCGTCGACCTCGGCCTGCTTCACCCAGTCCCGCACCGCGGTCTCGGTCAGTTCGAAGTCTTTGGCAACCTGGCCGACCGAGCGGTCACCTCGTCGGCAGAGCCCGACGATCTCGGCCTTGAAGTCCGGCGTGAACGAACGACGAGGGCGGCGAGGTTTCTTGTTCCCCGTGCTCTCCATGATGGACATCCTCCCGGTAATGAACCCCAGATCTCGAATGTCCGTCAAAGCGGATCAAGCCCAGGCAATCGCCCGGCCCGCCGTCGAATGCAAGTGCGGGGCCGACAAGTGCACCCGGAGGCAGGTCCGCGGCCCGCATTCGTCCCGCGGCAAGGGTTTGCGCGGCTGGCGCCGGCTTCACAACCGCGGTTACGCCAAGATCCGCGTCTTCGGCGAACGTGCGGTGGCCACCCCCAAATGCTGGTGGCCCCTGCAGATGCTTCGCTGCAGTACCGCCCGGATCACCGCCATCGTCCGTGCCGTTGTCGCCCTTGAACTCGCCTCCTGATCGAGATGGAAGAGGCTCGACGCCCGTTGCAGGCCGACCTGCTCAAGGTGAGGCGGTGGTGCCGCAGCGCTCTGCGGACCACCCGTCCTCAGGTACTCGGCAGGTCCGTTCTCCCCAACCTTGCAGGCGAGCCGTCGCCCCGTCTGCCGCTATTGCGGGCGGTGCCAGCGAATCCAGGCGGCTTGGCCGCCGTCGATGAGGATGTCCGTGCCCGTGATGTAGAGCGAGCCGGGGCCGGTCAGGAAGGCCGCTGCCTCGGCGATCTCGCCGGGAGTTCCGGTGCGGCCGGCGCCGCAGGCGTCGAGCATGGCCATCATGTGGTCGCCCGAGGCGGACTGCGCTTCGGACTTGGCCATGGGGGTGGAGATGACGCCGGGGCTGATGGTGTTGATGCGGGCGCCGAGGCGGTTCCAGGCCAGGGCTGCGGCCTGTACGCGGACCTGGTTGGCGCGCTTGGCGATGATGTAGGCCGCTATCGGGTCTTCTCCCGCCGAGGTGACCACGTCGAGGGACATCAGTTCGTCGGCGGGCGCTGTCGCCAGTTGCCTCTCGTCTGTGCGGCTGAGTGTCGCGTAGTGGCCGGCCATGCTGGCGACACAGACCAGTGAAGTGCCGCGGGTCGCGACGGCCGTGAAGGCGTCGATGACATGTGCGGTGCCGGCCAGGTCGACCTGCATGATCTTCTGGACCGTGGAGGTGGCGGCGGAGACACCGGCGGTGTGCACCACCGCGGTCACGCGACCCTCCTCGCTCGCCGCTTCGGCGAGTGCGACCACGGCCCGACCATCAGACACGTCGGTGAGCTGTCCTTGGGCGGCGTAGCCCTCGGCTCGAAGCGCAGAGACGGCGCGGTCGAGTGCTTCGGGGGAGGCGTCGGCCAGGACCACGCTCCGGCCGCTGCCGATGCGTCGGGCGACTGCCAGGCCCATGCCCCCTGCGCCCGTGACCACGACGACGTCGGTTTCGCTCATCGTTCCTCCGTGAGAAGAGCCTGCCGCCATGGGCGGATGGCTTTGGGGGGCATGCCGACCGCGAGTGCGCCGACGAGGCGGCCTTCCTTGCGGTAGGTGGCCAGGAACCGTCGTTGTCCGAGGTCGCCTTCGGCGATCTCGACGGTGTCGTGGCCGCGCAGGTAGCCGTAGGCGTGGATCTTCATGTCGTACTGGTCGGACCAGAAGTACGGCACAGGGGCGAACGGCTTGCGTGCGTCCGGGTACAGCAGGTTGCGTGCCGCTGCCATGCCCTGTTCGGCGGCGTTGGTGCGGTGCTCGATCCGCATGGACACCCCGAAGAGCGGGTTGTGCCAGCGGGCGACGTCGCCGGCGCCGTAGACACCGGGGGCGGCCGCGCTGTACTGGTCGCAGACCAGCCCGTCGGCGAGGTCGAGGCCACTGCCGTCCAGCCAGGCGGTGTTGGGCAGCGAGCCGATCGCCACCAGTACCTCGTCGGCCTCGATCCGGGTGTCGTCGGCGAGCGTCACGCCGTCGTCGGACACCGCTGCGACCGCTACGCCGGTGCGCAGATCGACGCCGTGCTCGCGGTGGGCCCGCGACAGCACCCGTCCCACCTGTTCTCCCACGGCGTGGGCCAGGGGCACCGGCGCCGGTTCGAGGAGGACCACCTCGCAGCCGAGTCCCTGGGCGACGGCAGCGGCCTCGGCGCCGAGGAATCCGGCGCCGACCACGACGAGCCGCTTCCCGGGGCCGAGCCGTTCACGCAGGTCCAGGGCGTCGTGCAGGGTTCGGAGCACGTGGCCGCCCTGGCCGGGGAGTCGGCGAGGGCGGACCCCGGTGGCCACGATCAGCCCGTCGTAGTCGATCTGGTCGCCGTCGGTCAGGTGCACGAGGCGGGCGTCGGTGTCCAGGCCGGTGGCAGCGGTACCGAGCCGCAGGTCCAGCTTCAGACCGTCGAGCTGCTCCTCGGTCCGCAGCGAGACCCGCTCCGTCTCCCATTCGCCGGCGAGGATCTGTTTGGACAGCGGGGGGCGGTCGTACGGTGCGGTCGGCTCCTCGCCGATCAGTGTGACCGTGCCCGTGTGACCTTCGCGGCGCAGGGTCTCGGCCGCGGCAAGGCCCGCGGCCGAGGCGCCCACGACGACGATGCGGTTCACTGTTCGACCAGGCGGAGAGCCGCTGCCGGGCAGACGGCCGCCGCTTCGCGGACCTCGTCGTGGTGCTCAGGGCCCGGATTGGCATCGAGGACGATCGCGACGCCGTCGTCGTCGCGCTGGTCGAAGATGTCGGGGGCAACCATGGCGCACTGCCCCGCGGCGACGCACTTGGGTTCGTCGAACTCGATGTACATGCTCATCGTTGCTGCTTTCTTCACCAGGTGACCGGGAGGGACTTGAGGCCGTAGGCGACGCCTTCCATGGCGAACGGCACCTCCTCGAACGGGACGGCGAGCGCCAGGGTCGGGATGCGGCGGTAGAGGGTGGCGTAGACGACCTGCAGTTCCACCCGGGCGAGGGACTGGCCCAGGCACTGGTGGGCGCCGTATCCGAACGCGTGGTGCTGGCGGGCGGGACGGCTCAGGTCCAGCTTCTCCGGCTCGGGGAACTCCTCGGCGTCGTAGTTGGCCCCGGCCAGTTCGAAGATGACGCCGTCGCCGGCCCTGATGACCTTGTCCCGTACCGGGATGTCCTCATTGGCTATGCGCCGGATCCCGGAGTGCACGATCGTCAGGTAGCGCAGTAGTTCCTCGACGGCGTTGGCGACGAACTTGGGGTCGTCGCTGCGCTCGCGCAGCAGCTGGAGCTGGTCGGGGTTCTGCAGCAGGGCGAGGGTGCCCAGCGAGATCATGCTGGCGCTGGTCTCGTGGCCGGCGATGAGGATCGCGCTGGACATCGTGATGGCTTCCTCGGCGGACATCTCTCCCGCCTTGACCCGTCCCGCCATCTCCGACATCACGTCGTCGCCGGGGTCGGCCATCTTCCTGGCGAACAGCTCACCGAGGTAGTTGCCCAGTGCCCCACCGGCTTCCTGAGCCTGCTCGGGCGTGGACTCGTGGCTGATCAGCACGTGGCTGGTGGTCTGGAAGAACTCGTGATCCTCGTAGGGTGCGCCGAGGATCTCGGTGATGACGAGAGTGGGGACCGGCAGGCCGATCGCCTGGACCAGATCGACCGGGTTCGGCCCGGCGAGCATGTCGTCGATGAGCCCGTCGAGGACTTCCTGGATGCGCGGCCGCAGCGCCTCGACCCGCTTGACCATGAACGGGGCGTTGACGGTCCGGCGCAACCGGGTGTGCTCGGGCGGGTCGGTGTTGGTGATCAGCGCCGGGTGATGCGGGGCGCCCGCCGCACGGCTGCGCGTCATGTGCGGATAGCCAGGGCGCTTCTCGTCGATGCTCAGCCGCGGATCGTTCAGCAGGGCGCGCTGGTCGGCGTGCCGGGTGATGAACCAGGGAGTGCTGCCGTCCCAGATCCGTACCTTGCCCACCGGCTCCTCACGGGTCATCTCCCGCACCGTGGCCGTAGGCGCGAACGGACACTGGGGATCCCGCCGCATCGGATACTCAGGTATACGGTCGGCGGGCTTCAGGGTCTCGGACATGGGCCTCCTCAGTTCGTCGCCACCACAGGAACCGGATGACGGGAAACATCGCCAAGCGCATGCAAACAGAGCCAGCTGACAGACTCCGGACAACAACCAGTCAATAGGCGGACGTGATGCGGGTCACACCCTGGGAGCGGTTTCGTCTCCCAGCCAGTAACCGAATCCACGCCGAGTGTGAATGAGCGTGGGCTGCGTCCGATCGACCTTCTGTCGTAGCCGGGACATGAGCCGCTCCACGGTGTTGGTGGCACGTGACTCACCCCACACCTGCCAGGCCAGCTGCTCCTTGGACAGCACTCGCCCCGCGTTGAGCAGCAGATGACGCAGCAGCCGGTACTCGGCCGCCGTCACCTCCAGCCGCCGCTCCCCGCGCCACACTTGGTAGACGACCTCGTCGAGCATCAGGTCCTCGTGGCGCAACACGGGTTCCCTCGCGGCGCTGCTCGCCCGCAGCAGCACCTGGACGCGCGCGAGGAGTTCAGCGGCGCGGCACGGCTTGGTGACGTAGTCGGCCACCTCTGTCCCGATCTCGGGTACCAACTGCTCCAGCGAATCGCACGAGGCGACACAGAGGATGGGCGGCCGTTCGACCAGAGTGGGACGGTGGCGGGACAGATCCCGCAGGTCGGGGATGTCCATGTCCACGATGATCAGATCGAAGCGCTGCCGCCCCAGCCATTCGACGGCCGCAGCCCCGGTTTCGACCGCTTCGACGACGTAGCCCGACGACCCTAACCCCGCGGTCAGAGAACGACGAAGACCGGGATCAGGGGCCGCCGCGAGCAGACGGCGGCCGCAAGCGATCGGCTCATCGTTGCGGTTCACATGCACGTGACCCTCTCAGTTCAGTTGCTGGGCACTGGCGTGTGCCGAGGACCTTACAGTTGCCGATTCTCCTGCGTAATACGCGTTGACGAGTGAAGACCATCACCTTCCGCTACGCAACACACCGTTGTCCGGGTCAAATCATCGGCTTCGACGTACAGCGTTGTTCGGCCAGGTGCGTCCGACTGAGGACGTAGACCCGCAGCCAGATCCGGTGCGATCTGACGAGCCGGAGAAGCCAGCAGGAGCACGACGCCTGGGGGTCCGATATCGGAGATCCTGGTCCGGACATGCAGGCCGTATGCACCTTCCTGGCTCCCTTTGCAGCAGCGTCCTCGCCCCTTGACCTTGCCCTTCGGGAGGGCGGGGCCCCAGGCAGGGGCGAGTTGAACGGCCCCAACGTGCTCTGCTCGCAGGGCGAGCACCGTCCGTACCCGTAACCGGATGAGAGCCGCACATGACCACCCGCCTTCTTCTCACCGGCGACGAGGCACTCCCACGAGCAGCCCTGCGCATCCACATAGACTCGGGCGCCGGCATACACGTCGTCGCAGAAGCGGCGGGCGGCAGCCAAATCCTCCAGATGGCTCGAGCGCACCGGACCGACGTCGTGCTCATGTACTGCCAGGAGCCCGACCTCCACGCGCTGTCCGCCATCCGGTCCGACCGGACCTGCCGACCACCAGAATTCTCCTCCTGCTCACCACGCGCCCAACCGAAGAACGGGTGGCACAGGCCGTGCGAGCTGGTGTCAGCGGGATACTCGGCCAGGACGTCAGTGCTGACTCGCTCCTTACAGGTATCCGGGCAGTCGCAACCGGCGATTCCCTCCTGTCCCCAGCGGCTACCAGGGCGCTCATCAAGCGGTTCCTCCGTTCCCGCCAGGAGGAGACAGTGTCACCGGTACCGGAACCCCTCAGGGTCCTCACTGCTCGTGAGAGGCAGGTCATGACACTCATAGCAGCGGGGAAGAACAACGCGGAGATCGCCTCCGGCCTCGCCGTGAGCCCGTTGACCGTACGTACCCACGTCAACCGCGTTCGGACGAAACTCGGCGCACAGAGTCGCACCCAGCTCGTCGTTCTTGCCTACCAGCACGGGCTGGTCGGGCCCGCCCGGGAGAGGTGAAGACACCGGCTCGGTCGGACGGCTTCGCGCCCTGACGAGTATTTCCGTGTCCCGCAGCGCGCGTTTGGGGGAGCCCTTATAGGCGCCGGCAACATCGGCAGCGCACTGGCCCGCCTCGCTGTCGCCGCCGGCTTGGATGTCGTGCTCAGCAACTCCCGCGGCCCCGAGAGCCTGGCTCCCTTCGCCGCCGAACTCGGCAAGGGGGCACGCGCGGTGACGTCCGAAGAAGCTGCGCAGGTCGGCGACCTGGTGGTGGTGACCGTCCCGCTGCGCGCCTACGCGCAGATTCCTGCCGTAGCCCTGGCGGGCAAGGTCGTCATCGACACCATGAATTACTACCCCGAGCGCGACGACCGGATCTCCGAGCTGGACTCGGGTGAGCTGACCTCCAGCGCTCTGGTACAGCGGCACCTGACCAACTCCCAGGTAATCAAGGCGTTCAACAACATCGACTTCCTCCGCCTCTTCACCAGCGCCCGCCCGACCGGCGCTCCGGATCGCAGCGCCCTGCCTGTCGCGGGTGATGACCCGGTCGCCAAAGCGCAGGCGGTGGAGCTGCTGGACGCACTCGGTTACGACGTAGTGGACATTGGCGCGCTGGCCGACAGTTGGCGCAGCGAGCCGGGCACCCCGGTCTACGTCGAGCCGTACACGGCAACACGGCCCGAAGGGCTGGATGAGAAAGAGATGGGGCGCTGGTTCTTCGAAACCCCGGGAGTGCCGGTGTCCGCCGACGAGGTGAAAAGGCTGACGGGTACCGCCGTCCGCCGCCCCGCGGGCGACGCCTGCGCAACCCTTGCCAGGGACTGAACCCGGATGTCCGGCAATCCCGTTGGCCCGAGCGAGGCGTGGTGGTGTGCGCTGGCACCCCTGGTGGGAGGTACACCCTCCTCGTGGAGGTGCAACAGACCCCGCCGGCTACTGCGAGGCGCCCCACTCGGCCAAGAAATAGGGAGACGACAACACGATGTCCTCCTACCCGTAAGAGCGTTCGGAGATTGAGGTCCCCAGTCAGATGGGGCAGCATCTGACGGCGCGAGCGCGGGGCGCCGCAGGCGTTGCGGCTCACCCGCCCGAAAAGGGGTGCGCGATGCGGGTGCGTGCGTCGCCTGATCTGCAGCGAGGGCAGGCGCCTCCGCCGCCTGCCAGCGCATTGCCGGGGGTCTGCGAACCGCCGTTTCACGCTGCCCCGGACGAGGGTCGCTTGCGGCGTCTTGCCCGAGCCACGGAGGGTTCGGAAGCTCGGGGGAGACGTCAGGTCGGCACGGCGGGAACTACCGCACGACGATCCGGGCCCGAGCCAGGTTGTCGACGCGGGCAAAGGGGGTTTCCGGATCTGCGTCGCGCTGCGTCGATACCCGGACGGTGACGAAGTGGGTGCCCGGGGCGGAGTAGGTGTTGCGCCGTTCGAGAGTCAGCCGGGATGAGGGGTCGGTGACCTCGTCGATCTCGTACGTGCCGTCTCCGTCCACGTCCCACTGGATCCGTACGATCCGGCCGGCGCCCGGCGGCGCCTCAGCAGTCACCTTCAGGACCACGCTGGTGCCCGCAGAGATGTCCACCCGTCGGCTGCCGTCGACGCTGACATGAACCACCGGCTGTACCCCGCCGCGATCGACCGCGGAGTCGGGCACGACGACCTGACCGTCAACGATCTCGTACTGACTGTTGGCGGGAGGTGGTACGTCCTTCTCGACCCAGTCGGCGAGGCTGCGGAGCGCCTCGTGCAGCACGCCCAGGTAGCTGACGGTATGCGACGGGCGCTCTTGAAGTTCGGAGTCGGCATGCAGTGCGTTGTCGACGTACCAGAGCCGGAAATTTTCGTCGGTGGCGTCGCCGAGATGTTCGGTGACCTTGGTGCGGTACCAGTCGGCCTGCCAGGGGAATGCCTCCCTGTCGAGCAGGCAGGACACGACGATCATCTTGCCGCTGATCCGCCCGGTGGGCAGACTTCCGGCGGCTCCGATGGCGAACATCGGGGCGAGTTGGAAGGGCCGTTGGGGCGGGATGGGCGTGCCGTCGGTGTCGCGGAACTGATTCCATACCGGATACTCGGGTCCGGGCACCTGGTGGCGGTGGTAGGTCTGAGCTGCGAGGAAGTTGCTGTTGTCCACGTGGACCGTGTCACCGGCCTGGAGGGGGGACAGCGCCTTGTCGAGGCTGGGCATGTCGACGACGGCGAGGTCGCCCCAGAAGCCCTTCAGCCGTAGATTGGCGCCCTTGGCTTCTCCGGTGATGACGGACAGTTCGGCGCCCAGTATCTCCGGGCCGGCCGCCGTCGTCAGGCGCAGTGCGACCACCGTGTCAGGGTCGCCCACCGCCCCCTTGAAAGCCTCGTCAACGCCGCCCTGGTTGGTCTCCCCATGTTCGGCGAAGGGGCCGAGGTCTGGGTCGTCACGCCGGACGAGGACTTCGCTGACCGTGCTGTCGATACGGACCCGGTCCTGGTGAATCGCCGAGTCAGGGTCGGCGCCGAGATAGCCGGGAGTGGTCCAGAACTCCTCGAAGTATCCCGGGTCCACCGCGACGACGTGCGGGTACAAGGTTCCGAAGGCGTGCGTTCCCATGGTCCGATGCCCGAACCACGAGCGGAGTGGGAAGCCCATCCGTGTCACTTCGGTGAGCGCGGCGCTCTCCTCGGAAGTCAGGGATGCGTGGGGGTCTCCGCTGCCCCCGGGTTCCGCCGCGTCCACGATCTGGTCGAATGCGCGGCGCAGTACCCGCTGAGCATGCATCCGTACGGCGAAGACGTTGGGGGCGGCCATCGGGCTGCCGGGGACGTAGGGGACGAAGCCGTCCCACACCCCTTCGGTGTTCTCCGCGGAGCCCATGGTCCGGAAGGCTCCGCCACTGCCTCCGTAGGCATAACCGTAGACCCGGTGTTCGCCGTACACCTCATGGGCGACGGCCCGCGAGTACTCCGCCGCGGCGGCGTTCGCCCGGTAGCCGGCGATGGTCGGGTCCGTGTCGGTGCCGGGCGTCCCGGAGAGGCCCCCGCCGTTCGTCTCGAGGAAGTAGCCGCCGGCGCTGAACGCGAATCCGATCTTGTCCTCTTGACCGGTGGCGGACTGCGCCAGGTGCTCGCTCTCGGGGACGGGGGTGATGTGCTGGAAGAACCGGTTCCGGTAGGTGCCAGCCGGGGGAAAGTAGAGGGAGAACCGGGTGTCGGTTCCCTTGAAGCCGCCGTGTACGTAGCGGTGGGGCTGCGGTGCGTCGCGCCACTCATCAACGTCCACATAGGGATCGTCGAAGGTCTGTGAGGCCATGGTCTTCTGTTTCCGTTCCGTTCAGAGGCCGTGGTCCGGCCGGTTGAACTCAGCGAGCGCTTCGACCCAGTTCCGGCCCGTCAGCCGGCGGATGCCGTCCACCAGCGCCTGGCCGCAGTCGAAGCTCTGGTCACTGAAATGAGCGAGGACCAGACCGTCCCAGAGCGCGAGGACCTGCCGGGCCGTCTCGCGGGGATCCAGCCCTGGATGGGCGAGGCCTTCGCGCTGACTCCTCGTGATCATTCCGGTCCAGACCGTGAGGGCCCGTTCCGTCCGGCTAGCGAAGTATTCGGCAGCCGGGTGGCCCGAAGTGGCGGCTTGGCCTCGCAGCATCACGAACAGGCGTAGTCGCCGGTCATGGGCCGTCACCGAGGCGTTTGCTACCTCCCGTAGGGATTCGAGGTCCAGGGCCGCCTTCCCGTCGCTGATGCCTGACAGGTCGGCTTCCAGCTCGTCCACGCGGTCGAGGGCGGCGACGAGCAGGTGCTCCTTGGTCGGGAAGTGGTACAGGACCGTCGGTTCCCTGGAGTCCGACCGGGCCGCCACCAGTGCGGTGGTGACACCCTCGTGACCGAACTCGTCGACGAGCTCCAGAACGGCGAGCGCGATGCGTTCCCGACGCTCATGGGAGCGCTGGTAGGGGCCGCGCTTCTGCGAGCGCGCAGCAGCCTCCACGGGACGCTCTTCTTCTCGAATCATGAGTGAAAGCTAGCAATGATGGGTTACTGCGGCTAGATTTTCGGCGCGACACTCTTGACTTTCCTCGGAAAAATAACCTTCACTCAGCTTCCATGCGAGCAGCGCGCTCTCGACGGGTGACTTGACCGCCCTGTGCGATCGCCAGCTTGGCGCCACTGGAACATCGCGAAGGGGCCCCATGGCCGATCAGGTCGTAGCCGCCGCACCACCGCCGTCCGTTGCTGAGCCCACCAGCGCGGGTACGTCCATGACGTACTTGGGTGGTGTGCCCTTCCGTCGTTATGCCCTCTGGTACGCCCTGGCTCTCGGCGCGATCACTGCCATCTGGGGCGGTGTGCTGGGCGTCGTACTGCCCAACCAGGTCCAGTCCATTGAGTTTGCGAAGTGGTTCACGGGCGCCGACGCGGACGTGGACCTGACAGCGCTGAACGACCTGAAGGCCGCGGTGAACGCCGGCACCGCGGTGGCCACCGGCGAACAGCAGCGGCTGCTCGACCTGCTCAGCGACTTCGACGCCGCCCGCGCACAGGCGCTGTCTCTGATCACCTCGCTGGCCGTCGCCGCCACCATGCTCGTCCAGCCGGTCGGCGGAGTGCTTTCCGACCGCACCAGGAGCCAGTTCGGCCGACGGGCGCCGTGGATCGTGTTCGGAGCGCTCGTCGGCGCATGCTTCCTCATCGGTGTCCGCTTCGCTCCGACGATCGCCGTCCTGGCCCTGCTGTGGACCTGTGCACAGACCACGCTCAACCTGGTGAGCGGTCCGCTGCAGACCACAGTCGCCGACCGCGTCCTCCAGGAGAAGGTCGGCACCGTCTCGGGCATCGGTAGTCTGGGCAACTTCGGCGGCGGCATTCTGGGCGGAGTGGGCGCGGGGCTGCTCCTGCCGACCTTCGGCCTGAACATCCTGTACGCGTTCGCAGCCCTTCTCTTCATCTCGGTCGCGGGGTTCGTCGTCTTCGCGCGTGACCGGCCGTCGACCGAGCTGGCAGTGCCCCCGCATCGGTGGGGCCCGTTCTTCCGCGGCCTGACTGTGCCGCTGCGGCACCGCGACTTCCGGTGGGTGTGGTTCTCACGGATCCTGCTGACCTTCGGTTACGCCGTGTCGACCACCTTCGGCCTGTTCATGATGCAGAGCTACATCACGCCGGCTCTCAGTCTCACCGAGGCCACTCGTCTGTTTCCATTGATGGCTGTGGCCTCGGCGCCCGGCACCGTTGTGGCCATGCTGCTGGCCGGGCGCGCCTCGGACCGACTCGGTCGCCGCAAGCCGTTGGTGGTCGCCTCGTCGGCTGTCATGGCGCTGTCCATGCTGGTTCCGCTGTGCTGGCCGACGCTGGCGGCCTTGTTCGTGCAGGGCGTGCTGGCCGGTATTGCATTCGGGATCTACCTTCCCGTCGACCAGGCGCTTTTCATCGACGTGCTGCCGGACAAGGGCGCGGCCGGCCGCGACCCCGGCGTAGCCGCGCTCGGATCGAACCTGGGGCAGGCTCTCGGACCGGTGTTCGCCGGTCAACTGATTGCGCTCACCGGCGGTTACCACGTGGTGTGGGTGATGGCGCTGATCCTGACGGCGGCAGCGGGCCTGGCGATCTTCCGCGTTCGGGACGCCCGGTGAATGACTGGCCTGTGCGACAAGTCGGAGTGTTTCCGAGGCGGCGAGAGCCACCAGCCGCCGATGAGCGCCGTGGCCTCTGCGTCACCGCTGGTCATCTCGGGCTGCGCATCTGGTACCTCGTCCACGCGCGGTTGCTCGACACGATCGACCTTCCCGCTCTAGGCGAGGCGATCGCCTGAGGGCCCTCGGGCGAGCTCGTCGTCGGCACCGGCTACGAGGTCCTGGTCCTGGACCGCTGACCCTGCCGCTGGCTCATCTCTGACAGCCAACGTGCACGGCCGCGGCTGCCGTCCTTCACCGGATGCTTTGCAGGAGCGCCCCCGTGGCCGTGACGGTCCAGAACGACCACCCGTTGCGGTTCGGATTGACGTGCGGGTTGAGAGCCCGGACGGTGGCTACCGCCGCCCCGCTGGGGGATTCGTACACCCCGCGGCCGGGGCCGGAGGGGATCGTCACGGCGCGGGACGGCGGATCGTAGTAGGCGGTGGTGCGCCGGCCTTCGTAGACGGCGTGCAACTCGACGCCCTGCTCCGTGCGCAACGCCTGCACGTCTGCCTTGACCAGCGCGGGCGCGGAAGTACCCTCCGCGATCACGGTCTCGTCGGCGGGCATCTCGTCGGCGTCCTGACGGATGGCCCTCCCGTCGTAGGCCGGCAGACCCAGGAGCTCGTTGAGAACGTTGGCCAGCAGGCTCCTGCGCGCAGCCAGGAAGTCGGGGAACCGGTCCAGGGACCGCAGCTCCGGGTCGCTGGGGATCCACTGTTCCGCCAGGCGCTCCGGCGCGATGCCCGCCATGTACTCGGCGGGCAGCCTGGAGGAGATCATCTTGTTGGTCTGGCCGGTGACGAAGGCCAGGTTGGCGAGGCTGTTCCACTCCTCCTTCGCGTACGTCCCCTGGACCCGGGCGCGAGGGAACACGTGGTGGAACTCGATCCTGGAACCGCTGTACATCGGCTGATCGTTGATGGCGATGTTGGTCGCCCAGTCCCGCGCCCTGCCCCGCAGCGCGGCGATGTAGAGCAGTTTGAAGAAGGCGTGCGTGGAGTACTTCTGCTCCAGGTCCCTTGGGTGCAGTGCGCTGTCCAGGGATCGGGGGCCGGAGGCCCGGCGGATGAGCTCGGCGAACAGGTCATCCCCGGCACGGGACTTGATCAGCCGGGCCTCCGCGTCGAGCTTGCCCTCGACCTGCAGAGAGTAGTGGCTGAAGGCCATCGCCGTGTACACCCAACGACGCAGCATCTGCGCCTCTCCCGGACGCAGCTTCCCGCTCCGGTGAAAGAGCAGCAACGCAGGCACGATCGTGACGTTCGGCGAGGAGAGGATCTCGGACCGGGGGATCGAGCACTCGCCTTTCAGGAAGTCGATGGCGAAGCGAAGGGACCTCTCGGTGGCGTGCCACGCCTCCTTCAGCGCGGTCTCGTCCACCTCCGCTCCGATGAGCTTGATGTGATGGGCGCCGGTGCCCGCGAGGAGGCTCATGAGGCGCAGAACGGCTTCCCTGTTCAGGTCGAAGTCGCTGTCCCGTAGCTCCTGGTGAAAGGCGTCCATGGTGTCCAGGCCGGCGGACCAGCGGGCCGCGATGGCGCTGTACACGAGATCGCCCTTGGACAGCCGGCGGCCGCCCTTGTTCAGCCGGGCGAAGAGCTCGGCGACCTCCTCGTAGTCGTCGGACTCGTAGGTGATGACGGCGATCTGGTGATACCGGATGTTGTTCACCTTCTGCAGCCGCTGCATCCAGGTGCCGAAGTCCGGGTTGTCGGGGGACACCCCGGCCTTGTTCAGGACCGGATAGAACTGCACGTTCTCCTGCAGGAGCGTCGACACCGGGATCAGGAGCGGATCCTTGCGCTGCACGGCGCTCGGGGTCACGAATTCTTCGGTACGCACGTCGAAGCGCAGGTCTATGTGCCGACCGTCGGCCTTCGACTGCGGTCGGTAGACCCAGGCGAGGGAGGTCAGCCGCTGCTGTCCGTCCAGCAGATAGAGGGGTTGGTTCGTCGCCTTGTCGGTCTGGACGACGGCCGCAGTCTTGAACGGGACGTTCAGGCCGGTCTTCCACAGCAGCAGGGCGCCTACCGGATAGCCCCGGTAGAGGGAATCGAAGAGATCACGTACGTCAGGCCGCATCC
Source organism: Streptomyces pratensis (assembly GCF_016804005.1). Classification (GTDB taxonomy): domain Bacteria; phylum Actinomycetota; class Actinomycetes; order Streptomycetales; family Streptomycetaceae; genus Streptomyces; species Streptomyces pratensis_A. The sequence continues at coordinate 4,961,395 of NZ_CP051486.1, read as the reverse complement.
AGACGAAGTCGCGCTGGATGGAGGGAATGACGACCATGCCCCGCAGCAGGTTCTCCACCTGGGAGATGATCTTTTCGTTCGCCAGTCCCATGCCGCCCCCAGCTTTCGGGTGATCCGTCACATCCACGGTAACCGCCATCCGGGTGCGGCCGGCCGGTTTCGGATCTTTGCGCTACTCCAAGCAATGGCCTTGCCGGCCGCGAGGGTTCGCCCATCTCCGTGTGCCGTTGGGTGGCGCATCCGCCCCGCAGCCGCGCGCCAGGGCGGGCAGGTCGCTTGTCGACGCCCCACTCTGGAGAATCGATGCAGCGCGTCAGAATTTGCCCCCGCTCACCCAGTGACATCCGGGGCGGTCGGGGATTATGGTGCGAACGAACATAGTGACAACGTTGTCAGTAGAGCAGGACTCGAAGGGAAATACCCCATGCGGTTTGCTTTCAGACCGTTCCGTCCCCGTGCTTCCGGTATAGCAGCCGGTCTGATGGCCGCCGTACTCGTGAGTGGTGGAGTGGTCGGCATCGCCGCGCCCGCCGCCGCCGCGGGCGCGGAACCGATCGATCTGGTCAATCCGTTCGTCGGAACCCAGAACTTCGGCAACACCTTCCCCGGGGCGAGCGCGCCGTTCGGCATGGTCCAGGTCAGTCCGGACACCGGCGGCCAGGGCGGCTACGACTACAAGCAGGACTCGATCTACGGATTCAGCCAGACGCACCTGTCCGGCGTCGGCTGCGGCGTCATGGGCGAGCTGCCCATCATGCCGACCACGGGTGCAGTCGACTCCGTGGACCCGAACGCCTACCGCTCCCCGTACAGCCACGACGACGAGCAGGCCAGTCCCGGCTACTACCGGGTGGGGCTGAAGAAGTACGACGTCGACGCGGAACTCACCGCCACCGAGCGCACCGGGTGGCAGCGCTACACCTTCCCCTCCACCGGTTCGGCCAACGTCCTGTTCAACACGGGCAAGGCCAACCAGTCCGTGCTGGACTCCGAGGTGCACGTCGTCGGTGACCGCACCATCGAGGGCCGGGTGCACGCCGGGGGATTTTGTGCCGGACACGACGAGCACACGGTGTACTTCAGCGCCACCTTCGACCGGCCCTTCAAGGCCTACGGCACGTGGGACGGCGCAGACCCCGAGCCCGGCACCCGCGACGCGGAGGGAGGCGGCCAGAACGGCGCCTGGGTGACCTTCGACGCGACCACCGACCGGGACGCCGTCCTGAAGGTGGGGCTGTCCTACACCGGTGTGGAGGGCGCCCGTAAGAACCTGGCCGCGGAGACCAAGGAGTCCTTCGACTTCGACGCCACGCGTGCGGCGTTGCAGGACACCTGGAAGAAGCAGCTGGATTCCATCCGGGTCGGCGGAGGCACGGCGGACCGGCAGAAGGCCTTCTACACCGCGCTCTACCACGGCCAGTTGCACCCGAACCTCGCCGGTGACGTCGACGGCAGGTACCAGGGGTTCGACAACAAGACGCACACGGCAAAGGACTACACGCCGTATCAGAACTTCTCGCTCTGGGACACCTACCGGCCGCAGAACCAGCTTCTGCAGATGCTGGAGCCGAAGGTCGCCCGGGACGTCGCGCTGTCGGTCGTCGCGGCCGGCCGGGACGGCGGCTGGCTGCCCCGCTGGGCGCTCGCCAACAGCGAGACCAACATCATGACCGGTGACCCGGTCACTCCCTTCCTCGTAGAGGCCTGGTCAAAGGGTCTGCTCGCCGGACACGAGGCAGAGACCTACGCGTTGCTGAGGAAGAACGCGACCAGCACCCCGCCCGCCGACTCGCCGTACAACGGACGCTCGGGATCGGACCACTACACCGAGCGCGGCTACATCCCGTCAGGTCTCGAGCTCGGCAAGGACTGCGCGGACAAGGGCGGCGACAACGACTGCAAGCACCCGGCGTCGGCGACGATGGAGTACTCCGCCGCCGATGCGTCGCTTGCGCTGATGGCCGAGCGGCTCGGACACAAGTCGGACGCCAAGATGTTCGCCGCGCGCGGCCAGTGGTACCGGAACCTGTGGGACTCCTCGATCCAGCAGTTCCGGCCGCGGACGGCCGACGGCACCTGGCTCACGCCCTACGACCCGGTCGAGGCGGCGCACCAATTCCATGAGGGCGGCGCGTACCAGTACCAGTGGCTGGTACCGCAGGACCCGGCCGGCCTCGTCAGCCTGATGGGCGGCCGGAGCGCCACCGAGAAGCGGCTCGACTCCTTCTTCGTCCACGACAAACTACTCACCGACCCGGCGGGCACCGCCCGGAATGACTGGATCTCGCAGCCGTACGACTACTACGGCAAGCCGACGTACAACCCGAACAACGAGCCGGACCTCCACGCCCCGTACATGTACAACTGGGTCGGCGCCCCGGCGAAGACCGCGACCGTGGTGCGTGCGGCGATGACGCTGTTCACCAACGGGCCGGACGGGATGACGGGCAACGACGACCTGGGCACCATGTCGGCCTGGTACGTCTTCTCCTCCCTCGGCCTCTACCCGACGATGAGCGGCGGCGACTTCCTGGCCGTGTCCAGCCCGCAGTTCGAATCGGCGACCGTCCGGATCGGCAGCTATCCCAAGGCGTCCGGCACCAAGGGCCAGGGCGGCACGCTGACGATCGAAGCACCCGGAGCGAGCGACACGAAGCGGTACGTGCGGAGCGTGGCCCTGAACGGCCGGGACGTACCCCAGACCTGGCTGAGCTGGAACAAGCTCGCGCACGGCGGAACCCTTGCCCACCGGCTCGGGACCTCCCCCTCCTCCTGGGGCACGGGCAAGGGCGCCCAGCCGCCTTCCGTCAACCAGGCATCCCCCGACAGCCGCAAGCACGTCGACGCGTCGCTGCGTCCCGCCTCGGCGGTCGTCCCCACGGGTGACGCCGCACAGACCGCGAAGTTCACGCTGGACGTCCTCGGGCAGGCTCCCGGAAAGCTGAACGTGTCGGTCACGGCGAAGGTGCCCAGCGGCTGGAAGGCCAAGACGGCACAGCGTTCACCACTGGTGATCGATTCCGGTCACCTCCCGGTCCAGAAGAAGGTGTCGCTCGACATCACCGTGCCCCCGGGCGTCGCGGCCGGGTCCTACCCGGTGGAGGTGAAGGTCGCGGGCCGAGGGACGAACTCGGTCACCCGCAAGGCCACCGTCACGGTGGGATCCGCCACGACCTGCGCGAGTGAGGCGAACGGGCAGTGCGCAGTGGACCTGCGCGCAGGCCTCGGCCACGACGGCACGGCCACGGTGGCGAACTCCGACGAGGGCGACTTCGACGGGCATGGCTGGAGCTATGACGGCGACCTGCTGCCCAAGGCGGGGCCGGTCACCTGGGACGGGGTGACGTACGACGCGCCGGACCCCACAGGCACGGCGAACAACTTCCTCGAAGCAGGCGGGCAGGCCCTCCTGCTGCCCGCCGGACAGCACAGTGCGCTGCGGCTGGTCGGCTCGGCGCACAACGGTCCTGTGACCACCACTCTGACCGTGCACTACACGGACGGCAGCAGCACGGAAGCACCGGTGACGTTCGGCGACTGGGCGGGCTCCGCACCGAACGGCAGCACGGTCGTCCTCGACATGCCGCACCGCATCAAGAGGGGCAGCGGTGTCGACGGGCCGTCCATTCGGCTCTTCGGTACGGCCGCCGAGCTCGATGGGGGCAAGACGGTCCGTTCGGTCTCGCTGCCGGACGACTCCCGCGTCGAGATCTACGCTATGACGCTCGTTTAGAGAGGGACGGCGGACCGCCGAAACCCATCCGGCGGTGCGCCGTTCCGGATCGGCGCACCCCTCTCATCAGGGCCCCGGCGCGAAAGCGCCGGGGCCCTTCGCGTACTCGCCACCCCGGCATCCGGCCCACCGGTTGGTGACGACCGTCACCGCGGTGTGCGGAGCCTTGTTGACGGAAGCGAGGACGTCGAGCTTGCCCTGACCCGAGACGTTGTTCACGTCTGCGGTGCCGCCGCAGTGGAACTGGCGGTACTCGTCGAGCGCAACCAGGAGGCACTCAGACCTGATCACCGCTGTGCGCTGCCGACTGCCTCGCAGGACAAATGGGGGCCGGCGCCCAGATTGTGTGCATCGGGAGGGAGGACACAACCTGGGCGTTCTGATCATGTGTCATAAGCTGGATGCACAGCGTGAGGGCAAGAGTCGCTGAAAGATCACGGTGCGAAAGGTCCTTGGGGGAGCGCGGGTGGAAACCGACGGCTTGGCCGGTCCCGTTCCGGGGCAGCAGGGACCAGCGGCCGTTTCCGGGCCATGCAGGTCCATGGCGCCCTCACGAACCGGCAGGCTCGAGGATCAAGTTCCTTTCCTGGCCCGGCTGGAACACCCGGAACGTGTCGCGCTGTTGGAGCTGGGCCAGCCCATGAAGTACGGCCCGCGGTCCGCACTGGTGCAGCAGAACGAACCGTCCACCCATGTGGTGGTCATCCTCGTCGGCTGGACAAAGGTCACCCGCTCCACAGCCAATGGTTACGAAGCGCTGCTTGCCCTGCGGGGCCCGGGTGACATCGTCGGGGAAGCCTCCGCAGTCAGCGGCCGCCCGCGTTCGGCGACGGTTACCGCGCTCGGGAAGGTCGAGGCCGTCACGATCGAGCGTGGCCGGTTCCTGGGCCATCTCGCGGAATTTCCGGCCTCATCCCTCCAACTGCTCAGCCTTGTCGGAGACCGGACACAGGCCAGCGACCGGCGACGCGTGGAGCAAGGCGCACTCGGAGTCCGCGAGCGGTTGTCGCTCCTGCTCCTCGAACTGGCGCGCACACACGGAGTGCAGGACGGCGAGGGGGTGCGTTTGACCAGCGGCCTCAGCCAGCACGAACTGGCAGGCGCGGTCGGATCCTCTCGTGAGGCGGTGGCCAGGCTTCTGAAGGAACTGAGGGAACGCGACGTTGTCCGGACCAGCCGCAGGGGGCTCGTCATCGTCCGTCCGGACCAGCTACGCCGGATAGCGGGCGGCGAATAGCTGACGTCCGTGCGGTCCTGGCGCGTTGTGTGCCATCGGTTACAGACGCTGTGTGCAGGTGTTCCTACTCCTTTGTCAGACCCCCACGAGATAGTGCTTCGGACCGAGCCCGACCGTCCGAGAGGCACCCATGACCCTGGCCCTGACGGAACCCGTCAACCGCACAATTTTGCTGCTGGACATCGAGGACTTCAGCCGACGGGACAATGTGGTGCAGGCCTGCCTGCGCCGGGAACTGCACAACGTCGTGGAGGACACTCTGGCTGCGGCGGGTGTCGAGCGGAATATGCAGTACAGAGAGGACCGCGGGGACGGTCTGATCGTGCTGATCAGTGCCGACATCCCGAAAACGGTGCTGCTCCGGGCCCTGCTGACGACTATCCCGGATGCGCTGTGCGAGTACAACCGACTGGCATCGACCAGCGCGCAGATGCGGCTGCGGACGGTACTGGCCTCAGGAGAGGTCGCCTTCGACCCCAAGCAGGGCACGGTAGGTGGGATCGTCGGCCACGACCTCAACCAGTCCTGTCGGCTGCTCGATGCCGGTGTCCTGCGCGAAGCGCTCGCACAGCGGGAGACGGACTGTGTGCTGGGCTTGTCGTCCCCCGTCTACGAAGGCGTGGTCCGCCACGGACACCGCGGGCTGCGCCCGGAGGAGTTCCATCACACGGTGGTGTCCGTGAAGAAGGACCGGCTCGCCCTGTGGTTGCACGGGACGCTGCCGGACGACACCATCACTCCGGCGCCGGAGACACCGTCCCCAAGGCATGGCGGCAGGGATGTGCACGAGGGTGCCGCCGGGCAATCTCCGGCGGTACCTGCCGGGGCGCCTTCGAGTAGTGGTGCGGCATTCGCTTTCAGCGGCGGAACGGTGTCGGTCGGCGGCAGCCAGGTCGTCGGCAGTCAGACCGGGGTCAGCGGGGGCCACGTCACGGGCGACGTGATCATGGGCACGGTCCGGCATGAGGGCCCGAGCGAGCAGGCATGAGCCAGCAGCCCGGTGACAAGCCATCGGAGCGCCCTCAGGAAGACACCGACCCGGCGGGCGGCAAACAGGAGCAGGCACACGACGAGCACACCGGCGCGGAGGATGACCGCCCGCAGGACCCCTGGGCGGCCCGCCGCGATCTGTACGAACACGCCCCGGCCGTCGTCGGCGGCAGCCTCGTCGGCGGCGATCAGACCGGGGTCAGCGGGGGTAGCGTCGGGGGCGACGTCGTCCTGGGCACGAAGGTGGAGCATCACTACCGCTTCGGCGCCGCCACCCACACCTCCGGGAAGATTCCTCCTTCCGAACTCCATCAGCTAGCGCTTGAGTTCGCCGGATACGAGGAACTTGTGCACCCTCTGCGCGATCGGTTGAGGGAGGAGCGGGTCCTTGTGCTCTACGGCGCACCCTTCACGGGCCGTCGCAGCGCTGCCCTGATGCTGTTGCGCTCCCTGGATGCTGTGCCCGTACGCGCAATCGACCCCAACACCCGGCCGACCGCGCTGATGGACGAACTCAACGGCGATCAGCACGGCTACCTCGTCAGCGATCTGGTGACGGGCAGGGAGAACCCGCTGCGCGACATCGACCTGTGGGCCGTTCGGGATGTCCTCCGGAAGAAGGAGGCGTATCTGGTCATCACCGTCGACCTGCTCGCGATCCTGCGGGGCGTCGACGCCGTCTCGTGGCAACCGCCGTCTCCTCAGGCGGTGCTCCGGTCGCATCTGCACGCCCTGGTGGATGACCCGCAGAGGGAGCGCGAGCTCCTGGCGCTGGACCTTTCCCGGGAGTTCCTCGACCGGGGCGACCACCAGCTGCGGGAGGCCGCGCGGTTCGCGAAGGCCCTGGCCGGCCACGCGGACGGCACAATCACCCGGGAGAAGCTGGCGAGCGTCGGCCCGGAGCTGGTCCGCGAGCAGGTCAGGGAGTGGTTCGGGGACGACAAGACCCTTCTGCGGGACAGGGCATTCCTCATCTCCCTGGCTGCGTTCGACGAAGCGGCATACGCGCTGACCGCGGAGCTCAGCGACATCCTGTACGCAGAGTTCCAGAGAACCGAGGATGCCGGGAGGGAGCCCCAGGTTGGCATCTTCGGGACGTCGATCACCAAACGTCTACGCCTGGCCCGAGCCGTTGAATACCGGAAGGAGGAGCACACGGAGTGGGGCCCCGTGTTCCAGCGCATGGCCCGATTCCAGGAGCCCAGAGCTGCTGTAGAAGTGCTCCGCGAGGTCTGGACGAGTCACCCCTCCGTACGGCCTGCACTGCTCGCGTGGCTCCGGAGGCTCGCACAGGACGGCCGGCCACTCGTACGTACTCGCGCGGCGGTGACGGCCGCCGTGCTCGCCCAGACCGACCTGCCGTCGGCGATGGCCCTGCTCATCGAGGGCTGGGCGAAATCGAAGGTGTATCGCGACTGCCTTGTCGCCGCCAACACTCTCGCGGCGGCACATGCCATCGGTGCGCCGAACATCCCGCAGATCCTCCGCTCCTGGTGCGATGAGAATGCCGGACCACGGCTTCGCTGGACAGCCATCCGGGCCTACGCCCTGGTGGGTGCCAAGATGCCCGACGAAGCGCTGAAGGCGTTGGCGGAAGCCGCTCGCACTGGGGACGACGAGCAGGAGGCGCAGCACATTGCCGAGTCCGCCGCGCTGCTCCTGAGCGACGAATCGGCGCCGGTACGCAGCCAGCTGCTGCGGGCTCTGCCCGAGATCCTTCGGGCAGGGCCCTCCGGCCGCCGACTGGCGTTGCACGCGTTCGTCCTGGCCTGCACGCGTGCCGACAGCCGGTTGATGCTGCGATGGCACGCGGACGCCTCCTCAGCGGGCCCGACCGAGGAGGCGCAGTGGCTGTCCCTGCTGTGGCGGACCGCCTTGGGCGATCTGGGCTACACCGCCGACGCGTTGAAGGCACTGGGTGACTGGGTGCGTGAGGCGGACAGCGATCCGCAGGTCGAGCGGGAACTGACAATGCTGCTTCCGACGCTGATCGGCTGCGACGATGATCGCAGGCGCCTCGATCACATGCTCCTGTCGCTGCGCAGTCGACGTGGGATGGCGGATGTCCCCCTCGCGGTGGCCAACCGTCTGCGGGGCGTGTTGTGAAGTGTCGCCTCTCATATGCGGCCACGAGCCGCGAAATTCCGGAACACCGTTGAGTGAGGAGAGAGGAACCATGGCGGACTTCCGCCGCGCACCCGACTGGGACCAGGCCGCAAACCGGCACAGCAAGCTGATCGACCCTGTACTGACCGTGCGCCAGTTGTCCCGCTTCGACCACCGTACGGCTTACAGCCGGATCGACAACGCGCTGGTCTTCACCACGAACAAAGGGGAGTTCGAGGTCTATCTGCCACCCCATCGGCCGACGAGATCTCTGTTCACTGCGACGCGATACACCGCGGTCTACGAAGTCGATATGGGGGTGCACGTCTGCACTGTTTCTCTGCTGTTGCCCAGCGACAACGACGCCTTCGACTTCACCACCGAAGTTGACCTGACCTGGCGGGTATCCCGGCCACAACGGTTCGTAGCCAGCGGAGAGCGGGACGTGCCCGCTCTCCTGAGGCTCCGGCTGGAACGCCTGTTGCACCCGGTCAGCCGCGCCTTCCCGCTCGATCAGAGCTCCGAAGCCGAACGTGCCGTGTGCCAAGTACTGGCCAGTGCGACAGATTTGGGTGAGGAGGCGGGGCTGCGCACGTCGTGCGCCGTGCGGCTCAAACTGGACGACGCGGCGATCGCCCAACAGCGGGAGCTCCGCCGGATCCGGTACAGCGACGAACAGCTTGGGCTGTCGCACGGAGTGGCGATGCGGGAGGACCGGCTCAGGGCGGAGCGCAATATGGAGCAGGCCCGGCAAGATCACGAACTGGTCATGCTGCGGGGCCGTCAGGATGAGGAAGTCAGGGAGCTGGAGGCAGAGAAGGTCCGCTACTACGACTACTACCTCCAGCACGGCGGCGTGGCGATGTGGGCCCTGCACCTGGCGCAGCACCCGGAGGATTCACGGCTGGTCATGGAGAACCTGCAAAGGGACCAGCTGCAGCTCATCCGGAGCCAGTCAGAGGTCGCCCTGCAAGTACTGAAGGAAGGGTCTCCGGAGGACTACCAGCGTGCGGGACTGAACAAGCAGGCCGTGGAGATCTTGGAGGGGCTCCTCGCGTCCAACTTGCCCGGATTCGCTTCAGCTCCTCCCGCGCCGGCATCCCTGCCCTGGGCCAAGCTCCCAGGCACCCCGGCACACTTGCACAGGCAGCGGGGCGGGCCCGACGCCGACACCACCGAGGAGACGCTATGAGTAGTAGTGGTGTGCAAAATCCTACGGTGGGGCTCCGTCTGCTCACGGAGCTACGCTCCGAGACAGCTCGTGCGGACAGCAAGGCGTCGCTGCTTCTGGGAGCCATGACCATGATGGTCAGCCTGCTCGGTGGCTTGCTCGCGGCTCGGGGGTGGTCATTGTCCGGGCTCTCCACCCACGGGAGGGTCCTGCTGTGGGTGGCAGTGGCCACTTTGGCCGGTGCACTGGGATGCCTGCTCCTCGCCGTCCTCCCGCGCTACGGCGCCAGCCGATGGTCTCCGGGGCGGCCATTGACGTACTTCGACGACATCCGCCGTGCCAGAGAGGGCGGCCGACTCGCTGAGGCCCTCGCCGTCACCGAGGCACACCAGGTCGACGGAATACTGGAGGCGCTGGCCCAGAACAGCCGCATCGTGTGCGCCAAACACCGGTGGATTCGCGCCGGTCTGGCTGCTTACTGCGCAGGCGTGGTGCTTCTGCCCATCGCTGGGCTCGTCGGCTGAATGCACATCGCCGGCCTGCTTCTTACCCCGACTTCGTGATCCGGCCGTATGCCAAGACGGGAATCTCTCATGACCGCGCCCTTCGACTCCGCCCACCCCGGACGCATTTCCATGCCCGAAGCCCAGGCCTATCCGGCTGCCGCTGGTCTTTCGTCCCCGCGTTGTCCGGACCAGAGAATTCTTCCTCCCCCGCCCTACCCTCGCAGGCCGACGCCGTCCGAGGCCGCTCATCATGGCCTGAAGCCGGAACAGCAGTCCGGTTACGAGAAGCACGCGCATTTAGAGAGTTTCGGGCATCGTGGGCGTGTGCACCTCGCCAAGCGGCAGCGGGGCATCGATGCAACGGCCGTAGTCCAACTGCTACTGCAGTTGCCCTCGTTCCTCCTCGGTCTGGTGATCGTGACGACACTTTCCCATCTCCTGTTCCCCGGGATGGGATGGTTGGGGGTCCTGCTGTGGCTCGCTTCAGGTGGCCTGGCGTTCCACCGACCCACAGAGAGAGTCCTGGCCCGTCATCTGCTGAACCTTCGTCACCCCACCCCTGGGGAATCGGACCGGCTGGAACCGCTGTGGCGGGAAGTGACGGCGCGGATGGGTGTGGAGGGCCGCGTCTACGAGCTGTGGATCGAGGACAGCGATCATCTCAACGCCCTGGCCGCAGCCGGTCACATCGTGGGCGTCACCCGCATTTCACTGGAGCGTCTCTCTGACGGTCAGTTGGCTGCGGTGCTTGCTCATGAGCTGGGGCACCACGTTCGCGGTCACGCGTGGTCCTTGCTTCTGGGGCAGTGGTATGCGGTTCCGGGGTCTTTCGCGTGGACTGCTGTGCGGAGGTTGATCCGGCTCACCATCGGCGTGGGGCGAAGGCGCGTGGGCTTCTGGACGGCAGCGCTGCTCGTTGCGGTGAGCGTCATCGCGCTGACGCTCGCGTGGAAGTACTGGTTCCTCACCCTGACGCTGGTGATCGGTCCGTATCTGCTCGCCGCCGTGGCGCGTCGGACCGAGCTGAGGGCGGATCACCATGCGGTAGCGGCTGGCTTCGGGCCGATGCTCGCCGAGGTGCTGCACATGATGCAGGCGGCGGAACGGGAGGGCGGTCACGCGACGGCTTCCGCTCTGTCCGGGTGCGGTAAGACCGCTGCGATCGACCCGCCTACCGCCGCTCGCGGCGGTAGGCGGAGCCTTTCTGGCAAGCTCCTGTCCTCGCATCCCGACTATCACACGCGCCTGCACCGCGTGGCGTCGTGCGTGGAGCGGCGATGAAATCGGCTCCAAGTCGGATTCGCAGGTGCATTCTTACCGTATCCCTCGGGGCTCGGGTAGTGGATGGTCAGTCGGGTGCGGAGCCGTGTCACTGCGTCGGTCCTCGCCGAGGTCTCGCCGACACCCTGTGTTCTCTGGCGGGAGTGCCCGATATCGACCGTTCAGGACTTCGTGAACCTGCTCTCTGCTACCCAAGCCAGAGTGGTAGGGGCCCTGATGGCCATGCTGGCCCAGCGCGAGGAGTCCCGCGAGGGGCTAGAAGCGCTCCCGCACGCGCTGACCGATCTCGACGGATGCGGGAAGCTCGACGGTGTCGATCTCCACCCCTAGGGGAAATTCCGGAATCAAAGATCCACGTTGAACACCGCGAGTGCATGGACGAATTCGCCCCGCATCGTGAGGACGAGCGACGGCACGGCAGAGTGAGCGTGAGCACGCGCCCACCTGAAGCGAGGTGCCTGCCTTAGGTTGAGCGAGCTGTGGTGCTCGTCGCCGGTACGCAGCACCGGCAGTTCCGCGGAAACGGGAGTGGCCTGGACGCACCACCTGGTGCGACGGTGGATCTGTCTTAACGGAGTTTGGTGGACACGAATGTCGATAATGCGGACCGGCAGGTGCGGTTGAGCTTCTTCGGACAGTGAATCGCTCGGATGGGACTGTAGAAGGGACGTCCGGCCGCTCCAACTGAGTGGTGGCGCGTCGATGTGATTCGATCCTCTTGCCCCGGAAAGTCGCAGGACGGCGGACGAGGACAGCAGGCGCGAAGGCCACGTGGCCTTCTCCCATGCTGTCGGCTCTCGGGGCATCAGGCGGTTGCGCGCACCGCGTCACGGATCAGTTCGGCGACTTACCTGGGCCGGGGCACGGCGACGGCGTGCGAGGCACCGTCGATCTCGACGACCGTGGCTCGGGCTAGTTTCCCACCGAAGCGCTCCACTTCCTGGTTGATGGCCTGGTCAGCGCCGGGTGCTAACTCCCACGCCGGCTTGGTCCTCCACGTTTGCGGCCGAAGCCGTCTCCGTGAACGTCGAGGCGGCCGGTGGACGCTGTGTTCGCTGTCAGGACTTCGGTGACAGCGGCAGGAACGGCGGCGGCGAAGATGCCGGGGTGCGCCTCGGACTTGATCGTGACCTGGACCGCAGCCTCCTCGCCGTCAACCGGGTACGTCTTCTCCGTGAGGTTGCTGTCCAGCGGCGACAGGGGGAAACGTCTCTGCGGCTCGCCGAGGCCTACGCCCACTTCGGGCGTGTAGGCGGCGACGTGGACCAGGCCGGCCACGTTCTCGACGGTGCCTGCCACAGAGATGACCGCCCGCCGTAGGAGTGGCCGACAAGCACTACCGGGCCGTCGAACTGGGATGCCCTGGTGCTGCAGCTCCGCGATGACGCCGGACCAACTGCCGGCGTCCGCAGCGGCGGAACGTCGTTCGAACCGCGCGGTATTCGGTTGCGCGACCGGGCAGGAGTCGGCTTCCGGAGTGTGTGGCCGGCGGTGACTCGTCAACCCACCCGGAAGGGCCACTCGTAAGTGATCTTGCCGACAAAACACCCCTGTGACGTGCTGGAGTTGGGTGGTTGCCGCTGGTATCGGCGGTGGGTGAACGACGAAGGGATGGCGATGAGCACCACAGATGCCGAGGGTTCCACCTCGCCGATCAGTACGGTCGCGGGGACCGGGGTCGCAGGGTTCAAGGGGGAGGGCGAGCCAGCCGTTTCGGCTCAGCTGAACCGTCCGTACGGGGTCGCGGTTGACAGCGCCGGCGTTGTCTACTTCTCCGACTACAACAACCACCGGGTCCGGAAGATCACGACTGACGGCAAGATCAGTACGGTCGCAGGGACCGGTGTCGCGGGGTACCGGGGCGATGACGGTCCTGCCGTCGCGGCCCTGCTGAACTGCCCGCGCCAGATGGCGGTGGACGGCGCGGACGCCCTCTACTTCACTGATTCCAGCAACCACCGGATCCGAAAGATCGCAGCCGACGGGAAGATCACCACCGTCGCCGGGACAGGGATCGCGGGCTCCCACGGTGACGGCGGGCCCGCCACGGCCGCCCGGCTGAACCTTCCGTTGGGGATCGCGGTGGACAGCTCCGGCATCGTCTACTTCTCCGACTACAACAACCACCGGGTCCGGAAGATCACGACTGACGGCAAGATCAGTACAGTCGCAGGGACCGGGGCGCCCGCCTACCGGGGGGACAACGGTCCAGCCGAGTCGGCCCAGTTGAACTGCCCTCGCCAGGTGGTTGTGGACAGCGCGGGCGATGTCTACATCGCTGACACAGGCAACAACCGGGTCCGGAAGATCACGGCCGACGGAAAGATCACCACGGTCGTCGGCACAGGCACAGCGGGCTTCAGCGGCGATGGGGGACCGGCAGAGTCGGCCCAGCTGAACATGCCCCTGGCGCTGGTGCTGGACAGCGCCGGCACCCTCTACATCTCCGACCACCGCAACAACCGGGTCCGCATGGTCACCGGCGACGGAAAGATCACCACGGTCGCAGGTACGGGCTCAGGGGGCTTCGGTGGTGACGGAGGGCCGGCTGCGTCGGCCCAGCTGAACAACCCCGTCGGGCTCGCCGTGGACTGCGTCGACACCCTCTACATCGCCGATCACGTCAACAACCGGGTCCGGAGAATCCCCTCGGCGCTGATGGGCGGACTGCCGGACTCAGGCACGGCGGTCTCCTGGGTCAACGTCCGCAGCAGGCTGAGGGCGGGGGTGCTGCGTGAGTCCACGAAGGACGGCGCGGCAATCCACCAGTCCCTCGCCACCTCCAGGCCCCATCAGCAGTGGCGCCTGGTCGTCACGGGTCAGGACGAAGGCGACGTTCTGTACCGGATCGAGAACGTCCGCAGCGGCAAGGTCCTGGAGGTCGTCGGCGGAGGGACGGCGGACGGGGCAGCGGTCGCGCAGCGCGCTTACGAGGGCAGCGAAGCGGTTCACCAGCAGTGGCGGCTCGTCCCCGCAGGCCCGGTGACCGATACCCCGCGGGTGTACGAGATCGCGAACCGGAACAGCGGCCTGCTCCTGAGCATCGACACCAACGCGCCTTCGGCGATCAAGCAGTACGGGGCGCAGCGCGACCACCGCGACCGGCAGTGGCAACTGCTCCCCGTGTGACACACAACGAAGTGGTCAGGGGCGATGATCGCCCCTGACCACTTGCACATGTGCGCCTACTTGGTGTCCGACGGCTTTTCGGCAGTTGCCTTGGGTGCCTTGGGGGGTTCCTCCGCCTTGGGCGCTGCCGGGGCCTTCGGTGCCTTGAAGTCGCTCTTCTTCGGCTTCTCGAGATCCTCGTCCTTCTGTAGATCACCGTGCTCGGTCACGGTCGTGCTCGATTCCTGCATGCCGGCGGCGGCCGCCGTGGCGACCGAGCCCGGATTCTGGGCGTATGCGGCCTGCGCGTCCGCGGACGCCTGAGTGGTCTGGATGAAGGAGCCGAGAAAGCCCAGGACGGCCCGGGCCTCGGGTGACTGCTCCTGCACGATCTTCGCCCGGTTCGACGCACCGTGGATCGCGCTGGTGAACAGGCTCGTGCTCGTGTCGTCGTACGTGTCGTCGTCCGCGTCCTCGAAGTCGACACCTGCCCCGGGCTGAGCCTTGTCGCGGTCGGCGATCACCGAGAAGATTCCTGCACCCTTGCCCGCAGAGCCGAAAATGTTGTTGAACACCATGGTTGTCACCTCTCTCGTTGTCGTAGCGGCGGTGCTGCCCGCCCGGTCAGGGCTGCTTGTACGGCGCGCGGTCGCTGTCGGTCAGGCTCTCGCCGTCGAACATCGTGTGGTGGACCTCCAGCGCGGAGACGACCTCGGCAAGCCCTTTCATCCGGAAGCCGCCGCCCGCCAGATCGAGGTCGCCGATGTCGCGGGCGACCAGCAGGTCGAGGCCGGGATAACCGTCAGGCTGCGGAGGTGACAGGACGGCCACCGGCACGGCGTACTTCACTGCGAGCAATCCGGAGAAGGTCACCGGGATTTCGTAGGAGTACTGCTTTCGGGCGCGGCGCTGCGTGACGATCGTCTCCACACGCGAGCCCGGCGGGACCTTGCCGGAGATCTGTGATTTCGAGGCCCAGCTGGTGCTCAGGGAACCGCCGACGGAGGCCGCGATGCCCAGGGCCAGCGCGGCGTTGAGCGCGGCGGTACCGGAGGCGCTGCCCGTGGTCGTGAAATCCACCGAGCCGGCCAGCGAGGTCGACGCGGAGTTCGTCGCACCGTTGGTCACCGCCGTGTCGACCGTGTTGGCGTTGTCCACCCCCACGCTGTCCTTGCTGTTCTTGTTCGTCACCGTGTTCGCGTTCTTGTTCGCCATCTCGTTCTTCAGCTGTGTTCCCAGCTGCGTCTGCAGATTCAGACCGAGCTTGCTCTGCAGCTGCAGCTGGAGCTGCGCGCTGACGCTGCCGCCGAAGGTGAGTTTTGAGTCTCCCGAGAGTGACCACGTGGCCCCGTTGGACACGGAGAAGTCGACCGAGTCGGTGAAGGTCATTTCGGACTGGCTGCGGTTGACGTAGGTGCGCGAGGAGAACGTGTCGGGCGGGGGCTGGGTGATGTTGCGCCGCTCCTCGATCAGCGGCTCCCCGAGGTTCATGTAGGCGAGCCATCCCCGCTGGAACGCCGTTCCGGGGAAGGCGCCGAAGCTGGACTTGTTCACGGAGAACCCGACGGGCTTGTGCCGCCCCCCGTAGTCGTCGACGTAGACCAGGTTGGGGTGCTCCAGGATCGACTCCCAGGTCTGCTCGATGTTGAGTTCCCGCAGGTTCCTCTTCGTCAGCGGCTGGCGCTTGGCCCGTTCCAGGTTGTACGCGTTGGAAGGCAATTTCTGTCCTCGACTGATATGGCCGAAACCGCGCTCGGTGAAATGGAACCAGGCATCTGCGCACATGTTCCGGCGAGTAAAGTTATCAAGGGCTGCATCGCCCGAGAAGACATCTTCAAGCACCGCACCCCATCGGGTGATCTTGATGCATCGAATCCCTTGATCACTCGATCGATAGCATTCCGGTGCCTCGTCGACCGGGCGTGACCTCGAACGTTACCGCTTTGAGGGTATTTGCTTCGGTCATGCATTCGTTTCTGGAGCCGGTTCGATTGGTGGCGGCCGAGGTTGAGAAATCATTGTCGTGATAAACCACTGCGAGCGCCCGGCACATTGTTCTTCACACCGATAACAGGTGAGGTTTTCGCGATGTACACCCAAGAACGCACGGCGATGTCGAATTTGGTGGTCGGCGGCCCGGTGGCGGTGAACAGCTACGACAACGCGATCGTGGCGGCCCTGGTCGAGAACCGGCCGGTCATGCTCGTCCACGCCTTCAACGGAGGCTACCTGCGGCCTGCCGAGCTGAAGGAGGAGAGCCATGACAAGGGCGTCAAGCTGGCCACCGCGCTCGACCCCGCCACCAAGGACGCGCAGGGCCACCTCTGGCACATCACCCCCGGGGGCTTCTTCGGGCAGCGACCGCTCTACTACCTCGAGAGCGCCGCGGGGCAGGTCACGCCCAAACCCGCCGACGCGACCGGAACCGACGGCGGACGCGGGGACGACGGCGCGCCGAAGCCGCAGCGCAGGCGCGTCACCGTCCACCAGGACGCCCCCAAGAGCACGGCCGACACCGTGCAGGTCGGCCTCCCCGGGAAGGTCGGTGACAAGTGGCGGGGCAAGAACGGTGCGGTGGAGGACACCCAGCTCTGGGTGGTCACGGTGACGCCGTGGGGTGGGATCACCTTCGTGCCGATCACCCATCCCGACGCGATCCTCGGGTTCAAGGACCACGCGGTGACGGCTGACAGCGAGGTGCGGCTCACCTACAACTGGGGCGGGGACTTCACCGGGACGGTCATCAACACGTTCTACCCGCGGCTGCCGAATGAGTGGAACGTCCCCTACCACCACGTCTTCACGTGATCCGCCGCGATCGCACCGCACCCGTCCCGAGTCATCGCCCCAACCGCCTGGAAGAGGCACCACGATGCCCGTGCCCACGCAAGAAATGAAGCTGGAGATCGTCAACGCCGCCACGGGGCAGCCCCTCGGTACCAGGGCCACGCCGGGCGCGGACGGGGCACTCGTCCTCCGCGACTACCCCGAGGACGGCCCGAGCCCGCAACAGTGGCAGTTCGCCCCCGTGCAAGGAGCGCAGGACGATCCGGCGTATGTGATCCGCAACGCGGTCAGCGGCAAGGTGCTCGACAACCCCGCCACAGCGGACCGCGGCGTCCGCCAGTGGGACGCCGCCGCCAACAAGAAGAGCCAGCAGTGGCGCTTCGTCCCCGTCCAGGGCGAAGCCGGCCTCTATTTCATCGAGGCCGCGGCGGACGAAACTGTCCTCGACCTCGCCGAGCCCGGGGTGGACGACACCCGGATCGTCCTTGGCGAGTACGACGACGGCGCGAAGAGCCAGCAGTGGCGCCTCGTCCCGGCCGAGCCGGAGCGCATCAGCGACCTCGTGCTGCACTGGGCGCCGCTGAGCCACTGGAACAGCCGCCGGTCCTGGCGACTGGCCCACAGCAAGTCCGCGCTGCGGCCGGCTCCCGACGCGACGCCTTCTTTCAGCAATGTGCTGCTGGTCCTGGAGAAGTTCGGCAGTGACCAGGACGCCGGCGGGTGGAAGACCGACAGGCTCAGCCCCTGCCCTGCCGGGCAGCCGGGCTGGTGGGCTGGGCTGGGTGAACGGTTCCTCGCCGACACCACGGGAACAGGGCAGGCGGACATCGTCGGGCTCAAACCTGCGAAGGGGGCTGTGACCTCGTCAAGCAGAGGTGACGGGACGTTTGACGACGAACGGGTTCTGCACCCTCCCGCGTCCTCCGCGAGTCCGGCGGACCTGTGGACCCTCGCAAACCTCACCGGCGAGGGCCGTCCCGGTGTCGTCGTGTTGTCCGCCGACGGTGTCCGGATCTCTGCCCAGGACGCGGGCGGCACATTCGCGCCCACGGTCGGCCAACCGGTCCTCAATGCGTTCGGCCACGGCAAACAGGCGGGCGGTTGGCTCGCTGACAGGCACCTCCGCTTCCTCGCCGACACCACTGGTGACGGCAGGCTCGACATCGTCGGCTGCCACGACGACGGCGTGTGGGTGTCCCTCCAGGACGAGGACGGCGCGTTCGCACCGATCGGCGACGAACCCGTTCTCCGGGCATTCGGCCACAGCGACGAGGCGGGTGGCTGGCTCATCGACAGGCACCTCCGCTTCCTCGCCGACACCACTGGTGACGGCAGGCTCGACATCGTCGGCTGCCACGACGACGGCGTGTGGGTGTCCCTCCAGGACGACGAAGGGGCGTTCATCGAACCTCTGTACGTCCTGGCCGAGTTCGGGGTCGACCAGGGCTGGACCTCCGTCGCCGAGCACCCGCGGTTCCTGGTCAGCACCATCAGCGGCGGACCCCAGGACATCGTCGGGTTCGGCCCGCAGGGCGTCGTCGTGTCCCGTGGGCGCGGCGACGGCACGTTCGAGCCCGCGAAGCTCCTCCTGAACGACTTCGGGCGAGCCCAGGGGTGGTCGAGCGGGAAGCACCTCCGGCTTCTCGCCGACGTTTCCGGGGACGGCGCCCCGGACATCGTCGGCTTCGGCGACGAAGGAGTCTGGGTGTCACACAACGACGGCGAAGGCGGCTTCGAACAGGCCCAGTTGGTCTGCCGAGGCTACGGGTACAACGAGGACGCCGGCGGCTGGCGGGTCGACCGCCACCCACGCTTTCTCGCCGACATCACCGGCGACGGACGCGTCGACATCGTCGGTTTCGGCGGCCCGGGCGTGCACGTGGCCCGCAACCTCCACCGCCGCTTCAGGGTCCGGTAAGTCTTCCTGGGCCAGCACAAAACACCGCCGCGACCAGTTCTCGCCTGCGGGGACCGCCACCCCCACGACGCCTGTCCAGCGCAAGGCCCATGGTGATGGGAAGCTGTACGCGCCCCGACGAGTCCGCTGGGTGCGCGTGCAGCTGAGCAGGCCCTCGGCGGCGTGGGGAAGCGGACCTGACCTGGACTCGCTCCTCTCTACTCCGGGCGGTGTGTGACATCTTTTCGATGCCTCACCTCGTGAAACCGCGATCGAATGAGTTCAGGATCGATTGTCGGCGCGAGTGTCGACGTCGACGCGGCGGGCCCATGAGTCGGCGTCGGTGGTGGCATCGCAAGCCTGGTGGGCATCGCAAGCCTGGGGGCATCGCCCTGGCGCTGTACGCCCAATTCGCGCAGTCGGCCGCTCCTGCCACCAGCGGAACCCAGGTCAGCCTCGACGGTCCGGGTACCTGGCTCCGGGGACAGGTGCCTCGGCCTGGGGCGGGCCGCCGCTGTGCCCCGTCCCAGGGCACCGGCGGACACTGCCGACCGGTCGAGCATGGAGAAACGATGAGGCCTTCCAGGGCCTCATCCGTCCCCCATGTCTTGATCCCGAGCGGAGTCAGTCGCGGTAGTGGTCGGCGATCGCGGCGAAGGCGGCCTTGGGCTCCCAGGGCAGGTCGGGGTAAGCGTCGCCGTGGCGGCCTTCGAGGATCTTGACGATGCCGAGGTCGTCGCGAGGATCGCCATCGGGGCGGTGGGGCAGGTTGTACAGCGCGAAGAGGAACACGAAGGCGCTGTCGACGCCCTCGCTGTCGAAGATCTCCAGCAGTTCGCTCAGGTAGGCAGCTTGGCCGGCCTCGTCGCGCTCGTAGTTCCCGGTCAGCCGGATCGGCGCCCCGGTGGCTTCGTCGGTTTCGAGGATTTCCATGCTGCGGGGGGCGACGTCACCCGCGCCGCGCCAGGTGGCCGTGCCGAAGCCTGTGACGGCGACAGGTTCGGGCTGTGCGACGAGGCTGCGCACGGCCTCTCGGAATCGGTCGGCCACCTCCGCAGACCGGATGAGTTCGAAGGTCGTGAAGTCGAACAAGTCCCAGTCGACGGCTTCGAACTGGATGGCCGCGTAGGTGACCTTGCCGTGGAAGCGCTCGCGGACCACCGCCACGGCTTCGCGGAGGAAGGCGTTGAGGCGGGGGCCGACTGCGGCGATTCTCTCGGGCCGACGGGCCGGGTCGCTCAGTAGCCAGCCGACTCGTTGTTCGGCGCTGTCGCCTTCGAGGAACCCGTGGTTCATGACGCTCAGTTCGGCGCCGGTGACGAACACGACCTCGGCTCCTTGCGTCCGGAGTCGCTCGGCCCGCTCTGCGCAGTCAGTGATCAGGGTGAGGATTTCATCGGTCGTCAGCTCCAGCGGGTAGGGCGAGAGCCAGACCTCCAGTCCGAGCTCGGCGGCGTGACGGGCGGCGAGTTCCAGGCGGCCCGGGTCGCCGCCGGTGATGTGGACGGCGGTGCAGTGGAGATCGTTGCGGATGACGGCCAGCTCCTTCCTGACCAGGTCGGGGTCGAAGTGCTCCCGGGAGCTGCTGCCGTTGCGGAGGAAGCCGGTGTCGTAGCAGATGCCCTTGGCTCGCACGTGTCTGACCTTTCTGCAGAGGAGGCTGAGAGTAGAAGCAAATATTGCGTGCACGCAAGTTTGCGTGCACGCACTCAAGCAGGGATACTCCGAGGGTGACGACAAGGCGGACCGGGCTGCGCGAGGAGAAGAAGCAGGCCACCCGAGTGGCATTGCGTGAGGCGGCACTTCGGCTAGCCCTCGAACACGGGCCCGACAACGTCCGCGTCGACGACATCGCCGAGGCGGCCGGAGTCTCACCGAGGACCTACAACAACTACTTCTCCAGTCGCGAACAGGCGATCGTCGCAGCCGTCACCGCCGAACGGGAATCCCGAGTAGCCGCGGCCGTGGCAGCCAGGCCCTCCCAGGTCCGCCTCGCGGACGCCTTGGCCGAAGCGATCCTGGAGCAGCACACCGAACCGCGTGACCACGACGAGCTGCTGCTGATCACCGCAAGCCCCGCGTTGCGTGACACGTTCCTCAGCGCCGCAGCAGCGATCGAACACCCCCTCGCCGCCGCGATCGACCAGCGCCTCGGCAGCACTGGCACACTCGCCTCCCGCGTGCTCGCAGCGAGCGTGGCCGCTGCGGTTCGGATCGCACTCCAGCAGTGGCTCCAACCTTCATCCGCACCCCTCGCAGCCGGCGGGCTCGTCGTACCGTCCGGCTCGCTACCAGACCTGCTCCGCTCCACGCTCGCCGCACTCGAACCCGCACTTGACGCCGCCGAGGAAGAGGCACAACAGCGCTTGCGCCTGTGAATCCGTTCCACGAGGCTCAACGCCCTGGGCCGACGGAGGGAGGCACCGGCCGCCGTTGAGGAGTCCCTGCAGATCCGGCGAACGCTGCCCCCCACCCACCTCCTCGCCGAGGCCCGGTACCACCTGGCCATCCAGTTGCATGAGGGCGGTCGGCGGAAGAGGCCGTGTCCGCTGTCGAGGAGGCTGTCCGCCTGCGTCCCGAAACCACCCTGTACCGGGACTTCCGAGAACTGCTCGAACGCCGCGGCACGGCTGCGATGTTGCGCCTGGCGTCCCGGCTGACGACGGCCGTGTTCCTCTGGCGCTAACGGTGGCGGCTAGGCAGGTTCGTTTGGATCACTTCCGCTAGCCGAAGTTGTCGTTGATGATGTCTGTGTGACTAACCGCATCAGCGCTCTGATCTCGGCCTTCGGCGTCCTTGCCAGCGTGGTGCTGGTCGTTGCGGGCGTTCGTGAGTACCGCTCTGGCGCGTCGGTTCTCTGGCTCGTGGCTGGAGCCGTGATCTTCCTCAGCGCTTCGTACACGCTCGTGCGGGACGTGCAGCGGCTCCGCACTGGGCCGACCGACTGACGGCGGTGCCGTTCCAATCAGCTCCGCCAGTCGTTGTTCGTGTGTGCCTTTGACTGACGCGCAGTGGGCGCGAATCGAGCCGTTACTCCCAGATCGGACACCGCGGCGGGGTGGCCGGTGGCGGGATCACCGAGAAGTGATCGACGCAATCGCCTGGAAGTTCCAGACGGGATCGCAGTGGATTCACCTCCCGGAGAAGTACGGCAACTGGCGAGGCGTCTACAACCGGCTGCGGATGCGGGCCCTCGACGGCACATGGGAGCGGGTGTCCACCGCGCTGGTCGCACAGGCAGACGCCGACGAAGACCTCAACTGGACCGTTTCGGTCGACTCGACCATCGTGCGAGCACACCAGCACGCGGCCGGGGCCCGCAAAAAGGGGCCCCAGCAGGCGAACCAGCAGATCACGCCATCGGCCGGTCCCGCGGCGGACTGACCACAAAGATCCACCTGGCCTCCGATGCCCGATGCCGGCCGCTGGCCTTCGTGCTCACCGCCGGACAGGCCGGTGACGCACCTGCCTTCGCTCACGTCATGGCCCGCCTTCGCGTTCCTCGACGGAGAGGACGGCCCCGCACGAGGCCGGACCTGGTCCTTGCCGATAAGGCGTACTCCTCCCGCGCGATCCGCGAGCACCTGCGCAAGCGCGGTATCCGGGCGGTCATCCCCGTTCCGGCCGATCAGCGCGGTCACCGGCTGCGGCGCGGCAGCCGGGGCGGCAGGCCGCCCGCCTTCGACCGCGAGGCATACAAGCAGCGCAACACCGTCGAACGCTGCATCAACCGCTTGAAACAGTGGCGGGGTATCGCCACCCGCTACGAGAAGACCGCGACCGTCTACCTGGCCGGACTCCACATCGCAGGCATCTTCCTCTGGTCAGCCCGATGATCCAAACGAAACGGCCTAGCGGCTCGTATGCAAGGGTGCAGCGGCCGGGTGAGACGACGGGGGAGCGGTTTCGGCTTCGCGGCAACCCCCTTCATGTCCTGCCTACCAGCCCGCCGGACTGGTTCGGTCCGGAATGCGACCCGATGTGTCACCGGGTCCGGCAGGTCGATCGGGCGTTCCACTCACCAGGAGATCCCCTCCGCGCGCGCTCTTCGGGGTCAGCGTGAAGGACGCTCGGTGCGTGCGGCCGCGTGATACCCCGGCCTCCGTTTCGGCGCCGGCCGCCCACAGGTTGAATCCGGCCTTCGCCTTCGTGCCCGCCCGCAGCTCGACCTCGAACTCCATCTCCACCGGCCCCACAGCGAACACCACATCCGGATGGTTCCCGCCCAGTGCAGTTGCTGCGATCAGCTCGTCCCGCACCGCCGCCACCGCGTCCACCGGAGGAATGTCCACTGACTCACCCCCTGCGTTCTCGGCCGCCGCGCTTCGACCTGACCGAATGCCGCGAACGCCACGCGGTCGCGGCATCAACCGCATCGAGAGACATCGCGCTGCCGCCACGAGCTACGAGCCACGAGCTACGACAGGCTCGCCGTCCACCACGAGGCGACCGTGCGGGTCGCAGCCGTGAACGAGTGGCCGTGACCCGCACCATCGCAACGGCCCTCAGACGACGTCGAACTCGTTGCCCTCGGGATCCTGCATGGCCACGGCATAGAGCCCCATGCCCTGTTCGTCCTTGATCCTCAGCACGGTGGCACCGGCTTCGACCAGTTGGTCCACGGCGTCCCCGACCCGCCGCGTGCGGACGTCCAGCGGGACGTCACGCCCACCACCGGCCTTCAGGTCGAAGTGCCACCGGTTCTTGCCGGTCTTCGGCTCCGGAACCTGCTGGAACCACACACGCGGTCCGCGTCCCGCCGGATCGACGATCGACTCCGGAATGTCGCCGGCCCCGGTCGGCAGCTCTTCCGCGGGCACTCCCATCGCCTCCCAGTAACCGCGCCACGTGGCGTGCCCGTCCGGCGCGGGCTCGGGTACGTAGCCCAGGGCCCGGGTCCAGAACGCCACCATTCTCTGCGGATCGGAGCAGTCGATCGTCAGCTGCGCTGTCATCTCCATGCCCGGAGCCTCGCAGACAGGTCTGACAGACGATCCACATCACCACAGGACCTGGACGTGCATCGAAAGTGCATCTTTAGCCGTGAATGATCACGGTCATGGGGCGGGGAGATCTCACGGACGAACAGTGGGCGGTGCTGGAGCCGCTGTTGGCAAGGGGTGCCAGGTCGGGGCAACCGCCCGTCCGGACCCGGCGGCAGCTGACCGACGGCGTACGGCCTGCGGCATGCGGCATACGGGTTCAGCGTCCGGACCGGTGCACCGCGCCTGCACCATCCTGCGGGCGGCCCTGCAGCCTCGTGCCAGCCGACGGCCTTCCCCCCGGCCGGTGGCCCCGCCATCGTTGACGGCACAGACGGAACGCCGCCCGGCCGGGCCCCTCGGGGTCCGGGGGGTCGCGCTGCCGTACGGACCTGTGGCGGGAGCCTCCGGGTGCCGTCCAGGCTGACAGAGGAGGGAACGTGCAACAGGTCAGAGCACCGGGCTGGGCCGCCGTCGGCCCGCTCGACGAGAGAGCCGAGGGGCAGACCTTCGGCGGTGCGGCGCCGATCGCCGCCACCCAGGTCATCGCGACGGTCGCCGCCGCCGTGGTCATCGCCTACGCGGCCGGGGCGATCATCGGCGAGACCACCGAACCCCAGCTCCAGTGACCGGCACCCGCCGGGCGGCGGCCTCCGCCTGCCCCGCCACCCCGGCCACGACGGGCGCCCTGTCCGAGCACGACGCCGGGCACACCGGACCGGCCACGGGCCCGATCGCCTCGGTGATCGTCGTTCCGCAGGCCGTCATCGGTCCGGCGATCGGCGACAGCGGCGGCACCCAGGAGCCGCAGCTCTGAACGGCCCCCGCGACATCGCCCCACCCCCTTCACACCCACCAGGAGGAAGTCCATGCACGCTGCCGTCTTCCGGGCCGTCCCGGCCACAGCACACCCCCTGACCGAGCAGGACCCCGGTCACACCGCCACGGGCACGGTCCCCGTCGCGGCCACTCCCGTGATTGTCGCGGGAGCCTTCGCCGCCGGCGTCGCGGTCGGTGTGGCCCTCTGCGACGCGATCGGCGAGAAGGAGCCCGTCCTTCAGTGACCGTCGCCCCCACCCGAAGAGGAAGACGGACAAGGAGAACCAGATGAACGACACTTCTTTCCTGACGAAACCCGGTGCCCTCACCGACATCAGGATCGACGACCCCGAGGGGCGGTTCGTCACCGCCCGCGTACCCGTCCTGGCCACGACCCCGGCCGTGGTGGCGGGCGTGATCATCGGAGTGGCCCTGGTGAACGCGTTCCAGGCCGGACGTGACGGCGGGACCATGGAGCCCCCCATCGAGGTCGAAGTCCCGCAGTGACACAGACGTCCGGTCCCGTCCGGGGCATGCCCCCCGGACGGGACCGGACGGGGACGGCCGGGGACCGGCCTCCCGCACCGGAGCGCATCCGCATCCGGGCAGTCCGCACGCCGCACGCCCCTCATCCGGCCGGCCCTGCCCGACGTCCGCCAGGAGTACCTTCCATGCTCGCTCGCTTCGCCAAGCTCAGAGCCTCCGGGCCCACCGCCCGGACGGTGATCTCGGCCCTCACCGGCCCCCTGCCCCTCTCCCGCGGCCAGGCCATCGGCGCCTCCGAACGGATCGCGGCGCTCACCTCCCTGCTGTCCAGCCTGGAGCACCTCACCATCGCGGACCAGAAGCGGTCGGGCGGACTGAACGACTGGGCACTCGCCCGGCGCGGGCACGCCCACTCCGGCAGGCCCCTGCGGAGGCTGCTCGACTTCGTCGCCGACGAGCGGACCAGCCGGACGCTGCACGCCGCCCGGGCGGCCGCGAGCGCCGCTCTCCTGCTGCCGGGCGACAGCCGGGCGCGCGGAGCGGCCAACCTCTTCCTCGGTCTCAGCGGCGCCCTGCTCTATCCCACCCACCGTTACGGCACGGACGGCTCCGACCAGGCGTCCAACCTGGTGCAGACCGCGACAGGCATGGCCCGGCTCGCCCCCTCGCCCGCCGCCCAGGACGCGCTGGTGTGGTACGTGGCGATCCAGTCCAACCTGTCGTACGTCGTGTCCGGCTGGATCAAGCTCCTCGGGAAGGACTGGCGCACCGGCTCCGCCCTGACGGGTGTCCTGCGCACCAGGACCTACGGGCACGAGAAGGCGTGGCGGCTGGCCCGCCGCCACCCCCGCTCCGCACGGGCCCTGGCCCACGGTGTGCTGGCGATGGAGTGCCTGTTCCCGGTGCTGTACCTGAAGGGCGGTCTGCTGGCCCGCCCGGTGATCGCCGGCGCCGCCGCCTTCCACGTCGCCAACGGCTCCGTCATGGGACTGGGCAGGTTCATCCCGGCCTTCGTCTCGATGCACCCGATGGTCGCGTACACCAGCACGCCCCGCAGCCATCCCGCCGCCGCCGGACGGGACGACCGGATGCCGGTGGCCGCGGCCCTGCTGCTGGCCGGCGCCGCGGCCGCGGCGACCGCGGTGGCGGTCCACCGCAGGTTGCGGGCCACCGATCACGCGTTCGGCGCCACGGTCACCACCCGACACGGCAACGAGCTGGCCCACGACGGAACGGTCAGCCGGACGGGCGAGGGCCCGGTCGCCGTCCTCGTGCACGGACTCGGCGCCCTGCCCGCGCACTTCAGCTGGTACACCAGGGCCCTCAACGCCGACGGACGCCAGTGGCTGGCCTACAGCCGCGCCGGCTACGGGGCGAGCAGACGGCACGCCCCGACCCCGTACCACCTGGGCGAGGCGGTGGACGACCTGGTCGACCTGATCGAGGCAGCCCTGCCGGAAGGACGCCAGGTCTCCCTGGTCGGGCACTCCCTGGGCGGCGAGCTCGCCCGACGCGCGGCCGTCCGGCTCGGCGAGCGGGTGCACTCCGTCGTCTACGTGGACAGCTCCCACCCCCAGCAGCTCGAACGGTCCAGCCAGCAGGACGCGAACGCCCGGCACATCGAGGAGCTGATCCGCTCCACGTCCGTCAGCCTGCGGGCGGGCCTCGGCGTCCTCATGCAGACCCCCGCCTGGATCCGGAACCTGCCCGCCCCGGTGCGGAGCAGGGCGATGGCGGAGTACGCGGACCATCGCATGTGGACCGCCGCACTGCGCGAATGGCAGGCCGCGGAGCGTGACTTCCGGTCCTTCGAAGGCCCCCTGCCCCATCTGGACACCCACGCCCTGGTGCTGTCCGCCCAGCACACGGTCGACCGCGACCCCGACCACCTGCTCCTGCACAAGGACCTCGCCGACGCGCACCAGGACGGCCGGATCGTCCGGAGCACCGTCGTCGAGACCGCCGACCACGACGGCATCCTGACCGACCCGCAGCTCGCCGGCGAGGCCGCCCGCCGCCTCGTGGCCTTCCTCGGCGACACCACCACGGCCGCGCCGTCCGCCGGCGCGGGACAGTCCTCCGCCACGGCCGGCCAGGAGGGAGCCCGATGAGCAGCACCGCTTCGGCCGTCCAGGCCCGCCGCCTGCTCACCCGTCACTTCGGCGGCACGGACGGCAACGTACGGCTGCTCGCCGGCCTGCTGCTGGTGGGCACCCTCTGCACCCAGCATCCGCTGCCGCCGTTCAGCAGGCTCGCCCGGCTTGACGTGTTCTCCAACCTCTTCCCGAACTGGCGCTTCTTCGCGCCCACTCCGGCCCAGCACGACCTGCAGTTCTACTGCCGCACCCTCGACGAGGCCGGGGAGACCTCCGACTGGGCGCCCGTGGAGGTCATCGCGGGTCGCAGGGCCCATCAGATCGTCTGGTTCCCCACCCGCCGGACCGAGAAGGCCGTCTTCGACCTCGGCACCGAGGTGATGCGTCACCTCGACAAGGGGTTCACGACGGCCCGAGCCCTCCCCGGGTACCGCATCCTGGCCGCCTGGTTCCGGGACGGCATCGAACGTTCGGGCGCCACCGGCATCAAGGGCTTCCAGTTCACGCTCGCCCGCAACGCCGGCTACGACGACTCCGAGGAGCCGGAGATCATCTTCGTCTCCCCCTACACACCGATGCGCACCCCGTCCGCTGCTGCGGCAGAAAGCGAGCAGGCATGAGCACCGCGACCGCACCCTCGGACACCGCCGCCCCCGTGATCGCGGACATCGGCTACGGCAGGGTCTTCGCCGACTTCTACGACCGGCTCTTCCCCCAGGACGGCACGGCCGACCGCACCGCCGCGGCACTCGCAGGCTGGCATCCCGGCGGGTCAGCCCTCGAACTCGGTGTGGGCACCGGCCGTATCGCCATACCGCTCGCACGCCTCACCGGTGAGGTCGTGGGCGTGGACTCGTCCCCGGAGATGCTCGAACGGCTGCGGACCGCCGTCGAGGAGTCCGGGGTCCCCGTGACCCCCGTCCACGGCGACATCCGCACCTATGACCCCGGTGACCGCCACGGGCTCGTCTACTGCGTCTGCGGCACGATGTCCCTGGTCCTCGACCAGGCGGGCCAGCGCGCCGCCGTCGCCGGGGCCGCGCGCCGTCTCGCGCCCGGCGGAACCCTCGTGGTGGAGACCCACAACCCGGGCTTCGTCCACACGCTGCACGAGGGACTCAGCCGTACCTCCTTCTTCGCGCCCTACCCCGAACCCGGGACCGGGCTCCAGACCTACTCCACCCTGCTTGCCGAACAAGGGCTCTGGCACACCTCGCACCTGCTGCACGAGCCCGGCGGCACGCGGATAGGAACCGAGATCACACGGCTCACCACCCCGGAGGACATCGAGGCCTACGCGGCCGAAGCCGGACTCGAACGGGTCAGCCTCCACGGCGACTGGTCGGGCGGGCCGTTCGTCGCCGCCCAGAGCGCCGTCCACATCAGCCGGTTCGTCCGCGCCGACCTTACGGAGCAGTCATGACCACCACCACGACCGCGCCGCGCGGCCTCGTCGCGGAGCTGACCCGTGCCCAGACCCGGCTCCTCACGGGCGGGGTGCTGCTCGGGATCCTCGGCGTGGCCTCCACCCTCGTGCAGCCGAAGCTCGTCGCGCATCTCATCGAGGCGGTCGGCCGGCACGAGCCGGTCGCCCTCCTCGTCACCCTGCTGGCCGTCCTGTTCGTGGCGGACGCGGCGCTCTCCGCGACCCAGGGATGTCTCATCGGCCGGGCCGGCGAGAACATAGTCCGCGACGCCCGGGTCCTGCTTTCGGGCAGGCTGCTGCGCGCCGACCTCTCGTACCTCAACACCCAGCGGCAGGGCGATGTGCACACCCGGATGGTGGGCGACACCGCGCTGATGAAGATCGCGCTCACCCAGAGCCTCGCGCAGATCCTCCTCAACGGGCTGATCGTGCTCGGCGGCGTGGTGATGATGGCCCTGATCGACGTCCGGCTGCTGCTGGTGACCATCGGCTGCCTCGGTGTCGCCAGCGTCGCCTCCATCGGGGTCGCCCGCGGGCTGCGCCGGGCGGCCCTGGTCAACCGCACGGACACCGGCGAGTTCGGCGCGGACCTCCAGCGGGTGCTCGCCGCCCTGCCCACCGTGAAGGCCGCCGGCGCCGAGGGCCGCGAGGAGGACCGGCTCGCGGAGCGCGCGGACAAGGTCCGCCGGTCCGGCAACCGGGTCACCGTGCTCAACGCCCTGTTCTCGCCGGTCCTGAACGTCGGACTCCAGGCATCGCTGGCCGCCGTGATGGGCATCGGCATGGCCAGGGTGGCGACCGGCTCCCTGAGCGTCGCCGAATTCACGGCCTTCACGATGTACCTCTTCTACCTCGTCTCCCCACTGGTCCTCGTGTTCCTCTCGCTCGGCACCTACCTGCAGGGCCGGGCCGCCGTGCAGCGCGTGGACGAACTGGCCGGCATCCCGCAGGAGGACGCTCCCGCTCCCACGGCGGACCCCGGCCCCGAAACCGACGCCGCCCCGGCCCGGGCGCGGGACACCGTGCCACCTGCCCCGGAGGGCGGGCACCCGGCCGTCGAATTCCGCGACGTCCGCTTCGGCTACGGCGACCGGCCCGTCCTGGACGCGGTCTCCTTCACCGTCCCCCGGCGCGGGCTCACCGCACTTGTCGGTGTCTCCGGCGCCGGCAAGACCACGGTCTTCCAGCTCATCGAGCGGTTCTACCGCCCCGGGCGGGGAGCCGTACTCCTGGACGGCAGGGACATCGCGCACCTGTCACCCGCAGAGGTCCGCAGCGGTGTCGGCTACGTCCAGCAGGACAGCGCCGCGATGCGCGGCACCCTCCGGGAGAACATCGTCTACGCCGCACCCGACGCCTCCGAGGCCGACATCGAGGAGGCGGTCGAACTCGCCGGGCTCACCGACGTGGTCGCCGCCCTGCCCGAGGGCCTGGACACACCCCTCGGCGACCACGGCACAGGCCTCTCCGGCGGTCAGCGGCAGCGGCTCTGCGTGGCGCGGGCGCTGCTGCAGAAGCCCGCCGTGATCCTCCTCGACGAGGCCACCGCCCACCTCGACTCCGAGGCGGAGGCGGCCCTGCGCGACAGCCTGAGGCGCATCGCCCGCCGCTGTGCGGTCGTCGCCATCGCGCACCGCATCTCCACCGTGGTCGAGGCCGACCGCATCGTGGTCCTCGACGACGGCCGGGTGCGCGCCGTCGGCACCCACCCGCAACTCATCCGGGACGACGCCCTCTACGGCCGGCTGGCCGCCGCGCAGTTCGCGGACGGCGCCCGTGCCGAGGCCGCGGCCGAGGCGGCCACCGGCGTACCGTCCGGGCAGCCCGCCGCGGGAGTGGCCGGATGACCCCCGCCCCCGCCCGACCTGTGCCGTCGCGGGCCCGGCACCGCCCGCCCGGCGGCTCCTTCCGGCCGTCCGCCGAGGGCTCGGGACGCCCCCGGTGAGCGAAGCGGACGCGGCCGTCGTCGGCAGTGGTCCGAACGGCCTCGCCGCCGCGGCCGCCCTGGCCCGGGCCGGGCTGCGTGTCGAGGTGTACGAGGCCGCCGACACCCTGGGTGGCGGGCTGCGCGGAGCCGACCTGTTCGACTCCGGCGTGGTCCACGACATCTGCTCGGCGGTCCATCCGATGGGCATGTCCTCCCCGTTCTTCAGGGAGTTCGGCCTCGCCGAGCAGGTGGACATGCTCCGCCCGGAGATCAGCTACGCCCACCCCCTCGACGACGGGCGGGCCGCCCTGGCTTGGCACGACCTCGACGCGACCTGCGCCGGGCTCGGACCGGACGGAGCGCGCTGGCGTCGGCTGATGGAACCCCTGCTGGCGCACGGGGCGGACCTGGCCGCGCTGCTCCTGTCCGACCTGCGGCGGCCTCCCGGGCTCCGGGCCGCCCCGGCTCTGCTGAGCCGGGTCCTGCTCCACGGGACCCGGCTCGGGTCGCTCGCCTTCCGCGGCGAGGAGGCCGGGGCGCTGCTGGCCGGTGCCGCCGCGCACCTGACCGGCCCGCTGCCGTCGCTGCCCGGCGCCGCCGTCGGACTGCTGCTGGCACAACTCGCCCACGGGCCGGGCTGGCCGGTACCGCGCGGCGGCAGCCGGAGCATCGCGGACGCCCTGGCGGCCGACATCCGGGCGCACGGCGGTGTCCTGCACACCGGGCGGGAAATCACCGACCTGCGGGAACTCGACGGCGTCCGGGCGGTGCTCCTGGACCTCTCTCCCACCGCACTGGCGTCCCTCGCGGGGGACCGGCTGCCCCCTCGCTACGCCCGGGCGCTGCGCCGCTACCGCTACGGCCCGGCGGCCGGCAAGGCCGACTTCCTCGTCTCGGAACCGATCCCCTGGTCCGCCCCCGGCGTCGGCCGGGCGGTGACCGTGCACCTCGGAGGGACGGCGCGGGAGGTCTTCCGGCAGGAGACGGCCAACGCCCGGGGTACGTCGGGCGAACGGCCCTTCGTGCTGGTGGTGGACCCGGCGGTCGCCGACCCGGGGCGTGCCCTCCCCGGGCGCCGTCCGGTGTGGGCGTACGCGCACCTCCCGCACGGCTCCACCCGCGACCCGCTACCGCTGGTGCGGGCGGCGATCGAGCGGTACGCCCCCGGCTTCACCGACACCGTGGTCGCCGAACGCGGCGTTTCCGGCGCCGAGTTGGCCCGCTACAACCCCAACTACGTCGGCGGGGACATCGCGACGGGGGCGCTCGGCCTGCGGCAGTCCGTCTTCCGGCCCGTCGCCCGCTGGGACCCGTACCGCACCCCCTTGCCGGGGGTCTACCTCTGCTCGGCCGCCACCCCGCCGGGCCCCGGCGTGCACGGGATGTGCGGCCTGTTGGCCGCCCGGACCGCCCTGCGCCGGGAGTTCGGCCTGGGGGTGCCGCCGCTGGGGCGGACCGGGGCAGGGGCCGGCGGCGCCGGCCGGGACGGAGCGGCCGCGGGGTGAGGCCGCCCGGCGGAGCCGGCGCGCACGGGCCCGGTCGTACGGCGGTCGTACGGCGGTCGTCGGCGGTCGCGCGCGACGGCCGCCGTCCGGGGACCGCCGACGGGGCGGGGCCTGCGGCAGGAGGGGCACTCGGACCGGAGGACTGTCCGGCGGGCGGGCCCTGCGACAGTGCGGTCCGCACGATCACGGGCCACGATCACCGGCCCGGGGCGGCACGCTTACACCCAGCCGCTCACACCCGTCCGCGCTCACACTCCGTCGCGCTCACACCCAGCCGCGCTCACGCGCGAGCAGTGCGGCCTGGGCCCGGTTGCAGGCGCCCAGCAGACTCAGTACGTCGGAGATGTGCCGCCGGTAGGTGCGGAGGGACATCCGTGCCTGCCGGGCGCCCGTCTCGTCCTTGCTGACAGCGCACATGGCGGTGATCACCAGGCGCTGGGTGTCGGTGAGCCGGGTGACCTGCCCCGTGTCCGCCTCCACCAGGTCGGCGAAGTCGGTCGCGGTGGCCCACAGCCGCTCGAAGAGGCCGACCAAGCTGCTCACCAGCCCGCTCTCCTCGGTGTACAGGGCGCCGCGCCCGGTGTCGCGGGCGTCGATGGGCACCAGGGCCGCGTGCCGGTCGTAGACGAGGACCGTCTCGGACAGTTCGTCCGCGACCCTGATGGCCGCCCCGCCGAAATGCAGGTGCCGCATCCGGTCGAGACTCCCGGCGTCCGCGAGCGCCGTCGCCCGCACGAGGACCCGTACCCGCACCGTCTTGCTCAGCCGCCCCAGGTCGAGGTGCCGGGCATAGCCGGCGCTCTCCGGCGTCGAGGCGTCGCAGGGGCCGGCCGCGAGCACCTCCGACCGTGCGCCGAAAGTCAGTTGGCCCACCCGGGCGCGTACCTCCCGCAGGTCCTCCAGCCGTAACAAGGCGGCGCCGTCTCCCGGAGCGGCGGTCACGGGCACCGGTCTCTCATGCCGCAGGGACCTCAGGATCGGTCGTACGTCGACGAGCTGACGCATTGCCCGGTGCGCCGTGTCCAGCTGCTCCCCGGCCAGCCGGGGCACGGCGACGACGGGATCCACGGCCCAGGTGTTCACGTCGTCCCCGTGCAGCAGGCGCAGCTCCCGGAGCCGCGCGACGGCCCGCACTCCGCTCTCCCGTTCGCCCGGTGAAGCCCCGGGGACCTCACCCTCCGGTGTTCCGGGATTCCGCAGGAAGTGGCGGTAGACGTCCTCCTCGGTGCTGGTCAGACCGAGTACGGACATGCTGTTGGTGTTCATGTGGCCTCCCTGAGGGCTCGGTCCGGTCGCCCGGTGCGATCACCGACCCACGCTAGCCACCGGCCCCGGGCGGTGGAGTCCCACAGCGGTCTCACAGGAGTCTCAGAGGCCGATCCGGTTCGCGGTCTTCTCGTCACGAAGCCCGGTCAATAGGGTGTCGCCGTGATCGACGACGGGCCCGCGGGAAGCGTGTTGGGAGACCTCATGACCGAGGCGGCGGCGACCGGTGCGCCGGTTCGGGCGACGCCCGAGTCGCTGCGGGTGGCGATGGACCGCCACCGGCTGGTCAACCTGACGGGGCCACTCGGGAGCGGCAAGTCCTGGCTGGTGTCACGCCTGTCGCCGGCACGCGTGCTGGACCTGTCCCGCGGCGACACCCCGGACGCCGTGCGGACGGCGCTCGCCGAGCCCACCACCCGGCCGCTGGTACTGGACGGCGCCGACGGCCCGGAGGCCCTCGCCGCGCTGGATCACACGCGGCTCCCGCGCGAAGCGCCCGCCACGCCCCTGCTCGTGGTGAGCCGGCGGTCCTTACTGGCGCAGCCCGGCTGGACGCTCTCGGGAGCGGCTGTCATCGAGACCGCGCCGTGGTCCGACGACCGGATCGCCCGGCTGGTGGCCGGCGCTCAACTGGCCGACCCGGTGGCACGGGACCTGGTCGTCCGCATGGCCGGGGGCAATCCGCTTGTCGCGAGCGCGGCCTGCAGGGCCCTGCACGCGGGCGCCCCGCCGGACGCCCCCGGGGCAGTCGCCGACCAGGTCGTGCAGGAGATCACCGAGCGGCTCTCGCGCGAGCGGCCCGCCCACGGGTGGCAGCGCGCCCTGGACAAACTCGCCACCGTCTGGGGCGGGGACCGGGAACTCCTCGAAGAGGGCCGGGAGCTCTTCGACACCCTGGGCCGGCTCAGCCTCGTGACCCGTACGGAACTCGGTCTGACCGTCCTGGAACCGTTCCGCGCCGTGTTCGAACAGGCCCACCGGTGGCGGCAGCCCGCCGCCCACCACGGTCTACGGTCCCGCGCGCACACCCATCGCAGGCGGCAGCTGGCCGCGGAGGCGAGCGTCGCCCGCAGGGGGCGGCTCGCCGAGGGAACCATGGCCCTCATCGACGACACCGTCGTACGCGAGACGCTGTTCCCGGCGAGCGCGGGCGACGGCGCGATCCAGACCGCGACCCCGGGCGACGCCGACGACATCGGCGGGCTGATGCACCAGTGGGCCCGGCAGGGAGGCATGGACACCCGGCGCACGGAACGCATGGTGGAACGGTGGCTGCACGACGACCCCGCCGGCTTCCGGATGGCCCGGGACCGCGACGGCCGGGCCGTGGGCGTCATGGGTCTGGTCCGCGTCGCCGACCGCACCGTCGGCAGCATGGAACCCCTGCTCCAGCAGCACACCGACCGGCTGATGGGCGGGCAGCGGACCCGGTCCCTGGTCCTCGGGGCCGCGTACTGCCCGGAGCGCGGACTGCACGCGCGGTTGCTGCGGGACCTGCTGCACCACGTCATGGCCAACAGCCTGCTGCTGACGGTCTCCACGCCTAGCCCGCGCTATCAGAAGCTCCTGACGAGCTTACGTTTCCATCAGCACGGCACCACCACCGACGACGTCTACCGGTGCGGCCGGAAACCCGAGATCTACAGCCAGGACTTCGGACACGACGCGATCACCGACTGGGTGGAGCGGCTCGCCCTCGGGCCGGGGCCGGGCGGCCCCTCGGCCACCGGCCGCGATGTGGGACAGGCCCTCGCGCACGTCACCGACCTCGCCTGGCTGGCGCACAGCCCGCTGCTGCGCTCCCGGGGCACGGAGACTGCGGAGGATCTGCGGAAGGCGCTGCGGGACGGGGTGCGCACCCTGGCGGACAGCGACGTACTCGAAGACGCCGAGGCCGGGCAGATCCTGCTGCACTACTACCTCGGGCGCCGGCAGACCCATCAACAACTGGCACGCACGCTCCACATGAGCCGGGCCACCTACTTCCGTCGGCTCCGGCACGGACTGGACCTTCTCGGGCAACGGCTGGCGACGGACTGAGCCCTGCGCACCGATGGCGCGGGAAGTCCGCGGGCGGGACCGGAAGCCGCCACGCGCTCCCGGCCTGTCCTCAGCCGTTCGGCCGCCCTCCGGGCCCGTGCCGGAACGATCCCTGAGCGGCCGCCCGGAGGCCCGGCGACGGATGGTCGTCACGTCGGCGAGGAACGCTCACGTGTCCCGGGTACCGGGCAGCTTGCCCAGCGCGTCGCGGAGCGCGGCGCGCGAGGTGATGCCCAGTTTGGGGAAGGCCCGGTACAGGTGGGAGCCCACCGTGCGGGGCGACAGGTGCATCCTTTCGCCGATCTCCCTGTTGGTCAGGCCTCCGGCGGTCAGATCGGCGATCCGGCGCTCCTGCCGGGTCAGAGCTGAGAGGTCGGCAGCGGAGATGTGGGGGAGACGTCGGCCGTACTGAGTTCGGCCCGTGCCCGCTCGGCCGGTGTCCACCGCATGGCCCTTCAGAATCGCCATGTCGACCTGAAGCACGAGTTCTACGAGCGCGTCCGCGCCGAGACGAAGTAACTCCCCGAATCGGAGAAGCGGCTCCCGCAAGACCGTGTCCGACCTCGAAGACTCTGTTGCCGCGTAAAGGCCCGAAATAATGGCACTCCGGTACCAAGTCGCCCGGCCTTCGCTCGCGAACGCCGTTCTCACCCGCCGGGGCCGGAATCCGGAGACTCGCCCGGAAGAGGCCCTGGACAATGTCGTCCGTCTCGACCGAGTTCATCCCGCTTCTGACTGATCCTCCGGGGCAGGCAAGACGGCTTGAGTCTCCCGTAGGGGGAGGCGTAAAGGTGGGGACATGGACGGCATCACGCTCTACTCGATCGGCGAGCTCGCTCGGCGGACCGGTCTCACGGTCAAGACCATTCGGTTCTACTCCGATCGCGGAATCGTGAAGCCGACGGAACGCAACCCGGCCGGCTACCGCCTCTACGACACCCACGCCGTCGCACGCCTGGCCTTCGTACGGACCCTGCGTGAGCTGGGACTGGACCTCCCCACGATCCGCAAGGTCGTGGACCGGGAGCTCTCGCTTCCCGAAGTCGCCACGGCCCACGCTGACGCACTGGCCGTGCAGATCGACGTCCTGCGTCTGCGGCGCGCGGTGCTGACGGTAGTGGCCGAGCGCGGGTCTACCCCTGAGGAGACAGAACTCATGCACCAGTTGGCACAGCTCTCCGAGGATGAACGCCGACGTCTGATCGGAGATTTCCTCGACGCTGTTTTCGGTGGTCTCGACACCGCCTCCGCATTCGCGGCGGCCATACGTTCGATGACCCCCGAACTCCCTGAGAACCCCGAGGCCGAGCAAGTCCAGGCGTGGGTGGAGCTGGCCGAGCTGTCCCTGGATCCTGACTTCCGTGCCGGACTGCGCCGGATGGTGGAGGACCAGGTCGCCGAACAGGCCCACGCCGGCGTTCCGGGGCCTCGCCGTGACACGGTGGCAGTCATTCGCGACCAGGTCGGCCCGGCCCTGGCCGTCGGCATCGCCCCTGCCTCGCCCGAGGCCGATCCGATCGTCGCGGCGTTCACGGCGCACTACGCCCATATCCTCGGTCGCCGCGACGACGCCGAACTTCGCCACCAGCTGTCGACTCGGCTGGAGAGTGTGAACGACCCTCGCAGGGAGCGGTATATCCGGCTCCTCGCGGTCGTCAACGGCTGGCCGGCCCCACAGAGTCTGGCGCCCGCGTTCGACTGGTCCGTCGAGGCCCTGCGTGTCCGGGCACAGCGATGACTGGCCGGTCACAAGGCGGCATGGCCCAGCCATGGCCGACATCGGGCGAGTACACCGCCGCACGTGATCGGCCAGTGCATCCCGCCGTCGTCCTGCAGGCAGCCGCGACAA
This sequence comes from Streptomyces pratensis, assembly GCF_016804005.1. GTDB lineage: Bacteria > Actinomycetota > Actinomycetes > Streptomycetales > Streptomycetaceae > Streptomyces > Streptomyces pratensis_A. The sequence goes on along the minus strand of NZ_CP051486.1, from coordinate 4,924,183 downwards.
CGACCTCTCGCGCTCTCATTCTTCGGCAGAAGTTACTGGCCACGGCCGTTGGCGGTGATCACGGCTGTGCTGGTGGTTCGCGCAGTGGACATGGTGCTCACCTTGTCGGTGGGTCGCAGAGAGAAGTCAGCGGAGGAAGGAGTGCGGGGCAAGGCTTTCCTGGCGTCTGAGACTGCTCAGCCGTGCAACGTGCGGGGCGGGGGCGGACTCGGCCGTGACAATGGGGTGGTGCAGCGTGTCGAGGGCGCGTACCAGGATGTATCCGCCCGGAGCCAGCTTGCTGCACGAGCCGTGCGAGTAAGCAGAGTTCAGCGGCTGTCATCCGTCCGCGTGGTCCTGGGTGCTGCGGAGTGTGCCGAGCGGCGCCGAGATGTGCCTGGAACGGCTCTCCGGTGCCGTCCCGGGGACCAGGACGGCCTCCCCGTGAGGCGCCGACGGGGAGGCCGGGCTGTACGACTCCTCGGACGGCGCCTCTTGGTTCCGTGAGCTTGATTTCGGCATCCGGGTGACTCTTTTCCCGGGCACCCGGAGCACCGGTCCGCCGGGTGCCCGGATTCATGCGCGGACCCGAGCAGAACCCGACGGAATCGGGTCCCCTCACCACCCCGTCCGCAGGCTGCTCAGGAACGGGGCAAGCCGGTCTGCGATCACCCGGTCGTCGTGAGCCGAGGTGTGCCGGTCACAGCCGAGGAAGTCCAGGCCCGACTGATCGAGGAACCAGTAGTGGACCCCGCTGTCGCCGGCGTCGTTGCGTGCCTCGACCACCTGCCGCACATGCTCGGCGTCCACGTCGAAGCCGACGGCCACGAGGGTGGTGCCGGCACCGTAGCGCTTCCGCAGCATCAGGAGGAACTCGCCGTAGGCGGTGCGGTAGGCGGCCGCGAGGCTGTCGGGCGTCCACGGTTCGCCAGGGGTGAGGTCGGAGAAGTCGTTGGCGCCGAGGTTGACCACCACGATCTGGGGGCACCACGTCCCCGGGTTCTGCCAGACGTCGCCGTCCACGTTCAGCAGGGCGCGGTCGTAGTACGTCCGGTACGTGACGTCCGGGGTGATGCCGACGACGTTGCGCACCATGCCGAGGCCGGAGAAGCCGTTGGTCTGGTAATCGGCGTCCAACTGCCGGGCGGTGAGTGCGCCGTAGCTCACGTCGGTGTTGGTGTTCCGCTTGAGCTGCTCCGGATTGCACTCGCGGGTGCCCGAGACGTTCCCGTAGCCCACCGTTATGGAGTCCCCGATGAACTCGATCTGGCGGTCGCGGGGTGCCGGCTTGCTCAGTACGGCGCCCCCGGGCGCGGCGACGAAGCCTCCGAACGTGCTGGTGTCCCCCGGGGTGTCGTTGCGTTTGACGACCCGGACCGTGTGTTCGCCGTCCCGCAGACCGTCGATCCAGTGCGTGGTGTCGCCGGGTGTGACCAGGGTGGCGACGGTGGCCCCGTCGACCTGGACGTCGTAGTCGGCGGCCGCGCAGTCGAGTACCACCCCGAGGCCGGTCCCGCGGAAGCGGCCCTCGAAGTACACCCCGGGCCAGCTGAACTGCACCACCCTCCCCAGGTCCTTGACCCGCCCTGCGGTGTGCACCTGCTCCGAGACGCTCTTCACGGGGACCAGCTGCCACTGCTGGTTGGCACCACCCGAGTCGGTGAACTGCACAACCTCGGCACCGTCCGTTGTGGCGGCGTTCCGGACCTCGACGGCCTTGCCGCTGTTTCGGTTGATCAGACGTACGTGGCCGTCCGCCGATTCCTCCAGCCGGAACTGCTGGTTCGAGCCGTTGGTGTCGTCCCACTGCACGATGTCCGCGTGGTCGGCGCCGGACCGGCCGTGGACGTCGAGCACCCTGCCCGAGTGCTGGGCCTTCAGCCGGTAGTAGCCGTCGCCCGAGTCGACGAACTGGAACCGCTGATGGGTACCGCCGTTGCGGGTCCACTGCTGAACGGGGGTTCCCTCGGCAGTGCTTGCACCGGATATGTCCAGCGCCTTGCCGCTGCCGTGGTTGACGAGCTCGTACCATGAGCCCGCGTCCACTGTCGCCGCTCGCGTGGTCCCGGTCGCGCCCGGCCCTGCCGAGGGAGTCGTCGGCAGGGTCGTCGCCGCGGCAGGCGCCGCCTGGCGCCTCCCGCGCCCCGGCTCCGGGTTCCCGTCTCTGAAAGTCATCCGCGTGCCATCTTTCCGGCTCTGTGGAGCATCGGTGGGTTACGGCTGAACGTCCGACATTCCACCCCTGGATGTCAACCAATTTGAAGGGATGACAAAGCTCAACAGGCGTTCCGATTCAAGCGACTTGCTGAACCAATCCACCTACCTGCACACGCTGGACATCGGATGTGTCATGCAGTTTGAAGCCGGGGTGGGCGCCCAACGACGCAGTTATGAATGTCCCGTCACCAGTACGCAACACCGACCGGCCGATGTCATCGAGCCGTGGCATCGGGCCGTACCGCCCCTACCCTCCGGCCCACTTCGCCAGGTCCTCGAAGACGAAGTCGAGGAAGATCATCAGCAGGGACATGCCGCCGAAGGCGGCTCACCCCCCTGTAAAGGGCCCCGCGACGAGGCCCGGCGCGGTGACCGACCGTGAACGATCAGCCGAAGGTGCGCAGATCACGGGTCAGTGCACCGCGCCTTACGGCAGGAGCGCGATGCCGTCGTCGTCGGCGTGAAGGATGTCGCCGGGGCGGAACGTGACACCGCCGAAGGTGATGTCGGCATCGAGGGCTCCGGTGCCGGCCTTGTCGCTCTTGCGGGGGATGGTGCCGAGCGCTTTGATGCCGAGCCGGAGGCGGGACAGCGCGACGCTGTCGCGGACGGCTCCGTGCAGGACGAGGCCGGCCCAGCCGTTGTCCTGGGCGGCTCCGGCGATGAGGTCGCCGACCAGGGCCGTGCGCAGGGATCCGCCTCCGTCGACGACGAGAACATGGCCGTCGCCGGGGGTGCGCAGGAGGTCGCGCGTGAGCTCCTGGCCGGACCCGGTAGAAGGCGGCGTGCAGGAACGACTCCTTCGTGGGCGGAGGGCCGTCCAGGTGGGTGCCGTGCAGGTCGGCACGGGACAACTCGGCTTCCTGGATGTTGCCGAAGCTGGACCCGCTGGGAGTGAGCAGGAGAGTGCCGTCGGCCGGCCGGATGGAGAGGTTGCCGGTCGAGCCGTGCGTCAGACCGCGGGTGAACAGGGAGCGCGCAGTGCGGACGATGAGGTTCCGGGCCGCCGACTCATCGGCGTAGGCACTCACCTGCTCTTCGTGAGAGCGCGTGTGAACAGGTCGGGGGCGCTGAAGTTGCCGGATTTCAGCATGAGGGCGAGATCTTCTCGGTGGCCGCGTACGTCCATGGCACGCCCGTCGTCGGCCTCCTCGCCGACGAGGACGGCACGGACACCCAGCGCCGTGGTGACGGCTCCAGAGGTCTCCCCGCCTGCCACGAGCAGTCGGCGTACGCCGCGTCCGACCAGGTGTGAGGCGAGAGCGCCGAGTAGTTCCTCGACATGTTGCGGGGCTTCCACCACACCCAACTGGGCCTGCACAGAGGCCAGTTCTTCCGGTGACGCCGAGGCGTAGATCAGGACGGGCCGGTCGCAGCCCTGGGCGTCGTACCAGGCCGGTGCCTCACCGGTGACGTCGCGGCCGGCTGTGGCGGCGAGTACGTCGAGGCGGAGGGAGGGCAGGCCGGCGGCGTGGAACCGGGCGATCTGTTCCAGCGTGCGGGCCGAGCGGCTGCCCGCCAGGACGCCGGCCCGCCCGCCGTGCTCGAGCCGCGTCTCCTCGCCCGGTCAGTCCGACTGCTTCTCCATGTGCTCCAGGACGTGCTCGGAGATACGGGCGAGCGCTTTGAGTTGCTGGGGCGTCAGGGCGTCGATGAACAGTCGGCGGACGTGCTCGACGTGCTGGCCCGCGGCCTCTTCGATGGCCTCGTAGCCGGCCGGGGTGGCGACGATGAACGCGCCGCGTCCGTCGTCGGGGCATTCCTCCCTGGCCAGGAGCCCGCGTTTCGTCATCCGCGTGACCTGGTGGGACATTCGGCTCTTCTCCCACTCCACGAGTTTGGCCAGATCCAGCAAGCGCATCCGACCGCCGCCCCTTTCGGTGAGGCCGGCGAGCACGACGTAGTCGGATGCGGACATTCCGGAGTCGGACTGGACGTGGCGGGACAGCCGTCCGATGAGCTTCTCCTGCATGCGGATGAAGTTGTCCCAGGCGGCTTTCTCTTCCCCGACGAGCCAGCGCGGCGGTGCGTCCATGGGCAGCAGTTTAGCGAGGCCGTCTGTCAGTCATCTGCGCGCAGGGTCGGCGAGGCGACCCTCGGCGAGGCAGGGCCCGCCGTGTCCTGGGTGGCCGGACCCCGGGGCGGCCATTTCCCGGCGATCGCCGAGAGCGGCGTGATCCGCCGCTCCGACATCCGGCGGACCGGGCGTGCCTCCACGAGGGCGTTCGCAGGGCCGCAGGCATGGTGAACTCAGCCCGCCGGACAACTAGTTGACACGTCCACCGTCGCTGCTAATGTTGGTGACGTGTCAACCACTTGGTCGGGCTGACCGACCTCGACGCCGTGCCGTGTCGCCGCGGAAGCGGAATCCGTCCGGGACGCGATGCCGACCGTTACGGCGCGGTGGTTGGCCGACTCGGTCTCGATGCCGCATGTGCGGAGGAGTACGGCCGCGTTCCGGCGTCGAGATCTGCGGCGTCCGTCCGAGCACCCCGAGCACGCGAAGACAAGTACCCGGAAAGGGATCCCATGAGCAAGGAAACGAAGTCCGGACTGCAGGCGCTGCTGACGCCCGAGGAGAGCGTCGTCGTCCTGATCGACCACCAGCCGTTCCAGTTCGCCAACCTGAACAGCCACGAGCCCACGATGATCGTGAACAACGTCGTCGGGCTCGCCAGGGCCGCCAAGGTGTTCGACGTCCCGACCATCCTGACGACCGTGTTGGAGGAGCGCGGCGGCTACATCATCAAGGGGCTGCAGGACGTGTTCCCGGAGCAGAAGCCGATCGACCGCACGTTCATCAACACCTGGCAGGACGAGCGTGTCACCGACGCCGTCAAGGCGACCGGCCGCAAGAAGCTGATCATCGCCGGTCTCTGGACGGAGATCTGTGTCGCAATGCCGGCGATACAGGCGGCTGGTGAGGGCTTCGAGGTGTTCGTGGTCACCGACGCCTCGGGCGGTGCCTCGAAGGAAGCCCATGAGATGGCCGTGCATCGCATGGTTCAGGCGGGCGTGGTGCCGATCACCTGGCAGGCCGTCGCGGGGGAGTGGCAGCGCGACTGGGCCCGCGAGGAGACCTTCCCGGGCATGACCGAAGTCCTGGTCCAGCACGGGGGCGCCACCGGCATCGCCTTCAGCTGGGAGACGCAGCTGCTCGCTTCAGGGCGTGGCGGGAAGACCGCCTGAGGGGTTCGGCCAGTCGGTGGCCTCTTGCGGTCGTGCATTGCACGTCAGTCGCTGAGCAGCTCTGATGCGGGGCTGCGGGGAGGCGCAGCGGCCGGTTCCGTGACCATGGCCATCGGCCCGGAACCGGCCGATGGCCAGGTCCCCGGACCGCTGAGGACCACCACAGCCGCCCCATGAGGGGAAATGCGTGCTCTCTGCCCCGAGTGACAGGCCCGGACTTCCTTGCTCTGCCCGGCATCGCTCGTTTCCGCCGCGTAAGAAGTCCCGACAAAGGCGTTGGTCGTGTCGGTGGGTGATGAGGCAGGTCGCGAGGTCGAGGAAGGCTCCGTGGATGTCGTCGTGTCGTTCCCGCCGGACGCGAAGGTGCCGGAAGCCGTGGAGCTGGGCGATCGTCGCTCGACGACCCAGCGATGAGTTCCGAGGCCGGAGCCGTGCGCTGCTCCGCGGCGGGCGATGACCGGTTTGATGTCCTGAGCCCGGACCGGCCGGCGGTACCCGTGGTAGTCGTAGCCGTGGTCCCGGAGCTGGACGTCGGGCCGTCGACGGAGCCGTCCCACGAGCCCTGGGGTCGACGGGATCTCGGTGAGCGGGGGCATGAGCTGGGCGACGTCATTGCGGTTCCCGCCGGTCAGAGACACCGCGAGCCGCATGCCCTGACCGTCGACGTGGACGTGTTCGCCTTCTCCGTAGGTAGCCCGGCCCCTTCGCCGGTGCGATCATGGGACTGCGCATCCGCGATCACGTACCCGGCCGGCGACGCCCGTCCACGCCTCCCGCCCGGGAGAGGAGCTGCCCTCGTGGCCGACCAGCCGACCCAGAGACCGGACGGGGAGCCGCGCAAGTCTGCGGACGTGGCGTTCGCGCGCCGGATGCGCAAGGACTTCCAGCGCATCGAGATGGAGTACGAGTTCGCCGTCGACGAGGTGCTGACCAAGGTGTCGATCCTGCGCAGGGAATTCCTGCACCTGCACCGGTACAACCCGATCGAGCACGTCGGCTCCCGGGTCAAGTCCACCGAGAGCATCCTGCGGAAGGCCGCACGTCTCGACATCGCCCCCACACCCGAGGCGATCCGGGCCGGCATCCAGGACATTGCCGGAGTGCGCATCACGTGCAGTTTCATCGCCGACACCTACCAGGTCCTGGAGGCGCTCACCTCGCAGGACGATGTGCGCGTACTCCAGGTCAAGGACTACATCGCCGCCCCGAAGCCCAACGGTTACAAGAGTCTGCACGCGCTCATCGAGATTCCGGTGTTCCTCAGTACGGGCCCGGTCCCCGTGACCGTGGAGGTACAGATCCGGACGATCGCCATGGACTTCTGGGCCAGCCTGGAGCACAAGATCTACTACAAGTACGAGGGCCAGGTGCCGCCCGGACTCGTCGCCAGCCTGACCGAGGCCGCGCACCTCGCCGAGCAGCTCGACCACCGTATGGAGGAGCTGCACACCGAGGTGCGCGGGGGCGAGCGCTTCGAGGCCGGCGCGCCGGACTTGGAGGAGCAGTTGCTGATGCAGCTGTGGGACAGCGCCCGCTCGGGCGGCGCGGACGAGGAGCCGTCGGCGGGCTGACGCCGGACCCTCCGGACGGGCCTCGTGGTGGGTCCATCGGAGGGCCTTCTCCCATGTGAGCGCGGACATCTCGACCAGCTCGACGGCGGAGCGTAGCCGCGCCGGACCGGGGATCGAGTGAGTGGCCGGCCGGGGCAGCGCAGGTGGACGATATCCGCCGTGTTCGCGTCCGGCGGGCAGGTGCCTACGCGGTCGGCCCGGGGCGCGCATCGATCGGTCGCTGACCCGCCTCCAGGGCCCGGGGTGCACCTCGGAGCACGGGGACTGCCGTAGCGTGATCGCCTGCCGCATGGAAGGCCCATGTGTCCGGTCGACCCGTGCGAGGGATTCCGGTGGCAGAGCGAGGGGACCGTGATGAGCGAACTGGCGAAGCCCAGGATCGAGGTTCCGGAGGGTGTCGCGACCACCGAGTTGACGATCCGGGACCTCGTGGTCGGGGATGGACCCGAGGCGCAGCCGGGCAGGGTCGTCCAGGTTCACTACGTAGGGGTCACCTTCGCGTCCGGAAGGGAGTTCGACTCCTCCTGGGAGCGGGACCGGCCGTTCAAGTTCGCCGTGGGCGGTGGCAAGGTCATCAAGGGCTGGGACCGAGGGGTGAGGGGAATGAAGGTCGGAGGCCGACGCGAGATCATCGTTCCCCCGCGTCTCGGTTACGGAAAGCAGTCACCCTCTCCGTCGATCCCGGCGGGCTCGACGCTGATCTTCGTCGTGGACCTGCTCTCGGTCGTGGGCGGCCCGCCGGAGCGAGGTGCGGCTTGACCGGCTCGTCCTGAAGCTGTCGGTCCCGAGGGGCTGGGGCGCTGTCGCTCCCACGTGAGGACAGGTGCACTCGTCCACTGCCGACGCCCTCGTCGTACAGGGTGTCGGCAGCGAGGAGCACGAGCACGCGCTGTGTGTCAGCTGGTGCCAGGGCAGGCCGGTGTGGGTCGACGTTTCAGCTCGACGTGGGTGTGCGCCGGTGGCCCGTTTCAGGGCGACGTGAGTGTGCGCCGGTGACCCGTATCAGCTCGACACGAGTGTGCGCCGGTGATCCCTGGTCAGCGGCGGCCGGTGGCCAGGGTGATGAGGAACTGACCGCCGCCCGGCTCGATGTCGGCGGTCACCGGCAGCCCCGGTACCAGTCGGGAGAACCGGTCCACCAGCCAGTCCGCAGCCTCCTGGGCGTCCCGCCTGGTCGGACAACGGCCCACCATCTCGCGGCCCCCCTTGCGCTCCAGCCTTCCGGCAACGGTGATCAGCGGCGCGGGTTCGACCACGTACAGGTGGTCAGGCCAGGCGATGACCACCTTGACCGCGCCCTTGCGGGTGTTGCATCCGCGGTGCGCGAGCCGCTCGGGGATCTTGGCCTTCCGGTCTGCGGTCCGGCTGTCGACGCTCGGCCCGCGCGGGTCGTTCACCGACTCGTCGGGGTCGACCGCCTCGTCGCACACCCAGCACCGCCAGCCGTCGCGCTCGGCCACATCATCAAGGAGACTCATCCGAGCAAACTAGCCTGCCCGGCCGTAACCCCGCGCACCAGGCCCCGGCAAGGTCCACACCGGCCGGCAACGCTGCAAGTCCTGGCAGCGGGCGTCATCGACGCTTCGACCTGCGTCGATGCAGATATACGTTGCTGGCCCGCCAAGGTATCGAGGCGGCGGGCCCGAGGGGCATCCAGGGAAGGTCGTCATCCGGGGGCCGAGGGTGAGAGGCCCCTCCCGCTGCGGCTCGCCATGCCGATCGGCCGGTACCCTTTCGGGATGACCCAGCCCCTTATGCCCGCCGAGCGGCGGCCCGCGAATCACGGGCCGAAGGTGGCTGCCCGCAACCGGGACGCTCTGATCGTCGCAGCGCGAGAGATCTACGCGGACCACGGGCTGGATGCCCCGCTTTCCGCGATCGCCCGTCGTGCCGGAGTCGGGCAAGGCGTCCTGTACCGGCATTTCCCCGACCGGGCAGCCGTGGCGATCGCCGTGCTGGAGGAGAACGTGCGGCAGGTCGAACAGGCGGCTGCGGCCGAGGGCGCGCTCTTCGCCGATGTCCTCGGTGTGCTGACCTGGCACCTGACGGAGTCGGCCGCCTTCCTGGGGCTGCTGCACACCAACGGGGCCACCGGCCACTCGGAAGCCCTCGCGCACGCCCTGGTTCTCTCGGGCAGGGTCGAGTCCGCCCTGCGGCAACACCTGCCTGCGGGGCACCGGCTGGCGACGGCGAACGACCTCATGCTCGCCGTCGCCATGGTCTCCGGTGCCACGAGCGGTCCCGCACGCGAGGTGCGGGAACGCCGGGCGAAGGCCGCGTGGCGGCTCCTGGGTGTCGAGGTGGGGCCGGTCCGGCCTTTCGAGGGGTGAGGGCCGGGGGTGTCAGCCGCCGTTGGACTGCCGGGTGCCCTTCCCCAGCGCGTCGAAGGTGTACAGGTACCCGCCGGCCGGTCCGCTGACGGTCATGTACGCCTTGGTCCCGCCGGGCGTGATCGCCACGTTGGTGGCCGACTCGAGTCCCCTGGTGCCGCCGGGGAGCTCAACGGTCGCCAGTCGCTCGCCGTGCCGGTCGTACACGGCCATGGCGGCTCGGCCGTGGAGTGCCTGGTAGAGGTTGCCCTCCGCGTCCACGGCGATCGAGTCGGTCTGGGCGATCCCGCCGTCCACCCGGATCGCTGTGTGCCGGGAAGTCATGCCTCCTTCTCCGTCGAGGCGGAGGTAGGAGATCCGGTTCTGTGTGAGTTCGCTGATCCACAGCCCCCGGTAGTCCGCGTCGAAGGAGATCCCGTTCACCGAGGCGAGACCGTCGGCGAGAACGGCGGACTTCTCGCCGTCCCGATCGATCCGCACCACACGCCCGTGCGCGTCACCGGTGGACAGGCTGCGTGAGTCGCTGACGTACAGGTTGCCCTCCTTGTCGAAGGCGATGTCGTCGGGGTTCATCTGTGCCCCGTCGACTTCGCCGGAGAAGAAGGGCTGCGGGTCGCTCCCGTCCGGGGCCAGGCTGACGATCTCGCCGTGGGCGTAGTCGGTGAGGTAGACGCGGCCGTCGTACGGGCTGAACTGTGCCGAGGTGTAAGCCCCTCGGCCATCCGTGTGAACGGCCTGCGACGTCTTCCTCTTCACATCGACCCGCATCACCTTCGGCTTCCCCGCAGGTGCGGTGACGTCGACGACGAGCAGTTTGCCGTTCTCGTCGAAGGCAGGGCCTTCGAGCAGGGTCATCCCGGTCTCTTCGTGAACCTTCGTCAACTGCATGACCTCGTGGGCGCGGATGGTCCTGTCCGCGCCGGCGGCCGGTGCGCCGACGACGGAGCCGCTCGTCTCCGTACCGCATCCGGTGAGGGCGAGCGCGCCGACGGTGGCGAGCACCGCGATGGATCGGACCGGGAGTTGTCGCACGAGGGGATCACTCTTCCTGTCTGTCTGCGGGTAGCCCGTCGGCCGAGTGGTGCGCACGGCTCGTACGGGGGCGCGGAGGCGCGCCCTGCACGCGTGCCATGAGTCACCCGTGCCGCAACCGGACAGTGTTGTCCGGTAGTTGCTACCGTAGCGGATGGCCGCTCGGTCCGACGCGGCCGATCGATTGGAGTGAGACCCCCACATGACAACCACTCGAACGACGGACTCAAACGGCCTCGGCGCCCTGAGGCAGCGCTACAGCCTCGAACGTGAACGGCGGGTCCGGTCCGACGGTGCCCGCCAGTACCGCTCGACAGAAGCCGAGTTCGGCTACTACGCCGCAGACCCCTACACGGGCGAAGCGGCCGGGCGTGAGCCGCTGCTGGACACCGTCGACGTCGCCGTGGTCGGCGGCGGGTTCGGCGGCATCCTCGCCGGGGCGCGGATGCGGCAGCAGGGTGTGGGACGCGTGCGGATCGTCGAGAAGGGCGGCGACTTCGGGGGCACCTGGTACTGGAACCGCTATCCGGGCGTCCACTGCGACATCGAGTCGCACGTCTACCTGCCGATGCTCGACGAGACCGGCTATGTGCCGGAGTGGAAGTACGCTCCCGGCGAGGAGATCCGCCGCCACGCGGTGCGCATCGCCGAGAAGTACGACCTCTATCAGCACGCCCTGTTCTCCACCGCGGTCACCTCGCTCACCTGGGACGAGGCGTCCGAGACGTGGATCGTGGCCACCGACCGCGGTGACGCCTTCCACGCCACGTACGTCGTCACGTCCACCGGCACCATGTCCGAGCCCAAGCTGCCCGGGATACCCGGCATCGAGAGCTTCCGGGGCCATACCTTCCACACGTCGCGCTGGGACTACTCCTACACCGGCGGCACCCCGGACGGGGGCATGACCGGCCTCGCGGGCAAGCGGGTGGGCATCGTCGGCACCGGAGCCACCGGCGTCCAGGCCATCCCGATGCTGGCCGAGGACGCCGAGCACGTCTACGTCTTCCAGCGCACCCCCTCCAGCGTCGATGTGCGCGCCAACCGCCGCACCACGGCCGCGGACGTCGGCGCCGACCGCGAGGGCTGGGCCCGCGAACGTCGCCAGAACTTCCTGCGTATCGTCTCCGGCGAGTCGGCCGACCAGGACCTCGTGGCCGACGGCTGGACCGCCTCGGCCGCTCTCCTGGAAAAGCTCCTGCCCAGCTTCCGCCGCGACGTGGAGGGGCCGTCCTTCGAAGCCGCTTACGAAGTGGCCGACGCCGCGAAGATGAACGACCTGCGCGCCCGTGTCGAGCAGACGGTCACCGACCCGGATACGGCGGAGAAGCTCAAGCCCTGGTACCGGTACGCCTGCAAGCGCCCCACGTTCTCCGACAAGTACTACGCGGCGTTCAATCGCGACAACGTCTCCCTGGTCGACACCGCAGACACGCACGGCATCGAGCGCATCACCGAGCACGGTGCCGTCGTCGGCGACGACACCTACGAACTCGACTGCCTGATCTTCGCCACGGGATTCTCCGTCGGGGTATCCGGCGTTCTCTCCGGCAAGCTCCCCGTCCTGGGCCGAGGCGGCACCCAGCTCCTGCACGCCTGGGCGCAACAGGGCCCGCGGACTCTGCACGGCTTCACCGGCAACGGCTTCCCGAACCTGATCCACATGGGGTCCCTGCACAACGCCAGCAGCGTCAACTTCACGCACGTACTGGACGAACAGGCCGTTCACGCCGCGGCCCTCGTCGCGGCGGCCGAAACCGAGGGCGCGCTCATCGAACCGTCCCCCGAAGCCGAGGACGCCTGGCTGGCCGTTCTGGCTAAGGACGCCGCGGACCACGAGTGGTTCCACGCCGAGTGCACCCCCGGCTACTACAACCGCGAGGGGCTCGGGCGCCCGAACACGGCGAGCGCCTATCCTCACGGCGCCTTCGCGTTCCATGAACTGCTCAAGCAGTGGCGCAAGGAATCCATAGGCGAGGTCCTGCAGCCCAAGGCCGTCCTCTAGAGCGTCCACGCCCGCCTCCGCCCCGTGCTGCATCCGGGGGCGGGGCCGTAAGACGCCGGTTCGGCCTCCTCCCAGGCCGAACCGGAGTCAGAAGCGGGACCTTCCTGAAAGAGCGAGGAGCACTCGCGGCCATCCCGTGGTCCACCGTGGCGAACGGCGCGCCACCCTCACACCGCCCCGGCCGGCCATCTGCTTCGCGCCAGGAGGATCGGCCGAGGTCGGTGTTTCACACGTACGAGCGCGAAGGAGTCGGGTGAGTCCACCCGGCCGAACAGGCCGTGACGAGCCCTGGGCCACCGAAGGCGCGTCGACTCGGTGTCACATACGCTCCGTCGCCAGGTCGCCAGGTCGCCAGGTCGCCAGGTCGTCAGCTCCTCAGGTCGTCAGGTCGTGCAGTCGTCAGGCCGCCGGAGCGAGACGGCCGGCGCGGATGGCCGCGACGACACCGCCGTCGACGAGCAGGTCGTTTCCGGTGATGAAGGACGCGTCGGGGCCGAGCAGGAAGGCGGCAGCTGCGGCGATGTCGTCGGGAGTGCCCATGCGGCCGGTGCCCGACGCGGCGATCATGGCACGCATGGTCCGGCCGTTGTCCCCGTCGAGTTCCTGTCGCCCCATGGGGGTGGCGATCACGCCGGGGCTGATGGAGTTGATGCGGGCTCCCCGCGCACCCCAAGAGGCGCTGGCTGCCTGGACGCGAAGCCGGTTGCCGTACTTCGCCAGACCGTAGGTGCCCTGTCCCAGGACTTCGGGGTCTGTGAAGGGCAGGTTCAGCAGATCCTCGGCCGGGGTGTGGGCGAGCGCATTCTCCTGCTCCGCGCTCAGAGGGGCCGGGAGCATGTGACTTGCCATGCTGGAGATCACCACACCGGCGCCACCCGGAGCGATGACCCGACCGAACTCCTCGATGATCAGCGCCGTACCCAGCAGATCCACCTTCAGGACTGCGGCGGCGGAGGCCTGAACGGGAGAGAGGCCGGCCGTGTGCACGACCTGGGTGACGGGTCCGAGCTGCGCGGCGGTGTTCGCGAGGGCGGTGACCGAGGGCGGCGACGAAACGTCGACCGCCCGGGTGACGATGTCGTGCCCCTGGCCGCGCAGCAGATCCGCGACGCCGGCGAGCGTCTTCTCGTCGAAGTCGGCAAGCAGCACCTTGTTGCCCGGGCCCTGGCGCCGGGCAATGGCCTGACCCATTCCGCCTGCGCCGATGACGACGACCACGTTCGTGCCCATGAGCCCCTCCTATAAACGTTACGGTACGTTTCGTAATTGAATCCTACTCGTAGGATGGGGTGCCATGGACGAGGTTCGACGGCCCGGAAGGCCCAGGGATGCGACGCGGGACGACGCCATCCTCAAAGCGGCACGGGATGTCGTTCTGCGCGACGGCTATGCGGGGCTCTCGATGGAGAAGGTCGCCGTCGCCGCCGGGGTGGGCAAGCCGACGGTCTATCGCCGCTGGTCCTCCAGGGCCGCCCTGGTCGCCGATGCCGTGATGCACAGCTTCCTCGCCTCGGTGCCCGGCATGGTCCCGCCCGGGAAACACGTCACCGGCACCACCACTCAGCAACTGACCGACTGGTTCCGGGCGTACGCGGCGTCGGTCGGCGACCCGCACCATGCGGCGATGGTCCTCGCCCTGGTCGCTGCCGCCGCAGAAAGCCCGCACGACGCCGAGAACCTCTACCGGCAGCACACCCGCACGCAGTACGAGATCATCGTGAGCCGCCTCCGTGCAGGAGTGGAGAGCGGCGAATTCCGTGCCGACGCCGACCTCGAAGCGGTCGCCGACGCCCTCATCGGCTCCGTCATCTACCAGCTGCTCACGCGCACGGACGAAGCCGCACCCCGACGAGCCGAGCATCTGCTCCACATTCTCCTGACGGGGCTGCGCAACACTGAGCGCCGAGCCTGAAAGAGACGCAGGCTCCGGTCCGCGTCCTGAACGCTGAAAACGGCGGCTGGGCGAGGATGGTCGGCTCGCCGGCTGCGCGTTCCTCATCGCGGACGACCATCCGGACGTGGACGACCGGCTCACCCTGGGCGATCTGGGACGGTTGCCCTGGGTCACCTACCAGCGGACCTACGACGCTCCAGCCGTACGCCAGCTCGGCGTGCTCGGCATCGAGCCGCGCGTGGAGGTGTCCGTCGACAGCTTTCAGCTGCTGCCGCTGCTGGTCGCGGGTACGCGGCGCATCGCCCTGATCCAGGCACGCCTGGCCAGGCTCCTGGCACCGCTCGCCGCCGTGCGGACAGTGGAGCCCCCGTACGAAGCGGTGCCGCTGCGGGAGGCGATGTGGTGGCATCCGGTACACACGCACGACGCGGCCCACATCTGGCTGCGCGAGACCACAGCCCGCGTCGGCAGGCGCATGACCGACGTCTCCGAGGCGTCGGCCGCCGAGTGACCGGTCCGCACCGCGATGACGGTGGCCCCGCCGCGGGACTGCCGTCCACACCCCGGGCCGGCGTCATCCGGAACCCTGGATCGCGTGAGGGCGGGCAGCGCTGCGCCCAGGGGCCCAGGGGAGGCGGACCCGGTGGATCCCCACCTCCCCGTCTCGGAGTGGGTTCAGTCGATACAGAACTCGTTGCCCTCGATGTCCAGCATCGGGATGCACGACTCGTTCTCCCCATCGGCGTACAGCGTCTGTACGTGTGTCGCACCGAGCGCGACCAGTCGTGCGCACTCGGCCTCGAGCGTGGCGAGGCGCTCGTCCCCCACGAGTCCGGTGCCGGCCCGGACGTCGAGATGCACCCGGTTCTTGACGGTTCTTCCTTCGGGGACGCGCTGGAAGTACAGGCGCGGGCCCACGCCGGAGGGATCACTGCAGGCGAACCACGAATCCTGCTTCTCAGGGGGCAGGGTGCGGTTGAAATCGTCCCACGTGGTGAACCCCTCCGGCGGTTCTGGTGCGACGTACCCCAGCACTTCACACCAGAAGCGGGCGAGACGCCCAGGTTCTGCGCAGTCGAAGGTGACTTGGAACTTCTTGATCGCTGACATCGGCGCACCGTACCGCGCACCAGGGGGACCCTGCCGCTCATTTCCCCGGGCGGATCCGCCCCTCAGGTCACTCGACGCGCGAAGTCCGGCGGAGTGGAGGACGGTGCGATGGAGGGCGCTGCGGGAGCTGACCGGGGTGCGCGTCGAAGACTGGGGTAGTAGGGGTGAGGAGAGCGGAGTGAGGGAGGGCCGATGGCGAAGGACACATCGCTGCGGGCGATGGGATGGGCTCAGTCGTTTCCGGTGTCACAAGGGGTGCGGGCCGGCCGCCGGTGGACGCGGGACCACCTGGCTTCCTTGGAGTGGACCAAGGCTGCCCCCGAAGTGGTGGACTCGATTCTGCTCAGTGTCTCCGAGCTGATCACCAACGCGCACGTGCACGCGCACAGCGATGCCCAGCTGGTTCTCACCTGGGACAGTCACTGCCTGCACGTGAGTGTCCACGACTCCGATCCCCTGCCCCCCGCCAAGCAGCCCGAAGACCTCACGACGACCGGGGGGCGCGGACTGGCCATCGTCGACGCGCTCGCCGACGGCTGGGCCACGCATCCGCAGGCGTCGGGAAAGACCATCACCGCGTGCTTCGTACCACCGGGCGCTCCGAAGCCTCGGCATGGTGAGGACGTCAGCTGACCTCCGGGCGGAAGTGACCCGGGGTGAGCTCGTGGGACGGCCGGGCGCCATCGGTGAAACCCGCACCACCTTGCCCGAGGGGCCGGAGGGCCCGGAGGATGCCGAAAGCCTGGCGACCGCTCCGACGGGGCATCTGCATCGGGGCTGTCACCAGGCCGTCCTCACTCTTCTCACCCGAACGCATTCGGGACGGAAGAGGTTCAGTGCTCGCAGAGGGAGAATTCGCGTTCGTAGAGCTGCTCGTTGTGCTCGTCGACGAAGAACTTGCGTTCCCGCATGAGCTGTTCGCGATAGTCCTTGGCGCGTTCAAGCGTCATGGTCGAGGTGTCGGACCAAGGTTGCTGCGGTGGCACATCGGATGTAGAGACGATCTTTTCCGACGGGTCGACCAGGAAGAACGCGAGAATCTTGCGATATCCCGGGCGGGCCGGGTCCGTGAGGCGGAACGAGCTGACACGGTGTTGCAGGATGTTCGGGAACGCCAGGCAGCGGCCGGCTGGGGTCGATGCCGATCCCAGCGTCTGGTTCAGTGCGTCTTCGTCCTCCAGGCCGTAGACCTCACGGAGACCGTTGTCGTCGTTCTGCTCGTAGTCCGGATCGTCGAGTGCGGCCCGGAAGCCCAGTCGGCTCTCGGTGATGTTCTCGCTGTCCCAGTAGTAGATGCCGGTCGAGACGATCCGCTCGTTCATCATCCCCTCGACATGCCAGGAACCGCCGTCGTACTCGGGCTTGTCCGGGGTGAGGTGAATGGTGGCGAGCTTGACGATGACCTGGAGACGACGGCCGCGCAGGTCGACTCGGGCGGATTCATCGAGCAACTCGGGCGGGGTGAAGGACGGGGCGTCCGGGACCACGGGGCGACGGTTCTCCCACCAGTCGTCCTGGGCCTCCTCCCATGCGCGGAGGGCTTCCGCGTAGGCCCCGTCATCGCTGAATGATGACTTGTCCGGATGTTCCGGCTCCGAGTCGTACCACCCATAGGGATCGGCCTCGATCCGCAGGGGCCTCGGATGGTGAAGATCGGTGAGCACGTTCTCCAGCAGCGGGCGGAAGCGCGCGAACAAGTCCGGCAGGACGGATGCCAGTTCGTGATGAGTCTCGGGGTGGACGTTGTTGACGTACGAACGGAAGGTGACATCGCCGTCGGCACTGATGTCGACGTCCGTGGGCAGCCACTGGAACTTCTCCGAGAACTCGTACTTCGAGTAGCGGTCCGTCGGGTTCTGCCAAGCCCGCTCGGGCGCACCGCTCACCTCTCTCACCAAGCAGAACAGTGAGGGATGCACCAGATCGAGCACCTGGCCGTCGGATCCGGGATGCCAGTCCCGTTCTGTTTCCGGGACCTGTTCCAGAACCCGGACCGCCTCGCGCAGCCGGGATCTGAGCTTGTCGTCGACCAGTGTGTCCGACTGCCACACCCCGTCGACGGCGGACACCTCGATGCCGGTTCGTCCGTCCCGCAGCGCCGCGTAATGCACGAGTTCTGCGAGCACGTAACTGACCTGCGCTTCGGTGAGCCCTTGGGCGACCGCTTCTCGCGTCCACCTGGCGACGATGCCGGCGTCGTTCATCTTGTCGAACCACCCCGGCTTCGCCCGGATATGCGAGCTGCACTGCATCATCTGGAGTTCCCGCAGCGTTCTGGGTGTCGCGAACGATATGGAACGAGAGGCATGGAAGGGCAGCGGGAAGGCAGAAAGGCGGGACAATTCTCTTGGTCCTCCGAGTCGGTGTGCGGTGGCGGGCAGGATACTTCAGCAGGCTGACACCGCAGCCGCAGCCGCAGTCCCTGGCATCCCCGGTCCGGGAGCCGGGGTTTCGACCCTGGGCGCCCGGCTGCGGCTCACCGACGCGCCCGGTCCGAGGGCAGGAACGGCACCTGGCCTGCCACCGGTGTCGTGATGCCGTCGCGGTACGAGACCGGCGCTGCTCGCGGGACGGCACCTGAGCCGAAGGCCGAGGACTGCCCGACGCCCCGGCCCCGCTCACCGTGTCTCCCTCGGCCTCGGAATGGAGCAGCTCGGCCGAGACGGGGAATCAATCGAGAGGAAGACCTGCATCTGCCCGAGGGGGCGGGATCCGAGCCGTCGAGCAGGCTGTCGTCACAGGCGGGCAGTTCGCCCTCCACCTTCTCCGGTCGCCCGGCGATCCTCGCAGCATCCGCTGCCGAGGGCTCGGTGGAGTGGCCGGGCGGCCGACCTCACACACCCTGGACTACGTACGGCACGTCAGGGAAACCACGGACTCGCGACGCCGTAGTCGGTGGGAGAGTCGTGGTCGGTCCAGGAAGCCGAACACCTCGCGGGCGGTCTGCGTGACGGTCGCCTTCCAGGAGGGGAGACGGTGTGGCGCGAGCGGAAGGGACGTGGGAGCGGAGGGTGGGCCTGACCGGAGCGGTGGTCAGTCTCGCTGTCGCCGGGTGGCTGATCTGGCTGCTTCCGGCACCTCACCTGGCAGCCGTCCTGGGGCTCGGCCCCGTGGACGGCGTCGTGAGGATCTCCTCTTGCTACGAGGTCACCGACTGGCAGGGCTATCAGGACGGCACCAACTGCACCGGCACGTACACGCCTCGGTCGGGGGGCGAACCCGAACGTCAGATCACGCTGGACAAGGCCGCCCGGTCGCACGAGCCCGGTAACACCGTGGAGGTGCGAATGGTGAGAGGCAGGGCCCACGAGCTGTCGGGCTACGCGCTGGGTACGTGGGTCGCCGTCACCGGGATGATCCTCGGACCGTTCCTCGCCCTGTCGCTGTCGTTCCGCGCCTGCGCGAGGGACGCCACGTGGAGCCACAACGGTGACTACTTCCTGGTTTTCATCGCCACCGAGATCGCCGCTCTCGTCCTCGCGGTCGTGGTGGGCGTCCCCGTCTCGATCGCCGTCGCCCTGTTCGGCTGAGGGGGCGCGGAGCCGCGCCACGGACCTGCGCCCGCGCCAGCAACAGCCGGGCTCGTTTCCCGGTGCAGACGTTCACCTGGCCTCCTTCGACGACAGGCCGCCGGGCACACGCACGTTCGACTTCGTGGAGTACGGCGGGAACAGCCCTCAGCTCCCTGTCGTCACCCGCTTCGCTCTGCTGTGACGCCCTGCGGCTAGTTTGTATGCAGGACAGGTACGCAGGCCCGTGGTGGCAAGGTGCACGGGGAACGGGAGGTCGGGAAGAGTGTCGCTGCGCGGAGGTGATCCAGCCGAGATCGGCGGCTATCCACTTGAGGCGCGGCTCGGCTCGGGTGGCATGGGCACGGTCTTTCTGGCCCGTACGAGTTCGGGGCGACCTGTCGCGATCAAACTGATCCACCAGCAGTTCGCGGGAGACGAGGAGTTCCGCATCCGTTTCCGGCAGGAAGTGGCGGCGGCGAGGCGGGTGAGTGGCGCGTTCACCGCCGCCGTGGTCGACGCCGCACCTGAGGCCGAGCAGCCGTGGATGGCGACGACCTACATCGAGGGGCACACGCTCGCCCAGCGCATCGCCACGAAGGGCCCACTGGACGGAGCGGAGCTGAGGAGACTCGCCATCGGGCTGGCGGAGGCGCTGCGTGACATCCATCGGGTGGGGGTGGTCCACCGTGACCTGAAGCCGTCGAACGTCGTGCTCTCGCCCGAGGGCCCGCGCGTCATCGACTTCGGCATCTCGCGCGCCGCGGACCAGCAGACGCTGACGATGACCGGGCGGGTCATAGGTACGCCGCCCTTCATGTCGCCGGAGCAGTTGCAGGCGCCCCGTGGTGTCGGGCCGCGGTCCGATGTCTTCTCGCTCGGGACGCTGCTCGTGTACTCGGCGACAGGCCACGGGCCCTTCGACGCGGACAGCCCCTACTTGTCGGCGTACCAGGTGGTGCACGAGGAGCCGTCGCTCGGTGCCGTCCCGGTGGCATTGCGCGCGGTCGTCGAGTCCTGCCTGGACAAGGACCCCGAGGGGCGGCCTTCGGCGGACGAACTCCTCGTGCTGCTGCGGGACCTGCCGGCCGACCTCGGTGGGACCGACGGCGGCGGCGACGGTGCGGGCCGCACCCGCGACACGGTCACCCTGCAGCACCTCGCGAAGCCGGCCGCCCCGCACACCCGGGCCACCGACCCGGCCGGTCCCGGTACGGGGAGCACTCCCGTCGGCCGTCGTCTGCGTCGCCGATGGCGTCCTGTGCTCGCGGCCGCGGTAGCTGTGGCAGCGATCGGTGGGGGAGTCGCCGCGCTGAAGGCGGGCGGCTTCGGGGAGAACGGCGGCGGTGAGAAGGGCAACAGCGTCGCGGCCCCGGTTGCCGCCCTGCCGGACGGCTTCGAGCCGTGGCGCAGGACCGTGGAGAGCGGTGGCGAGGGCATCCCCGACGAACTGCGTTGTGTCGCGCGTGACGACGCGCTGTTCTGCGGCGGCGGCGGTGTCGTCGCGACCCGGATCAGGGCCACGGACGGCTCGCAGGTATGGAGGGCGGAGAGTCCGGGCGTCCCCGTCCAGGGCATGCACCTTGTGGGCGTCACCGACGACACGGTGCTCGGATACCGCTTCGCCGCCCAGGACGCCCCGCAGGACCCTTCCAGCGAGGTGGTGGCCATCGACGCGGACAACGGCCGGGAGCTCTGGTCCGTGCCGACCGGCGCCCAGTCGACGGCCGTCACGGGCCGGAGCCAGGACGCCACGGTGGCCGGCTCGGCCGTCGTGACGGTCGACGCTTCCAACTCCCGCTTCGAGGCCCGGGACGCGCACAGCGGCGAGGTCACTTGGACGACATCGTTCCCCGCGGGCACACAGTGTGCTCCCGTCATGACGGGCCCACAGCTCCTCGCGATGTGCGCGACGGATGCGGAAGTGGATGCCTCGGAGGTGAGTCACCCCACCCTGTACGTGGTCGACCGCGCCTCGGGGACA
This sequence comes from Streptomyces pratensis, assembly GCF_016804005.1. GTDB lineage: Bacteria > Actinomycetota > Actinomycetes > Streptomycetales > Streptomycetaceae > Streptomyces > Streptomyces pratensis_A. The sequence goes on along the minus strand of NZ_CP051486.1, from coordinate 4,903,363 downwards.
CTGGGCGGGCCCATCGCGGTCGACGGCCCCGCCGTCCCGGTGGGCGTCGACGACGGCGGGCTCGTACTCCTTCAGGCGCACATGGAGGGAACCGCGCTGACCGGGTACGACGGGGTGGCGCGGGTCGACCCGGCCTCGCGGAAGGTCACGTACGCCCGACTGGCCAAGACGTACGAGGGGACGCCCGGCATGTCGGACGGCACCGTCTACGTGAGCGGGCAGACCGGTCTCGTCACTGCGCTCGACCCCGCGACCGGCCGGAAGAAGTGGGCACGGCAGACGGGCGTGGAGGGCGCGTCGGGCCCCGTCGCGGATGCGGGCGCGCTGTACTTCAGCTCGGCCACCGGGCGGGTGGTCGCGCTGTCGCCGCACGACGGCAGACAGCTGTGGACGACGGATCCGCAGGCCGATGGTTTCACGGGTGAGCAGGGCGCGAGCCCCCGCGTGACCGTTGCGGGCCGTGCGGTGATCGTCGCCGCGGCCGAGAACACCCTCTTCGCCTTCGACACACAGAAGCCGCCGAAGTCGGGCTGACTCCGGCGGCACCGGATGCCGCGGACACCGCGCAGCGGTTGGCTCCGCACCGTGTACGCGCACCGTGGCCGGGGCGTCATCGGGGTCTTCGGGCAGTCGTCGAAGCGGTCTTCACGACGTGCCGGAGTGTGTGTCCTCCCCCGGAGGCCGGGGCAAGCCGCCATTGCCGGACGCCACGCAGCCGGAGCGGGTCATCCCGGTGCGCGAGCACCTCGCGGAGCGGACCCTTCGGTGCCGTGCCAGTCCAGGATGACGACTGAGGCGTCGTCGTTGAGGTTGCCCCGGCAGGCAGCCAGTACCGCTGTGGTCATTGCGCGGACGGCCTCCCTGGGGTGCGAGGCGCGGGTCTCGCGCACGAGAGAGGCCAGATCGACGGCGGCGGCACCGCGTTCCTGCATGCCGTCGGTGAGCAGGACCAGGCGGTCGCCGGGGTGCAGCTGAAGCTCCTGGAGTTGATAGGAGGTGGGGGCTGCCACGCCGAACGGCAGGTTGACGGCCAGCTGGACCTCCTCGGCTTCGGCAGCGCCGTCCCGCAGGCGCAGAGGCCAGGGATGCCCTGCGTTGACCAGTTCGCACGTGCCCGTCTCGAGCCGGATGCACAGCAGTTGTCCGGTGGCCAGCCCACGACTGTGACTCAGCAGTGCCTCGTGGGCGCGATGGGCCTGATCGAGGGCGTCGCAGCCCGTGCGCCGGGCTCCGCGCAACGCACCCGTGACCAACGTGGCCAGCAGGGCCGACTCGGTGTCGTGGCCCATGGCATCGGTGATGGACAGATGCAGCGTGTCCCGGTCGAGGGTGTAGTCGTAGGTGTCGCCGCCGATGTCGTCGGCCGGGACAAGACCTGCGGCGAGGGTGAACTGGGGAGCCTCGCAGCAGGAGGCCGAGGGGAGCAGCTGATGCTGGATCTCCGCGGCCAGGCTGGTCCGAGTGGTGCGGCGGCCGGCGTGGTACAGGTCGGTGAAGCGGCTGTCCGTGACGATGATGTAGGCCAGCGCGTGGGCTGCGTCCCTGATCTGTCCGAGCACGGTGTCGTCGGCGTACTGCAGTGTCACCTCCAGCAGACCGATGCAGTCGCCGCGATTGCTCACAGGCGAGATCACGCACCGTCCGCCCTGACCATCCGGTTCCACGTGCTGGCACTGGCTGCGGAGAACGGAGTCGTAGATGCTGCCCTGCAACTCGATCGGTTCCGCAGCGTCCGCCATGTCACCCTCGGTGGGTGCGTTCAGGCGCAGCAGCCGCTGCTCCATGAGATCGACGAACAGGAACGACACGCATTCCGCCCCGAAGCGCTTGCGCAGGTCGTGCGCGAGCACGCCGACGGACTCCCCGGGCGGCGCGGACTCCGCTGCGGCCAGAAGCTCGCCAAGTTCCAGATCTCTGCCATCCATGGCAACCTCCCATCGTCTGTCGCCACTTATTCCCCGGTTTTCGTCAGCCTCACCTGTACGTCCGTCACTCCTGGTCACGACGTCCCCGCCGCTGAAGGAACCTCGGCGTGGTGCGCCGGTCACACACCGAGGTGCGGTCCCACTGCAACGGCGTCGGCCCGGCGACCTGTGGGGCCGGCGAGAGCGGCTCGTCACACCCTCGACGCACACCACTCCCATGCTGTCGTGCCGACGCCTACCGTCGAGGTGGGCGGCCGCCGGGTCCGCCCGGCCGAGGAGTCGTCTTCCCGGCACTCCGCTGTGTGAGGTGCTGTCGGCAGCGAGCTCGCCCGGCGTCTCTCGTACGGCCGGAGCGGCCCGTAGATCGGAAGCCCGAACCTCTTCGTTGCCGTGCGACGGCCCGTCGCCTCGGCTTTCGCTATGATCCCGACTCCTAGTGCTGGAGGTTGCCGTGAGTGAACGCCCTGTCCACACAGTTGAGGTGCCGTTGGGGGACGACAGCGGCGAAACGATCCGGGTCCAGATCCGTGAGGTGGACGAGTCCCTTGTGAGAGTGGGGCGCGGAGGCCGCTCCGTAGCCCGGGCGGAGCGGTCGTTCGGACAGATGCTGGACACCGTGCGGCCGGTGGCGGAGAGCTTCGTGGGCAGGTTCCGGGGGATGGCGAACGCACCGGACGAGATCACGCTGGAGTTCGGTGTGTCGCTGTCGGCCGAGGCGGACGTGGTCATCGCCAGTACCGCGACGGCGGCCAACTTCTCCGTGAGCCTGACGTGGCACGGAAGTGACACGGAGAATCCGAGTGAGCCCGCAGCCAGCTAGGTTGACCTGACCGGCTCGCTGGGGAATGTGGAGGTCGCGGTGACGGGGGATGACGCACGGGGTGCCGACGAGACTCTGAACGCGGCGGTCGTCCGGGTCCGGGGAGTGAACGGCGCGATCGTCGGAGGAGGCGTACTCGTCACCCCGGACCGGGTGTTGACCTGTGCACATGTCGTATCGGACGCGCAGGACAGGGGGCGAGACCTCGCGGTCGCCGTCGGAACCACGGTGCGGCTCGACTTCCCCCTCGCCGAAGGGGCCGGAGGGGAGCACTTCACCGCCGAGGTCGAGCAGTGGATACCGGAGGAGCCCGAGCACCGCGGTGACTTGGCGGTCCTACGACTGCGCGAGCCGGTGCCCGGTACACGCCCACTGCCTGTAGCCGGCTCCGACGAGCTCTCGCGCCGCCCGGTGCGCACCGTCGGATTCCCCGACGGTGAGCTGGGCATGGTCTGGCACCGCGGGGAACTCAGCGGGAAGTCGTCGGGAGACTGGATCCAGCTCTCCCGAGCCGACACACGTACGGCTCACGTCACCGCGGGCTACAGCGGCAGCCCTGTCTGGGACGATCAGCGGGGTGCGGTGGTCGGCATCGTCGTCGCGGCCCAGAGGAAGCAGGACGACACCCAGCAGGCCTTCGCGATCAGTGTGAAAGCGGTACTGCAGAAGCTGCCCGACCTTGCTCGCGCCCTGACCCGGGACCCCTTCCGTGGCCTGGCCGCCTTCCAGGAGAGCGACGAGGAGATCTTCTTCGGGCGCAGCGCCGACATCGAGGAAGTGGTCACAGCGCTGAAGGGGGACCACCCCGCCGTCATCCTCTGCGGGCCGTCGGGCTGCGGGAAGTCCTCGATGGCTCTGGCGGGCGTGGTGCCCAGGATGCGGCGGGACAACGGGGAGAACTACGACGCGGTGGTGGTGAACGCGGGGATCGAAGGGTCCTTGTCGGCCGGACTGGCCACCGACCTCTACGAGGCCGCTCGTACGGGGCGGTACGGGGACCAGAGGGCGGAAAGCGTCGATCAGGTGGAGGGGTGGCTCGCGGACAAGGGCCTCGTGGACACGCTGGACCGTCTGCGAGGCAGGGCGGGCGGCAAGTACCTCGTCGTTCTCGACCAGGCCGAGGCCCTCCTGGACCGAGCCGAGGCGGAGACCGACGAAGCCGCCCGGCTGCTCTTCCCACGAGGTGGTGCGGGTACCGGATCACGGCTGCTGGTCACACTTCGTTCCGACTTCATGGATGCGGCGCTCAAACACCCCAGGCTCGGCTCCCTGGTGCGGAACAGCAGGACTCTCCCGCTTACACCGATGACCCGGGAGCAGCTCGGCGAAGTGATCACCAAGCCGCTGGACAAGGCCCCGGCGGTGACCTATGACCCAGGACTGGCTCAGCGCATCCTGGACGACGCGTGCCAGGAACCGGAAGGCATGCCCCTCCTCGGCTTCGTGCTGAAGCAGCTGTGGGACGAGCAGTTCGCCGGCCGGCTGCGCATGACGGCGTACGACGCGATGCACGGGATGCAGGGTGCACTGGAGAAGCACTGCGACGAGGCCTGGAAGAGCTGCGTCGGGGAGGACGACGAGGCCGCGGCCGAACGACTCCTCAGGGGCCTGGTCAGGGTGCTGCCCGGGAGCGATACGCCACTGCGCCGCAGGCTCACCCGGGAAGAGGCAGGCGACTCCGGGTGGGAGCTCGCCAGGTCGTTCGCCGCACGGCGACTGCTGGTGCTGCGCGGTGGCAGGAACGAATCGGAAACCGCCGAACTCGCGCATGAGACGTTGATCAACGTCTGGCCGGCGTTGAAGGAGCAGGTGCGGGCGGACAGCAGATTCCTGGCCGGCCGGGCAGAGCTCAACCACGACCACAAACGGTGGACGAAGGAGGACAGACCGTCGGACCTGCTGCCCGGCGCCCTGCAACTGGCCTCCATCGAAGTTTGGCTGAAGGAGCGTGAGGGGGAGCTGGGTTCGGATGAGCGCGATTTCCTTGAGCGCGCCCGACAGCGTCAGCGTGGACGCCGGGCGCGCATCCGCGCCGCCTGGACCGCCGCCGCCCTGGTGCTTGCCCTGATCGCGGGCCTCGGCACCTTTCTCGTCTACCAGCAACACATCAGCATCGGACGAGAGGCGGAGGGGCGATCGCGTCTGCTGGCCAATCTCTCCGCCGAAGTGGCGAAGCAGGATCCCGGACAGGCCGCGCTGATCGCGATGGGGGCCTACGAGATCGCGCCGACGGATGAAGCCCGCAACGCCGTGCTCCGCAGGTACGACCAGTTCAAGGAAGCCGCGTGGGTGCTGACCGGGACCGAGGGGAAGATCCGAAGCGCGGCAACGAGCGTGGACGGCACGGTGACGCTGGCGACGTCCGACAACGGGCGCGCCACGTTGTTCGTACGTCGGGCCGGGGAGACACGAAGGCTCCAGCTCGGTCTCGACGAGATGGCCTTCCATCCGCTGGTCGGCCGGGACGGGCGGCGGGTCGCCTACGTCTCGGCCACAGGGAAGTTCACCTGGCACGATGTCGACCTCACTGCTGACGAACCGGAGGGCCTGCTCGGGGCCCCACGCACCCTCGAAGCCGCGCAGTTCGAAGAAATCGCCGGCCTGATGGGCTTGGCGAGCACGGACAGTGGCCTCATGGCCTTCTCACCGGACGCCGGGCACCTGGCCACGATGGCAGACGGACGGCTGTGGGTGTGGGATCTGGCCACGGAACGCCGACGAGAAGTGCCCCGCCGGGCATCCTGGAACGACGAGTCCGTGTGGTACGGGCAGGACGAGGACACGCTCATCGTCCAGAGCAGCACCGACCTGACCCGAACCTCGTTGACGGCCGTGGATGTCGGCACAGGGACGGTTCGCGAGCTGGCGGATGATGTCGAGAACGGTTCGTCGTACGGTTCGGGCATCGGCCTGTCGGGAGACGGCGGCGTGCTGGTCGTCTGCCGCGAAGTGGAGAAAGAGGAGACCAAGGTCTACCAGGCCCTGCGTGTGACGGACGGCCGGGTGCTGAGCAGCTACACCGACAAGAGGGAGACCGCTGGTTGCGAAACCATAGCCGTCGACGAGAAGGGTGAGCGCTACGCAGCGAGCGAATTCAACACCTGGACAGTCGTCGACGCCCGTCAGGGCCGCCGCGTGCAGCGGTCCGAGGCCCCGCTGCACGGGAAGACCGTCGGCCGTCTCCTTCAGGACGCACACCAGCCACTCGTCCTGACAGTCGCCGACGGAAATGACGCACTGACCGCTCTGTCACTGACCCCGAGTGATGTCGACGGTTCCGACATCATTGTCGGCGTGCCCCGTCTGATCGACGGCGGGAAGACCCTGCTGGCCCGTGTAAAGCACTGGGACGAGCCCGACACCGGGGAAACCCTGGCGCTCGTCGACGCGGCCTCCGGACGGATCACCTCCTCGGTGAAGCGACCCGAACCACTCGCGGCAGTCGACCCCGCAGTGGAGAACGCGTTGACGGTCAACGGCGCAGGAACCCTCGTGGCGGACGTGGTCGGCCGGAACAAGATCCTGGTCCGGCAGATCCCGTCCTTGAGGAAGGTGGCGGAGATCAACACGCTCATGCCTCCTGTCGACGAGCGCGGAGTCGGGGACCCGATGACGCTCATCTTCTTCCGGAGCGGTGATGAGCTCCTGACACTCTCCGGCGGCCGTATCGAGCACTGGAACGCCCGGACCGGAAGCCGCCTGTCCGAGACCATCGACGCCCGCGACCTCAAGCTGGGTGAGAGACGTCCACAGCGCTCCGACCCGACCGGGAAGGCCTCAGGCCCGGACTTCGTACTGAACAGCCGCCCTGATGCGGGCCACGCACAGATCACGGCCTACGGCGACCCCGTGCTGTACACCATCGATCTGGGCACAGGCGAGGAGCAGAAGGGCAAACGCGTCCGTCTCGGCCCGGACGTCGAAACCGCCGTTCTTGACACCAGCCGCCGCTACGCAGCCGCGAAGACGCCGGGCGGCATGCTGGAGCTGTGGTCGGCGGGGGCTGGGCAACGGCCGAGCAGGCTGGTCGGCCCACTCGGGCCGCTCGGCTCGAACGACAGGTTCACCGGCGACGGGTTCACCTTCAGTTTCACCGGGAACGACGGAGAGTTCTACGTGGCCAACGGAAGCTCCGTGCGCTTCCAGCAACTGTCGGACCCCAGCAGCTTCAAGACGTACGACTTCGCGGCGAACCAGTACTTCGTTGCAGCCACCAAGGACGGAAAGACCCTGCTGCGGACCCTGTCCGAAGGGGGTTTCGGGGGAGGGAACGATGAACGAGGCCGTCTCGACCTGATCCGTCTCGACCCCGAACTCTGGAAACACCACCTGTGCGAGGTCGTCGGACGCGACCTCACCCAGGACGAGCGCCACGGCCTGCCATCGGGGCTTCCCGAGGAGATCTGCCGGGCCTGAGCGGCTGCGGCCCCGCATCTGCCCGGACCCCCGGCCCAGAGCACTGATCGCCGACCGTCGCGGCTGGTGAGACCCTGATCGCGCGCCCGGACGGAGGGAGGCGTTCTTCCGCCCGGGAAACACCGGCCCGCTGGGGACGGGGCGAAGGGACGGCCCCCGGGCTTCCCCCGTATGGCTCCGAGAGCGCCGGGCGACCGCTTGATCCTTCCCGGGCGGGGTAGCGAAGTGGCATGGCCACTGACAACACATCCACTGCTGCGAGCGGTTACGTGCAGCCCGAGGTCGACGTCCGGGCACTGACCGAGGTACTCGACGGCGGGTACGCCGAGATCCGCGACCTCGTCCGGACCAACCTCGTGAGGCACGCATCCGTTCTCGAGGAGGCCGACGAGCTCGACGTCGACGCGTTTCGCGAGCGGGTGCGTGATCTCGTGGTCGAGATGGCTGCCACGGGCCAGACCGGCATGGGTTTCCCGAGCGAGTACGGTGGCGGTGGCGACATCGGAGCCTCGATCGCCGCGTTCGAGACGCTTGCCTTCGGCGACCTGTCGGTGCTGGTGAAGGTCGGTGTCCAATTCGGACTCTTCGGCGGCGCGATCCTCCAACTGGGCACCGGACGACACCACGACGCCTATCTGCCGGACCTGATCACCGGGCAGCTGATGGGGTGCTTCGCGATGACCGAGACCGGGCACGGTTCCAATGTCCAGGCGCTCGGCACCCTCGCGAAGTACGACCCCGTCGGCCGGGAGTTCGTCATCACCACTCCCGGAGACCAGGCGAGCAAGGACTACATCGGTAACGCGGCCCGCCACGCCGAGCTGGCGGTCGTCTTCGCCCAGCTGGAAGTGGGCGGGAAGTCCGAGGGTGTGCACGCTTTCGTCGTGCCGATCCGGGCCGGAGCCGAGGTGGCGCCCGGCGTCCGCATCGAGGACGACGGCCGAAAGATGGGCCTCAACGGGGTCGACAACGGCCGCATCCGGTTCGACGGCGTACGGGTGCCGCGCGAGGCGCTGCTCAACCGGTTCGCCGACGTCACCACCGAAGGCGTCTACGAGAGCCCGATCGAGAACCCCGACCGACGCTTCTTCACCATGCTCGGCACGCTGGTGCAGGGCCGCGTCAGCGTCGGCGGCGCCGGGGTCAACGCCGCCAAGGTCGCCCTGGCGATCGCCACCAAGTACGCGGTGCGCCGCCGTCAGTTCGCGGCGACTCCGGACGCCGAGGAGCAGTTGCTCCTCGACTACGGACTGCATCAGCGTCGTCTGCTGCCGCTCCTCGCGCGCACGTACGCCCTGCACTTCGCGCAGGACGTCGTGCGTACACAACTGCACGAAGTCTTCTCCGGGATCGAGGACGACGCGCACGCGCGGCGCCGGCTGGAGTCACGGGCCGCCGGCACCAAAGCACTCGCTACCTGGCACGCCACCCGGGTCGTCCAGGAGTGCCGTGAAGCGTGCGGCGGCGCAGGCTATCTCGCCGTCAACCGATTCGCGGCCCTCAAGGCCGACAGCGACATCTTCACCACCTTCGAGGGCGACAACCACGTTCTGCTGCAGCTCGTGGCCAAGGGCCTGCTCACCCACTACGCGAGCGAATTCGAGGACCTCGACCAGCTCGGCACGGTCCGCTACGTCACCAGCCTCGCGGTCGAGACGGTCATCGAGAAGACATCGGCCCACAAGCTGCTCGAGCGGGTACGTGACCTGCTGCCGGGCGGCGACGAGTGGGACCAGGAAGCCGGACTGCTCGACTCGGAATACCAGCTCGCCATGCTCCGCTACCGCGAGGAGCACATGCTCGCCGGCGTGGCCCGCCGGCTCAAGCGCGGGATCGACCAGAAGCGCAGTCCCGGCGCCGTCTTCTCGCAGGTCCAGGACCACGTCATCGCGGTCGCCCGCGCGCACGTCGAGCGGCTCGTGCTGGAGGCGTTCGTCGACAAGGTGCGCGCGCTGCCCGCGAGCGGAAACAAGGTCGCGCTGGGCTTGCTGTGCGACCTGTTCGCCCTGTCGACGATCGAGGCGGACCGGGCCTGGTTCATGGAGCACGGCCGACTGACCGTCCAGCGCTCCAAGGCGATCAGCCGTGAGGTGAACGACCTCTGCCGTAAGGTCCGGCCCCTCGCGGTGGACCTCGTCGACGCCTGGGGCATCCCGTCCGAAATGCTGCGCGCGCCGGATCTCGTGGGCTGACCCGGGGGCAAGCTCCCGCCTGTGCCAGCTCGGCACGGCCGCAATCGGACGGATGGCCCGATGAAAGCGGTCCGGCCCCCGGTCGCATGGGGGATGCGCGTGTACCGGTGACGGCCACGCGGCCGGCCGGGGAGTCCTCGACAGGCCGCTGGGGCCGTGTTCTCGCGGCGAACACTCATGCCGGCACCGAGTGTGTCGTCCTGGTCGTCCGTGACGGGACGACCGGACCCCCGCAGGACGGCCGGGTGCGCCCGGGGCCTTGACCAGGACGCGTTACCGAGGACGTCGAAGGCACTCGGACACACTTCGTCGAGCCCGGCATGGCACCGGGAGGGCCCGCCCCGACGGGGCGGGCCCTCCCGGGTCAGCAAGGGCTCAGACGCGGTCCGCCGCGATGAGGAGGTACTGGAAGGACCCGTCCCTGTACGAGTTGATGAACGCGTCCTCGATGCCTGTGACCAGCGAGGACGTGGCCCGCAGCTCCCAGTAGGGCAGAGTGTCGGGGGTGAGGTCCACGACGGCCTGTGGCACGAGGCGGTTGTCGGCCATGGCGCGCAGGTACTCCCGGCGCGAGTGGATGTTGCACTCGAAGTGAGCGTTGATCTGCGAGACCCACTTCGAGGGCTGGCCGTACCGCGGGTTCCAGCAGCCGGTGATGGTGACGTAGCGGCCGCCGACCCGGAGGATGCGGGAGTGTTCGGCGAACAGGTCGTCCAGGTCGACGTACATGCTCGACTCGTTGTTCCACGAGCCCGCGGCCGACCCGGTCTCGAAAGGTGTGGCGAGCATGTTGCAGACGCGGGCGCGGATGTGGTCCTGGTAGCGGAGCTCGCGGGCACGACCGTTGGCGAAGTCGGCCTGCTTGGCCGACAGAGTGACACCTTCGACCTTGCATCCGAAGCGTTGGTGCGCCATCACCATCGAGCCGCCGCGGCCACAGCCGGCGTCCACGAGGGTGTCGTCACGCCCGATGTCGCCGAGGTGCCCGAGGAGGAAATCGGCCTGCGCCGACTCCAGTCGGTGGAGCTCGGCGATCAGCTTCTTCTCGCCCGCGCTGTCCTCGCTGTCGCCGAGGGCGGCGTGGTCCACCTCACCGATGCCGTAGTGGTGGTGGTAGAGGCCGTCCACATCGCCGAGACGCAGGTTCACGGGCCGGGCCTCCCCGTCCCAGTAGCGGGCGATGTCCCCCTGGTAGGGCGACGCCGGGCGGGGGATGCGCAGGGAGGCGGGGGCGGGAGCGGCGGTGAGTTCGGTGTCGGTCACAGATGATTCCATTCTCTTACCAGAAATCGGGCAGGCTGTATCGGTAGGTGTTGGACTGGTGCCAGTGGTGGTTGCCGTCGACCCACGCGGCCACGCCACGCAGGAAGCGCTGCACGTCCGGGACGGGGCAGGCGGCGGCCAGGGCCGTGGCCTCGGTCTCGAAGTCGTGCATGAGGTCGTTGTGGACCTCGACCGACTTCAGGTAGGCGTCCCGGTCGGAGAGGCCCTCACGTTCGGCGATCACGACCGGCAGGTTCAGGTGCCGGCCGGGAGCGTCGAGTTCCTTGGTGTACGAGTACAGGTCGTTCACGATGGTCGTCGCGTTGCCCGCGAGCGCGATGACCTTCTGCATGGCGGCCTGGGCGTGCAGGTCCGCCGGCAGTTCGTAGCCGCCGACGGTGTCCGTGATGGTCGGGCAGGGGCGGAAGTTGTTGAACTGGCGCATCGCCAGGTACTCCCACACCTCCGGGACGTGGTCCAGCTGTGCCCAGGCCGCTTCGGCGAGGTATCCCATGTGCAGCCGGGCCATGTCGTGCCTGAGCCGGTCCGCCTGGGAGGGGCCGGCGGCTCGGACGAAGTACTCCATGGCGGAGCGGTAGGCGCGACGAGGGGCGTCCGCGTGGAGCGACTTCGCCCACTGCGGCTGGTACTCCTCCGTCGTGTGCAGGGGGTCGAGGGCTGTGTGCGCCAGCAGAAGACGTTCGCCGAGGCCGATGGGCGAGCCCCCGTGGTCCTCGCAGTAGCAGTCGTCGACGGCGTTCTCGGCCACCATCAGGCGTGTGGCGAGCATCAGGTGGTCGACGGTGGGCGCGTCCGGATGACAGCCGACCATGTAGCGGCCCACCGAGAAGCCGTCGAACTCCTCCTCCCAGTCATCTGGATAGAGGGCGACCTCGTCCATCGCCCAGGACTTGATCCGTCGGCTGACCTCCTCGACCCGAATGGGGTCGGGCTCGGGCACCGGGTGGTGGTAGAGGCCTGGGACCGGTGTCCCTTCCGCCGCGCCCGCCGGGAGGCACGAAGGCGTCGGCGGCTCCTCCCGCAGCACCAGTCGCAGGCCCGCCGTGCCCAGGCCGCTGGGGCCACGCAGGATCCGTTCCAGGCCGGGGCCCGGTGTCCGCACCTCGGCTGCCGGGGTGTCGGAGGGAAGCCGGGCAGGTGCGGAGATCACGGGCGGGGCCGGCAAGGGGAACGCCGAGGGCGGACCGCCGGTGACGGCCCGGGCCGCCGCCGACGCGCGTACGTGCTCCCCGAAGCGGTAAGCGGCCTCTGGCAGGCTCGACTGTGGAGGTGGCAGCTCAGGCGCGGGCATCCATGGCTCCTTGGTTGGGTGGGCGGCTGTCCGGAAGCCCTCCGGGGCGTGCGCGACCGCCCCGGAGAGCTGCGGGGTGTCGCGACGAGCCTTTCGGGCCGGTCCCGCTACTGGGGCCAGCGGGCGATCTGAACGTTCTCCAGCACGCCGACCGCGTCCGGCACGAGAATGGCGGCGGAGTAGTAGGTGCTGACGAGGTAGGACGTGATCGCCTTCTCGTCGAGGCCCATGAAGCGGACCGACAGACCGGGCTCGTACTCGTCCGGCAGTCCGGTCTGGTGCAGACCGATGACGCCCTGGTTCTCCTCGCCGGTACGCATGGCGAGGATCGAGCTGGTCCTCTCCTTGGTCACCGGGATCTTGTTGCAGGGGAGGATCGGGACTCCACGCCAGGCCGGAACCTGCTGGCCGCCGAGGTCGACGTGGTCCGGATAGATCCCACGCGAGTTGAACCCGCGCCCGATCGCCGCGATGGTCAAGGGGTGCGCGAGGAAGAACTTGGTGCCGCGGCGCCGGGCGAGCAGTGCGTCCATGTCGTCCGGGGTCGGTGGTCCGGAGTGCGTCTGGATGCGCTGCTTGAAGTCGGCGTTGTGGAGCAGGCCGAACTCCCGGTTGTTGACCAGCTCGTGCTCCTGGCGCTCGCGCAGTGCCTCGATGGTGAGCCTGAGCTGCTCCTCGGTCTGGTTCATCGGCCCGTTGTAGAGGTCGGCGACCCTGGTGTGGACCCGCAGAATGGTCTGGGCGACCGAGAGTTCGTACTCGCGCGGTTTCAGTTCGTAGTCGACGAACGCGCCGGGCAACTCGTACTCGCCGACGTGGCCGGCCGACATCGCGATCTCCGCCTCGCCGCGATGGTTCTGCCGCCGGCCGGCGAGCGATGAGAACTCTTCGATGTGGTTCCGGAGGCTCGGCGCCGTGGTCAGCACGGCCGCGAAGTCAGCGCGTGACAGGGTGAGCAGCGTCCCGGAGGTCTCCGCGACTGCGGTGTGCTCCCACCGGGCGTCCTCGTCCAGCAGGGCGTGCTCTCCGAACCGGTCGCCATCTGCGAGAACGTCCAGGTCGACCTCGTCGCCGTAACTGCCGGCCGTGGTCTGGCTGAGGCGGCCGTGGGCGATCAGGTGGAGCTGGTCCGCGGGTGCCCCGCGCTCGACCAGCGTCTCACCGACGCGGAAGTCGCGCTGGACGCACCGGTCGGCCAGGGCGGTCAGCACCTCCACGTCCTCGAAGCCGCGCAGGAGGGCAAGTTCACCGAGCTCACGGGGGATCACCCGGACGTCGGCGCCGTCCTGGACGAACTCGACGGTCCCGTCGCCGACCGTGTAGGTCAGGCGGCGGTTCACACGGTAGGCCCCACCCTGAGTCTCCACCCAGGGGAGCATGCGCAGCAGCCAGCGAGAGGTGATCTCCTGCATCTGCGGGGCGGACTTGGCCGTATGGGCGAGGTTACGGGCGGCGGCCGTACCCAGGCTGGACTGCGGGGGCATCTCCGGTCGCGCTTCGGGGCTCGAGTCGACGGTCATCGGGCACGCTCTCCTTGATCAGGGGTGACGCGTGTACAGGGACGTCACCGGGCAACAGGAGGGAAAAGGGGTATGTGAACGGGAAACCGTCCAGATGCAGAGGAACACTAATGGCCGCTTCGCCCCCGGGACCAAGGGAAGTCGCCGACATTAACTCGATACGATGATCGCGTCCGCGCGATGTTTGTCCGGCTACCGGCTTGATCCAGCCTCGACCGGCGGCGAGTTCCGGCGGGCGGCCGAACCGGCTCCACCGGTGGGCCCGGCGGGTCCAGGTGCGGCGGAAGCGCTGTACACCAAGGCCGTCGCGGGCCTGTCGGGCCGGATGAGATGCCCGCCCGCTCGCACCGGCGCCTCGTGCGGGGTGTCCGGCTTCGCGGCACGACGTCGGAATCGCGACAACACCTGTCCGTCCAGGGGAGTCCGGGATGTTGCCCTGGCCGACACCGTCGTGTGTCGAGTCGGACGGGAATCGGCACCGCGGCAGTGTTCGGTGCGTGGGGGTGGTGCGCATGCCCCCGATGCAGCTCGACGTCGGCAGGCTTCTGGGGTCCTGTCCGCAAACGGAGTTGCTGCTGCGCCAGGAATGCCTGACGGAGCGGCATGTGCAGATCGGTCGAACCTGCGCACGAGTAGACCATCGGAGGGGCAGTGGTGCGTGGCTGCACGTGATTTCGAGAGCCATCTGCTCGCTTCCCGCGCAGTGGTGCGCCACGTGCCATGCGCGCGCCGCGGACTACGCACCTGCCTACGCACCTGCTACCTGCTACCTGCCATGTGCCGCGCACTCACCATGCACTAGGCACGCCCCACCGTCTGCCGCAACGGAGTGCCTGCGGACTCCGCCCGTGACGGTGCGCGAGTGGGCCCGGCTCCTGGGCTCCCGCCCCTGTGGAAAGTCCCGCCATCCGCGGAGGGTTGCCGCATCGGATGGTGCGCGGACCGGCCGGATCACGGTTCCGCCCCGACTTCGAGAATTCTTTTGAATGCGTTCGAAGAGCGCTCTATAGTCGTGCAGCCCGAGCTTGATGGTGGGCATCAAATCTGCTGGTCTCCGCGTGGCCGTGTGCGAGCTGATGGCGGCGAACCGCTCACGGACGGAAGACCGGACAACGAAACAGGGGGCCCCAACCGCATGATCACGCATTCTCGACGGCGCGCCGGAACCGGCGCCGCGGTCACGGGACTTGTAGCGGTGCTTCTCGCCGCCACCCCGGGCACCGCAGCGGCGGCCGGGGAGAACCTTCCTCCGCTCAAGCCGAGCACAGGAGCCCTCACCGCCGACCTGACCAAGGCCTGCTCCGACCAGCCCGTGTACGTTCCCCGTGCACCCGAACTCCGGGCCACCGTCGAGGACACGACGGAGGACAACGAGGAGTGGGAGACCAACCGGGCCGGTGCCGAGTTCGAAGCCTGGTGGACCGACGCCGACGGTCTCCAGCAGCGCCGCTCCCACGCCTCCGGCACCGTGCAGTCGCCCACCACCCAGCTGTGGCGGATGCCGTCGGACCTCCCGGCCGACACCGTCGTCTCCTGGCACGCCCGGGCCGTCGACGACGAAGGCGCGACCTCCGCCTGGAGCGATGAAGCCCCCGGTGTCACCTGTCGGTTCATCATCGACGCGATCGGCCCCGAGCCCGCGACAGTCGTCTCCGAGCAGTACCCGGACGACAACAGCGGCTGGCACGACGGCGTCGGTGTCTACGGCAGCTTCACCTTCGACTCCCCGTCCGAGGACGTCGTCGAGTACGTCTATTCCGGCATCGGTATCGCGCCCACCCGGGTACGGCCGGACGAGCCGGGCGGACCGGCCACCATCCGTTGGATGCCGGAGGACAACGGGCCCTACTACATACAGGTCCGCGCCGTCGACCGTGCCGGGCGGTCCAGCTCCCAGACGACCTACTACATGCGGGTCGCCGCCGGTCGCGCCCCCGTCGCCCACTGGACCCTCGCCGATCCCGCCGGATCCGACACCGCCGCCGCCGAGGCCGGGCAGCCGGCCCGCGCCGAGGACGGCGTGCTCTTCGGCGCCCCCGCTCCCTCCCGCTCCGACCTGACTTCCACCGTCACCCTCGACGGCCGGGGCAACAGCTACCTCACGCCCGATGCTCCCGCGGCGGACACCACCAAGACCTTCGCCCTCTCCGCCTGGGTCCGCCCCGCCGCCACCGGCACCCCGATGGCGGCCGCGAGCCAGGACGGCGTCGACGACACCTCCGCCTTCACGCTCGGTCTGCGTCCGTCCGAGGAGGGCCCGGCCCGCTGGGCCTTCCGCTACGGCACCACCACCCTCACCGGCGGCAGTGCCACTGCCGGCGGCTGGGCCCACCTGGCCGGCCTGTACGACACCGAGGACAGCACCCTCCGCCTCTACGTCAACGGCAAGGAAGTCGCCTCCGAGGCCGGCGTGGCCCCGGTTGCCGCTCCCGGCGCCTTCCAGATCGGCCGCGCCCGCGGTGACTCCGGCACGCGCTGGAAGGGCGAGATCGGTGACGTCCGCGTCTGGGACCGGGTCGTGCCCCGCAAGGAGATCGAGGCGCTGGGCCCCCGTCCCGCCGATCTGGTGGCAGCCTGGGACATCGAGCGGACCGATGACGGTGTGGCACCCGACCGTGAGGGGAACAAGCCGCTCACTCTGCACGGGGGCGTGGGCTTCTACACCCCTGACATCGCGGCCTGCCTCGAAGACCCGGAGTGCGTCGAGTTCCCGCTGGACGCCCTCGACGGCAACGACCACCTCGCCCTGGACGGCACCGACGACTACGCCGCCACCAGTGCCCCCGTCGCCGACACCGCCGACAGCTACAGCGTCGGCCTGCGGGTCCGGTTCGCCGACACCACCCCCGACCGGCCGATGACCGTCCTGTCCCAGGGCGACGCCGACAGCGACGCCTTCAAGGTCCGCTATGACCCGGCCGCGTCCGAGTGGCAGCTGGTCGTCACCCACGGTGGTGAAACCGGTGCCGAGGAAACCGTTGTCGGTGGCGCCGGCGCTCCCACGTCCCACACGGACGAAGTGGTCGTCGTGTACGACGACTCCGAGGGGCACATCACCTTGTACGTCAAGGGCGAGGCCGTGGCCACCGCGGAGTTCAACGCCTCCTGGAACGCCCCCGGCCCGCTCCAGGTCGGCCGTGGCCACACAGCCGACGGCGGCTGGGGCGAGTACTTCCACGGTGGGGCGGACACCGTCCGCTTCTTCGACGGAGCCCTCACCGCGGCCCAGGTGAAGTCGTTCGCCTACCTCTACTGAGGCAGCGAGAGATTCCCTTCCTCCAGTCGTTCGCCACGCTCCAACGACTGGAGGAAGGGCCGCCCGTGAGGGAGGCACCGCCTCACGTCTTCACGCCGGCCGCGCGGAGTACCGCCCGAGGCCGGTCCTGAGCTCGACGGGGCCCGCCCGCGCGGACGCCGCAGACGCATAGCCTGCTCGGCCTGTTCCCTGAGCGAGCGGTGAGCCGGCTGCCGTGCGACGCGCGGCGACCCGCCACGTGTTCGGAGGTGCGTGCCGTGTGTGAGACCGGCACGCCTGCCCCGAGCCGCCACAGCCCTCTGGGCAGGGCCAGGGGTTCCAGTTGCGCGGAAGGAACGAAGAGGCGTGCGGTTGCCTGCCCCGCACCGTGCTGCTGTTCCTGTTCCTGTTCCTGTTCCTGTTCCGGCTCGCGGTCGGCGGGTAGCGGGGTGACGCACGTTAGGGAATTCGCCTGGTGGAGCAGCGGAAGGCATGGGGAGCGAGAGGCCGCAGGTCGGTACTTTCGTTGGCCAACTCATCGCTAATACGCTAAAGCCCGGGTCCTTTGTCGCTGAGCAACTGGCGCTCTTTTGTTCGGGTGTATCGCGGCTTTACCGGCCGTCGGTGCGGTCGCGTGAACCGGGAGAAAATCACCCGATTGGTGGCACGCCGCGCCGTGGCGAGAAAATGTGTTGGGGTCGGCCGGGTGATGTTCAGCGGTTCGCCGTTCTCCGCGAACGCCATGACGAGAAGAGCGAACTCACCGGACTTCTGGGGGCCGATGTGGTCTGCATCGAAGTCGCTGGATGTCTCACCTGTGCCTTTCGGATCGACATCCATGCGAAATGTCTCCTGTGGCCCGGGGGCGGCCTTCGGCCTATCATGAATCGGCGGAGCTCCCGGAAATAGGAACAAACGGAAACAGTTGACGCGTGGAATTGTCCTGGATGCGCTTTGTTGAACTGGATGCGCTTTGGTGAAGGTGCATTTGTGGGAGTGAAATCCGATAGTAATTATTGGTTCCGTGATCGGTTCAGGCTTCGTACGGCTTCATGCGGGAACACTCCCGCCCTGTGCACTGCGGTGAGACGGAGGTGTGGACCCATGGTGAGGTCGAAGGAGCACCTGGAGGAGCCCACGGTCGAGGACGGTGCTTCGGCCTGGCGTATCGCGCGGGATTCCCGAGTGCTCGACGCGAATTCCTCGTACAGCTACCTGCTGTGGTGCCGTGACTTCGCGGCGACCTCCGTGGTCGCCCGCGACGAACAGGGCACGGCCATCGCCTTCGCGACGGGGTACATCCGCCCCGAACTGCCCGGCACGCTCGTCATCTGGCAAATCGCCGTGGACGAGGGCCGGCGCGGTCGTGGCCTGGCCGGGGCCATGCTGGATCACCTCACCGCCCGCTTGCAGTCCCGGGGCGTCCTCCAGTGCCTGGAGACGACGATCGGTGCGGAGAACGAGGCGTCACACCGGCTGTTCCTCTCGTTCGCCGAGCGGCACGGGGCACCGGTGGAACGCGAGCTGCTGTTTCCCGCACGGCTCTTCCCTGACGCACACGAATCCGAACACCTTTACCGCATCGGGCCGCTGGCCCAGCTACCTGTCCCGTCGCCGGAAGTCCAGCATCTGGATACTCGCCATGCTAGGAGCGCGTCATGAAGCCGACCAACTCGCCCGCCATGAGTATCTTCGAGAGCCTTGAGTCGGAGGTGCGGAGCTACTGCCGCGGCTGGCCCGCGGTGTTCGACCGCGCGCAGGGTGTCCGGCTCACGGACGAGGACGGACACTCCTACCTGGACTTCTTCGCCGGTGCCGGATCGCTCAACTACGGGCACAACAACCCGGTGCTGAAACGCGCGCTGATCGACTACATCGAGCGCGACGGGATCACCCACGGCCTGGACATGGCCACGACGGCCAAGCGGGCGTTCCTGGAGACGTTCGAGAACGTGATCCTGCGTCCGCGTGACCTGCCGTACAAGGTGATGTTCCCCGGCCCGACGGGCACGAACGCGGTCGAGTCGGCGCTGAAGCTGGCCCGCAAGGTCAAGGGCCGTGAGTCGGTCGTCTCGTTCACGAACGCGTTCCATGGCATGTCGCTGGGTTCGCTGGCCGTGACCGGCAACGCGTTCAAGCGTGCCGGCGCGGGCATCCCGCTGGTGCACGGCACGCCGATGCCGTTCGACAACTACTTCGACGGCCAGGTCCCCGACTTCCTGTGGTTCGAGCGTCTTCTGGAGGACCAGGGTTCCGGGCTGAACAAGCCCGCCGCCGTGATCGTGGAGACGGTGCAGGGTGAGGGCGGCATCAACGTCGCCCGCGCCGAGTGGCTCCGTGCGCTCCAGGACCTGTGCCACCGCCAGGACATGCTCCTGATCGTCGACGACATCCAGATGGGCTGCGGCCGGACCGGCGGGTTCTTCTCCTTCGAGGAGGCCGGCATCGTCCCGGACATCGTGACGCTGTCGAAGTCGATCAGCGGCTACGGGCTGCCGATGTCGCTGTGCCTCTTCAAGGGCGAGCTGGACGTCTGGGAGCCCGGCGAGCACAACGGCACCTTCCGGGGCAACAACCCGGCCTTCGTCACCGCCGCCGCCACGCTCGATGCCTACTGGGCCGACGGCCAGATGGAGAAGCAGACCCTGGCCCGCGGCGAGCAGGTCGAACAGACGCTGCTGGCCATCGGGGAGGAGCACCCGCAGACCGAGGCCCGAATCCGTGGCCGCGGCCTGGTCTGGGGTATGCAGTTCTCCGATCCGTCCCGTGCCGGCGCCGTCTGCAGGCGAGCCTTCGAGCTGGGCCTGCTGCTGGAGACATCAGGGCCCGAGAGCGAGGTGGTCAAGGTGCTGCCGCCACTGACCGTCTCCTCGGAAGAGATCGAAGAAGGCCTGCGGATTCTCGCCAGGGCCGTCCAGGAAACGGGTTGAGCCCTGATACAGCCTGCGAGCGTCCGCCCATGAGTCCTGACGGCCGGCCGCCCGCACCGCAGCACCGAACGTGGACCCAGTACCGGAAGAAAGGCACCATCCCACCGTGATCGTCCGATCTCTCATCGACATCGAGAACACCGACCGGCACGTCAGGTCCGCTTCAGGTACCTGGGAGAGCAAGCGCATCGTGCTCGCCAAGGAGAAGGTGGGCTTCTCGCTCCACGAGACCGTGCTGTACGCGGGCACGGAGACGTCGATGTGGTACGCCAACCACATCGAGGCCGTTCTGTGCACCGAGGGCGAGGCCGAGCTCACCAACGACGAGACCGGCGAGACGCACTGGATCTCCCCCGGGACGATGTACCTGCTGAACGGGCACGAGAAGCACACGCTGCGGCCCAAGACCGACTTCCGCTGCGTGTGCGTGTTCAATCCCCCCGTCACCGGACGGGAGGACCATGACGAGAACGGTGTATACCCGCTGCTGACAGAGGAGGGCTGAACCATGACCACCGATGTACGCGCCGACCTGTACCCCTCGCGCGGCGCCGCCGAGATGACCACTCCCCGCCAGGACCCGGTCATCTGGTCCGCGCCGGGTACGCCGGGACCGATCGCCGCGAAGGACCTCCAGTCCTTCGAGCACGACGGCTTCCTCGCCATCGACCAGCTCGTCACCCCCGACGAAGTGGCCGTCTACCGCGCCGAACTGGACCGTCTGGTGGACGACCCGCTGGTCCGCGCCGACGAACGCTCGATCATCGAGCCCAAGTCGCAGAGCGTGCGCTCCGTCTTCGAGGTCCACAAGCTCAGTGAGATCTTCGCGAACCTGGTCCGCGACGAACGCGTCGTGGGCCGGGCCCGCCAGATCCTGGGCTCCGACGTGTACGTCCACCAGTCCAGGATCAACGTCAAGCCCGGCTTCGGAGCCTCCGGCTTCTACTGGCACTCCGACTTCGAGACCTGGCACGCCGAGGACGGCCTGCCCAACATGCGGGCCGTGTCCGTCTCGATCGCGCTGACCGAGAACTTCGACACCAACGGCGGGCTGATGATCATGCCCGGCTCCCACAAGTCGTTCGTCGGCTGCGCGGGCGAGACGCCGAAGGACAACTACAAGCGGTCCCTGCAGATGCAGGACGCCGGGATCCCCTCCGACGAAGTGCTGACCAAGATGGCCGACCGCCACGGCATCAAGCTCTTCACCGGCAAGGCCGGCTCGGCGACCTGGTTCGACTGCAACGCCATGCACGGCTCCGGGGACAACATCACCCCCTACGCCCGCAGCAACGTCTTCATCGTCTTCAACAGCATCGACAACACCGCGCAGGAACCCTTCGCCGCACCCATCCGGCGGCCCGAATTCATCGGAGCCCGCGACTTCACCCCGGTGAAGTAGGGCCGCGAGAGAGCAGTTGGTGTCAGGCCGGTCCTGCCCGGAGCGGGAGGCGCACCTCGTCGAGGAGGCGCCGGTGAGCCGACCGTAGTCTGATGGCGTGAACACAGCAGGAATCGGAGGTGCCGGTGCGACCGGCACCTCACTGCGTCGGCTCGCCGACGAGATGGACATCGAGGTGACGTGGGCCGGGGTCCGCGAAGGTCGCGTCGGTGAGGTGATCATCGCCGAACCGGGAGAGGTGCTCGCGGATCTCCCGGGCGCGCTGGTCCTCGCAGTCGGGGCACGTGGCGCCGACGCGGTCGCCGTCGTACGGGCCGCGGCATACGCGGGCGCCACGGCCGTCGCGTTGAGGGCAGCCCCGGGTGAGGACGGTACGCCGTCCCGGCCGGTGACGGAGGCGGCCGAGAAGGCGGGCATCGCCCTGATGGGTGTCGCCGGCACCGTCCGCTGGGACCAGGTCGAGGCCGAGGTGCGCACCGTACTGGAGCGCAGGACCGAGGCCGGCGCCCCCGGCCACCGGGGTGACCTGTTCTCACTTGCCCAGACCGTGGCCACGCTCACCCATGGAGTGGTGAGCATCGAGGACGCCGCGCACCGCGTGCTGGCCTACTCCGACTCAGGCGACGAGGCGGACGAACTGCGCCGCCGCTCCATCCTCGGCCGCAACTGCCCCGAGCCGTACCTCGCGCTTCTCCGGCAGTGGGGTGTCTACCGCCGGGCCCGTGCCGGCGAGGGGGTGGTCGATGTCGAGGAGCGGCCCGAGATGGGGGCGCGGCGACGGCTGGTCATCGGTATCAACGCCGCCGGCCGGCCCCTCGGCACGCTCTGGGTGCAGGAAGGTTCCCGCCGGCTGGCCGAACGCTCGGAAGAGGTGCTGCGGGGGGCGGCCCGGCTCGCCGCCTCACAACTGGTCGACCACTGGTTCCAGGGCGACCCGGCGGAACGCCTACCTTCCCGGGCCGGCCTGGCGCACGGACTGCTGACGGGGCGTTTCAACTCCGGGGCGCTCGCCGCCCACCTGGGTATCGCACCGAACGCCTCCGCGACCGTCGTCGCCTTCGACCTGCGGGAGCCGGAGAGCGGCGACGCCGTCTCGCAGGACGCGCGGCGTGCGGAGGCGGCGGAGATCATCTCCGTGCACGCGGCTTCCTACCGGCGCAGCGCCATGGTCGCGCAAGCCTGTGGGCAGGTGTACGCCATGCTGCCCGAGCGTGCCGCCGTACCCGGTGCCGAAGGGCTGCTGACCCGCTGGGCCGAGGATCTGGTGAGTGCGCTGCGGCACCATCTGCGGACGCCCGTCCAGGCAGTGCTCGCGGGCACCGCTCCGCGGCTCGACGACATACCGGCAGTGAAGCTGCGAGGCCATCACGGCCTGCGGATCCTGGCCCGTACCCCGGAGCGGCAGGTCGCCGACCACACGGCGCTCACCGCCTCCCTGATGGTCCGCGACGTGCTCGGCCTGCTGGACCGGCACAGCGAGATCCGCCACCCGGGCCTCGATGAACTGGCCCTGCACGATGCCCGGCACGGCACCGAGATGTGCCGCTCCCTGCTGCTCTATCTGGATGCGTTCGGTGATGTCGGCCGGGTGGCGAAGGACCTGAACGTCCATCCCAACACCCTGCGTTACCGGGTGCGCAAGGCCGTGGCGCTGACCGGGCTCGACCTGGAGGATCCCGAACACCGGATCGCCGCGATGCTGCAACTGCGGCTCTCCCGTGATGCTCCTCGCGCGAGTCCGTTCCCCGGCGGCTGACCGCAGGGGCGCCTGGCGGCCGGATGCGGTTGTCCACACGGACAGGACAGCGCCCGGAACGCTGTCCGTGCGGACAACCTGCGGGCAGCACATGCCGGTTTAGGTTCACACCCCGTTCGCTTTCGTGGACGGCGAGCCTTCATTCCGAATCCGGAGCAGACCCATGACCGAACCCGCCCACGTGGCACCCGCGCCCGCGAACGCGGTCACCGCCGAGTCGCCCGGCGGCATGCGACGCATCGCCACCGCCAGCTTCATCGGCACGGCCATCGAGTTCTACGACTACTACATCTACGGCACCGCGGCCGCTCTCGTCCTCAACGAGGCGTTCTTCCCGGAACTCTCCGAGGCCGCCGGCACACTTGCCACCCTCTCGACGTTCGCCATCGGCTTCGCGGCGCGGCCCATCGGGGCAGCGGTCTTCGGGCACTACGGAGACCGTGTAGGCCGGAAGACGGTCCTCGTGGTATCCCTGCTGATGATGGGCCTCTCCACCGGCCTGATCGGCCTGCTGCCCGGCTACGCGACCCTAGGCGTCTGGGCGCCCGTGCTGCTGGTGCTCCTGCGGGTCATCCAGGGACTCGGACTGGGAGGCGAATGGGGAGGTGCGGCGCTGCTCGCCGTCGAACACGCTCCGAAGAAGAAGCGGGGCCTGTACGCGGCGGCTCCTCAGATGGGCTCTCCGGCCGGCTACTTCGCTGCCACCGTGACCTTCCTGCTGATGTCGTCGGTCCTGGACGACGCCTCCTTCGAGAGCTGGGGGTGGCGCATACCCTTCCTGCTCTCCTTCGTGCTGGTCGCGGTCGGACTCGTCATCCGTCTGAAGATCGCCGAGACCCCGGCTTTCGCCAAGGTCGTGGAGGAACGCGGGACGACGAAGGCACCACTCGTCGAGGCTTTCCGCCGTCACCCGAAGGAGATGCTGCTCGGCGCCGGCATGATCACCGTGGTGTACGTGATGTTCTACACGGCCGCGACGTACTGCATGACGTACACGACGGACACGCTCGGCATTCCCAAGAACGACATGCTCGGCCTCACCCTCGTCGCCGTCGTCGTACTCGGTGTGTCCACGTTCCTCGTCGCACGCTGGTCGGACAGGGTGGGGCGCCGCAAACTGATCATCGCCGGGGCGGCGTTCGGTGTGGTGTGGGGAGCGGTGCTCTTCCCGCTCCTGGACACCGGCAACTATGTACTGATCGCGATCGCCCTGAGCGGGGCCCTGCTCTGCATGGGCATCATCTACGGGCCGGCCGGTGCGTACATGCCGGAGCTCTTCGGTACGAAGATGCGCTACTCGGGCGCCGGATTCTCCTACAACCTCGGCGGTGTGCTGGGCGGTGCGGCCGCCCCGCTGATCGTGACCGCGCTGGCGGAGGCGTACAGCCCGTCGGTGGGAGGCTGGTTCATGAGCGCGATGGCGCTCGTCTCCCTGGTATGCATTCTCGCGCTCCCCGAGACCTCGGAGCGTGACCTGGACGAGGTCTGACCGTGCTCATGCTCCCCGCGGTGGAACGGCGGTCCGGTGCGGTGACGTCGGCCGTATCCGCCCCGCTCCAGACGGTCGGTCGCCTGGAGCGGGGCGGCACTCCCCGGACGTCGTATGCACCTGGGCGCACTCTTCGTACGGGTGGGGGAGGTGCGGGCACTGCCGGCCCGGGCCCCATCGGCCTTCCAGGCCCCGGCGCGGCCCTGGACGCGGGGTGGAGCTCAGTAGATGTCGGCCTCCACCGCCGGCCCCGCCGCCCAGCGAACCGAGTGAGCGCACCGCCCGGGCTCCGCTGTCCACCGCCTCCTGGGCGTACGGGAGCAACTCGTGCCCGGCCGAGGTCAGGGTCAGGGTGCGGCTGCCGCGGAGGAACAGCTCCGCGTCGAGGTCCGACTCGATGCGGCGCACCAGTTCGGAGGGCGAAGCCTGTGCGATGTCCATGGCTTGCGCGGCGGCGGTGAACGACCCGAGCCTCTCGGCCTCGACGAAGGCCCGCAGCTGCACGAGGGTCATGCTGCTCGGTGAAGTGTTCCTGTTCATGCCTGAACCTTGGGAACAGGCGGCGCTCGCACCAGGACGGGCGTCCGTTCCGGCCGGGCCGAGGTCTCCGGATCCGGTCAGGCCAGCATGCCGGCGCGGAGCTTACCGAGGGTGCGCGTGAGCAGGCGCGAGACGTGCATCTGGGAGACGTCGAGTTCGGCGCCTATCTGTGACTGCGTCATCTCCTGGCCGAAGCGCATCTCGATGATGCGGCGCTCGCGCTCGTCGAGCTCCCCCAGGAGCGGGGCAAGGGCATGCAGGTTCTCCACCGTCTCCATGGCGGAATCCGGCTCGCCCAGGACGTCGGCGAAGGTGCGCGACGCCGAGCCCGTCGTCTCGCCGGCGTCGGTCGGCAGATCCAGGGATCCGGCGGTGTAGCCGTTCGAGGCGATGATGCCCTCGGTCACCTCGTCCTCGGTGAGGTCCAGGTGCTCGGCCAGTTCCTTCACCGTCGGGTCGCGGTCGAGGCGGGTGGCGAGCTCGTCCTTCGCCTTGGCGAGATCCACGCGGAGTTCCTGCAGCCGGCGGGGGACGTGGACGGCCCAGGTCGTGTCACGGAAGAAGCGCTTGATCTCGCCGAGAATGTACGGGACGGCGAACGTGGCGAACTCGACCTCGCGGGAGAGCTCGAACCGGTCGATGGCCTTGATGAGGCCGATGGTCCCGACCTGGGTGATGTCCTCCATGTCACCGCTGCCCCGGTTCCGGAAGCGGCGCGCGGCGAACCGGACCAGGGAGATGTTCATCTCGATGAGGGTGTTGCGCGCGTACTGGTACTCGTGCGTCCCCTCCTCCAGGACCGTCAACTGCTCGAAGAACAGCGTCGACAGTGCGCGGGCGTCCTTCGGAGTCACCTTGCCCGCGTCTTCGATCCAGGGCAGCTCGCCGATGCGCTCCGGCGTGGTCCCGGAAGCCGACGCGCCGTCAGTCCGTACGGTCCCGGGGCTCTGTTCAGTCATCACTTGTTTCCACCCTCCCTCGTGCTGAGCGCTTCCTGGCGAGCCCCTGCCCCGCCTCGGGGGTCCCATGCGCGGGGACGCGAATTTTCTTGCTGTGCGGAAACAGTTGTCTCCGGGCATCGTAGGATGAGCAGCACCTGCGACCGGCGCGTCCTTTCGGGATCGCCGCGGGATCGGGTACAGGCTCCGTACGCTGGTGGCCGACGGCCGGGGCCCACGGACGGTCCGGTTTCCGGCGCGGCATGACGAGGAACAGGATCACGTGGACAGATTCGCTGCCGTCGAGCGGGAGCTGCGCAAGGCCGCACCCCATCTGCTCCTCGACGTCGTAACGGCGGCTCTGCGGGAGCAGTACGACGTACGGAGCGTGGAGTTGCGGCTCGCCGACTACGGCATGAGCACGCTCCAAGTGGTGTCCGAGGCGCCGCTCGCCGAGCCGGTGCACGTACACAACAGCCCGCAGGGCCGGGCCTTCGGGTCCCAGGAACCGTATGTGGAGCACCGGGCCACGTCGGGCTGGGCGGTCGCGCACCTGCCGGTGACCGTCCGCGGGGACCGGCTCGGTGTCCTCAGCGTCATGGCGCCGGAGAGCAGCTGCTCCCAGGCGGACCTGGCGGGGATGCAGCAGATCTGTGAAGCGCTCGGTCATGAGATCCTCGTCGCCGAACGGGACACCGACCTGTACCTGCTCGCGCGCCGCGCCACCCGGCTGACCCTGGCCGCGGAGATGCAGTGGCAATTGCTGCCCGGGCGCTCCGTGTCCCGCCCCGAATTCTCCTTGGGCGCCCATCTGGAGCCCGCGTACGCGATCTTCGGAGACAACTTCGACTGGTCGGTGTCCGCCCATCACCTCACCCTCACCGTCACCAACGGCATGGGCAAGGGGATGGAGGCTGCGCTGCTGACCAACCTCGTGGTCAGCGCGTTGCGCAACGCCCGGCGCGCCGGCCTCGACCTCGCCGGCCAGGCCAGCCTGGCCGATCAGGCCGTCTACGCCCAGCACCGTGGCGCGCTGCACGCGTCGGTCCTGCTGCTGCGCTTCGATCTGGCCACGGGGCAGGTGGAGGCTGTGGACGCGGGGTCCCCCCGCATGTGGCGGCTGAGGGGGCGCAGCGTCGAAGCGTTCGACTTCGACGCGCAGCTCCCGCTCGGCATGTTCGAGGAGACGGAGTACGTCGTGGAGCGACTGCGCGTCGAACCCGGCGACCGGCTGCTCATCGGCAGCGACGGTGTCTACGACAGCGCCTCGGCGGCGGGGGAGTGCTACGGGCAGCGCGCCCTCGCTCGGTCGCTGTCCGCGCACCGCCTCCTGCCGTCGGAGCAGGTGCCGCTGGCGGTGCTCCGTGATCTGAGGGACTACCGAGGTGCCACACCGCTGGACGACGACGCCCTGGTGGTCTGCCTCGACTGGTTCGGCCGGCAGTCCTCCACCGGCGACGCGTCCGAGTGACCTGGAGCGGCGGGCGGTCGACCGGCCACTACGCGGTCGACCGCAAGGGTCTCGCCCCGTTGCTGTCCTGCCCCGACGCCCCGGCCGCGTTGCGGAAGGCCCGGAGTCCTTCGAGGAGCGAAAGCCGCGCCTTGGCCGGCATGGCGTCGATCGTGGACATCAGGACTTCCTCCCTGCGCATGCGCAGGTCGACGAGATACGCCTTGCCGTGGCTCGTCAGCCGGAGCTCCAGCTCCCGGCGGCTCACCGGGCTGGGGGTGCGCTCCACGAATCCCGTGGCCTGCAGGCGGTCGCACAGCCTGCTGACCGAGGGGGAGGCCGACCCCAGCGCTTCGGCCAGCATCCGCAGATTGATGCCGTCCTCCTTGTCCAGCGTGTACAGCACGCGGAGCTGGGAAGGGGAGACCGGGCCTGTCGGAACGGCCTCACGTCCGTGTTCCCAGAGGACTTCGAGGAGTTCGACGAACTCTGAACCCTCACGGGCCGCATCCCGGGACCGGTGGTCGGATTCGGGGTTCTGGCCCATGGTGATGACACTCCGATCCGGCTTCGCCTCACTCGTCCGTCTGGCCACCGGACCGAGTGAGCGAGCCGGGCGTCTGATGCGCTCGTATGGAAAGCCAGGACAAAGGTTCCGGGACACGTGCGTGGCCCCCGACATCGTACCCCCGCCCACGGCGGGTTCCTGAGATCGCGGCCGGCCCCTCATTGGTTTCCGCATGGCAACTATTGTCATGGGGTACGGTTCCGCAGGTCGTATCCGATGCGTGATCTTCCAGCGGTCACCGCCGCTGCTGCCGCGACGGCGACCGCTCCCGGCCTGGAGCACTGAAACCATGACGCACAGCCCGACCCTTGCCCTGACCGTCCGGCACCCGGCGGATTCGATCGCAGTCCTCACCGTCGCGGGCGAGATCGACGTGGACAGCGTGCCCGCCCTGCGGACCAGGGCCCTGGAGCTGATCAGGCAGGGAAGACCGCACCTGGTCCTCGATCTGGCGCCCGTGGAATTCTGCGACTCCTCGGGCCTCAACGCGATGATCGGCATCCTGCGGTACGCGAAGGACCGCCACGGGTCCCTGTCCTTGGCCGCCGCGCCGCCCCACCTCGCGAGGCTGCTGGACGTCACCGGGGTCGGTGAACTGATTCCCGTACTCCCGACCACGGCCGAGGCCGTCGACGGTCTGCCCTCCGCCTCTCCGCGACCGGAGTACCCCGCCTGATCCGGGTGGCGGCCGCCCCCGTCCGCGTCAGGGGCCGATGAGGTTCAGGACGGTCACGGCCGCAAGGTGACGGCGTGGGTCCGCTATGCCGCAGGTGGCCGGCGAGAGTCCTGTGCCCCTTGTGCCGTCGGCTGACGGAGGGGGACATCGTTGCGGCCCTTTCTGTGGCGGGGGAGCGCCCGCCTACCGGCCGGCGTTCGGGGTGGTCCGTTCGCCCGGATCGACGCCGCCGAGGGCTCCGCTCTTCGGGCGGGGTCGGCCGCCGGGCAGGAGTCGATCCGGGACAGGGGGCGCGCTCGCGGGTGGCGGCGCGGCCCGGGGCGCTGACGCGGGTGGTGCCGGTGTACGACGGGGCCGGGAATCGGCGGGCGGGGAGTGGGGGTCCGTCCCGGCGGACGGCGGACGGCGGACGGCGGTCGTGAGCGGGCGATGTGGCGCATGCCGAGTGTGTCGTTCGATATATCGGACATTGTTCGTGATACCGTCGGAACCGTAATGGAGCCGACATGAGGCGTCAATGCCGTCGGCATCGTCAACTGGACTGCTTGAAAGGGTGGTTGACGCTTTCGGTCAGGCCTGCGGAAGGTGCGGACCGGGGGTCGTTAGCACCGTCCTGGTGACGCCTCCGCGCGACGGCGGCCGGGGCAGGTCTCGCCCACGCCCGGCCACGACGCGGCGGCGGCCCGGCCGGAGATTTCCGGACGGGCCGCCGCTCGCTCTGTGGGCCGTGCGCGTCCGCGACCACGCCTCACGGCGCCTTCTCGAACGTGCCGCCAACTCTCTGTGCCCGGTCAGCGCGCCTCCACCGGCCTCGCGTGGGCGAAGCCCCTGTGATGCCAGACCAGGCCACCCGCCGGGCGGCCCAGGCAGTCGGCGACGGCCACCCGGCCCACCAGGATCGTGTGGTCCCCCGCCTCGATCACCTCGTGCCGCGCACAGGTCAACCGCATTGCGGAATCAGCCAGTTGAGGTGCGTGGCGGGAGGTCGGTCCGGTGGCCAGCGCGACGTCCTCGAAGCGCCGTGCGGTGGGGCCCGCGAACTTCTTCGCCAGGGACTCGTTCTCCGGGCCGAGCAGATGGACCGTGAAGGCCGCCGCTCCGGTCAGCACGTCGTGGGTGCGCGAGCCCCGGTCCAGGCAGACCAGCAGCAGCGGCGGGTCCAGCGACAGCGAGGACACCGCGCTCGCTGTCAGGCCCCGCGGGCTTCCCGTGTCGTCGTAGCAGGTCACGACCGTGACGGGTGCTGCGAGGGAGGCCATCGCCGCACGGAACTCGTGGGCCGGGATGTCGCGGGACATGACCGTGCCCGGCGTCCCGGAGGACAGGGTGGCAGGTGTCGCCGTACTCCGCGTCGCGGACCCGGTCAGCAGGCTCGTGGCGCTCATCGGGCCGCCCCTTCCAGCTCGCGATCCCGCATCGCCGGCAAGGCCGCCTCGGCAAGCTCCGGCGCAGGCCCGGCCGGTCCCGGGAGCCAGCGGCCGCGCGGTTCGCCTACCGTCCCTCGGGCCAGGTCCCAGGCCACCCGGCCGCCCGTCACCACCGTCGTGAACCGGCCGGTGAACATCCAGCCCTCATAAGCCGACCAGCCGCACAGCGACTGCACGTGCCGCGCCGACAGCTGCCAGCGCGCGGCCGGGTCGAGGAGCGCGAGATCGGCGTCCGCGCCGACCGTCAGCCGGCCCTTGCCCGCCAGCCCGAACAGGTCCGCGGGCCCCGTGCCCATCAGCCGCGCGAGGTGGGCGGCCGCCGAGTCGGCGTCGATCCCGCGTGTGAGCAGCCCCGTCCACACGGAGACGGCGAGTTCCTGGACACCCGGGAGACCTGGCGGCGCCTCGGCCGGCGGGCGGTTCTTCTCCTCGACGGTGTGCGGGGCGTGATCGCTGCCGACGGTGGCCGCCTCGCCGCTGAGCACCGCCTGCCAGAGCCGTTCCCTGTCACGCGGGGCCCGTATCGCAGGGGAGAGCCGGGTCCGCGGCCCGCGCCGGGCGGTGTCGTGATCGGTGAACGACAGGTGGTGGCCGGTGACCTCGAAGGTGATCGGCAGCCCCTCGGCCGCCGCCGCGGCCAGCAGGTCGGTCTCCTCGGCCGAAGACACGTGCAGCACGTGCACCTTGGTGCCGTGGGTCCGGGCCAGATGGACGACCTTGGCGACGGCGACGATCGCCCCGGAGCGGGGGCGGTGCGGCTCGTAGGCGTCGTACGACTCGGGGTCCCCGCCCCGGGAGTCCAGCAGGTCGAAGACGTGCTGGTCCTCGGCGTGCAGCACGAGGCGCACATTGCCCCGCGCGGCGGCTGCGAAGGCCGCCTCCAGCTGGTGCGCCTCGCGGAAGACCACGGGCGCCGTGTGGTGCCCGGCCATGAACGCCTTCGCCGAGGTGGCCACCGCCGGGTCGAGGTCGGCGAGGACCTCCGGGTGATCGGGATCGGCCCCCATGTGGAAGCGGTGGTCCACGTAGGAGCGGCCCGCGATCAGGGCCGCCTTGGCCCGCATGGACTTCGCGTCGAGAGACGGCGGACGGGTGTTGGGCATGTCCAGGACGGTGGTGACTCCGCCCGCGAGTGCGGCGCGGCTGCCGTGTTCCCAGGTCTCCTTGTGTTCCAGGCCCGGGGTGCGGAAGTGCACGTGGGAGTCGATCAGGCCCGGCAGGACGTACCGGCCGCGGGCGTCCAGGCGCGGCCCGGAGGGGAGCGGGTCGCCGGGGGCGACGAGGGCGTCGACCCGGCCGTCGCGGATGACGACGGCACCGTCGCGGACACCTTCGGGGGTGACCAGGCGGCCTCCTTCCACCACCAGGTCGGCTTCGGCGGCGTGTGCGTGACGGGAGGCCGGGGACGTACGGGACGAGGGGGTGGTGTTCAACGGTTCCATGACAGACTCACCAGTTCCTTGCAGAGGTCGTTGGTCGGTCCCATCAGGGCGACGGCACGGGCGTCGCGCCCGAACCGGTTGATCGGGTGCGTCTCGACGTAACCCGCCGAGCCGAGGAACTGCGCCACGTCCGCCACGACGCGCTCGGCCGTCGAGGAGGCGGCCAGCTTGGAGTGCAGGGTGGTCAGTCCCGGGTCGGCGGAGGTGCGGCGGCCGGCGCGTTCCACCACCGCGCGGGCGGTCTCGACCTGTGTCGCCAGGTCCACCAGACGGTGGCGCACCGCCTGGTGGGCGTAGAGGCCACGGCGCGCGGCGTGCTCGTGCGCGGCGTCGAGCGCCGCCTGGGCGATGCCCACGGCGACTGCCCCGAGCGAGGCCCCGCTGTTCCGGACCCGGGCGATGATCGACGCGGCGACGCCCGGAGCGCCGAGCCGCGCCGTGTCGGGGACACGGCAGTCCTTTACCGATACGAAACCCGTGGCAGAACCGCGCATCCCGGTCAGTCGGAGTGAGGTGTCGGGCAGCAGGCCGGGATGGTCGCCTGGGATCAGGAAGAAGGTCTGCCCGGCTGCCCCGTACCCGGTGTCCTGCGAGGAGGAGGCCGGTGCGGAGGGCTCCTCCTGCGACTGCGCCAGGACGAGATAGACGTCCGCCAGCCCGGCACTCGTGGTGAACGACTTCGCGCCGTCGAGCAGCCAGCCCCCGTCGGGAGTGCGCCGGGCCCGGGTCGAGAGGTTCTTCTTGTCGGCGCCCGCCCCGCTCTCCGACCACGCGGAGGCCGCCAGCCACTGGCCGCCGGCCAGCCTGGTCAGCACCTCGCGGTGCTGGGCGGGGGTGCCGTTCTCGACGATCCGGCTGGTGACGGCGCAGTGCTGGAAGAGCATGATCGCGGCGGAGGCGTTCACCGAGGCGACCTGTTCGACGCAGGAGTTGAGCGCCACCGCGTCGGCTCCCGCACCCCCGTGGGACTTGGGGACGACGAGAGCGAGCAGCCTGCTCTCGCGCAGCACGGCGACGGCCTCGCTGTCCGGCTCCCCGCTGCGGTCGGCCGTCTCGGCGCAGGCCGCGAGCCGGCTCAGGACCTCGGGAGAAGGGGTGAGAGGGGCAGGGGGCACGCGGTCGGCGCGGGCGACACGGCGGGAGCCGGGCGTCGGATACGGATCCACGGAGTACGGATCGGGCAGCGTCTGCGGAACGCTCCCGCGCACGGCGGTCAGGCTGTCAGCGGAACCCACGGTGTCTCCTCGGATGTGTGGTCGGACGTGGCGAGTACGGAGGGCCGGGAGGCGGCGGTGGCGAGTCGCGGGGCGGTGCGGGGGCGTGGCAGCAGCCCCCGGTACTCGACCTGCTTCTCGGCGACCGACACCCAGGCGAGTCGGCGCACCCCGTCGGGGCCGCGCGTCGAGCGGGCTGCGACGCGTACGCTCCCGCCGGGGGTGCGCACCGGCAGCAGCGCGTCGGGGTCCTGCGCCGCGCGGCCGGCCAGCGACCAGGGCACGGAACCCGCGATCCCCGCGGCGGCGCCCAGGCATATCGCACCGGTCAGCGCGACCGTGGGGTGCCAGGACGGCACGGAGACCGCCCGTACGAAGAGTCCGCCACTCTCCTGCGGCAGAAGTGCGGCGATCTTCGGGAAGGCCCCGAAGGTGTCCCAGCCCTGCGACTCGCAGACCGCGATCCGCAGCCGGGTCATGGCGGTGAACAGCCGCGGACCGTCGGCGAAGAGCGCCTCGGGGCCAGTGACCCCGAGGTCGGAGGCGTCGACGAAGGCGTACGGGTTGCCCATCGACACCATGGAGACGGGCACGGTACGGCCCTCGAAGGGGACGTGGGTCACCGGCTCACCCGTCATGAGCAGTTCGGGCAGTTTCAGCGGCGGCGAGCAGAGGAAGTGGGCGGTGAACCGGGTACCTCCGTCGGAGGTCTCCTCGGTCTCGCAGACCACGTTGTCGCCGTTGTTCAGGACGTTGACCCTGACGCGGCAGCCCGGCACCAGCGGCTGGATCATGCCGGTGCGGGCGGCGGCCTCCACGGCGGCCAGGATCGAGTGACCGCAGGAGCCACGCAGGTCGAAGCTGTCGTGGCTCTGTGGAAGTGACTGCACGAACCGGTAGTCGAGGTCGAAGAGAGGGTGCCTGGACGGCCGGACGATGGCGTTCTTCAGGACGTCGCCGGCGCCCTGCCCGCACAGATCCGTCCGCAGATCGGTCAGCGCTCGCAGGAGTGCGGGCTCGTCCTCGGGGAAGTCACGTCCGTCGAGGACGGCGGTGGGGCAGGGGGCGCCGTGCGCCCTGGCAAGAGAGACGCTCATCCGAGGGCTCCCACCGGCTCGGGAGTGAGCACCGCTGCCCGCGAGGACGACCCGAAGAACTCGGTGCGCCACATCTGGTGGGACATCAGCGCCCAGAGGGCCAGCGAGACCTGGTCCGACGGCCGGGCCGTCTGCTCGGCGAACAGGGCGTCCACAGCCTCGTACCGCAGCCGTCCGTCGGCCCGCAGCGCCTGCGGGGACAGCACGTCACGGGCCATCGCCCACAGCCGCTGGCCGGGTGCCAGCATCGCCGTGACCGGCAGTGTGAACGGCTGCTTGGGGCGGTTCAGGACACTGTCCGGCAGCAGTCCGTCGGCGGCCCGGTACAGCGCGCGCTTGACGCCCGTGCCGGGAATGGTGCGGTGGTGGTCGGGCAGGGTCGCCGCGTACCGGACCACACCTGGCTGGCAGAACGGCAGCCTGGCCTCCACCGAGCTTGCCATCGACAGGTGGTCGACCCGGCGCAGGTGGTAGGCGGGCAGCCGGTAGCGCTGCTCGATGCGGCAGATCCGCTGGAGCCGGCTGCCCGGGCCGTGCGCGAGGGTCTCGGTGAGGCCGGGCGGCATGGCGGCCGTTCCGGCGGAGCTGACACCGGCGGCGTACTCGTCGGTGTAGAGGTGCTCGCGCAGGGAGCGCGGCACGGCGGCCAGATGGTCGAGGTAGGCGCCGGCCCAGTCCGCGCCCTCGGGGGCGGCGAGCGCCTGCGTCATGCGGGCGTATCCACCGAAGAGCTCGTCGGCCGCGTCGCCGGTCAGGGCTACCTTGAACCCGGCGTCGCGGACCGCCCGGAAGAGCGAGAAGGTGCTGAGGGTGATCGGGTCGGCGTTGGGCTGGCCGAGGTGCCGTACGACGTCGCCCATCAGGTCGGGGAAGGTGGCCGGGTCTATCTCCACCTGGTGGTGGACCGTGCCGGTGTGCCGGGACACCTCGTCGGCGAAGGCCCGCTCGTCGCCGGGCCAGTCGCCCGTGTAGGCGATGTTGAAGGTGTGCAGGGCACCGGACGCACCGCGGTCCCGCAGGGCGCGGGTGGCGAGCGCCGTGACCAGGCTGGAGTCGAGACCGCCGGAGGTGATGGCTGCTACCGGGGCGTCGGCGACGAGCAGCCGGGACACCTCGCGGGCGAGCAGCTCGCGCAGTTCACCACCCGCCTGGGTGAGGCTGCGCTCCTCACGCACCGGCGGCGCGGACTCGTACCCCATCCGCCGGGTGGTGAGGCGCAGGCCCTCCTCGCGGGTGACGACCGCCGTTGCGGCCGGCGGCAGCACGTCGATGCCGCGGAACATGGTGCGCTGGCCGAAGGGCGTCTTGGCCGACAGGTAGGTGTGCAGGCCCAGTTCGTCCTCGTAGGGGCGCACATCGGTGAAGCCGAGCAGGGCGGGCAGCTCGGAGGCGAAGTGGAAGCGGCCGCTGCGCTCCTCCCAGTGGTAGTACAGGGGCTTCATACCGGACGCGTCGGTGGCGACCACCAGGCGCGGGGCGCCCCGCAGGTCCATGACGGCGACGGAGAACATGCCGTCGAGGTGATCGGCGAACCGCTCGCCGTACGTCAGGTACAGCGCGGGGAGGATCGAACCGTCGCAGCGGTCCTCGAAGTGGAAGCCACGCCGTATGAGTTCGGTGCGCAGCCGGTCGTGGTTGTAGA
Organism: Streptomyces pratensis; assembly: GCF_016804005.1. GTDB lineage: Bacteria > Actinomycetota > Actinomycetes > Streptomycetales > Streptomycetaceae > Streptomyces > Streptomyces pratensis_A. Next base: position 4,868,109 of record NZ_CP051486.1, on the reverse strand, counting down.
GCTCGCCGTTGAAGACGACCGTGATGTCGCCGAGGCGGTACGGCTGGGCACCGCCCTCGGGGTCCATGATGGAAAGCCGGTTGTTGCCGAGGGCCCAGCCGGAGCCCTGGGCGAAGGACTGGGCATCGGGCCCGCCGTGGTGCTGGAGGGCGGCGACGTCGCGCATCTCCTGGGCGGTGGTACGGGCGTGGAAGGATCCGTGTATTCGGCACATGGCTCAGATCACCTGACGTCGGAGGAGAGACCGGCGGCGGAGTAGAGCGCCGGGTCGTACGGGCTTGGGCCGCCGCAGGTCACGAAGCGCCGGGCGTCGGGACCGGTGTGCGGGTTGCGGGCGCCGTGCAGGACTCCGGGGGCGGCGTACAGGACGTCGCCGGCGGAGACATCGATCCAGCGGTCGCGCAGATACATCTGGCCGATGCCCTCGAAGGCGATGAACGCCTCGTCGCTGTCGGGGTGCAGATGGACGTTGAAGGTCTGTCCGGGCTGCTGGATACCGCAGTGCAGGCAGAGCTGGCTGCTGCCGTTGCCCGGCCAGAAGACGAAGTTCATGGTGGCGCGGTCGGCGTCGGGGGCCATCTGGCCGGTGCCGCCGAAGCCGCGCAGCTGGGTGGTCTCGTCCCAGAGGCTGGAGAAGGGCTCGGGATCGGTGCCGGTGCGGCGTCCGGCGGCCAGCGGGGTGCGCCAGACGTAGACGGTCAGGCCCGCACCGTCGGCGGTGAGGCTCAGGTACCGCCCGGTGGGCGCGTACACGGCGTCGCCCCGGCCGACCCGGTGGGTGCGGGAGCCGACCGTCGCCGTGCCCACACCGCTGAAGACGACGGCGGTGTTCTCCTCCTCAAGGCTCGCCTCGGGGCTGAAGGACTCGCCCGCCGCGACGCGCACGACATGCAGGGTGACGTGGGTGGCGCCCGCGGCCGGGCTCACGGGGGTGGCGAGCGTGGTCCGCCCTTCGGGCCGGCCGGGCAGGGGGCCGAAGTCGAAGTCGTCGGAAGAGATGATGCGGGCGTCCCCGAGCGGGGTCGCGGTGAGGGTTCCCGAGGTGGATGCGTGCATGTGCGATGTGCTCCTTGAGGGTGGGGGAGGGAGCGATGAGGGATCCGGTGCTTCCCCTCGTCCTGTGATCTCAGAGTCGCCCCGGCCGATCCCGCCGCACTCCCGCTCCGCTACCCGCACCCAGGACATGAGCGGGAAGCGGAACGGATCACCCACATTTCGTTCCGCGCGATCCGGGCAGCCCGTTCCATGAGCGTCGACGCCTGCGCGACGCAACGAGCCGGGGCCGGCGCAGGCACCCGCAAAGGGTGTCCGCGCCGGCCCCGGCTCGGTGTGGTGCGTTGTGCGGCAGGAGATGCGTTGTACGGCGGGAGATGCGGGCAGGGGTTTACGGCGAGACCTTCTGTGGGGCGCGGGCAGGTGCGACCGGGGCCGGAGGTGCTGCCTCCGCGCGCTTGGGGCGGACGGAGATACGGCCCTCCGCGAGGGCGAGCGCCGCGATGACGACGACACCGCCCACCGGTACGTTCCAGGTCAGCGGCTCCCCGAGGGCCAGCACACCGACGACCACGGAGAACACCGGCACGAGGTAGTTCACGCCGGACGCCGTCGTCGGTCCGGCGTCCGCGATCAGCCGGTTCAGCAGGGCGAACGCGATGCCGGTGGAGGCGGCACCGAGCACCAGCAGCGCGAGCAGCGGTTTGGCGGTGAGGTCGCCGTGCAGTGTCCAGCCGGTCATGAAGGTGGTGACCACCACGGTGATGACCGCGGCGGCGCCGAGCTGGGCGGCCGTCACGGAGAGGGCCGGCAGCTTGTGGGGGCCGATGAAGCGACGTACGTACACGAAGCTGACGGCATAGCTCGCCGCCGCGCCGACACACGCGAGCTGACCGCCGAGCGTGCCGAACCCGTCGGTGTTCCACGGCCCGACGACCACGATCAGTCCGATGAACCCGCCGATCAGACCGGCCACCTTGCGGGTCGTCGGCCTTTCCTCGGAGAGCGCGAGGGCGGCGACGCCCATCGTGATGAGCGGGGTCGCGCCCTGGATGACGCCGGCGGTGGTCGCGGTGGTGTGCTGCTCCCCGATGGCGAAGAGGGTGAAGGGGATGACGTTACCGAAGACGGAGGCGACGGCGATGTGTCCCCAGAGCTTGCGGGAGGGCAGGGTCAGCCGTTTCAGGGCGAGGATACCGAGGACGACCAGGGCGCCGACGATCAGGCGGCCGGAGGCGAGCTGAAGGGGTGCGAAGGCCTCCAGCGACATCTTGATGAAGGCGAAGCTGCAGCCCCACAGGGCTGCCAGCAGGCCGAAACGGCCCCAGTTGGTCAGATTCATGGCGTGTTCTCCTCGGGAGGGGTGCGAGGGTGCGGGGGTTCGAGAGGTTCGGGGGAGGTGAGCGGGGCCGAAGACGCCCGGGTGTCAGTGGCGGGCGTGCCGGTCCCGGTGTGAGTGTCTGGCTCCGTGCCCGTGGTGGTGCCCGTGTGAGTCTCCGTGCGTGTTTCCGTGCGACTGCGATGGGTGCGACTGCGACTGTGGGTGTGGGTGGTCGTGATCCGTGTCCGGGGCGTCGACCTCGAACTGGTCGTACTTCTCCATCAGGGCGACCATCTCCGCGCGGGACGGGCGGTTGCCGTCGGCGAGCAGAGCGGCCAGGCCTTCGAAGTAGCCCTCGCGGTGCTCCGCCGGAGTGAAGATGATCAGCATCTCGACGAGCGAGTCGCTCTCGTTCCGGAAGCCGTGCACGGCGTTCTCCGGCACGTGCAGGAAGTCCCCGGCCCTGGCGGTGCGCCAGCCGGTGCCGTCGTGCAGCCGTACTTCGCCCGTCAGCACGTAGAAGGACTCGGAGATCTTGGAGTGGAAGTGCGGGTCCGCACCGCCGGCACCCGGCAGCATCGAGTGGTGGAAGAGTCCGAAGCGGCCGTCGGTGGTCTCCGCGAGGGCTATGAAGCGCGTGGTCGTGGCCACTCCGATCTCGGCCTTCACCGCATCGGCGTACGCCCGGAACATGGCGTGGCTCATCCTCAGGCCTCCCACATGCTCAGATAGCGCTCGCCGGTGTCGGGCAGCAGCGTCACCACGACCCGATCGCTGAACTCGGGTCGCCGGGCGACGATCTCGGCCGCGAAGGTGGCCGCTCCGGACGAGACACCGGCGAACAGGCCCTGGCCGCGCGCGAGCCGGCGAGCGGTGTGAAGAGCGGCCTCGTCGGAGACGGTCAGCACCTCGTCGATGAGCGTGACGTCGGTGGTGTCGGCGACGAAGCCGCCGTTGAGGCCCGGGATGCGGTGCTGGCCCGCGTATCCCTGCGAGAGGATCGGCGACTTCTCCGGCTCGACGGCCATCACCCGCACGTCCGGGTCCTGTTCCTTGAGGTGGCGGGCCACTCCCGTCAGGGTGCCGCCGGTGCCGACCGCGCACACGAAGGCGGCTATCCGGCGCCCCGTGGCGGCGACGGCGGAGTGGATCTCGGGGCCCGTGGTCTCGTAGTGGGCCCGCACGTTGTCCTGGTTCTCGTGCTGGCAGGGGAACCAGGAGGAGGGAGTGGCCGCGTGCAGCCGCTCCGCCTCGGCGATCGCGCCCGGGTAGCCGAGTGCGCTCGGCGTCTGGACGATCTCCGCCCCGAAGGCGCGCAGCAGCTTGACCCGTTCGGTGGTGGCGTTGTCCGGGAGCACGATCACACAGCGATAGCCGCGGGACGCGGAGAAGGCGGCCAGCGAGATGCCGGTGTTGCCGGAAGTGGCCTCGATGACGGTGCCGCCGGGCAGGAGATCGCCGCGGTCCTCGGCGGCGCGCAGCATGTAGAGGGCGGCGCGGTCCTTGCTGGAGGACATGGGGTTCGCGGACTCCAGCTTCGCCAGCACGCGGGCGCCGGGGGCCAGGTCCCGCAGACGCAGTTCCAGCAGTGGGGTGGAGCCGACGAGGTCCTCGACGCGCGAGGCGACCGCGGGGCGGAAGGGGGCGATGTGGGCCAGGGGGGCCTGTGCGGTGGTCGTCACGGTTCTCATCTCTCGCAATCGGGGGAGTCGGGGGGAGACACGGAGGCCCGGGGAGTCACCAGGAGCCCGCAGAGGCGATGACGGTGAAGACGTCCTCCATCAACTCCGGCCGCCGGCCGGGCTCCTTGATGACAGCGGTGGGCGCGAGCACCCTGGCACCGCCGGGGACGTCCTTGTTGACGAGGGCCTGCGCGCCGATGACCGCGCGGTCGCCGACGGTCACCGGGCCCAGGACGGTGGAGTTGGCACCGAGGACGACGCCGCTGCCGACGACGGGATGCCGGCGGTCGCCCTCGGGCCGCTTGTTGTCGCTCCACCAGCCGACGGCGCCCAGGGTGACCTGGTGGTACATCGTCACGTCGTCCCCGACGACGGCGGTCTCGCCGATCACCACCCCGGCGCCGTGGTCGATGAAGACCCGGCGGCCCAGCACCGCGCCCGGATGGATCTCGACGGCCGTCACCCGGCGCGCCCAGCGGGCGAGCAGCCGGGCAGGGATGCGCAGACCGCGACCGTGCATACGGTGTGCGACCCGGTGCGCCCACAGCGCTGTCAGTGCGGGGTGGAGTACCGCCTCCTTCGCACCCCGTACGGACGGGTCGCGTGCGACGACGACGTGGAGATCCTCACGAAGCGCGTGCAGGAGACGGGGAGTGGGGGAGGCGGGGCTGGCGGCGGGGGCGCCCGTCGTCGCGGGGCCGCCGGTGGGGGCGGTGCCGGACGCGGGGCCGGAGGCCGGGGTCGGCTCCGGTTTCGTCGGACTGAGCAAGCTCATCGTGGCTCCAGTGGCGTGGCGGGCCTCTTGACTGGAACAGAGCGTGCCGGGCCTCCTTCCCGCCGGGGTCCCGGCCCGTTCCCGCTCGGTGGTCCCCTCGACGGTGTCGGCGGAACGAGAGGGGAACGTGGCGGGAAACAGACAGGAACGGCCGCCCCCACACTCGCCTGAGCACCACCCCGCCGCACCCCGGCTCTCCGGTGCGCCGGCTCGCCGGTGTGCCTGCCGCACCGCGCATCGCCCCGAAGGACTTCGAGCAGAGGAGCTCCCCGTGCCCGTGATTTCCGTCGACTGGTGGAAAGGGAACGACCGTGACCGACGACAGGAGCTGGTCACCGAACTGACTGCCTGTGTGTCCCGCATCGCGGGATGTCCCGAGGAGGCCGTCACCGTCATCGTGAGGGACGTGGAACCAAGTCACTGGGGGAAGGGCGGTGTGCTCGCCGACGTACTCCAGGCCGGTTCCGCCGCAGGCGCACCCGCGACGCAGGACACCGGGGGACAGCCATGACGTCGCACGCCGGACCCGGTGGCCCGGATCCCCGTCCGATCCTTCTGGTCTCCCCGCCACCGCGGCTGGTGGCGGAGGCGTCGGAGGCCGGCTTCCTGGTCGTCACCGTCACCGACACGACCGGCTTCCCGGACGACGACGCGCTCCGCGAGCACCTCGTGCGGACCGCCCGCACGCACCGGGTGAGCAAACTGATCGCCTGCGGTGAGGCGAGTGCCCTGCCCGCCGTGCTGGAGACGGCCGAACAACTCGGGCTGTCCCCGAACCCCGCCGACGCGGCACGACTGCTCGCCGACCCGTCACAGATCCGGGGGCTGCTGACCCGCAGCGGCCCCCAGTGGGAAGCGGTCGCGCTGCCCACCGGGACGGGGGAGGGACCGCCGGCGTACGACATCGAGTACGGCGTCGAGACGCTGACAGCCGAAGGGATGCACAGGGTCACCGGTATCGTCGAACTGCGCTTCCCAGGACCCGGCGAGGCTTCGGCAGAGCCTGGGCAGCCTGCCGGTGATGCCGGCAAGGCTCAGGGGGGCGCCGGCGCTCCCCTCCACACCTTTCCCGCTCCACTCACCCGGCAGGAAGAGGCGGAGATCCGGGCCCTTGCCACGGGGCTGCTCGACCTCGCCGGGTACGAATTCGGGTACGCCTTCACCCGCATCGCGCACACCGCACTCGGGCCGCGCATCATCAACTCCCGAACACAGCAAGCCGCGTGGCCGGATTCCCGGTTGATCGAAGTGACCACAGGGCTGGTGGCGGAGCGGGAACTGGTGCGCGCGTTGTCGGGGAAGCCGATCGAGGCGCCGGTGCTGGTCGGATGCGCCGCAGCCGTCCCACTGCCGGGCCCGCACGAGGCGCCGGAGGGCATCACGGCGCTCGCGGGCGTGCGTGAGGTGCGGGACGGGCACGTCCTGCTCACCGCCCTCACTCCTGACGAACTCGCCGTCCAGGCGGCTGCCGTCCTCGGCCATCTGGCCTGACACTGCCCCACCCACCCCGCGAAGGCCCGCCGAGCGACCCCGGCGGGCCCTTCGCGCGCCCGCGCTCCGGGTGCCCTCCCGGCGTCTTCCCGCGTCTGCGGTGAGCGTTTCCCGCTCCGTTCCCGCCGGACGGGGAAGGGCGGTAGCGGAAGCGGAACGGGCCGGGAGCGGGTCCCGCGAATGTCGTTCCTGTCAGCAGGAAAGACCAGGCAGGACCACTCCAGAAGGCGGGAAATCAGATGCGGAACACGGTGTTCACGATGGCGGGAATCGTCACGGCGGCCGTCCTCACGCTGGGGGCGGGCAGCACCGCCGCCCTGGCAGCCACGACGGACCGTACCGCGTACGCCTCGGTGGCCACCGCGCACCTGGTGCCGTACGAGGGGGAGGGACCGAATTACGCTCCGGCGTCTGGTGAGGGTCCGAACTACGCTCCCGCTTCCGGTGAGGGTCCGAACGTTGCGCCGATGTCTGGTGAGGGTCCGAATGTTGCGCCGATGTCCGGTGAGGGTCCGAACGTCGCTCCGGCGTCTGGTGAGGGTCCGAACGTTGCGCCGACGTCCGGTGAGGGTCCGAACGTTGCGCCGATGTCTGGTGAGGGTCCGAACGTTGCGCCGACGTCCGGTGAGGGTCCGAACGTTGCGCCGACGTCCGGTGAGGGTCCCAACGCCACTCCGACCTCCGGCGAGGGGCCCAACATCGCGGCCTGACCTCGGGTTCTGCGCATCGCCCACTTCGTGCCCGGCACCCCCTCAAGCAGACGCCCTGCTCCTCACCACGGGAGCGGGGCATTCGCTGTTCCCGCGTCGACGAGCGGCTTGCGGAGATCCGTGGTGTGCGAACCCGCCCACGGGAGCCGGGTGTTCAGTCCGTTCCCCCTGCGGGGATCCCCATCGCGTCGAACGCCCCGTCCGCCCTTGCCAGATGCGCCCCGGCCGCTTCGTGTTCGCCGAGATGTTGCAGGGCCCGGGCCATGCCCGCCAGCGCGCGCGCCTCCTCGACGCGGTAGCCGACGCCGGACGCAGCCTGATGGGCCTGCTGGTGGAGTTCGAGGGCGAGGACGTACCGGCCCCCGCGGGTGTGCAGCCGGCCGACGATGTTGCCGACGGCGGCCTCGCGCATCGGCGCGCCGCTCAGCTCGCAGAGCCGGAGTGCCGACTCCGCCCACTCGGTGGCCTGCGCGGACTCACCCAGCCGCTCGGCGGTGTCGGCGGACAGAGCGAGCAGCAGGGACATGTCGGCGGGCGACATGATGTCCACGGCCAGCTTGCGGGCCCGGCGCAGCAGGTCGGCGGCCTCGTCCACCGCGCCCAGGCCGAGTCGGGCGACCGCCAGATCGGTGAGGCTCTCGACCTCCTTGTCGACCGCCCCGATGCTGCGGGAGAGGGTCACGGCGCGTGCGGCGGCCTCCACGGCTTCGGGGAAGCGGCCCCATTCGGCGTACAGATTGCTGAGGTTGGTGAGGGACTCGGCCTCGGCGCGCTCTGCGCCGAGCTCCCGCTTGATCGCGATCGACTGCTCCAGACGGGGGAGTGCCTCGTCGTACCGTCCCAGCGCGCTGAGCAGGAGACCGAGTACGCCGGTGTCCTTGGCCTCGCCGCGCCGGTCGGCGAGGCTGACGGCAAGGGCGAACGCCTCCTCCGACATCTTGATGCCCTCCTCGAAGCGGCCCAGCTTCCAGCAGGCGACGGCCAGGTTGGACAGGCTCAGCCGCAACAGCGCCGGATCACCGAGCCGGCGGGACGCGGCGACGGCGGTGCGGCACAGCTCCCGGAACTCCTCCAGGCGTCCGCGCAGGTCGAGCGGGAAGACAACGTTGGCGGCGAGCAGCCCGACATGGCTGTCCAGCTCCCAGCGGTACGCGAGGGACACGGCGGCCAGCAGCGAGTCCTGTTCGCGCTCCAGCCAGTCCCGGGCCTGCTCGGCGGTGTTCAGCGGCGGGAGCTCGGCGCCGGACCGGTGCTCCGGACCGCGGAGCCGGGCCCGTCCGGGGAAGAGCAGGTCGCAGGCAGCGTCTGTGGCGCTCAGCGCGAAGTCGAGGAGACGGCGTACCGCGCGAGCCGCCTCCTCGTCGCCCGTACCCCCGTCACCGGATTCCTGCGCGGGGCGGCCGCTGCCGCGCGAGAGGTTCTGGGCGAAGCTGCGGACCAGGTCGTGGAAGGCGTACCGGCCGGTCTCGTGCTGTTGCAGCAGGTGCATGTCGAGGAGGTACTCCAGGACGTCCTCCGCGTCCCGCGCCCGTTTGTCGAGCAGGGCACCGGCTGCGTACACCTCGATCTCGGCCCCCGGGTGCTGGCCCAGCAGCCGGAACGCCTCGCGCGTCTCGGCCGACAGGCCCTCGTACGAGAGCCGCAGGGTCACCTCGACACTGCGCTCGCCCGAGTTGAGCTCGGCGAGCCGGTGGGCGTCGTCGCGGAGCCGGTCGACCAGGTAGCGAACGGTCCAGCGGGGACGCTTGCGCAACCGGGCGGCGGCGATACGGAGGGCGAGTGGCAGATGCCCGCAGAGCTCCGCGAGCTGTGCCACGGCCTCGCGCTCGGCGCGGGCACGCGCGCTGCCGAGTACGCCCTCGACGAGAGCGACGCTGTCGTGCGGGGGCATGACACCGAGGGAGACGGTGTGGGCGGCGTCCAGGTCCACGAGCAGGGAGCGGCTGGTGACGAGGACGAGGGTCTGGGTCGGGGATGCGAGGAGTGGCCTGACCTGCGACTCGTCGACGGCGTTGTCGAGCAGCAGGATCATCCGGCGAGAGCTCATGGTGCGCCGCCACAGCGCGATGCGGCCCTCCGCGTCGTCGGGGATGCGTTCGCCGTGCGCGCCGAGCATGCGCAGCAGGGCCTCGGCGGCCGCACCGGCGCTGAGCGGCTGCTCGCTGGGTGTGAACCCTCGCAGGTCGATGTGGAGTTGGGCATCGGGGTAGCGGTCGGCGAGCTGATGGGCGGCGCGCACGGCGAGGGAGGTCTTGCCGCTGCCGCCCATGCCGTCGATGGCGACGATGAGCGGTCCGGTACCGGCCGCGCCCTCCACGAAGTCGAGCAGCTGACGGACCTCCTCCTCGCGGCCGGTGAAGTCGCGCAGGTCGTAGGGGAGGGTGGAGGGTGTGCCCTCCGGGGTGAACGGAGTGACGACGGGCCCGGTGGGCTGGGGCGGGGCGGCGAGCTCCGGGCTGTTGCGCAGAATGGCTTGGTGCAGGTCGGACAGTGCGTCGCCGGGGCCGATGCCGAGTTCGTCCACCAGGAACTCGCGGACCTTGGCGAACTCCTCCAGTGCCTCGGCCTGCCGGCCGGACCGGAAGAGGGCGAGCATCAGCTGTCCGCGCAGAGTCTCGCGGAGGGGATTCGCCTCGATGAACTCACGTAATTCGCCGATGAGTTCCCCGGTCTCTCCGGCGGCGAGACGGAGATCGAAGAGCTGCTCGACCGCGGTCAGCCGACGCTCTTCCAGGGCCGCGGAAGCGGCGGAGAGGATGGAGCCGCCGCTGCCGGACAGCAGAGGGCCGCGCCACAGGTCGAGGGCCTCGCGCAGCGCCGTGGCGGCGTATGCGCTCTGACCTGCGGCGGTCGCCTCCCTGGCTTGTTTCAGTCCCTCGGTGAACCGGCTGAGGTCCACCTGCTCGGGCGTGGTCAGCGCCCGGTATCCCGGTCCCTCGGTGACGATCAGGTTCCGCCCGTCGGGGATGCGCTGCCGCAACTCGGCGACGGCCTTGCGTACCTGGTGGGCGGCGGTCGCGGGTGCGTTCTCGTCCCAGACGGCTTCCACCAGACGGAACACGGGGAGTACGCGTTGGGGCTCCAGCAGCAGGGTGACCAGTACTCTTTCGTGCACGGGGCCGCCCACCCGGATGCGTTCCGGTCCGTCCCAGCATTCGAACGAACCCAGAATCCTGAATCGGACCCCGCGCACCCCTATGTCGTCGCCCATGAAACGCGTCCCTCCAGCAGGCCCCTGAGCAGCTGCTGCTGCCCCCACGATCACCGACGTCCCCCGCCTGCCGGCCCGAATGCGCCATCACATCAGGGCACTTTGGTGGGCGGCAAGACGGCCCCACGTGCTGTGGCTTCAAATTCTCCCCATTGCAAAGAAATTGATACGCCATCAGTACATAGCCGACACCGGGTGATCTCGGCGACGGAGTGGGCCGGGGGAGGCCGGCGTACAGTGTGGGCATCCAACTGCTCGGAGGCGTGCGTTCGGGTGCCCGGTCAGCGATGCGGTCAGGCGGTTCGTACCCGTACGGTCTGGGTGACACCGCCGGTGGTGCTCAGGTCACCGAACCGCAGGCTCAGCGTGGAGCCCGTGCTGGCCTCGATAAGCGTGCCGGGCCGGGTCAGTACGGACTGAACCGGACGCCTCCATGTGAGGGTGAGGCCCTTGACCGTGCGCCCGGGGTCCGCGACACAGACCACCGCCGTTCCATCGCGCTTCTCGCGGATCTGTACGCTGACCGGCGCGTCGGCCGTCACGCGGCCCACGGTGCCCGCCTCGAAGAAGTTGACCCCCGTGAAGCCGGACGATGGCACCCGGACACCCTGCTGGGCACCGGAGTTGGCGAGGGTCTCCAGCCAGCGGGGGGCGGCCGCCCGTGCGGCCGTGCGGGCCCGGCTCGCTCCTGGCATCACGATGTAGGCGTAGCCGGCGTCCGTCGGGTCCTCGCCGTGGTCGGCGAGCAGGGTGACGTAGCGGCGGGTGACAGGGTCGGCGGAGCCACCGCCGTTGATGGCCTTCCAGGTGCCTGTGCGCTCCTCGCGCAGTCCCATGAGCGTCGTCCCGCCTGGGAAGACATAGCCGGCATGTCCTGCCAGGTGCGCCCACCGGACCCGGTTCCGCGTCCCGGACCAGGAGCCGCCCGGCTGGGGGCGGCCGTCGACCGTGAGCACGGCCGTCCCGTCGGCACCCAGACTGCGGTTGTCGACGACGGTCTCGACCCTGCCGCCGTCGGCACCGGTGATCCCGGCCCCGAGGCACACCACACAGTCGCCCAGGAAGAACCAGGACTTCTTGGCCTCCAGAGTCGAGGAGAGCCCCTTCAGATGCTGCCCGAGAGCGGCACAGGTACCGTCCGTCGCCCCGCCGGCCCACACGACGTCGGGCCTCGCCGCACCCCAGATACCGCCCTCTCCGTCCGCGAGCGGTTTGGCGGAGACGGTGGTGCCCGGCAGACGGTAGGGGTCGACGGTCGGCCAGTACCCGTCGCTGTACTGGCCCTCGCCCTCCGGCCCCCACCAGTAGAGCATCCCCGAACCGGTGTGCCAGGCCCGCAGGTTCTCGCCGTTCCCGTTCTCGTAGTACGTGATCCGGCGGGAGGCCATCGAGACGGAGGCCGTGAAGTCCCTGGTCCGGTGCACCGCGCGGTCCATGCCGGGGAACACCCTGTGGCCGTTCTCCTCCGGGGCGGGGCGGACCGAGGAGTCGGCGAGCAGTGCCATGACCCGGGACAGTGGTGCCACACCGAGCGTGCGTCCGGTGGCGACGTCGCTGTACCGGTCCCGGGTGAACCAGCCCTTGGCCATCGCGCGCCATCGGGTGTTCTCCCCGGCGCTTGCGCCCTGCCCCAGGAGCAGGATCGACGCGATGACGGCATGGCCGCGCAGATGGTCGTTCTGCTGGACCTTCGACAGGTCCCCGGCCACCAGACCCCGGCTGATCGCCCGGCCCGAGACGCCGTCCATCATGAGCCCGTCGTGGAGGAAGGGTGCGTAGGCGTGCTCCACGGCATCGAGGAAGATCTGCCGCTGAGGGTCGGTGATGGCCCAGGCCGAGTCGCCGAGCAGCGCGAACAGCTTGCTCAAGCCGTCGATGAGTACAGCGCCGTACGAGCCCGTGTACGGCACCCAGGTGTGCTGCACCAGTGAGCCGTCGGCGTAGAGGCCGTCGCCTGAGGTGACGTACGGAAAGACCGGTGAGATGGCGTCCCTGGCGAGGGCCACCTTGGCGGCCGTGCCGTCGAGGGCGCCACGCAGAGCCAGCACCCGGCAGAGATCGATGCGGTTGGCACCGGTGCTGGTGCCGGTGTAGTGCGCCACGCCGGCGTCGGGCACGAAGTGGTCGACGGCCCTGACAGCTGCCGCCCGGCGCTCGTCGGAGAGGTGGTCGTCGAGTATGACGCAGATGTCCAGGAGGGACTGCGGAGCGCCGATCTGCCAGTTGTACCAATTGCCGTAAGGGGTCTGGGACTCGTTGTAGACCTCGGCGCCGAGGTGGTCGATGCCCGTGAGGACGGCGCTGAGCAGAGCGGGGTCCCCCGTCAGGCCGGTGCCCGGCTGCGCGTAGGCCTCGGCCATCGTCTTCAGCTTGCCGTACGAACTCTGGATCTGCGCGGAGTAGGTGTAGGACTCGGTGTCCTTGTCGGGATCAGGGTCCGCGTAGACGTGCTCCGGCCACAGGGAGCCCTCGGTGGGGGACATCGCGGCCAGGTGCCCGCGCGCCGTAGTCCCCAGTGCGGCCAGCTTGGCCTTGAACGGCTCGGCGGCCGGACTGAAACCCTGGCCGAGCAGCAGACCCCGCCACTTGGCTCGCAGGGCGGAGAACTCATCGGTGAGCGCTGCCACCACGGGCGCGCTCTGTGCCGCGGCAGCGCCCGGGACGGGCAGGGCCAGAGCCAGCGCTCCGGCGCCGGACGCGGCGAGAGCTCCACGGCGTGACCAGAAAGTCGTCATGAGTACTCCGAGATCGAGGGCGGACAGACACCGAGTAGGCGGTTTTTTAGCATGCCCCGATCGAACGAACAATGGTTTGTGCATTATTGATCGATCGAGCATGGAGTGGAAGTTGCCCCGATCTGGTCGCGATTCGGCAGTGGGACACGTTCGACCAGGCCTTTCGTGTCAGCGAGTTTCCATGCGGCGAACTTTCGGCCCGCCGTGCCGTGTGTCGTAATCCGGCGGATGGGTCAGGTTTGATCGACATGGAGCTGTTCGAGTGACCGGTTGACTTCCCGTGTTCCTTTCCTCAGGATTGCGGACCAACGGGCAGCCGCTTGGGCTGAGGAACAACTCCGTTGCATTACGACGGAGTTGTCGGGATCCCGGTCGGCTGCGAAGCCCTCGGAACGGCGTTCCCGCGCCCCTCCTGGACGCCGGCTGACCCCGGCCCCCGAATCGGACTACAGCCCCGCGCGGGCCGATCGCGCCGCCCCGGTGTCGGCCGGCCGTCACCACGGCGCATTCCTGGCCGCTCCCGTAGTCGAAGTCCCGTAGACGAAGAGGACCCCCACATGGCAACCCGCGCACGCAAACGCACACCGTCGGCCCTCGCCGCACTCGCCGCAGCGGTGGCCTGGCCCCTGCTGTCCTCGGCCTCCGCCCAGGCGGCAGGCATCTGGAACGGCGACGCCTCCAAGGGCACCGGCGTCTTCGGGAGCGTGGAGTGCCCCGCCCCCGGCAGCCTGGTCACGGCTGCCAGTGGGACCGCGCACGGCACGATCTTCCGCTACACGAAACCGGGCGGCGACATCCGCTGCGAATCCCGCGGCATCTCCACAGACGGCTCCTCGCGCCACGCGTTCGCCAACGACTCCACCTACTACCTCGGCTGGGAGAGCCAACTCTCCTCCGCGACCGGCGACTTCGTCGTATGGCAGTGGAAGTCCTACCCCAACGCCCAGCAGAACTACCCGCTCATCATGACGGTCAAGGACGGCTCGGCACGGCTCTTCCACGTCACCACCGGCGGGGACTGGAAGCTGCTCTGGTCCAAGCCGGTCGCTGCCGGCGACTGGAACGCGTTCGCCATCGGGGTCCACACGGCCGACTCCGCTTCCGCGGGATGGGTGGAGCTCTACTTCAACGGCACGAAGCAGACCTTCGCCGACAACAGCACACGGTATGCCTGCCGCACCTGGGACAGCGCCAACGAGCCGAAGTGGGGTGTCTACGACCGTGACGACGGCTCCACCACCCTCACCAACCGGATCGACAGCCTGAGGGTGGGCACGTCGTACGCCGACGTCAGCTGAGTCGCGGCACGGCTCACGTGCTCGGGGGCAGAGGCACGTGCGGATACCGCGCCGGGCGCCCGCCGTACGCCCCGGAGTACACCGGTAGGACGAGGGGAGGCGCCGGCCCTGGGACCGCCCACGCGGCGCGTCCCCTCCGCAGGGGTCCGGTGTCACTCCTTCATGCCGTTCGGGCCAGAGCCTCGCCCCGCACCGGGTCGGCGTACGGGAGGCCGTGGCCGTACCGCTCCAGTTCGTCCAGGGCTGCGTGCGCCATACGGGCCAGTTCGTTGCCCAGGGAACCTGCTATGTGCGGTGTCAGGAGGACGTTGGGCAGGTCGTACAACGGCGACGTGGGCGGCAGGACCTCCGGTTCGGTCACGTCGAGCACCGCGTCGAGCCGGCCGGACACCAGCTCCTCGGTCAGCGCCGCGGTGTCGACCAACGAACCACGTGCCGTGTTGATGAGCGTCGCGCCGTCCCGCATCAGCGCCAGTCGGTCACGGCCGAAGAGGTGCCGGGTCTCGGGCAGTTCAGGAGCGTGGATGGTCACCACGTCGCTGGAGCGGACGAGCGTGTCCAGAGGCACCGAGGCCACCCCGAGCCGACTCGCCTCCGCCTCGTCGACGTACGGGTCGTGCAGCAGCACCCGGAGGTCGTGCGGGCGCAGCAGCTCGATGACCCGCCGGCCGATGCGGGACGCCCCGACGACGCCCACCGTGCGGCCGTAGTTGCCGCCTGTTCCGATCACACCGATGGTGCTCACCCGGGCCCGTTCGCGCCGGTAGGCCCGCCGGGCGGCCAGGACCCGTTTCCCGGCGAAGAGGATCGCCGCCACGGTGTACTCCGCCACCGGCAGGGCGTTGGCCCCGGCAGCCGATGCCACGGTCAGCTCCCGCTCCCAGCAGGCGGCGGTGATGTGCTGTTTCACCGAACCGGCGGCGTGCACCACGGTGCGGAGCCGGGGCATTCTCCCCAGGGCCTCCGCGGTGAGCGGAGGGCATCCCCAGCCGGTCAGGAGCGCCTCGGCCTCGGCGAGCGCGGACAGGGCGGCGGGGTCGTCGAAGTCGTCGACCACCACCGAGGGGTCGGCGTCGGCTACCTCGGCGAGCCGGGCGAGGCACTCCTGGTCGAACAGCGCGTCCCTGACCGACGGATCCATGGCGAGGACCGTGCGGGGGCGACGGTACGGGGAAGGGGACGCGGACGTCACTTGACGGCTCCTGCGGTAAGGCCCGAGCGCCAGTAGCGCTGCAGCGCGACGAAGGCGATGGCGAGCGGGACGATGGACACCAGCGACCCGGTGATGACGAACGAGTAGAACTGCGGCTCCTGCGGAAGCGTGGCGTTCCAGTTGAAGAGCCCGAGGCCGACCGGATAGAGCGTCGAGTCGTTGAGCATCACCAGCGGCAGGAAGAAGTTGTTCCAACTGCCGGTGAAGGAGAAGAGGAAGACCGTGACGAAGGCGGGGGAGAGCATGGGCAGGGCGACCGATCGGAAGGTGCGCAGTTCGCTTGCACCGTCGATACGGGCCGCCTCCAGCGTCTCCCCGGGCACGTAACTCTCGGCGAACACCCTTGCCAAGTACACGCCGAAGGGGTTGACCAGGCCCGGGATGAGCACGGACCAGTACGAGTTGACGAGCCCGACCTCGGATGCCATCAGGTACATCGGCAGGGAGATGACGGTGTGGGGGACGAGGATGCCCAGCAGCACCAGGCCGTACAGCTTCTCCTTGCCCCACCAGTCGTACGTGTGGAAGGCGTAACCGGCCAGCAGGGAGATGAAGGTGGAGGCGAGGGCCCCGGCCACCGAGTACAGCAGGCTGTTGGCGAGCCAGCGGGCGAAGATCCCGTCCTGGTACGTGAAGAGACCGGTGAGGTTGGTCAGCAGGTTGAAGTCGGCAGGCTCGAAGCCGGGGCTGGCGAACAGGTCGCCGTTGTCCTTGGTCGCGTTGACCAGCAGCCAGCTCAGCGGCATCAGCGTGTACACGGTGACGACGGCGAGCAGGGTGTTGACGACGGCCTTCGACGACCGGCCCGGCCCGGCGGCCCGCGATCGGCGGGACGGGCCGGAGGGGCCACGGCCCTCCGGGAGCGGGGCCGGTGCCGGGGTGTGAGGGGGCGCGGTGGCGGCCATGGTCACGCCTCCTTCCAGCGGTTGCCGAACTTGGTGATCACGAAGGACAGAGCGGCGCCCAGGAGGGCCAGCAGCAGGGAGGCCGCGGCCGCGAGTCCGTAGTCGTGCTCGGTGAAGGCGGCCTGGTAGATGTACATCACCGGACTCCAGTCCTGTGAGATGGCGGACGACCGGCTGCGCAGCACCTCCGGCTCGTTGAACAGCTGGATCGCGCCGACGGCGGTGAAGAGCATGGTGAGGACGACGGAGGACCGGATCATCGGCAGTTTCACGGCCAGTGCAGTGCGCAGCTCGCCCGCGCCGTCGATGCGGGCCGCTTCCAGGGTCTCCTTGGGAACGGCCTGCAACGCGGCGTAGAAGATCACCATGTTGTAGCCGATCCACTGCCATGCGGCCGCGTTGGCCATGGAGAGGACCACTCCGTCAGGGCCGAGGAAGTCCCATTCCACGCCGAGGGTCCGCAGGAGATCGATCACCGGGCTGAGCCCCGGCGTGTAGAGGAAACCCCAGATGATCGCGGCGATCAGACCGGGCACGGCGTGAGGGAGGAAGTACGCCAGCTGGAAGAACCTCTTCGCCTTGGCCATCGCGGAGTCCACCAGCAGGGCCAGGGCGAGCGCCCCGCCGACCATCACCGGGATGTAGATCAGGCAGTAGAGGGCGATGTGCAGGAAGCCGCGATGGAACGACGCGTCGCCGAGGGCGCGCAGATAGTTGTCGGCACCGACGAACACGGTCTCCGTGCCGCCGAATCCGAGCCCGCTCGTGGCCTGTTCGCGGAACAGGCTCATCCACAGCGAGTACCCGATGGGCGCGACGAGCGTGGCGAGGAAGAGGATGAAGAATGGGGCGACGAAGAGGACGGGTGTGGTGCGCTGCCCGCGGCCGAGCCGGGTAGTCATCGGCGTTAGCTCCTTGGAGGGGTCGGAGCGCCGGGGCGGGGTATCGGTGCCCGCCCCGGCGGCTCGGGAACGCGAGGATCAACGGGCGAGCTTCAGGCCCCGGTCGGTTATCGCCTTCTCGGCCGCAGCCTGACCGGCCTCGAACGCCGGCCAGAACTCCCCGGTCTTCTGGGCCTTGCCGAACTCCGCCTGCATGGTCATCGTCGTGGAGTTGTGCACGGGGCTCCAGGTCCAGTCCTTCGCGATGCGCGGTACCTGTGACCCGGCGACGGCGTAGATGTCCTGGCCGGCGAAGAACGAGGTGTCGAACGTGGACCTGGCGGCGGCACGCAACTTCTCGGCGGCGGGCAGACCGCTGGAGGTGCCGGCCGCGAGGCGGGCCTCGACGGCCTTGGTCTCGGTGGTGGACCAGGCGATGAACTCGGCGGCGGCCTCGGCCTTCCTGCTGTCCTTCGTGATGGCGAACGCCGAGCCGCCGACCGCACCGGTGGCCGGTGTTCCCCAGTGGGGAAGCGGTGCCTCGGCCCACTTGCCCGCCTGCCCGGGGTAGGTGGTCTTGATGGAACCGGCGCTCCATGAAGCCCCGATCAGTGCGATCGCCTTCGAGTCGGTGACCGCCTTGGTCGCCTCAGGACTCCACCCCTTGTGGTTGAGGACCAGGTCGTCCTGGACCAGGCCCTTCCAGTAGTCGGCGACCTTCCGGGTGGCCGGATCGGTGATGTCCACCTTCCAGGCGTCGCTCGTCGCGCCGTACCACCGGGCGCCGGCCTGCTGGGAGAGACCGGCCCAGGTGGCGGTGTCGTCGCCCCAGAAGTCGAGCAGTCGCGCCTTGCCCTTGGAAGCGGTCCTGACCTTCTCCGCGGCCGCCCTGAACTCGGCCCAGGTGGCCGGGACCTCGATGCCGTACTCCTCGAAGAGGTCGGTTCGGTAGTAGAGCGTCTGCGGACCGACGTCGTAGGGGGCTGCCCAGGTCCTGTCCCCGAGCGTGACCAGGCTCCGCACCGAGTCGGGGGCGTACTCCTCGACGATGCCGCCGAGTTCGGCGCTGGAGTCGCGGAGGAGCCCCTGGGTCACGAAGTCGGGCACGGCCTGGTACTCAAGGTTGACGACATCCGGGGCGTTGCCCGCCTTGACCGCCTTGGAGATCTTGTCGTAACCGCCGTTGAGGCCGGCGGGGATCTCGGCGTGCGTGACCTTGATGTCCGGGTGGGACGCGTTGAACGCTTCGGTCATGTCGGCGGTGCCTGGCATCCACGACCAGTAGGTGATTTCCACGGGCTTCTCGGCGGAACCGGTGCCGGCGTCCGATGAGGTGTCCTCTCCCGCGCAGGCGGTGACGAGGAGGGCCAGGGAAGCCAACGCGGCCGCGAGGGCCGTGGAGGACGAACGGGTGCTGGGCTGCATGGCGATACTCCTACGGGAGGCCAACAGGTGGCGGCGAGTTGACGACATCTTTCGGCCAAGAACGATCAGAGTCAATAGGAAATGAACAAACGAACATCAAGAAGCGATATCGATCGGGTTGCGTGATTGTGAGCGCGGGCGTACGACCGCACCGATCGGCACCGGCCCACGCGCAGCGCCGATACCCCCGCCGGCTCGGGCGGGGGTATCGGCGCTGCGATGCTCGTGAACGCGGAGAATGCGGAGGACGCGGAGAACGTCGAGGCCGGTGCGCCTCGCCGGGGAGGGGTGCAGCTCACCGGGCGGACCGCGTGGCAGCCCACCCGGCGGGCCGCGCGGCGGCTACCTCGGTGCCGCGAGCCGGAGTGCTCGGTCCGCGGTCCGTCGGGTGCGCCTGCCGCGCAGGGGGATCAGCCGAGGTCCGGGGCGTCGCGCAGTTCCACGGCAGGATGTCCGGCACCGTCGAGTTCCAGGATCACGATGTTGTTGCGCCCCGCTCGCAGGAGTGGCCACGGTACGTACAGCGTCCGCTGGGGACCCCGGGCTTCCCAGTACCGGCCCAGGCAGTAGCCGTTGACCCAGACGTAGCCCTTGCCCCACCCCGGCAGGGCGACATAGGTGTCGCCCGGTTCCGCCACATCGAGGAAGCCGCGGTGGAAGACCGGTCCCGGGCGTGGCGCGGGCGTGTCCGCGGCCGCATCGGACGAGGCCCTCCATGGCAGCCCGTCGGGTGTCCCGTGGCCCAGTTCGACCGCACGCGCGGTCCAGTCGTGCAGTATCTGCTGTGTGTGCAGGACACGGCTGAGACCTTTGCGGTCCCCGAGCCCCACCCCGTAGTTGACCCGGCCCATCGACTCCACCAGCAGCTGCACTTGCGCGTGCGTCCCGCTGACGTGGACTCCCTCGACCGCTTCGGCTCCGTCCCGCTCGAGTACCCCTACCTGCGTGCCGTCCACGAAGACGTGTGCGCGGTCGGCGAGGCCGTGTACCGTCAGCGGGTAGGGGCCGCGCGGGCCGGGGATGCGGGAGGTGTAGAGCACGAGCCCGTGCCCGATCCCGAGCTCCTCGAACGACGGCGGCTCGGCGGCTCGCACCTCTTCGTGCGCCAGTACGTCCAGGACATCGAAGAGGGGGACCGACTCACTCAGTTGTACGAGCCCGGTGGGCAGGAGCGGGGCCGGCGGTTCCGGTTCGGGGAGCGGTTCATCGGCGTACTGCCGCAGCACGTTGCGGAAGGCGAGGAACTTCTCCGTCACGCCGCCGCGCTCATCCACCGGCGCGTCGTAGTCGTAGGACGTCACGGTCGGGAGGTAGCGCGAACCGGTCGCCGGGTCCTGTGTGTTGGCCCCCGCCCAGGTGGAGAAGTTCGTTCCGCCGTGTGCCATGTACAGGTTGACCGACGCTCCCGAAGCCAGGATCTCCGCCAGGGAGTCCGCGGCGTCCTTCGGGTCACGTACGACGTGCTCGGCGCCCCAGTGGTCGAACCAGCCGCACCAGAATTCCATGCACATGGGCGGGTCGTCAGGGCGCAGCCGCTTCAGACCGGCGAAGGCCTCGGTCGCGCGGCTGCCGAAATTCACGGTGGCCAGACGCCCCGGGACAGTGCCCCCGGTGAGGAAGAAGTCGTCGGGACCGTCCGACGTGAACAGCGGCACGTCGATGCCCCGCGCCCGCATCCCGGCCGCGAGGTGCTCCAGGTAGCCGGTGTCCGTGCCGTAGGACCCGTATTCGTTCTCCACCTGCACCATGAGTACGTTGCCGCCCCGGGTCACCTGGTGCGGCGCGATAAGCGGCATCAGGCGGTCGTACCAGCGGTTCACACGTGCGAGATAGCCCGGGTCCTGGCAGCGCAGGGCCCGTACCGCCGGGTCGGCGAGCAGCCACCAGGGCAGGCCGCCGTTCTCCCATTCGGCGCATATGTAGGGCGATGGCCGGACGATCGAGTGCAGTCCTGCCTCGCGGGTGGCGTGCAGGAAGCGGTCCAGGTCCGCGATTCCCGCGAAGTCGTACTCCTCCGGGCGCGGCTCGTGGAGGTTCCAGGGGACGTACGTCTCCACGGTGTTGAGGCCCATGGAGCGCAGCATGCGGAGCCGCTGCGGCCACTGCTCCGGCTGGACGCGAAAGTAGTGCAAGGCGCCTGACAGGAGGCGCAGAGGGCGGCCGTCGAGGGAGAACCCCTCGGGCGAGATGCGGAACATGAGGGGCTCTCCGGGTGGGCGTACCGCGTGAACGGGGGATCAGGTGGAGGCGCGGACGTGCAGCTCCGGCAGGATCGAGAGCAGATGCCGTGGACGGCTCGGGTCCGAGACGCGCTTCGCCAGCAGTTCCACGGCGGAGACGCCCACGGCGAGCTTGGGCGGGGCGACGGCGGTCAGAGGGATGTCGGCGAGGGAGGCGACCTCGTCGTCGTAGGCGACGAGGGCCAGGTCGCCGGGCACGTCGACGCCGCGGGCACGAAGGCGTTGGAGCAGCACGAGTGCGTCGTGGTCGTTGTGGATCAGGGCGCCGTCCAGGAGTCCGTCGGTGACCGCGTCGGCGAACTCGCCCAGGACCTCCTCGCGGCGGACGGCGTCACCGGCGGGCGGCGGCATGCGGAAGACGCCGTCGGCGGGCGCATCGAGCCCTGCCGACGCCAGGCCCTTCCGGTATCCGTCCACAAGGGGCTCGCTGTGCGGGCTGTCGTCGCGCACCAGGAGCCCGATCTTCCGGCGCGTCGCGGCGAGGTGGTGAACGGCGAGCCGGGCGCCGTAGACGTGATCGGTGACGACCCGCTCGGCGGCGGAGATCTCGTCCTCAGGGCGGCGCTCCACCCACACGTGTGGAATGGTCAGCTCGCTGAGCCAGGACGAGGCAGCCGCGACGTCGCAGGTCGCGATGAGGAGCCCGTCGAGGCCGTCGGCCAGCATGCGCCCGACCTGCGCACGTTCCTCCTCCGGGCTGTACTGCGAGATGCCGAGCACCAAGCGGATGCCGCGCTCGCCCGCTGCCTCCTGCGCGCCTTTGATCACTTCCGGGTAGTAGTAGTCGGCGGCCGGCACGATCAGGCCGAACGACAACTGCCCGCGGCCTGACTGGAGCCTGGCGGCCGGCTCCGCACCCGTGGCCCCGGCGCGTGCCGTCGGCAGGACGGCGCCGCCGTGCACGCGCGTGACCAGCCCTCGGTCCGCCAGCGTCTCGATGTCACGGCGAATGGTGACTGGCGAGACCTGCAGCTCCTCGGCGAAGTCGGTGACCCGGAGCGTGCCCCGCTCGCGCAGCCTGTGAAGTATCGCCTGATGCCTCTCCTCGGCATGCATGCTTCAGCACCCCCTCCTTGAACTCTTCGAAGCCCGGCTGGGTGTCAGTGTATCGGCCTGGTGAGCACATGTGAACGTTTCTGTTCGAACAGTCATTTTGAGCGACGCGTTTTCGTTTTGCACTTCGGTCAGGTAAGGGGAAGCGCTGTCGCCGTGTGCCGGGTGATCGGCTCTCGGTGCCACCTCGGGCGAATGTGCTGGTGTCCAGTATTAATTCTTATTTAAAGAGCGTAGTGGTGGTGTACCTGGGCGCCACCGGCCGTCCGAACGCCGTCCGTGCCGCAGCCTACGGAGCCGCCCCATGCCTTCCCCGGGCCGCAGGCGCCCGCGGGAGCGCGTCGTTTCGACGGCCGGACCGTCGTGGTCACGGGAGCGGCCGGGAGCATCGGAGCCGCCACCGCCCGGCGCCTCGCCGACGAGGGGGCCCGCGTCCTGGTCGCCGACATCGACAGGCGGGCGACTGCTCAGCTCGTTCTCGATCTGGACGGCGACGACCGGGCCGCCCTCGTCGTGCCCGGGGCTGCGCGGTTCGTGCGAGATCCGGGCGTAGTACGGCTCGACGAGCGCGAGATGGGCCGGATCGTCGGTGCTCGGTGCGCACTCGACGTCCTTCAGAAATGGCTGATCCCGCGATCGGCCGGCCGAGCGTGCAACAGCGCACGGAGCGGCCGCACTTCGGCCGGCGCTCGTGGTGCCGGGTGGAGCCCCGGCCCGCCTGCGGCCGAAGCGCGGGTCCATTCGGGTGAAGTTGCGCAAAGGCGTCGGCCATGCCGTTTCCATGTCCACGGACCGGTGGTTGTCCATGCCGGGGTGCCGGACCGCGCGATCCGCGGGTGACTCCACCAGCTCCACGGTTCCCCGGCCAGGCAACCGGATCTCAATTCCCTGAACTCTGGAGTTACTGAAAGTGCGAGTCGCTCTCACCGGGGCCACCGGGTTCCTAGGACTGCGTCTTGTCCGTCAGCTGCTGGAACGCCACGACTCGCTGACGGTCCTCGCGCACGCCGGATCCCCCTGCGCGCTGGGACGGATCACCCGCTTCATGGAGCTGACGGGTGCGCCCGCCGCGCTGACCGCGGAGCTCCCCCGCAGGCTGCGTGTCGTGGAGACCGACCTGAGCCGGCCCGGATTGGGGCTGACCGCCGCGGAGTTCCGGCGGCTCGCGGACGGGCTGGACGTCATCTGGCACAGCGCGGGCAACATCAAGCTGGACGACGAACTCGGGAACCTCCGCCGGGTCAACGTCGAAGGCACCCGTCACGTACTGGAGTTGGCCGCTTCCGGCGCCCGCCGACCGCTGGTCCACCACGTCGGTACCGCCTTCGTGGGCGGTGCGCGCCGTGAAGGCGTGCTCTACGAGGACGAGTTGGACGACCGGTACGGCTTCGAGAACAGTTACGAGCGGTCCAAGTACGAGGCCGAGGTGCTGGTACGCGACTGGTCGCGGGAACACGGCCGTCCGGTCGTGGTCATGCGGCCCAGCGTCCTGGTCACCGACATGCCACCCAGTCCGGAACTTCCCCAGCATCCGCTGCAGTTCCTCTCCCGGATCGTGGAGGCCGCGCTGGGGAGCGGCGCTCCCGCCGAAGGGGAGGTCTCCGAGCGGGACCGCCCGGTGGTGCGGGTGGCGGGCCACCCCCGCGGCCATCTGAATCTGATGCCGGTGGAGCACGCGGCCGCCGTCATGGTCCAGCTGGCGAGCCGGCCCCCCTCGGGGCGGGCCGACGTCTATCACGTCGTCCACGACCACGACGTCGCCACCACCGTTCTCGCCGCCCTGCTGGAGCGGATGGCGCCGGTGAAGGTGCGGCTCGTCGAGAAGAAGCCGGAAGACCCGGACCCGCTGGAAGCAGCCGCCGACCTCTACCCCGGCTTCACGCCGTACCTCAGCCATCGCCGTCGATTCGACGACACCCGCGTGCGGAGCCTGCTGGGCCCTTTCCCGTCAGGGATCCGTGTCGATCTCGACTACCTGGCCACCGGCATCGGTACGGGGCGGACGGCGTCCACCACGGGGGCGCCCTGACCCGCGCCGGGGCCCCGCACAGGGCGCGTTCCACAGCGCCCCCGCGCCTCGCGGGGGCCGCTCCCGCCGTCCGCACCTCTTCCTGATGGGAAACCAGACCTTGTCCGTACTGACATGTCCCGACGGGGCCGTCGCTGCCGCGCCGGTCTTCGCGCCGGAGCAGATCGCGGCCTGCGTCCGGCAGGTCCGGCAGCACGCGCACATCGTCGCGGGCCCCACCGGCCGGGAACTGGGCCTGGTGATGGGCCCGAGGCCCGTGGGCGAGACCGTCGGCACACTGCCGCCGCTGTATCCGGAGTGGCTGGGAGGACGGACCTTCTGCGAGGCGCACGGGGTCCGCTTCCCCTACGTGGCCGGGGAGATGGCGAACGGCATCGCCACGACACGCATGGTGGCGGCGATGGCCCGGGCTGAGATGCTCGGGTTCTTCGGCGCCGGTGGCCTCGGGTGCCCCGAGGTGGAGCGAGCGGTGCACGAGCTGGCCACGGAGCTGGCCGGCATGCCGAACTGGGGGGTGAACCTGATCCATTCCCCGAACGAACCCGCTCTGGAGTACCGGGTCGCCAAGCTGCTCCTGCGCCACAACGTCCCCTGCGTCTCGGCGTCGGCGTACATGGAACTCACCCCGGCCGTGGTGCTGTGCTCGGCCGCGGGACTGCGCCGGGGCCCGGACGGGCGGATCGTACGGCGCACCCGGGTCTTCGCCAAGGTGTCACGCCCCGAGGTGGCGGCACACTTCCTCTCGCCCGCGCCGCCCGGCCTGCTGCGTCCCCTGGTCGAGAGCGGGGAGCTCAGCGCGGAGGAAGCCGCGCTGGCCGCGCGGGTACCCGTGGCCCAGGACCTCACGGTGGAGTCCGACAGCGGCGGACACACCGACAACCGGCCGCTCGGGGTCCTGCTGCCGCGGATCCTGCTCCTGCGGGAGGAACTCACCCAACGCTTCGGGTACACGGAAGCGGTCAGGGTCGGCGCCGCCGGCGGACTGGGAACCCCGGACGCGGTCGCCGCCGCCTTCGCCCTCGGCGCGGCCTACGTCGTGACGGGCTCGGTGAATCAGGTCGCCGTGGAAGCAGGGATCTCGGACGACGCGAAGGCGATGCTGGACGACGCCGACATCGCCGACGTCGGCATGGCCCCGGCGGCCGACATGTTCGAGCTGGGCGTCAAGCTCCAGGTCCTGCGCCGGGGAAGCCTGTTCGCCCAGCGGGCCGGGTACCTCCACGCGGCGTACGAGGCCCACTCCTCGCTCGAGGAACTGCCGTCGCAGCTGCGCGCCAAGCTCGAACGGGACGTGTTCCGAGCCCCGCTCGACGAAGTGTGGGAGCTCACCCGGCGCTTCTGGCAGGAGCGCGACCCCGAGGAGGCGGCCCGCGCCGAGCGTGAACCCAGGCACCGCATGGCACTGGTCTTCCGCTGGTACCTGGGCAACTCCAGCCGATGGGCCATCACCGGGGACGCCACCCGGCGCGGTGACTACCAGATCTGGTGCGGTCCGGCGATGGGCGCGTTCAACCGATGGACAGCGGGCAGCTTCCTGGCGCACCGGGCCAACCGCTCCGTCGTGCAGATCGCGCTCAACCTGCTCGAAGGCGCCGCGGTGGTCACCCGCGCGCACCAGCTCCGCACCTACGGCGTGCCGGTGCCGTCCTCGGCGTCCCTCTTCACCCCGTGCCCCCTCGCCTGACCGCGACCCGGCGTCCACCGACCAGCAAGGAAGTGGAGAGCATGTCCTCCCCCCGCCCCCCACAGGTTCCGATCGCCGTGGTCGGCATCGGTGCTCTCATGCCCGGCGAGCACGGTGCCGACGGCTTCTGGCGTACGGTCGTGACCGGGCGTGACCTGATCACCGACGTCCCCGCCGCCCGCTGGCTCGTCGAGGACTACTACGATCCCGACCCCGCCGCGCCGGACAAGACGTACGCCCGCCGGGGGGCCTTCCTCTCCGACGTCGCGTTCGACCCGATGGCCTTCGGCATCCCCCCGAACACCCTCGGTTCCACGGACACCGTGCAGTTGCTCGCACTCACCGTCGCCGAGCAGGTCCTCACCGATATCGGCGGGCTTCGCGGAACGGACCGCGACCGCGTCTCCGTGATCCTCGGGGCGGGCGCCACGGAGCTGTTCACGCACATGACCGCGCGGATCCAGCGTCCGGTCTGGCTCAAGGCCCTCCGGGAGAACGGCATCCCCGAGGACGAGGCGCAGGCCGTCTGCGACAGCATCACCGACCACTACGCCCCCTGGCAGGAGTCGACCTTTCCGGGGCTGCTCGGCAACGTCATCGCGGGCCGGATCGCGAACCGGTTCGATCTCCACGGCACCAACCACATCACGGACGCCGCCTGCGCGAGTTCCTTCGCCGCCCTCTCGACGGCGGTGGGCGAACTCTCCCTCGGCCGGGCCGATCTGGTGATCAGCGGAGGCGTCGACGCCTCGAACGACGCCGGTACGTATCTGTGCTTCTCCAAGACGCCCGCCCTGTCACCCAGCGGCGACTGCCGCCCCTTCTCGGACGCTGCCGACGGGACGATGCTCGGCGAGGGCATCGCCATGTATGCCCTGAAACGACTGGCCGACGCGGAACGCGCCGGCGACCGGGTCCACGCCGTGATCCGCGGGATCGGCACCTCGTCGGACGGCAGGAGCGGAGCGATCTACGCGCCGGTGCCCGAGGGGCAGGCCCGAGCTCTCCGACGCACCTACGAGGACGCCGGCTACGGACCGGAGAGCGTCGAGCTGGTGGAGGCGCACGGCACCGGGACCAACGCGGGGGACGCCGCTGAGTTCGCCGCGCTGCGCCAGGTCTACGAGGATTCAGGCCGGGAGGACGCGCAGTGGTGTGCCCTCGGCACGGTCAAGTCGCAGATCGGCCACACCAAGGCGGCGGCCGGTGCCGTCGGTCTCCTCAAGAGCGTCCTCGCCCTGAACCACAAGGTCCTCCCACCGATGATCAAGGTGGACCGGCCCGATCCCGCGATGAAGGTCGAGGACAGCCCGTTCTACGTGAACACCAGGCCGCGCCCGTGGGTGCGTGCCCCCGGCCGGCCGCGCAGGGCCGCCGTGTCCAGCTTCGGCTTCGGCGGCAGCAACTTCCACGTCACCCTGGAGGAGTACACCCCTTCCCCCGGGTCCGGTGCCCGTGCGGCATCGCGTCTGAGAGCCGCACCCACCGAACTGGTGCTGCTCAGTGCTCCGTCGGCGTCCGAACTCCTTCGGCGGAGGATCGACGACGGCCGGCCGCTGCCCGACACCGCACGGCAGAGCCAGCGGGACTTCCGTGCGAGTGACCCCGTGCGTCTCGCGATCGTCGCGGCGCACGGCGGCGACCTGTCGGACAAGCTCGAGCAGGCCTTCGCCCTGATCGGCCGGCACCCGGACACGGGCTTCTCCACACCGACGGGTGTCCACTACGCCACCGGCCCGGCCGACGTCGGCCGTATCGGCTTCCTCTTCCCGGGACAGGGCGCCCAGTACGTCGGCATGGGCGCGGACGTCGCCATGCTGTCCCCGGCCGCCCAGGCGGTGTGGGACCGGCTGGGAACCACGGAGTCCGGTCATCGCGAGCTGCACCGTGTGGTGTTCCCGCCACCTGCCTTCAGCGACGAGGAACGAGCCGCCCAGCAGGGGCTGCTCACCGCGACCGAGTGGGCCCAGCCCGCACTGGCG
Organism: Streptomyces pratensis; assembly: GCF_016804005.1. Classification (GTDB taxonomy): domain Bacteria; phylum Actinomycetota; class Actinomycetes; order Streptomycetales; family Streptomycetaceae; genus Streptomyces; species Streptomyces pratensis_A. Next base: position 4,840,481 of record NZ_CP051486.1, on the reverse strand, counting down.
GTACACAGTCTCGCCCTGATCGAGGTGCTGCGCGGTCTCGGCCTGCGGCCGGACTGCGTGGCGGGCCACAGCTTCGGGGAACTGGTCGCGCTGCACGCGGCGGGCGCGCTGGAGGCCGAATCGCTGGTGGCCCTCGCCCGCAGGCGGGGGGAGCTGATGCGGGAGGCTGCAGCCGTGCCCGGCACCATGCTGGCAGCGGTGGCCGGACGCTCCCGGATCGAGGAGGCCATCGCCGCCTGTGGCGCCACGGACGTCTGGCTGGCCAACCACAACGCTCCCGCCCAGACAGTGCTCTCCGGCGCTTCGCGGACGGTCGAGGTCATCGAGCAGAGGCTCGCCGCCGAGGGCATCACCACCCGACGGCTGGAAGCCGCGACGGCCTTCCACAGCCCGGTCGTCGCACCTGCGAGCGGACCGCTTCTCGAGTACCTGCGCGGGATTCCGGTCAGTGAGCCCCGGATCGAGGTCTACGGGAACGCCGACGCCGGGGTCTACCCCTCCGCCCCGGAGGAGATCAGGCGGAGGATCGCCGACCACCTCGCCTCGCCCGTCCTGTTCAGCGACGAGGTCGAGGCGATGTACTCGGCGGGCGTACGGACCTTCGTCGAGGTCGGCGCCGGTGACACGCTCACCGGCCTCGTCAAGCAGATCCTCGGCGACCGCGAACACCTCGCGGTCGGCCTGGACCGTAAGGGACGCAACGGAACCACCTCCCTGCAGGACGCACTCGGCCGGCTCGCCGTACGGGGCGTCCCACTCGACCACGACGACTTGTGGGCGCCCTACGCGCCGCCCGCAGCAGCAGCCGAGGAGCGCAAGCCCAGAATGACCGTGCAGATCAATGGCAGGAACCACGGCCGGGCCTACCCGCCCGCCGGAGGCGCCGACGCACTGCCCGCGCCGAATCCGCCCCGTCGGCTCGACGTACCCCCGCCCGCTGTCGTCCACGTACCCGCTCCCCCCGTACCGGTCCCGGCCCAGGCCGCCGCCGTTCCCGCTGAGGTCGAGCCCGTGGCCCCCGCCTTGCCTGTCGCGCCCGCCTTGCCTGTCGCATCCGCCGTGCCTGCTGCGCCCGTCTTGCCTGCCTCAGCCGGGACGGACGCCGACTGGTTCGCCGTGATCGACAACGTGCAGCGCTACACGGCCCAGGCCCATGAGGCATGCCAGCGCATGCTGATCGACAGTCACCTGGCCTTCCTGCAGATGACGGAGACGACCTTCAGCGCGATGCTCGGGGCGTCGAGCGGCGGAGGAAGCGCCGCTCCTGCCCTGTTCGCGCCCCCCGCCGTGCCGGCCGCGCCGACGGTCCTGCCCACTCCGCCCGGGACCACCGCCCCGCGCGCGGCCGCTGTGCCGTCCGCCCAGCCGGTGGCGGTCGTCGCCCCTGTCGTGCTCCCTGAGCCGGCAGTGACCGTGCCCGTGCCACCCGTGCGCGAGGATCCCCGGCCGGCCCCGGCTCCCGCTGCTCCCGAAGCCCCTGCCGCAACCCAGGACATGTCCGCTGAGGGATTCGAAAAGCTGCTGCTGTCCGTGGTCGCGGAACGGACGGGCTATCCGGTCGGGATGCTGGATGTGGACATGGAGCTCGAGTCGGATCTGGGGGTGGATTCGATCAAGCGGGTGGAGATTCTGTCCGCGATGCGGGAGCAGGTCGGTGAGCGCCCGGACGGGGAAGTGGGAGAGCTGCTGAAGCTCCGCACGCTCCGCCAGATCGTCGAGGCGTTCACCGCCACCACCGTCCCTGCCCCCGTCGGTCACGCCGCCACGGTTCCCGCCACCGTCGGCCCCGCCGCCACCGCTCCCGCCTCCGTCGTTTCCGCCGGCCGGTCCCGGGCGGACCAGGAGATCCCCGCACCCCGGCACGAGCCCACCCGGCCGGCGGAGCTCAGCCGCCTCGCCGTCCGCGCGGTCGAAACCCCCGCGCCCGGACTGGCCCTCGCCGGTCTGGGTGAAGAGCTGATCGCTGTGACCGAGGACGGTCTCGGAATCGCTGAGCTGGTGGCGGCCGGACTGACCGGTCACGGATTCCGGGCCGCCGTCGTGTCCTCCGTCCCCCCGGAATCCCGGGCGGTCGTGCACCTCGGCGGTCTCGCTCAGGCCGGTTCACCCGAGGCCGCGCTGGAGCTGCAGCGGGACGTCTTCCGGGCGGCGAGGTCGGTCGCCCCGCACTTCACCGCCGCAGGCGGGGTGTTCGTAGCCGTACAGGACACCGGCGGCGACTTCGGGCTCCGCGGAAGCCTGCCCGAGAGGGCCTGGCTCGGAGGTATCGCCGCACTGGCCAGGACCGCGGCCAAGGAGTGGCCCACGGCCACGGTCAAGGCGATCGACTGCGAGCGCGGAGGGCGTGACGCGGACGCCGTCGCCGAAGCGATCGTCGCCGAACTGCTGAACGGCGGACCGGCTGCGGAGGTCGGTCTGCGCGCGGACGGCACCCGCACCACCCTGGCCGCGGTCCCCGCGTCGACGGAACCCGGGCAGACCGGGGACATCGGCCCGGACTCGGTCGTCGTGGCCACCGGCGGAGCCCGCGGGGTGACAGCGGCCGCCCTGCTGGACCTCGCCGGGGCCCACCGGCCCCGCATCCTGCTGCTGGGCCGCACGGAGCCCGCCGAGGAACCGCCGGGGCTGGAGGCGGCGACCGACGAGGCCGCCCTCACCCGAGCCCTCGCGGAACGCTCCGACGCTGCCGGCCCGGCCGCGATCGGTGCCCAGGCGCGAGGGATCCTGGCGGCCCGCGAGGTCCGGTCCACCGTGGCTGCCCTGGAGAACGCCGGTTCCAGGGTCCGTTACGTGCCGGTGGACGTCCGGGACGGCGTGGCACTGCACGGCGTGCTCGATGAGGTACGCCGCGACTGGGGACCGGTCACAGGAATCGTTCACGGCGCCGGGGTGCTGGCGGACAAGCTGCTCGCCGACAAGACCGACGAGCAGTACGACCGCGTCCTGGCCACCAAGGTGGGTGGTCTGCGCGCGCTGCTCGCCGCGACCGAGGGCGATCCGCTCGACACGATCGTCCTGTTCTCCTCGGTCGCCGCCGTCTTCGGCAATGCCGGACAGAGCGACTACGCCATGGCCAACGAGGTGCTCGGCCAAGTGGCCTGCGCCGAGCGCGCCCGGCGTCCCGACTGCCTCGTACGCTCCATCGCGTGGGGCCCGTGGCACGGTGGAATGGTCACCCCCGCGCTGGCCGCGCACTTCGGAAGGGCCGGTGTCCCGCTCATCCCCGTGGAGCAGGGCGCCTCCGCCTTCACCACCGAGCTGAGCGTCCGGGGTGCCGACACCAGGGTGGTCATCGCGGCGGGGGACGACCCGTGCTCCCTGACAGCCGTCGGCGAGCCGGCCCCGGCACAGGTGCGCGTCGACGCGCACACCCACCCCTATCTGGCCGACCACGACATCGCCGGCGTCCCTGTCCTGCCGCTCGCGCTGGCCCTGGACCGGTTCGCCGGCGCGGCCGCCGCCTGGCGGCCGAACGCCGGCCACCTGGTACTGCGGGACCTCCGTGTCTTCAGCAAGGTCGCACTGCCGCATCTGGACGGCGCAGGCCATCGGCTGACCCTGCGCGCCCGCCGGGCGGCGACCGGCTCTCCCTCGGCCCTCGAGGCCGAACTCGTCGGCGATGAGAGCACACCGCACTTCCGGATTCAGATGGAGTTCGAGGCGAGCCCGCCACGACCGGAGAACTGGGACACCCCCCAGGGCATCGCCCCGCTGTCCACCGAGGTCTACGACGGCCGGGTGCTGTTCCACGGTCCGCGATTCCGTGCCCTCCGCTCCGTCCACGGGGTCGGCGCCGACGGAGCCGAGGCGACCGTGACCGGCCTGACCGGCCTCGGCTGGGGCGGCGACCACTGGCAGATCGACGCGGCTGCCACGGACGGCGCCCTGCAACTCGCCCTGCTGTGGGCGGACTACGCGCTCGGGGCCGCCACCCTGCCGATGGCGGTGGCGGAGTGCAGGGTGCACAGGTACGGCCCGGCCGAGGACACCGTGAGGTGCGTGGTGCGAGCCAGGAAGGTGCACGACACAGGAGCGCGCTGCGATGTGGCGCTCGTCGACCCGGACGGCCTCCCCCGGACCGAACTGCTCGGCGTGGAACTCGTGCGACGTCCTTCCTGACCCCGTACCACCCGGATTCGTCCGTGTTCGTGAAATGAGACCGGTATGGGATTCGACCCGATCGCCGTCGTCGGCCGGGGGTGCGTCTTCCCCGACGCGCTCGACCCTGAAGCCTTCTGGGACAACATCGCCGCACGCCGGTGCAGCCTCTCGCCCGTCCCGGACGGCAGATGGCGGCTTCCGCACCGATGGGCCATGGGAACCGTCGACGACCACCTCGACCGCACGTGGACCGACGTCGGCGGCTACGTCCGGGACTTCGGTCCGGCTTTCGACCCGACGGGGTTCCTCGTCGGCCCCGAGGAGATCCTCGGCCTGGACCAGCTGTTCCACTGGGTGCTGTACGGCGCGCGGCAGGCACTGCGGGAGGCGGGACAGGAAGGGCCGTCGCCCCGAGCGGGCCTGGTCCTTGGGAACCTGTCCTACCCCACGAGCACGGGCTCCGCCTTCGCCGAGCACGTCTGGCTGTCCGAAGGCGCACCTTCCCTGCTGGCCGCGGCGGCACCGGCCAGGCCCGACGCACGCAACCGCTTCTCCTCGGGGTTCCCCGCGCACTTCGCGGCCCGGGCGCTCGGGCTGGGCGCAGGGGCCTTCGCGCTGGATGCCGCCTGCGCCTCGTCCCTGTACGCGGTCAAACTGGCCTGCGACCGACTGCACGACGGTACGGCGGACATCATGGTTGCCGGTGCGGTCAACCGGGCCGACAACCTGTTCCTGCACGTGGGGTTCTGCGGCCTTTCCGCAGTGAGCCCCAGCAGCCGCAGCCGTCCTTTCCACCGGGACGCCGACGGTCTGCTTCCCGGAGAGGGCGCCGGGTTCGTCGCGCTGATGCGCCTGCGTGACGCCCTGGCGCAGGGTTCGCCGGTACTCGGGGTCATCCGGGGCGTAGGACTGTCCAACGACGGCCGCGGCAGAGGACTGCTCAGCCCCGCGCAGGAGGGGCAGGAGCGGGCGATGCGCCTGGCATACGGCATGGCGGGTGTCGCACCGCGGTCCGTCTCGCTCGTGGAGTGCCACGCGACGGGGACCCCCGTCGGGGACGTCGAAGAGGTCCGCAGCATGGCGCGGCTCTTCGCCGACAGCCCCGACGTGCCCATCGGTTCCGTGAAGTCCAACGTCGGACACCTGCTGGCCGCGGCCGGCGTGGGCGGGCTGCTCAAGGTGCTCGGCGCGATGCGGGCCGGCGTCCGGCCCGCCACGCTCGCCGCCGAAGAGCCGCTGACCGAGCTGGGCGGCACAGGGCTGCGGGTGCTGAGCGAGTCCGAGCAGTGGCCCGGCCTCCGTCGGGCGGCGGTCAGTGCCTTCGGATTCGGGGGCACCAACGCCCATCTGATCGTCGACGCCTGGGACGGTACGGACACCGCCGCCGTAGCGGTGCCCGGTGCACGGCGCCCGCCTGGTGAGCCCCTGGCGATCGTGGCGGCAGCCACCCGGGCCGGGGACGGAGCAGCCACCCAGGACTTCGTCCGAGCGGTGCTCGACGGCCGCCGGAGCGGACCGGCGGCAGAGATCGACGTGGCTCTGCCGGGGCTGTGCTTCCCGCCCCTGGCGGTCGAACGGGCGCTGCCCCAGCAGGTCCTGATGCTCGAAGCCGCCCGGGAGGCGGCGCGAGACGTGGTCCTGCCACGGGACCGGACCATGGTCCTCGTAGGGACAGGCGTGGACACGATGAACTCCCTCGCCACCGCACGCTGGCGAGCCCCGTTCTGGCTGGAGAAGGCAGGCAAGCCCGCCGGCGAGGCTCCGGCCGCAGCTCTCCGGGACGCCTTCTCCGCGCCGATGGACGCGGAGCGGGTCGTCGGCACCCTGCCCAATCTCGTGGCCAACCGGATCAACACCCAGCTCGACCTGGGCGGACCCGGCTGCACCGTCTCGGCCGAGGAGGCCTCCGGACTCGTCGCGCTGGGCCTCGCGGCACGTGCGATCCGAGCAGGGGAGGCCGACGCGGCGCTCGTCGGTGCCGTCGACCTCTCCGACGAACCTGTCCACCGGGCCGCCGTGCGGGAGCTCGGACGGGACACCACCACCGGGGACGCCGCGGTCGCGGTCGTCCTCAAGCGTCTCACCGACGCCCGCCGGGACGGCGACACCGTACTAGCCCTCCTCGACGCCGGAACCACCGACGAGCCGGACGTGGTCATCGGCGACGGCGCGGACGCCCGGTTCGACCCTGCCGAACTGTTCGGCAGGGCACATGCCGCCCACGGGCTGCTGGGGGTCGCCATCGCGGTGACCGCCCTGCGCCACCGCGCGCTGCCGCGGAAGGGAGGCCCCGCCGAGCCACGACCGGGTCCCTGCACCGCGCACGTGGTGGTGGCACCGCTGGGGGCACCCGCGACGCGCGTGCAACTGCGGACCGCCGACCCCGGGGCCAGGGCAGCCGGTCCGGCCGCACGGCTGCACGTGTACTCCGGTCGTGACCGTCAGGAGGTCCTGGCCGCAATGGAGTCGGGGACCGAGTCCGGCGGAGGGCCCGCCAGACTGGCCCTCGTGTCCGACGGCGACCCCCTGACGCAACGGGACGCCGTGCGCCGCTGGCTCGTCGAGGGCGGAGTCAAGCCGCCCGGCGCGGTGTACCGCGCCGCACCGGTGGAGGGCGAGGTCGCCTTCGTGTTCACCAACGGGTCGGCGGCGTACCCGGGCATGGGCCGCGATGTGCAGCTGGCTCTGCCCGCACTCGGCGACGCGGTCGCGGCCACGTACGGGAAGGCCGTCGGACCGGCGGTGCACGGCGCCGGGCGGACGGTACTCGACCAGATCTGGGGGGCCGCCCGACTGGCCGCGGTCCACGTCGAGCTGAGCCGGGGTCTGCTGGGGCTGCGACCGGACGCCGCCATCGGCTACTCCTCCGGGGAGTCGGCGGCCCTGGTCGCCCTCGGAGCCTGGAGGGATGTGGCGGCCCTGCACGAGGACACCTTGGGCAGCGGCCTGTTCACCGGCGAACTCACAGGCGAGCTGAGGGCAGTACGCCGCGCCTGGGAACAGCTCGGTGTGGAGGGGGACCGGTGGTCGAGTCACCTGGTGACCGCACCCATCGACCGGGTCCGTGAGGAGCTGGCGCACGAACGTGCCGTCCATCTGCTGGCGGTCAACGCCCCTGACGTGTGTGTGGTCGGCGGCGAGTCACGGGCGTGCGCCGCCGTCGTCGCGCGGCTCGGGGCCGATCTCGCGCTTCCGGTCGACTACGACCTGGCCGCCCACGCACCCGAGCTGGCCGGGGTCCGTGACCGGTGGTGGAACCTTCACCACCGCCCCACCGTCGCCGTGCCGGGGGTCCGGTTCTACAGCGGGGCGACCACGCACTGGTACACCCCGACGGCCGAGCGTGCGGCCGACGCCGTCACGGCGCAGGGCATGGGGACGATCGACTTCGTCGGCACGGTCGAACGGGCGTGGGCGGACGGAGTCCGTGTATTCGTCGAGCACGGGCCGAGCGGCCTGTGCACGGCATGGATCAAGCGGATCCTGGGCGACCGCGAGCATGTTGCCGTCGCGCTCGACGCCCAGGGCAGGGGACTGCGCCCGCTGCACCTGGCCGTGGCCGAACTCGTGGCCGCCGGTGTGTCCGTCCGCGCCGAGGCGCTCTTCGAGCATCTGCGAGCCGCCGTGGCGCCCACGACCGACGACACCCCTTCCTTCACCGTTCCCGCCCACCGGGAGATCATCTTGCCGTCAGTCGAACCGCCCGCAGTGGTCATGCCCAGGGCACCCCGACTGGCACCGGTGCCGGCCGGCCCGGCCGCCGCGCCCGTCATCGCCGGCCCTCCGCCCGTCTCCGCCGGCCCGCCGCCTCTCCCCGCCGCCACCGCGCCTCTCCCGGCTCCCACCGTGCCCCTCCCCGCCGCCACCGGACCACAGGCGACGGACATGCGCACGCTGGTCGCGCGTCAGGCCGACCGCGTGATCGCGCTGCACCAGGACGTTCTCGCCCGTCAGGTCCACCTGCACCAGAGATTCCTGCAGACCAGGGCACAGCTCGCCACCGCACTGGTGCGGGCGGCGGGAGCAGTGCCGCCGGCCCTGTCCGTTCCGGCCGGACAGGGGCAGAGGCAGAGGCACGGTCCCGGTGCCGGCCGGCCCGACCCCGTGCCGGTGACCGTGTTCGACCGGGAGCAGCTGGAACACTTCGCCTCGCAGCCGGTCTCCGCCCTGTTCGGACCCAGGTTCGCCGCACAGGACGCGTACGGGCTGCAGACCAGGATGCCCGGGCCCCCGATGCTGCTCGCCGACCGGGTCACCGGCATCGACGCCGTCCCCGCCGCCCTCGCCGACCTGGGACCCGAACACGCCACCGGCACGATCAGGACCGAGACCGACGTCCGCCTCGACAGCTGGTACCTCGACCCCACCGGGCGCATGCCGGCAGGCCTGATGATCGAGGCGGGCCAGGCGGACCTGCTGCTGATCAGCTGGCTCGGCATCGATCTGCTCAACCGGGGCGAACGGGCGTACCGGCTGCTCGGCTGCGAAATGACCTACCACGGCAGTCCGCCCCAGGCGGGGGAGACCGTGCGCTACGAGATCCACATCGACAGGCATGCACGACACGACGGCATCCGTCTGTTCTTCTTCCACTACGACTGCTACGTGGGCGACGAACTCCGGCTGAGCGTCCGGGAGGGCCAGGCGGGCTTCTTCACGAAGGCAGAGCTCGACGGCGCGGACGGTGTGCGCTGGGACCCCGCCTCCCGCACACCGTCCGAGGACCTCCCGCACGACCCGCCGGCCGTGCGCTGCGCACGGTCGTCCTTCACCGCCGAACAGGTCCTGGCCTTCGCGGCGGGCCGGCCGGCGGACTGCTTCGGTCCCGGCTGGGACATCACAAGGTCGCACGTGCGCTCTCCCCGCCCGGACGGAGGACGTCTGCTGCTCCTGCGCGAGGTCACCGAGTTCGACCCGGCCGGAGGGCCGTGGGGCCATGGCTACCTCCGCGCGGAGACACCCGTCTCACCGGACGACTGGTTCTTCGAAGGGCATTTCACGAACGACCCGTGCATGCCCGGAACCCTGATGCTCCAGGCCGGCCTGCAGGCCATGGCCTTCTACCTGACCGCCCTCGGTCTCACCGTCGCCAGGGACGGCTGGCGCTTCGAGCCGGCCGCCGAGCAGCCCTGCACCGCCCGCTGCCGTGGTCAGGCCACCCCCGACAGCAGGCTGATCGTGTACGAGGTGTTCGTGCGCGGCGTCTCGGACGGGCCCGAACCGACGCTGTACGCCGACGTTCTGGGCACCGTGGACGGGGTCAGGGCCTTCCACGGCGAGAACGTCGCTCTCCGGCTCGTACCGGACTGGCCACTGTCGCACTGGCGGCAACTCGGCGGGCACATGGAGCAGACCAGCGGGACACCTGTGCCGCTCGCCCGTCTGGGCGGGCTCGTAGGTCATCACGAGACGAAGGCGGTGATGGAGGCCGACGGTCTGGCCTTCGACTACCCGTCGTTGCTGGCATGCGCGTGGGGAAAGCCGAGCGAGGCCTTCGGCGCCGCGGCGCAGGTCTTCGACGGCACACGCAGGATCGCTCGACTGCCCGGGCCGCCATATCACTTCATGACCCGCATCGTCTCCCTGGAGGGTCCGCAGCGCGGAATGCGGCAGGGCAGCCGGGTGGTCGCCGAGTACGACGTACCCGACCGGGTGTGGTACTTCGAGCAGAACGGCCACCAGGTCATGCCGTTCGCGGTCCTCATGGAGATCGCCCTGCAACCGTGCGGGTGGCTTGCCGCCTCCGTCGGCTGTCCGCTGAGCGCCGAGATCGATCTGCTCTTCCGCAACCTCGACGGGCGGGGGACGGTCACCGGCGAGATCACTCCGGCCACCCGGACCGTGCGCACCGAGGCGGAGCTGACCTCGCTCTCCCGGACCGGCGACATGACCATCGTGTCCTTCACGGTCAGGTGCTTCGCCGACGGCGAAGAAGTCTTCACCCTGTCGACGGTGTTCGGCTACTTTCCGTCCTCCGCCTTCGACCACCAGGTCGGACTGCCCGTCCCGGAGAGCGACCGGGCCGCGCTGGACGCGCCGTGCGAGCGCGCGGTCGACCTCACGACGAGGCCCGCACGGTACTTCGCCGGTGAGGCAGGTCTGCCCGGTCCGATGCTGCTGATGATCGACAGGATCACCGGCTACTGGCCGGAGGGGGGAAGCGCGGGGCTCGGACGGCTCCGGTCGGAGAAGGATGTCGACGCGGGGGAGTGGTTCTTCAAGGCCCACTTCTTCCAGGATCCGGTCCAGCCCGGCTCGCTCGGCATCGAGGCCATGTGCCAGCTGCTCCGGTTCTACCTGATCGAGCGGGGCCTCACCGCCGGGGTTCCCCGCCCCAGGTTCGAGCCCGTCATGCCCGGCCACGAGGTCGTATGGAAGTACCGCGGCCAGATCACCCCGGACAACCGACTGATCAGGATCGACCTGGAGATCCTCGAAGCCGCCGAGGACGCGCGTGGGCCCTACGCGGTTGCCGAAGCGCGTCTCTGGGGCGACGGGATCTGCCTCTACCACGTCCGCGGGCTCGGTGTCCGCGTCGTGTCCGACGGGCCTTCGGGAGTGACGGAGGGCCCGTCGGGAGTGACGGAGAGCCTGACCGGAGTGACGGAGGGCCCGTCGGGAGTGACGGAGAGCCTGACCGGAGTGACGGAGGGCCCGTCGGGAGTGACGGAGACGACGTTCGATCCTGCCGCCGACACCTGGATCGCCGATCACTGCCCGACGTTCACGGTCCCCGCGCTGCCGATGATGTCGGTGGTCGACCGACTCGCCCAGGCCGCCGCGGATCACACCGGCGGCCAGGTGGTGGCCGTCCGTGATGTGCAGTTGCGGCGCTGGACCCCGCTCGCCGAACCCGTCCTGCTACGGACGGAGGTGGTGCCCACGGAGGCAGGGCTCGAGGTGAAACTGCTGTCGTGGCGTGAGGCGGCGACGCCCTCGCTGTCCCGGTTCGAGGAAGTAGCCAGTGGCACCGTCACGGTGGGCCACCTGCCGGACCGTCGTCCCGAGCGGTTCGCCCCGCTGCCCGACGCCGTGGTGCAGCCGGATCCGTACGCCTCGGCCGAGCTGTTCCACGGGCCGGCGTTCCAGTACCTGACCTCGCTCGCCGTCGGGGCGGCCGGATCCTCCGGCGTGGCCGACATCGGCCGGGGCGCGGTGCCGAGGGGATGCCTGAACCAGGGAGTCATGGACGCCCTCATCCAGGTGATCCCGTCCGCGAGCATGTGGCGGTGGTCCCACGAGATCGGCGACGACGTGGTCGGCTACCCCCTCCGGGTGGAGAGACTGGAGCTGTTCGAAGCGCCGCCGGAGGCCGGTGAGGTCGAGATCGAGGCCCGTTTCGCCGGGTTCGTGGCCGAAGGGGCGGGCCCCAGGCCCATGTCGGCGATCGACGTGCAGATGTGCGTGGACGGACGGGTCGCCGCCGAGCTGCGTCTGATCAACGTCCTGCTGTCCGTCGGCCGGTTCTCCCGCATCTCACTGCCCGAGCGCCGGGACTGGCTCACCGGGCGTCGTGCACCGTCAGGGGCGGGGCTGTGCAGACACGTCGAGGGGGTCACCGAACTCCTCGCGGACGAGGTCGACGAAGTGGACACGCTCAGGGGCACCGTCGCCCACGCCCTGGGACTGCCGCCCGGCTCCAGGGGCAGGGACCACCTCGAGGTCATCGCGGTCAAGGACCACGTCGGCCGGCTGGCCGGTGTGCACCCGTGCACGGTGGAGGTCGGCGAGGACCTGCGGTCCGCCCGTACGGCCTCCGGGCAGCTGCACCCGGTCCAGGTCGCCCGCAGCGGGGACAAGGTCACAGTCCGTTCCGCCGGTGAACGATGACCGGGGAAGCCGGTCCCGTCTCCGGTCCGGGCGGGCGGGCGACGCGTCCCGAGCGCCTGGTGCGCCTGCTGTCGCGGTGGCGGTTCGCGCTCCTCGCGCTGACCGTGCTGGTGACGATCGGTCTCGGAGCCGTCGGCATGGGCGTGTTCGGCAAGCTCTCCGGTGGCGGATGGACGCCCGCAGACTCCGATTCCGCGCGTGCGGACTCGCTGCTGCGCGAGCACTTCCGGTCGGGAAGCCCCGACCTGGTCCTGCTCGTCGAGGCGCCGGGCTCCGTCGACGAGCCGCAGGCCGCGGCCGCAGGCCGGCACCTGACCGAAAGGCTTCGTGCCGACGCACGCGTGCAGCACCTCGACTCGTACTGGCCGCAGGGCGACCCGGCTCTGGTCTCCCGGGACCGGCGCACCGCGCTCATCAGCCTGCGACTGCGCGGGGGCGAACACGCGACCGCAGCGGCCGCCGAGGACATCCGCCGGGAGACCGCCACCGGGACGGCACCGCTGAAGGCGTCGGCCGCCGGGCGCGCGGTGGCGAAGCGCGACCTGGAGAAACAGAGCCAGCACGACCTCGTACGAGCGGAGCTGATCGCGGCACCTCTCGTGCTGCTCATCCTCGTGTGGATCTTCGGCAACGTCCTGAGCGCCCTGCTCGCGCTGTCCGTGGGTGGCATCGCGGTCGTGGGCACCCTGGCACTGCTGCACGCGCTGACCGAGTTCACCCAGGTGTCGATCTTCGCGGTCAACCTGACCACGGCCCTGGGCTTCGGCCTGGCCATCGACTACGGCCTCTTCATCATCACCCGGCACAGAGAGGAGCTGGCGGCAGGCCGTGACGTCCGGCAGGCCGTCCTGGTGAGCGTGCGCACGGCGGGCCGGACCGTCTTCTTCTCCGCGGTGACAGTCACACTGTCGATGGCCGCGCTTCTGGTCTTCCCCATGTACTTCCTGCGCTCGCTGGCCTACGCGGGCATGAGTGTGGCGGCCCTGGCCGGACTGACCGCGGTGCTCGTGCTCCCCGTCTGCCTGCTCGCGGCCGGCCACCGGGTCAACGGCCGGCGAGGCCCGTCACCTTCGTCGGGCGAAGGCACGGAGAGCGCCGACGCCGAGCGCGGGTTCTTCTTCCGCACCGCCCGGATCGTCATGCGCCGTCCCTTCCTCACCGTGATCCTGGTGGCTCCCGCCCTGCTCTGCCTGGCCGCTCCGTTCCAGCGGGTCGAATTCGGCCTGTCGGACGACCGGGCGCTGCCCGCGTCCTCCCCGGTGCACCGCGCAACCGACGTGCTGCGCAACGACTTCGACACCCAGGCCACAGCCATGGCGAGCATCGTGCTGCCCGGCCTCACGAGCCCGTCGTCGCGGAGTCTCTCCGAATACGCCCGCGAGATCTCACTGACCGCCCACGTCGTCAGGGTGGACACGGCGACGGGCTCCTATGCCGGAGGTGACCGGCAGGCCCCGCCCACCCAGTCGTCCGCCCGCTTCTCCGGGGCGAGCGGCGGGTGGCTCTCGGTCGTCACCGACGCCGAACCCTTCTCCGCGGAGGGCGGAGAACTGGTCGGTGCGCTGAGAGCGGTGCCGGCACCGGTCCGCGCGCTCGTGGGCGGGGACGCGGCCGCGCTGGTGGACACCAGAGCCGCCGTCGGCGAACGGCTCGGACCGGCGGTGGGGATCATCGTGCTGGTCATCTGCACCCTCCTCTTCCTCTTCACCGGCAGTGTCCTCATCCCGGTCAAGGCGGTGCTGCTCAACCTGCTCAGCCTCACCGCCACGTTCGGGGCGATCGTCCATGTGTTCCAGGACGGAAATCTGCGCTGGCTGGTGGGCGACTTCCTGGTCACCGGCACCACGGACACGCTGCTGCCCGTGCTGATGTTCTGCATCACCTTCGGAGTCTCGATGGACTACGAGATGTTCCTGCTCTCCAGGATCATGGAAGAGCATCGACGCACGGGCGACACCACCTCTGCCGTGGCCTTCGGGCTCGAGCGGACCGGCCGGTTGTTCACCGCCGCTGCTCTCGTGCTCGGCATCACGATGGCGGCGATGGCCACCTCCGGACTCACCCCCTTGAAGCTCCTGGGTGTGGGCCTCACGCTCGCGGTCGTCCTCGACGCCACGCTGGTGAGGATGCTCCTGGTGCCCGCGATCATGAAGATGGCAGGCCGGGCGAACTGGTGGTGCCCCAGGCCCCTGCGGTACGTGCACGCCCGTTTCGGCGTCTCGGAGACCGAGGCCCGGGCGACGGCCTGAAGCAGGCCGTCGGGGCGTCGGCCACGACCGCACACGGCACCCCTGTCGTCGAGGCCGACGCCCTCTGCGTGCCTCCGCGACCGGCGCCTTCCTGCCCCGCCGACAGCCCGGATCAGGTCCTTGGCTGTGAGTCGGCCCATAGGCTCCAGGTCACATACGAGGTGCGGTAGTAGGGGCCGGCACCCGGGCTCATGGCGCTGGAACGAGCCGTTCGGGCTCCCGGCCCCGTTCTACGTAGGCATGTAGTAATGCGGGTCGTTGCCCTCTTCACCGCGTGCCGCTAACCATGGATCGAGTCCACGGGAGCCGAAGCTCCGGACGGGGCGAGCGCCGTGTTCCGCACTCGGACCCGGTGGCGCACTTCCGTTCCGTCGCCGGCCCCGTGGCGTCCCTGACATCAGCGCGAGGAGAGTGTTCTATCCGTACGTCCGCCCAGTCCCTGGCCCCCGCCGCCCGCACCGCCCGGATCCGCAAGTTCTCGGTTTCCGGACTGTGCGCCCTCGGAGCCGCAGCAGCGGCTCTCACCCTCGCCCCGTCCCCCGCTCAGGCCTCCGAGCCTGCCTCGCACAGCGCGGTGACGGCCGGTGTCTCGGCAGCCGGGGTCTCCGCACAGGCAGACGCCATCGCCAAGAAGACGGCCAAGGCAGCGGCCGACCAGGACAACCTGGACGACTGGATCCGCGAGTCCCTCAAGATCATGAAGGCCGAGGGGATCCCGGGTACCTACGAGGGCCTGCACCGCAACATCATGCGCGAGTCCGGCGGCGACCCCGAGGCTGCCAACGGCTGGGACGTCAACGCGCAGAACGGCACGCCCTCCAAGGGTCTCCTGCAGGTGATCCAGCCGACGTTCGACGCCTACCACGTCTCCGGCACCCCGCAGGACCTGACCGACCCGGTCGCCAACATCACCGCGGCCGCCAACTACGCGGCCGACAAGTACGGCTCCATCGACAACGTCGACTCCGCCTACTGAGAACCGGCGACACCATGGCACGGCCGCGCCCCCTTGGGGGGGCACGGCCGTGCCATGCCGCGTGACGCGTCCGCGCCTCGCGACGAACGCCCGCGTCGAGCCGCGCGGTGCGTCACGCGGCCGGCCCGGCGGCCGTGGAGTCCACGAAGGCCACCGCGCCGCTGTCCAGGGCGACCGAGGGGCCATGACTGGGCGGGGCGGGCGGTTCCGGCGGGTTCACCAGGGTGTCGGGCCGGCCGGGTCGTCCTGCGGGCCGTCGAGCAGCGAGATCCCCACGCGGACGCGCTTGCCCACGGGCTCTCGGCGCACCTCGAAGCTCTGGCACACCGCGAGGACTATCTCCAGTCCGTGCTGCCCCGCGCGGGCGGGGTCGGCCCGCAGGGCGGTGGGGAGCACGGAGCCCGAGTCCCACATGGTGATGCCCAGCATGCCGCCGTCCACCTCGAGATCCAGCAGGCACGGGCCGGGGGCGTACTTGCAGACGTTCGTGGCCAGCTCGCTCACCACCAGCTGCGCGACATCCAGTGCCCGCGCGGACACATCCAGGCCGTGCAGGGACTGCGCGTCGGTCAGGAACTCCCGTACGAAGCCACGGGCGCGGGAGATCTCCCCCGAACTCATGTCGTACGCGGCACCACCGGCCAGGACACCCGTACCGGCCGTCGGCCTGTGCTGTTCCGTCACGCAACCCGTGGTCAGCCGTTCCATGACCCATCCCCCGTTCGTCCAGCTGCACCACGCAGCTCACACACCGCCCCGTCTACCCGCCCCCAAACATTTCAGGCACAGGTGAATCAGAAGGAATGAGCGAGGCCACCGGGCAGGAGCCGGTGAGGCCGCGGCCCCGCTCCGGCTCCCGCCCGGTGCGGGCGGGAGCCGGAGCGGGTGCGGGGAGAAGATCAGCCGTTGTACGGGGCCGCCACGTCCAGGACCCAGACGACGCCGAAGCGGTCCTTCAGCATCCCGTAGAGGGGTGCCCACCGCGCGGGCTCCAGCGGCTGCACCACGGTCGCCTCGACGGCCAGCCTCCCCCAGAGAGCGGTGATCTCGTCCGAGTCGTCGCCGCGCACGGAGACGAAGACGGCGTTCTCGCCCTGCTGCCACGGCATCCGGGAGGGAACGTCGTAAGCCATGACACGGAAGCCGTTGTCCGCGACGACCTGGCCCCACATCACCCGGTCCCCCTCGGCAGGATCATGTGCGTCGCCCGCCTCCTTGTAGGTGACGGCGACGACGTCTCCGCCGAAGACGGAGTGATAGAACTCGAGCGCCGCGCGGGCGTCGCCGCGGAAGTTCAGGTGGGTCGTGGTCGTTACGGACATGATGGCTCCTGGCTTTCGATTGCTCGGGACGAGAGATCCTCGGAGGGCCGGGCGCGCGCTGCCCCGCTGTCGTGCTTCGCGCACCCCGGTCGACGTCGGTGGCCCTCACATTTCCAGAGGTGGAGGACAGGTTCGGTCCTCTACTCCGCCGGCACTGCCCGGTGCGCGTGCGGATCGACGGATCGCGTGCGACGGCTCGCGCACAGTCGCCGGATCGCGCGTCAAGTGGCTCGCACACGGCCGAAGGCGTCGGCGCAGTCGAGGCCCCGGTCCCCGGCCCTGCGAATGACCCGGAGCCGCTGTGGAACCCGAATCGCCGTACTACGGTGCACGGATGCGCATGTACCTCTCCTCCTTCCGCACGGGCGACCACCCCGAACAGATGCTGGCGCTGCTGGCGGACCCCGCCTCCACGGTTGATGTCGCCGTGATCGCCAACGCGCTGGACGCCCTGCCGGCCGAAGAGCGCCGGGCGGCCGTCGAGCAGGAGGTCGAAGCGCTCACCGGACTCGGACTGCGTCCCGTCGAGGTCGACCTGCGGGCCTGCTTCGGCCTGTCAGTGGCCCGGACCGCCGCCGCCCTCTCCCGGTTCCCCCTGGTCTGGGTCCGCGGAGGCAACGTGTTCGTCCTGCGCCAGGCCCTGGCGAGGAGTGGAGCCGACGAAGTCCTGACCGGTCTGCTCCGCCGCGACGCGGTCGTCTACGCCGGTTACAGCGCAGGCGCATGCGTACTGGCTCCCGACCTGCACGGGCTGGAACAGTGCGACGACCTCCAGGCGGTGCACACCGCATACGGGGACCGGGCCCGTCTGGACGGGCTGGCCCTGCTGGACTACGTCGTGGTGCCCCACATCGACTCCCCGGGGCATCCCGAGAGCGAGATCCTCGGCGCCGTGGCCGACCGATACCGTGCTGAAGGCATCGCCCATCGGACGCTGCGTGACGGCGAGGCCATCGTGATCGACGGCGGTAGCACCCGGATCTGCTGACCACAGGCACCCGGGGAGCCCTCGCGGTCATCGACGGAAGCACCGGAATCCGGTCGCCGGGCCGACGACCGCTCGCGGGTCAGTCGGTGAGGCCGAGCGCGCCCGCGGCCTGGATCGCCAGCCAGACCTCGGCCAGGGCACCCGTCGACGTCAGATCGCGCCGGGCGAGAGCGCCGAAGCGGCGCAGTCTGTAGGCCAGGGTGTTCGGGTGGATGTGGAGCGCCGCGGCGGCGGTCTCGGTGCGGCGGTCGCGTTCCATCCAGGTGCGCGCGGACACAAGCAGATGCGAGTCGTGGGCCTCGTCGTACCGCAGGACCTCGCCGAGCACGTGCTCGACCAGCGCCGTCAGGACGGCAGGGTCGTCGGGCAGCCACCGGCCCGTCGCGTCGTCCCCGTACCGGACGACCGGGCGGCCGGACTCCACGGCCTTCGAGACCGCCCAGAGCGCCTCGCGCTCCGCGACCTTCAGCGCGACACCCGGCAGGAACGGGCGGCTCATCCCCGCCGCCACCGCCGGAAGCTCACCGACGGCCTCCGCGAGGTCCGGCGCTCCCAGGACATAGCGGTCCTCGCCCCAGGTGAGGAGCAGGTGGGGGTGATCCTCCAGGCAGTACAGCAGAGCCTCGTCCGTCGTACGGCGGACCACCAGGAGCACGGCTTCGCCCTCGATCGCGTGCCGGGCGAGCCGGCGGCGGGCCGCCTCCGGATCGAGCACCTCCTTCAGCAGCTCGGCCAGCGTCTCCGCGCCCTCGCGGCGCAGGACCTCGCGCTCGTTGCGCACCATCGCCAGCCGCAGCGCCGCCACGGTGGCGATGTGCTGGACCACGGCGAGCCCCGCGGGCTGGGCGCCCTGACGTTCGTACGCCACGAGGAAGCCCGCCGGTCCGCCGGGCGCGGGCACCGGCAGGACGAATCCGCCGGGCACCGTGGGCGGGGCGTCGACGGAAGCGGGCAGGACACCGGGGTCGGGTGTCGGAACGCCGGGCAGGAGCGGGCGGCCCTGCGGCGTGCACAGGTAGACGTCGTAGCCCGACAGGGCTTCGAGGCGGCGCAGGAGCGCCGGGGTGTCGAGATCCTCGGCCACCAGCCAGCGCAACGAGCCGAAGACCTGCAGCTGTGCGCCCAGCCGGTGCCGTGCGTCCTCCTGCACGGAGGCGGCGACCTCCTGTGCGACAGCGATGAAGGGGACGGCCAGCGGTACCTCCAGGACCGGGAAGCCCCGTTCCTCGGCCGCCTCGAAGAGCGCGTCGTGGAGGGGAGGCATGTGCAGCTGGGCGGAGAGAGCGAGAGCGGACACACCGGCGTCGTCCAGCCGCTCCAGGTAGGAGCGCTGACCGGCCGCGGTCCTGGGCACCGCCAGACCTGCCGTCATGATCACCTCGGCGCCCAGCAGCCAGGGCGTCGGGTCGGCGAGCTCGGAGGCGTGCGCCCACGACACGGACCGGCCCAGGCCGCCGCTGCCGGCCTTCACCGAGAGCTGGAGCGCCGGGAAGGAGAGCAGATCCTCGACGGTGAGTTTGTTGCCGGCCACAGAAGAGAGGCTACATCTTCGTGGTGGACACAGTTGTCGCTGATCATCTACGGGCCACACACTGCTGGGACGCCCCTACGCATGAACGGAAGGTGGAGCGTCCGTGACGACCTCGATCACCGAAATCGAGACCTATGGTGTCGAGCGGATCCCGGACGAGGACCGCACGGCCCGCCCGATCGATCTGTTCCGGCTCGCCTTCGGCGGCGCCAACACCTTCGCGACCTGCGTGCTGGGCGCGTTCCCGATCCTCTTCGGCCTCTCCTTCTGGCAAGGGCTCGCGGCGACCCTCCTCGGTCTCGTCGCGGGAGCGCTGCTGCTCGCCCCGATGGCCCTGTTCGGACCGGCCAACGGCACGAACAACGCGGTCTCCTCCTCCGCGCACCTGGGTGTGCACGGCCGGGTCGTCGGCTCGTTCCTCTCCCTGCTCACTGCGATCGCGTTTTTTTCGATCTCGGTGTGGTCCTCGGGGGACGCCCTCGTCGGCGGGGCGCACCGGCTGGTCGACGTCCCCGAATCGGACCTCAGCTACGGCATCGCCTACGCGCTCTTCGCCGGTCTCGTGCTGATCGTCTGCGTCTACGGATTCCGGTTCATGCTGCTGGTCAACAAGATCGCGGTGCTGGCGGCGTCGTCCCTCTTCGTGCTCGGGGCGTTCGCCTTCGCGGGCGACTTCGACCCCGGATACGAGGGAGCCTTCGCCTCGACCTCCGACCCCCTGTTCTGGCCGTCGTTCATCGGCGCCGCGCTGATCGTGCTCTCGAACCCGGTGTCCTTCGGCGCGTTCCTCGGTGACTGGTCCCGCTACATCCCGGCCGGGGCATCGCGCCGCCGGGTGATGGGGGCCGCGTTCCTCGCGCAGATCGCCACCCTGCTGCCGTTCCTCTTCGGGCTGGCCACCGCGTCGGTCATCGCGTCCGAGGCGGCGAAGTACATGGACCCGGCCGCCCCCAACTACGTGGGCGGACTGCTCGCGATCTCGCCCGGCTGGTACTTCCTGCCGCTCTGTCTGATCGCCCTGATCGGCGGCCTCTCCACCGGCACGACCGCGCTCTACGGCACGGGCCTCGACTTCTCCAGCGTCTTCACACGCTTCAGCCGGGTCCAGGCCACCTTCTTCATCGGCGTACTGTCCATCGCCTTCATCTTCGTCGGCCGCTTCGCCCTCAACCTCGCGCAGTCCATCTCGACCTTCGCGACGCTGATCATCACCTGCACCGCACCGTGGATGATCGTGATGGCACTGGGCTACGTCACCCGGCGCGGCTGGTACGACGCGGAGGCCCTCCAGGTCTTCAACCGCCGTCAGCGCGGCGGGCGTTACTGGTTCACGCACGGCTGGAACTGGCGCGGCATGTCCACCTGGCTCGTCTCGGCCTTCGTGGCACTCCTCTTCACCAACCTGCCGGGCCAGTTCGTGGGCCCGCTCGGCGATCTCGCCGACGGCACGGACATCTCCCTGCCGGTCGGTCTCGTCCTGGCGACCGTCCTGTACCTCGCCCTGCTCGCCCTGTTCCCGGAGCCGCGCGCGGTGTACGGACCGGCCGGACCTCGCTTCGTCCGGGCCTCGGACACCCCGGTGCCTCCCATCACCGGCGACGCGGGGGAGAGCGTCACCGAGCCCGCCGCGGCCCACTGAGCCACGCCAACCCGGCGGCCCCGCGCCGGCCGCCGCCCCCCGATCAGGAGCAGATGATGAGCACCACCACCGCCCAGGGGGTCCGGGGCGCCGCGGACGCCCTCGTGGCGGCCTTCGCCGAAGGCCGTCTCGACGACTACTTCGGCTCCTTCGCCCCGGACGCGACCTTCGTCTTCCACACCACGCCCCGGCGTCTCGGCTCCACGGAGGAGTACCGCGCCCTCTGGCAGCAGTGGGTGGAGCAGGACGGCTTCCGCGTCCTCGGCTGCATCTCGTCCGCCCGGCTGATCCAGCAGTTCGGCGACACCGCCGTCCTCAGCCACGACGTGGAGACGCGGGTCGTCACACACGCGGGTGAGGAGACGCTCCACGAGCGGGAGACCATCGTCTTCAGCCGCGACGGTGACGACCGCTGGACCGCAGTCCACGAGCACCTTTCCGCCCGCACCGCAGCCTGACCGAAAGAGACGTTTCATGAGCACCACGTTCCGCAACTACATCGACGGTGCGTTCGCCGATGCATCGGACGGCCGCACACTCGATGTGGTGGACCCCACCACGGGTGCCGTCTACGCGACCTCCCCGCTCTCCGGGGCGGCGGACGTCGACGCGGCGATGTCGGCCGCCGCCGCCGCTTTCCCGGTCTGGCGCGACACCACGCCGTCGGTGCGCCAGCGCGCCCTGCTGAAGATCGCCGACGCGATGGAGGCACGGGCGGACGACCTGGCCGCGGCGGAGAGCCGTGACACAGGCAAGCCGCTGCACCTGCTCCGCAGCGACGAACTCGCCCCCGCCATCGACCAGGTGCGCTTCTTCGCCGGCGCGGCGCGGATACTCGAAGGCCGCTCGGCCGGCGAATACACGGAAGGGCTGACCTCCATCGTCCGCCGCGAGCCGGTCGGTGTGTGCGCGCAGGTCGCGCCGTGGAACTACCCCCTCCTGATGGCGGTCTGGAAGTTCGCGCCGGCCCTCGCGGCGGGCAACGCCGTCGTTCTCAAGCCCTCGGACACCACCCCCGCGTCCACGGTGCTGATCGCCGAGATCATCGGTGGTGTCCTCGCGGAGCTGGAGCTGCCCCTCGGAATCTTCAACGTGGTCTGCGGCGACCGTGACACCGGCCGCCTGATGGTGGAGCACCCGACCCCGGCGATGGCCTCCATCACCGGCTCGGTGCGGGCGGGCATGCAGGTCGCCGAGTCGGCGGCCAAGGACGTCAAGCGGGTCCACCTGGAGCTCGGCGGCAAGGCCCCGGCGGTGATCTTCGAGGACGCCGACCTGACGAAGGCGGTCGAGGACCTGACGGTCGGCGGCTTCTTCAACGCCGGCCAGGACTGCACGGCCGCGACCCGCGTCCTCGTCCACGAGTCCGTCCACGACGAGTTCGTCGCCGCCCTCGCCGAGGCGGCGGCCGACACGAAGACCGGTCTGCCGGACGACGAGGACGTGCTGTACGGCCCGCTCAACAACGAGGGCCAGCTGGCGCAGGTCAGCGGCTTCATCGAGCGCCTGCCCGAGCACGCCAGGATCGAGGCGGGCGGCCACCGGGTCGGCGACGAGGGCTACTTCTACGCCCCGACCGTCGTCTCGGGCCTCCGGCAGGACGACGAGATCGTCCAGAACGAGGTCTTCGGACCGGTCATGACCGTCCAGTCGTTCACGGACGAGGCACAGGCCGTCGAGTACGCCAACGGCGTCGAGTACGCCCTCGCCTCCTCGGTGTGGACCAAGGACCACTCCCGCGCGATGCGGATGTCGAAGAACCTCGACTTCGGCTGCGTGTGGATCAACACCCACATGGCTCTCGTCGCCGAGATGCCGCACGGCGGGTTCAAGAAGTCCGGCTACGGCAAGGACCTCTCCGCGTACGGCTTCGAGGACTACACCCGGATCAAGCACGTCATGACGTCGCTCTGACGCCGGTTCCTGCCGCCCGGCAACGGGTCCGGGCGGCAGGACGTGCCGCGGAAGCGGTTTCCCGCAACACTGCGGCCGCCGAGACGGCTTCCTACAGGCGGATGACGACGAGGGCGATGTCGTCGGCGGCGCCCTCCGCTATGTCGAGGCGGGTCAGCAGCGCGTCGGCCATCCGGCCGGGGGCGAGCGTGCTGTCCTCCGCCAGGGCCGTGGTCAGACGCTCCAGGCCGACGTCGATGTCCTCGCCCCGGCGCTCGACCAGGCCGTCGGTGTACATCACGAGGGTGTCCCCACGGGTGTACGAGATCCCGGCCTGGGGCCGGGGGACGTGATAGGGGCGGGCACCGAGCGGCGGATCGGTCGCCTGGTCGAGGAACTCACAGGTCCCGTCGGCGTGGAGCAGGACGGGCGGCGGATGCCCGGCGTTGCTGTAGATGATCAGATTGCTGCGGGTCTCGATGAGGACCTTGACCGCGGTCGCGGCTGTCGCGCCGTCCAGGGAGCGGGCGTACAGGCCGAGGACCTCCAGAGCCTGGGCGGGACTGGGGATGGCACGGATGACCGCGCTCAGTGCGCTGCGGAGCATGCCCATGACGGCTGCGGCGTGCAGACCGTGCCCGACGACGTCCCCCACCGCCGCCGCGTAGCGGTCCGGTGGCAGGTCGACGATGTCGTACCAGTCACCGCACACATTCAGAGAGGTGGTCGCCGGCAGGTAGCGCACGGCGACGTTGTCGTCGTGCCGGTCCAGGTCGGGGACGGAGAGCATGGCTTCCTGAAGGGTTATGGCGACCTGCTTCTCACGCGCGTGTGCCGAGCGCAGTTCCTCGTTCAGCCGCTCCAGCTCGCTCGCCCGCGCGTACAGCTCGGCTGCCATGCCCTTCTCCCGCTCGGTGAACGTGTCGGTGAGCTGACGGGCGCGGTGCGACTGCACGAAAGCGGTGACGTCCTCGGCCCGCTGGACGATCCACCGCACCCTGCCGTCGGCCCCGGAGATCGGGGTGTGGATCTCGGACCACCAGCGTTCCTCGAACTCGCCCGGCCGGCCGACGGTGGGGATGTCGTACCGCGAGAGCACCAAGGTGTCCGGCTTCCCGGTCTCGAGCACCCGTCGCAGGGACGCCTTCACGTTCTGCTGTGCCTCGCGGGGAAGACCCGGCCGTTCCGGCAGGGCCTCGAAGAAGTGCTTGCCGATCAGCTGGTCCCTGGTCTGACCGGTGGCGCGCAGATACGCCGCGTTCACATAGGAGATGACCAGGTCCGTGTCCAGCATCAGGTACGGGCTCGGTGTGGCGTCGAAGAACGCCGTGAAGTCGGTGTCCACAGTCATGCAGCGCTCCCGTGACCTGTGCCCGGTCACCTTCCCTACAAATCTACGCGTGATCCAACGGCCGGGCCCGCCGGAGTCGGCTCAGGCCAGGGGAACGGAATCGGCGGTTCTGTTCGCGATGCCGGCAGGCCTGGCAGACGCCGTGATCGGCGTCGCGGTCGCCCTGTTGAAGGCAGCCGCCGGACATCGACCAGGCAGGTACACCCCCGGGCCACCACCAACCAGGCAGTTACACCCCCGGGCCACCACCGACCAGGCAGGTGCACGGACCGGACCACCGGCGCGAGGCCGTACGGCGCCCGGACCACCTGCGCGAGGCCGTACGGCGCCCCGCCGCCTCCCACGGTGCCGTTCGAGGACCGTCCTCACCGTGCGGGCGAAATGCCCGGCCTCGCCGGCGGGCGGGCCCTGGCACCAGGGCCCGCCCGTTCGTCGTTCCGGCTCATGTCAGCCGGTGCAGCGCGCGAACCAGCGCCTCCATCCCCGCCTCCGCCTTGGACCTGGGGCACCCGACGTTGAGCCGCACCAGCCCCGGTGAGCCGTATGCCGCTCCCGGCATGACGGCCACCTTCTCCACCTCGACGAGCTCCCGCTGCAGCGCGTCGTCGTCGACGCCGAGGGACCGCAGGTCGATCCAGGCGAGATACCCCGCCTGCGGGGGCTCCCAGCCGAGCTGCGGGAACTCCTCACGGAGGTGGCCGGCCACCATCGCGAGGTTGCCCGCGAGATACGTGAGCAAGGCGTCCAGCCAGGGTGCCCCCTCCCTGTACGCGGCGATGTGCCCGACCAGCGACAGCACCGCGGGGGAGGAGAGGCCGTCCGCGTCCTTGAGCTGCCGCAGGTAGGCGTCACGTGACGCCGGATCTCCGATGATCCCGTAACTTCCCGTCAGCGCGGGGATGTTGAACGACTTGGACGCCGAGGTGACGACAGCCCACCGCCCGTCGCCGCCGTGTCCCGCCCAGGGGCGGTGGACATGGGGGGCGTGTGCCAGATCGGAGTGGATCTCGTCGCTGATGACGGCCACGCCGTGCCGTGCGCACAGCCGCGCCATCCGGTCCAGCTCGTCCGCCGACCAGACCCTGCCCGTCGGATTGTGCGGCGAGCACAGCAGCAGCACGGCCGTGTCGGGTAGCGCCAGGAGCCGCTCCAGCTCCGCCCAGTCGTCGAGCGGGCACGCGCGGAGCCGCCTTCCATGGGCCGCCACGGTCTTGGGGAACGCGTCGTACATGGGGGTGTGGGCGACCACGCCGTCACCGGGACGCGACCACAGCCGGAGAAGCTGCGACAACTGGTAGACGACGGAGGGCGCGTAGACGACCGACCCGGGATCGACGGCGGTGGAGTGCCGCGTCGCGTACCAGTGGACGATCGCGGAGAGGAAGTCGTCCTGCCGCCAACGCGAGTAGCCGAGCACGCCGTGGTCCAGCCGGCCGCGGAGCGCGGTCAGGATCTCCGGGGCGGTCTCGAAGTCCATGTCGGAGATCGTGAAGGGGAGCAGGCCCGGCACGCCGAAGCGGTCCTCCACGTAGTCCCACTGCGTGCACCAGGTGCCGAGCCGGTCCACCGGGGTGCCGAAGCCGTAGGGGTCCTGCGCGGTCCCGCCTGTCCGGCCCCTGGAGGCGGGGGAAGGGGAAGTCATGGTCAGCCCACCGGGATCATGGTGGCGATGGCGTCCTTCACCGACTGGACCTGTGGCCCGATGACGACCTGCACGTTGTGGCCGTCGAGCTTGATCACGCCCACGGCACCGAGCTTCTTCAGCCGTGCCTCGTCCACCTGTGCGGCATCCTGCACCGTCATGCGGAGACGAGTGATGCAGTTGTCCAGGGTCCGGATGTTCTCGGCGCCGCCGATCGCGTCGAGGATGGCGACGGCGTCGTACTTCCCCGCGACCAGCTCACGCGCGGGCTCGTCCGCCCCGCCCGGAGCAGCACCCTCGTCCTCCTGCTCCGGCTCCTCCTCACGGCCGGGAGTCCTGAGGTCGAACCGGGTGATCGCCCAGCGGAACAGGAAGTAGTACGCGGCGAACCACACGGCCGCTATCACCGGCACCAGATACCACTTGGTCGACGAGCCCTGGAGGACGCCGAAGACCAGCCAGTCGATGACGTTGCCGTCGGTGTTCCCGATGAAGACGCCGAGCACGGCCGCCGTGAGGAAGCCGAGACCCACCAGGACCGCGTGGATGGCGTACAGCCACGGCGCGATGAAAAGGAACAGGAACTCCAGCGGCTCCGTGATGCCGCCGACCACGCACGCCACCACGCCGGACACGAGCAGGGCCTTGATCTCCGGGCGCATCTTCTTGTTCGCGCAGTGGTAGATCGCCAGTGCCGCACCAGGGAGGCCGCCCAGGTAGGAGGCCATCTTGCCCTGGGAGAGGAAGTTCGTCGCGTCGGTGACGGCCGCATTGGGCGCGCCCGCGCAGTCCAGGTGCGCGTAGAACAGGTTCAGGGCCCCGGAGACGTTGTCGCCGCACACGGCACCCGAACCGCCGACGTCGGTGAACCGGAACATGGCCACGAGGATGTGATGCAGCCCGATCGGTCGCAGCAGCACCTCTCCCATGCCGAAGAAGAACGGCCCGAAGACACCCGTGTGCCCGATGCCGCGCCCCACGGCCGTGATCCAGCCGTTGAAGGCCGGCCACACCAGGGGGATGAGCAGACCGAGGGCGCTCAGGACGAGAGCCGAGATGATGGGGACGAAGCGCAGCCCCCCGAAGAAGGCCAGGGCGTCAGGCATCCGCTGGGTACGAAAGCGCCGGTGGAGAAGGCTGACAACGATGCCAACGGCCACGGCTCCGAGGAGTCCCGTATCGATGGACTGCACACCGAGCACATCGGCTATGCCGTAGTGCTTGATCGCTTCCTCGTCCTCGAAGTCCACCCCCCTGGCGGTGAGGTAGAAGTTCACCGCGAGATTCATGGCGGCGAAGCCGACGAAGCCCGAGAACGCGGCCACACCCTTGTCCTCACGGGCGAGACCGAGCGGAATCGCCATCGCGAAGAGGACGGGCAGGAAGGTGAAGGCGACCAGACCCGTGTTGGCCATCCAGGTGAAGACGAGGTGGAAGGCCTCGGCCTTCAGGAAGGGGAGGTTGTCGGTGACGGCCTCGCTGGACAGCGATGAGCCGATGCCCAGCATGATGCCGCAGAACGCGAGCAGAGCCACCGGGAGCATGAACGTCTTGCCGAGTCCCTGGAGGAATTCCCAGAGTGCGGCCTTGGTCTTCTGCATGTGTACGGAACTTTCGAGCCTGGGGGGACGGACCCGGGCGCTCGCCGTGGCGATGCGGGGACCCACGGGTGATCGAGCGGCGGAAGGCATGACGCGGGGTTCGGTCCGCCTGTGCGCGGCACACCTGGGGATCGCCCGATGAGCAGCGCCGGACAGGGCCGTTCCGCCGCACGGATCACATCACAGCAGGTCGGCGACTGTCCATGGAGGCCGGAGCGTCCGTCCGGGCCGGGAGTGGGGGTGGAGCGCGTAGTGAACGCGCGGTCGCTTGCCGTGACGTACGCCACCCGGCTGGGTTCCCGTCGGGTGTTTGCCGCGGCGCTGACGGGTAAGGGGGTCTGTGATCGCCGGAGCCGACAATCCGGTGGATAGCACGCCAGATCTACCGAATGAGGAGGTTCGATGTCCTCGAAGCGACGTCGTAAGAAGAGGGCCCGCCGCAAGAACGGCGCGAACCACGGCAGCCGTCCGCAGAGCTGAGGACGCGCAGGCACTTCCGGGGGGCGGCACATGCCGCCCCCCGGACGCGTTCCCGGTGGTGCCGCCCGGTGCGGGTTCCGGATCCCGCGCCGGGCGGTGGGAACCCGTGGCCCAGAATCAGGGCATGGACGTCATCAAGTTGCTCGAAGCCGCTTGCCTGTTGGTTCCCGAGGAGAGGGCCACCGGGAACGACCTGACGGTGAACGACGTCTGGGACCACCTCACCCGGGACGAGTGGGACGTGGCGCTCGGGCTGCTGGAAGAGTTCGGTGACTTCCCCGCGCTCCCCTTCGCCTTCTGGGAGAACCTGGCCACCACTGCCGAACAGGCGGGGTTGGAGAGGAGCGCCGCGTGGTGTCATTGGCGCTCCTACGAGACGCGCAACGGCATCATCCGCGCCGAGCTCACCCTCCGTCCGGCTGCCGAGGGGCGACGCCGGACGCCCGTCTCCGGCCACGGCGTACTGCGGCCCATGTGGGACATCGGGAACCGGACCCCGGCCGGAGGGCCGGTCCTCGACATCGCAAGGCTCTGGGTGGAGGCGGCGCCCCTGCTGGAGCCCGGCGGTCGCGCCCTCGTGCGACTTGCTCCCCTCGGCCCCGAGCGGTGGCGGCACGTCCGGCCCGGCCGGGTGATCACCATGTACGAGGACCGCTCGGTGGCCGGAACGGCGGTCGTCCTGGACGCCCGGCGCCCTGCGGTCATGTCCACCGCGTAGGGCTTGTGGCCGGCAGGTGCGCGTGTTGTTCCGGCTCGGTCAGGTGAGCAGTCGGTTGCGGTGGGAGGCGCGACGGGCGGCGGCCAGCAGGGCGTGGATCTGGGGGCCGGCCTGATCGAGGCGGGCCACGGGTTTGGCGAAGGGCAGACGGACATCGCGGTGGGTGCCCGGGTGCTCCAGCCGCAGGGTCACGCCGTAGCGGTCCATCGCCAGCGGGAGGACGCGCGTCACGCCCTTGTCCGGCTGCGGTTGCACGAGGCGCAGGAGCAGTGGGACGAGTTCGCCGTGCTCGTCCACGAGATGGGTCAGCATCGCCGCCTCGCTGGTGGCGATCGGGTCGGGGGCCGTCTCCTGCAGCGTGTCCAGCGTGACGAAGGCGCGCCCCCTGTGGTCCTCGAAGACCGCCTGGCCGAATTCCATGCAGGTGCTCTCCGCGCCCTCCGTGCTGTACGGGGCCGACAGCAGGCCGGTCACCGTGACGCGGGCGCGTGTCCGGTCCCGCACGGGTGTGGGCGCGATGTCGGTGAACTCCAGCCGCACCGGGATGCGCGGCCCCTGTGGCGCTGGGCCGGCCTCGGACGGTTCGTGCAGATGGATGTGGCCCATCGCGGCGGTGCCGTCGAGGCGGTGCACCTCGACGGGGTCGAGCCCGTCGCTCACCACCGTCATCGAATGGGCCGCGGTCAGGATCGCCAGCACGCGTTCTGCGGGGGTGGGCTGTGTGACGCGGGAGTTGAAAGGACGCATCCAAGTTCTCCAGAGGAGCGGGCGGGGAGACCTTATTATTGCTACTTAGGCATGCCTAACCTAACCCATGCGGCCTGGATCGGGTAGCGGGCACCGCGCTGAGCACCGGAGAGGTGGACAGCCCTCAATAGCCGGGAGGGGCTTGGGTCTCCGTCGGAAACCTCGCGCGCGCCCGTGGGAGCCGCACTACCGACGGCGAGGTCGTGCCCCGGTCACGGAAGCACTCGGCCGGCCGTCCGACCGGGCCGGCCCGTGACGGTCCCGTACAGCGCCCCGGCGGCAGAGCCGTTCACTTCACGCCGGGGTCGGCGGTGAGCGGACCTCCCGGGACACAGGCGCTCGTGCCGTCGGGGAACAGGACCTCGATCGTGCCGTCGGACGCAGGGAAGACCCGGACATGGCCGCGCAGGCCCGGGACGTCCTCGTGCACCTGCGGATCGGAGGTGAGCACCACGAGCGTCGCAAGCAGCCGTGTGCCGCCCGGGTGGCGGGCCAGGCGCAGCAGAGGAGTCGCCGAGTAGTACCCGACGGCGTTCCGGTCGCACGCCTGCGCCACCTCGCCGACGGGGCTCTGCCCGTCCTCGTCCCAGCCGAGCACCCCGACGAGTACGGTCGTCGGCTCTGCGGGCCAGCGCCCAGCCCGGGCCGGTCTCCGCCACCGGGGGAGCGTCGTCGCAGGCCACGGCCCAGCCGCCCTCCCGTACGGAGATCCCCGCGGACGCCCGCACCAGGTGCACACGCACCTCCCACGGGCCGTGCACGACGCTGGCCGAGACGATGGCCGACCCGTCCTCGTCCACGCCCCCGGCCGCCACCGGCGTGTGCCACGAGGAGGCGATCCGACCACGCGTGTACAGGGGATGGATGCGGCCCCGGAGAGTCGGCGGGCCTTCCGGCCCGACCAGCGCGACGTGGTTGTCCGGCCCGTCGGGCTCACCCTCAGGAGGTGTCTCCGGCGCGGTGACGCTGGAGTACGCGAACCGGCTGTAGTGCGGGCTGTGGTGGGCCGGCGCGGGTGCCGGGGGCAGCCGGTCGCTGCCGTGGTTCACCAGACGGACGATGCCGTCGCCCGCCGTCGAATGGAGGAGCCACCCGGGCGCCGGAAGTGCGAGGTACCGGTCGTCCACATCGACGGGAGACGCCTCCTCCCGTGCCGTCCACACCGCGTGTCCGGGCGGCAGCAGCAGCCCGAGGAACGCCTTGCCCGCCCAGTAGGGAGAAGCCGGGCCGGAGTACGCCTGGGTGACGGGCAGGAACGGCCGGTACCACCCGAGGCTCAACAAGCCGTCGCCGCCCGGCACACCGCGGTCGGCGAAGTGCTTGAGCGCCCCGGAGGCCAGACGGCGGGTACGTTCCTCCTGCGGTACGCGCCCCCTGGCCGGCGCTGGGCATCTGGTGGGACGGCGACGTCACCATGGAACTGCTCAACAACGGCAAGCTGGAGAAGTGGAACCCTGAGAGCCCCGCACCGAGCAACAGCCTCCCGAGGGTGCTGACCACGTCGAAGTTCGGTGCGACAGGTGTGGGCAGCGCCGGCAATCCCACTTCGGTCGGCGACATCATGGGCGACTTGAGGGAGGAGGCGGTGTACACCGACGCCGACCACGACGAACTCATCGTCTTCACCACGGACCGGCCGACGGACACGCGCCTGTACACCCTCGCCCACAACCCCGCCTACCGGAACGACATGACCGTCAAGGGCTACATGCAGTCGCACGAGGTCCACTACTTCCTGGGCCACGGCATGAATGAGCCCCGAGGCCGGACATCGTCCACGCTCCGCGGGCCAATTGAGGGATACCGGGAAGCCGGGGTACCGGCGAGCGGCACGACCACGACGAGGGTGTGGCCGTCGTCATGGCCGAACCCGAGGGACACGAGTTCTGCCTGGTGCGGCACTACCGACCGTCCTCGGCCCCCGGCGTTCCCCGCCCGCCCTCGCCTGCCCCCGGGAGTCGTCGGCCACCGAGCGTCCTCGGCGGGGAACAGCCGGAGACGTGCCGGGGACGGTCAGCTGCCGGTACCGGCGTACGGAAGCAGTGCCATCTCCCGCGCGTTCTTGACGGCGGTCGCGACCTGGCGCTGCTGCCGCGCCGTGATGCGGGTGACCCGGCGGCTGCGGATCTTCCCGCGATCCGAGACGAACTTCCGCAGCAGCTCGGTGTCCTTGTAGTCGACGTACGTGATCCTGGCCGCGTCGAGCGGATTCGGGCGGGCCTTGAGGGGGGTCCGGATCTCCTGGCGGCGTGGCATGGGCTGGCGGCGTGGCACGGGCATTCCTTCGAAAGTCGTGGGGCGGCGGTCAGTTGATCGGGTCGAGGAGGGGGCCGAACGCGGTGGGCAGCCGCTTCCAGGCCTCGTGGCCTGCCGCGTACTCGGCTTCGGTGAGCAGGCAGGATTCCAGCAGCGCGGTGAGGCCGTCGCGGTCGAGGGCTGGGGAGACGAACACCAGGTGCTGGCAGCGGTCGCCGAGGCCGGGATGCCAGTCGAGCGCGGCGGCGGCGCGGCGGAACGGCGGCACCATGTCCCAGGCGGCGTCGGGCAGGGAGGCGAGCCAGGGGCCGGAGTTCTCGACGCAGAGCGCGCCACCAGCGGCATCCCAGGACAGCAGGGTCTCGGGCCGGTCGGCGAGCCAGAAGCGGCCGCGGCTGCGGGCGGCCGCGCAGCTCAGGTCCTCCAATGCCTCGAACAGCCGCTCCGGGTGGAACGGGCGGTGCCTGCGCCAGACCAGGGTGCTGACACCGGCTTCCTCCGCCTCCTGGGGGAGAAGGGCACACGCGGGGTGCTGTGCCGCGGCCGCCGCCTCCACGTCGAAGCCCGCCAGGGCGAGCTCCGCCAGGGCGTCCGACCCGGCGGGGACCTGTGGCGCCGTCGGGTGCAACTGTGCGACGAGCGCCCGGTCCTGGGCGTCCGCATCCTGGCTGTCGACGAGGGCGATCACGGACGCGTACTCCAACTGCCGTGCCCAGGTGTCGCCGACCGTGCGCTGATCCGTGGGTGCCGCTGCCAGACCCGCCTCCGCGAGATCGTCGCCGTTGGCCAGACAGGGCAGTGCGAGCGCGGGATCGACCGCGGTGATCACACCGGTGACGTCGGCCCATTCCCGGCAGTGCAGGTCGATGACCTCTGCCATGGCCTTCGGCTCGACGGAGTCCCAGAGGTCGACGACGGCGAGCTCGGTGCTTCCTCCGGCCGCGAGCCGTTCCAGTTCCGGGACCAGGTCTTCCCGCATGGCGCAGCACGCGCAGTCGTTCACGAGCGGCGTCTCGCCGCGCGACAGCACGCCGGAGGCGTCGCGGACCGTCCGGCCGACGGCTCCGCTGTGCGCGGCGCTCAGGTCGTGGTGCAGTGCGACACTGCGGGGCACCCTGCTGAGCAGTCCCTCCACCACCTCGCGGCGTGCGTCGGAGTGCAGCCCGCTGACGATGACCACGGGCAGTACGCGGTCCTGCTCCATCACCGGTCCTCGCGGCGGCCGTAGCGGCGTTCGAACCGCTCCACGCGTCCCGCCGTGTCCAGGACCCGCGCGGTGCCTGTGTAGAAGGGGTGACTCGCCGAGGAGATCTCGACGTCCACCACCGGGTAGGTGTTGCCGTCCTCCCATTCGACCGTGCGCTCGCTGGTCAGGGTGGAGCGGGTGAGGAACGCGTAGTCGGCCGCCTTGTCGCGGAACACGACCGGGCCGTACGCGGGGTGGATACCTGGCTTCATGGTGGGGCCCTTCACATGGGAGTGGTGCGGACGAGGCGCGGAGTCAGCGCTCTTCGCGGAAGTCGACATGGCGACGCACGCGTGGGTCGAACTTGCGCAGCACCAGACGGTCGGGGTTGTTCCGCCGGTTCTTGCGGGTGACGTAGGTGTAACCCGTTCCGGCGGTGGAGCGGAGCTTGATGATCGGGCGTACTTCGTTGCGAGCCATGACGCTACTATATGGCAATGGTTTCCATTTTCAATACGGAGGCCTGAGTCAACGAGAGGCAGGTATCTCCATGTCCGCGCACTGCCAACTGACCGGCGCACGGCCGGGATTCGGCAACAAGATCTCCCACTCGCACCGGCGCACCTCGCGTCGGTTCGACCCGAATGTCCAGCGCAAGCGCTACTGGTTGCCGAGTGAGGGCCGGAATGTGCGGCTGACGCTCAGCACCAAGGCGATCAGGACGATCGACATCATCGGCATCGAGGCCGCGGTGGCCCGCATCAGGGCGCGTGGGGTGCGGGTCTGATGGCGAAGAAGAGCAAGATCGCGCAGAACGAGAAGCGCAGGGCGACCGTCGAGCGCTACGCGGCCCGGCGTGCCGAGCTGAAGGAGATCATCCGTAGCTCGGGGGCGGGGGATCCCGCCCGCTCGGCGGCCGTCGGGGAGCTGCGGCGCCAGCCGCGTGACGCCAGCGCCACGCGGGTCCGGAACAGGGACGGTGTGGACGGACGGCCCCGGGGGTACCTGCGCAAGTTCGGGCTTTCCCGAGTCCGGGTGCGGGAGCAGGCCCACGCCGGATTCCTGCCCGGGGTGACCAAGTCGTCCTGGTGAACGGCACCCCGCAGGCCGAGGTGGGTGATGTCCGGTCGCCGGGCGCCGTCCGCCTCGGTCGCGGCTTGCCTGCCGGGGGGCGATGCCGGTGCGGCGGTCGCCGGGTTCCGCCGCGACGGACGGTGCCGGCCGCGGTTTCCTCCCCGGCTCGTTGTGGTGCGGGCGCTCCCGCAGGGCCGAAGTGATGCGCTCGGCTTGCCCTGTATTCGGCGCGCGGCGTCGCCGGTGTCGGTCCGGCGCCGGAGTGACTCGCGGTTGTGGCCGGCGCGAGGAGGTGAATGGGCCCGAGCGGCAGCGGTCTCCGGTGGATGCCGACCGCAGTGGTCGCCTCGCGTGCCGCGTGCCGCGTGCCGCGTGCCGAACCCGGTCCCGCGGCAAGGGTGTGCGGGCGGGTCAACGGCCCGGGTGTTCAGGCGGCCTTGGGGGCTCCATGTGTGCCCGGCGTCTCGGTGCGGACGGTCGGGACCGGGGTCACGGTTGCCTCGCACGCCCTCCCGGGCCGAGGGCGGCAGCGCGAAGGCGGGGCGAGGGACATGCGTGCCCCTCGCCCCGCCCGTCTCCCGTCTGCTCGGCGGGCTTGATCCGGGGGAGCGGCGCCGGAACTGAGGGCCGGGGGTGTGAAGCGTTCAGTCCTCGGGGTGCAGGAGGCCGCGCTCGTAGGCCTTCACCAATCGCTGAGGCACCTGACGGACGGTCCCGTCGATCGTGACCGGGACGAGTTGGGGTGTGGTGGCCTTCCATCGGGCGCGGCGGTGGCGGGTGTTGCTGCGGGACATCTTCCGCTTCGGGACTGCCATCAGGACCTCCTGGGCCGGTTTCGATACCGATGACCGGACGCTATATGAAAATGGTAGTCAAGTTCAAATAGCTGTCATCCCCCTCTGGGTCTCGTGCCTCCGCAACTCGGCCGGGGGTGCTGAGCTGCCTCGACTGCGTCTGTGAGGGGGTGGCGGTGTGAGGACCGTTGACAAAAGTGCAGCCTGCTAGAAACCTGTCACCTCGGCACTGCAAATTATTGACCGGATCACTCAAAATCCTATGCAATAAGCGCGAGTTCCCGGCGGGCGGCCTGCTCCCTCTCCTGCCGGCATCCCCGATCGCCCCCATCGGTGTACCGGCAGCCAGTACCCGGCCGTAGCCGACCGCTCGATGGCTCACGCGTCGCGCGGTCGGCCGTGCCGCCGTGCTCTCCCGGTCCCGTCGTCCCACGGAACAGAGGACAGCATGAGATGGAAGCAACTCGGATGGCGGTTCGTCGCCGGTGCGGTGACAGCCGCACTGATGACCGTCGGGCTGCTGCCGGTCACGGCTTCGGCGGCCGAGCGGAGCCCCGACCTGGCCCTCGGTAAGCAGGTGACGGCCGGCGGGTCGCACGGCGCCCATCCGGCGTCGAACGTCACCGACGGCAGCCAGCAGACTTACTGGGAGAGCCCGGGCACCTTCCCCCAGTGGGTGCGGATCGACCTCGGCAGCCGCTTCGACGTCGACCAGGTGGTGCTGAAACTGCCGAACACGTGGGAGCAGCGGACCCAGACACTCGGCGTCCAGGGCAGCACGGACGGCAGCAGCTACAGCGCCCTGTCGGCTGCGGCCGCCCGGGTGTTCAGCCCGTCTGCGGGCAACGCCGTCACCATCGGCTTCACCGCGAAGCAGGTGCGGTACATCCGGGTGCAGGTGACCGCGAACACCGGCTGGAACGCCGCGCAGCTCTCCCAGGTGGAGGTGTACGGAGAGGGCGACGCCGGGCCGCCGCCCGCGAACGGCTCCAACCTGGCGTCGAACAAGCCGATCGAGGCGTCGTCGTTCGCACAGACCTACGTCGCGGCCAACGCCAACGACGACAAGCCCGGTACCTACTGGGAGTCGAACGGTCACCCCTCGACGCTCACGGTGAAGCTCGGTGCCGACGCCGACGTCGAGGCCGTCGTCGTCAAGCTCTCCCCGGAACAGGTGTGGGCGACCCGCACCCAGAGCTTCCAGGTGCTCGGGCGCGCCCAAGCCGCCACCGGCTTCACGTCGTTGAAGGACCGAGCCGACCACGTGTTCGACCCTTCGGGCAACCAGAACACGGTGACCATCCCGGTGAGCGGCCGGTACGCGGACGTGCGTCTCTCGTTCTTCACCAACACCGGCGCGCCCGGTGCCCAGGTCGCCGAGATCCAGGTCGTCGGGACAGCCGCGCCCAACCCTGACCTGACCGTCTCCGAACTGACGTGGTCACCCGCTTCGCCGTCCGAGAAGGACGACGTCACCGTTGACGCAACTGTGCGCAACACAGGTTCGGCGGCAGCCTCCGCGACCGCTGTCGAGGTCAGCCTGGAGGGCGTGGTCGCGGGCAGTGCGCAGGTGAACGGCCTCGCCGCAGGAGCCTCGGTCACTGTGGCGGTCGGCGTCGGCAAGCGGCCGATGGGTACCTACGGCGTCTCGGCGGTGGTCGACCCGACCGACACGGTGGTCGAGCAGGACAACAGCAACAACAGCCGCACCGCCTCTTCGAAGCTCGTGGTCGGCCAGAGCCCCGGGCCCGACCTGGAGGTGCTCGGCATCACCTCCAGTCCGTCGAGCCCAGCCGTCGGGGCCGCGGTCACCTTCAGCGTGTCCGTCCGCAACCGTGGTACGGCTGAAGTGAGTTCCCCGACGGTCACCCGACTCCTGGTGGAGGACACCACACTGAACGGCGCGACCGGAGCGGTCCCCGCCGGAGGTACGGTCACCGTGGCGATCGGCGGGAACTGGACCGCGAAGAGCGGCGGGGCCAATCTGACCGCCACCGCGGACGCGACCGGCGTCGTCACCGAGACGAACGAGAACAACAACGTATTCTCACGCGCCCTGGTGGTCGGTCGCGGAGCGGCGGTGCCCTACACCGAGTACGAGGCGGAACAGGGCTCCTACAAGGGGACGTTGCTCAAGTCCGACCAGAAGCGCACTTTCGGTCACACCAACTTCGCCACGGAGTCGTCCGGCCGCGAATCCGTCCGGCTGAACTCCACCGGCGAGTACGTCGAGGTCACCTCGACCGTGCCGTCGAACTCGATCGTGGTACGCAACTCCGTCCCCGACGCCCCCGGAGGCGGCGGGGCGGAGGCCACCATCAGTCTGTACGCCGACAACACCTTCGTCCGGAAGCTGACTCTCTCCTCCAAGCACAGCTGGCTGTACGGCGACACCGACAGCCCGGAAGGTCTGACCAACCAGCCGCAGGCTGACGCCCGCAGGCTGTTCGACGAGTCCAACGCCCTGCTCGGCCGGACCTATCCCGCCGGGACGAAGTTCCGTCTCCAGCGCGACGCGGGTGACTCGGCCTCCTTCTACATCATCGACCTCGTCGACCTGGAGCAGGTGGCGCCCCCGGCGAGCCAGCCGGCCGGATGTACCTCGATCACGACGTACGGGGCCGTCCCGAACGACGGGATCGACGATACGGACGCCATCCAGCGGGCGGTGACGGCTGATCAGAACGGTGACATCGGCTGCGTGTGGATCCCACAGGGGCAGTGGAGGCAGGAGCAGAAGATCCTGACCGACGACCCGCTGAACCGAGGTCAGTTCAACCAGGTCGGGATCAGGGACGTCACGGTCCGGGGCGCGGGCATGTGGCACTCCCAGCTGTACACCCTGACCCAGCCCCAGGACGCGGGAGGCATCAACCACCCGCACGAGGGGAACTTCGGATTCGACATCGACGACAACACCAAGATCTCGGACCTGGCGATCTTCGGCTCGGGGACCATCCGCGGCGGGGACGGCAACGCCGAGGGCGGAGTGGGCCTGAACGGACGCTTCGGCAAGGACACCGAGATCACCAACGTGTGGCTGGAGCACGCGAACGCGGGAGTCTGGGTCGGTCGCGACCACGACAACATCCCGGACCTCTGGGGGCCCGGCGACGGAGTCGAGTTCACCGGCATGCGCATTCGGAACACCTACGCGGACGGCATCAACTTCGCCAACGGAACGCGTAATTCGACCGTGTTCAATTCGTCGTTCAGGAACACCGGTGACGACGCGCTGGCCGTGTGGTCGAGCAAGTACGTGAAGAACCCCTCGGTGGACATCGGCCATGACAACCACTTCCGCAACAACACGATCCAGCTGCCGTGGAGGGCCAACGGCATCGCGATCTACGGAGGTTACGGCAACACGATCGAGAACAACATCATCTCCGACACGATGAACTACCCCGGGATCATGCTGGCGACGGACCATGATCCGCTGCCCTTCTCCGGGAAGACGCTGATCGCCAACAACGCACTCCACCGCACGGGCGGGGCCTTCTGGGGCGAGGCCCAGGAGTTCGGTGCCATCACGCTGTTCGCGGCAGGTCAGGACATTCCCGGTGTCACGATCCGGGACACCGACATCCATGACTCGACGTACGACGGCATCCAGTTCAAGTCGGGCGGCGGCTCCGTCCCCGGGGCGCAGGTCTCGGGCGTCCGTATCCACAATTCCGTCAACGGGTCCGGGATCCTGGCCCATGGAGGTGCCCGCGGCAGTGCGACCCTGACGCACGTGACCATCACCGGCTCGGCCGACGGTGACGTCGTGATCGAACCCGGATCACAGTTCGTCATCAACGGCAGCGCAGGCAAGGCGGCGGCCCGGAATTAGACGGGGATCCGGTCCTGGAGCGGGACCTGACACACCCCGGCCTCCCGGCCCTCACGCCATCGGGCGAGGAGGCCGGGAGGCGGCGTTCCGCGGGAGCCGAGTGGGTGCGGCCGAACGCGTACGCGCGTCGACCGCCCAAGTCCGTCGTCCGTCGCGTGGACCGGAGAGTCCCCGGGGAAGATCGCATCGTGGCGCGCGTGGCGGCCTCGTCCCCGGACCGGCGCCGGGTGCGCCGCACGGGCGGGGCCCGTCAGGCCCGTGGGCCCGGCGTCACAGGAGCTCGACCAGGCTTCGGTACGGCTCCAGCCGCTCGTCCTCCGGCTTCAGGTCGGTCACCAGGATGTCGACCTCGTCCAGCGACAGGCACCTGGCCACGGTGCGGCTGCCCAGCTTCGAGGAGTCGACGGCCAGGACGGTCCGCCGGGAGACAGCCTTCAAGGCGCCCTTCACCGCTGCCTCGTCGGCGGTGAACTCGGTCGTCCCGATCGAGTCGTCCAGGTAGGTGGCGGACAGGAAGCATGTGTGCAGGGCGAACTGCTGGAGCGTCAGCTGAGCCAGCGGGCCCACCAGGCTGCCGGTGTGCGGTCCGCGGCACCACCGGTGGCGTAGGCCCTGCAGCC
Source organism: Streptomyces pratensis (assembly GCF_016804005.1). Lineage (GTDB taxonomy): Bacteria > Actinomycetota > Actinomycetes > Streptomycetales > Streptomycetaceae > Streptomyces > Streptomyces pratensis_A. The sequence continues at coordinate 4,801,645 of NZ_CP051486.1, read as the reverse complement.
GGGGGTCCTGGACAGCTCGTGGAAGGTCTGGAAGCCCGTTGTCACGGCCGTCAGATCGCGGACCGGCTGCTCCTTCAGGCACCGTGCGAGGCTGTGGGTGGTCGTCGAACCGTCGAAGCCCACACCGCCCTTGTCCGGTACGAGGGTCAGGAGCTTCTCGGCGATCGCGTCCTTCGCGGCGGAGCGTCCGAGGCGATGATCGAAGGTCCACGCGTCCACGGGCACGGCACCGCCGCGGACCCGGCGTATCTCGTTCCGCTGTTCCAGCACCTGGAGATCGCGCCGGATGGTCATCGTGCTGACGCCGCAGTCGCGAGCCAGATCGTCGACACGGCGCACACCTTCACGGAGCGCTGCGATGATCGACGCTCTCCGGTGGTCCCCCTCGGCGGCCGTCTCCTCTGGCATGGTCTGTTTCTACCACAGCGAACATGGGGGCCCCGGGGGGCACCTGCGCGCGCCCGGACTCCACCGGAACCCGCTTTCCCACGGCTCGGACAGGTGCGCCCGCCAGGGGGCCGCCCCAGGGGGACGACGCGTTCCAGCCACTCGCCGGAGCGTGAGATCGATGCTCGATCCAGCAGCGACGGAACGTCCGGCAGGGGTTCGCGGGTATCCGTTCCGGGTGTCGGCCGGACGCGTCGGGGGCCGCCCTGCCCATTGCACGGCCGCCCCCGGCGCCCGCCGTCCCACACCGGGGTGTGCGGCGGTGCCGGGCCGTCGGCGCGACTACGGAACGGCCCAGGACCTCTTGGATCCCGGTCGCCGTGCACACTCGGGCCGGTGCGTCCGCCTGCTCGGCAGAGGCTGATCCGTGCGGAGGGAGCGGCGCGGCCCCGCGGACTTGCACGCGCTTTCGCGAGGCGGGAAAAATTATGGGTGAGAAGGACCGGCGCGCAGCGTGGGAGCGGGCCTGCGAGGCGGTTCAGGGCACCCGGTCCGTTCGAACGACATGAGGTGATCTCCATGGGCAGGATGGCTTCCGCGATCAAGCTGCTGCGCGGGCGCATGCTGGAAGCGGACGGCAAGGCTCTGCAGAACCCGCGACTGCGGGACGAGGGCCGCCGCCTGCAGGACAAGGGGCGCGGGGGACGGTAGCAGCCGGCTGCGCGCACTTCCGGTCCGGCCGCGGGTGCGACGCCAGGCTGGTTCTGTACCGGGACACGTGCCCGGGGCCGGGCACGACGTGGCGCCGTCGCCGGCCGACGACGACGCCAGGGCGCGATCCGTGTGCGCCGGGTGTGTCTAGGCTCCGGCCCCGTAAGAACCGTGCTCGGGCGACCCCGTCGACTCGAAGACGTGTACCGAGAGCCCCCGCGGTGTCGTCCTGTGGCTGACGAGTCGCAGGCCGGCCGGGGCACCGCCGTCCGGGAAGAGCCGTCGGCCACGGCCCACGACCACCGGGGCGATCACGAGCCGGAGTTCGTCGACCAGGCCCGCGGCCAGCAGCGACTGGGCCAGAGTGGAGCTGCCGTGGATCTGCAGGTCCCGGCCGGGCTGCCGTTTGAGCTCGGCGACCTGGGAGGCCACATCTCCGTTCAGGACGGTTGTCGGTTTCCACCCGGCCGTCTCCAGGCTGCGGGACGCGACGTACTTGGGCAGGCCGTTCATGAGAGGCGCGAAAGGGTGCTCGGTCATCTTCGGCCAGTCCCGTGCGAAGTTCTCGTAGGTGCGGCGGCCGAAGAGCAGCGCGTCGGCCTTGCCGAGCCAGGCTGCCGCCACAGCCTCGAACTCCTCGTCCATGTGCGGCACGAACCAGCCACCCTGGTCGAAGCCGTCGCTCCGGTCCTCGTCGGGGGACCCCGGGCCCTGGGACACACCGTCCAGGGTCAGGAACTCCTGTACGACAAGCCTCATCACGCATCACTCTCCTCCGCCACCGGCGCCGGCTCGAACGGCTTCGTCACCTCGGGACACGACTGTGCCCGTTCCTTTGACGCCCGGCAGGCGAAAACTCGTCGGGGGACACGTACGGGGTGCAGGTGCGGCCGGACGGGCCCGCTCGCGGGCCCGTCCTGTGCGTCCCCTCCTACGGCCCGACGCCGGGGTCCGGGAGCTGGTCCACCTCCCGCAGCGCCGTGAGAACGGCCAGAGGCGTCGCCGCCGCCCAGGCCTGCGGTGAGCAGGAGTGTGGATACGGCACCGGGCGGGGGTGCTGGGCACGGGAGTAGCCCGCCATGACCTCGGGAAGCCGGTGGCCGTGGTGCGCCGACGCCTCCAGCAGCCCCAGGGCGACCGTTCGGGCCTCGTCCGCCAGACCGCACCGCGCCAGGCCGAGCAGGATGACCGCGTTGTCGTGCGGCCAGGACGTGCCCCGGTGATACGAGAGGGGATGGTATCCGGGCTGACCGGACGCCAGCGTACGGATGGCCCAGCCCGAGAAGAAGTCCGGTTCCAGCAGACGCCGTCCCACGCGCTGTGCGTGCCGTTCGTCCAGGATGCCGGACCACAGAAGATGCCCGGCGTCCGAAGCCAGCGAGTCGACCTGCCTGCCCCGGCCGTCGAGAGCGAGGGCGGGGAAGTCGGGTCCGGGCATCCAGAAGTCCCGCAGGAACCGGACCCGCAGATCTGCGGCGGCGTCCTCGAGCCGCTCCGCGTACGGGGCGTCGTCCCACAGCGAGCGGGCCAGCCACGCGGTACGCAGCAGTGCGTCGTACGCGTACCCCTGTGCCTCCGCCACGGCTATCGGCCCCTCGGCCTGGGTGCCGTCGAGGAAGCAGATGGCGCCCTCGGAGTCCTTCCAGTTCTGGTTCACCAGACCCTGCGGGTCGGGCGAGTAGACCAGGTAGCCGCTGTCGTCCAGTCCGCCGTCACGGAACATCCAGGCCACGGCGGCCCGCGCCTGGTGTTCCAGGCGGGCGGCGAGTGTGCGGTCACCCGTGGCCTCGGTGTAGCCGTGCAGGAGCACCAGGAAGAGCGGGGTGGCGTCCACCGAACCGTAGTAACGCCCGTACGGGACCTGGCGGAAGTGGGCCAGTTCGCCGTGCCGGATCTCGTGGACGATGCGTCCCGGCTGTTCGCCCCGGCCGGTGTCGTACTCCGTCCCCTGGGTCGCCGCGAGCGCCCGCAGGGTCCCCTCCGCCAGCTCCGGCCGGTAGGGCAGCGCGAAGAGCGAGGTGAAGAGGGAGTCCCGCCCGAAGAGCGTGAGGAACCAGGGGATGCCGGCCGCCGGCACACGCACGTGTTCGCCGTCGGGGCCGGTGGCCGGAACCCGCAGCGCCGCCAGATCGCTCAGTCCGCGCGCGCAGGCCGCGGCCAGGCCCTCGGGTGCGTCCGGTGGCATGGGGAGCGGCGCGTCCACGAAGGCCGACGTGTCCGCCGCGTGTCCCGCGACGGCTTCCGCCGGTGAGCCGGTCAGGGCAGGCGCGGGAGCGCCGTGCGCGTACGCCGTGACGGTGAGCAGGAGTTCGGCCGAGCCATGGGCGGGCAGCTCCAGGTGCCAGTCGAGCCGGTGGGCCGTGCCCTGTGCGTCGACGGGCCGGACGGCTGCCGGGGCGGGGGACGAGCACACCGCCGTACGGGACAGCCACTCGCCGCGCCGGTAGGAGAAGGTGACCCCGTCCGTGTGGGTGCTCGCGGTGCGCAGGGCGTCGGCCTTCGCGTACCGGCGCTTGTCGGAGCGCAGCTCGAACTGGTCGGCGAAGTCGGCGTCCGCGGTCACGGAGAGCACGGCCGAGACCGGTGCGGGCCGGTTGTTGACCAGCCGGAGTCGCTCCGTCAGCACACCTGTGTCCACGGCCTGTTCGCGGAACACGCTGTAGGCAGCAGGTTCGTCCCGGGTCCCCGGGGGAGTGAGTACGCAGAGTCCGGCCGTCCCGCCGTCCGACGGCACCAGCACGGCCGGCGAGGCACCGTCGACGATCAGCGTCCACCGGCTCAAGTGCCGGGCGTCGCGATGGAACAGACCGTCGGGGGAGGTGCCGCGGCGGCCGCTCACACCCCCGTCGGCCCCGAGCACGGCGAAGGTGCCCGCGCGGACCAGGGTGGTGTCCGCTGTGCCGTTCACGCACGTGCTCCGATCGACGTGGGAGTGGTGCCGCCGTCCGCCGGCCGCGTCTCTGCCAGCAGGTCGAGGGTGAGGGCCGCCGTCCAGCCGAAGGCGCGGGTGCCACGGGCCCGCGCCGTGAACGGGTCCACGTACTCGGCGAAGGAGCTGGCGCCCGCGGCGTCCAGCATCGCCGCGCGCAGTGCGTCAGCCGCGCGGGCCTGCCCGTACTGGCGCAGACCCCGTTCCAGCAGCCAGTTGGTGTTGAACCAGGCCGGGCCGCGCCAGTAACGGGACGGGTCGAAGGCGTGGCCCGTGAAGTCGTACGACGGCGCCATCGGGACCTCGCCGAGGCGGAAGGCGGTGCTCCTCGCCGTGTCGAGGAGGGCATCCACGATGTGCCGGGGGAGACCGGGGACGACGAGCGGGACGAGCCCGGCGACACTGCGCTCGGGGATCAGCTCGTCACCGACCAGGTCGCGGCAGAGGAACATGCCGTCGGCGGGCGACCAGAGCCGCTTTACGAGGGCCTCGGTGAGTCGTGCCGCACGCGCCTCGTGGGGGGCGGGATCCGCCCCCGTCTCGGCGGCGATCCGGGCGAGGGCGTGCTCCGAGACGATCAGCAGCGCGTTGACGCAGGGGTCCTCGACCGCGAAGGCGTGTTCGCCCGGCACATCCGCGTATCCCTTGTCCCGGTAGTCGGCGGCGAGCCGCACATACCGCCCGTAGTCCAGATCGGTGGGGCGTTCCGAGGCCTGTCCGTGGTCGAGGTCGGCACGGCGGTACGAACCGGGGGCAGTCGGCTCGACACGCCGCAACGGGCCGTCCCAGCAAGGGCTGTTGTCCATGCCGGGCTCCCATGGATGCACCATGGCCGCCAGGCCGCCGCCGCCGAGGTCGCGGGGGCCCGTGAGGTAGTCGTGCCAGGCCACGAGCCGGTCGTACACGCGGGACAGGAAGCCGCGGCTGCGCGAGGTCTCCGGGTCCGCCAGGTGGACGAGCCAGGCGGCGAGCGCGTGCACCGGAGGCTGCACGATGCCGGAGGTCTCGGTGCCTCCCGGAGCGCCCGCCTGGGCGCCGGCCGTGGAGGAGCGCCAGAAGTCGGGACTGGGGAAGTACGCGTCGAGGGGCACGGCGGGACTGAACACGATGTGGGGCACACGGCCGTCGGCCCACTGTGCGCCCAGCAGGCTCTCCAGCTCGCGCTGGGCACGGCGCACCGACAGATGGCGCAGCCCGATCGCGATGAACGCCGAGTCCCAGCTCCACTGGTGCGGATAGAGGCCGCGCGACGGGACGGTGGAGGACCCCGTCCAGTTGGTCAGGAGCACCCGGGCCGCGCCGCGCCGGAGGGCCAGGTGGTCGGAGGCCGCGGGCAGGGGGGTTTCGAGCAGCGACGTCACGCGCCGGACCTCCGGAGGAACGCGGGGACGGAGCGCACGGCCGCGACGGGGTCGCCGGTCAGCCGGCATTCGGCGGCGAGGTAGCCCTCGTAGCCGATGCTGTGCAGGGCGCCGATCCAGGCAGGCCAGTCGAGGTGCCCGGCCCCCGGCTGGAAGCGGTTCGAGTCGCTGACCTGGGCGTGGCCGATGTAGGGGGCCGCGGCCAGGATCGAGGCCGAGGGATCGGCCTCCTCGATGTTCATGTGGTAGCTGTCGATGCCGATGCGGACGGAGTCCAGGCCCACCGCACGGATCAGGTCGACGGCCTGTTCCAGCCGGTTGACCATGTGGTCCTCGTACCGGTTGAGCGGCTCCAGGTAGAGGGTGACGCCCTCGCGGCGCGCGTGCTCGCCCAGCTCGGAGAGGCCGGCCAGCAGTACCTCGCGGTCCTGCTCCTCGGTGCGAGGCGGCTCGAACGGGGGGAGCCTGCGAGAGAACATCCCGTAGGACGCGGGGGTCTGTACCCCCAGCGCTCCGATCTCGGCCGCGACGGAGAGCTGCGACTTCATCTGCTCCAGCGCGTCACGGCGCAGGCCGTCGTCGAAGGCGGCGAAGAAGTGCAGCATGTCGACGCAGACGGTCGGCATGACCACGCCGTCGGCGAGAGCCTGCTTCAGCTCGGGCAGGCGGTCACGGAAGTGGAAGTCGCCCTTGGACCGCAGCTCCACGGCGTCGTAGCCGGCGTCCTGGGCGAAGGCCCATTTCTCCTGGAGCGTGTCGCCGGGGAGGAGCTGTTCCTGGCAGGCGGTTTTCAGCATGGGGTGCCTTTCGGCGCCGGGTAGGGCGCGCTGGGTCTGGCTGTTCATGGCGGGCGGGCAGGCGGGGCCGGTGGTCCGCCGGGCCGGGGTGGGGCCCGGCGGTCTGCCGGTGCTGCCGGGTTCAGAACTCCAGGACGACCTGGAGCGCATCGGCCGGAGTCTCGTCGAGCAGCACGTACGCGTCTGCGGCTTCCGCCACCGGGACGACATGGCTGACCAGCGACTTCACGTCGACCTGGCCTTCGGCGACCAGCGAGAGGAAGGTCTGCTGGAGCCGCTCGACGGTCCAGCGTCCCGCCAGCTGTGGCGGTACCCCGCCGATCTGGGAGCAGATCAGCTGCACCCGGTTGTGGTGGAACTCGTCGCCGAGGCGCAGACCGGCGCCGTCGCCCTGGTAGAAGCCGGACGCCACGACGCGGCCGCCGACGGTCACGGAGCGCAGCGCCTCGTGCAGGGCCGGGTACACACCGCTGATCTCGATGGCCACATCGGCCCCCGCCCCGCCGGTAGCGGCCCGGATGCTTTCGGCGACGCTGTCGGTGCGGGCGTTGAGCGTGTGCCGCGCGCCGTACTCCCGGGCCGTCGCGAGCCGGCCGTCGAGCGCGTCGACCGCGGTGACCCGAGCGCCGTTGAGCTGGGCGAGGCGGGTGGTGAGCAGGCCGATGACGCCCTGGCCGAAGACGGCCACGTCCTCGCCCAGATGGATGTCGGCGGCGAGGATCGCGTTGTACGCGATGGCGCCGACCCGGGCGAAGGCGCCGGCGAGCGGCTCGAGACCGGCCGGCAGGGTGTGGCCGGCCATGCGCTCGGCCGGGACGATGCCCTCGCTGCGGTGACCCCAGATGCCCCAGACCAGATCGCCCGTGACCGGCATGCCGGGCGTGCCGACGAGCTCGGGCGAGACCTCGGTGACCTCGCCGACCTCCGAGTAGCCCCAGCCGGCCACCGGGTACTCGATCCCGGCCGCTCCGTCGCGGAAGATCCGGGCCTCGGCGTCCCAGGTGCGCGTCAGGTAGGGGTTCGTACCCCGGTAGGCGGTGAGTTCGGTTCCTGCCGAAATGCCGGAGTAGCGGGTGCGGACCCGCAGGTGCCCGGGGGGAAGCGGAGCGCTCTCGTGCTCGGCGACTTCGACCTGACGGGGGCCGGTGAACTGGACGACGCGTTCCACGGGGAGCTCCGGTAGCGCTTGGAGGAGTGTTGCTCGCTGACTTCCGTCGAAGATATCTCAGAGTTATGTCTTGTCAACAAGCAAAAGTGATGCTGAGATGCTCCAGGAAAATGCGTAAGTGGCGTGAGGACACAGCATGGTGATGAAGACCCGACGGTCGAGGGCGACCCTGTTCGGGCTCGCCGCGACCCTGGCGGCCGGCCTGCTGGCCGGCTGCTCCGGCAGCTCAGGCACGGAACCGCCCGACAACAGGATCACGGTGTGGTCGCAGGAGAACCTGCCGCCGCGAATGGCGGCGACCAGGAAGGTCGTCAGCCGGTTCGAGAAGGAGAGCGGCATCCAGGTCGATCTCGTCGGCGTGGACGAGGCCCAGCTGCCGCAGCTGATCATGTCCGCGGCGGCGGCGGGCAAGCTCCCGGACGTGATCGGGGCGGTCCCGATGGGCCAGGTCTGGCAGATGTACGGCAACGGCCTGCTCGACACCGACGTCGCCGACCGCATCGTGAAGGACCTGCAACCGGACACGTTCAACAGCAACGCGCTCGCGCTCACGTCCGACCGTGGCACCAGGCTCGGCGTCCCCTCCGACGCCTGGCTCCAGATCCTCGTGTACCGCAAGGACCTGTTCGCGAAGGCCGGCCTCGACGCACCGGACGACTACGCGACTGCCCTGAAGGCCGCCGCGGCCCTCGACGAGGGCGGCCGGGACGGCATCTCCCTGGCCACCGACCCCTCGGACGTCTTCACCCAGCAGAGCTTCGAGGACCTCGCCCTGGCCAACGGCTGCCAGCTGGTCGACGAGGCGGGAGAGCCCGCCCTCGACTCCCCGGCGTGCCGGAACGCCTTCGCGGCGTACGACGATCTCGCCCGGAAACACGGAGCACCGGGCACCCAGAGCGTGGACACCACCCGCGCCACCTACTTCGCCGGCAAGTCGTCGATGATGGTCTGGTCCTCCTTCCTCCTGGACGAGCTGGCGGGCCTGCGCTCGGACGCGCTGCCGAGCTGCCCGGAGTGCGAGAAGGACGCGAAGTTCCTGGCACGCAACACCGGCGTCGTCACCTCCCTGAAGGGACCCGACGGCGAGGAGCCGGCCCAGTTCGGCGAGATCACGTCATGGGCCGTCACAAGGACCGCCGAGACGGACGCGTCCAGGAAGTTCATCGAGTACATGATGGGCGAGGGGTACGCCGACTGGTTCGGCATGGCCCCCGAGGGCAAGATCCCCGTCCGCACCGGCACGGCGGACACCCCGGACTCGTTCGAGCAGGCCTGGCGCGCCAGCGTCATGGGCGTCGACCGCCGCGAGTCCATGCAGAAGGCCTACCCCTCGGCACTCCTGGACCGACTCGTCACCGGAGTCGGCGGCATGAAGCGATGGGGCCTGACCCAGGGGCAGGGCACTCTCGTCGGGGCCACCAACGGCGAGCTGCCCGTCGCCAAGGCCATCGGGGCGATGACCAGCGGCCAGCTCTCGCCCGACGAGGCCGCAGAAGAGGCCAACGACGAAGTGACCGCCCTCCAGAAGTCCCTCCAGTAGCCGCACGCCGCTCCCTCACGAGGTAACCGACCCATGAGCACAACTCAGAGCGGCGCGAAGAAGCGCCGTGTCCCGCCGCAGAGTTCCAGCAGGCGCGAGAACCGCGCAGGCCTCGCCTTCGTGACCCCCACCTTCCTGGTGGTCCTGGTCGTGGTGATCCTGCCGATCCTGTGGACCGTCCTGCTCGCCTTCCAGAACGCCAAGCTGGTCGACATCCAGGAGAACGGCCTCTTCGGCCGCTGGACCCTGGACAACTTCTCCCAGGTCTTCGGCTCACCGGGCTTCTGGAGCAGTCTCGGCACCACGCTCCTCTACACCGTCGGCTCCACCGCCGGTTCGGTGGTCCTCGGCCTGATCGCCGCCCTCGCCCTGCGCCGGCCCTTCCGCGGGCGGGGTGCTCTGCGCGCCGCCATGCTCCTGCCGTACGTCGCTCCCGTGGTCGCCGTCTCCTTCGTCTGGGAGGTCGCACTCAGCCCGCAGTACGGCATCGTGAACGAATGGGGCCGCAAGCTCTTCGGCTGGGACGATCCGATCGCCTTCCTGTCCACCAGGTCCTACGAAGTCGGCCTGTTCGGGCTCCACTTCGACATCCCGCTGGCGCTGCTCACGGTCATCGCCTTCGAGACCTGGCGCTACTTCCCGTTCGCCTTCCTCTTCATGCTCGCCCGCCTCCAGGCGGTGCCGGGCGGCCTGGAGGAGGCCGCCGAGGTCGACGGCGCCACGCTGTCCCAGCGCTTCCGGCACATCCTGCTGCCGCAACTGCTGCCCGTCATCGCGCTGCTGTCCGTCCTGCGCTTCATCATGACGTTCAACAAGTTCGACGACATCTACCTGCTCACCGGCGGCGGTTCCGGCACGGACGTCGTGGCCGTCCGCGTCTACGACTTCCTCACCTCGCGCTTCGACGTCGGAGCCGCCTCGGCCCAGGCGCTCGTCCTCGCCGTCGTGCTCATGGCCCTCCTGGGCATCTACTTCAAGTTCTTCGGCAAGAAGATGCAGGAGGAATCGGCATGACCCCCACCCCGACCATGACCCGCGAACAGGCGGCGGAGCCCGGCACCCGCCCGCTGCCCCCGTCGTGCAGTCCCCGGCCGCGCATGACACGTGCCCAGTTCGAGGAACGCCTCTTCGGAGTCCTGCGCTGGGTGGTGATCGCCTTCCTCGCGGCGATCACGATCGTGCCCTTCTACTACATGCTGATGCTGTCGGTGAAGCCCATCGACGCCCTGCTCCTGGACCCGGGCAACCTCTGGGTCTCGGCCAAGGACTTCACGCTCGGCACGTACGAGAGCGTCCTGAAGTCCTCGGAGGAGGGCGGCCAGGGCTTCCTCGGCATGCTGCTCAACTCGGCGCTCGTCGCAGTCGCCACGGTGCTGCTCACGCTGGCCGCCGCGGTGCCGGGGGCGTACGCCGTCAGCCGGCTGAAGTTCTTCGGCAACCGTCAGGTCAGCGCGGTCTTCCTGGCCGTCTACCTCTTCCCGGCCACCCTGCTGGCCGTCCCCCTCTTCGTCATGTTCGCGAAGATGGGGCTGTCCGGCAGTCTCGTCGGGCTCGCCATCGTCTACATCGCGCAGACCGTCCCCGTCTCGATCTACATGCTGAAGAACTACTTCGTCACCATCCCGTTCAGCATCGAGGAAGCGGCGGCGATCGACGGCGCGTCGCGCCTTCAGACGGTACGCAAGATCATCCTGCCGCTCGCCCTGCCGACACTCATGGCCACCGGGCTTTACGTTTTCATGATCGCCTGGAACGAATTCCTCTTCGCTCTCCTCTTCCTGGCAGCCGATCCCGAGCTGTGGACCGTCTCCCTGGGACTCCAGCAACTCGCCAACGGGATCGAGGTGTCCAAGACGGTGCTGATGGCCGGGTCGGTCGTCCTCACCATCCCTGTGGTACTCCTGTTCTTCTCCGCCGAACGGCTCCTCACCGAGGGCCTGACCAGCGGTGCGGACAAGGGCTGACGCGGGATCCGGGAGGGCCGGCGGCCAGGAGGACCCAACCGCCCCGGGGCGGGCACGGACGCGAGAGAACAGGGCGAGGACGGCGGGGATGGCAGGAAACCAGGCCAGCGCGGGGCATCTGCTGCAGCTCATCCGCAGCGGCGAGGCGACCACGCGCGGAGAGCTCCAGCAGGCGACCGGTCTGTCCCGCTCCACGGTGGGCCACCGGCTCGACCAGCTCTTCGGAGCGGGCTGGCTGCGCGGCGCCGCCGGCACCTCCACGGGCGGACGCCCCTCCGCCCGGCTGGAGTTCGACCCGACGCACGCCGTGGTGCTCGTCGCGGACCTGGAGACCAGGCACGCCCGCGCCGCAGTGCTGGACCTCTCCGGAACGGTCCTCGCCGAGCACACCGGCGCCCTCGTCATCGCCGACGGCCCCGACCGCGCCCTGGACCAACTGGCGCGCTGGTTCGGTCCCCTGCTCGCCGAGGCGGGGGCAGGGGCCGGGCAGGTCTGTGGCATCGGGCTGTCCGTGCCGGGGCCGGTGGACTGGGAGTCGGCCCGGATCGTGCAGCCGCCGATCATGCCCGGCTGGGACCGCTTCCCCGTACGGGAGCGGATGCGCGAGGCCTGGGCCGAGCACGTCGGTCCCATGCCGGCGGCCGGGCCCCTGCCCGTGTTCGTCGACAACGACGCCAACCTGATGGCGCTGGCGGAGCAGCGGGCAGGTCACCCGGACTGCCGCGCGTTCGTCCTGGTCAAGGCGTCGACGGGGATCGGCGCAGGGGTCGTCGTCGGAGGCGAGATCTACCGGGGCATCGACGGCGGAGCCGGCGACATCGGCCACATCCGACTGCACGACCGTCCCGACGCGCTGTGCATGTGCGGCTCCTACGGATGCCTCGCGGCCGTCGCCAGCGGCCGGTCCATCGCCGGACAGCTCACCGCGGCCGGTGTTCCCACCGCGTCGGGATCCGATGTGCGCGAGCACCTCTCCGCAGGGCAGCCGGACGCCGTCAGGCTCGCCCGCGAGGCGGGGCAGCGGGTCGGCGAGGTCCTGGTCACGGTCGTCACCCTGCTCAACCCCGGTGTACTCATGCTGAGCGGGGACCTGGCAGGCACTCCGTTCCTCACCGGTGTCCGCGAACTCATCTACCAGCGCGCCATGCCACGCACCACCGCGCACCTCCAGGTCGTCACCTCCGAACTGGGTGACCGGGCGGCCCTCATCGGGGCGGCCCGCATGGTCATCGACCACCTGTACGCACCCGAACGCGCCGACGCACGCCTCGCGGCACTCGCCCGCGCGGGCGACGGAGCCTGAGCGCACCGGCGACACCGCCCCGGCGGACCGCCCCCACAGCAGAACGACGGAGAGCACCATGTCCACAGCCCCCCTCGCAGCCGTCTGGCCCCACGAACCGGTACGAGTCGGCCTCGTGGGCGCCGGTCCCTGGGCCCGCGCCATGCACGCCCGCATGCTCGCGGCCGGACCGGAGACCACGCTGGCGGCGGTCTGGGCGCGCCGTCCCGAGGCCGCGGCCGAGGTCGCCGGACCCTACGGGGCCCCGGTCGCCGCCTCCTTCGAAGAGCTCCTCGGCCGGTGCGAGGCGGTGGCGTTCGCGGTGCCGCCCGCCGTCCAGGCCGCCCTCGCCCCACGAGCCGCCGCCGCGGGCCGCGCCCTCCTGCTGGAGAAGCCGCTCGGCGCGGATCTCGACGCGGCACGCGCCGTGGCGGAGGCCGTGGAGGACCACGGGGTGATCTCCCAGCTCGTCCTCACGAAGCGGTACCACCCGGTCACCCGCGCCTTCCTCGCCGAGGCGGCCGATCGCGAGGTGACGGGTGCCCGGTCCTGCTATCTCCACGGTGCCTTCCTCGGTGGGGAGTTCGCCACTTCCTGGCGGCTGGAGCACGGTGCGCTGCTCGACCTCGGCCCCCATCTCCTGGACATCCTCGACAGCGCGGTCGCACCCATCGTCTCCGTACGGGCCACCGGGGATCCGCGCCGCTGGACCGAGCTGACCTGCGAGCACGAGAACGGGGCGGTGAGTCAGGCTTCCCTCTCGGGCTCAGTGCAGCTTCCGCGGGCCAGGACCCGGGTCGAACTGTTCGGTCCTGGTGAGGAGTTGGTCTACGACACGGCCGGCATCGACCACGAGGAGTGCTGGCCCGTCCTCCGGCGTGAGTTCGCCACCGCCGTGCGGACGGGCCGGGGGACGGGCATCGACGCGGCCCACGGCCTCCGCATACAGGGGCTGCTCGACCAGGCCGCGCGTACCTGACGCCATGCCGGGCGCACCCTCGGCGCGGTCTGCCGTGAGCCCGGCGAGGACACGGTCCCGGGCTCAGCTCACCTGCGGCCCCCGCCGCACAGTGCCGCGTCCACCGCGCCCTGGAGATGGCCCAGGCTCGCGCCCTCGGCCGCCCAGGTGGTGGTGTAGACGGTCACGGTGCCCCGCCCGCCCGTGGCCCGGCCGCCGCCCACCGAGCCACCGGGCAGGTCGCCGCCATGGCCCCAGTAGACGCCGCCGCAGGTGAGCGGGATCGAGGCGACGCCGTAGCCGTAGCGGCTGCCCTCGGGGTAGACGTCCCGGCCGCCGACGTCGGTGGTGTCCCCGGTCATCAGACGCAGGGCCCAGCCGGGCAGGAGCCGGCCGCCGAACAGGCCGTTCCAGAAGGTGCCGAGGTCCTCGGGCGTGGAGACGAGCCCTCCCGAGGCACCGAACTCGTAGCCGGGGAGTTCGGTCACGTCGACGACGCCTGCCTCCGGGAGGGCGGGGTGCACGCCGTAGTTGCGGGCGTGCGGCCCGCGCAGGGCCAGCTCGCCGGGCGCGGGCCAGTAGGTGTCGTCCAGGTTCAGCGGGCGCAGGACCGTGCGCTCGACGTAGGTGCGGAAACCGACGCCCGACGCCCGGTCGATCACCATGCCGAGCACCAGGTAGTTGGTGTTGGAGTAGCCCCAGTCGTCCCCAGGGCCGAATACGGGCTCCGCATCGAGCGCGAGCGCCAGGTACTCCTCCGGCGTGCCCGCCCCGGACCAGTCCACCAATGCGGTGTACTCCGGCAGTCCGCTGGTCTGCTTCAGCAACTGCCGTACGGTGACTGGGCTTCCGGCCAGCTGCGGCACGTATGCCCCGGCGCGGTCGTCGAGGCCTACCCGGCCGTCCGCCACCAGGCGCATGACGGCGGTCGCGGTGAACGCCTTGGTGTTGCTGGCGAGGCGGAAACGGCCCTGTGCGCCGGGCATGTGACGGCCGGACACCAGTTCCGCGACCCCGGCCGTCCGGGTCACCTGGCCGTCGTACGCGAGGGCGCCGGGTACTCCGTCCCGGTTCACGAGCAGATCCAGCTGCCGCTGCACCGGGTGCTGCGGTCGGGAGGCCGCCACCGGTGCGAGTGCCCCGGTCAGAGTGGCGGCGAGAAGGACTGCGGCGGCGATGCGCTTGCGGTGCACGGGACTTCCCCCTGAGTCGTGGCCCGGATCCTGCGGGCCGGTCGGTCGCTCACCGACGACCCTGCCAGGTGCTCCGCGCGGGATCAGTGCGTCCCGCCCCCGGATCGGAGGTGTGCCCAGACCCCCTTGCCGGAGGGGAGGCAGTGTGCTTCAGGCCGGCTCGGACGTGTCCCTGACCGGCGAGTCCTCGATGCGGGAGCCCGGCGCTCCGCGGCCGGGAGCGGCCGGATTGTGCGCGTGCTGCGGCGGTGCCTCGTCGTCACCGGCACCGACACCCGCCGCCGGGACGCGCAGGACCAGCAGCGCGACGTCGTCGCCGCTGGGATCGATGCGCTCCAGGAGCTCGTCGAGGAAGTCCTCGATATCGCGGTCCGCGAGGACCGCGGCGTGCCGGCGCAGCGCGGAGAGGCCGGCTTCGATGTCACGGGTGCGGCTCTCGACGAGTCCGTCGGTGTAGAACAGGAGGGTCGACCGGGGCGGAAGGTCGGCGCGGGCGTCGGGCCATCCCAGCCCCAGGTGCAGGGCTGAGCTGAGACCGAGGAGAGGGCCGTGACCGGCTTCGAGGAAACGGGTGTCCCCCTCGGCGGTGACCAGTAGGGGCGGCGGGTGGCCGGCGTTGACCCAGTGGAGTTGCCAGGGCCCGCCCTCCTCGCCCTCGATGCGTGCGAATACGCAGGTGGCCATGGGGGCGTCGCTCGTGTGGGTCATCGCCTCGTCCAGCCGGCGAATGATCAGGCTGGGGGGTTCCGTCCG
This sequence comes from Streptomyces pratensis, assembly GCF_016804005.1. GTDB lineage: Bacteria > Actinomycetota > Actinomycetes > Streptomycetales > Streptomycetaceae > Streptomyces > Streptomyces pratensis_A. Next base: position 4,786,602 of record NZ_CP051486.1, on the reverse strand, counting down.
GTCCCAGGCCAGGGCGCGCAGCATGTTGCGTACCTCGGCCATGTGGGCGGCGGCCTTGAGGTCGTGGCCTACGACGTCCCCGATGACCATCGTCAGGGCCCCGTCGCCGAGGAGGAAGGAGTCGTACCAGTCCCCACCGATCTCGGCGGCGCTCTCGGCGGGACGGTAGCGGGCCGCCAACGAGAGGTGGTCGACCTGCGGCAGGGGAGTGAGCAGTTGCCGCTGCATGGTCTCCGCCACGTGGCGCTGCTGCTCGAACAGTTCGGCGGCCTCCATGACGAGGCCGGCGCGGCGCCCGATGTCGGAGAGCACGAAGACCTCGGCCTCCGTGTAAGCGGAGTCAGGGGCGGCGCGGGCCACGGTGAGCGCGCCGAAGACCTTCCGTCGTGTGTGCAGCGGCACCACGACCGCGCAGGTACCTCCCAGCCGGTCGAACAGGTCCCGGTGGGCGCTTGCGAGGGGGCTGTCCGGCTCGGCCGCGAGCGTGTCCGCGTCCAGCACGACCGGCTCTGCGCTCCGCAGTGCCTGAACGGCTGCCGACCGGGTGGATTCCGGCAACGACGGCAGGGGGCCCACGAGCGCGTCCGCCACCCTCTGGTCGCCGGAGGTGCGGACGACGACACGCTGCATCTCGCCGGTCTGTTCCGCCGTGCGCAGGTCGACCGCCGCCCAGTCACCCATGTCCGGTACGAGTAGCCCGGCCAGCTTCTTCAGCATTCCCGGAGTGTCCGAGGCGGAGATGAGGACCGTCGAGATCTCCGCCACCATCGTCAGCCGGGCGGTGAGTCCCTCCAGGGCCGCGAGGTAGGCCGCGGTCTGCTCGGCGGCGTCACGGTGCAGGCTGAAATCGTGGAACACGACCACGGCGCCCTCCGAACGCCCCTCGTGCCGCAGCGGTGTGGCTGCCCAGATGACGGGCACCAGGCTGCCGTCCCCGCGAAGGAAGAGTTCCTCCGTCCCCTCCGCCGGCCGTCCGCTGTGCAGCACGGCCAGCAGGCTGCACTCGCTCCGCGGGACCATGCCCCCGTCCCGTCTGCGGTGCAGCAGGTCGTGCAGATCGTGCCCGAGCATCTGCTCCTGCGGGCGGCCGAGGAGCTGTGCCGCGCGTGGATTGCACGCGGTGAGCAGACCCGTGGTGTCGGTGACGAACACCCCCGCGCCGAGGCTGTCGAACACCGTGCGCATGAAGCCGACCTCCAGCAGCCCGTCGGTGGACCTCATCGGCCGGCCCTCGCCGTCACCGGGCAGACCTCTCCGCCAGGGCGCGCCGGCTTCACGTCCTCCGGACCGCCCGGCGGCGGCAGCCGCAAGGACGGCATCCGGTCCGCCGCCGGGAACGCGGTGTGGGAGGTCATGCGCTCATGCCTTCCGCCTCGTGATCGGTATCCGGGTCCCGCTCCGCCCGGCGAAGGGGCCTGAGGGCACCCGCAGCACCACAGCATCTGTTCATCATTCATCCGGGACGCCCGTTCCGCCGCTCGGGAGCGGCCCGCCGCCGCCGGGTTCGGCGCTCGGCGGGTCAGCCGTTCGGCGGTGTCGCCCCCGTCAGGCCGTCACGGGCCGTACCGACGGCCCTGCCGGCACCGGGACCGCGTCGCCCCCGGAGCAGGGCCGCCGGCAGGAGAATGCCGCCGCCGGGCCGCACGGGGGACCGCGGCGTGGTGCGTACGTGGAGACCGGTCTCCGGGAGCCCGGTGCGGGCTTCGCCCTGGACGGCCGTGACGCCGACAGGACGCCCGCGGCCCCGACGCGGACAGGCGTGAGCGGGGAGCCGACCCGACACCGTTCCGGCCGGCTCCCGCCCTGGCCGCGCCCAGCGGGAACACAGTGTTCACGCCCGGCGCGCGGGAGCCCTGTCCGCGTCGGGGGCCTCCGGTACCAGCGCGGATCCCTGTGCCACGCCGGTGCACGGCGTCGCCACGCCGGCCCCGGACCCGGCGGCCTTGAGCTGATGGGCGATGGTGTGGACGGAGTCGACGACGCACACGTCGCGCGGGCGGAAGCTCAAGACGTGACCACCTCGGCCGTACGGACCGGGGCGGCCGTTCTCTCCAGGACCTCGTCGACGGACACCCCGGGGGCGGTCTTCACCAGGACCAGGCCGTCCTCGGTCACGTCGAGCACGGCGAGATCCGTGATGATGCGATGGACGCAGGCCTTGCCCGTCAGCGGCAGGGTGCACTCCTCGACGATCTTCGGACTGCCGTCCTTGGCGGTGTGCGTCATGGTCACGATGACGCGGCGGGCCCCGTGCACGAGGTCCATGGCTCCGCCGATGCCGGTCACCATCTTCCCCGGTACCGCCCAGTTGGCGAGGTCACCCCGGGCCGAGACCTCCATGGCCCCGAGCACGGCGGCGTCGATGTGACCACCGCGGATCATGCCGAACGAGAGCGCCGAATCGAAGTACGAGGCGCCCGGCCGGACGGTCACCGTCTCCTTGCCCGCGTTGATCAGATCGGGGTCGACGTCCTCGTCGTACGGGAAGGCGCCGGTGCCCAGGATGCCGTTCTCGGACTCCAGGACGACGTGCACGCCCTCGGGCAGGTGGTTCGGGATCAGCGTCGGCAGCCCGATGCCGAGGTTGACGTACTCGCCGTCGCGCAGCTCCGCGGCCGCCCTCGCCGCCATCTCGTTCCGGTTCCAGGCCATCAGTCCCGTGCCTCCCGCTCCGTTACCGTCCGCTTCTCGACCTTCTTGTCCACCGCCTGCTCGGGGGTCAGCGCGACCACCCGCTGCACGAAGATGCCCGGCAGGTGCACGTGGTCCGGGTCGATCTCGCCGGGCTCGACCAGCTCCTCGACCTCTGCGACGGTGACACGGCCGGCCATGGCGGCGAGCGGGTTGAAATTGCGCGCGGACTTGTTGAACACCAGGTTGCCGTGCCGGTCGCCCTTCGCCGCCCTGACGAGGGCGAAGTCGGTGCGGATGCCGCGCTCCAGGACGTATGCGGTGCCGTCGAAGTCACGCACCTCCTTGGCGGGGGAGGCCAGGGCCACGCCGCCCTCGCCGTCGTAGCGCCAGGGGAGGCCGCCGTCGGCGACCTGCGTCCCCACACCGGCCGGGGTGTAGAACGCGGGTATCCCCGCCCCGCCGGCCCGGAGCCGCTCGGCCAGGGTGCCCTGCGGGATCAGTTCCAGTTCGAGCTCACCCCCGAGGTACTGCCGGGCGAACTCCTTGTTCCCGCCGATGTACGAGCCGGTCACGCGGCTGATCCGGCCCGCGGAGAGCAGCACCGCGAGTCCGGAGTCCATCGCTCCGCAGTTGTTGGACACGACACCGAGCCCGCTGACGCCGCTCGCGTACAGGGCGTCGATCAACACGTTCGGCACACCGCTGAGGCCGAAGCCCCCCACTGCCACCGACGCGCCGTCCAGCACGTCGGCGACGGCCAGTGCCGCCGACGCGACCACCTTGTCCATGGGACCGTCCATCCAGTTGTGTTCGCACAGTGAAGTTTCCTTCACTGGGATGCCTGGAGTCTGCCGCCCGGATCGGAGCCCTGTCAACGGCCCGGCTCCTGTCGGACGCATCCCGATCCGAGCGCCCGGAGGCCGGGGCGCGGTCTCCGCCGGGAGCCTGCCGCCGTACCGTGTCTCTCCGGCACGGACGCACCCGACGGAGAAACAGATGCCACCGACCCGGACCACCCAGCCCGGCACCCAGGCGCCGGCGGAGGCCGTCGCACCGCTCATGCGCGGCATCTCCGTGCTGCGCCGCCTGACCGACGCGGACGGCTCCCTCAGCCTCAGCGAGCTGGAACGCGCCACCGGACTCGCCCGATCCACCGTCGACCGGGTCACGCTCACGCTCGCCCGCACGGGATACGTCCGGCTCGACGGCCGGACCGTCACGCTCGCACCGCCCCTGATGGAGCTGGGCAACGCCTATCTCTCGTCGATCCGTATTCCCGGCCTCCTCGGCGACCGGGTGGACGCCCTCGCGGACGAGCTCGACGAGTCCGTGTCGCTGGCGGTGCCCGACGGCGGGGACATCCGTTTCGTGCACCAGGCCACCCGCCGCCGTGCGATGTCACTGAGCTTCCGCATCGGCGACCTGCTGCCCGCCGAACGCACCGCCCCGGGCGCTCTCTTCGCCACCCTCTGGGGCCCCGCGCAGTGGCAGGCGTGGCGGGAGAGGAGGGCCTCGGACCCGGAGGGAGCGGGCTTCCCGTCCCTGCCGCCGCGTCCCCACCCGGCGGACCACCACTTCGAGAACAGGGTGGACGCGGCCCGTGCCGACGGCTGGGCGCTGGACGACCAGCTGATCGAACCCGGCCTCCTCGCCCTCGCCGTACCCGTACACGACCCCGCCGGAAGCATCGTGTGCGTACTCAGCGTGGTCAGTCACACCAGCCGGCACAGCGCTCACGGACTGCGCGACAGCCTGCTGCCCCGCGTCCTCGGAGCCGCCGACGCCATGGAACGCCGGCTCCGCGACGCACCTCACGGCGGCTCCGCGCCCACCCCCGGGCCCCTCGCCTCATGGACGGCGGCCTCCAAACAGGAACTGGGCCGGGAGTTCGTCGAATCCCTCGCCAGGGGCCTGACGGTGATCACCGCGTTCGGTGACACCGGCGACGCACTGACGCTGAGCGCCGTCGCCCGCGCCACCGGTCTGTCCCGTGCCTCCGCGCGGCGCGCGCTGATCACCCTCGAACACCTCGGCTACGTGACGGTCGACGAACGCGAGCACCGCCTGACACCGCGTGTCCTGGCGCTCGGATATCCGCCGCTCTCCCGCATCACCCTGCCGCGGATCGCCGAGCCGCACCTCGCCGCGCTGGCCGGGCGGATCCACGACTCCACCTCCCTGGCCGTCCTCGTGGACGACTCGGTGCAGTACGTGGCGCGTGCCGCCACCCACCGCATCATGAACGTCAACATCACCGTCGGCACCCGCTTCCCCGCCTACGCCACCTCGCTGGGCCGCGTCCTGCTGGCCGACATGGACGCCGCCGGACTCGGTGCCCTCCTCGACCACGCCGAGCTGCGCCCGCTGGCGCCCCACACCCTCACTCGCCGCACCGAACTCGAAGCAGTCCTGGAACGCGTGCGCACGCAGGGGTACGCCCTGGTCGACGAGGAGCTCGAAGCCGGCCTGCGCTCGATCGCCGTACCCGTACGGGACCGGGCCGGCGCCGCGGTCGCGGCGATCAACGTCGCCATGCACAGCAGCAGCCGGACGATCGGGGAATGCCTGGAACAGGTACTGCCCCAGCTCCGCGTCGCCGCCGACCGCATCGAGTCGGAGCTGCACACCGCGGCCAGGTTCACGGACGTGGCCGCCGTGTGAGCCGCCCGTCCCTCAGGCGTGGAAGCCGTCGCACACGGCGGAGGCGAACGGGCCCGGAAGCCGTAGGGGTGCCTGAACGTGGGGTGCCGCCCGACGACCACGCCGAGAACAGGTCCACGGGTGTGCCGGTGAGGGCCGCCACCCCTGCCGACGGTCCCGGTGGGACGGCGGCCCGTGGCGGCGTCGGCCCCGTGCAGGGGCAGGGCACCCACGGCCACGGGACCCACCGTCCGGCGGCCGGTGGGCATGAGGGTCACCCGGCCCGTCCGAGGTGCCGCGCGCCTGCCGCGCACCGCAGCGGGTAGGCGACCCGTCGGCGGGACGGGTGCGTCACCGCCACCCGCGCCGGGCGCCGCGCCGTCCGGCGGGCATCGGGAGCCCCACCGCACCGCCGGGCCCACTCCGGGTGCGGAGGGCGACGAGGGAACAGAGGATGCGAGGGGTGGCGAGCCGCACCGGCCGGTCCCGTCGAACCGAGAAGCGACATCCGAGGGAGACAACACCATGGCGCCCGAGCGATCCTCTTCCGGCAGCACAGCATCGAGGGACCCCGGCCTCGCCCGCCCGCAGGCAGGACGGGCGGGGTGGAACGATGTGGACCTGCGCGCGGTGGACACCGTACGGGTGCTCGCCGCCGACGCCGTCCAGAAGACCGGCAACGGCCATCCCGGTACGGCGATGAGTCTCGCACCGCTCGCCTATCTGCTGTTCCAGCAGGTCATGCGGCACGACCCCGAGGACGACCAGTGGCTCGGCAGGGACCGCTTCGTCCTCTCGTGCGGTCACACCAGCCTCACGCTGTACATCCAGCTCTATCTGGCCGGCTACGGCCTCGGGATGGAGGATCTGAAGGCGTTGCGGACCTGGGACTCGGCGACCCCGGGCCACCCGGAGTACCGGCACACCCGCGGTGTCGAGATCACCACGGGCCCGCTCGGCCAGGGGATGGGAGCCGCCGTCGGCATGGCGATGGCGGCACGCCGGGAGAGGGGCCTGCTCGACCCGGACGCGGCTCCTGGCACCAGTCCGTTCGACCACCACGTGTACGTGCTCGCGTCCGACGGCGACATGATGGAGGGGGTCGCGTCCGAGGCCGCGTCGCTGGCCGGTCATCAGCGACTGGACAACCTCGTGGTGTTCTACGACTCCAACCACATCTCCATCGAGGACGACACCGACATCTCGTTCAGCGAGGACGTTCCGGCCCGCTTCGCCGCGTACGGCTGGCACGTGCAGACCGTGGACTGGACCCGTACCGGCGACTACGTCGAGGACGTCGACGCCCTGCTCACCGCGATCGAGGCGGCGAAGGCCGAACGGTCCCGCCCGTCGATGATCATGCTGCGCACGATCATCGGATGGCCCGCCCCGACGAAGCGGAACACCGGCAAGGCCCACGGCGCGGCCCTGGGGGACGAGGAGGTCGCCGGCACCAAGAGGCTCCTCGGCTTCGATCCCGAGGTGTTCTTCCCCGTCGAGGAAGAGGTCCTCGCCCACACCAGGGCGGTCGGGGAGCGTGGAAGGGCCGCCCGGAAGCTCTGGCAGCGGACCTACGAGGACTGGCGGACCGCCGCCCCGGAGCGGGCAGCCCTGCTGGACCGGCTGCGTGAACAGGAACTGCCCGACGGCTGGACCGACGCCCTGCCGGCCTTCCCGGCCGACGAGAAGGGCATGGCCACCCGCAAGGCGTCAGGCAAGGTCCTCACCGCTCTCGCACCGGTCCTGCCCGAGCTGTGGGGCGGCTCCGCGGACCTCGCGGGCAGCAACAACACCACCATGGACGGTGAGCCCTCCTTCATCCCCGCCGACCGGCAGACGGAGGAATTCGCGGGAGGCCCCTACGGGCGGACCCTGCACTTCGGAATCCGTGAGCACGCGATGGGCGCGGTACTCAACGGCATCGCCCTGCAGAGCCTGACGCGCCCCTACGGAGGCACGTTCCTCACGTTCAGCGACTACATGCGTCCCGCGGTCCGCCTCGCGGCCCTGATGAAGCTTCCCGCCACCTATGTGTGGACCCACGACTCGATCGGACTGGGCGAGGACGGCCCCACCCATCAGCCCGTCGAACACCTGGCAGCCCTGCGCGCGATCCCCGGACTCGACGTCGTACGCCCCGCCGACGCCAACGAGACCACCGTCTGCTGGCGCACGATCCTGGAGCACACCGACCGGCCCGCCGGTCTCGTCCTGACCCGGCAGAACCTTCCGGTGCTCGACCGGGCCGACGGAGTCCACGCCCCGGCGGAGGGAGCGGCGCGCGGCGCGTACATCCTGGTGGAGACCTCCGGAGCCGCCCCCGACGTCATCCTCGTCGCGACGGGGTCGGAGGTCCACATCGCTCTGGACGCCCGCAGGCTGCTGGTCGACGAAGGGCTGGCGGTACGCGTGGTCTCGATGCCCTGCCGCGAATGGTTCGCGGAGCAGCCGCTGTCCTACCAGGACGACGTGCTGCCGCCGGACGTGCGTGCCCGCGTCAGTGTCGAGGCCGCCGTCGGCCAGGGCTGGCGTGAGGTGGTCGGCGACGCCGGACACATCGTCAGCCTGGAGCACTACGGCGCGTCAGCCGACTACGAGCGGCTGTACGAGGAGTTCGGCATCACGGGCGAAGCCGTCGCCGCAGCCGCTCGCGCGAGCATCCGCGACGCGGTCGAGCCCCCCAGGCCGGGCGGGCGGCGCTCCTAGCAGTGCCGCCGTCGGCGTCCGGCCGCCGCAGGGCCGGGTCCGCCGCCCTCACCCCGCGCGCGACGGGCCTCCCGGTTCTCCCCGTCTCCCTCCGGCAGGGGGAGCCGCGCGGTGCAACGTGCGGATCGCCGGGGTCGCGATCAGTGCGACGCAGCCCGCCAGGCAGGCCCCCGCGGACACCAGCAGCAGCCGTTCGGGGGAGGCCAGGGCGAGGGCGGGTCCCGCCAGGATCTGGCCGAGCGCGATGCCGGACACCGAGCCGGCCAGTTCGTACGCGGAGACCCGGTTGAGCGCGGCGGGCGGGGTGTGCGTCTGCACGCTGGTCGCCCACATCACCGACCAGAACGCCAGCGCGCCGCCGCCGAGGACGTGGCCCGCCAGCAGCACCGGCAGTCCGGCGTCCAGAGCCACGCAGAGCGGCAGCGCGGTGTAGACCGTCATCGCCACCGATCCGGCGGCCAGCGGCCGGGCCGGGCGCAGACGCAGCGCCAGCAGGCCGCCGAGCACCGTCCCGATGCCGAGGAAGGATACGGCCAGACCATAGGCGTCCGGGCCGAGACGTGCGCCCACCAGCGCAGAGCTGAGCGGCACGAGCGGGCCGAAGAGCAGCACGCCGTAGCCCATCCAGATGAGGATCACGGCCCACATCCAGGTGCGGGAGCGGAACTCGTGCCAGCCCTGGAACAGGTCACGGCGCAGTGAACTGCCGCCGCGGGCCGAGGAGTCGACGGCAGTGCCGGGGGATGCCGGCCGGACGAGCGCCAGGCACAGGGCGCTGAGCAGGAAGGTCGCGGCGTCGATCGCGTACACGGTCCCGGCGTTGGCCAGCGCGATCAGCAGCCCCGCGAAGGCCGGGCCGAGAAGGTGGGCGAGCGCGTCCGCGACCTTGAGCGTGGCGTTGGCCCGTTGCGGGTCGCGGGCCACCAGCGGGACCATGCCGTTCGCCCCCGGCAGGAACATCGCGACCGCCGCCCCGGCCAGGGCCGCCATGGTCACCAGGAGCCAGAGCGGTGGCGGCCCGGCGAAGAACGCAGCGGCCAGCACACCTTGGGTGAGCACCCGGACGACATCGGCACCGATCATCATCCGGCGCGCTCCGAACCTGTCGGCGAACACCCCGCCGAACAGGACCAGGACCACGAACGTCCCGGTCCAGGTGCCGAGAACGAGGCCGACCCCGGAGATCCCGTAGAGCGCGCCGACGGCGAGTGCGGCGGCCACCGGCATCATCGCGTCACCGAACAACGAGATCGTGCGGGCGGTGAAGAAGAAGGTGAAGCGGCGGTCCCACCACCGGGGCCGCGCGGCCGGCGGATCGGTCCGGGTGGAGGTCTGTGTCTTCGAGGTGGTCACAGCTCGCATACTGGTATGGACCAATCGGCCCGTTCCAGTGTCCTGAACGACATGATGGGGTACTTTCGCGCCATGACGCCGCGTCAGTTGCCGAAGCCCTCGCCGCCGCACCGGGTCGTGGCCGTGCTGCAACCCCCGCAGTCCACCTTCTCCCTGGCCTGCGCCGCCGAGGTGTTCGGCGACCACGGACCCGCGATCCCCGCCCGCTACTCGTTCGAGGTCAGCACAGGGACCCCTGGACCGGTCCGCACCCAGGCGGGCTACGACATGCTGGTCACAGAGGGCCTGGACGCGCTGCGGCGCGCGGACACCGTGCTCATCCCCGGCTGGCAGCAGCCGGACGGCACCGAGGTGCCGCCCGCGCTGGTCGCGGCGGTCCGCAGGGCGCACCGGCGTGGAGCTCGGATCGTCAGTATCTGCTCGGGCGCCTTCGTGCTCGCCGCCGCCGGGCTGCTGGACGGCCGACGGGCCACCACGCACTGGGCCCGGGCCGCCGAACTGGCCGCCCGCCACCCGCGGGTCCTGGTCGACCCGGCGGTGCTCTACGTGGACCACGGCGACGTGGCCACAAGCGCCGGATCGGCGGCCGGTGTGGACCTCTGCCTGCACCTGGTGAGCGTCGACCAGGGCGCCGCGTACGCGATGCGGATCGCGCGCCGGATGGTGATGCCGCCGCACCGCGAGGGCTGCCAGTTGCAGTACGCCGAACTGCCCACCTCCGGACCGGTCCCCGACTCGCTGGCGCCACTGCTGGACTGGGTTGCCGGGCGGCTGGACCAGCCGGTCGCCGTCGCCGACATGGCGGCCCGCTCACAGGTCTCCCCCCGCACGCTGACCCGGCGTTTCACCGAGCAGCTGGGCACCAGCCCCGGACGTTGGCTGCTGGACCGGCGGATCGCCGCCACCCGGGCGTTGCTTGAGGAGACCGACCTGTCCGTGGAGACCATCGCGCACCGGGTCGGGCTCTCCTCGGCCGTCAACCTGCGCCGGCGCTTCCACGAGGCCCTGCGCACCACGCCCGCCGCCTACCGCCGTACCTTCCGCGCGGGCGAGGCCGGCCAGGAACCGACCGGGCCGCCGGCGCCCGGTCGTCCCCTGATCCAGGCCGGTCCGCACGGAAGCCCCTAGTTCATCTGGCGCCGCACCAGTTCGTGGAGCCGCCCGGCCGTGTCCGCGAGGAGCTCGGCGGGCGGCCCCTCCTGGACGACCCGGCCGTCCTCCATGACGATCACGCGATCGGCGTCCATGACCGTGGACAGCCGGTGCGCGATCACCACACGGGTGGCCCGCAGCGACCGGGTGCTCTCGATCACCGTCCGCTGGGTCTCGTTGTCCAGCGCACTCGTGGCCTCGTCGAAGAACAGGATGCGCGGGCGCCGGACGAGCGCCTGGGCGATCATCAGCCGCTGGCGCTGCCCCCCGGAGATCGAGCCGCCGCCGGAGATCATCGTGTGCAGCCCCATCGGCATCCGCTTGATGTCCTCGGCCAGCCCCGCCATCGCGGCGGCCTCCCACGCCTCTTCCTGGGTGAAGACCTCGGCACCGCAGATGCAGTCCAGGATCGACCCCGACAGTGGCTGGGCGTTCTGCAGGACGACCCCGCACTGACGGCGTACGGCCGCCTGGTCGAGCGCCGTCAGATCCTGGCCGTCGTACAGGACATTGCCCGAGACCGGCTTGTCGAAGCCGATGAGCAGCCTCAGCAGCGTCGACTTGCCGCAGCCGCTGGGGCCCACGATCGCGACGAACTCGCCCGGCCGCACGGTCAGCGACACCTCGTCGAGGACGACGGGACCGTCGTCGGAGTAGCGGAAGGTGACACCCCTCGCCTCGATCTCCCCGGTCAGCTCGCCCGGCTGGGTGCTGGCACCGCGCACCTCGGGTGCCTCGTCGAGCACCGGCTTGATCTGCTCGAACATCGGCAGCACCGCCGCGGCGGACACGAACGCCCCGGTGAGCTGGGTGACGGCCGTCAGCAGCATCGTCACGGACGTGTTGAAGGTGAGGAACTCACTGGCCGTCAGCGAACCGTGTGCGGGCCCGGCCAGCAGGACGAAGATGACCAGCGAACACAGCGGCAGGTAGACCGCGTTGAGGACCGTCGTCAGGTTCTTGATCCGGCCCGCCCGCTTCTGCAGCTCACGGCTGCGTGCGAACTCCGACGCCCACGCCCCGTACGCGAAGCTCTCCGCAGCCGCCACCCGCAGCTTGGGCAGTCCGCGCAGCGTCTGGAACGCCTGGTTGTTCAGCTTGTTACCCAGCTCGACCAGCCGGCGCTGCCAGCGAAGTTCCCACATGCCCATGGTGAGGAACACCCCCGCGATGACCACCAGCATCGCGACGGCGGTGAGCGCCAGCGGCACGCTGAACCAGAGCAGCAGGCCCAGATTCATCACCCCGAGCGTGCCCGCCTGCACCACGACCGGGCCGGTGCCGGACAGCACCCGCCGGATGGAGCTCACCCCCATCGCCGCACTCGCGAGCTCTCCGGTGGAGCGCTCCGTGAAGAACTTCGTCGGCAGCCGCAGCAGCCGGTCCCAGACCGCGGGCTGGAGCGTGCTCTCGATCCGCCCTTCCATCCGCAGGATCGTGAGGTTCTGCAGCAGCATGAAGGCGGCCGAGACGACACCCGAGATGATGACGGCCAGCGACACCTGCACGATGAGGGCGTTCTGGGCGTTCGGCACGTACACGCCGAGCACCTTGCCGGTCGCGATCGGCACAAGTGACCCCAGCGCGACCGTCACCAGCCCGGCCGACACCAGTTTGCGCAGGTCGCCCCGGGTGCCGAAGAGCCCGAAGCGCAGCAGCTGCCGCCTGCTCAACGGCTTCTCCGGCAGCGGCCGGTAGAACATCACGGCGCGCTCGTCGAACTCCTCCGCGGAGTCGCTGTCGACGCGGCTGCGCCTCCCGGTCAGAGGGTTGACCGCCTCGTAGCGGCCACGTCGCCAGAGCAGGGCGACCGGCGCTCCGGACGCGGCCCGGTGCCCCACGAGCGGCCCCGAGTCCTCCCGCCACCAGCGCCCGTCGAGCCGCACCGGGCGGGTGCGGACGCGCGAGGCGACTGCCACACGCTCGACCGGGTCGATCCGGTCGCTCACCGCCCCGCCTGTCGCGGGCTCCGCCAGGACGATCCCGGAATCCCGGGCCACCAGACGGCAGGCCGCGTACACCGCGTCGTCCGAGGCGCCCGACGCACGCGAGGTACCCCTTCCGGAACGCCCGATCGAGGTCAGCAGGGCATGATCGGCCTCCTTGCGGACCGCCTCGCCGGCCTTCATGCCCGCGGCGGTCCGGTCCTCGTGGGCGCGCTCCAGCTGTTCGATCCAGCGGTCCAGCGCCGACAACAGGCGGTACTGCTGGTTGACCATTCCCTGCCACATCGCCGGGTCGACGAGCAGATCGCCCGCGGCCTCGGCGCTGAACGCGGCTCCGTACTGCACACTGCCGGGCGACACCGGCAGCCACAGGATGTCGTCGTCGCCCACCGTTTCGTCGAGGGTGGTGCGCCCGTCGAGCGGGGCCTCGAACAGCACCCGCTGACTGCGGCCCACACCGAGCGAGAAGGCGTGCTCCAGCAGGCTCAGCGTGGCGTCACCGGTGTCGTAACGGCTGCGGTACTGCCCTTCGTACGCCCCTTGGCCGGCGTGATCCGGCCGGTACAGCTCACGCAGCGGGATCCGCCGCAGGACACACTCCTGAAGGGGCCGGCCGACCAGGGTGTGCTGAGGGCCCGCGACCGGTCCGAGCACGAGGGTCCCCGGTTCGATCCGCCCCAGGAAGTGCCAGTGCCCCTGCTCCACCGCGTCCACGGCGAACAGGTCGAGGGCGCCGCCCACGACGAGCCACAGCACCTGGGGCCCTTCCAGCGACAGGCTCCGCAGCCCGGTGCAGTCGACCTGCTCGCCGAGAGCACCCAGCGCGCCGATGACCGGGTCCTGCCCCGGGGTTTCCGTGCCCGCGAGCGGATGTACGGATGCCATGTCAGTGCTCCCTGACCAGTTCGGCGTACGGGCCGCCGGCGGCCACCAGATTCTCGTGACGGCCGCGCTCCACGACCGTCCCGTGGTCGAGGACCACGATCTCGTCGCTGTCGCGCACGGTGCTCAGCCGGTGCGCGATCACGACGCAGGCACAGCCGCGCCGCCGGAGGTTGTCGATGATGACGCGCTCCGTCTCGGCGTCCAGCGCGCTGGTGACCTCGTCCAGGACCAGGACGCTGGGACGGCGCACCAGCGCCCGGGCGATCTCCAGGCGCTGACGCTGCCCGCCCGAGAAGTTCCGGCCGTCCTGCTCGACCCTGCTGTGGATGCCGCGGGGGCGGCGGGCGACGACGTCGTACAGTGCCGCGTCCCGCAGGGCTTCGGTCACCGCCTCGTCCGGGACGGAGGGATCCCACAGTGCGACGTTGTCCCGGACCGTCCCCTCGAAGAGGAAGACGTCCTGGTCGACGAAGGACACGGACGCGGCGAGCGCACCCCGGGGTATGTCCTCCAGGCGCTGCCCGTCGATGCGGATCGTGCCTTCCCACGGGCTGTAGAGCCCTGAGATGAGCCGTGAGACCGTGGACTTGCCGCTGCCCGAACCACCCACGAGGGCCACCTGCTGCCCCGGACCCACGGACAGGGAGAAACCGGTGAGCAGCGGCTTGTCGAGCGGGCTGTAGCCGAAGGTGATGTCCTCCAGCGTCACGTGGCCCTTGAGGCGGCGGGTGCTCGCGGCCGGCTCCGGGCGGGAGTACAGCGGGTCGACCGGGAAGTTCTCGACATCCTTGAGACGGGCCACGTCGGCGGCGAAGTCCTGGACCCGGCCCGCCACTCCGTTGAGCCGGGTGAGCGGCGCGGTGAAGCGGGTCACCAGTGCCTGGAAGGCGACGAGCAGACCGATCGAGATGTGCCCCTCCACGGCCCGCAGCCCGCCGATCCAGAGGATCAGCGCGCTGTTGAGCGTCGCGAGGGCGGGGGCGACGATGCCGAGCCAGGCGCTCGGCACCCCGAGTCGCTGCTGCTCCTCCAGTGTCGTCGCGTGCTGCCCGGCCCACCGGCGGAAGTACCCGTTCTCACCACCCGTCGCCTTCATCGTCTCGATCAGCTGGAGACCGGTGTACGAGGTGTTCGTCAGCCGTGCGCTGTCGGCCCGCAGCTTCTGGGTGCCGGTGGCCCGCAGCCGCACGACGACGCGCATCGCGACGATGTTGAGCAGCGCGATCCCCACGCCGATGACGGTCAGCTGAGGGTCGTACGTCCAGAGCAGGAACGCGTAGAGGAGGACGACGATGCCGTCCACGCCGGCCGCGGTGAGATCCCGGGCGAGCGTCTCGGCCACGGCGTCGTTCGACTGGAGGCGCTGTACAAGGTCCGCGGGGCTGCGCTGCGAGAAGAAGGTGACGGGCAGCCGGAGCAGATGCCGGAAGAAACGCGCGCTGCCCAGCGTGGAGGAGATGATGCGCCCGCGCAGCAGATTCGCCTGTTGCAGCCAAGTCAGTACGGCGGTGAGGGCGACCATGGTGCCCATCGCGGCGAACAGCACTCCCAGCAGGGAGGTCTGTTCGCCAATCATGAACATGTCGATGTATGTGCGGCTCAGGGCCGGCAGCGCAGCCCCGACGGCCACCAGCAGCAGGCTGGCGAGCAGGGCTACGAGCATCGTGCCCGTGGTGCCGCGCAGCCGGGCCGGGAGCGAGGCCATGACGCCGGGCTTCCGGCCGCCGCGGCGGAAGTCCTCGCCGGGTTCGAGGACGAGGACCACCCCGGTGAAGCTGGTGTCGAAATCCTCGGTGGGTACGAACCGGCGTCCCTTGTCGGGGTCGTTGATGTGCACGCCACGTCGGCCGAGACGGTGTCCCACGCCGTCGTACACGACGTAGTGGTTGAACTCCCAGAAAAGGATCGCGGGTGCCTGGACCTCCACCAGGGCCGTGGGTTCCATCTGCATGCCCTTGGCCTGGAGACCGTAACTGCGAGCGGCCTTGAGCACGTTGCTCGCACGCGAGCCGTCACGCGAGACGCCGCAGGCGATCCGCAGTTCCTCCAGCGGCACATGGCGGCCGTAGTGACCGAGGACCATCGCCAGTGAGGCCGCACCGCACTCCAGGGCCTCCATCTGGAGCACGGTGGGGGTGTGCACCGTCTTCGTCCGCGCGGGCTTCGGCGCGGGGCGTGACCGCCGCCTGCTGCCCGGGGCTCCTTCCGGGCGGTGCCTGCCGCGGCCGGGAGGAGGCAACTGCTGGGCGTCGGGGGACGGGTGCGGCGCGGTCACGGGAGCAGCCAATCGATCGGGCGCTGGTCGGAGAGACGGATGGAGCCGGTGGCCAGGGTCATGGAGCCGATCGCGTAGGGAGGGCCCTCGGTCGAGGACCAGCGGTAGCCGGACTCCGTGGAATCGGAGCGTTCGAGCCTCACCAGTACCGCCAACGGCCTGCCGTGCCGGGAGAACTGCTCGCCGAGCTGGGCATCGCCGAGGAAGCGGGTGATCTGCTGCTGGGTCCGGGCCGCCCTGCCGACCGCGGCCACCTTTCCGCGCAGCACCCCGTACTGCTGGGCGGGCACGGACTGGACCGTGAGGTCGACGGAGGCGCCCACCGGTACCGACGCGGCACTGCTGCCGGACACGTACAGCAGGACCACCAGCGGGTCGTCCGCACCGTCGACCCGTTCGACGCTCGCCACATCCGCGCCGGTGGTGACCACCGCGCCGATCGTGGCGGTCACCGAGGTGAGCCGGCCCGCGTCGATCGTACGGACGACGCGTTCCCCCTGCTCCGTACGGACCTTGAGCAGGGGGGAGTTGCCGGGCAGCGTCTCGCCCTCCTCGGCGAGCACCTCGGTGACCTGCCCGGCGACCGGGCTCTGCAGGAGGTAACTGCCCCGGGAGTGGGTGAGGATGCCGGGCGCGTCGATCGTGCTGGCGACGGAACCCGTCGCGGCCCAGAAGCAGGCGGCGGCCATCACGACGACGGTGACACAGAGGACGAGCAGGCCCTGAGGGCGCGCGAAGCGCACCGGAAGATCGAGCTGTTCGGGCGACTGCAGCTTGGAAAGGGCCTGTTGGCGGAACTGCACGGAACTCTTCCCTCACCTGTCAGCGGTCGGCACCGAGCCCCGGAACCGATCGGCTCCGGGGCTCGGTGGGGTACTGCCGTGTCTCAGAGACCGGCGGTCAGGCCGGAGGCCAGGCCGGTGACCGCGCCCGTGTTCACGCCGGTGGCGCCCTCGACGAGACCGGTGACCGAGCCGACGACGCCGGCGACCGGGACGATGCCCTCAACGGTGCCCGTGACGTTGCCGACGAGGCCGCCTACGAGGCCGCCCGAGACGTTGTCGAGGTCGCTGTCGGAGATCTCGGCGGTCTCGACCTGGGGGGTGTAGTTCATGATGAGCGCTGCCCTTCGTATGGAAATTGCTTTTATACGGGAACCCGTGGTGCGGCTTCCGTATGGCCCAGGATCAAAGCACGCCTGTACCTCGTACAGCCAATCGAACTGAGGCGGATCTGTGGTTATCGGGTCGCTGTAATCGGCTTACGTGCAGAAGCGTTCATTTCATGACGGCAGATCCTTCACGAGCTTCACCGGATGAATTCCGCGCCGTCGCAACTCTGCGTCCCCCAAGTGGGGCAGTCCCGCCCCAATCGACCCACAGGACCGCCCGGACCTGGCATTTCGTGCCGGGTCGCGTGATCGGTGTGCGCACGCCGTGTGCAGGTTTCCGCGATATGGCTGCCTCGCATTTCCGGATGCCGGGGATGGGGGCGGCCCCGGGGAGGGTCGGAAGCTATCGGTATTCACGCCAGTGTAAAAGCTGAGCGTGGTTCTCTTTTCTTTCGACTCCGGCTGCGAATGGATGGAGCATTTATGGAGCGTTTTCCTGGCCCCTGTGTCCGTGGTGTCACGCGGCCTGCGAATACGTGAAGAAGGTGTGACCTCTTTCGTTGTTCCGTGGGCGGTGCGGCTCGCCGTGCGGCCGGGCGGGGGTCGCTCAGGAATGGCCGACTGGATTCATCCGATGAAACGACTGCATGGCCCTTCTCTCGGGCGAAGCGCGGCGCTACCATCGGGATGCCTTATGGGAGCGCTCCCATCTCTGTGTCAGCCCCGTACCGCCGCTGTGCGGCGGTCCAGCTCGGAGAGGACGTTTCCGTGCGCTTGAGCGCCAGACCAATCGCCGCCCTACTGGCGGCCCTTGCCCTCACCGCCGGGTTGTCGGTCACCGGCACCCCGGCCGTGGCACGCTCGGACGAAGGGCCCCCGGCGGCCGAAGCATCGGATGTGTCCATTGCCGCGGACACGTACACCTGGAAGAACGCACGGATCGACGGTGGGGGGTTCGTGCCGGGCCTCGTCTTCAACCGGTCCGAGAAGAACCTCGCCTACGCGCGCACCGACATCGGCGGCGCCTACCGCTGGGACCAGACGGGCAAGCAGTGGACCCCGCTGCTGGACTGGGTGGACTGGGACCGGTGGGGCTGGTCCGGGGTGGTGAGCCTCGCCTCCGACACGGCCGAGCCCGACAACGTGTACGCCGCCGTCGGCACCTACACCAACAGCTGGGACCCGACGAACGGGGCGGTCCTGCGCTCCTCGGACCGCGGCGCCTCCTGGAAGGCGGCGACGCTGCCCTTCAAGCTCGGCGGCAACATGCCGGGACGTGGGATGGGGGAGCGTCTCGCGGTCGACCCGAACAAGAACTCCGTGCTGTACCTCGGCGCACCCAGTGGCAACGGGCTGTGGCGGTCCACCGACTCAGGCGTCACCTGGTCGGAGGTGACCGCCTTCCCCAACCCCGGCAACTACGCGCAGGACCCGACCGACACCAGCGGGTACGGCAACGACAACCAGGGCATCGTGTGGGTGACCTTCGACGAGCGGTCGGGCACTGCGGGAAGCGCCACCCAGGACATCTACGTCGGGGTCGCCGACAAGGAGAACACCGTCTACCGCTCCACGGACGGCGGCGGCACCTGGTCCAGGATCGCCGGCCAGCCGACCGGATACCTGGCGCACAAGGGCGTACTCGACTCCGGGACCGGCCACCTCTACCTGACGCTGAGTGACACGGGCGGCCCGTACGACGGCGCCAAGGGGCGGGTCTGGCGGTACGACACCGAGTCCGGCGCGTGGACCGACGTCAGCCCCGTCGCGGAGGCCGACACGTACTACGGCTTCAGCGGCCTCTCCGTCGACCGGCAGAAGCCCGGAACCCTGATGGCGACGGCCTACAGCTCCTGGTGGCCGGACACACAGATCTTCCGCTCCACGGACAGCGGCGCCACCTGGACCAAGGCCTGGGACTACACGAGTTATCCGAACCGCTCCAACCGTTACACCCTGGACGTCTCCTCCGTGCCCTGGCTCAGCTGGGGTGCCAACCCGTCCCCACCGGAGACCGCCCCCAAGCTGGGCTGGATGACGGAGTCCCTGGAGATCGACCCGTTCGACTCGAACCGGATGATGTACGGCACGGGCGCGACGGTCTACGGCACCGAGAACCTGACGTCCTGGGACTCCGGCGGCCAGTTCAAGATCACACCTATGGTCAAGGGCCTGGAGGAGACGGCCGTCAACGACCTGGCGAGCCCGCCCTCCGGCGCGCCGCTGCTGAGCGCCCTCGGTGACATCGGAGGCTTCCGGCACACGGACCTCGACGCGGTGCCGGCCATGATGTTCACCTCGCCGAACCTGGACTCGACCACCAGCCTGGACTTCGCGGAGGCGGCCCCCGGAACGGTCGTACGGGTCGGCAACGCCGACGCCGCTCCGCACATCGGCTTCTCGACCGACAACGGTGCCAACTGGTTCCAGGGCTCCGAGCCCTCCGGAGTCACCGGCGGCGGTACGGTCGCCGCCGCGGCGGACGGCAGCGGCTTCGTCTGGAGCCCGGACGGCGCGGCCGTGCACCGCACGACCGGTTACGGAAACTCCTGGACCGCGTCCACGGGAATCCCGGCAGGGGCGACCGTCGAGTCGGACAGGAAGAACCCGAAGAAGTTCTACGGGTTCAAGGCCGGCACCTTCTACGTCTCGACCGACGGCGGAGCCACCTTCACCGCGAAGGCGACCGGACTTCCGGCCGAGGGCAACGTCCGCTTCAAGGCCCTGCCCGGCACCGAGGGCGACATCTGGCTGGCGGGCGGCGCCTCGACGGGTGCCTACGGGCTCTGGCGCTCCACCGACTCCGGCACGAGCTTCACCAAATTCACCGGCGTGCAACAGGCCGACAGCGTGGGCTTCGGCAAGGCTGCCTCCGGGGCCTCGTACCAGACCGTTTTCGTCAGCGCGAAGATCGGCGGGGTGCGCGGCATCTTCCGCTCCACGGACGCGGGCGCCAACTGGACGCGGATCAACGACGACGCGCGCCAGTGGGCGTGGACCGGCGCGGCGATCACCGGTGACCCCCGGGTCTACGGCCGGGTGTACGTGTCCACGAACGGCCGGGGCATCCAGGTCGGAGAGTCCTCCGACACCGGCGGCGGAGGAGGCACGGACCCGGGCCCCGGTCCGGACCCGACCGATCCGCCGACGGACGCCGAGTGCTCGGTGAAGTACAAGGTCACCAATCAGTGGTCCGGCGGCTTCCAGGCCGAGGTGACGGTCACCAACACGGGCAGCACCGCCTACGACGGCTGGCAGCTGGCCTGGTCCTTCCCGGGAGACCAGAAGGTCACCCAGATGTGGAACGCCACCCACCGTCAGGACGGGGCCAAGGTGACCGCGACGAACGTCGGCTGGAACGGCAAGGTGGCGCCCGGCTCCTCGGCGGGCTTCGGCTTCACCGGCACGTCGACGGGCGGTGCCGATCCGAACGCGTTCACGGTGGGCGGTGAGGCCTGCACCATCGGCTGACGCCCGTGGGCCGGTGCGGGGAGTGATTTCTCCCGGCACCGGCCCATGAGGTTGCAAAATGGACATACCTCTCCCTGTGTGGTGCATTGGAGTGAACGCACCTCGCCTGGGGAGGCACCCGTGGTCGACGTCGATGTGCTGGTCACAGGGGCAGGCCCCGTCGGTCTGACAGCCGCGTCCGAGCTGAGCCGGCGCGGGGTGTCGTGCAGGGTGGTCGACCGGCTCCCGGCTCGCCTCCCCTACGCGCGGGCCGTGGGCGTACAGCCCCGGACACTTGAGATCTGGGACCGGATGGGGATGATCCGGGAGGCCCTGGAGGCAGCGGTCCCGTTGAAGGGGCAGCTGCTCTTCGTCAACGGCGAGCAGGGTCCGCGCATCGATCTCGAACTGCCGCCCGAGGTGCCCTACGGCTTCGCCGCCCTCCCGCAGTACGAGACCGAGCGGCTCCTGGAGCAACTCCTGCGGCGCTGGGGAGGCCACGTCGAGCGCGACACCGAACTCGTCTCCTTCGAGCAGGACTCCGACGAGGTGCGGATCGTTCTCTCCCCGCCCTCGGGCGGCACGGAGGAACTGACGGCCCGCTACCTCATGGGCTGCGACGGCGCCCACAGTGCCGTGCGCAAGGGCCTGGGCCTGTCCTTCGAAGGCGCGGCGCTTCCCGAGGAGTACATGCTCGGAGACGTCGAGGTCGACTGGGACCTGCCGGCCGGATACGGGATACGGTCCTCGCGCACCGTCGAAGGACACACGGACGACCTCCTGGTGTGCATTCCCCTGCCCGGTGACCACCGGTACCGGATGTCGATGGCGGCCCCGCCCGAACTGTCCCGGACGGGGCAGGAGGACGCGGACGGGGTCACGCACGGCCTGAGCGGTGAACAGGGCCCGGCCCCCGGCGTCGAGGACATCCAGGCGGTGCTCGACCGGCTCTCCCCGCGCCCCACGACCGCCTCGTCGCTGCGCTGGTCCTCGGTCTTCCGCATCAGCCACCGCATCGTCGACCGGTACGGGCGGGGCCGGGTCTTCGTGGCCGGGGACGCCGCACACATCCACCCGCCCACGGGTGCCCAGGGCATGAACACCGGAGTCCAGGACGCGTTCAACCTGGCATGGAAACTCGCCGCCGCAGTGCGGGGCCACGCGGGTGCGGGACTGCTGGAGAGCTACGGCGCCGAACGCCGCCCGATCGGCGAGGAAGTGGTCGCGCGCACCCTGCGCCACGCCCGGAGAGGCATCCAGGCGGACCCGGACGACCCCGCGACGACGATGCTCCGCGAGGCCCAGTTGCTGATCGGCTATCGGGGCAGCCCGGTCGTGGGCCCTGACGGGTCCGCACACGACGGCCCCGCCCCGGGCGATCGCGCACCCGACTGCGGCGGTCTCGTGTACGCCCTGGGCACCTTCCCCGTCCGGCTGTTCACCCTGCTGCGCGAACGGGAGCACACCCTGCTTCTCTACGCCGACCACGCGGAACAGCTGGAACCGTTCGACGAGGTGGCAGCCGCTGCCGCGCGGGCGGCCCACGGTCTGCTGAACGCCTGCGCGGTGCTCGGACCGAAGCTGGACCCACCCGCGCTGCGCCTGCCCACGGTGCACGACAGCCTCGACGAATTCCGCCGGGCGTACGGCGCGCGGGGCGGCGAGGCGGTCCTGGTGCGGCCGGACGGCTACCTGGGACTGCGCACCGTCCCGGCTGACGGCCCTGAGCTGCCCGCGCACCTGGAAAGGCTCTTCGGGACGTGACGCGCGGCAGGGTGCGGCGCGCCGAGGGACATGACGCGGGGCCCGGCAGGGAGTGACTGCCGAGCCCCGCGCCGTCCGACGAGCGGGATCCGCTCATCTCACCCCGACTCAGGGAAAGGACACCACCTGGGAGGGGATGGTCGATGTGCCGGATGTGGGGGATCCGGTGTCGTTGATGACGTGCTCGTACTGGCCCTGGCCGCCCAGGGACACGACCAGCAGGTCGTGGAACTTGACTCCGGGTTTCACCGGGGCCTGGAAGCCGTGGTGCTGGCGGATGGTCGGGTCGACGTTGTAGTAGCAGTAGCTGCCCATGCCCCAGCCCTCGTGGGTGGTGACGGAGTCGTCGACCTTGTAGGCGGCGTAGCCCTTGGTGTCGCCGTTCTGGATGGCTGCCTGGTCGGGGGCGTCGTAGGCCTTCTCGTTCTGGAAGAAGATCGTCCTCCCGTTCTCGCCGGACCACCGGACGTCGTACTTGTTGAAGTGCTCGACGAACAGGCCGGTGGCCAGCACGTCGTCGCCGTTCACCTGGAGGCCGTAGTCGGACCTGTTGGTCTCCCAGCCGACCCCGTCGCCGTGGTCGGCGCGCCACAGCCAGGTGTGGTCGATGATCGTGTCGTCGCTGTTGATCACCATGGCGGTGGTCGCCTTGCCGGCTCCCGCGCCACCGACGCGGACGAACACGTCCTGGAGGCTTGTCGGGTTGGCGGAGTGGTCTGCCGACGCTCCCTCCGGGCCGACCTGGACGAGGACCGAGGAGTTCTGGGTCCCGGCGTCCACGAGGAGCCCGGCGAGCTTGACGCCGTCGACGTCGCCGACCTTGATCGCGGTCACGCCGTTGTCCGGGATGATCGTGGCGAGGCCCAGGCCGAGGGCGACGGTGTCGGCGCGGTTGATCTCGATGGGCTGGTTCACGTGGTAGACGCCGGGGGTGAACAGCAGGTGCAGGCCCTGGCGGACGGCCGCGTTGATGGTCTGAGCGGTCGCGCCGGGCTTGACGACGTAGAACTGGCTGAGGGGGATGGACTCGCCCTGCGGGGTGCCGTTCCACGAGACGCCGCGCGCGTTGGTGCGTTTGGCGGGGACGAAGACCTTGTAGGTGTTGCCGTCGAGGTACAGGAAGGGCTTCTCGCGGGAGACCGGGGTGTTGTCCAGGGTGGTGTAGGGCGGTTCGGGGAAGCTCTGGGCGGGGGCTCCCTCGACGCCGGAGAACGTCATGTTCCAGACGCCGTTGCCCCAGCTGCCGATGGAGCTGTCGCGGGTGTACCACTGCTGCTGGGAGTAGGGGCCGACCTGGCCGTCGATCTTGCTGTCGGCGATGTAGCCGCCGCTGGCCCAGCCGTAGCCGTCGGGTGCGAGGTTGAGGCCGCCTTTGACGTGCATGCGGCGGAAGGGGGCGGCCTGGGAGACGGCCCAGCGGTTGGTGCCGTTGACCGGGTTGAGGGCGAGGTTCTCGGCGGAGCGCCAGAAGTTCTGGGTGGCGTTGCCGTTGAACCAGCCGGCGTCGACGGTCACGTCGCCGTTGAAGGTGGTGTCGTCGGGCTTGAGGCCGAGCCCGGCGATGGAGGTGTAGAAGCCGATCTGCGCGTTGATGTTGTCGTAGGTTCCCGGCTTGAACATCAGTGCGTAGCGGTCGCTGCCGAACTGCGCGGACTCCTGCTTCTTGAAGATCTCGTCGACCTTGGCCTGGATGTTCGGCGTCGAGGGGTCGAAGACCAGCACGTTGGGGCCGAGGTCACCGCCTCCGGGGATCTGCGGGTCGCCCCCGCCGGTCGTGCCGAACACCTGGAACTCCCAGAGCGAGTGGCCGTAGCCGGTGGCGCGTGATGTGCCGGTCAGCCGGACGTAGCGTGCGGTGCCGGAGACGTTGAGGGTCTCCGTGCCGCCGGGGCCGGTGGTGGTGGAGTAGGCGGTGCTCCAGCTGGTGTTGTCCGAGGAGAACTCGATCCGGTATCCGGTCGAGTAGGCGGCCTCCCAGCGCAGCACGATCTGGCTCACCGAGGCGGCGGCGCCGAGGTCGACCTTTATCCATTGCGGATCGGAGAAGGCGCTCGACCAGCGCGTTCCGTTGTTCCCGTCCACCGCCGCCGCAGCGGGGGTGCCGCCGTTCTCCTGGCTGGACGAGGTGACCGTCTTCCCCTGGGAGAGCAGTGCGGGTGCGGCGCTCGCGGGGGACTGGGGGATGAAGGCCAGGAGCGAGAGGACGAGGCCGGCGATGACGGCCAGCACGCCGCTGCGTCTTCCGAGCGGTGCGAAAGCGGGTCTGTGGAGGTTCGGAGGTGCGTACATGGGGTCTCCTGAGTCGTGGGGCGGGTACACGACGCGCACAGCCGGAGAGCGCTCTCTCCGGCTGTGCGAGATACTCCACCCTTGTTACGAACGCGTCAAGAGATGTGCAACAGCAGATGTATCAGGCCCTGTTGGCGACAAGAACTGATGGCTGGGACGTAGTGATGACCCCTTCGGATCGGCCTCCTCGGTGACGGACCGTGACATCTGACGGCTCATGGGTTCAGGAAGTGGTGGCTGGTTCAGGGGGTTGCGTAAGTCCGTACGTAGTCGAAGTCCGCCGTCGCGCCGGCCCGGTTGAGAGACACGAGACCGGTCCTCAGCTCGCCCCGCACCGGAAGGGTCCAGACGCTGCCCGTCGACCAGTGGACGCCGTCGCGGCTGGTGGACGCGCGTACCTCGTGCTCACCGTGCGCGGTGTCTTGGTGGTAGGTCATCCGCAGCCACATCGTGTCGGCCGTGGGCCCGCCGAACATCGGAGCGTTGGCCACTGCCGTCGGCGGGGTGGTCGTCGGGCGCTCGCCCTCCTTGCCGAACTCGCTGACATCGAGCACGGCGCCGTCGCCGTTGGTGAGAGGCAGGACGGAATGGACGAGCTTGAACCACCGGTCGTCGTTCTCGTACAGGACGAGACCGGCCTGCTGGGCCACCTGGCCGGGAGTGAACCGCAGCTTCGTCTCCACCGTGAAGTCGCCCTCCGGTGCGTCCCGCAACAGCACGGAGGCCGTGTTGCCGCCCAGATGGAGCTCCGCGTTCTGCGTCGGCCAGGAGAGCCCGCCACCGGTCATGGCGACCCCCGCGGCCGGCCCGCGTACCCACTGCCAGGGGGAACCGGCACTCGTGCCCGGGACCGTGGCCGTGTCGAACTCGTCGCTGTGACCGGTCAGAAGACGCCCTGGGGGAGTGACTGCCACCCGCTTCGTCACCGGCCGGTACAGGGCGGCCGCGCCCACGTTGTCCGCAGCCGCGCCCGCACCCCGGGCGACGGCACCCACCGCACCCTTGCGCGCGGCGGCGGCCGGCAGGTCGCGGGACTGCAGGGCCACCGGGTCCCGCAGCCGGTCACCGGTCACCTCGGCGGTCAGCCGCTTCCCGCGAATCTCCACCGACACGTTGTTCCAGGTGCCCCAGGAGAATCCGGGCGGCAGAGCGGTGACCTGCTCGCCGCGGCTCCTGCCGCCCACGCGTACGTCGGTGACCAGCGCGCCGCGGGCCCGGTCGAGCCAGGCCACGATCCGGTTGCCCGGGTCCCGGTAGGCGACGGTGAGCCCCGCCGCCCCGCCCGCCTTCGTCACCCTGAGGTCCGCCTCGGCGCGCAGGTCCGCCGGGGCCCGTCCGGCTGCGACGAGGTACGCGGCCGACGTACCGGTGGCGCCGGGGGTGTGCACCGCGTGGCCGCGCGCGTCCGGATCGTTCTCGACGGCCCAGCCGGCAGGGGTGCCGCCCTCTGCCCGCCAGCCCGACAGGCCGCCTTCGTTGAAGGTCCCGCCGGTTGCCCACGCGGTCACAGGCGCGGCGGTCGGTCCGTCCGACGGTCCCGTGCCGGCCCGGACGACCGGCCATCCGTCGATCCAGTCGAGCCGGTCGATGAGCATGGGGCGCCGGGTCAGCTTCAGGGTGCCGTTCGAGGCGGGCGCGAGATCGGGCGACTCGGCGGGGATGCCGTGGTAGACCAGCCAGTCCTGCCCCGCGAGGTCGGTCTGGAGGGAGTTGTGACCGGGGCCGATCCACCGGTTGCCGTTGGCCCCGGCGACCACGCCCGCCTTGCTGGTGAGGGCCATCAGATCGGTGCCCTCGTCGTCGGTGAACGGACCGGTGGGACTGGTGGACCGCCCCACCTTGACCTGATAACCGCTGTACGCGCCGTCGCAGCAGCCCGCGTCGGAGTAGAAGAGGTAGTAGAAGTCCTTGCGCCTCACGACGAAGGCACCCTCGGCCCGGCGGCCACGGGCCACCTGCGTGACCTCACCCTCGGTCCGGGACAGGTCGGCGTTCAGCTTCGCGACGCAGACCGTGTCGTAGCTGCCCCAGTACAGGTAGGGCGTGCCGTCCGTGTCCGTGAACTGCGCCTGGTCGATGTTGCCCGTCGGGCAGCCGCTCGGCGAGGGCAGCACGGCACCCCGGTCGGTCCACGGCCCCGTCGGGGTGGCGGACGTGACGAGGCCTACGGTGTTGCGTCCCGGTACGGAGTAGTAGAGGTGGTACAGGCCGGAGGCGTAGCGGACTTCGGGAGCCCACAGCCGCGAACCGTTGTGCCAGGCCGGCTTGTTCGCCGGGGTGAAGACCTCGCCCGCGTACTCCCACGTCACCATGTCGGCCGAGCGCAGGATCGGCAGCATGCGCTCGCCGTCCTCGCCCTCGCTCTGTTTGACCGGGTTCTGGGTGCCGTAGGCGTACCAGAGGCCGTCCTTGCCACGGATCATCGCGGGATCCGGAAAGGTGTCGACGGCCCCCGTGGAGACCGGGTTGGTGTACGTCGCCGCGGTGGCCGGGCGGTCCTGAGCGCCGTAGGACGGGGCGCTCGCGAGAGCGAACACGCAGAGCAGGGAGGCGGCGCCCGCCGTCCACCGGGACAGGAAGCGTGGGCTTCTCGTGCGTCTCATGGTGTCTCCGTGAGTGTTCCGCCCGGATCCGCGGCCGCGGTCCAGGTCGTGTCGTCGTTCTCGAAGGCGCTGAGGCTCGGGTCGTAGTCGGAGGCACCGATGTCGTACATCGATGTCATCCAGTGGTAGAAGTTGTCGCCCCGGTCCCGCAGCAGCTCGTACAGCCGCCGCATCAACCTGACCCGTACCTCGTCGAACTCGGGGTGCGTGTACCGGTTGCCGAGCTCGTGCGGGTCCGCTTCCAGGTCGTACAGCTCGTTGACGGACTCCGGGTTGACGACGAGCTTGTAGCGGTCGTCGCGGATCATCCGCTGTGGGTACGGGAAGTGGTGGCCGTGGAACTCCGCGACCAACTCGCCCGGCCAGTCCGGGGCTTCCCCCTTGACCAGCGGGACCAGGCTGCGGCTGTCCACCGCCGGGGACGGGTCGCATCCAGCGAGTTCGAGGATCGTCGCGGTGCAGTCGGTCAGGCTGACGAGCTCGCCCCTGACCTGCGGGGCGACCCCGGGGATCCGGATGATGCCGGGGATGCGGTAGATGTCCTCGTACATCGCCGGGCCCTTGTCGTGGAGCCGGTGGGCGCCGGTGAACTCGCCGTGGTCCGCGGTGAAGAACACGGAGGTGTCCTCGCTGAGTCCCAGCTCGTCGAGGCGGGTGAGGATGCGCCCGATCTGCTCGTCGATCAGGGTGACGTAACCCCAGTAGACCGCGATCAGTTTGCGGGTCGTCTCGATCGGGATGGTGTCGAAGGCCCAGTGCGCGCTGTAGTTGCGCTGGACCGGCGGTTTGCCCTCGAAGGTCTCGGCCACGGACGGCGGGAGCTCGACGAGCGCCGGATCGTAGAGGTCGAAATAGGCGTCCGGCAGCAGATAGGGAAGATGCGGGCCGAAGAAGTGCGTGGCCAGGAAGAACGGCTCCTCGCCCGCCGCGTACCGCTCCAGGTGCTCGATGGCGCGGGTGGCGAGGTAGTGCTCGAACGTCGCCTCCACCGGCTGGTGCAGCCGGGCGGCCAGCAGATTCCCCGGGTTCCCGCCCGGGGCCGTGCCCCGGACCGGTTCGGAGATGCGGTACGGGGGCAGCCCGTTCTCCTCCAGATACGCCAGGTAGTCCGGATGGTCGACGGGGTTGTGCCAGCCCGGCAGGTCCGGCCCCTCGAAACCGTACGAGGCGGCGTTGCGGTGGGTCCCGCCGTGCCACTTGCCGATGAGGCCCAGCCGGTAGTCGCGTGCGGCCAGCGCCTCCGGGAAGGTGAAGGCGTCCTCGCGCAGGTCCTCCAGATAGCCCACGTTGCGTTCGTAGTTGGCGAGCAGCCTGTGGCGGAAGGGCGCCTGCCCGGTGAGCAGGCTCGCCCGCGCGGGGGTGCAGATCGCGGTGGGCGTGTAGAAGCGGTCGAAGCGTGTGCCGGCGGCGGCCAGCCGGTCCAGGTTCGGCGTGGCGACGTGCGGATTGCCGTAGCAGCCGAGGGTGTCCACCCGGTGCTGATCGGTCATCAGGAACAGCAGATTCACTTTTTGTACGCCTTCGTGTAGAGGTCGCCCTCGTAGTACGTGTCCGCTGCGGGCGCCTTCTTCAACTGGCCGGTGCTCACGAAGAACTCGCCGAGGCCGTCCAGCCAGCCCCCCACCGTGCCGTCCTGGGTCCTGGCCACCAGATCGGCCGTCGACAGCGTCTCCACGTTGGCCGCGTCCGCCGCCACCTTGGCGCGGTCGGTCTTCAGCAGCGAGGCGGCGACGTCGATGGACTCGTCGGGGTGCGAGGCCCGCCAGTCGTTGGCCTTCTGGAGGACCTTGACGACCTTGGCGTTCAGCTCGGCATCGCTCCTGGCCGGCGCCACGAAGGCCGTGGGGAACGCCCGGTCCTTGAGGTCCGCCGTACTCGCGACCTCGTTGAGTTCCGGCTTTTTCGCCTTGATGGTGTCGATCAGCGGATACCAGAGGCCCGCCCCGTCGATCTGCCCGGAGATGAACGCCGAGACGACCGTGGACGGGTCCATCGGCACCTTCTCGATGTCCTTCTCCGACATCCCGGCCTTCTGCAGGGCGAGATCGAGCGCCATCGCACCGGAGGTGCCCTCGGGCACACCGACCTTCTTGCCCTTGAGGTCCTTGATGGAGGTGATGCCGGGCTGGGCTATGACCCGGTCGGCGCGGGCGAGCGTGTTCACCGCGACGACCTTCGCCTTGCCCGACGCGGGCAGCCACATGGCACCGGGGCCGATGTAGCCGAAGTCGAGGTTGCCCGACCCGAGCGCCTGGATCTGGAGCGGGCCGTTGGTGAACGTCGAGTACTCGGGGTTCAGCCCCTCCTCCTTCCAGAGCCCCTGCTCGTCCGCGATGGCCAGCAGGCTGGCGCCGTTGTAGTCGCTGATGTAACCGAAGCGGACGGTGGAGGCGCCGTCGGCGGAAGAGTCGCCGGAGCATCCGGTGACGGAGAGTGTCAGGGCGGACACGGCGACGGCCGCCGTCAGGGCGCGCTGGGGTAGACGCATGGCGCAGGGTTCCTTAGGGATTCGGGGGAGCGGGGGACGGGCGGTTGTCAGGCGGCCGGGGCGGCCGTGGGCTGGTGGTAGACGGAGGTCCACACGGAATTGCGGACCCTGGCGAACTCGGGTGAGAGCCGGATGGCTTCGGTACGCGGATAGGGCAGGTCCACATCGATGACCGACTGGATCCGGCCGGGCCGAGCGGCCATCACCACCACGCGCCGGGCGAGGTACACGGCCTCGTCCACGTCGTGCGTGACGAACAGGACGGTGCGCCGGTCCCGGCTCCAGGTGTCCAGGAGCTGGTCCTGCAGCTGGACCCGGGTCAGCGCGTCCAGTGCGCCGAAGGGCTCGTCCATCAGCAGCACCTGCGGATCGACGGCGTAGGCACGGGCGATGGCGCAGCGCTGCTTCATCCCTCCCGACAGCGTCTTGGGAAGCGCGTCGGCGAAGTCGGTGAGACCGACCAGGCCGATGGCACGCTCCGCCCGCCGCTTCCGCTCAACAGCCGGCACCGACGCCAGCTTCAGCCCGAACTCGACGTTGCCGCGCACGGTCAGCCAGGGGAACAGCGCGTACTGCTGGAAGATGACTCCACGGTCCGGCCCCGGCCCGGTGACCGGTCTCCCGTCGACGAGGACCTCGCCCGAGGTCGGGACGGCGAGCCCTGCGGCCAGGTTGAGCAGCGTGCTCTTGCCGCACCCGGAAGGGCCGACGAGGGTGACGAACTCCTGGTCACCGATGTCCAGTGACACCTCGTCGAGAGCGGTGAAGGTGGACTTCTTCAGCGGAAAGGTCCGTGAGACGTTCCGGAAGGAGATCTTGGCGTTCATCGGGTCTCCTGCCAACGGGTGAGGCGTCGTTCGGCGAGCAGCAGCAGCCGGTCCATCAGAAGGCCGAGCAGGCCGATTGTGATCAGAGCGACGAAGATGGTGGGGAGGTCGTAGTAGATCTGCGCCCGCTGCATCTGGAAGCCGAGCCCTTCCTGCGCCGCGATCAGCTCCGCCGCGACGAGGGTTCCCCAGGCGGATCCGAGCCCGATCCGCATCCCTACGAGGATGAACGGCGCGGAGGCGGGCACGACGACCTTGAGGAATATCGTGCCGTCGCGGGCGCCCAGCACCCGCGCGGCGTCGATGAGTGTCCTGTCGACCCCCACGACGCCCTGGAAGGCCGCCACGACGCTCGACAGGAACGCCGCCAGGAAGATCACGAACACCTTGGGAACCTCACCGATGCCCAGCAGCACGATGGCCAGCGGAATCATGGCCAGCGGCGGCACCGTCCGGAAGAACTGGACGTACGGCTCCAGCAGTCCGCGCGCCACCGGGTACCAGCCCATCAGGAAGCCGACGGGCACGGCCAGCAGGGTGCCCAGCGCGAAGCCGGTCAGGACCCGGCGCAGGCTCGCCAGCGCGTCGGCGGCCAGCGTGCCGTCCGCGATCAGCTCGCCCGCCCTGCCCGCCACGGCGGCCGGGCCCGGCAGTGCCTCCACCCCGAGCGAGGCCAGCCAGGCCCACAGGCCGACACCTGCCACCAGGGCGATCAGGTTCAGGGCGATCGCGGGGACGCGGATGCTCCTCCGCCGGTGCTCACCGGTGCGTTCGGCGCCGTCCGGTACGGGAGCGGCCCGTTTCAGCGGGGTCTCCGTGGAACTCATGTGGCGTCCTCGGGAAGGTCTTCGCTGCCCGGTTCCGGGTAGCGGGCGAGCAGTGGGGACTCGTGGAGTGCGAGGGCGACCCCGCCGAGCGCGCCGCCTGCCTCTCCGAGCCCGGCGGGCAGCAGCGTCACCCGCCCACGGGCCAGCGGCAGGACGTGCGCGTCGAGTGCTTCCCGCACGGGTGACAGCAGCGCCTGCCCCGCGCGGGCCAGTTCACCGCCCAGCACGATCACACCCGGGCCGACCGCGTTGACGACCCCGGCGAGCACCGCACCGGTCCGTGCCCCGGCGGCCCGCAGTACCTCGTGTGCCGCCGGGTCGCCGTGCTCGACCGCCCGCAGCAGGGTCGGTACGTCGTCCGCGCGTCCGCCCAGCCCTCGGTAGGAAGCGAGCACGGGTCCTATCGACGCGATCGTCTCCAGGCAGCCCCTGCCCCCGCACTCGCACGGTCCCCCCTCGGGGTCGGCGGTGATGTGCCCGAGCTCGCCGGCCAGGCCGTCCACCCCCCGGTGGAGCGAACCGTTCACCACGAGGCCGCCGCCCACACCGTGCGACAACCGCAGGTACAGCACGTCCTGGCTGGCCGCCGCCGCTCCCCAGGTGGACTCCGCGAGGGCCGCGAGCCGGGTGTTGTTGTCCAGCAGGACCGGGGCCCCGAACCGCTTGCCCAGCAGCTCGGCCAGGTTCGCCAGAGGTTCCTCCGGCGCACCGCCCGCCGTCCGTACCGGGCCGACGACGCCGACCCCGACCGCGCCGGTCGTGCCGAGGGAGGCCAGCCGCAGGGTGCCTCCGGCGAGCGAGGCGACCAGCCGCTCGGCCAGCTCCACCCGCCGCTCCCAGGAGAGCCCAGGAGGATGGGCCCGGCTGGCCGAACCGATCACCTCGTGCGCCACGTTGGCGGCGGCGACGTGCACGGCGCGGCGGGCGAAATCGATGCCGACGGCCTGACCGGCCGCCGGGTTGAGCGTGAGGTGCTCCACCGGACGGCCGCGCCTGCGCGGACCGGGCTCGGTCGCGGCCGCCACGACGGCACCGCTCGCGACCAGGGTCCCGACTATGTCGTACAGCGTGGTACGCGAGAGCCCGGCCTGGCGTCCGAGCTCGGCCCGGCTCTGTGGTCCGTGCCGGCGCAGCAGGCCGAGTACGCGTTCCTCGTGCCCGCGCCTCAGCCGCGAGAGAGGTCCACCGTGTGAGTGCATGGCGCCCAGCATGATGACCGCGCGATTTTTTCGTCAATGACCCGGAAAAATATTCATGTTGCCGCAATGACCGGGGGATCAGACCACGCGCACACAGCGGAAGCCGAGGTTCCCCGTGGTGCTGTCCGGTGTGTTGCGGGTGCGGGCGGCCACGCGGTACCGGTTGCAGTACGAGCGATGGCACAGGTAGGAGCCGCCCCGCATCACCTTGGCGTCACCCGCACCCGGGCCGCGCGGGTCGCTCCGGCGTACCGCCGGATGTGCGGTGCTCCACCAGTCCTGGCACCACTCCCAGACGTTGCCCGCCATGTTGTACAGGCCGAAGGCGTTCGGCTGGTAGGCGTCGACCGGAGCGGTTCCCACGTAGCCGTCGTCGGCGGTGTTCTTCGTGGGGAAGTGCCCCTGCCAGATGTTGCAGCGGTGCTCCCCGCCCGGGGTCAGCTCGTCGCCCCACGGATAGCGGGCCTGCTCCAGGCCGCCCCGTGCCGCGTACTCCCATTCGGCCTCCGTCGGCAGCCGGGCGCCGGCCCAACGGCAGTACGCACGCGCATCGTTCCACGACACGTGCACCACGGGATGGTCCTCGCGGCCCTCGATTCCACTGCCGGGGCCTTCGGGCATGTTCCACCGGGCGCCCTCCACCCCGCACCACCAAGGGGTACCGTCCGGGCGGCCGGCACCGCGCCGCAGCTCGGCCGGCAGGAACCCGGCGAAGACGTACGACCAGCCGAAACGTTCCGCCTCCGTGACGTGACCGGTGGCCGAGACGAAATCCGCGAAGCGCCGGTTGCTGACCGAATGGGCGTCGATGCGGAAGGCCGAGACCCGGACCTCGCGGACGGGGCCCTCGCCGTCGGCCCGGAACCCCTCCGGATCCTCGGTCCCCATGAGGAACGATCCGCCGGGCAGCAGGATCATGCCGTCGTCGGCACCCTTCGCGGTGGACGCCGGCGGGGAGACCTGGTCCTCCCGGCCCTGGCGTACCGGGCCGGACGGCGCGGTCCCGGACGGGACGTCAGGCCTCCGACGGCCGGGGGAGCAGCAGCCGGCCGGTGCGTTGTCGTTCATGCCGTGATCCTACGAGCACCGTCGGGCCCTCTACACGGATGATCGTCTTCTCCCAAACCTCGCCCCGGCGTGGCGTGCCGTCCAACGGGTGACTTCTGGCTCCCTGTCACACGATGAGCCCACCGCGTCGCTCGAATGCGGCCTTCCCGAGTGGTGCGCCCCCGGATTTCAGCTGACGGTGGATCACGTCGCACCCGTGATCCGATGAGCCGACAACCAGCCGGCCAGCGCGGGAGTGGCGAAAGGACTGT
Organism: Streptomyces pratensis; assembly: GCF_016804005.1. GTDB lineage: Bacteria > Actinomycetota > Actinomycetes > Streptomycetales > Streptomycetaceae > Streptomyces > Streptomyces pratensis_A. The sequence continues at coordinate 4,753,134 of NZ_CP051486.1, read as the reverse complement.
GTATCCATGCGCTCTGCCCGCACCCTGTTCGCATCGGCCGCCGTCACGGCGGTCCTCGCGGTCTCCGTCCCCGCCGCATACGCCGTGACGTCGGCGGACGACTGGGACAAGGACAGCGGCTCCTCCGCCAGCAGCAACGACGACCGTGAGAAGCCGGACTCGTGGAAGCACGAGAAGCCCGAGGGCGGTGTGCACGCCGGTGGCGGCGCGCTGGCCGGCGTGTCGGCCGACGAGTGGGAGAAGGAGAAGGACGAGGAGAAGGACAAGGACAAGGAGTCCGGGTCCAAGGACGACCATGAGAAGTCGGACTCGTGGAAGCACGAGAAGCCCGAGGGCGGTGTGCACGCCGGTGGCGGCGCGCTGGCCGGCGTGTCGGCGGACGACTGGGAGAAGGACAAGGACAAGGAGTCCGGGTCCAAGGACGACCATGAGAAGTCGGACTCGTGGAAGCACGAGAAGCCCGAGGGCGGTGTGCACGCCGGTGGCGGCGCGCTGGCCGGCTTGTCGGCCGACGACTGGGAGAAGGACAAGGAGTCCGGTTCCGGCAGCAACACGGACGGCGAGAAGACCTGGAAGCACGAGAAGCCCGAGGGTGGCGTCCACACCGGCGGTGGGGCGATGGCGCTCTCCGGCAGCAGCCTGGCCGCAGGGTCGGTGCTGATGCTCGGAGGCCTGGGTGCCGCCGCGTACAAGCTGCGCCGCCGCAACGCCTCGGGTGCCGCGGCCGCCTGACCGGTGCCCCGCTCCTCTGCATGAATTCTGTCGTGGCCGCCGCCCCTCCCCGGGGCGGTGGCCGCGCCGATTTCCCCGTACAGCCGCCCGTTCCCCCCGTACGCGAAAGGCAGCATGCGCATGGACGCCCCGCAGCCGTCCGAAACAGACCCCGCCGCCTCCCCTGCCGTCGGCCGTTCCTTGCTGTGGCCCGTCGTGGCCGTGGGCCTGGGCTTCCTCCTCGTCTACAACTCCTTCGACGCGTCGGCGGGAGTCCCGCCGGCCCCCGCGGTGGTGTCGCTGCCCGCGGCCTCGGCACCTGCCGCGTCCGCCCCGCCCGCTTCTCCGCGCGGGCTGCCCCGGTCCGAACCCGAGCGGATCTCGATCAAGTCGATCGCGGTCGACGCCCCCTTCACGCCCCTGTCGATCGGCCCCTCGGGGCAGCTGGACGCGCCGCCCGCGAACGACGCGAACCTGGCGGGCTGGTTCAAGGACGGCGCCACTCCGGGGGAGCGCGGCACTTCGGTGGTTGCCGGGCACGTCGACACCAAGACCGGCCCCGCCGTGTTCCTGCTGCTCAGCACGCTCAAGGACGGCAGCACGGTGGACATCACCCGCGAGGACGGTGTCGTCGCGACGTTCGAGGTCGACTCGGTGGAGACGTTCAGCAAGGCGGACTTCCCGAGCGACCGTGTGTACGCCGACAACGGCACCGCCCAGTTGCGGCTGATCACTTGTGGCGGTGTCTACGACAAGAAGAAGAAGGACTACGAGGACAACGTGGTGGTGTTCGCCCACCTGGCCTCCGCCAAGAACTCCTGAGCGGTCCGGCCCTCGACCCCGGCACCCGGGTGGCGCTCCGCGCCCGCGAGGCTCCGTTTCGGCCATACTCCCCGGGGCCCACACTCCCCGGGGCCCGCGGACGCCGGGCGGGCGGACGGTGCGTACCCGTTGTCACAGAGGGAGCCCGCCCGCCCGCGCCGGGCGGGCGGTCAACCGGCGGCCGACGTAAGGACCGTGGGTCGTACGGCAGGCGGGAGGCCCCCGGAAATCGGTGGTCGACGGGTCCCGGACGGACCTAGCATCCGACGGTGACCACGACCCCCGCGGACGCGCGGATACTGAAGCGATACACGGCCCGTCAGGGGCGGGACGTACTTGCGCACGTCTGCCCGGTCTCCGAGCTGGGGCCGCTCATCGGGCACACGGACCGCCGTTCGAGGTATCTGGCTCTCACCGTTCTCGCGGACCGGGCCACCGGGCCCGGAATGCCGGCCGGCGAAGCGGCCGAGCTGGCGGGACTGCTGCCGAGGGAGGCGCCGGAGTCGCCGGAGGAGTCGCTCCTCCTCGCGGGGATCCACGCCAGGCTCGGCATCCACCTCCCGGACCGGAAGCTTCCTGAGTGGCGCAGGGCCGGGCTGCCGGAACGGGTATGGATCGCCTGGCTGCGCGCCGAACTCCTCACCGACCCCTCGACGCTGCGGGACGAGCAGCCCGGTGAGCCGCTCTACCAGGCCGTGCGCCGGGCCGACGCCTGGGACGCGCACCGCCCGGACCTGCTCGTGGCCGGACTCCTGGGCACCCGTGACCCCGTCCTGTGCGCGGAGGCGGTCCGGCTGATCCGGCAGGGCCTGCACGCCGGTCTGCTGGCCCCCGACCTTGCCCGGGCCCACCTTGCCGGCCTGCTCGGCTCGGCCCCGGACGGCACGGCTGTCGCGGCCGCCCTGGAGGAACTGGCCGAGCCGTGGGCGGCGTCCGGCCCTCTGCCCGAGGCATGCTTCGCTCCCTACCTCGATCCCGCCCACGGGGTCCCGGTGGTGGCTCTCGCGCTGACCGCGGCCGCCCGGCACGGTCACGGATCACTCCTGCCGCGGACTGCGTCGGACCCCGCCGCTCCTCCCGCTGTACGACGCCTGGCCATGGAACTCCTCGGTGACCTGGCGGAACGTGGCGACATCGGCGCCCTCCTGGACATCGCCGCCCGCGACCCACTGCTCCTCGGAGGGCCCGCGGTGAGCTGTCTGCAAGGGCTCCACAGACGCGGCCACTTCCCCGAGGCATCTCAGGTGCCGGCCCTCATCGGGCTCGCGCTGGCCGATCACTCGATCGTCCCCCGCACGGTGGCGACGATCCTCTACACCTGCCGCCGGACGATGCTGGACCTGCTCGTCGACGCCCCGGCGGACGAGCCGAGCTGGCCGCGCCGGCTCGCCCTGCTCGTCGCCCTCGCCGAGCAGGGGACAGGAGACCTTCCGATCGGGGCGGCCGTCACCCGCCTGCTCCCCTCCGCGCGCGTCCCCGCCCCCTTCCTCGCAGCCATCCGTGAACTCCGTTACGAGGGCGCCGAGGAGGCCGTGCTCGCTGTGCTGCCCGAGGCCCCGGAGGCGGCTCTCGACACGCTCGAGGCCGTCGGCGGACTCCGTACGGTCGCGGCGCTCACCGAGGCGCTCGGACCGGACACCGACGGGCGCGGCATCGCTCCCTTCCTCCGCCCGGTACGCCACCGGGCGCTCGGACTCCTGTGGCAGCTGAACACCGACCCCGATCTCAGACGTCACCTCCTCGCGAGGGTCGATCCCATCGCTCCGCCCCCGGTCGTCGCGGCCGACCTCGGAGCCCCCGACGAGCGCGAACTCGCCCTGCTGACCGTCGGCCCGGAGCCCGGCGACCCGGCCGCCGCACTGTGCGCGCTCGCCGCCCACGGCAGTGCGGTGACCCTGCCCGCCGTCACCGCCCTGCTGCTGCGGATCGTGAGTGAACTGGCCGCCTCCTGGGAGACGGTGGAGACGGGCGCGGAACCGGCCCGCGCCGAGGAGCCCGTCGTCCCCCAGGAGGTGGTGGACGCCGTACGCGGTCTGGGCCGCCGTCTGCACGAGCGGCGCAGGATCAGGCCGTCCTGCCTGGTCGACGCCCGGGACGCCGGGCAGGCGGGTGACGCGCTGCTGGCCGGGATGGTCCTGGACCTGCTGGACGGTCCGGCTCTGCCTGCCCGTCAGCAGTCCGTCCTGCTCGAAGTCCTGCGGCGCGCACCCTCCGCGCGGACCCGTCCCCGGGTGCACCGGATGCTGCGCCACCGAGATCCCCACGTACGCAAGCAGGTGATCGCGCTCCTGGCCGCGGGCACGGCGGGCGAGGACGCGCAGGCCCTGTCGGCCACGCTGATCGCCCTGACCCGGGCCGAGGACATCCGGACCGTACGGCAGTCCCTGCTGGCACTCGGTCACGCGGAGGCGCGATGGGCGTGCCCGGCGGTCACCGCACTCCTCGAGCACCCCAATATGAACATCAGGAAGACCGCCGCGTCTGCGCTGGTGCGCGCCGGGACACCGGCCGCCGTGCCCGGCCTCCTGCGCGCGCTCGGCCGCAACGACAACCCGGGGCTGCGCACCGGGCTCGTCGCCGCCCTGCGGGCTGTGCTGGGCGACGCCTGCACGGCAACGGTCCTCGCCGCCGCCGCGCGCTCGCAGGACGGCCGTGAGCGGACGCTGCTCCTGCAAGGCCTCGACGGTGCCCTCGCCTCCCGTACGGTCCTCGCACTGGCCGAACAAGGCTCCCCCGTCGTGGCGGACCTGCTCGTTCCGGTGGCGGACGGCCGGATCCGTCTCGCCGCGGGGAGCCCCGCCGATCTCGCGGAGCTGTCGGCCCGGTACGGCATCGAGGTGTCCGGGCATCCGGCGGGCGGGGACGCGGACGCGCGTGCCGCCGCGCTCGTCGGCCACGGCTGGAACGCCTCGGCAGCCCTGCGCCTCGCGGACAGCCCGGACAGCCCGTCGACGTGGCGCGTGCGGGAGCTGCGGCCGATGCTCGCGGACTGGCTGAGCCTGGCCGGGTCCGTGCCTGAGGCCGCCCGCGACCGGGTCCTGGGCCTCGTCATGCTTCTGTGCCCCGAGCGGTGGTCCGCGGACGAGCTGGATGCGTTCGCGGATTCGGCCGAGGTGCTCGTGGAAGGTCTCGCGGGCGAGCAGGAGCACCGGCCCTGGCTCCTCTCCGTGCTCCAGGCCGTGGCGCCCCGGCTTCCCGGCACGGAGCGCCTGGCGATCGCGGACGCCGTACGCGCCATGTCACCCCCGCCACACGCGCCCGCGCTGCGGCTGCTCCGTGCCTGCGACGCGGTGGTGGGCAGAGACGATCTGCACCGGGCCCTCGCCGCCGCCCGCTTCGACGCCGACACCCGGGAGGCCGAGACCGCCGTGCTGCGCGAGGCGTTCGGTACGCCGCCCCGGCTCACGCGCGAGGACGGGGAGGAGACCTGGCGGTCCGCGCTGCACGCGGCACTCCGCACACGCCGCGCACTGGAGGAGTTCCGGAGCCGCGACCGGCACCCGCCGGATTCCCGGCATCGGCTGTCCGCCCTCATGGCTGTCTACCCCGATGCCGGCGACGACGGGGTGCGCGCCCTCCTCGTCGACTGGATGACGAGCCTGCAGCCCCTGGACGTACCCCCTTGGACGCTCGCGGAGACAGCTCGTCCGGCTTCGGAAGTCGTACGCGCCCGCGACCTCGGCCAACCGCGTTCCGCCGCGCAGCGCGCCCGGCTGCTGGAGATGCTGGACGCGCCCGACGCCGACCGCAGGGCCGGCGCCGCGCAGCGGCTGCTGGGCTGGCCGGAGCCGGAGACGGCACGCACGGTCCTCGGCTCGTACCTGCGAGGGCGCATCCCGCTGCCGTCCGGGGACCGCCTGGCCCGCACGTTCGCCACCGCCGACCCGGCGGAGCTGGACAGCGGGGACATCATGCCCGCCAGGGTGGCCCGACTCGCACAGCAGCTCGAACCCTGGGACCTCGTTCCCCTGATCCCCTTGTTGCTCGGATGGTGGGAGCGCGGCCCGGCAGAACTCCGTACGGAAGCCGGCCGTGCCCTGCGCGCGACGCCCCCCGATGTCCTGGCGGATCACCTCCGTACCCGGCTCGATGCGGGTGCCTGGGGTTTCCTGGACCTGCTGTCGGGCCTGCGACTGCTGGCCTCCCCGGAGATGACACGGATGCGGGAGCGGCTGCGCGCCGAGGGGCGCGACGACCTGGCCGATCAGCTCGTCCTGGACGAAGGGCCGGGGCAGGCACCCGATGCACCGGCTTGCGCCGGTGCGGACGACCGTCCGGCGTCCACCTCCCGGGCGACCGGTCCTGGCGGATCGGACCACCGTCCGGGGCGCGCCGAACTGCTGCGGCTGGCCCGTACGGGCGGTCCCGAGCAGATACGAAGGGTTCTCTCCCGCCTCGCGGAGGAGCACGGCGGGCGGGCCCCGGACCCGGACCCCGGTCTGAGGGAGGTCATCGGCGAACTGCTGGTCCATCCGCGGCCCGCGGTCAGGCTGCGTGCCCACCGGACCGCGCGCACCATGCTGGACCGGCCCGCCCACCTGCTGCACACGGCTGTCCTGCTGGACGACCCACAGCCGGACATCAGACGCATGGCGATCAGAATGCTCTGTCACGCCGGATGGGAACCCGCCGTTCCCGCGCTGGTCGGTCTGCTCGACGACACGTCTCCGGCCGTTCGAGCGGAGGCCGCCGAGGGGCTGATCCGGATGGGCGGGGCGGCTGTCCCAGCCCTGCGGCATGCCGTCGGCCGCGCCCGCCCCGACCGGCGCTCCCGCTACACAGGTCTACTGGAGCGCCTCACCGGGTCCGGCGACGTACAGCTCCGGCCGTGATTCGTCAGTGGGCGCTCTCCCACTCCGCGACGGCGACCTGGTGCAACGTGCGGCCGGTGCGGGCCGACCGCGCGTGGTACGGATCGGGGGTACCCGGTCTGTCGTGGACGGCCTGGCGGTCGTTCGCCTTGATCAGCAGCCAGGCCTCCGGGCTCCGGGTCCCGTCCTCGTCGTCGATCCGGAAGCGGGTGAGCGCGAATTCACCGTGGAGTTTGGTCCCGTCCAGCCAGAAGGTGGCGTGCCCACGCTCCAGGGACTCGGCGAACGGGACGGGGGCACCCGCAAGATCGTGGCTGGTCGGGCGGTAGGTGCCCTGGTCCCAGACGATCACGGTGCCGCTTCCCTGCTCCTCCTGCGGAATGACGCCCTCGAAGTCGCGGTACTCCAGCGGATGGTCGTCCGTCGGCACGGCCAGCCGTTTGTCGCTCGGATTGTCCGAGGGGCCACGCGGTACGGCCCAGGACTTCAGGACGCCGTCGACCTCGAGACGGAAGTCGAAATGCATACGCCGGGCGTCGTGGATCTGCACCACGAAACGCCGTGTGCTCTCGCTGTCCACGCCTGTTCCTTCCGCCGGATGCGGTCGGACGATGCGCGCCTGCCCGGCGGGGGCAGGGCGGGTCCGCACAGTCTTCCTCTCCACTGTCCCGCCCATGCCCGCTCCCCGCACGGCGGCGGCGGTGCGGGGAGCCGGCGACGAGAAGCCGGTCAGCCGGTGTGGCGCTCCAGTGCCGCGTCGGCCGCCGCGCTCGAACGATGCCACCAGGTCGTCACCGGCTCCCAGACACGGACCCCGTCGGGCGCCCCGAGCGAGACGGCGTCGAAGGTCCGCCCGCGGTGGGCCGGGTCCCCGGCGACCGTCAGTCGGTCCACCACCCGCAGCTCCGTGGCCGCCGGGTCCAGGGTGCGAACCGCGGCGTGCGCGGAACCCCCGGCCGGCAGGCGGTACGGCGCGCTTCCGCCCTCGGGAACAGGCAGGGCGGGCCCGTCCAGATCGCCGAAGACGACCGTGGGGACGCGGTCGACGGCACAGGCCTGACGCCCGTGGTTGGTGACGCTGATCCGGAGAGTCCCGGGCAGTTCCGACGCCGCGGCGCCGACACGCAGGCTGCTTTCCCGGCATGTGGGGAGCGCGGGCGCGGCGGACGGCGAGGCCGTCGCGGCGCCGGCCGGAGCCAGTAGCGCGAAGACCAGGGCAAGGGCTGGGGGAAGGGCTGCTTCGGTACGGATGCGCATGAGTTGTCCGTTCCCTGTCGGGGTGACTTCTACCCGTGCCCGCCCGGTCTGGACCAGATCCTTGACGGGCATCGGGCCACTCCCTTAAATCAAGTGTTGAAAGATACGCCTGGGGTGAGCGCGTCCCGTGTTCACCTCTCGGTGTTCGACTGTCATGCGCATGACAGCGATCCCCCCACCCCGAAATGACGTGATGACCGTGCCTTCCCCCCATCACACCCGGCGCCGCCCCTCGAAGCGGCGCCGCACGACGCTGTACGCCGCTCTCTCACTGCTCTGCTGCTCAGTGGTCATGACCGCACTTCCCGCCGGAGCCTCGGCCGCACCCGACCCCCACACGGCTGCGTCCTCCACGGCTTCTCGGACAACGGCGGCCGTGGCCTTCGCCGACGAGTTCGACGGCCCCGCGGGGTCCGCCGTGGACGGCGGCAAGTGGCTGACGGAGACCGGCGACAACGTCAACAACCACGAACGGCAGTACTACACGGCGGGCAACAGCAACGCCGCCCTCGACGGACAGGGCAATCTCGTCATCACCGCCCGCAAGGAGAACCCCGGCAACTACCAGTGCTGGTACGGGACCTGCGAGTACACCTCGTCGCGCCTCAACACCTCCGGCAAGTTCACCGCGACGTACGGGCACGTGGAGAGCAGGATGAAGATCCCGCGCGGACAGGGCATATGGCCCGCGTTCTGGATGCTCGGAGCCGACATCGGCAGCGTCGGCTGGCCCAACAGCGGTGAGATCGACATCATGGAGAACGTCGGCTTCGAACCCGGTACCGTCCACGGGACCCTGCACGGGCCGGGCTACTCGGGTTCGGGTGGCATCGGCGCCGGCTACACCCTCCCGGGCGGGGCCGCGTTCGCCGACGACTTCCACACCTTCGCCGTGGACTGGGCCCCCGACTCCATCACCTGGTCCGTGGACGGCACCGTCTACCAGCGGAGGACACCGGCAGACCTCAACGGCAACGCCTGGGTGTTCGACAAGCCGTTCTTCCTCATCCTCAACCTCGCCGTCGGCGGCTACTGGCCCGGTGACCCGGACGGCAGCACCAGCTTCCCGCAGCAACTCGTCGTCGACTACGTCCGCGTGACCACAGGCGACTGAGCGGGGAGGCGGGACCGGCGGTACCCGCCGCCGGTCCCGCCCACCGACGTAGCATGATCCGTATGGAGCAGCGCACACTCGGCAGGACCGGCCGTGACGTATCGGTCGTAGGACAGGGCACGTGGCAGCTGGGCGGGGACTGGGGCGAGGTGCGGGAGGCCGATGCCTTCGGCGTCCTCGACGCCGCGGTCGAGTCCGGAGTCACCTTCTTCGACACCGCGGACGTCTACGGCGACGGCCGCAGCGAACAGCTCATCGGCCGCTACCTGAAGGACCGGCCGGACGCGGACGTCTTCGTCGCCACCAAGATGGGCCGCCGGGCGGAACAGCTCCCGGAGAACTACGTCCTGGGCAACTTCCGCACCTGGAACGACCGCTCGCGCGCCAACCTCGGTGTCGACACCCTCGATCTCGTACAGCTGCACTGCCCGCCCACGGCCGTCTACTCCTCGGACGCCGTGTACGACGCCCTCGACACACTGGTCGCCGAACAGCGGATCGCCGCCTACGCCGTGAGCGTCGAGACGTGTGCGGAGGCACTCACGGCCATCGCCAGGCCCGGCGTCGCCAGCGTCCAGATCATCCTCAACCCGTTCCGCCTGAAGCCGCTCGACGAGGTACTCCCGGCCGCCGTCGAGGCAGGTGTCGGCATCATCGCGCGCGTTCCGCTCGCCTCCGGCCTGCTGTCCGGCGCGTACACCGCCGACACCGTCTTCGCTCCCGAGGACCATCGCACGTACAACCGCCACGGCGAGGCGTTCGACCAGGGGGAGACCTTCTCCGGTATCGACTACGCGACCGGTGTCCAGGCCGCCGCGGAGTTCGCCGGGCTCGCTCCCGAAGGTGCCACCCCGGCACAGACCGCGCTGCGCTGGATCATCCAGCAGCCCGGAGTCACCACCGTCATCCCCGGTGCCCGTTCTGTGGAACAGGCCCGCGCCAACGCTTCGGCCGCCTCGCTGCCGGCGCTCGCTCCCCGCACCTCGGACGCGGTCCGCGAGCTGTACGACCGCAGGATCCGCGCGGAGATCCACTCGCGCTGGTGAGCCGTGGGCTCAGTCGTCCTCGCCGCCGCCGTCCTCGGACGGGGCGGCCGGCGCGGGCGATTCGAGCCCGGCGGTCGGGGAGGATCCTGGGTCCGGGGTGTCCGCCGTGCTGGTGTCCGGTGCGAAGAGGACCGTGCCCAGATACACCGCCGCCAGGAAGGCGATCGTTCCGGCCACGGCGCTCGCCACGCGCGGCCGTCGGCGGATGGCCTCACCCGTGCTGATCCGGCGCGTGGCGGCCGCTCCGGCCGCCGATCTGGACGCCCGGGGCGCGGGAGCCGCACGCCTGCGCCCGGTGGCCTGCGGCAGCCTGTACGTCGCGGAACCTCCGGTGGCCGGAGCCCCCGGAGCAGGAGCCGGTGAGGGGACCGCCGGTGCCGCGCGCCGTGAGGCGGGGTGCGCGTGCTGAGGCAGCGGCTCGGGACGCCCGCGCCAGGCATCCGTACGGAACCAGTCGGAGACCTGCTGCGCGCTCGGCCGGTCCTCGGGCTTTTTCGCCAGCAGACCCAGCAGATACGAGTCGAAGGCGGGGGAGACGTCGACCCCGCGCTGCCTGACCGGTACCGGGGGAGAGTCGACGTGCTGGTAGAGCGTCGCTGTGGCCGTGTCCGAGCGGAACGGCGGCTGCCCGGCCAGCAGCTGGTAGATGACACAGCCGAGGGAGTACATGTCCGAGGCGGAGTCGGCCGTGCGGCCGAGAGCACGCTCGGGAGCCAGATACAGGCTGGTACCGACGATGTGGCCGGCCGTCGTCAGCGCCGTCGAGGGATCGTCGACGAACTGGGCGATACCGAAGTCCCCGATCTTCACCGACCCGTCGGCGTCCAGCATGAGGTTGCCGGGCTTGATGTCACGGTGGACGATGCCCTGCCGGTGCGCCGCGGCCAGACCGGCGGCGGCCTGGCCGGCGATATGGGCGACCTGCTCGGGATGAACCGTCTCCTGAGCCGCCAGCAGATCCCCGAGACTCCGGCCCTCGACCAGCTCCATCACCAGGTAGAAGCGGTCCTCCCAGGACCCGAAGTCGAACACGGCCACCAGGTGAGGGTGGCTCAGACGTGCCGCCGTCTGCGCCTCGAGACGGAAGCGCGCGGTCGAGGAGGCATCGGCCTGGTCGCCCAGCAGCAGCTTCACCGCCACGGCCCGCCCCAGCACTTCGTCCGTGGCGCGCCACACCTCACCCATACCGCCACGGCCGATGGGGGATATCAGCCGGTACCGTCCAGCAACCAGCACCTGTGCACACCAATCTCGAATTGTGGCCCGCTCCGACTGCCGCGGCGGCGACCTCGTCGGGCTCATCGCCTCGGTACGGTGCGTCGGGGTGCGCGGCATGATCAGGATATCCGTCCCCCGGACCTCTGTTCGCCCGGCCGGAGCAAGGGACGCCGAATTCGGCCAATCGACGGGCCGGTCCGGCCCGTTCTCACCCGGTGGAGAGCCAGTCGAGCACGGCCGACGCGGTGAATTCCGCCTGTCCGCCCGGAAAAAGCAGCTCTGCCTTCCCGAACGTGGCTCCGTCCGTGCCCGCTTCGGCGTCGGGAACCGCGACACAGCGCATTCCGGCCGCGTGAGCCGCCCGGACGCCGGGGACCGCGTCTTCGAGGACCACACAGGTGTGCGGCGCCACGCCGAGGCGCCTGGCCGCCTCCAGGAAGACGTCGGGCTCCGGCTTGCCGTGCGCCACCTCCTCCGCGGACACGTACAGGGGGAGGTACGCGTCCAGCCCCGTGACCGCCAGGGTGGCCGCGATCGCCGCCCTGGACGACCCCGACGCCACTGCCATGGGCACCCCTTCCCCGTGCAGCCGCTCGACGAGAGCGCGCATCTCGGGGAAGGCGGTGGTGGAGGCCCCGGCGAGTTCCAGGTAGAGAGCGTTCTTGCCGGCCAGCAGTTCGTCGACCGGCGCTTCGATCCCGTACTCCTCGCGCAGGACGGTGAGGGTCTCCCGGGTTCCGATGCCGATGAAACGTGTGTGGTTCTCCCAGCTGAAGTCCCGCACGCCGTACCGGGAGAGGAGCCGGCGTCCCGCCTCGTAGTAGTTCGGCTCGCTGTCGACGAGGGTGCCGTCGAGATCGAAGAGGACGGGCGGTGACGGGAGGCGCGGGGTCTGCATGGCCTCCAGCATGCCCGACGGAGGTCAGCCCGGGTCTGCCGCCCGCCCGACGGAGGTCAGCCCGGGTCTGCCACGCGCCCCACCGCTTCGACCAGCGGCAGGACCCGGTGCGCCACACGTTCGCGCAGGGCGACCTCCGTCCGGGTCCTGACCACGCCGGGGAGCTGGATCAGCTGCTGGATGACGTCCTCCAGATGCCCGTTGTCGCGGGCCACCACGCGGGTCAGGAGATCGCCGCCCCCGGTGGTCGAGAAGGCCTCGATGATCTCCGGGACGGCCGCGAGCGCGTCACCCACCTCGTCCAGATGCCCCTGGGTGACCTCCAGGTGGACGAAGGCGAGCACCGGGTGCCCGAGGGCCGCGGGGGAGAGGGCGGGGCCCGTACCCGTGATCACCCCGTCCCGCTCGAGGCGGTCCAGACGGGCCTGGAGGGTGCCGCGTGCCACGCCGAGGATGCGCGCGTATTCGCGCACGCTGGTGCGCGGCTGTTCGATGAGCAGCCGCAGGATGCGGGTGTCCAGGCCGTCCACCGCCATGTCCGGTCGTGCTCCTCCTGGCTAGGTGATCAGTCGCCCGACTGTACCCAGGGCGGGACGGTGGCGTGTGCGGCGCGGGTGGCCGGGGCGCGTCCGGTCGTACCGGGGGCGGGCCGGTGCCCGGGTGCCGGAGCGGTCGACTCGCGCCATACGACAGAGGTGATCAGGTCATGTCCGTCGGGCTCCCGGTCGCCCCCGGGCCCGTGGGTGCCGGGCTCCTGGCCGCTCCCCGGCCCGGGCCCCGCGCCGGGCTCCCGCACGCCCCGCAGTTCGGCGAGGAGTCTCCGGACCGCGCGGCGGCCGAGCCGCTCGTGGTCGACCGCCACCGTGGTCAGAGAGGGCATCATGGCGGCGCCCAGGGGGTTGTCGTCCCAGCCGGTGACGCTGAGGTCCGCCGGTACGCGCCAGCCCCGTTCCACCGCGCCTCGGACGGCGCCCGCTGCCAGCAGGTCGTTGGCGCAGACGACCGCCGTGACGCCGCAGTCGGCCGGTAGCCCGAGCACCGCCTGCCGGGCCCTGTCGGCCAGCCAGTCGCAGTCCGCCACCGCGTAGGACTCGAGCCCGAGGCGCTCGACCGTCTCCAGGTAGACCTGCCGGCGCAACCGGGCCGAAGTGTGCGCGTAGTCCCCAGCGGCATGCAGGAAACGGCGGTGCCCCTGCTCCGCCAGCCTCTCGATGACCTCGGCCAGCGTCGACGCGTCCGCGAGGTCGCCGATGCCCCGCATCCGTTCGTCGTAGTCGGCCTCGATCACGACTGGAATGCCACCGGCCTGCCTCCGCGCGGAGAGCTGGGGCAGGGGTGTCAGCGACAGCATCCCCTCGAACAGGCCGGAATCGGCGAGGTCGAGCACGCGGGCGGTCCTGGACTCCGGGGCTCCCCCCAGCGTCACCACCTCGACGACGTACCCGGCCTCGTGGGAGGCGGCCGCAGCGCCGGTGAGCACCTCCAGGGAGCTGACCGCCGTCCCCGCCGGGACGAGCAGCGCGAGTCGTCCTGTCCTGTTGTCCCGCATGGCCCTGGCCACCAGGTTGGGCCGGTAGTCGAGCTGTGCGATCGCCTGCCGGATACGCTCCCGCAGGTCCTCGCCGATGGTGCGGTCGGCACGCAGGAACCGCGACACGGTCTGGTGCGACACGCCCGCGAGGCGCGCGACGTCGCGGATGGTCGGCCGTCGTGTCGATGCTTCCCGGGTCACCCGAGGTCCCTCCTGGAGCCGCAGCGCGATGATTGACACCTCAAGTGACCGTTCACTAACGTCTCGTTCAAGGCGCGGTGCTCACTCGTGTGCAGTTCCAGGCTATCAAGGGCCGGAAGTCGTGGAATCTCAAGTGACCGTTCACATAGGTCAGTCGGGTGTGAGTCCTCCTCGGTCACGAGCAGCCCCGGAGAAGCGGGTGGCGAGCGCGGACGATCCCGGAGGGGCCAGCCCGCGGGCCCGAAGGCCGGACGGCACGACAGACAGAGAGGCAAGGCCACGTGGTGACCGCATACAGACCGGTGGACCAGAACCCGACCGCTCCCGCGTCGGGCACCGGTGCCCAAGCCGGACCCGGCGTGGTGCCGGAGTTCACCGACCCGCCCGCGGGCCGCCGCCGTACCCGCTACGCGGTGGCCGGCACCGGCCATCGCGCCGGCATGTACGTCACGGCGCTGACCGGGGAACACTCGGACGTCGGCGAACTGGTGGCTTGGCTGGACCCGAATCCCGCGAGGATCGACTACTACGACGCGTATGTCGGGGAGGTGCTCGGCACCGGGGCCCCCGCGGGCCTGCCGCGCTACCGGCCGGAGGGCCTGGAGGTGATGATCGCCGAGCAGGCCGTCGATGTCGTCGTCGTCACGAGTGTCGACCGTACGCACGCGGAACTGGTCGACCGCGCGCTGAGGGCGGGGGCCGACGTGGTGGTGGAGAAGCCGCTCACGACCGACGCGGACGGGTGCCGGAGGATCACCGCAGCCGTCGCCGACACCGGCCGGGACGTGGTGATGACTTTCAACTACCGTTATGCGCCACGTAATTCATCGCTGCGCCGACTGATCTCCAGCGGTGCGATCGGGCAGGTGACGGGCGTGCACCTCGAGTGGGCGCTCGACACCATGCACGGTGCGGACTACTTCCGGCGGTGGCACCGCGACAAGGCCAACTCCGGCGGTCTGCTCGTGCACAAGGCGAGCCACCACTTCGACCTGGTCAACTGGTGGCTGGACGACGTGCCCGTCCGCGTCTTCGCCTCCGGTGCCCTGCGGTTCTACGGGGACAGGAACGCCGCGGCCAGGGGCATGGGCCCCCGCCCCGAACGGGGTACCGGCACGCATGGGGACCCCTTCTCCCTCGACCTGAGGGACGATCCGCGCCTGGAGGCCCTGTACCTGAGGGCCGAGGGGCACGACGGGTACCTCCGCGACCAGGACCCGTTCGCGCCCGGTATCACCATCGAGGACAACCTGTCCGTGCTGGTCGACTACGCGGGGGGAGCGACGCTCAGCTACTCGCTCAACGCGCACAGTCCCTGGGAGGGGTACAAGGTGACCGTCAACGGCACGCAGGGGCGGGCGGAACTACACGTCGTCGAACGCGGGTACCTCCAGCTCGACACCGACGGCGGGATCGACCTCGACCCTTCCGCCTCGGCTGCCGACCTCGCCGACGACGTCCGGCCCACCGGCCACAGGCTGGTCCTGCAGAGGCACTGGAGCCGGGCCGAGGAGGTCCCCGTCCCGGAGGGCATCGGCGGTCACGGGGGCGGTGACGCGATCCTCCTCAAGGACGTCTTCCGCCGTGAGCTGCGGGTGGGGACGGATCCCCTGAGCCGGTCCGCCGGATACCTGGACGGAGTACGTGCCGTTGCGATCGGCGCGGCGGCGAACCATTCACTCGTCACCGGCCTTCCGGTCATGGTCGACGACCTCGGCCTCGGCGTCCGCCTCGCGGACGGCTCGCCCTCGGCGGGGCCCAGCCGGCCGGGCGGTGCCGGCACGATCCTCTGAGGGAGTCCCGCCGGACCGGGCCGGGGGCCGCCGAGGGCGCGGCGCCCGGTCAGGCGTCCCACGCGCGCGGGCGGTCCAGCGCTTCCCATTCGGGGCGGAGGAGTGAGGACACCGCGAGATCGTGGCGGCGGCCGCGATGAATACAGGCGGAGCGGCTGATGCCTTCGCGCACGAAGCCGGATCCGGAGAGGACGGCCAGGGCCGGGGCGTTGTCGGTGTGGGTCTCCGCCGTGAGGCGGTGCATCGGGAGTTCGCCGAACGCCAGATCCACCAGGGCGTCGAGCGCGTGGGAGCCGTGGCCCTGCCCGCGGTGTTCGGGGCCCAGCATCAGCTCGATCTGAGCCGTGCCGTTGACGATGTTCTGGTCGCTCAGTGCGATGTGACCGACGGGGGTGAGGTCAAGGAGCGTGACGATGAGGAAGTCGTCGCGGTCGTCGTCGTCGGAGTGACGCTCGATGCGCTCGCGCAACGCGGTGAGGGAACGCGGCCAGATGCCGATTTCGTGAGCGGCCACCGGGTCGGAGCGCCACCCGTGCAGGAGCTCGGCGTCCTCCGTCTCGACTGCCACGAGGCCGATCGACTGGGCACGCCAGGCGATCTGCCTCTCCGGTGCTGCTTCCTGCTCGTCGTCCGCGTAGCCGGTGCCTTCGGTCATGTGCGGATGCTAGAGGGAGCCCCCGGGGTGGGGCCACCGCATTTCTGCCCGCCGCCCGTGTGCGGACGGCGAGGTCAGGTGTGCGCCCTGGTGCGCGCCTTGGTGGGCGACGAAGAGCGGGTGATCGCGGAACGGTGTCACACGGGTATCACGCCCGCCCGCGGAACGGCGTCACACGGGCACGCCGCGCTCCCGGCCCCGGTGGGTGCGCTGGGTGGCCGCTGGTCCCGCCGGCGAGCGGTGTGCGCGGGGGAGGCCGCCCGCTCCCGGTGGTGGGGCTGTGCCGGGAGCGGGCGCGAGCGGTGGTGGGGCCGTGCCGGGAGCGGGTGCGGGCGCGAGCGGCCCGAAAGCGACGACCCGGCCCCGGCTCACCCGTGCGCGGTCCTTCGGCTCCGGGTCGTACCCCTGCCGGTAAAGGGTGTCGTCGCTGGAGGAAGGGGTATCAGACCGCGGACCAGCCGTTGTCGACGGGGAGGATCGCCCCGTTGATGTTGCTCGCCGCGTCGGAGGCGAGGAAGACGATGGCCGCCGCCTGCTCCTCCGCCCGGGAGGGGGAACCGACGTTACCCATGTACGGGGCGAGGGCGGCCGGTCCGTGGGCGCTCCGGTCGGCTTCGACCCGGATGTTGGTGATGGTGCCTCCGGGGGCGATGGCGTTGGAGCGGATCCCCTTGTCGCGGTACATGACCGCCAGTGACTTGGTCAGCCCCGCGATGCCGTGCTTGGACGCCGTGTACGCGGTGCCCGCGGCGCTGCCCCTCAGCGATGCCTCGGAGGCGGTGAAGACGACGGCGCCCTTCCCGGCGGCCAGCATGTGCGGCAGTACAGCCCGTGTGAGACGGAACGGGGCCGTGAGGTTGATGCCGATGACCCGCTCCCACTCGTCGTCCCCCGTGTCGGCCGCCGCCGACATGCTGTCCATGACCCCGGCGTTGTTCACCAGCACGTCTATCCCGCCGAACTCCTCCACCGCCGTGGCCGCGACCCGGTCGACGACGGCCTGGTCCCGCAGGTCCCCGATCACGGTCACCGCGGTCCCGCCTGCCTGCCTCGCTTCCTCGGCGACGGCCCGGGCTGCCGCGTCGTCGACGTCGGCGATCACGAGTCGAGCGCCGTCCTTCGCGAACAGCAGGGCGGTGGCACGGCCGATACCGGATCCGGCGCCGGTGACGACGACGCTGCGGCCGGGGCCGCTGGTGGTGACGCTCACGGGATGCTCCTCGCGTTCGGTGACAGTGCAGGCACCGTATCTTTGATGGCGGGTCGTGCCAAAATGGCGAGCCGTGCCAGAAAAGATATCGATACGATGGGCGGAGCTTGAGGGAAGGTGGCCGGAAACCGTGGAAGCCGTGCACGTCGGGGGAGCGCAGGAAGCGGCCTCGGCCACCGAGGCCGACGGCGGGGCCCGCATCGGGCGCCCTCCTCTGACCGAGCGCCGCAAGGCCGCGACCCGGCTCGAGATCGCCCGCGAAGCCGTACGTCTCTTCGTGGAGCGGGGGGTCGCCGCGACGACCGCCGAGGACATCGCCGCCGCCGCGGGGATCTCGCAGCGCACCCTGTGGCGCTACACCTCGTCGAAGGAACTCTGCGTCAGCCCTCTGCTGACGTACGCACTCGACTTCGTCACCGCGCTGATGAGGGCGTGGCCACGCGACCGGCCACTGGCGGAGGCGGTTGTGGGGACCCCGTCGTCGCTCCCGGCCCCGGCTGCGGACGCCGACGCGGAGGCATTGCGCGGCCTGGTCCTTCTCACCCGCACCGAGCCCGGGCTGCGCGCCGTGTGGCTCCAGGTCCACCACGACGCCGAGCTGGTCTTCGCCGAGGTCATCGCCGAGCGGACGGGCCACGGGCCGGACGACCTCGAGCCGAGGGTGCAGGCGACCGTTCTCAACGGCGCGTTGCGCATCGCGGTGGAGCAGTGGGCGTGGAGCGCGGACCCGCAGCGGGCCTCGTTGTCCCGGACCATCCACCGCGCCCTGGGTGTCGCACGGTCGGGTCTGTCGGACTGATCGGCCGTGCCCGTCCGGGGCACGGCTCTCCGACGTGTCCGGTCGGGCGGCTCGTCGTTGACCAGGGCATGAATCTGCGGTCCATGTCGCTCGCGCTCGTCGCCCTGCTGAGTACGGCCGGCTGCGTCTCCGTCCAGGGTGAAGCGGGGAGGCCCGCGCCCGCGGCTTCCGCGCATTCCGGCAACGCTCCGGGCGCGCAGGCGTCGACGGCCCCGGCCGCGCCCCCGGCGGTCCATGACGCCCTGGGCAAGGCCGAGGAGCGGCCGGCGCGCAGGAGCGGGAAGAAGCGGAAGCAGAAGGAGGAGGGGGCGCAAGCGCCGGCCCGGCGTGCGGGAGCGGTCGGACCACCTGCCCGTCAGGGCGTCCGGAACCCACCGCGCCGGGCGGCCCCCGCCCGGCCCGAACCGCCGCGCCGTGCCCAGCCTCGCCCGACGTATGACATGCGCACCATCTGTGCGACGGGCCAGGGCGTCGCTTCTGCCGAGATCATCGCTCTCTGCCGCACCACGTACGGCCGTTGACGACGTGTCACAGCTGTGGCCGGGGCGGACGGCAGATTGCTCGTACCGCCGAGGACGTTGCCTTCGGCAGGGTCCCCGGCCATGGGTGGCGAGGCGTCACAGCTGTTGAAAAACTCGCTCGCCCAAGGCCCGACGGGCGTAGAGGTGATGGCCGACGTTGAACTCCGGCGGTGCTCCGGACGGCTCTGAACTGGGCCTAAGCGGTGGAGGAAGCTTCGGTGGCCGGGCCCGGGAGACCGTGCTCGGCAGGTCCGCCGCCCGGTTCCCCGAGCGGCCGGGCGGGTTGTTGCCCCTGAGCGGTACGGCTGAGCTCGCGGAGGTACGCATCCAGCTCCGCCGCCCCGGTCAGCATCGCCCGCCCGCGTACGGACAGCCGGCTGCGCCAGTCGCACAGAGCGGCCTCCATCGGCTCCAGCCCACCTGCCGCCCGCACCTGGGCGATCAGCGGGGCGATCTGTTCCAGCAGGTAGCCGCCCCGCCGTAGCTGGTGGGCCAGCCGGGCGTCCCGTACGTCGGCTTCGTCGTAGACGCGGTATCCGGTCCGTGGGTCGCGTCGCGGACGCATCAGCCCGGCGCGCTCCCATTTGCGCAGCGTCGCGGGCCGGATCCCGAGCTTGCCTGCCAGCGGCCCGATGAACGTACCGCCGGGCGTGGACGCCGTGGCCGGCCCGGTCCCCGCACCGGTTCCGGACGCCGTGGCCGGCCCGGATCCCGCATCGGTTCCGGACGCCGCGGTGGGCTCCAGGTCGCGCAGCGCGTTCTCCACGGCCTGGAGGGTCCGCCGGTCGTCGAGTAGCTGGGCGTGGCTCTCGTCGATGAGCCGGAACGCGCCATCGGCCGATCCCTGGTTCACGGCTCGCATGACCGCCGTGGCCGTCCGGTGTCCGTGACCGGGAAGGAGGGCGAGGAACGCGCGCAGGGCTCCCGCGTGCAGCGAGGTGTAGGTGCGGTAGCCGTGGGGCGTGCGGCCGGAGGCCGGAAGGATGCCGGCCTCCTCGTAGTTCCTGATCGCCTGCGTGGACAGACCGTGCCCACGCGCCAGGTCAACCGGCCTGAGCCGATCACCGCTTTGAAGGTTTCGTCCCATGAGGGCGAGGATATAGCGGGAAAGTCTCAACCGAGGGTTCAGCGATACCGTTGAATGCATGGTTACCGGCATCAAGGACATCGCCCACGCATTCGAGGCTGCCGCCGTCATGAGGCTGCTGCCGGCCCGGCCCCGGCTGCTCGGCCTGGGGGAGCCCACCCACGGCGAGGACACTCTGCTCGACCTGCGCAACGACCTCTTCCGCCGGCTCGTCGAGCAGGAGGGCTACCGGACGATCGCGATCGAGAGCGACTGCATGATGGGCCTGGTCGTGGACGACTACGTCACCTCGGGCACGGGCTCCCTCGACGAGGCGATGGAGCAGGGTTTCAGCCACGGTTGGGGCACGTCAGCTGCCAACCGTGAGCTCGTGGGCTGGATGCGCGCGTACAACGACGGCCGGCCCGCCTCGGAGCGGCTCCGCTTCGCCGGCTTCGACGGCCCGCTGGAGATCACCGCCGCCGCGAGCCCCCGACAGGCCCTCACCGCACTCCACGGCTACCTCTCGGCCCGGGTGGAAACGGACCTGCTCCCCTGCGCCGCGGAAACGCTCGACCGGCTGCTCGGCACCGACGACCGGTGGACCGATCCGGCCGCGATGACGGACCCCGCCCGGTCCGTCGGGCAGTCGGCCGAGGCCGCCCGGCTGCGGCTGCTCGCCGACGACTTGGTGGCGCTGCTCGACGCGCAGACGCCACACCTGGTCACGGCGTCCTCGCCGGAGGAGTGGGACCGGGCCCGTCTGTACGGGCGCACCGCGATCGGCCTGCTGCGGTACCACCACTGGATGGCCGACGCCTCACCGGCCCGCATGACCCGGCTGGTCGGTCTGCGCGATCAGATGATGGCGCACAATCTCCTCGCTCTCGCCGCTCGGGGCCCGGCGTTCGTCCACGCGCACAACTCCCATCTCCAGCGGGAGAAGAGCACGACCAGGATGGGCGGGACGCTGTTGGAGTGGTGGAGCGCCGGTGCGCTGGTGAGCGCCCGGCTCGGCAGGGAGTACGCCTTCCTGGCCACGGCCGTCGGCACGATCCGGCACCGGGGGGTGGACACCCCGCCGCCGGACACCGTCGAAGGACTCCTGTACACACTCCCGGACGGCCACCGCGTCATCGACACCCGACGGCTGGCCACCGTGCTGGGCGGCACACGGCCCGCGCACCGTGTGTCCCCCTGGTTCGGCTACTCGGCGTTCGACCCGGCCCACCTCGACGACTGCGACGGGATCGTGTTCGTCAAGGACCTCCCGCAGGGCTAGGCCGATCCCGGACCCGGCCGGCACGACGTGGCCGCCTGCGGCACGGCTCCGGAACGTCGTCGTCTGCTGCGTACACTGCCGGGCATGGCATGCCGCATCAGTGAGTTGGTCATCGACTGCGCCGATCCCGACCGGCTCGCCGCATTCTGGAGTCAGGTCCTCGGCTATGCCGAACTCGGCCGTGAGGACGACGGAAGCATCGAGATCGGGCCGCCCGACATCGGCTTCGGCGGATCGCTGCCGACCCTCGTGCTCAGTCCCAGCAGCCACCCGAGGACAGGGAAGCTCCGGCTGCACATCGACGTCAACGCCACCGACCGCGACCAGGAAGCAGAGCTGGAGCGGCTGCTCGCTCTCGGCGCCAGGCCGGTCGACGTCGGGCAGAGCGGTACCGAGGACTGGCACGTTCTGTCCGATCCGGAAGGCAACGAATTCTGCCTCCTGCGCACCCGGCTCCAGCCCCTCTGACCACAGGCGAGACCGCGTCCGCGGGCAGCCCGCCAGGCCGGGGTGAACCGGTGGTTCCCACCCGGTGAAGCGGCTGCGGTTGCGACGCCGGCGCGCCGAAGGATCTGATCGGGCCGGTCCCGCCGCGACGCGGTCGCCGGGCTGATTGCCGGAGCCTCTCCGCAGACCTCCCGTCGGCGAAGGGCCGTACTCCCCATGGTGGTGCGGCGACCTGCCGCCGGCGTGGGAGGGACGGCTCGCCGGAGGCCGGTCCTGCTGCCGGAACGGCGAAAATCCCCTGCGCGAGGCCGTCCTCGTCCGGCTCATGATCGTGCACGGCCGGGCCCGCGCATCCGGACCGTGCGCGACGACGCGTCATGTGCACCCGACGACGCATGCCCGGTTCCCGCACGTCCGCCGTTGGGGCCGGCGGCGGCTTCAGGTGTTACCGGATGCTTGATTTTGTTCATAACGCGGTTCTTTCGAGCATCTATTGACACACATGCGGCCTCACGGCCAGAGTCGACCCCGCCAGTGCTGCCGGTCTCGCATCGAGGAGTGTCTAGCCATGCCCCAAAGCCCCGACGTCCCGCGCCGTTTGCTACTCGGAGGAGCACTGGCCACTGGTGCCGTCGCTGCCGGCATCGGATCAGCCACCGGCGCGGCAGCAGCCACCGGTGCGACCGCGACGACAGCGGAGGCGGCCGGGGCGGCCCCGCGCCGTCGCCCCGGCCAGAAGTCGATGATCAACGTGCCGTTCCAGCCGTACAAGACCGTCCGGGTCGGTGTGATCGGGCTCGGCAACCGGGGTTCCGGCATGACCACGGGATGGTCCGTCGTCCCCGGTTGCGTCGTCACGGCCGTCTGCGACATCCGTACCGATCGTGTCCGGCGCACGGCCGAGCGACTGGTGGCCGCCGGTAAGCCCCGCCCCGCGGAGTACGGCGGATCGGCGGACGCCTACGCCGAGATGCTGCGGCGCGACGACATCGACCTCGTCTACATCGCCACCCCGTGGGAGTTCCACTACGAACAGGGCAAGGCCGCGCTCCTGTCCGGGAAGCACGCTGTCGTCGAACTGCCCGTGGCGACCGAACTGCGCGAGCTGTGGGACCTCGTGGACACCTCGGAGCGCACCCGCAAGAATCTGATGCTCTCGGAGAACTGCAGTTACGGCCGCAACGAACTGGCCATGCTCAGGATGGCGCACGAGGGACTGTTCGGCGACATCACGAACGGTCACGGCGGCTACCTGCACGACCTGCGGGAGCTGCTCTTCTCCGACACCTACTACACGGACGCGTGGCGCCGGCTCTGGCACACCCGGAGCACCGCTTCGTTCTACGCCATGCACGGCCTTGCGCCCATCGCCGCCGCCATGGACATCAACCGCGGCGACCGCATGACGACGCTGAAGGCGACCGCGACCGCGCCGAAGGGCCTCGCCGACTACCGGGAGCGTTTCGTACCCAGATCGCACCCCTCGTGGCGGGAGACGTACATCAACGGCGACCTGGTCAGCTGCGCGATCGAGACGGCCAAGGGCAGGACCATCAGGGCCGACCACGAGGTGAGTTCGCCCCGCCCGTACAGCCGCATCAACACGCTCGCCGGCAGTCGAGGCATCTTCGAGGACTACGCGGGAACATCGTCGACCGGCGGACGGATCTACATCGAACCGGACCACAGCGGCCACTCCTGGCGGGACTTCGACGCCTACCGCAAGGAGTTCGACCACTGGCTGTGGAAGAAGATCGGCGACGACGCGGAGAACAACGGCGGTCACGGCGGCATGGACTACGTCCTCCAGTGGCGCACGGTGCAGCTGATGCGTGCGGGGCTGGTGCCGGACATCGATGTGTACGACGCGGCCTCCTGGTGCGCCCCTGTCCCTCTGAGTGTCATGTCCCTGGAGAACAAGGGGCGTCCGGTCGCCGTCCCGGACTTCACCCGGGGCGGCTGGGTCAATGTCCGCTCCGGCCTCGACTCGCGCAGCACGGAGATGCCACCGGTCTCCTGACTCCTGCCCCCTGACCCAGCCGGACCCCTTGGTCACTACGGGTTTCGATGATGTGGCTGTTCCCGTGCACGGCCGGCGCCAGCCGGTGTCTCCGGCCGGCCGGACCGTGCACGGGGAGCCGGCCCGGCAGCCCGAGGGGGTGTCGCCCCCTGTGCCGGAACCGAGGAGACGACCGCAGGCAGGGCGCCCTGGGACACGGCTGCAACAGGGACGCACTGCTCGGCGATTCGGACGGCGGCAACGCCGGCCAGTGCTCGGCCCGCGCCGCGGAGTGGATCGACGCCGTGCTGAACCGCACCGCGCTGGGCGGGGGCCAGTGCCCTACACGGAGCGAATGACCGACCGATCCGGTTCCGATGCCCCACTCATCCCGTAGCCGGACGGCCCTCGCTGTCTTGCCTGGCCGTTACCGCTCCCGCCCTCAACCGCCATGACGACGTTCCCCTGGGCCGGCATCACGGCGAGGAGGGGTGCAAGCCGACGCCGTCGTGCTCGACATGGACCTTGCCCCCGTTCCGTCGACCACGGCGGGAGGCGGCGGGTCGGGGAGGTTCCAACACGAGCCGCGAGTCACGCAGGTCCAGACCTGCGCTCCGTGCTGCTCACCACGGGCACGGCGCCACGATGCGCCTTTCTCTATTTGTCAATTTTTACTTCATTTTCCGCAACCGTTCTCCCGGT
This sequence comes from Streptomyces pratensis, assembly GCF_016804005.1. Taxonomy (GTDB): domain Bacteria; phylum Actinomycetota; class Actinomycetes; order Streptomycetales; family Streptomycetaceae; genus Streptomyces; species Streptomyces pratensis_A. Next base: position 4,729,051 of record NZ_CP051486.1, on the reverse strand, counting down.
TACCTCCGAATCTCTTGTGTAAGGCCGCTCGGAGCCGCGTCCGAGTTCTCCGACTGACTGCGGGACGTGGCCACTCATGAAAGGACGGAGAGTCCGATGACTGCCACCACCCGCATTCCTCGTGTGGTGGCCGAGGTCGCCACGACCGGCCTGCCACAAGGTCGTGGTGCACGGACAGGAGCGGGAGGTACCGCCGCTGTCCGGCCCGGTGTGCCGCCACATGTGAGTGATCTCCGTCCTCGGGCGTGCGCCGGGATTCCGGGGGCCGGCACCCGGAAATCTGCCATTCGCCCCATGCGTAACCTCCCGCGGTGCACCCGGCTGCGTCGCATCAGCCTCTGGACAGCGTCATGACCCTCACGACCCCGTCACCGTCGCGTGCTCCGGCAGTTGCCACGGTAGACCGGCTCTCACTCCCTCTACCCTCCGGACCGGAAGCACCCTCGCTCGCGCGCCGTGCGACCGCCGGTTTCCTGCACCGGTTCTGGCCGTCGCTCGCACAGAGCCGCTGCGACGACTTCCTCCTGATCGTCTCCGAGCTCGTCACGAACGCGGTCCGTCACGCACCCGGGCGCAGCACCCTGACCCTGACCATCGCCTCGAGTGTTCTGGACATCGCGGTGACGGACTGCTCGTGCGTCCTGCCGGCTTCCAGGCCTCCGGACCTGAGGGACGGAACCGGCGGCATGGGCCTGCACATCGCCGAGGATCTCGGGGCCCGGCTCTTCACCGAAGCCCTGCCCGACGGCAAGCGCGTACACGCGGCGTTCGCCGCGGCCTGACTGACGACCGCTGTGGCGGCCACTCCCACACGGGTGTGGTCGCCACACAGGTGTGGTCACGCCGGGGCATCCCGGTATGCCGTCATGCCCCGGCCCGCCTCGAGCAGGTCAGGGGGCCGCACACGGTCTACGCCTCGTGGCGCCGTCCTGCCCGAAGGCTGTGGCCGGGAGGAGTCCTCCGCGTCGGAACTCGTCGTGCCCACCAGATGACGGCGGCCACGGTGAGGAGACCCAGCAAGAGGTGGGGCGTTCGGTCATCGGCCCGCTCGAAACAGCCGGTACGGTGTCCGTCAGCCGCCATCGGACGCGGAGATGTGCGGCACGTCGGGGCCGCTGGTGAATCGGATTCCCCGGACGACCGTGCCAGTTCCTGCTTGATCCGTTGCCAGACCCGGTCCGGGGGCGCGGTGGGCAGATCCGATGCCTTGACGCTGCGGGCGGCGGCCACGACACGTGCCAGCCGGTTCAGTTCGTCCCGGCAGCGTACACAGTTGGCGATGTGCCGCGGGGCGCTGACATCCGTGCTCGAGACGTCGTTGCCGAGAGCCAGTTCCACCAGGTGAGCGGGGTCGACGTGTAGCACCGTCCCCTCCTCTCCTCGTGATCCGACGCCTGCTTCGGGGCTGTCCCGGGCGCCTGCCGCGTGACCGACGAGCACGTCAGGTGCCCATCAGCGATCGAGCGGCCCGCAGAGTGAGGTGCACCGGCCGTGCCGCTCGCCCACCGACGATGAGGACCGCCGCCGGAGCGGCGGTCGGCACCGTGGCGAATGAGCCGACGCGCGAGATCAACGTACTGTCCCGCGCGCGGGGCCACCGGGGCGCACCTTTCAGTGCCCGGTCAGCCACCGGTCGCTCGAGTTCGTGGTGACAGCGGCGCCACTGCCATTGGTGTCGGCGGCACCCGGTGTGGACCCGGTGTCACTGAGTGTCTGGGTCGCCAGCTTCAGGTTCTTGTCCGCGGCGCTGCCCCAGGCGTAGACGATGTTGCTCGTTCCCTCCTTGAGGTTCAGATCGGCGGGGCCGATGGCGACGGTGTCCGTGCCGGCGAGCACGACGTCGGTCGAGATGGTGCCGGCGTCAACAGTGGTGGTGTCCTGCTTCGGATTCTCCAGCCCCTTGAATACGGTCTGGCCCTCCGCCCGGACGTCGACAGCGGGAGCGGCGGCCACATGACGCACGGTCAGCCGTGCTTTGCCGGAATCGGTTGCGGAGACATCGTTGACGAAGGCCGTCAGCTGCGGCTTGCCGTCGGCGGAGAGGTGGGCGGCGATCGTGGCATTGGCTCCCTCAGGTACCTTGACCTGCTTCTCGACGGCCGGTTTGCCATCGGGGCCCTGGCCGGCTTCGAACACCTGGATGTCGTACGTGCCTGCCTCGAGCGCCTGCGGGTCGGTCACCGTGCCGGGCTTGAAGTCGCCGAGCAGTCGGTCGCCGTTCGCGTAGACGTCGACCGTCATCCCTGGCACGCCATGGAAGACGGACACCATGGCCTGGTCTTCGCCGTCCTCGGCAGGAGCTGCCATGGCGGGCGCGCCGATGCCGATGGCCAGAGCGCAGGAGCTGACGGTAGCGGCGAGGGCGAGGGTGGTCCTGGAGGTCATGAGCTCATCCCTTCGTGTAGAGGTTCCGCCGGCCGGCGAAGCCTCGTCTCTGTTTCGTGCTCGGGCACCGCATTGGATGCGAGGGATACCCGAGCGGCCGTTTTTTCGGCACCGCCCTGTTCGATCCCTTCCCGCAGCCGGTGCAGGCCCCGGCGGGCGTGGCTCTTCACGGTGCCGAGAGGCATTCCGGTGCGCCGCGCGATCTGTGCTTGTGTCATGTCCCGGTAGAAGGCCATGCACAGCACCTCTTGCTGCGGGCGCGGCAGCCGGGACAGGGCGTCGACCAGGAGCACGCGATCCACGACGCGGTCCGCCGCCCGCTCGTCGTTCCGGCGCAGGCCGGCATCGGTCGCGGCGGAGTCGATCAGCGTGAGGCGTCGCGTCCTGGCTGCCAGTGCGTCGATGATCTTCCGGCGCGTGATGCCGACCAGCCAGGCACCGAGCGGTCCCCGCTCCGGGCGGAAGCCGTCACGTCCGCGCCAGGCGCCCATGAACACCTGCTGGGTGATGTCCTCGGCCTCGTGGGAGTCGCCGAGCGAGCGGGTGGCCATGGTGTGAACCAGTGATCCCCAACGCCGGTAGATGGCGGCGAAGGCGTCCTCGTCCGCAGCGCAGAGTCCACGCACCAGATCGTCATCGGTGGGGGCCTCCACCGTGGCCGGCGCGTCTACGTCGGTGAATCGCGTGGTCGTGCTCATGGCCTGGACCTCTTGCCGTGCTTGTGAGCGGCTGCGCAACGCTGTCACGTCTCGTTGTTCGGGCTCGGTTCATGCCAGTTTTGTTAGTGAAAGCGACGCATGCAACATGCATCGTTTATGCGTTGTACGGTGGAAATGTGAAATCGAACCGTGGCAACCGATCCGACGCGCGACGGGGTGGCGGGCAGACTACGGGTGAGGTGGCGCGACGCCTGGGGGTGGCGCCCACCACGATCCGTTCGTGGGATCGCCGTTACGGTCTCGGCCCCACCGTGCGCATCGACGGCCGGCACCGGCGCTGGACCGACGTGGACGTGGCGCGGCTGGAGCGGATGTGTGCTCTGACGGCGACCGGATTGCCGCCCGCCGAAGCCGCCCGCCTGGCGCTCGGCAAGGGCGAGACGGACGTCCCGGGGGGACGGGTTGATGCGGTGCACTCCCTGCGGACAGCCACGCGCAGTCGCAGTCGCAGTCGCAGTCGCAGCCGGGCCGGGGCCGGCCTTCGGCTGGGTGACGTGCGCCAGGAGTGCAGGGGAGTGGCCCGCGCGGCTCTTCGGCTCGACGCCGCCGCTCTTGACGACCTGCTGAACGCCGCGATCGAAGGACACGGCCTGGTCGTGGCCTGGACGGAGGTCATCATGCCGACGCTCCAGGCGGTGGGCCGTAAGTGGGAGAGCTCGGGGGAGAAGTACGTCGAGGTCGAGCATTTCTTGTCCTGGCACGTCTCAGGCGCGCTGCGCCACCACGCACCGCCCGTCGCCGCCGAGCGGCCGGGCGCGACCACCGTGCTCGCCTGTGTGCCCGCCGAGAACCACACCCTGCCGTTGGAGGCACTGGCCGCCGCGCTGGCCGAGCGCGGTCTGCCGGTGCGCATGTTCGGCGGTGCGCTGCCCGTCGAGTCGCTGGTGGCGGCGGTCGGCAGAACGGGACCGGTCGTGGTGGGACTGTGGGCACAGTCCCGCAACACGGCTAGTCGGCCGGTGGCGCAGCATGTGGCAGCGATGGAATGGGGTGTGCGCGGCGCCCGCCGGAAGCCTCTCGTACTGATGCTCGGGCCCGGCTGGGATGGGCGGACCGCGCAGGAGTTGCCGCATCCGCAGGGGCTCGCGGAAGCCGTCGTTGCGGTGGAATCGGCGGCGATCAGATGACGGCTGCCGCCCGGGTCATCTCGTGGGTTTCGCTGCCGGACTTTCCTGGCTCCGGGGCCGGGGCGGCGGAAAGTGAGGCTGACTCCGGGGCCGGGGCGGCCGAAGGGAGGCTGCCGCCTGAGGTGAGAGCCCTGGCGCTCGCAGGCCGAGCGGTGCTCTCTCAGGCGTCGGCCCTCGACATGGCGCGGTTCACGCCCGTTGCGCGGATATCCGGCTGTCGCCTTCCTGCCGGAGACCCCGGCCGCGTCATAACGCCTGTCGGCCGGATCATCCGCCCGTCGGCTGGAAGCGGTGAGCATTTCGATGCGGTGGGCCATCGGGTTGCTGTGCCTGCGGTTTCATGGACGCCGGGGCGGCGGTGGAGCACCTGAGACGCCGATCTTCCGGGCGTACCGCGACGCCCCGTCCTCGAGCTCGTTCCGGGGGAGTCCGGCAGCGGCCGCAACGCCAGGATTCAGCTCCAGGTCCCCGAGGTGACGGCTTGGGTTCGGCAGCGGTGCTGATCAGGCGGAAGTTCGTTCCGAAGGGCTGGGCTGGGCTGTCATCCGCACAACGGTGTCGCATGTGGCTGGTCCGTTGGCTCCACCATGGCTGAGGTGGATCATGCTTTGTGAGCCATTGGCTCAGTGGTTCGAGCCTCGGTTGAACCATCAGGCCTCCAGATGCTGAGATAGGGACATCAATGGCGCTGCGGGTCCCCCCGGGGATCTCCGCGGCGCCATTCTCATGTCTGCTGGTCTACGAAAGGTGCGGGGCAACTTGCTGAAGAGGGCGTTCGTCGCACCGGACCCGGGGCACATGCGGCTGCGGTTCGCGTCCCGGGCCGTGCTCGGCATCGGGCTCGCCGTCGCGCTGTGCGGGGCAGCCGGGCACTCGCTGGCGGCGGCAGTCGCCGGTGGCCTGGCCGCGCTGCTCGCACTGTTCACGGTGACCGACGCGACGGTGCGTGGGCAGGCGCTCACGACCGCGCTTCTTCCCGCCGTCGGTCTCCCGGTGCTCACCCTTGCCGCCGTGCTGCACGATGTGCCCGTCGCACGCGACCTGGCGTTCCTCGCCGTGGTGGGCGCGGGGGTCTACGCGCGGCGGTGGGGGCCGCGTGGGCACTCACTGGGCGTGTTCGGCTTCATGGCCTATTTCTCCGCCCAGTTCCTGCACACCGTGCCCGCCCAGCTGCCCGAGCTGTACGCAGCCGTGCTGCTGTCTCTCATCGCCTCGTCGGTGGTGCGGTTCGGCGTGTGGTGCTACGAGCGGCGGATCGCGATACCCGCGGCGGTGGCCCTTCCCGCCGGGGCATCGGGACTCGGGCGGATCACGACGCGGCACGCCGTGCAAGCGACGGCGGGGGCGGCGTTCGCGCTCGCGGTGGGGCAGGTGCTCTCCGATCAGCGTTGGTACTGGGCCGTCGGCGCGACCTGGTGGGTGTTCGTGGCCACGACCTCGCGAGGTGAGGCCGTCGTGCGCGGGTTCAGGCGATTCCTGGGCACGGTGCTCGGGATCGGGTTGGGCTTCGCCGTGGCCGTGCCGCTGCACCACGAGCCGGTCGTGGTCGCTGCAGTCGTGGCGGTGAGCGTGTTCGGGATCTTCTACACCGCTGCGGTCTCCTACACCTGGATGATGCTGGCCGTGACGGTGATGGCGAGCATGCTGTACGGGCTGCTCGGCGTGCTCGACCCGGATCTGCTCGTGCTTCGGGTGACCGAGACGGCGGTCGGTGCGCTCGGTGCCGTACTGGCGGTGCTCATCGTGCTGCCGGTGACCACGCACTCGGTGACCGAGGCGTGGGTGGAGCGGGCGTTGCGGTGCGTGCACACGTGCACGGCCGAGGCCGCCGCCCGCCTCGCCGGGAGTGAGGACGTCGACCCACCCCGGCGCGTTGTCGAGCTGGAGGCGATCCTCGGCCGGGTGCGATTGTCGCTCGCGCCGCTGGTGCATCCTCTCAACCCGATGAAGGCCCGCAAGCGACGGGCGCGGCGCGTCCTCGCGTTGCTCGACGACTGCGCACGCGAGGTGCGTGGTCTGGCCTCTGTCGCTGCCGACCCGGAGGCCTCGCACGACAACCGGCTCGCCGCAGCATGCCGGCGGGTGGAGGCGGCCGTCGAGGCCCTCACCGACGTGCCGACCGCCGGGCGAGACCTCCGAGTCGATCACGCGGCGGCCACGGAGCTGACCGGCGCCGAACAGATGCTCACCCACCTCCATGCTCTGGAGCGTGCTCTGCTCGAACTCGCCGTGCCGCTTCGAAGGCCCAGCCGAATGCCGGCCGGCGCCTGAGCCGTCGCGCGCGGCGAGACCGTCGAGCATCATCCCGCGCGGCGCCGCGCGGGCGGGCTCCGTCGCGGCGGGCCCGGGGGGCGTCCCACGATGCCCGGCCGGTCGCTGCCTGCCGGGCGTGGAAGCCCCGGTGGAGACTCTGACGGCGCCCGGCCCAGGCCTACCGGGCCGGGGACGGGCCGCCCGCGGTGCCGATGTTCTGCATCCCGGCTGCGTCGCCGAGCCGTCGCCCGCCCGGCTGCGTCGCCGAGCCGTCGGCCCGCCCGACCCGCGTGTGCCGCCGAGCCGTCGCCCGCCCGTCCGCACAGCCGGGAGAAGGCGCCCGCCGGCCTCGCCGCACCCCTGCGAAGTTCTCCACGTGCCCCACTGATGGGCGCCTGAACCCCTCTTGGGGCCTGTTCGGCCCGGCCCGGAATTCGCTGCCTGCTACCGTCGGCCGGGAAGATCGCGACGGACGTGAAGAGGGGTAGCGCGATGGGCGCCGACCACGCAAAGTGGGCATTCATAGGGTCCTTCACCTCGGCGGGCGGGCGTGGCATCAGCGTCGCCTCCGTCGACCGGGACACCGGGGCCCTGTCCGTGCTCGAGTCCACGGACGCCGTGGCCGACCCGTCCTTCCTCGCGGTCGGCCGCGCTCCCGGAGCTGGCGGGACCGTGCTGTACACGGTCAGTGAGACCTCGGACGGCGCCGCGGCGGCATTCGGCATCGACGACGACGGCACGCCGCGGCTGATCGGCGAGGTGCAGCCGGTCGGTGGGAGCAGCCCCACGCATCTGGCGCTCTCGGCCGGCCATCTGCTCACGGCCAACTACGGCTCCGGCAGTGTCACCGCGCTGCCCGTACGGGACGACGGCTCGCCCGGCCCGGCGACAGGCGTACTGCGGCATGAGGGCCGTGGTCCCGACGACGGCCGTCAGTCGGGCCCGCACGCGCATCAGGTGCTGGCCGATCCGTCGGGGAAATGGGTGCTGAGCGTCGACCTCGGCACGGACTCCGTGCGTGTCTGCGCGCTCGATCCCGCTACCGGTTCCCTGCGCTTGCACGCCGAGACGGCGCTGCGACCGGGAGTCGGACCGCGCCACCTCGCCTTTCACCCGTCCGGGGGACACGTCTACGTCCTGAACGAGCTGGAGCCGACGGTCACCACGTGCCGGTGGGACGCGGCCGGAGGTCTGCTCGAACCGCTGGGTGAGACACAGGTGCTGCCACAGGACCACGACGAGGACGGCGCCGTACGCACGTACCCGTCGGAGGTGGTGGTCTCGCACGACGGCCGGTTCCTCTGGATCGCCAATCGCGGCCACGACAGCATCTCCGTCCTCACCCTCGACGAGACGGCGGAGAAGCCCGTTCTGGCCGCGGCCGTGGGATGCGGAGGACGCTGGCCGCGCGATCTCACCCTCGACCCCACCGGGCAGTGGCTGTACGTCGCCAACGAGCACTCGGGGAACGTCAGCTGGTTCGCCGTGGACGCGGAGACCGGAATCCCGGCGCACGCGGGCTCGACCGAGGTTCCGGCCGCCTCCTGCGTGGTCTTCGGCTGACGCCTTCCCCGGCCGTGACGCCTCCGCGAAACGGCATGAGGGGCAGCCGTCCTCGGCAGCGCGCGGCGCGGACCCGACAGGACGGGTCCGCGCCGTCCGGGCGCGGCGTGGCGCGGATCAGTGCGCCTGGGCTCCCTGGGGCGTCGCAGGGGTGATGCCCAGCGTCGTCGCGTACAGCGAGAGGACGAGCTTGCCGATGGCCGGGTACGCCCCGAGCGGCTCGGCGGTCGCGCAGCCGGCCTCCTTCGCGGCGGCGTCCAGCAGCCCGGCGTCGATCTCCGGGCCGACCAGGTACGGCGCCAGCGCGAGCTGCGCGGAGCCGGAGTTCTGCAGCTGCGCGGCGATCGAGGCGACCGAACCCTCCACGTCCAGGGCCGCGGCCATCACCGGCACGGCGAGACGGGCGGCCAGCAGCATGCCGGTGATCCCGGCTGCCTGTACGGCCTCCTCGCCGCCGACCGTGGCGAGCACGATGCCGTCGGCCGCGGTCGCCACGGTGAACAGCCGCGCGCGGTCTGCCCGCGCCAGACCCGCCTCCGAGAGACGTACGTGCAGCGCTTCGGCGAGCAGAGGGTGCGGACCCAGCACGTCTGTCAGCTCGGCCTGTGTGCCGCTGTCCATGACGGCCTGCCGTATGCGCCGGATCAGGGCGCTGTCCGGCCCCGCCAGCAGCGGAACCACGACGGCGGACGTGCCCGAGGGCTCGGCGACCTCGCGGCCCGCGGCGACGGCCTGCTCGTAGCGCGCGGTGCGCTCGGCGGCGGCGTGGGTGAGTACGGAGGCGAGCGTGGGATATTCGGCGTCATCGCCGTCGAGGTAACCGATCTGCGCATTGAGACCGGGCAGCTCGGAACGGGCGATGCTGATCACTTCCTCGGCCAGGCTGCGCGAGGCCGGGGAAGGGGTACCGGGAACGGCAAGAACGAGCGCGGCAGCGCCCTCAGGTGCGACCACGGGCTCCGGGCGGCGGTGCCGTCCGGACTGGCGAGGTCGCGGCATTCGTACAGGCAGGCCGGAAGCGGGCCCAGTGGGGGTGCTCATGGCGCCGCATGCTACTGGTTTTGGGTGCCCCTCTGTTCGGGGAGGGGGCGGTCAGGCGTTATCTGTCCGTATATGTCTGTTGAGCGGCATAGCAGGCGACTGACCTGCTCTGTCCGGACAGAGGATCGCTCGAATCGTCTACGTTACTCCCGGTACGAACAGCAGCGAGGGGTGGGGTGGCAGTCGCAGCCCGGGACCTGCGAGGGCCCGGGCGATCTCCAGTGCGCCGTGCAGCGGGTCAGCCTCCGCCGGGACCACGCGCGCCTGCGGGACCTGCCGGGCGAGCTCCCCGCGCAAAGGGCCGAGGAGTGGCTCGCCCAAGCGGAACAGTCCGCCGGTCAGAGCGACTTCGCAGCCGTCGGGACCGGGGGAGCGGGGGCACACCGCGGCCGCCGCCCCGGCGATATGTGCCGCCGCCTCCCGGAGGATCCCGGCCGCGATCTCGTCGTCGGCGGCGCAGGCCGCGACCTCGGGGGCGAACGACGCGAGCAGTGCGGGACGGTCCGTACGCGGATAGAGAAGGCCCGGAAGGGCTGTGGCCGGTCCGAAGGCCGCCTCGAGCCGCGCCAGCAGCAACGGCGAACCACCGCGGCGTCCGTCGTGGGCCCGCATCGCCGCTTCGAGCCCCGCCCGGCCGATCCAGGCGCCGCCGCCGCTGTCGCCCAGCAGATGTCCCCAGCCGTCGGCCCGGCGCCACGTCGTGAGGTCGGTGCCGAGTGCGATCATGCCGGTGCCGCCCGCGACGACCGCGCCGGGCCGCTGTCCCAGTGCCCCGGCGTACGCAGTCACCGCGTCGGCGGCCAGGGCCACCCGCCGCACACCCAGCGTGTCCGCGAGGGCGCCCGGCAGCCGGGCGCGCAGCTGTTCGCCGAGGGTCGCCATGCCCGCGGCACCGACGGCCGCAGCGGCGACGGCCGCGCCGGGAGCCGTCTGCTCCAGCAGTCGGCGGACGGCGGGAAGCAGCTGCTCCAGGAGGTGCCCGGCGTCGATGCCGTCCGAGCCCGTCCGTACGGGCTCTGCGCATACGGCGGTGCGGGCGGGGGTCCCCGCGTCCACCGGCCCGAGCGCGACGCGCAGACCGGAACCGCCCGAGTCCACCCCGAGGACGAACTCGACCCGCGCGGCGGCGGTCACGGCGGTGTCCGGCCGGCCCGAGGGGGACCGGTCCCGTCGGTCACCGGAGGTCACGGGCACCGCCGGCTGCGGATGAACGCCTGCGCGACCTCATGGACGGACTCCGGGGGGTGGAGGACTGACGACGAGCGGCACCCTATCGCTCAACCCGGGCCCATGGGGGCCGCGTGATCATTCCGGCCCCGTAGGCCGGTAGAGTGACAGCTGTGGCAGCGCGACCGTTGAGTGAACTTGTTGAGTCCGGCTGGGCCGAGGCGTTGGCGCCCGTCGCCGACCGGGTCGCGGCGATGGGTGACTTCCTCCGTGCCGAGATCGGGGCCGGGCGCACCTATCTGCCGGCGGGGGCGAACGTTCTCCGAGCCTTCCAGCAGCCCTTCGACGAGGTGCGCGTCCTGATAGTGGGTCAGGATCCCTACCCCACACCGGGTATGGCCATCGGGCTCAGCTTCGCGGTGTCGCCCGAGGTGCGCCGCCTGCCGGGCAGCCTGGAGAACATCTTCAGGGAACTGCGCACGGATCTCGGCCTCCCGAAGCCCTCCAACGGCGATCTGACGCCCTGGACGCGGCAGGGCGTGCTGCTGCTCAACAGGGCTCTGACCACAGCGCCCGGCAAACCCGCCGCCCACCGTGGCAAGGGTTGGGAAGAAGTGACCGAGCAGGCCATTCGAGCCCTGGCCGCCCGGGGCAAGCCGATGGTCTCCGTGCTGTGGGGGCGCGACGCGCGCAACGTGCGGCCGCTCCTGGGTGACCTGCCCGCAGTCGAATCCGCCCATCCCTCCCCGATGTCGGCGGACCGCGGCTTCTTCGGCTCGCGGCCCTTCAGCCGCGCCAACGACTTCCTCGTGCGCGCGGGTGAGCAGCCGGTGGACTGGCGTCTGCCGTAAGCGGGAGTTCCGTGCCGACAGGCAGGACCCAGGGTGCGGTGGCCCCGTATGACGGAACGGCAACAGCTGCACGGAACGTCGTCGACGCGGGTCGGGATCGGCGAGGATCCCGCCATGAAGCGCATCGCTCGTACTGCCGTCCTCATCGGTGCCGGAGCTGTCACCCTGCTCTCGGGTTGTACCGCCGACGGCGGACCGGACTCCGACCGCGCCCTCGCCACGGCCGGCCCCACGGCCACGACCACGACCGCGCCCGATGCCGCGGAGCAGGTGGCGGATCGGTACCGGGCAGTGGGCGGTGAACAGGAGGTCTACGGGATTCAGAGGAGTGCCGGGCCTGAGGGTGTTCCCGTGCTGGTCGTGTGGACGCGCGACCCCGATGACAGTGCCCAGACGTTCGACGAGCTCAAGACGTCGGTCACCGGCTTCCTCGAACAGAGCGAAGGGGTGTCGCTGGACGAGGGCTATCTCATGGACGTCTTCGGCCCGGACGGTTCGCTGAAGCACCGGCTGGACGCACGTCCGTAGCCCACGCGTCGCCGGATCTCCGGCCGGACGCACGTCCGTAGCCCACGCGTCGCCGGACCGGGTGGTGCCCCGAAGCGGGCACACCCCCGGGACGGGACACCACTCCGACGGTTGCCCACCGCCGGGCGGAGCGGCTGTTAGCGTGCCCACTCCACCGGACCGGCCGGGCCAACTGGAGCCGGAAACCGCCACGGCAGCACGACAAAGGAGTGGTGCTCATGCGTGTCCTCTTGGTCGGAGCAGGAGGCGTGGGCACGGCGATCACGAGGATCGCGGCCCGTCGGCCCTTCTTCGAGCACATGGCGGTCGCCGACTACGACCTCGGCCGGGCGGAGGCCGCCGTCGCGGCTCTGGGGGAACGCGGGGACCGATTCGGCGCGGTCCGGCTGGATGCCTCGGACCAGGCCGCCGTGCGTTCCGTCCTCGCCGAACACCGCTGCGACATCCTGCTCAATGCCACGGACCCCCGCTTCGTCATGCCCCTGTTCGAGGCGGCTCTCGCCCAGGGCGTGGACTACCTGGACATGGCCATGTCGCTGTCCAGGCCCCACCCGTCCCGTCCGTACGAGGAGTGCGGCGTCAAGCTCGGGGACGAGCAGTTCGAACGGGCCGCCGACTGGGAGGCCGCCGGCCGGCTTGCCCTGGTGGGGATGGGCGTGGAACCCGGGCTCTCGGACGTGTTCGCCCGGTACGCCTCCGACGAGCTCTTCGACGAGATCGAGGAGTTCGGGATCCGCGACGGCGCAGACCTGACGGTGGAGGGATACGACTTCGCCCCCTCCTTCAGTATCTGGACGACGATCGAGGAGTGCCTGAACCCTCCGGTGGTGTACGAGGAAGGGCGCGGCTGGTTCACCACCGCCCCCTTCAGCGAACCGGAGGTCTTCGACTTCCCCGAAGGCATCGGGCCCGTGGAGTGCGTCAACGTGGAGCACGAGGAGGTGCTGCTCGTACCCCGTTGGCTGAAGGCCTGGCGGGTGACGTTCAAGTACGGGCTGGGTGACGAGTTCATCGGGGTGCTGCGTACGCTCCACAAGCTGGGCCTGGACCGTACGGCTCCCGTGGCCGTGAAGAGCGATGCCGGCGAAGCCCGGGTATCGCCCCGCGACGTGGTGGCCGCGTGCCTGCCCGACCCGGCCGGCCTCGGTGAGCGGATGCACGGGAAGACGTGCGCGGGTACCTGGGTGAAGGGCAGCAAGGACGGGCGGCCCAGGGAGGTCTACCTCTACCACGTGGTCGACAACCAGTGGTCGATGCGGGAGTACGGCTCCCAGGCCGTGGTCTGGCAGACCGCGATCAACCCGGTGGCCGCTCTCGAACTCGTCGCGGCCGGAACCTGGGGAGGAAGCGGAGTGCTGGGTCCCGAGGCGATGCCGCCACGGCCGTTCCTCGACCTGCTGGCCGACTACGGCGCCCCGTGGGGCATGCGCGAGCAGTGACGGCTGCTGCCGGCCTGGGGGCAGCCTCGCCGGACGTGCGCGCCCGGAAGTACGTCAATAGCATGTGGAAGGAAATATTCCGCTTCTCTTCAGGCCTGTGAACCCGAGCGAGGGAGTATGGCAGAGGACCGTGCCGGATCAGCACGGCCGGCAAGCTTGAAGCCGAATGCGATCGGCTTCGTCGACGCCCTGGTCATCGGACTGAACGCCACGTCCCCGGCCTACTCGGTGGCAGCCGTAATCGGCCCTGTCGTGGCACTCGTCGGCATCTACGCACCCGGAGTGCTCTTCGCCTCCTTCGTGCCGATGCTCCTCATCGCCTCGGCCTTCTACTACCTGAACAAGGTCGACCAGGACTGCGGGACGACGTTCTCCTGGGTGACCCGCGCCATGGGGCCCTGGACCGGCTGGCTCGGGGGCTGGGCTATCGCCATGACCGGTGTGCTCGTGGTCGGGTCACTGGCGGACGTCGCCGTCAGCTTCGGTCTGCTGGCCGTCGGCCTCGACAGCTGGGCCGAGAACACATTCGTCCGCCAGTTGCTGACTGTGCTTCTGATCATCGTGATGACCGGGCTGTGCGTCATCGGGACCGAGCTGTCGGCCAAGGTGCAGAACGTCCTGATCCTGGCTCAGGTGGCCTTCCTCCTCGTGTTCGTGATCGTCGCGCTCTACCGCGTCTACGCGGGCACGACCTCCTTCGACTCCGTCAAACCCTCTGCCGACTGGCTCAATCCCTTCGGTGCGGGAGGCGCGGCGCTCACGGGCGGCCTCTTGCTGGGCGTGTTCATCTACTGGGGATGGGAATCGGCAGTCAACCTCACCGAGGAGGTCGAGGACTCCGCGAGCGCACCCGGGAAGGCCGGCGTGTGGTCGACCGTGATCCTGCTGGTGACCTACCTCTCCGTAGGCTTCGCGGTCGTCGCCTTCGCCGGAACGGCGTACCTGGCCGAGAACGCCGGGGAGGAGGAGTTCATCTTCGCCCTGCTGGCCGGCGAGGTCATGGGGGGCTGGGACTGGGTCGTGCTGCTCGCGGTCGCGACGTCGGCACTCGCGTCGACCCAGACCACCATCATCCCGGCGTCGCGCACCGCGCTCTCCATGGCCCGTCGCAAGGCGCTGCCGGCGCACTTCGCCCACATCAGCCCGCGATTCCGGACCCCCGACGTGAGCACATGGTGGGTGGCCGCCATCGCCATCGCCTGGTACCTCGTCGTCAGTCAGATCAGCGAGAACGCCCTCTTCGACTCGCTGACGGCGCTGTCGCTGCTCATCGCCTTCTACTACGCCCTCACCGGCGTCGCGTGTGCGGTCTACTACCGCCGTCACCTGACCGAGAGCGTGCGCAACTTCTGCCTCATCGGCCTCGGCCCGGTGATCGGAGCCGGTCTGCTGACCTGGCTGCTCGTCCGGTCGATCATGGATATGTCCGACCCGGCGAACTCCTACAGCGGAACCTCCTGGTTCGGGCTGGGCCCCCCGCTCGTCATCGGCATCTGCATCAGCCTGATCGGTGTGGTCGTCATGGTGGTGCTGCGGTTCCGGTCGCCGTCCTTCTGGGCCGAACGCCGCAGTGTGGTCGACCCCGACCTCGTACACGGCAAGGAGCCCTGAGATGTCCGTGGTCCTCGGGTACGACGAGTCGCCCGGTGCCGCACGCGCCCTGCGGGCGGCGATCGAGGTGGCCGGTGCGTTCGGCGAGAGGCTCGTCCTGGTCTACGGTGCGGCGCCGCCCGGCCCCACCGGCGAGGAGTACCGTGCCCACTACGAGGCCATCCGCCAGGCCGGGCGTACGGGGCTGGAGCGCGCGGTCGCCGCTGCGGAGACGGCCGGCGTACCGACCACGGTCGAGGTCATCGACCTGAGTCCCGCGCAGGCGCTGATCGAGGCCGCCGACCGCTACGAGGCGAGAGTCATCGTCGTGGGCAGCTGGGGCGAGAGCCCGATGCGCGGCGCCCTGCTCGGCTCCACCCCGCACAAGCTCCTGCACCTGTCGACCGTGCCGGTGCTCTGCGTGCCGACCGACGAGTGAGGCCGCCGAGGGGCGAGCCTGCCGAGCTGATCCCCTTCCGATCCGAGCGGGCGCGCGCTCGGGCACGTGCCGACGCCCGCGCCGCTCGGGCACGTGCCGACGCACGCGCCGCTCGGGCCGGGACGGTGCACGCGCCGGTGCGCGGCCGCTCTGTACGGGCCGACGGCGAGCCGTATGTGTCCGGCCGTCGGCCCTCCGGGGCCGGCTGAGGGGTGCCCCTCTTCCTGTCAGTGGAGCACCGCCGCCCGCACGCACAGCACGTCGGGCAGGTGCGAGAGGAGCTGCTGCCAGCTGTCGCCGTCGTCGGCGCTCGCATACACCTCGCCGTTGCGGTTGCCGAAGTAGACGCCGGCCGGGTCGGCGTCGTCCGTGCAGAGCGCGTCACGCAGCACCGTGCCGTAGTGGTCGCCGTCCGGAAGGCCTCGCGTGAGGGGCTCCCAGGTCTCTCCCGCGTCCTGGGTGCGGAACACCCGGCAGCGGTGTCCGGCGGGGACGCGGTCCGCGTCGGCGTTGATCGGGAAGACGTAGAACGTGTCGGCGCGATGCGGGTGCGCAGCGGCGGCGAAGCCGAAGTCCGAGGGCAGGCCCGCACCGATGTCCTTCCAGTGCTCCCCGGAGTCGTCGCTGCGGAACACGCCCCAGTGGTTCTGCAGATAGAGCCGGTCGGGGTCGGCCGCGTCCCGGGTGACCTTGTGCACGCACTGGCCGAACTCGGGGTCCGGGTCCGGCAGGAAGACTGCCGAGACGCCCCTGTTGGACGGGGCCCAGCGCTCGCCCCCGTCCTTGGTGCGGAACACTCCCGCCGTTGAGACGGCGACGGTCACCGTGTCGGCGTCCCTCGGGTCGGTCAGGATGGTGTGCAGCCCCTCGCCGCCCCCACCGGGGACCCATTCGGACCGTGTCGGGTGCTCCCAGAGAGGGCGGACCAGCTCGAAGGACTCACCGCGGTCGTCCGACCGGAACAGCGCCGCGGGTTCCGTCCCCGCGTACACGACTCCGGGGGCCTCGGGGCCGGCGGGATGCAGCTGCCACACCCGCTCCAGCGATGCCTCCGTGAACTGCGGGAACCTTACGGCAGGCTGCCTCGGCTCCACCCAGGACGCACCCAGGTCGTCGGAGTGGAAGACGGACGGGCCCCAGTGCGCGCTGTCGCCTCCGACCAGCAGCCGGGGCGTCTCCCCGCGGGAGTCGATCCCGATCGAGTAGATCGCCTGGGCGTTGAAATGAGGATCGCCGAACTCCCACGAGCCGCCGTGTCTGCGGCCGATGAAGAGCCCCTTGCGGGTGCCTACGGTGAGCAGAACATCGGTCATGACAAGACCTCCCGAGACGCCGTTGTACCGGATGAGGCCAGTCTGCACCCGGCCACTGACACAGGCCGGGAGATGCGGTGTCGGCCCAGGTCGCAGCGGTCGCGGCAGGGTGCGAGGCCGTTGGGAGGGGTGGTCCGGGGGTGCTCGGGTCCGGGTGTCCGCCGGGCGCGGTGGTCCGGGCGTCCGGGGGGTACGGCCCGGACGCCTACCGCTCCGAGCTGCCGGGCGCCCGCCGCGGAGCCCGGTCACGCGTGATTGTCAGCAGCCGGGTGGTGCTCCCGTCCGCCTCCTGGATGTCCCGGACGTGCCGGAAGCCGAGTCGTCCCAGAAGAGTCAGGGAAGGCTCGTTCTCCGCGGAGACCGTGGCGTGCACCTCCCCGAGGCCGAGCGGACCGAAGCCGTGCTCGACGAGCGCCCCGGCCAGTTCGGTGCCGAGACCGCGGCCCCAGGCATCGGGGGACAGCGCGTAGACGATCTCGTGCCCTCCGGACTCGGGGGTCGGCTTGATCTCGGCATGGCCCACCGTCGTGCCGCCTTCCCGGACCGCCCAAACGTCGAAGAGTCCTCGCGCGTACACCTCGGTGAAGACCCGCCCGAAGAGGGCGCGGTCCTCGGCCTCCGTGGAGGGGCCCTCGCCCATCCACCGGGGCACCCGGACATCCTGGAAGAGCGCGACGAACGCCTCCTCGTCGCCCGGTGCGTACGGGGTCAGCAGCAGGCGGGCCGTCCGCACCCCGGGTGGCCTTGGCTGCCCCTCACTCACGGCTTCGGAGGGGCCGTGCTGCTGCGGACCACCAGGCTCGTCGCCAGGTCGACCCGGGTGGTCGCCGGCTGCTTGCCCCGGCCCAGGTCGAGCACCAGCCGGGCCGCGGTCTCGGCCATCTCTATGAGCGGCTGGCGCACCGTGGTGAGCGGTGGACCGATCCAGCGGGTGAGCGGCAGGTCGTCGAAGCCGACCACGCTGAGGTCCTCGGGGATCCTCAGTCCCAGCTCGCGCGCGGCCTCGTAGACGCCGAGGGCCTGCAGGTCGTTCCCGGCGAAGATCGCGGTGGGCGGTTCCGGAAGCCGCAGCAGTTCCAGGGCCGCCGTGTAGCCGTCCTCGTGGTTGAACTCGCCTTCCCTGACGAGCTCGGGGTCCATGGGGATGCCCGAGGTCTCCAGGGCGGCACGGTAGCCGTCGATCCGGGCGCGGCTGCACATCATGCGGGTCGGCCCGCCGATGACGCCGATCCGCCGGTGTCCCATGCCCGTCAGATGGCGGGTGGCGGCAAGCCCGCCCTGCCAGTTGGCCGCGCCGACCGAGGGGATGTCGTCCCCGGGGTCCCCTGCCGGATCGACGACCACGAAGGGGATGGAGCGGCTCGTCAGCTGGGCACGCTGCGCCGCGTCGAGGTCCGAGAGCACCAGGATCACTCCGGCCGGGCGGCGGGCCAGGACCCCGTCCACCCACGTCTGGCCGGGTGTGAGCCGGCCCGCACTCTCCGAGAGGACCAGGCTCAGGCCCTCGTCCCGGGCGACGTTCTCGACGCCCCGTACGACCTCCATCGCCCAGGCGCTGTCCAACTCGTGGAAGACCAGGTCGATGAGCTGGGACTGCTGGGAGGCGCCACGCCTGCGACGGTAGCCGTGCCGCAGCAACAGCTCCTCCACCCTCGTGCGCGTACCAGGGGCGACGTCGGCGCGGCCGTTCAGCACTTTCGAAACTGTCGGAGCCGAAACTCCGGCCGCTCGGGCGATCTCTGCCAGCGTGGCGGTGCTCTCCGACGACTCGTCGACGGGCGCCTTCTCCTGTTGGGGCTGGACCTTTGCAGGGCTCATGCACGAATCGTAGCTCGCCCGCCGACCTGAATCCGCGTCCGGGCAGGGTTCGTAAATCCTTGCTCCTACCCCCTTGACTGACCCGAAACACAACCGTACGGTTCCGGCAACATTCGAAAGGCACGCCGAAACATTCGACAGAGGGTGCGGTCATGCGGTCGGGGATATTCGCTCAGGGCACACGAACGACGAGATGGGCCGCGGTGGGTGCGGCGATGGCAATGGCCGGTCTGCTGGTCGGCTGCGGCTCCGGAGGTGGTGGGAGCGACAGCGGAACCATCACCGCCTACGTCTACGGCGACGACGCGGTCAAGGTCCAGCAGACGGCGGTCGACACGTTCAACAAGACCTCCAAGGTCAAGGTGAAGCTGGTGCCGGTCCCCGGCGCCGACTACGTGAACAAGCTGCGCAGCTCCATGGGCTCGCCCAACGCTCCTGACGTCTTCTTCAACTGGGGCGGCGGCTCCATCAAGCCGTACGTCGACTCCGACGACCTGGTCGACCTCACCTCGACCGTCGAGAACGATGCCACGCTGAAGGACGGCTTCATTCCGTCGATCATGACCGCGGGCGGCCTCGAAGGAAAGGTCTACGGGGTGCCCATGCGCGGCATGCAGCCCGTGATGCTCTTCTACAACAAGGCGTTGTTCGCCAAGCACAAGATCGAGCCGCCGAAGACCTGGGAAGACCTCCAGGCATCCATCAAGGTCTTCAAGGCCGCCGGAATCACACCCTTCGCGCTCGGCGGCTCCGACAAGTGGCCCGAGCTGATGTGGATGGAATACCTGCTGGACCGGATCGGAGGGCCTGAGGTCTTCAAGAGGATCCAGGACGGCGACACCGAGGGCTGGGGCGACCCGGCGGTGCTCAAGACGGCCCGGACCGTGAAGGAGCTGGTCGACGCGGGCGCGTTCGGCAAGAACTTCAACTCCGTGGACTACGGCAGCGGAGCGGCGCCGACCCTGCTCAGCAAGGGCAAGGCCGCGATGCACCTCATGGGCTCGTGGGAGTACTCGACCCAGCTCGGCAAGGCTCCCGAGTTCGCCGAGAAGGACCTCGGCTGGACCGCCTTCCCGACGGTGGCCGGCGGTGTGGGAGACCCCGCCAACGTGGTCGGCAACCCCACCAACTACTGGTCCGTCAACGCCCGGACCAAGCACAAGGACACTGCCGTCGCATTCCTGAAGACGATGGCGTCGAAGACCTACGCGCAGGCCCTCGTCGACAACGGTGACGTGCCCACCACGTCCAACGCGGCCTCGATGCTGAGCGGTTCCCCCAATCCTCAGTTCGCCACCGACCAGTACGAAATGGTGCAGAAGGCCCCGAGCTTCACGCTCTCGTGGGACCAGGCACTCGAAGCCCAGTACGCCACGCCACTGCTCACGGAGATCAGCAAGCTGTTCGCCGGCAAGACGACCCCCGAGCAGTTCGTCGAAGCGATGAAGGCCGCCAGGTAACGATGTCCCACCACACTCCTGTCGCGAAGAGGCACGGAGACGGGAAGGCGGCCGTCGGCAACGTCGGTCGCCCACCGGTCGCCTGGGCGGTCCCCGGAATCCTCTTCTTCGCAGTCTTCGCGATCTTCCCCCTGGTGATCGCCGTCTACCTCTCCTTCTGCGAATGGGACGGGCTCGACTCCCCGGCCTTCACGGGGCTGGACAACTGGACCCGGCTCTTCAAGGACTCCGAGTTCGGTCAGGCCGCCTGGCTCAGCCTCCTGCTCACCACGATCAGCTGGGTCTTCCAGACTCCGGTTGCCCTGCTGCTCGGCGTATGGGCGGCGGGCCGTCAGCGCAGCCGCGCCCTCCTGTCCGCGATCTTCTTCATCCCACTGCTGCTCTCCACCACCGCCATCGCGATGCTCTTCCGCGCCCTGCTGGACCCGAACTTCGGCGTGATCCAGACGATCGGGCCCTGGCTCGGCATCGATCCCGGCGTCATGGGTTCCTCCACCGGCGCCCTGCTCGTGGTGGCCTTCGTCGGAGGCTGGCAGTTCATGCCCTTCCACACGCTGATCTACCAGGGCGGCGCCCGGCAGATCCCGGAGGTGCTCTACCAGGCCGCCTCCATCGACGGCGCGGGCATGGTGCGGCAGTTCTTCCACATCACACTGCCGCAGCTGCGCCACACGATCACGACCTCGTCGGTCCTGATGATCGTCGGCTCGCTGACGTACTTCGACACGGTGCTCATCATGACCAAGGGCGGCCCCGGAACGGACACGACCATCCTGCCCTACCTGATGTACCGGACCGGCTTCCAGACCTACGACCTCGGCTACGCGGCGGCCATCGCCACGGCCCTCGTCTTCGTGGCCACAAGCATTTCGCTGATCATGGTCCGCCTCAGCGGCTTCGGGTCCATGAGGTCCACCCGGGAAGGTATGTGACGAGATGTCGATCGACACCCGCCCCGCTTCGCCGAAGCAGCGAGCCACACCCGGCGCGTCGCGTCGCGGCCGCCCGGTCCGCCGGCGCAGGTCCCTGGGCAACCCCGTGGCCGGCATCGGCTCGCTGATCTGGCTGGTCATCGTCCTGGTGCCGCTCTACACGCTGGTCTCCGCGTCGTTGATGCGGCAGGACGAGGCACTGAACGGCGACCCGCTGGCGATCCCCACGGATCCGACGCTCGACAACTACGACTTCGTGCTGGACAGCGGGTTCCTCGCGCTGATCGGCAACACCGCGATCGTCGCCGTGGCCACGGTCGCCATCGTGCTGGTGCTCTCCGTCCCGGTGGCGTACGTGGCGGTGCGCACCCGCAGCCGCCTGTCGTCCCTCGCCTTCCGGACCTTCCTGCTCGGAGTGGCCATACCGGCGCAGGCGGTGATCGTCCCCCTCTATCTGATCATCGGCAGGATGGGGCTGTACGACACCCTGTGGGCGATCATCCTGCCCACCGCCGCCTTCGCCATGCCCGTGGCGGTCCTCGTGCTCAGCGGCACGATGCGCGACGTCTCCGAGGAGATGTACGAGGCGATGTCCCTCGACGGTGCCTCGCCCGTGCGCATGCTCTGGCAGCTGGCGGTTCCGCTTTCCAGGGCGGGGATCAGCACGGTGGCGATCTTCTCCGCGCTGCAGGCGTGGAACGGCTTCCTGTTCCCGCTGATCCTCACGCAGTCGGAGGAGCAGCGCGTACTGACGCTCGGGCTGTTCAACTTCATGAGCCAGTTCGGAGTGAACATCCCCGCGGTGCTGGCAGCGATCGTCCTCTCCGTCATACCCATCTTCGCCGTGTACCTCGTGGCCCGGCGGGCGCTGATCAACGGACTGATGGGGGTGGGCGGCAAGTAGCACACCGACGCCGCCCCGGACCACCGTACTCATGAGAGGAACCCCTGCCGCCATGGCAATCCACCCCGCCCCGCAGGCCCGTCAGGCCGATCCGCCCACCGCCGTCGACGGCCCCTGGCGCGACCCCTCGCTCGACCCCGAGGTGCGGGTGGCCGACCTGGCGGCCCGGATGACACTCGAGGAGAAGACCGCCCAGCTGTACGGCATCTGGGTGGGCGCCGACGCCGAGGGCGACGGAGTCGCGCCGCACCAGAACGACATGGTCGACCCGGTCGACTTCGAGGACATCACCACCCGCGGACTCGGCCAGCTCACCCGGCCGTTCGGCACCGCCCCGGTGGACCCGGGCGTGGGCGCCGTCTCGCTGGCCAGAGCGCAGGCCAGGATCGTCGAGGCCGGCCGGTTCGGTATCCCGGCTCTCGCCCATGAGGAGTGCCTGGCCGGCTTCACCGCCTGGGGCGCCACCGCCTATCCGGTGCCGCTCGCCTGGGGCGCGGCATGGGACCCCGAACTGGTCGCCGAGATGGCGCACCGCATCGGTAGCGACATGCGGTCGGTCGGTGTCCATCAAGGCCTCGCCCCGGTCCTGGACGTGGTGCGGGACCTGCGCTGGGGCCGCGTCGAGGAAACCATCGGCGAAGATCCCTACCTGGTCGCGACCATCGGTACGGCGTACGTCCGGGGCCTGGAGTCCTCCGGGATCGTCGCGACGCTCAAGCACTTCGCGGGCTACTCCGCGTCGGCCGGGGCCCGCAACCTCTCCCCGGTCCGGGCCGGTGCCCGGGAGATGGCCGACGTGATCCTGCCGCCCTTCGAGATGGCGGTCCGTGAGGCCGGTCCCCGTTCGGTGATGCACTCGTACGCCGAGGTGGACGGGGTCCCGGTCGCCGCCGACCCGTCCCTCCTCACCGGGCTCCTCCGCGACACCTGGGGATTCGGGGGAACCGTCGTCGCCGACTACTTCGGCGTCGGCTTCCTGGAGACGCTGCACAAGGTTGCCGCGGACCGCGGAGACGCCGCCCGCATCGCCCTGACCGCCGGCGTCGACATCGAACTCCCCACCGTGCGCAGCTACGGAGACGAGCTGGTCGCGGCCGTGCGTGCCGGACTCGTGGCCGAGGAACTGGTGGACCGCGCCCTGCGCAGGGTCCTGCTGCAGAAGTGCGAGCTAGGCCTCCTCGATGCGGACAGGCAGGCCCTGCCCGCCGTACTCACGGAGGTGGATCCGGAACAGGCGCGCGGCACGGTGGACCTCGACCCGCCGCTGAACCGGGCCCTGGCACGGCTGCTCGCCGAGCGGTCCTGTGTCCTGCTGGCCAACCCCGGCGGCGCGCTTCCGCTGAGCGGTACCGGACGGATCGCGGTCGTGGGGCCGCGCGCCGACGACCCGCTCGCCATGCTCGGCTGCTACTCCTTCCCCAGCCACGTCGGGGTCCAGCACCCCGGGTCGCCCATGGGCATCGCCGTGCCGACCGTCCTGGAAGCGCTCCGTGAGGAGTTCCCCGGTGCGGGCATCGACTACGCGCAGGGCTGCGACGTGGACGGTACGGACGACGGCGGGATCGAGGGCGCCGCAGCGCTCGCGGCCGGGGCGGACATCTGTGTGGCCGTGCTCGGCGACCGGGCCGGACTGTTCGGCCGCGGCACCTCCGGCGAGGGCTGCGACGCGGCCGACCTGGCGCTGCCCGGCCTTCAGGGCGAGCTGCTGGACGCGCTGCTCGCGACCGGCACCCCGGTCGTCCTGGTGCTGCTGACGGGGCGTACGTACGCGCTCGGCGGGCGGGCGGACCGGCTGGCCGGGTGCGTGCAGGCGTTCTTCCCCGGCGAGGAGGGCGGCCCAGCTCTCGCAGGGGTGCTCTCGGGACGGGTCAATCCCTCCGGTCGTCTGCCACTGGGCGTGCCCAAGGGCGCCGGCGGACAGCCGTGGACCTATCTGCAGCCGCCGCTGGGCCGGGCCAACGGGGTCAGCAACCTGGACCCGACCCCGCTCTACCCCTTCGGCCACGGGCTCTCGTACACCTCGTTCGTCTGGGAGCCCGGAGCCGAGGTGCCGGCCGAGCTCCGCACCGACCAGGAGACCGACCTCGCCGTCACGGTCCGCAACACCGGAGACCGCGACGGGGCCGAGGTGGTCCAGCTCTACGTCCACGACCCGGTCGCCCAGACCACACGACCCGAGGCCCGGCTGATCGGATACGCCCGGGTGCCGATCGCCGCGGGGGAGTCCCGGAGGGTCAGTTTCCGCTTCCACCCGGACCTGGTCTCCTTCACCGGGGCGGGCGGTCGGCGGATCGTCGAGCCCGGTGACCTGGAGCTGCGCTTCGCCACGTCCAGCGACCTCGCCGACGTCAAGCACACCGTACGGCTGCGCCTCACCGGACCCGAGCGCACCGTCGACCACCGGCGCCACATGGTCTGCGCCACGTCGGTCGACTCGCTGATCACACAGAAGTGACGTGCGGGGGCCTCGGCCCCCGCACACCCCCCCGGAGTGCCCGGGGCGGACATCGAAACTTTCGAAGGCCATCCCGGCGCGCAGGGCCACGGCTCCGTGGCCACGCGCCGCCCTTACGGAGAGGTATCTGTCATGCTCAAGGCAAACCGATCGGTCGCGGTCGGTTCCGCGGCCGCCGTTCTCCTGGTCTCCGCGTTCACCCTCTCCAGCGCTTCCGCCGCCACCGACGACACCGGCCGACAAGGAGGGAAGGGGCACAGCGCGGCCCCGCAGACCCTCGGCGCCCTCGGCCTGAAAGCGGGACTGCGCGTCGGCACGGCCGTCAACACGTCGGCGCTGGCCGAGGACGCGCCCTACCGGGCCGAGGTCGCGGGCGAGTTCTCCTCCGTCACCGCGGAGAACGTCATGAAGTGGGAAGCGGTCGAGCCGCAGCGGGGGACGTACGACTGGGCCGCCGCCGACGGGCTCGTGGACTTCGCGAAGAAGAACAGGCAACTGGTGCGCGGCCACACGCTCGTCTGGCACAGCCAGCTGCCCGCCTGGCTGAACAACGGCGACTTCACCCCCGACGAGCTGCGGGAGATCCTGCACCAGCACGTCACCGACCAGGTCACGCACTTCAAGGGCAAGATCTGGCAGTGGGACGTCGTCAACGAGGCCTTCAACGACGACGGCACGTTGCGGGACAGCATCTGGCTCCGCGAGCTCGGCCCCGGCTACATCGCGGACGCCTTCCGCTGGGCCCATGAAGCGGATCCCAAGGCGCGGCTGTTCATCAACGACTACAACATCGAGGGAGTCAACGCGAAGAGCACAGCCCTCTACGACCTGGTCACCCAGCTGCGAAAGCAGCGTGTTCCGGTCCACGGCGTCGGAATCCAGGGCCACCTGGGCGTCCAGTACAGCGCGCCGCACGACATCGCCGACAACATGCTGCGCTTCGACCGCCTCGGCCTCGAGACCGCGATCACCGAGGCCGACGTCCGGATGCCCATGCCGGCCGACAGCACGAAGCTCGAGGCCCAGGCGGAGGGATACGGGGTCCTGCTGCGCGGCTGCCTCCTCACCCCGGGCTGCAACGACTTCACCGTCTGGGGATTCACCGACACCTACTCCTGGGTGCCGGACACCTTCCCAGGCCAGGGCGCGGCCAACATCCTCGACGAGAACTACGCCCCCAAGCCCGCCTACAGCACCCTGCGTCAGACGCTGGCGCTCGCCGCGGGCAGGCGCTGAAACCCGAACCCCCAACGGCACCGCAGGGCGGATGAGGTGAGGGGATGACGGCGGACGCGGCCACAAGGCACCCCGCCGGCCGCCCCGGTCGCGTACATGCACCGAAGAGCCGGATGGTCCCCTCGGCGACGCCGGGGTGCGCACCGCCGTCCTCGTAGGTGTGAGCATGGTCGTCGCGATCCAGGCGGACCGGTTCGATGGCATGCCGGGCATCGTGGGGCGCGGCCGTGACGGGCCCTGTCCATACCGATGCCGCTGCCTGCCTTCCGCCGGCTCTGCCCCGTGCCGCACCGTCCTCCTGGGCACCGGTGGCGAGAAGGCACCTCTTCGTGAAGTCCGTCCTCGACAGCGCGGACCGGACGCTCGTGATCGTCACGCCGCCGGTCACGTCGCTGGTGGTGCACGTCGTCGGGCCGGTCGCACCGGATCCCGACGGCACGGCTGACGCGATCGTCGCCGGTCTCACCCCGCCCCGGGCCCGTGCGGCGAAGTGGCGCCGGCGGCCGACCGTCGTGATGAGAGGCATCACCGGCTGACGTGCCGGTCCGCACCGAACATTGCCAAGGGCTCACGCCCGTCCAATTTGTCATGTGTGTGAACAAAATGGAGAGCGACATGGACAAGCCCACCAGCCGCAGATCGGTCCTCGGGGCCGGTCTCGGGTTCACCGCGCTGGCGGCGACGCCGCTCGGATCGCTGATGGGGCTGAGCGGTGAGGCCGTGGCCACGCAGCCCGGGCCGGGGCACTCACCGGCCGTCCGCCCCACCGACCCCGGCGCGTACATCTCCTGCACGCCCAGCTCCGGTGCCTTCCCACTGGTCAGGGCCGGCCGGGCGGCTCCGATCATGGTCAGCGACCAGGACTACGACGGCGTCGTCCGGGTGGCGGGTGACCTCCGGGACGACATCGAGCGCGTCACCGGCGTCCTCCCCGCGCTCTCCCGGGACCCGGTGCCGCCCGGCCGCGAGATCGTCCTCGTCGGCACCATCGGCCGCAGCCCGTTGATCGACGGCCTGATCGCCGCCGGGAAGCTGCGGGTCTCCGGGGTGCGGGGCAAGTGGGAGACCAGCCTGCAGACAGTGGTGGAGAAGCCGCTGCCCGGAGTGGACCGGGCGTTCGTCATCGCCGGCAGCGACCAGCGGGGCACGATCTTCGGTGCGTACGACGTCTCCCGGGGCATCGGGGTGTCGCCCTGGTACTGGTGGGACGACGTCGTCCCCGTCCACCGTGACGCGCTGTACGTCCTGCCCGGCCTGCACAGTCAGGGCACCCCCGCCGTGAAGTACCGAGGGTTCTTCATCAACGACGAGAACCCGGCACTCGGCACCTGGGCGCCCGCGTTCTTCGGGCCGGGCAAGGCACCCGGTTTCGAGGGCGGGTTCAACGCCGCCTTCCACGCCAAGATCTTCGAGGTGATGCTGCGCCTGAAGGCCAACTACCTCTGGCCGGCGGTCTGGGGACGGGCGTTCGCCGAGGACGACCCGGACAACCACGCCACCGCGAAGGCCTACGGCGTGGTCATGGGCACCTCGCACGAGGCGCCCATGATGCGCGGCATCGAGGAGTGGAACAGGCACGCCGTCGCCGCGGTGCGCGACAGCGCGGGAAACATCACCAAGCCGGGCCACGACCCCTACGGCGGTACCGGGGAGTGGTCCTTCCGCCGCAACGCCGAAGCCATCAAGGCATATTGGCGGCAGGGTATCCGCCGTATGGCGGACGAGGACTTCGAGGGCGTGGTCACCCTCGGCATGCGCGGCAACGGCGACGTCAGCCTGCCGGACGGCGACGGCATCGAGCTGATGACCGAGATCATCGCCACCCAGCGCGAGATCCTCGCCGAGGAACTCGGCGCGGCGGACGGCGTCCCCCAGGTGTGGACCCTCTACAAGGAGGTCCAGCACTACTGGGACCGCGGACTACGCGTGCCGGACGACATCACCGTCGTCCTCACCGACGACAACTGGGCCAACGTCCGCAAGCTGCCCGACCTGAAGAACGACGCCCGCGGCGGCGGTTACGGCCTCTACTACCACTTCGACTACGTCGGGGTGGGGCGCAACTACAAGTGGGTCGACACCGCCTCGCTCCCCAACTTGTGGGACCAGCTCCACCAGAGCGCGGCCTACGGCAACCACGGCCTCTGGGTCACCAACGTGGGTGACCTCAAGGGCAACGAACTGCCCACCCAGTTCTTCCTGGAGTACGCCTGGGACCCCGACCGCTGGCCCCTGGACGCACTCCCGGAGTGGGAGGAGCGTTACGCCGCGCAGAATTTCGGCGAGCGGCAGTCCGAGGGGATCGCCGGGATCCTGCGCACGTACGCCCGGCTGCAGTCCCGCCGCAAGCCCGAGCTGCTCAACCGGCGGATCACCCTCGACCCGGCCAAGGACCCGGCGAAGGACTCCTCCGCCGTCGTCTACGACGACCGCGCCACGCCCTTCAGCATCGTGGACTACCGCGAGCTGGAACGGGTCACCGAGGACTGGCGGCGCTTGGACACCGCCGCGGAACGCGTCCGCCGGAGCCTGCCCGCGTCCGCCCAGGACGCCTGGTACGAGCTCGTCGGATACGCGGTCCGGGCCACCGCGAACCTGTACGCCCTGCGGGAGGCCGAATTCACCAACCTGCACTACGCACCCCAGGGCCGCGCCCTGACCAACCAGCTGGCCGCCACCGCCGAGGCGGGGCTGGCCGAGGACTTCGCCCTGGCGCGGCGTTTCGACACCGAGGTGGCCGACGGCAAGTGGGAGGGCTTCCAGACGCAGCCGCACATCGGGTACGGCGACGTGGACCGGTACGGGCCCAACGCCCCCTGGCAGCAGCCCGAGCTGAACAACGTGGCGATCGCGGACGAGATCTTCCCCGCCGTGCGGCGCATCGAGCTCCCGCACAAGGCGGAGATGGGCGTGGCCGTCGACGGCTCGTCCGGCTGGTGGCCGGCGTCCGGAGACGGCGGCGAGGCGGTCCTGCCGGTCTTCAGCCCGTACCAGAGCCAGCCCGCGCAGTACGTCGAGGTGTTCAACCGTGGCACCGAACCCTTCGGCTTCCGCATCCGCACAGGCGCCCCCTGGCTGACGGCCGACCGGACCCGTGGCCTGGTGGAGGCCCAGACCCGGGTCACCTTCCGCGTCGACTGGTCGCGCGCGCCGAAGGGGATCACGAGGGTCCCCGTCACCGTCTCCGGTCCCGGCGGCGCCGAGGTCGTGGTCACAGCCGTGGTCGACCGGCCGCGCCTGGAGCGCGCACAGCTCAGGGGCTTCGTCGAGGCCAACGGATACGTCTCCATCGAGGCCGACCACTATCACCGGGCCGTCGGTCGCGACGGCATCTCCTGGCGGCGCATCCCGGACATCGGCCGCACCGGATCGGGCATGGAGCCCTTCCCTGTCACCGCAGCGCGGCAGACCCCGGGTGGCCGTGGGCCCAGGCTGGAATACCGGCTCAGTCTGTTCACCACCGGGCCGGTCACCGTCTGGGCGTACCTGTCGCCCCGCAACAACGCCTTGGCGACCGACGGGCTGACCTATGCCGTCTCCTTCGACGACGACGCACCGCGCTCCGTCAACATCACCGAGGTCACCGGGTCCGACGACGGCACCATGAACACCCAGTGGGCCCGCAACACCTCGGACAACGTCAACCGCACCGGCACCGTGCATCGGATCGACCGTGCGGGCACGCACGTACTCCGATTCTGGATGGTCGACCCGACCGTGGTACTCCAGAACCTCGTGGTGGACACCGGCGGCCTCAAGCCCAGCTATCTGGGCCCGCCGGAGAGTCTCCGGCTGAGCTGACCGGAGCGGGACGAGGAGGCGGCAGGGATGAGCATCGAGATCCGGGACACCGAGGGGCGCGGTGCGAGGCTTGAGGTGGCCCCGGGGCCCTCGGAGGGGCCTCTCCAGGTCGGAATCCTGATCGAGGACTCCTCGGCGCGGGCTTCCTGGTCCTGCTCCCCGGCCGCGGCCAGGGAGCTGGCCGCGGCGCTCGTCGAGGCGGCGGCCGAGGCGGAGGCCGCGCGATCGGCGGAACCCGTCACCGTGAAGGCGCGTGAGCTGCAGCGCGGCGACGTGCGCGACGGGGACCGTCTCATGACGGTGGAGGCCGTCAGGACGGACGGGGCGAACGTCCAGGTGACCTGGACATCGGGTGGCGGGCGCAGCTGGAGCCAGATGTACGAGGCCGATACCGACATCAGGCTCCGTCGCCGGCTGCTGCCCGGGAAGTGAGGGAGGGGCCGTACGCGCTGCTCGTATTTCGACGATTGCCGTAGTACGGTGAATCTCGTAGTACGGTGAAACTCGTACGAAGTGACGGCCCGGCGCGCCCGGGCCGTCACGCCGCCCTTTGCGTCCCCAGGAACCGGAGCCCCTTGTGAGTGCACTGTTCGAGCCCTACGCCCTGCGGTCGCTGACCATTCCCAACCGCATCTGGATGGCACCGATGTGCCAGTACAGCGCTGAAGCGTCCGGCCCCGACGCGGGAGTGGCCAACGACTGGCACTTCACCCACTACGGTGCACGCGCGGCAGGCGGAACCGGTCTCGTGCTCGTCGAGGCCACCGCCGTCAGTCCTGAGGGCCGGATCAGCGCCGCGGACCTCGGAATATGGAACGACCGCCAGGTGGACGCGTTCCGCCGCATCACCGCCTTCCTCGACGGCCAGGGAACCGTTCCGGGAATCCAGCTCGCGCACGCCGGGCGGAAGGCGTCGACCGGCCGCCCCTGGCTGGGTGGCGGTCCCGTCGAAATCGGAGACCCCGAGGGCTGGCAGCCCGTCGCCCCGAGCCCCCTCGCCTACGACGACGGCCACAACGTGCCCGCCGAGCTCAGCACCGAGGACATCCAGCAGGTCGTGGGGCAGTTCGCCGACGCCGCCCGCCGGGCGCTCGACGCGGGCTTCCGGGTCGCGGAGATCCACGGGGCGCACGGCTACCTGATCGGTGAGTTCCTGTCCCCGCACAGCAACCACCGCACCGACGCGTACGGCGGCTCCTTCGAGAACCGCACCCGCTTCGCACTGGAGGTCGTGGACGCCGTGCGCGCCGTGTGGCCCGAGGACCTCCCGCTGTTCTTCCGCATCTCCGCCACCGACTGGCTGACCGAGAACGAGGACGACCCGCGCGAGGGCTGGACCGCCGACGACACCGTCCGCTTCGCACGTGCGCTGCTCGCACACGGCGTCGACCTGCTGGACGTCTCGACCGGAGGCCTGGCGCCCAAGGCGTCGATCCCCGTGGAGCCCGGCTACCAGGTGCCGTTCGCCGAGCGGGTGCGCAACGAGACCGGCCTGCCGGTGGCCGCCGTGGGGCTGATCACCGACCCCGTGCAGGCGGAGAAGATCCTCGCCGACGGCAGCGCCGACGCCGTCCTGCTCGGCCGCGAACTGCTGCGTGACCCCTACTTCGCCCGTAACGCCGCACGCGCACTCGGCGGCGACGTCCAGGCGCCCGAACAGTACGACTACGCGGTGTGACATCGCGTCAGTGGGTACGCTGAGCGGCGATGTTCACTCCCCAGGGCCCCACGCTGCGCGAACTGGCTGTCCAGGCGCTCTCCTCGACGATGCGGGGATACGACCTGCTCGCCCCGAAGTTCGACCTGACGCCCTACCGGACCCCGGACCGGGTGCTCGCCGCCGTCGCCGACGCGGTGCGGCCGCTCGGGCCGTTCGGCAGTGGCCTCGATGTCTGTTGCGGCACCGGGGCGGGTGCCGAGGTGCTGCGCGGACTGTGCCGGGAGCGGGTCACCGGCGTCGACTTCAGTGCCGGCATGCTCGACGTCGCCCGTGCCGCGCACACCGGGGACGGCACCGGCCCGGCAATGGACTGGGTCCGGGCCGACGCCCTGGCTCTGCCGTTCGCGCAGGCCTTCGACCTGGCCCTGAGCTTCGGGGCGTTCGGCCATTTCCTGCCGGAGGAGCGTCCCGTCCTGTTCGGCCAGGTGCACGCGGCGCTGCGGCCGGGCGGCCTGTTCGCCTTCCCGGTGGGCGCGCCGCCCGCCGTGGGCTCCGGGGCCTACTGGTCCCTGATGGGATTCGACCTGGCCATGCGGGCGCGCAACGCGCTGTGGCGCCCGCCCTTCGTCATGTACTACCGCACGTTCCCGCTCGCCGGTGTGGTGGACGACCTCGTGGTCACCGGATTCACGGTGCGGCTGCTGCCTCTTGAGGAATTCGGCCGACGGCCGGACGGCAGCCCCCGCGTCCGGCTCGTGGTGGCGGCCCGTGGGTAACACGAGGCCCGTGGGTAACACGAGGCCTGTGGGTAACACGATGCCCGTGGGTAACACGAGGCCTGTGGGTAACACGATGCCCGTGGATAAAACTACGACGATCCTCGTACAATGGAGTCCCCTGCACGAAGTGGAGCCACCGTGACGACGACCGCCGCCCGCGTGCTCGCCCACCCCTCGCGCGACGAGATCCGCATCGAGGGCGTGCTCCACGCGCTCTCCGACCCGATCAGGCTCAGGATCGTGCGGCAACTGGCCGGTGCGACGGACGAGCAGGCCTGTTCCCACTTCGATCTCCCCGTGTCCAAGTCCACCACCACGCACCACTTCAGGGTGCTCCGCGAGAACGGCGTGATCAACCAGTTCTACCGAGGCACGGCCAAGCTGAGCTGTGTACGGACGGAGGACCTGGACGCCCTCTTCCCCGGTCTGCTCGACAGCGTCCTCGGCGGAGCGGACCGGCAGGCCGAGCGCCTCGGTCAGGGCTGACGTCCCCTCGGCGCGCCACCGGGACCCGCCCCGGCAGCGTCCAGCAGCCCGGACCAGTCGGGGATCTTGACCCTGTCCCGTCCGAGCGAGCGGCCCAGTGCGGACTCCGCGCGTTCGATGGACAGCCAGCCGTCCCATTCCACCGGCCGCATGCCCTGATCCCGCAGAGCACCGAGCGGATCGCCGGTCACCTCCCGCCCGACGAGCAGCGGCGCGTCATCGATCAGCGAGGCGGCCGTCTCCTTGGCGCACGACCTGTTCGAACCGATCACGCCGGTCGGACCGCGCTTGATCCATCCCGCGACGTACTCCCCGGGCGACGCCGCCCCGTCCCTGATCACCCGGCCCGCCACGTGCGGCACGACCCCGAGGACCGGATCGAAGGGCAGGCCGGGCAGAGGGGTTCCCCGGTACCCCACGGCCCGCAGCACGAGCTGTGCCTCGATGTCCTCGTACGCCCCGGTGTCCCGTACACCTCCGGCGCCGTCCGGGGCCGTCCGCGCGAACCGCACCCCGCCGACCCGCCCGTCACGCTCCAGCAGTTCGACCGGGCGCAGGAAGAACCGCAGCCGGATGCGGCGTTCCCGGTCGGGTGCCGCGCCCCGCGGATCAGCCGCCCACCCCCGCAGCACGTCCAGATTCCGCCGGACCACCGCGGGCAGTGATGTCCCCGCGCCCTCCGCAGCCGCGTACGCCGGATCGAGCGCGAGCTCCGCCCCGTCGACGACGATGCGTGCCCGGGGGAGCGCGCCGAGCTCCCGTAGCTCCTTGGTGGTGAACCTGGCCTGCGATGGGCCCCGCCTGCCGACGATGTGCACCTCACGCACGCGGCTCGTCCCGAGCGCCTCGAGCGCTGCCCGGGGCACGTCCGTTCCCCGTAGCTCGCCTGCGCCCCGGGCGAGGATCCGGGCCACGTCGACCGCCACGTTGCCGACCCCGATCACCAGGGCCGAAGGCGTCAGGAGCGGGAAGCCGTCGGCGGACGCGTCCGGGTGGGCGCTGTACCAGGAGACGAATTCGGTGGCGGAGAAGCTCCCCGGCAGCCCCTCGCCGGGAATGCCGAGGGGCCGGTCGGACGCCGCGCCGACGCAGTAGACCACCGCGTGGTACAGCTCCTTCAGCCGAGCGGGCGACACCCCGCCCGCGCCGCCCACCTCGGCATGTCCGACGAAGGTGACCCGGTCGTCCTCCAGGACCGCCCGGAGACTGCTCTGCAGCGATTTGATCTTCTCGTGGTCCGGTGCCACGCCGTAGCGGACGAGCCCGTACGGCGTCGGCAGCCGGTCCAGGACGTCCACCCGCACATCCGGTACCCGTGACTGCTGCAACAGGGCCTGGGCCGTGTAGACCCCGCTGGGTCCCGAACCGACGACGGCGACTCGGAGCACGGCACACCTCCTCCGGCAGGCTCCCTCCAGCATGGCACCGACGAGGGAAGTCGGGGGAGAGGCTCGCGGTCCCGGCGGCCCGGCCGGTCCTCAGGTCATCAGCCCGCGCATCCGGTCGATCTCCACGGTCTGCTGGGCGACCACGTCATTGGCCATCTCCTCCACCAGCACGTTGTTGCCGTCCGCGAGAGCCTCGGTCGCCATCGTGACCGCACCCTGATGGTGGGTGATCATCAGTTCCAGGAACAGCTGGTCGAAGGCCTTGCCCTTCGAGGCGCGCAGCTGTGCGATCTGCTTGTCGGTCGCCATGCCGGGCATCGCGGAGTGGTCGTGGGTCTCCTCGCGATCGTCCCCACCGTTGTTCTTCAGCCAGCCCTCCATGGCGCCGATCTCCGGCTTCTGCGCTGCCGATATCCGCTCCGCGAGCCGCTCGACGGATGTGGAGGCCGCACGTCCGGGAACGAGAGCGGTCAGCACGAGGGCTTGTTCGTGATGCTCGATCATCATGCGGGTGTAGCGGAAGTCCGCCGAGTTGGGGGTGTCGTCAGGAGCGGCCTTCGCCGCTTCCTCGGCCGACAGCGTCCTGGCCGGCTCGCCGGGCTTCCCGGGAGCGATGACCGAAGGGCCCTTGTCCGCCCCGGCCTTCGCCCCGCCGTCGCCGCTGCCGTCGTCGCAGCCTCCCAGCGCGAGAACGGCAGCCACGAGCGTCGCCGCCAGGGCGGCTGCCCGCACGTGTGCGGTCCGACGGGGCATCAGCACGGCGACCTCCATTGCCACATGAGTCTGGTGCAGACCGTATTACCTTCCACCGGCCGAAGATCAAAAACTTTTATTACGTCTCTGTTGCCATCTGTTGTTGTGTACATGTGAGGGACGATACTGCCGGGGTCATGAACCGTTCTTCGACGAACGGATACAAGGGAGGACGCAGTGACCTCGTTGCACACCACCAGCGTGCGGCGGAGACGTCTGGGCGTGGCGGCAGCCGCGGCCGGGCTCATCGCCACGCTGTTCACGGCCGGACCCGCGGCCGCGACACCCGACCCGGGCGACACCGCCACCACCCGCAGCGGTGTTTCCGTGAGCGAACAGGCCGAAGCCAGGGCCGCCATCGAGAGCGGCGAGATACCCGGCGTGGACGAGATCGTCCACAGCGCGAACATCGAGCACCTGACGAACGTCCCCAAGGACGCGCTCAAGGGGACCAACACGGACCTGGCGTTCCAGGGCAACTACGCCTACGCCGGGAACTACGACGGCTTCCGGATCTTCGACATCCGCAACCCGAAGAAGCCGAGGACCGTCGCGCAGGTGCTGTGCCCCGGATCCCAGAACGACATCTCCGTCTCCGGGAACCTGCTCTTCCTGTCGACCGACTCCTCGCGCAGCGACAACTCCTGTGCCAGCACCACCCAGCCGGCCACGGAGAAGTCCTCCTGGGAGGGCATGAAGGTCTTCGACATCAGCGACAAGCGCAACCCCGAGTACGTCGCCGCTGTGGAGACCGCGTGCGGTTCGCACACCCACACGATCATTCCCGAGCGCAAGGACGTCTACGTCTACGTCTCGTCGTACTCGCCGAACGAGACGTTCCCCGACTGCCAGCCGCCGCACGACGGGATCTCCGTCATCAAGGTGCCGCGCGGCGCACCCGAGGACTCCCGGATCGTGAACTTCCCGGTCCTCTTCCCGGACGGTGGCAACCCGGGCGCGCCCGCCAATCCCGGAGTCTCGAAGACCACCGGGTGCCACGACATCACCGTACTGCCGTCCAAGGACCTGGCAGCCGGGGCGTGCATGGGTGACGGTCTGCTGTTCTCCATCAAGGACCCGCAGAACCCGAAGATCATCGACCGGGTCCAGGACAACGTGAACTTCGCGTTCTGGCACTCCGCGACCTTCAACCAGGACGCCGACAAGGTCGTGTTCACCGATGAGCTCGGCGGCGGTGGCGCGGCCACCTGCAACGACGAGATCGGCCCGAACCGCGGCGCGGACGGCATCTACGACATCACGGGCAAGGGTGACCACCGCAAGCTGGTCTTCCGCAGCTACTTCAAGATCGACCGCCCGCAGGCCGACACCGAGGTCTGCGTCGCCCACAACGGCTCGATCATCCCGGTCAAGGGCAAGGACCTGATGGTCCAGGCCTGGTACCAGGGCGGGATCTCCGTGTGGGACTTCACCAACTCCTCGAAGCCGAAGGAGATCGCGTTCTTCGAACGCGGCCCGGTCTCCACGGCCGCCGTCACCACGGCCGGCCCGTGGTCGGCGTACTACTACAACGGCTACATCTACTCCAACGACATCGCCAAGGGCTTCGACGTCCTGAAGCTCAACGACCGTCGGACGGACCCGGCGAAGAAGGTGCGGCTGCCGGAGCTCAACGTGCAGACGCAGCCGGACTACTTCGACCGCTGATCCACGGGCTTCCGCCCCAGATGAAAGCGAGTGCGCCGCCAGGCGGATTCCGTCCGGCGGGGCACGTTTATCTCATTGACCCGTGGGCGGCGCGGGGACATGCTGTACCCCTGATTCCGGCGATGCGGGGGATCGCCGGAATCAGGACAGGGCCGCGCGCAGCCCGACCGCTCAGGCGGCCGGCCGCACGCTCGTGCCCGCGGCCGCGGCCCATTCGACCAACAGACGCTGGTACTCCGTCTCCTCGTCCGGGGACAGCAGTCCGCCCGAGCGCTGCCACAGGGTGCGGATCTCTTCGTTGACCACGGAGGCGGGACGCACGGGGGACGGGTTCGGATACGGGGACATGTCCACCAAGCTAAACCCCCGCAGGGCCCTCGGACCCCCTCCGGGACAGGGATATCCCTCACACCTTCTCCCGGAATCCTTCACGGGCGGTGCGTACCCGAGCCCTCCCCGGTGCGTGCCGGCAGTCCGAGCGCCCGAAGTCCGTCCGGCCGCTCCGCCACCGGCAGCGGGTCCACGAAGCGGACCTCGCAGCCCAGGGCGCTCGCGCCCGCGTCCGCGTGGCGGTCGTCACCGACCATGACCACCTCCGCGGGGTCGCACCCCAGTAACGTGCACGCCGTGCGGAACAGGCGCGGATCGGGCTTCTGGACCCCGTGCTCGTAGGACAGCGCGTACGCGTCGATCAGCTCGTCCATACCGTGTGAGCGGAAGACGGGGCGCAGGTCCCATCCGATGTTGCTCACCACACCGACCGCGATGCCGTTGTGACGCAGATCGCGCAGCACCTGCGCCGCGTCGGGGCACGGCTGCCAGGCGGCGGGGCTCATGTGGCGTTCGTACAGCGCGTCGTACAGAGCAGGGTCCGGGAGATCCGCCTCGCGTGCCATACCGGTGTAGGCCTCCCTGTGCATCCACGCGCTGCTGTCGCGGCCGGCCCACACCGTGGCCAGTGACGGCGGAATCTGCTCAGGGGGCGGGCCGCCGGGCAGTGCTCCGGCCGCGGTCAGCCTGCGGACGCAGCGTTCGAAATCGTCCGCCGCCATGGCCGTGCCCCGCGCGTCGAGGGCGGCGCGCAGCCACGCGTCGACGGGCTCGATCCGGAAGAGGGTCCCGGAGAAATCGAAAAGTACACCCTTGGTCTGCATGGAGCCGATCATCGCCGCCCCCGGTGAGAACCTACAAGGGCGTCTCCTCGTCACGCACCGGCCGGCCGGTGCGCCGGGAGTATCCGGCCACGGAGAGCGCCACCACGGTCCCTCCCAGAACGACCCCGCCCACCACGTCGCTCAACCAGTGCACGCCCAGGTAGACACGCGTGAAGGCGACACCGGCCACCGAGATCACGCCGATCACCAGCGAGCCCCACCACAGGGGCTGCGGTGCGCCGTGCAGGCGCAGCAGCCACAGAAGGAGCCCACAGGTCACCGCTGCGGTCATGACGTGCCCGGAGGGGAATGCCGCGTAGTGCGCCGAGTCCACCGGGTCGAGCCACCGAGGGCGCTCCCGGCCCACGGCGGCCTTGAGCCCTTGCTGCACGAGCGTGGCGATCAGACTGGTCGCGGCGACCCACCCCGCGAGCAGCCGGGAGCCACGCCACCAGAGGGCGATCACGACGACGGCCGTCAGTACGCGCATCGTCCATGGATCCCACACCCAGTCCGTCAGTACCCGGTTGAGATGGACCAGCCCCGGTTCGGTCACGGCTCTGCGGTGCAGCGCCTCGGCCACCGCCGTGTCCAGCGAGATCAAGGGTGACCAGGACACCGCGACCAGTACGAGCAGGACGAGGGACGACGAGGCGCAGACGAGGCCCGTGATCAGGAAGGGGGCCCGGGCGCGCGGGGGGCGGGGAGGGGAGTGCATAGGGGTGATCCTCGTTCACGACCGGCGCGTGAAGCTATCCCAGGGCGCTGAGTCCCGGGACGAAGGCGACCAGCAGGGGCACGACGGGCACCAGCGCCGCGGCGGCGGTCAGCCGGAGCCGACGGCCCGCGGTGAGCCGCTCCACCGGCGTCAGCAAGCGGTTCACCCTCAGCGGCACATGGGCGCCGGACGCCGGTGCCGGGCCGAACACGCCACGGTCCTCGTTGAGTTCGACCAGGGCGAGCGCGATCGTGAGGCGCCCGAACCGCCGTGAGGCCACGTCGTCCGCGGCCAGTTCGACGAGGTGGTGCATCTCGTCGCGGAACGCGGCGAACACCGGGACCTGCGGGAATCCGGCAGCCAGCGCACCCGAGCAGTTCAGGAGCCAGTCGTGGCGTGCCTGGGCGTGTCCCTGCTCGTGGGCCAGCACCGCGTCGAGCTGACGCCCCTTCAGCCGGCCGAGTGCCGCCGTCGTGATGACCAGTTGAGGAGCCGCCCCTGGCAGCCACCACGCATCCGGCCGCTCTCCCTCCAGCACCACGAGCCGCCCGCTGCCGGGTTCCTCGCCCGGCATCAGCGGGGAACGGACCAGCAGTTCGGTGCGCCGCCGCCTGCGACGGGAGCGCGCCCTGTGGACCTCCCGCACGAGCATCGCGGCGGTCCACACACCGCCCAGCGCCAGCAGCACCGCGATGACCGCCGACCACGGCCCGTACGCGCCCAGGGCGTACGCCTCGACCACGGCGTGCGGGGCGGGTGCGAAGACATGGCCGCGGACCGCCTGCCAGGCGGCGGCCGCGCTGAAGGTCATGGAGAGCGCGAACGACAACAGGACGCCCGCGACCACGCACTGCCAGACCCAGAGGGCTACGACCGGCTCACGTTCCGGCCATCGGGCCCTCGCCATCAGGCCCGGGGCCACCACAGCGGCCAGTGCGCCGAGCATCAGCAGAGCGAGGGAGACCAACATGGCGTCAGCCTATGAGTGCCGCCCGCCCACGGGTATGGCCGTGCGCGTCAAGTGACGTACGACACCGTGCACGGGCGCCTCCGTCTCACAGGGTGAGCAGCATGGCGAACATGGCCAACCCCATCGTCAGCCGGCACGCCAGGGCAAGCTCCGGCCGGGCGCCCCATGCCGGGCGCGTCGGACCGCCGTGCCCACCGCCGTGCCCACCGGCGGGCAGGCCGACGGGCGAGGGGGCCGGTATCAGCCGTCCCGCCGAGCGCAGGACGTAGAACGCGTAGTACACCAGCAGCGCCCCCGTCAGCACCGGAACGCCCCCGGCCGCGCCCGCTCCGTGGCCCAGGTGGCCACCACCCGAGGCGGGGGCCGCACCCGGAGCCATGGCCACGGCCATGTAGACCATGGCCAGCGAACCCACCAGATGGTGCAGATGATGGCCGCCGGCCCGGGCGCGCACCACCGCGTGCAGCGAGGCGGCGCCGAAGACCACCGCGTACACCACCCACGTCCATTCAGGGAGCGTGAGCAGGGCCGCGGGTACCGCCATCGCGGCCATCCCGAAGCCCATCAGTGCCTCGTCCCGTGCCGATCTGCGCTCCCGCTCCGTGCCGTTGCGGGTCCGCAGCAGGCAGTACGCCCCCGTGGCCCCGCACAGGACCATGAGCAGCCAGCCGGACAGCGCCGGTCCGTGCACAGTGCACCTCCCCTACGGCGAATCACGCCGGTCCGTCCGATCGATGCCCGGTCCCAAGCGCTCCTACCGGGGCGCATTGGAGTACTGGGGGAGCGCGCCCGGGCCTGCGGGGGCCGGCCGCGGCCGGGTTAGTCTCGGGAAAGCACAAGCGGCGGCACACCACCGGAGAAGAGCCACATGGACATCGCACCGACCACGGCACGGGCAGAACTGACCTTCCGCGACGCCACCGAGGGCGATGTGCCGGTCCTGGTGCGACTCGTCGAGTCCGCCTACCGGGGCGATGCGAGCCGGGCCGGATGGACCACCGAGGCGGACATCCTCCAGGGGCAGCGCACCGACCCCGACGGAGTGCGCGAGGTGCTCGCAGACCCCTCGGGCCGGATCCTCGTGGCCGAGCGGGACGGTGAGCCGGTCGCCTGCTGCCAGCTCGAACACCGGGGAACGGCAGCGTACTTCGGCATGTTCGCGGTGAGGCCCGGACTGCAGGGCGCGGGCCTCGGCAAGGTGATCATCGCCGAGGCGGAGCGCACGGTCCGCGAGGGATGGGGTGTCAGCGAGATGCACATGACGGTGATCTCGGTCCGCGAGGAGCTGATCGCCTGGTACGAGCGCCGGGGCTACCGCCGTACGGGAAAGCTGACGCCCTTCCCGTACGGTGACGAGCGCTTCGGGATCCCGCAGCTCGACGGCCTCACGTTCGAGCTGCTGGTGAAGGAGCTGTAGAGCGCGCGGAGCGTCGGCGCGCGCCGGGGCACTCCGCGCGCCGGGACACTCGGGGTGCGCCTCAGGCCGTGAAGCGGCCCGCGCGCCGGATCTCCGGATAGTCGGTCGTCGCGCCGTCCAGCCCGAGCGCGCGGACGAGACGCAGGTGGTCCTGGGTGTTGACCACCCAGCCGATCACCTTCAGGCCCTCCGCGTGCGCCTGCTCCACCACCTCCAGTGTGAGACGGCGGATGTTCAGTGCGAGCGTCGCCGCACCCACCGCCTTCGCCCGGTCCACCACATCGCCTTCCCATCGGCTGGCGATCAGCACCGTC
Source organism: Streptomyces pratensis (assembly GCF_016804005.1). Taxonomy (GTDB): domain Bacteria; phylum Actinomycetota; class Actinomycetes; order Streptomycetales; family Streptomycetaceae; genus Streptomyces; species Streptomyces pratensis_A. Next base: position 4,688,723 of record NZ_CP051486.1, on the reverse strand, counting down.
CGCACGCCCGGGACCAGCTGCGCGATCTCGGCGACAGCCGCGTCGTGGAACGAGGACACCTCGACGCGGCCGGCCAGGTCGCGTCGCAGCATCACCTCGGCCAGCGCCCTCGCGGCCGCCACGTCCTTGATCTCGGCCTGCAGGGGCGAGCCGATCGCGTCGAGCACCTCCTCGAAGACCGGCACCCTTTCGCCGTGTCCGGCGTCGAGCTCGCGGAGCTCCGGGAGCGTCTTCTCGGCGATCAGTCCCTGCCCGTCCGTCGTGCGGTCCACTGCGGCGTCGTGCATCACGGCGAGGGCGCCGTCCTTGCTCAGATGGAGATCCAGCTCGACGGCGTCCATGCCGGCCTGCTCCGCGTGCGCGAACGAGCGCAGCGTGTTCTCAGGCTCGACGCCCATGACCCCGCGATGACCGATGGTGAGAAAAGTCAAGGCACTCCCGCTTCCGTCGTGGTCGCCCCGCGTGCGGCTCCTACCCACAGGGAACCAGTTCTCGCATGCAGGACGGTCTCTGCCCTGCCAGTCCGGTGGAAGAAGTTGTCGCGCGGATGTGTGACAGGAAAAATAACGGTGAGCATGAGGGGCGGCAGGATAATTTTCTGCTCTCCACTTGTCCGAAGGAGCCGCGCCTGGATACGGTTGCTTGACGCGAGGTTCTCCCGTGAAGGAAGTGCTATGACGGAAATTCTTGAGCATGACGCCGCCACTGGCGCGATAGATGCTGCCCAGCGGGTCGTGGGGCACCCGGCCTGGCCCGCGCTCAAGAGTGCCGTGGAAGAGCTCCGTCCCTGGCAGTCCAAGGACGGCTCGATCGACTTCACGGCCGACGGCGCCCCCTCCGCGGAAGCGGCCGGAGACGTCGTCGAGCGCGTGATCACCGCGGTCGAGCAGCTCTCCCCGCTGCTCCCGCACGACGACGCCTATCACCGCGCACTCGTCACCGACCTGCGCCGCTGGGCCGCCGACGGCTTCGGCGTCCCGGACTTCCTCGACTCGCTGCTCGCCTTCCAGCCCGCCAGGGACCGTGAGGACGGCCTCCAGCACCTGGTCGTGTTCGCGATGTACACGCAGAACGGCAATCCGGACCGCAATCTGGAAGCCGTCGTGCTGCGGATGGTCTGGCCCGAGTGGCTGGCCGACCTCGAAGCCACGCGCTACGACAACCCGCTGTTCTGCGGCATCACCTTCGAGGACTTCACCTCGGGCTACGACACCAACTCCGCCGTTCTCTTCCCGGAGACCATCGCCGTACGCGAGGCGCCGGAACGCTTCAGCTGGGGCGGCATCTTCTGCGACCGGGAGGCCGCCCGCTTCCGCCGGGTGACCGAGGCATCCGTCGATCTGCTGGGCCTGGAGCTGCCCGACGACATCCGGGACATGCTCGGGGACCAGAAGCGCTGCGAGCAGGCCTTCGTGCTGTGGGACATGGTCCACGACCGCACCCACAGCCACGGCGACCTGCCGTTCGACCCCTTCATGATCAAACAGCGCCAGCCGTTCTGGATGTACGGGCTCGAGGAGCTGCGCTGCGACCTCACCGCCTTCAGGGAGGCCGTGAAGCTGGAGGCCGACGGCTTCGGCCAGGGTCGTGACGTGCAGTTCGCCGTGCTCTTCGACCGCATGTTCCGCTTCCCCGTCACCGGTGAGCGCGTGCGCAACTACGACGGTCTCGGCGGCCAGCTGCTCTTCGCCTACCTCCACAAGCACGACGTGGTCCGCTGGACCGACAACACGCTCAAGATCGACTGGTCCCGTGCCCCGCAGGTCACCAACCAGCTCTGCGGAGAGATCGAGAAGCTCTACCGCGAAGGCATCGACCGCCCCAAGCTCGTTCACTGGTTCGCGGCGTACGACCTGGTCGCGACCTATCTCGCCCCCCACCCCGGGTCCCGCTGGGCCAAGGGCCCGGACGCCCTGGACCTGACCCAGCCGCCCCGCAAGCTCGTCGACGACGTGCTTCCGGACGAGTTTCCCCTGAGCATGTTCTATGAGGCGCTCTCGAAGAAGCTGAAGCATGTGATCGCCTCCACCAAGGGGATCACCGCGGCGGACGCCGGGCGGGCAGCTGCGTGAGCGCGGGTTCTGAGGAGGCGGTGGCGATGAACGGAACAGTCAGGGCCGACAGCGGCGTGCTCGAGGGCGCGGTGGTCGCGGTGGCCGGAGCGGCGGGGCCGGCGGGCCGCGCCACCCTGCTCAGGCTCGCCGAGGCGGGTGCGACCGTGGTCGCCTCCGATGCCAACCCCGAGCGGCTCGTGGAGGCGGTCGACGCCGCGCGCTACGCACACGGCGGGGCGACGGTCACCGGCGACACGGTCGACCTCCTCGATCCTGGAGCCGCGCGGGAATGGGCCCTGAAGACGGAGAAGGAGTTCGGACGGGTCGACGGACTGGTCCACCTGGTCGGGGGCTGGCGCGGCGGCGCGGGCTTCGCGGACACCAGCCTCGCCGACTGGGACTTCCTCGAGAAGCTGCTGATCCGTACCGTCCAGTCCACCTCGCTGGCCTTCCATGAGGTCCTCCAGCGCAGCGACCGGGGCCGGTACCTCCTGATCAGCGCGGCCGGCGCCAGCAGCCCCACCGCCGGTAACGCGGCCTACGCCGCGTCCAAGGCGGCCGCGGAGGCCTGGACGCTCGCCCTCGCCGACGCCTTCCGCAAGGCGGGGGGCGACGCCGGCCCCACGTCGGCTGCTGCGATCCTTGTCGTCAAGGCACTGGTGCACGACGCGATGCGCGCCGAGCGCCCGAATGCGAAGTTCGCGGGCTTCACGGACGTCACGGAGCTGGCAGAGGCCATCGCCGGGGTCTGGGACAAGCCCGCCGGAGAAGTGAACGGAAAGCGTCTGTGGCTGACCCCGCAACCGTAAGGACCGATGCGCGACGTCATCACGATCCGCAGGTGCGCGGTTTCGCCAGTGACAACTACGCCGGCGCGCACCCGGAGATTCTGGCTGCCCTCGCCCTCGCCAACGGCGGCCATCAGGTCGCCTACGGAGAGGACGACTACACCGGACACCTCCAACGGGTCATGCACAGCCACTTCGGCCCCACCGCCGAAGCGTTTCCGGTTTTCAACGGCACCGGGGCCAACGTCGTCGCCCTCCAGGCGCTGACGGACCGCTGGGGTGCCGTGATCTGCGCCGAGTCCGCCCACATCAACGTGGACGAGGGCGGGGCGCCGGAGCGGGTGGGCGGGCTGAAGCTGCTCACCGTCCCCACCCCGGACGGAAAGCTCACGCCGGAGCTCATCGACCGCGAGGCGTACGGCTGGGAGGACGAGCACCGGGCGATGCCACAGGTCGTCTCGATCACCCAGAACACCGAGCTCGGTACCGTCTACACACCCGACGAGATCCGCGCCATCTGCGACCACGCCCACGAGCTGGGCATGAAGGTGCACCTCGACGGTGCGCGGATAGCCAACGCCGCCGCGTCGCTGGACGTGCCGATGCGTACGTTCACCAACACGGTCGGCGTCGACGTCCTCTCCTTCGGCGGCACCAAGAACGGCGCGCTCTTCGGGGAGGCCGTGGTCGTCCTGGACCCGGACTCCGTCCGGGCCATGAAGCACCTGCGCAAGCTGTCGATGCAGCTCGCCTCCAAGATGCGCTTCGTCTCGGTACAGCTCGAAGCGCTGCTCGCCCGGGACCTCTGGCTGCGCAACGCACGGCACGCCAACGCCATGGCCCAGCGGCTCGCCGAAGGGGTCCGGACGGTGGACGGCGTGGAGATCCTCCATCCGGTCCAGGCCAACGCGGTCTTCGCGCGACTGCCGCACGAGGTGACCGAACGGCTGCAGAAGCGGTTCCGGTTCTACTTCTGGGACGAGAAGGCCGGAGACGTCCGATGGATGTGTGCCTTCGACACCCGAGAGGACGACGTGGACGCCTTCCTCTTGGCGCTCAAGGAAGAGATGGCCAGGCAATAGAAGTATAAATATGCGGCTGACCGGAAATCTATTGCTTCCGGTCGGCCGCCTGGTTACGCTCTGCGGGCATGATACTGATGCAGAACACCCCTGATCTCTCCGCATATCTTGGAGAGGGTGAGGCCATCGATCACCACCACCCGCTCGTGAGGGAGACCGCCGAGCGCCTCGGCGCCGGAAACGGCGACGCATATGCATACGCCTCTGCCGCCTTCGCCTTCGTGCGCGACGCCATCCCGCACTCCATGGACGCGGGGGATCCCCGGGTCACGTGGCGCGCGTCCGACGTCCTCTCCGCCCGCACCGGCATCTGCTACGCCAAGGCGCACGCCCTGACCGCCCTTCTCCGGGCCGGAGGCATCCACTCCGGCCTCTGCTACCAGGGGCTCACCGGCGGCGACGGCGGGGACCTCGTCATCCACGGTCTGGTCGCGGTGCGGCTTCCCGGGCGGGAGCGGTGGGTGCGGCAGGATCCGCGCGGGAACACGGACGGGATCGACGCCCGGTTCTCCGTGGACGAGGAACGGCTGGTATGGGTGCCACGACCCGAACACGGCGAGCTGGACTACCCGGTGGTCTACGAGGCGCCGCACCCGGCGCCGCTCCACGCGCTGCGGAGCTCACGCGACGTCGCCGAACTGAGCCGGAACCTTCCGTCCGCCCTCTGAGCCGACGGGGGCGCCGATCGCATCAGGGACATGAGGCCGGTGCGCTCCACGGGCCGGAGGCCGTTCCCCGTGACCGCGGGGCGGCGGGACGCGGCCCCGGGGACCTCGCGCGGCGTGACGACGATCCCGTCACCGCGGGCGCCGGGGGCCCCGGCCCGGCCCCACCGGGGGCCGGCCGATCCCGTCTTCCCGCTGTGGTCCGCCCCCCGACGGCACCGGCGGACCTCGCGGCCGCCGGGTGCGTCGAGGGCACGGGCCCAGGAGCGGGGATCACCCTCCCCGGTCCGGCGCGACGTCTCCTTCGCCGCGCCATGGTTCAGCCGAGCTCGCGGGCCTCCGCGGGCGTCGGAGCCGTGCCGCCGAGGTGCGCCGGAACCCACCAGGTGTCGGCCGCGTCCTTGGGACGCACCGGATAGGAGCGCTGCGCGGCCTCGAGGAGCTCCTGGACGCGTTCACGCAGGCGGCGGGTGATCGCCCCCGCGTACTGGTCGGCGGGGGCCTCCACGGCCTCGCCCACGCGGATGGTGATGGGTGTGTGGCTGCGCCTGAAGTTGCGCGGGCGTCCCTTGGTCCACAGCCGCTGGGTGCCCCACAGCGCCATCGGGATCAGTGGTACACCGGCTTCCTGGGCCAGCCGCGCGGCGCCCGACTTGAAGCTCTTCAAGGTGAAGGACTGCGAGATGGTCGCCTCGGGGAAGACGCCGACGATCTCTCCCGCGCGCAGTGACGCGAGCGCGTGCGCGTAGGCGTCCTCACCCTGGTTGCGGTCGACGGGGATGTGCTTCATGCCGCGCATCAGGGGTCCGGACACCTTGTGCCGGAACACCGACTCCTTCGCCATGAAGCGGACGAGCCGCTTCTGGGGAAGGGCGCCGAGGCCGGTGAAGATGAAGTCCAGATAGCTGATGTGGTTGCTGACCAGAACCGCGCCACCGGTCTTCGGGATGTGCTCCGAACCCTGGGTGTCGATCTTCAGGTCGAGCGCCTTGAACAGCGTGCGAGCGGCGCCGATGACCGGCCGATAGACGAGTTCTGCCATCTGGATGAAGACCCTTCTTCAATGCCTGGGGAGGGTTCTCCCGGCGGAAGTTACGCAGCCGTAGGTTTTCGGCATTGGGGCGATCGTGCCCCATGTGCGACGCCGTGGCCAGCCCCAAAGGGCTCGGGGCGAGAGATTCTCATCACGTGAATCCTCCGGGAATGTAATGGCGCCGCCGGGTGCTGACCCTTTGCGCAGAGCTCCGAGAGGAAGGGCGAGATGGACCCGAAGGTGGACGCCGGCACGCTCGACGCGGCCCAACTCGGCGCGGAACTGGGGGATCGGGCCACTCTGGTGCAGTTCTCCAGTGCGTTCTGCCAGCCGTGCCGCGCCACCAGACGCACCCTCGCCGAGGTGGCCGGGATGGTCGAGGGTGTCTCCCACGTCGAGATCGACGCCGAGGCGCATCTCACGCTCGTGCGGGCTCTCGGCATCACCAGGACCCCCACGGTCCTGGTGCTCGACGCGGCGGGGCGCATCGTCCGCCGGGCGGCCGGCCAACCGCGTACGGCGGACGTCGTGGCAGCGCTGGGGAGAGCGATGTGACGGACCGTGACGCTTCTCCCACATGACGGGACGCCCTTGACTGTGTACACCACGGATCGTCACCCTGACGCCATGCCGCCAGAACTCCTTCTCTTCGGCCGGGTCCATGTCGACCTCGTGCGTCACGCGAGCGCGCGCTGTCCGGGTGCGTGAATCAGCCACGGACCCGTACGCCTCGCCTCCTCGCAGAAGGACCTCTCCATGACGGCCTCGCCCGACCTCGGTACTCCCATCACGGCTGCCCCCGAACTCCTCCGCTCCGTCTTCCGGCAGCACGCCGCCGGGGTCGCCGTCATCACGGCCGCCGGGCCGGGGCCGGTCGGCTTCACCGCGACCTCACTCAACTCCGTGGCCGCCGAGCCGCCGCTCATCTCCTTCGGGGTGGGGATCTCCTCATCCAGTTGGCCGGTGCTCGCGGAGGCGGAGCACGTGGGGGTGCACATACTCGGCGAAGGCCAGCAGGAGCTCGCCGCGACGTTCGCCCGCAGCGGTGCCGAACGGTTCGGCCCCTCCACCGACTGGCGCACGGGCCCCGAGGGGGTGCCGCTGCTCGGGGGAGTGGTGGCATGGCTGGTCTGCCGGGTGGCGGCCCGGATTCCCGCGGGCGACCACCGCATCGTGATCGCCGAGGTCGTGGCCGGGGATCCCTCGGAGGGCGGCCGGCCGCTGGTCTACCACCAGGGCCGGTTCACGGCTCTGCGAGACTGAGGGCGAGCAAGGTCGCGAAGGAACGGACTCCGTTGGCTACGTCACAGTTCCAAGCGCTTGCTTATGGGTAACGTACTGGGTGTACTGGCGAGTAATATTTCACCGGGAGCCGGGTCGCCCCGACCGGAAACCGCCCGATAAGGCGCCTATGCTGCGTGCAACAAGGCAGCCCAGAAATGACGATGCAGTAGGAGAGCCGGCGTGAGCTTGAGGATCGTTGTCTGTGTGAAGTACGTGCCCGACGCCACCGGCGACCGGCACTTCGCCGATGACCTGACCCTGGACCGTGACGACGTCGACGGTCTGCTGTCGGAGCTCGACGAGTACGCGGTCGAGCAGGCGCTGCAGATCGCCGACGAGGCGGACGACGCGGAGATCACCGTGCTCACGGTGGGCCCCGAGGACGCCAAGGACGCGCTGCGCAAGGCGCTGTCGATGGGCGCCGACAAGGCGGTCCACGTCGAGGACGACGACCTGCACGGCACCGATGTCATCGGCACCTCCCTGGTCCTGGCCAAGGCCGTCGAGAAGACCGGCTACGACCTGGTCATCTGCGGTATGGCGTCGACGGACGGCACCATGGGTGTGCTCCCGGCGCTGCTCGCGGAGCGCCTCGGCGTCCCGCAGGTCACGCTGCTCTCCGAGGTCTCGGTCGAGGACGGCACGGTCAAGGGCCGTCGGGACGGCGACTCCGCGAGCGAGCAGCTCGAGGCGTCCCTGCCCGCCGTGGTCTCCGTGACCGACCAGTCGGGCGAGGCCCGTTACCCGTCGTTCAAGGGCATCATGGCGGCCAAGAAGAAGCCGGTGGAGTCCCTGGACCTCGAGGACCTGGAGATCGAGGCGGACGAGGTCGGCCTGGGCGGCTCCTGGACCGCGGTCGATTCCGCGGCAGAGCGTCCCGCCCGTACGGCGGGCACGATCGTCAAGGACGAGGGCGAGGGCGGCAAGCAGCTGGCCGAGTTCCTTGCGGGCCAGAAGTTCATCTGAGCCCCGGCCGTTCCTTTCACCGCCCCGTACTCCCTCGCACGCAGGAGATTGAAGTCCCATGGCTGAAGTTCTCGTCTATGTCGACCACGTGGACGGTGCCGTCCGCAAGCCCACGCTGGAGCTGCTGACGCTCGCCCGCCGCATCGGCGAGCCGGTCGCCGTCGCTCTCGGCAACGGGGCCGCCGACACCGCCGCCGCGCTCGCCGAGCACGGCGCGGTCAAGGTACTGACCGCCGACGCCCCGGAGTTCACCGACTACCTCGTCGTACCGAAGGTGGACGCGCTCCAGGCCGCGTACGACGCCGTGTCGCCGGCCGCGGTGCTGCTGCCCTCCTCGGCCGAGGCCAAGGAGATCGCGGCCCGCCTCGCTCTCCGCATCGGTTCCGGCATCATCACCGACGCCGTCGACCTCGAGGCCGGTGACCAGGGCCCGGTCGCCACGCAGTCCGCGTTCGCCGCCTCGTACACCACCAAGTCCCGTGTCTCCAAGGGCACTCCGGTCATCACGGTCAAGCCGAACTCGGCCGCCGTCGAGGCCGCTCCCGCCGCGGGCGCCGTCGAGGCCCTCGCGGTCTCCTTCTCCTCCACGGCGACCGGCACCAAGGTCCTCTCGCGCACCCCGCGCGAGTCGACCGGGCGTCCGGAGCTGACCGAGGCCGCGATCGTCGTCTCCGGCGGCCGTGGCGTCAACGGCGCGGAGAACTTCGCGATCATCGAGGCGCTCGCCGACTCGCTCGGTGCCGCCGTCGGCGCCTCGCGCGCCGCGGTCGACGCCGGCTGGTACCCGCACACCAACCAGGTCGGCCAGACCGGCAAGTCGGTCTCCCCGCAGCTGTACATCGCCTCGGGCATCTCGGGCGCGATCCAGCACCGGGCCGGCATGCAGACCTCGAAGACCATCGTCGCGGTCAACAAGGACGCCGAGGCTCCGATCTTCGACCTGGTCGACTACGGCGTCGTCGGCGACCTCTTCGACGTCGTCCCGCAGCTCACCGACGAGGTCAAGTCCCGCAAGGGCTGATCCCGGCAGGAGATCTGCCCGTACGAAGGCCCGGGGCCGCGTGGTGTTCGCACCGCGCGGCCCCGGGCTGTTTCCGATCACCATTGACGCGGAACCAGCAGGCTTATAACTTCACTATGCGGATGAAAGATTCCGGGAAGCGGAAACTGATTACACTGGAGGGTACGGCCATGGGTCAGCAGGAGAAGGTGGCAACGAGCCTCGCCGGAACGGTCGGTGCGGAGATCAGCGCCTCCCTCACATCGGTGGACGCCGAACTCGCCCTCCGTTACCCAGGTGACCCCGGCACGCGCCAGCCCGTCCACACCGTCTATGTGCCCGCCGACGACTTCACCTCCACCACCCTGCGCACCTGGGGCGACCAGGCGCTGGCAGCGCTCGACGAGCACGCCCCCGACGCCGCCGCGTTCGCCGCCGTCCTGGGGATCCCGCCGGAACTCGCGGAGCCCGTGCACGACCGCGTACGGGCCAAGCTGGAGCGCGAGCCGGTCGAGGACCTGCGCATCGACTTCGAGGACGGCTACGGGCCGCGCCCCGACGCGGAGGAGGACGAGGCCGCCGCCCGCGCGGCGCGTCTGGTCGCCGAGGCGTACGCGGACGGCACCGCGGCCCCGTACATGGGCATCCGGATGAAGTGCATGGAGGCCGCCGTGCGAGACCGGGGCATCCGGACCACGGACATCTTCCTCACCGGCCTGATGCGGGCCGGAGGTCTCCCCGAGGGGCTCGTGCTGACGCTGCCCAAGGTGACGTACCCCGAACAGGTCACAGCCTTCGTGCGGTTGCTGGAGGCCTTCGAGGAGACCCACGCCCTGCCCTCCGGCCGCCTCGGTTTCGAGATCCAGATCGAGACCAGCCAGTCCATCCTGGCGGCGGACGGCACCGCCGCCGTGGCCCGCATGATCGACGCCGCCCGGGGCCGGGCGACCGGTCTGCACTACGGCACCTTCGACTACAGCGCCTGCGTCGGCGTCAGCCCCGCCTACCAGGCCAGCGACCATCCCGCGGCCGACCACGCCAAAGCGGTCATGCAGGTCGCCGCCGCGGGCACCGGTGTGCGGGTCTGCGACGGCTCCACCAACGTGCTGCCCGTCGGCCCCGCCGCGCAGGTCCACGACGCCTGGCGCCTCCACCACGGCCTCACCCGCCGCGCCCTGGCCCGCGCGTACTACCAGGGCTGGGACATGCACCCGGGCCACCTGCCCACCCGCTACGCCGCCGTCTACGCCTTCTACCGCGAGGGCCTCGGCCAGGCCGCGGCCCGGCTCGCCGCGTACGTGGCCAAGGCCGGCGGGGACGTCATGGACGAGCCCGCCACCGCGAAGGCGCTGAGCGGTTATCTCCTGCGCGGCATCGACTGCGGAGCCCTGGACGCCGCGGAGGTCGCCGGCCTCACCGGACTGTCCCGGGCGGACCTGGACGGTTTCGCCTCACCTCGTCGCGGCGGGCTGACCGTGACGGCGCCGTAGGCCTTCACGCAGGCGGGAGTTCTCCCGAGCCGCGCGGGATGAGCCGGGTCGGGAGCTCCACCCTGGCCGGAGGATGGGCGGCGCCGTCGAGGCGGCGGAACAGATGCTCCGCCGCCGTACGCCCGACCGCGGCGGCGTCCTGCGAGATCACCGTGATGCCGAGCAGGTCCGCCAGCTCGATGTCGTCGAAGCCGACCAGGGCGATCCGCCGGTCGCACTCGGCGAGGACGCGGACGGCGGTGACCGTCACCCGGTTGTTGCCCGCGAAGAGCGCGGTCACCGGCTCGGGGCCGGTCAGCATGGCCTCGGCGGCCTCCCGGACCCGGGCCGGATCGGTCGGCCCCAAGGAGACCCAGGGATCCTCGACCGCGATCCCCGCGTCGGCGAGGGCGGTGTGGTACCCGCGCAGTCGTTCCGTGGCCGTGTGGATGCGCGGCTGGTCGCCGATGAAGCCGATCCTGCGGTGACCGTGCGCGACGAGGTGGGCGACGCCCGCGCGTGCTCCGCCGAAGCTGTCCGACAGGACCATGTCCGCGTCGACCCGGCCCGCCGGACGGTCGACGAACACCGTGGCGATGCCCGCCTTCATCTCGGGCTCCAGATAGCGGTGGTCGTCGCCTGCCGGGATCACGATGAGACCGTCCACCCGGCGGGCGCAGAGTGCGAGGACGAGTTCCTGCTCGCGCTCCGGGTCCTCGGCGCTGGAGCCGTTGATCAGCAGCGCGCCGTGGGCACGGGCCACTTCCTCCACCGCGCGGCTCAGCGGGCCGTAGAACGGGTCCGCGAGATCCTCCAGCACCAGCCCGATGGACGCGGTGCGGCCCTTGCGCAGGACTCGCGCGCTGTCGTTACGGCGGAAGCCGAGCGCCTCGATGGCCTCCTGGACGCGGCGCTCGGTGTCGGGGGTGACCCCGGGTTCGCCGTTCACCACGCGTGAGACCGTCTTGAGCCCAACTCCGGCACGGGCTGCCACGTCCTTCATGGTCGGCCTGTTGCCGTAGCGGGACTCGGAATTGCGGGCGCTCTCGGCCACGGTGCGCTGTCCTGTCGTCGGGAACGGATGATTCCGGCCTTCATCGGTGGTGCCGGGGAGGGGCCGGATGGTGTGGCGTCGAGCATAGGCCCTGGACAACGTTGTCAAGAGAATGGAGACTGGGTAGACCATCTGATTGAAGTCGCAGGTCCTGCGCCTCACCCCTCCGGAGAGTCCACACCGATGCATACCGACCTCGTCGCCGCGCTCGACATCGGCGGTACCAAGATCGCCGGGGCGTTGGTGGACGGCGGCGGATCCCTTCTCGTGCGGGCGCAGCGCCCCACGCCGGCCCAGGACGGCGCCGAGGCCGTGATGGGCGCCGTGAGGGACGTCCTGGCCGAGCTGACAGCCTCTCCGCTGTGGCACCGGGCGCAAGCGGTCGGCATCGGCAGCGCGGGACCCGTGGACGCCTCGGCCGGCACGGTCAGCCCTGTCAACGTCCCCGGCTGGCGCGGGTTTCCGCTGGTGGACCGGGTGGCCGCCGTGACCGGCGGGCTGCCGGTCACCCTCGTCGGTGACGGAGTCGCGATGACGGCGGCCGAGCACTGGCTGGGCGCCGCCCGGGGGTATGACAACGCGCTGTGCCTGGTCGTCTCCACCGGCGTCGGCGGCGGCCTGGTACTCGGCGGAAAGCTGCACCCCGGCCCCTCGGGCAACGCCGGTCACATCGGTCACATCAGCGTCGACCTGGACGGGGATCTCTGCCCCTGCGGCGCGCGCGGCTGCGTGGAACGCCTCGCCAGCGGACCGAACATCGCCAGGCGAGCTCTGGAGAACGGATGGCGCCCCGGCCCGGACGGCGATGCGACGGCCGCCGCCGTGGCCGCGGCCGCGCGGGCCGGAGACCCGGTCGCGGCCGCCTCCTTCGAGCGGGCCGCCCAGGCGCTCGCCGCAGGGATCGCCGCCACCGCCACTCTGACCGACATCGACATCGCCGTGATCGGAGGGGGAGTCGCCGGTGCGGGCGAGGTGCTCTTCGCCCCGCTGCGCAGGTCACTGCGCGACTACGCCACGCTCTCCTTCGTCCAGGACCTGACCGTCACCTCCGCGGTGATGGGTACCGACGCGGGCCTGGTCGGCGCGGCGGCCGCGGCCTCGACGGTCCGTGCCACCGCCTCGAACGGTGTGCGGGCCGTAGCCGCTCCGTAGGCGTGCTCCGGGGTCCGGATCATCTACCCCGGTCCGTCGGCTGCCGGGGCACGACCACCAGGTAGGCGTCCTGCTCCAGGTCCATCACGACCTCGGCGGACATGCCCTCGCCGCGGCGGGCCGCCGCGAACTCCTCCGCCGGCCGGCTGCCCCGTGGCCCTCCCGCGGGAAACCGCCCAAGTACCGTGCGGCGCATCACGCACCTCCTCGTCGTTCCGTCGACTGCCCGTACCAACGAGGTCCGGCAGCCTTTCGTCACGGCGGAGCGGCCGCCCCGGCGCAACCGCGTCACCCGCGCGGGGTTTCCGGAGCGGGGTGTTGCGGGCAAGCCACAGGGGGCTACGGAAGAGGGGGACCCGTGATCGTCTGGATCAACGGTGCGTTCAGTGCGGGCAAGACCAGCGCCGCGTGCGAACTGATCGATCTGATCCCGAACAGCACCTTCTACGACCCCGAACTGATCGGCGGGGGACTGCGCCGACTGCTGCCCCAGAAGAAGCTCGCCGAGGTGACCGACTTCCAGGACCTGCCGATATGGCGGCGCCTGGTGGTCGACACGGCCGCCGCTCTGCTCGCGGAACTCCCCGGGGTGCTGGTGGTGCCTATGACACTGCTGAGGCAGGACTACCGCGACGAGATCTTCGGCGGGCTCGCCTCCCGGCGCATACCCGTCCGCCACGTACTGCTCTCACCTGAGGAAACGATCCTGCGGAAACGGATCGCCGAGCGCGAGGAGTTTGCCGACGACCCCGAGCACAGCGAGCGGATCCGCCAGTGGGCGTACGCGAACATCGAGCCCTACCGGGCCGCGCTCGGGTGGATCACCGCTGACGCGCACACGATCGACACCACCGCCCTCACCCCGTACGAGACGGCCGGGCGGATCGCGGAAGCACTGCGGACCGGTGCGGCCGGGGAATGCGGGATCGTCCAGACCCCCGAGCCGCGCGCGGAGACCGTCGCGTCGGGGGTGCTGCTCTTCGACGAGCAGGACCGTGTGCTGCTCGTCGACCCCACCTACAAGCCGGGCTGGGAGTTCCCCGGCGGTGTGGTGGAGCCTGGGGAGGCACCGGCGCAGGCGGGGATACGGGAGGTCGCCGAGGAACTCGGGCTGCATCTGGACACGGTGCCGGAACTCCTGGTGGTCGACTGGGAGGCGCCGAAGCCGCCCGCGTACGGAGGGCTGCGCTTCCTTTTCGACGGTGGCCGGCTGCACGGTGAGGAGGCCGCACAGCTGTCGCTGCCGGGCTCGGAGCTGCGAGGCTGGCGGTTCGCCACGGAGGAGGAGGCGGCCGACATGCTCCCGCCGACCCGGTTCGAGCGGCTCCGCTGGGCACTGCGCGCCCGCGAGCGGTCCACCGTGCTGAATCTGGAGGCCGGGGTACCCGTGGACGGCCGGTGAGCCTCCGGCGGCCCGCCACGGGCGCTCGTCGCCGCTTCCCGGCCGCCATGTCCTGTGGGACGCCCCGGCGCGTGGGGTCGCGGACGGGCGTCCGCCGTCAGGCGGGCACCCCTGCCTCGTCCATGACCAGGGCCATCTCACCCGGGGGGAGCGCCGGGTTGGCACCCGCGCTGTAGGCCAGCTCGGGCAGGGTGAGCGCCTCGAGGAGCCGGGGGAGCGGCAGCCGTGGGTGGACGGCCGCCGCCTGCCGAGTCCATGTGTCCGGGTCGTGGCTGAGCCGATCGATCAGACCGGGGCCGGCGGCGGGGTCGCGGACGGCCAACTGCCGGTAGGTCCCGTCCGGGTGGTCAGCGAAGCGGGCGGCGAGCCCTTCGCGGGGGAATCGGGGGTGGCCCGTCGCCATCCAGGCGGAGAACGTCCCGCCGAGCCGTGCGTACACGCTCATCAGGACGTGCTCCGGGGTGTCGGGGTGATGAACGGCCAGGTGGGTGCGCACGACGTCGTCCGTGTCCTCCGCCAGGAGCCGCAGGAGATCAGGTGGCAGCAGAGGACTGCGAGCGGCGGCGCGGCGCAGCAGAGGGTGGGCGGAGGTCGCGGCCCGGCGCAGCACCTCCTGATCCGCGATGCCGGCCGCCACCCAGTCCACGTCACCTCGTGCGCGCGGGGCCACCGTGAAGTCGATCGCGGCGCGACGGGCTTCGGTCAGTTCGGGCCGTAGGGAGACGGCCAGCCGCACTCCGTCGTCGGGGTCAACCGCGAGCAGGTCCACGAGGTCGGCCGGCAGGGAAGGATTCCTGGCGAGTCCGGCCAGGTGGACGCCCTCGGCCAGCAACCGTTCGGCGTCCGCGCGGCCGAGGAGCCCCCGGCGCAGTGCCTGGGGCAGAGCGGTCGGGTCGCGGAGCAACACAGCCGTGAGCCGTGCGTCATGGGTACACGCGCGGAGTGCGGCCGACCGCCGTACCTCAGGGTCCGGGTCGTCGAGCAGCGCGGTGTGCGTGTCCGTCGGTAGCTCGTCCCAGAGGTGCAGGGCGGCACGTCGTGCGGCCGGATCGGGATGCCGGACCAGGGAGCCGAGGAAGGACGGGGCCAGGTGAGGCGAGTCCAACAGCGCGCTCCGTACGGAGAGTTCGGAGTCCTCCAGGAGGCGCGTGCATACGGCGTCCGGCAGCGGGCGGACCTTCTTCCTGGGGTCGTGTGTCCACTCGGGTCCGTACGCGACGGTGGCTCGCACCTCGGGAGAGGGGTCGGCAGCTAGCCGGGCGCGCTGTCCGGGCTCCGCCTGGCCGCTCCTCGCGAACTGGACCCGCGCGTTCGGTACCGGGTGGGCGAGAACAGCCGCCACGGCCCGCTCGGGCAGTCCCGGCCGGTGCAGGGCTTGGAAGGGCGGGCCTTCGCCACCGCCGTCGAAGGCGATCAGCCGCAGCAGCAGGGCCGTGGGGAGGGCGGGGTTGGCGGCGACTCCGTCCAGAGCGGAGGAGTAGAAGGCGACCACGTCCCAGCTCCCCGGCCTCGCTCTGCGCGCGGTCCCCCCGTCCCTTCGGACGGCTGCGCGGTATCGGCCCCGCGGACCGACGTGCGGCCATCCTGCCACGGGCCGGGCTGCCTCAGGGCGTGATCACCGGGAGCGCGCATGACGTCGGACAGCTCGCCGTGCCCCGGCAGGCGGGCGTCCGAGGCGCGGCGAACCCGGGCAGGTCTCAACTCGGCAGTCGGTGATCGCCGCCGGCTCCCCGCCGGAGCCCTCCACGGTCCGGCGAACCGGCCGACGTGGCGTCGATGGTCAGCGGATCACCGTGTCCGAAGCAGGCGACGGCGGGACCGAGCGCAGCCAGGCGGCGGAAGGACGCCTCGGCCTGCACGTGGTCGGTGTTGAACACTCCCAGCATCACCCCGCCCACGCCCGCCACGGCGTCCCCGGTGAACAGCACGTCGTGGCGGGGCAGGTGGATGCCGATGGAGCCGGGGGTGTGCCCGGGGCTGTGCACCACCCGGGCACCGCCCCCGAACGGGAGTCGGTCGCCGTCCACCAGTTCGCGGTCGACCCGGGTGGGCGGTGCTTCGGGGACCGTCAGCGCACGGTCGTACAGGGGCCGTTCCCAGTCGTGCAGGACGGGATCGGGAACGCTCCCCTCACCCCGGACGGCCGGTGCGTCCAGCCGGTGCGCCATGATCTCGGCTCCGTATCTGTCCGCGAGCTCCTGCGCGGCGCCGTAGTGGTCGCGATGGCCGTGGGTGAGGACGATCCGCCGGATCCCGGCCGGGTCCTGACCGAGCCCGCCCACACCGTCCTCTATGGCGGCCGCCGCGTTGACATCACCCGCGTCGATCAGGGTCAGCTCCGTGCCGTCACGCCAGAGGTACGCCCGGCCGATCGGGAATCGGAACATGTGCAGTTGCGGGAGTACCTCGACACAGTCCATGCGGCGAACGTAGGAGCGGCAGGCCGGTCGGCGCCCGGAGATCTGCTCCTGGCGACTTCGCTCAGCGCGTACCCGGCGTGCCCGCGCGGCCCCCGCGCACGTTCGCTCCCCCCGCCCGTGCGCCCCCGCGCACGTTTGCTCGGCGTGCCCGCGCGGCCCCTCAGCCCTTCTTCGACTCCGCGTAGTTCCGCAGGAACAGAGCCTCGGCGACCGAGAGCCGTTCGAGCTCCTCGGGGGACACGCTCTCGTTCACCGCGTGGATCTGGGCCTCGGGCTCGCTCAGCCCGATGAGCAGGATCTCCGCCTGCGGGTACAGGGCGGCCAGGGTGTTGCACAGCGGGATGGAGCCGCCCATGCCGGAGGACTGCATCTCCTCACCGGGGTAGGCGAGCCGCATGGCCTCGGCCATCGACGTGTAGGCGGGGCTGGTGATGTCGGCGCGGAACGGCTGCCCCTGGCCGACCTGTTCGACGGAGACCCGAGCGCCCCAGGGGGTGTGCGACTCGAGGTGGGCGGTCAGCAGCTTCGTGGCCTCGACGGCGTCCTGGCCCGGCGGCACCCGCAGGCTGATCTGCGCCCTGGCGCTCGCCTGGAGCGACGGGGTCGCGCCGACCACGGGCGGGCAGTCGATGCCCACGACGGTGATCGCGGGCCGCGCCCAGATGCGGTCCGCGACCGTTCCCGTGCCGATCAGCCCCACGCCGTCGAGCACCTTGGCGTCCGTGCGGAACTCGCCCTCCGGGTACTGCAGCCCGTCCCACTCCTCGCCGGTCGTGAGCCCGTCGACCGTCGTCGTGCCGTCCTCGGCCCGCAGGGATGCCAGCAGCTGGATCATCGCGGCCAGCGCGTCCGGGGCCGCGCCGCCGAACTGCCCCGAGTGCAGGTTCCCTTCGAGGGTGTCCAGCTGCACCCGCAGCATGGTCATACCCCGGAGGGTGGCCGTGACGGTGGGCAGTCCGACGCGGAAGTTGCCGGTGTCACCGATGACGATGGTGTCGGCGGCCAGCAGCTCCGGATGCGCCTCGGCGTACTGTTCGAGGCCGCCCGTCCCCTGCTCCTCCGAGCCCTCCACGATCACCTTGACGGAGACCGGGACGCCGCCGTTCGCCTTGAGGGCGCGCAGTGCGAGGAGATGCATGAGGAACCCGCCCTTGCAGTCCGCGGCTCCCCGGCCGAACCAGCGGCCGTCGCGCTCGGTCAGCTCGAACGGCGGGGAGATCCATGCGGACTCGTCCAGCGGGGGCTGCACGTCGTAGTGCGCGTAGAGCAGCACTGTGGGAGCGCCGGCCGGGCCGGGCAGGTGGCCGTACACCGACCGGGTCCCGTCGGGGGTGTCGAGCAGGGCGACGTCCTGGAAGTCCTCGGCACGAAGGGCGTCGGCGACCCAGTCGGCCGCGGCCTCGCACTCGCTCCTGGGGAACTGAGCGGGGTCCGCCACCGACCGGAAAGCCACCAGCTCGGCGAGCTCCGCCTTCGCGCGGGGCATCAGCGAGGCGACGGTCTCGGAAATCGGACGGGCGGTCATGGGCACGCTCCTCGTGGGTGCGACGTTAGGACTATGGCGCGGTGTGTACACGGCCGGGGGCGACGCCGTGGACGCGACGTCGTGTGTACAACGAATTCATGGCTGATCCTCCCACAGCGGAGTTCGGCCACGTCGCGCCGTAGGATGCCGTGAGCAGTTGGGGCCACTGGTCGGATCGGGAGCAGAAGCACATCGTGAGCAGCGAGAACGCAGACGCCGGACGTGAGCCGGATGAGTCGTCGTCGGTACCGCAGGAGTCCTCGGTATGGGACGTCGTCGTGGTCGGCGCGGGACCGGCCGGAGCCTCCGCGGCGTACGCGGCAGCCGTCGCAGGCCGCCGGGTGCTGTTGCTGGAGAAGGCGGAGATCCCCCGCTACAAGACGTGCGGCGGCGGGATCATCGGGTTCTCGCGGGACTCCCTGCCCCCCGGATTCGAACTGCCCCTGAAGGACCGGATCCACGCGGTCACCTTCTCGCTCAACGGGAAGCTGTCGCGCACCCGCAGGTCGAAGCGCATGCTCTTCGGGCTCATCAACCGGCCGGAGTTCGACGCCGGGCTGGTGGAGGAGGCCCAGAAGGCGGGCGCCGAGCTGCGCACGGGTGTGGCGGTGACGCGGGTGGAGCAGCACGGCACCGCTGTGCCCGACCGGCGTACGGTCGCCGTGGTGCTGGCAGGCGGTGAGACGGTGCTCGCCCGGGCCGTCGTCGGCGCGGACGGCAGCGCGGGCCGCATAGGGGCTCATGTCGGGGTGAAGCTCGATCAGGTGGATCTCGGGCTCGAGGCAGAGATCCCCGTCCCGGAGACGGTCGCCGAGGACTGGGCGGGACGGGTGCTCATCGACTGGGGCCCGATGCCCGGGAGTTACGGCTGGGTGTTCCCCAAGGGCGACACCCTGACCGTCGGTGTGATCTCGGCCCGCGGTGACGGTGCGGGGACCAAGCGCTATCTGGAGGACTTCGTCGGGCGGCTGGGCCTTGCCGGATTCGAGCCGACCATCTCCTCCGGCCATCTCACCCGGTGCCGCAGCGACGACTCCCCGCTCTCCCGTGGGCGGGTGGTGGTCTGCGGCGACGCTGCGGGGCTGCTGGAACCCTGGACCAGGGAAGGCATCTCCTTCGCTCTGCGGTCCGGGCGGCTCGCGGGTGAATGGGCGGTACGGATCGCGGAATCGCACGACGCGGTCGACGCACGGCGTCAGGCGCTGAACTACGCGTTCGCGATCAAGGCGGGTCTGGGCGTCGAGATGAGTGTCGGACGCCGCATGCTCAAGCTGTTCGAGCGGCGCCCCGGGCTCCTGCACGCGGTTCTGACGGGCTTCCGCCCTGCCTGGAACGCGTTCGCGGGCGTCACCCGGGGGACGACGTCGCTGGCCGAGCTGGTCCGTTCGCACCCGCTGGCGCAGCGGGCGCTGCATGTGATGGACCGCCGGGAAACGGACCGGGTCAGCTCTCGACCGTGATCCGGAAGACGGGGTGGTCAGGGCACGCGGCGAGGAGCTCGGCGTCGGTCGACCTCACGGTGATGCCCTGGAAGTACTGGTTGACCTCCCAGCCCCAGCGCTTCAGGTAGGCGCGGACGATCCGCACCTTCTGCTCGTCGTCCGCGATCTCCACAGCGGTGAATGTGCGGACCTTCCGGCCCACCTTCAGCTCTCCGCCACCGGCCACGCGCATGTTGCGCACCCACTGTGAGTGGCCTCGGGCGGAGACCAGGTACTGGATGCCGTCGTGGTGGTGGGGATTCACGGGGATGCGCTGCATCCGGCCGCTCTTGCGGCCCCGCACCGACATCTCGGCCGAGCCGAGGAGGCTGATGCCGTGGCGTGCGAGCCAGCCGATGACGCTGTTCATCTTCTGCGCGAAGGCGTTGGCCTGGAGGTAGTAGGGCTGCTGCGACACGGTGACTCCCACCTTTGAGAGAGCGGTGCTCTCGCTTGAGATCAGTGTGCACGAGTGCGGCGCCCCAAAGCAAGAGCGGTGCTCTCGATAATGTTCAGTGCTCCGATCGCGTGGCAGACTGATGCCATGAGCACCATTCGAGGAGCCAGAGAACGCGCCCGCATCGAAGTGACGGCGGCCATCAAGGACGAGGCCAGGAAGCAGCTCGCCGCCGAGGGGGCCGCGAAGCTCTCCCTGCGTGCCGTCGCGCGTGAACTCGGCATGGTGTCCTCGGCGCTCTACCGTTACTTCCCCAGCCGCGACGATCTGCTGACCGCACTCATCGTCGATGCCTACGACGCGGTGGGCGAAGCCGCGGAAGCGGCCCGTGCGAAGGCCGGTGAGCAGCCGGGTGGCCACCCCGCCCGCTGGGTGGCGGTCGCATCCGCCGTACGGGACTGGGCTCTCGCCCACCCACATGAGTACGCGCTGATCTACGGTTCACCGGTCCCCGGTTACACCGCTCCGCAGGACACCGTGGGTCCCGCCTCCCGTGTGGGTCAGGCATTCATCGGCGTGGTGCGCGACGCCCACCACGCCGAGGGGCTCGCCGTCCCCCCGTTGGCAGCCGAACTGCGTCCCGAGGCCGAACGCATGGCGGCCGACCTGGCCGGCGATCTCCCGCCGGCTGTGGTGGTGGCCCTGGTCTCCGCGTGGGCGCAGCTCTTCGGGCTTGTCTCCTTCGAGCTGTTCGGCCAGTTCAACCGGGTCGTCGAGGCGCGCGAACAGGTCTTCCGGCACGCCGTTCACGAACTGGGGCGCGCGGTGGGGCTGCTGGACGGCCGGTCAGCAGGGGCCGGCGGCACGAGGGTCTGACCCCGGGGCGGGGAGGCGCGAGGCCTGACGCCATTCCGCGCGCGTCCCAAGGCGGCTGACACCCTGGTGCCGCCTCCTGTCCCACCCACGTCAGCCGCGCGATGGTCAAGCTAGTAGCCCGGGACAGGGTGCGACTCGTCGTACTCGCCTACGAGTCGGGGCTGGTGCGCCCCGGCCGGCTCGGCTGAACGGGCGACGGGAGGTCCTCGCCGGCCGCGCGGGGGGCACGCCACAGCACATGGATCACGCGGACGGTGAACACCAGCGCGCCGAGCACGGCCCCCGCCCGGAACAGTATGCGTTCGGCGCCGTCCGGCAGCTCGAGGAGCATGGCCGGGAGGAGGACTCCGGCGAACGTGGCCACGGCCACCACGACTCCGCTGACCAAGGCGTAGCCGATCTCCACGGTCATCGCGTCCCGCTCCGCCTGAGTACGTCGCGTCATGGCCGCAGTGTCACAGGGCTCATGGCCGGCGGCAAGCAGCCCCTCCGCGGCGCAGCCGGCTGCGTGCATGCTCATGCAGTTGTTGCGCGCGCATGGACAACTCGACCCTCTGCTAGCGTGCGGTCATGGCAGGGAAGAAGTCCGAGCAGGCACTCGTCGGCGAGTGGCGCGAGATGCTCGCGCTGCACGCCAGGACCCTGGGCGAGCTCGATCGTGCCCTCGACCGGCATGGTCTGGGAGCCAGTGACTTCGAGGTCCTGGACACCCTCGCGGAAGCTGCGGAGGGTGGCGACGCCTGCCTCCGTGTGCAGGAGATCGCTTCCCGGGTCCATCTCAGCCAGAGCGCGCTGTCACGGCTCGTCGCGCGGTTGGAGAGGGACGGGCTCGTACGCCGGGCGATGTGCGCCGAGGACCGCCGGGGTGTACGCGTGGAGCTGACCGATGCCGGCAGGGCCCGCCACGCGGAGGCCAGGCCCCTTCAGCGCGCGGTGCTGTCCCGGATGCTGAACCGGGCCGAGGCCTGATCCGAGCAGAGCTGAACCGGACCGTGCCCGAACCAGGCCCTGGACCGAGCAGGCCCCTGGACCGAGCAGGCCCCTGGACCCGCAGGCCCCTGGACCCGCAGGTCCCTGGACCGAGCAGGCCCCGGTCCGGAGTACGAACACTCCAGGTCGGCAGGTGCGTCCGGTGGCCCTCGACGACGAACGCGGTCGCCCAGCGGTGAACCACGCCTGTGTGCCCGAGGAGATCGCGGACCCGCCGTCCCGGGGAGGAGGGAACCAGCGCTTCCGGACCGGCTTCACGGGCGGCGGCGGCGAGTGCGCGGCCTTCGGTGGCAAGGGCTGTCAGGTGCTCCGATACCTCCACGCGGCCATTCCGCCAAGTCGCGTCAGGCGCCCCGGAGGTGCGCCGAGCGGCTCCGACGGGGGCCGCGGACCAGCCGGGAGAACCAGCCCAGCGCGCAGGCCTGTGCGAGTACCGACACGACCAGTGCGAGATGGAGGAACCAGGCAGGGCCTCCGGTGTCCGAACCGAACGACGAGCCGCCGATGAGGAAGACGAAAACGGTCGGCGCGGCGAGGAAGAACAGCCACACACCGGCGAACGAGGCATCGTCGTGGGATACGAACAGCGTGTCCACAGCCACGAGCACCGCGACGGCGGCGACGAGGCCTAGGTAGATCCGCGAGGCCGTGTTGCCGCAGGTCAGCCGTACCAGCGTGCGCAACTGCAGCTTGTTCGTCGCGATGTGACTCATGTCCGCTCCCGTGGATCGGTTGATGCCTCCATCGTGTGTCCGAGGAGTCGGCGGCGCCTGAGTACGGCTACTCAACCGCTCAGGTGTTCGTTGCGTTGCGGGCCGTCCAGCCCAGTGCCGCCGCTGTGGCGGCGAGCAGTGTCACCGTCGTGAGGGCCACCGGGAGGGAGGACCAGTCGGCGAGGAAGCCGATCACCGGCGGTCCCAGGAGCATCCCGCCGTAACCGAGGGTCGACGCGGCGGCCACCCCGCTGGGTCCGGCCAGCGCGCCCGCCCGGCCGACCGCGACGGGAAATATGTTGGCCAGGCCAAGACCGGTGACGGCGAAGCCGAGCAGCGCGAGCCAGACGGCCGGAGCGAGCGCACCGAGCAGCATGCCCGCCGCAGCCGTCACCCCGCCCGTCACCAGCGTGCGCGTCTGCCCGAACCGCTCGAGCAGGGCGGTGCCGGTGAGCCTGCCGATGCCCATCGTGAGCGCGAACAGGGAGTACCCGGCGGCGGCGAGACCGGGGTCGGCCCCCAGGTCCTGGCTGAGGTGCAGTGCTCCCCACTCCGCCAGCGCGCCTTCGCCGTACGCCGTGCAGAGGGCTATGACACCGAACAGGATCACGATCCTGCGCGCGCGGACGCTCATCCCACTCGGCGCCTCCGGGGTCGCCCCCGCCCGCTGTTCCACGGAGGGCGCGGCAGCCGGCCCGCGCAGGAGTACCGGGGCGGTCGCAGCAGTGACGAGAAGTCCGATGCCCGTCAGGGCGAAGAGATGCACCATGGGCGAGAGGCTGCCCGCGGCCAGCCCGCCGAGCCCCGCGCCGGCCATGCCGCCGAAGCTGAACGCGGCGTGGAAGCTCGGCATGACCGGGCGGCGCAGGGCGGCGACGATATCGACTGCCGCGCTGTTCATCGCCACGTTCAGCCCGCCGTACGCGGCACCGAAGAGCAGGAGTACGAGACCGAGGGTGAGGACCGAACCCATCTGTGCCGGAAGGGCGATGCTCAGCGACAGCAGTACGGCGCAGACCACGGTGACCGCATGGCTTCCGTAGCGCCGGCAGAGCCTCCCGGTGAGCGTCATCGTGATCACCGCGCCCGCGGAGACTCCGAGCAGAGCGAGTCCTAGGGTGGAGGCGGTCGCCCCCGTCTGCTGCTTGATGGCCGGGATGCGGACCACCCAGCCGGCGAAGAGAAACCCGTCTAGGGCGAAGAACACGGTCAGCGCGGTACGGAGGCGGGCCGACGGGAGCGGGGCGGTGTCTCCGCCCGGTCCCCCCGGCAAGGCCGTCCGCAGTTTGTTTACGTGCGGCACAAAGTGCAGGATAGGGTTGTGACTACGGCGTACGCAAGGCTGCTGCCCGGGTGGCCGACCGGTGAACGATGCGGGATGCGGGCGCGTCGGCAACGGCTCGGGACCATGGGAGACTCGCCCCCATGAACGGCAAGTCGACCACCACGCGGACGAAGTTGGAGAGGGGCCGCAGCGCGCTCGGGCCCGCCCTGGAGCTCGTGCACACAGGACGCGCCCCCACCCGTGCCGTGCTCACCTCCGAACTCGGTGTCACCCGTGCCACCGCGGGCGCGGTGGCCGCGGAGCTCGAGGCGCTCGGGCTCATCAAGGTCGACTCCAGTCCAGGGTCCGCCGCCGGTTCGCAGGGCCGCCCGTCCCACCGGCTGTCCGTCCGGGACAGCGGGCCCGTGGCCCTCGCCGCCCAGGTGCACTCCGACGGGTTCCGTGCCGCGCTCGTGGGACTCGGGGGCAGGATCGTGGCCACAGCGCCCGGCTGCGTCGCCGTCATGGCCGACCCCGCGCAGGTCCTCGGTGAGGTCGTCGAGGCCGGGGCCCGACTGCTGCGCGAGAGCGGGCTGCGCTGCGTCGGCGCAGGGCTCGCCGTTCCCTCCGCCGTGGCCGAACCCGAGGGAACCGCACTCAACCCGCTGCACATCGCCTGGCCGGCCGGAGCGCCGGTCCGGGAGATCTTTTCTGCCTGCGTACGCGCTGCGGGCATCAGCGGACCCGCGTTCACCGGCAATGACGTCAATCTCGCCGCCCTCGCCGAACACCGGCACGGCGCCGGACGTGGTGCGCAGCACCTGCTCTGCGTCGCCACCGGCCACCGGGGGGTGGGCGGCGCCCTCGTCCTGGACGGCCGTCTGCACACCGGGAGTTCGGGGCTCGCCCTGGAAGTCGGGCATCTCACGGTGAACCCCGAGGGCCGCCCGTGCCACTGCGGCGGCCGGGGCTGCCTCGACGTCGAGACGGACCCCCTGGCCTTCCTCACCGCGGCCCGCCGGGAACCCGGCCCCGAGGAGTCACTGCTCAAGCAGTCCGGCGACCTGCTGCGCACGGAGTACGGCGACCCCCAAGTGCGGGCCGCCGCGGAGGAGCTGATCGACCGGCTGGGTCTCGGTCTCGCGGGGCTGGTCAACATCCTCAACCCCGACCGGATCATCCTGGGCGGCCTGCACCGCGACCTCCTGGAGGCGGATCCCGAACGGCTGCGGGCCGTGGTCGCCGACCGCAGCCTGTGGGGCCGCAGCGGCAGCGTGCCCATCCTGGCCTGCACCCTGGACCACAACAGCCTGGTGGGCGCGGCGGAACTGGCCTGGCAGCCCGTACTCGACGATCCGCTGGCCGCCCTGGCCTGACGGCCGCGCGGGGGAGCGCGACCGGTCGGCACGCGGACCGTCAGGCCGCGGCCGGTGTCAACCCTGCGGTGGACCGGCGACGAGAACCGCCCCGGGTGCTCCTTCCCCCGCCCGCTTCGGCCGTGGGCGCGGTCCTCGCAAGAGGCGCGGCATGCGCGGCGTCTACGGCACCGCGCCCTCCGTCAGTGCGGCCGGCTGCTCGGGCAGTCCGTACGGTGATCGTCTGCGAAGCCCACAAGGACCGCACCGACCCGGGTCACCACTGCCTGCCCCGGCCGAGCCGGTCACGCTCCGGCGACGACAGGTGCAGCACCTCGTAGCGGTCGCCGGCCACTCCGGGCGGCTCGTGCTCCCAGAGGGTGAAGTGCAGTAGCTCCCAATGGCGCGGGTCGACGGCCAGCGCCGTTGCGACGGCTCCTGGAGCGCCGGCCAGCCGACGGCTCTCCTCCAGAGCCGCCTCCACCGCGACAGCCGGCCGGGTGCTGTCCTCGATCCGCTCGCGGTGGCGGACCGCCGTGCGGGCGCGTGCTCCCGAGGCCACGCCCTCCCGGTAGGAGAGCCCGGTCCAGTGCTGCACCGTCGGACGGCCGAAGTCATCGACGATGCCCTGGAAGCCCGGGCCCCAGAGGAAGGCGTTCATGCCCTCGGGAGCCGCCCACAGATACAGCGGGGCGTACTGGTTGACCTGCGAGGCGTCACCGCGTTCGCGGATCAGATACGCCTTGAGGCCCAGTCCGGGGAAGTCGTCGAGGAGATGGCCCCTGGTCGCCACCCTCCTGCGGATGACCTCCATGTCGTAGTCGGCCGGCAGCGTGATCTCGTACTGCATGGCGTGCATCGCGTACTCCTCAGACCGCGGGGGCCGATGTGGTGTGCGGGGCGAGCAGGGAGAGCAGCCCACGGACGGCCGAGTCGAAGGCCGCCGTCGATCCGGAGGCGCGGGCGAGGACATAGCCGCCCTGGACCGTGGCCACGACGGTCGCCGCGATCTCGTCGGGCGCGATGCCGGGGGAGAACTCGCCCGCATCCAGGCCCTCCTGGAGGATTCCGGTGAGCCGCCCCCGCAACCAGCCGATCGTCTCGTCCACCGGTGCGCGCAGCGCTTCGCTCGCCATCACGTCGGGGTCCATCGTCAGCCGGCCCACCGGGCAGCCCCGCAGCACCTCGCGCTCACGCAGCAGATAGGCCGAGATCCGCTCGTGGGCCGACCCCGGGCCGTCCAGCAACCGTGCCGCCGTCTCCCGCATCTCGGCGGACGTGCGGAGCACGGCGGCGAGTGCCAGATCCGGCTTGCCTGCGAAGTGGTGGTACATGCTGCCCTGGCCGGCACCTGCCCGCTGCTGGATCGCCTTCGGGCTGGTGCCCACATAGCCGCGATCCCACAGGAGTTCCTGGGTGGCCTCGATCAACCGTTCCGGTGTACTCATCAGAGCAGTGTACATACCAGTAGGTACAGAACTCACGAGGAAGGTGGACCGTGCGGCTGGACCGGCCGTCCGCCGCGCGTCCTCTCGACGACCGTTTGCCGAGCTGGAGCCGTTGACGCTCTGCGTGCGTTCCCGTTACGGCACCTGCTGTTGCTGTTGCCGACGGCGAGAGCAGGGGCTGAGCGCGGCGGCTCCGCCGGTACTCGGTAGGGACACACATGTCCGGCCGGGATTCCGGTGAGGTGGCCCTGGTTCACGGCGAACCGGGGTACAGCGGCTACAGAGGCCGGTAGGTGCCGTAGTTCCCTGCGAGGGAGGTCGTGGCGGCTTCGGCGACATCGGCTCGGGGGCCGGAGGCGCATGAGGTGAGGAAGCCGTGTACTCGCTCCCCCGTCCAGCCGGCCGCGGCAACGGCTGGCCAGAATCGAAGCCAGTCGTGCGGAGGCCTGTCCTCGACGTGGTCGAGGACGTGGGCGACGCTTTCCCGGTCCAGGACGAGCCGGAGCATGGCCATGGCCTGCAACGCTCCTTCCGCAAGCGTCTCGTCACCGGTACCCAGGCACCAGCGAATCGCCTCAGTGTGGGATTGCTCCATGTGGCTCAGACGGACGACGGCATCGCCGCCGGCACAGCGAACCGCATCGGGAGTCCCGCGCTGAAGGACGAGATCTTCAGGTACCGAGTGCCATCGTCATCTGGTGCTGCGTCTCCCAGGTGCGCGGATCCCGAACCTCGTTCTTCAGCGCTTCGAGAAGGGCGGGACCGGCACTTGGGTCGCCCAGCTGCCGAAGTCGTTTCGCGGCCGATCGACGCTTGGCGGAACTCCGGTCCTGGAGCCGGTGCATCGCCTCGACGATGTCGGGAGTCACGATTTCTCCTACTGGATACGAGCGTCACCGAACCCTATGCGGTACCTCTGGGAGTCGTGCCAGGTGGTCTCGCCGGGCGAGGCGGGAGGCAGCTGACGGGCCGGGCTGCCACGCACCGGCGCCCGCGTGGGCGGACCGGTGGGGGAGCGCTCGCCGATCGCCCTGCTGGGCCGTCGGTCCGCCACGAGTCAGATCGACGAGGACGAGTGCTGGCGCCGGCTCTCCGTCCTGGACGAGCCCTACGGCCGCTACGGCAAGGACGGCCCGTCCCGCCTGAGGCGGGCGGGGGCCTGGGGCGAGGCACGCACGGGAGCGCGTCGATCACGCGAC
Source organism: Streptomyces pratensis (assembly GCF_016804005.1). GTDB lineage: Bacteria > Actinomycetota > Actinomycetes > Streptomycetales > Streptomycetaceae > Streptomyces > Streptomyces pratensis_A. The sequence goes on along the minus strand of NZ_CP051486.1, from coordinate 4,661,106 downwards.
AGGATCGACGCGCCCCGTGGCGCGCTGCGACATGCGGAGGAACGTTCCGGTCAGCCGACGACGGCCGACCGGCCCCGCGTCCGCGCTGCCGTCGGCTCCATGAGCCCGGTGATGTCCGAGCCGAACGGGCCGTCGGTCGTCGACCCGTACACCGGGAGGGGAGGCAGGACGGTGGTGAACGACGGTGCGAGCAGGGTGAACCAGATGATCTTCCCCGCGTCGTCGCTCGGTCGTACGCCCCAGCTCTCGCTGACCGCGGCGATCATCGCCAGTCCGCGCCCGGAGGTGGCGGACTGATCGGCATCGCACATGGTCGGCAGCCGGGGGTCGTGGTCGTGGACGGACACCGTCAGCCGGTCGAGCAGCAGCTCGATCTCGACGGTGCATGACTTGTCCGGCTGTGCGTGCCGGTGGACATTGGTCAGCAGTTCGGTGACACCGAGCGCTGCATGGTCGATCAGAGGATCGAGATGCCAGTAGCGCAGTTGCGCCGAAATGATTCTGCGGACCTGACCGATCCGCGACGGCAGGGCCTGGAGCTCCACCGCGCAGTGCCTGCTTGGCTCGCTGATCACGGCTGCGACTCCCCGAAATAGGTCCGGAAGAAGACGAAGGAACGGATCCAGCAGATGGCTGACTGCTGTTTCTGGTCGTGCTTGGTCCGCCCTGCATGGCCTCCGGCGGGCGGCTTCCGCTGTCACCGCCGGTACACCATCCGTGACGTGTGACCAGCGTGACGCAGGGGGTTCGGCTCCGCAACTCGCGGTGCCCGTGCCCGACCGCAGCGTCAGATCCGCCGTCCCGCCGCGTTACGCAGCGCTTCCAGGAATCTGCGGACCGGCGCTGCCCCGCCCGGCCTGCGGTTGCGCTGGCCCATCGTCAGCCGGTACCGCACCCCGTTGATACGGGCGACCGCCGAGTCGGAGGCCAGGAACCACGGCTTTCCGGCGCTCACCGTGGTCACCGGGGCGCTGGCGATCTCCCGCCCGTTGCTCGTCAGCAGCGCGATCCGGCCGTCCTTGACGATCACTTGCCCCGCCCTGGTCAACGATCGCGCCCACCGTTGGATCCTCACGTCACTCGCGCGGAACTCCACCACGCCGAACTCCGACGTGCCGAAATCCGCAGCGCTGAACTCTGTCTCGGCCATGGCTACTTCGCCCCCCTTGTACCGGCTTCTGCAAGTCTGCCCGTGGACGGGGTCCGTGCACCAGGCCTCGTCCATCGATTCCGGCCGACGGCCGGAATCCGGGCGTGTCCGGGGCATCGGCGCCCGGGACACCTGGGCCAAGGGAAGGCTATGGGCATTCAAAGTGAACGTTTGTGCAGGTGGGGGGAATATCGTGGATCCCCGGGCCGTACCGCCGTCAGCCGAAGGAGACCGTGATGGACACCAGTGAGCACACACCTGGCGGTGGCGTGATGGAGACCGTGGACGTCGACCGGAGCGATCCGGACTACCGTGCCTGGCTCAAGGAAGCGGTGCGCAAGGTCCAGGCGGACGCCAACCGTTCGGCGGACACGCATCTCCTGCGCTTTCCGCTGCCGGAGCACTGGGGTATCGATCTCTATCTCAAGGACGAGTCGACGCACCCGACGGGCAGCCTCAAGCACCGTCTGGCCCGTTCCCTCTTCCTCTACGGGCTCTGCAACGGCTGGATCCGGCGCGGCAAACCGGTCATCGAGGCCTCCAGCGGTTCCACGGCCGTCTCGGAGGCGTACTTCGCGAAGCTGATCGGTGTGCCGTTCGTCGCGGTGATGCCCCGGACCACCAGCCCGGAGAAGTGCCGACTGATCGAATTCCACGGCGGTCAGTGCCACTTCGTCGACGACTCCCGTCGGCTGTACGAGGAGTCGGCCGCCCTCGCGGCCGAGACCGGGGGGCACTACATGGACCAGTTCACCTACGCCGAGCGGGCCACCGACTGGCGGGGTAACAACAACATCGCCGAGTCCATCTACCAGCAGCTGAGGCTCGAGAGGTACCCCGAGCCCGCCTGGATCGTCGCCACCGCAGGCACCGGCGGCACCTCCGCGACCATCGGGCGGTACGTCCGCTACATGCAGCACGACACACGGATCTGCGTGCCCGACCCGGAGAACTCCTGTTTCTTCGACGGATGGACCCTGCACGATCAGCTGGCGACGAGCGACTGCGGCTCACGCATCGAAGGCATCGGCAGACCTCGGATGGAGCCGAGCTTCGTTCCCGGAGCCATCGACCGGATGATGAAGGTCCCCGACGCGGCCAGCGTCGCGGCGGTCCGCGTGCTGGAACGGGCCATCGGCCGCAAGGCGGGCGGCTCCACCGGCACCGGGCTGTGGAGCGCCTTCAAACTGGTGGCCGAGATGCTGGAGAGGGGGAGTACCGGAAGCATCGTCACGCTGTTCTGCGATCCCGGCGACCGCTATCTCGACAAGTACTACTCGGACGACTGGCTGAGCGAGCAGCACCTGGACATCCGGCCGTACACGGAGACGATCGACCATTTCCTGGCCACCGGCACCTGGCCCTCCTGAACCGGACAGGGCGCACGGACCTCCTCGCGGGATCTCAGTCCTCCAGCAGAACGCGGAGCTCGCGGGCGAAGACCCGTCGGCCGGCGGTCGCCAGCAACGGATCCGCCCAGCGGGGAAGCAGCCGCACGCGCAGCTCCTCGACCCAGATCACGTGCGAACCCGAACCCGTCGGGCAGACGTCGATCGACGCGCGTCCGCGCACCACGGAACCCCGCTTCTCCAGCCGGCACAGCCCGGCCCGGCCGGCGGCAGGCGGGGTCCACCGCACCACTTCCATCGGGTCGTCGAAGCCCAGCGGCCCCACTCCCGTACGGGCCACGAAGACCGTTCCGGTCCCCGCGGGCAGGCCCCCAGGGACGGTGACCGAGGTCAACGGGACGGTCGCACCGTGCCGCTCCCAGTCGGTCACCCGTCGCCATGCCTCGGCGGTGGGGAGGGAAGTGAAGCGCTCGATGCGGAATACGGCCACAGACCGATACTAGGACGTCCGTGCCTCAGGAGGCCCGGAGCCGGAAGCTGCGGGCGCCGCGTGGCGGCGGACTAGTCGTCCGACGGGCCGCCCGCCACCAGCAGGCCCGGCAGGTGCTCCTCGATCTCCTGCCTGGCGGCGTCCGGCAGTCCCGCATCCGTGACGAAGGCGTCGACCTCGTCGAGCGCCGCGAACGAACTCAGCCCAACGGTGCCCCACTTGGTGTGGTCGGCGACCACGACGACGCGCCTCGCCGCCCGCACGAAGCGGCGGTTCGTCTCGGCCTCCGCGAGGTTCGGCGTGGAAAGGCCGGCCTCGACCGAGATCCCGTGCACGCCGAGGAACAGGACGTCGAAGTGGAGCGAGCCGATCGCACGGTCCGCGACCGGTCCGACCAGCGAGTCCGAAGGCGTACGGACCCCGCCGGTCAGCACCACCGTGGCCGCGCCGGCCCGCGCCCCGCCCGCCGCCGTCGGACGCTGCGCGCCGTGGAACACATCGGCGACCCGCACCGAATTCGTCACCACGGTCAGCCCCGGTACGTCCAGGAGGTGACGGGCCAGCGCGAACGTCGTCGTGCCGCCGGACAGAGCGATCGCGCTGCCCGGCACCGCCATCGTGGCCGCCGCGCGCGCGATGTCCTCCTTGGCGCTGAGCTCCAGCGTCGACTTGGCCTCGAAACCGGGCTCGTGCGTACTCGCCTCGACGACGGGGACGGCTCCGCCGTGCACCTTCTCGATGACGCCCTGGCGTGCCAGCGCGTCGAGGTCCCGGCGGATGGTCATGTCGGAGACGCTCAGCTTGCGCGTCAGCTCGTTGACCCTGACCCCGCCGCGCTTGCGCACATCGTCGAGAATGAGGGCGCGCCGCTGCTCCGCGAGCAGGTTCTGATTCTCGCTCAACGCCGGGACCCGGTCCTTCCCTCTGTCCGTACGGTCCGGCAGCGGTCCTGCGGGACGCCCTCATCCTCCCACGCACCCCCGCAGGCCGTCCCACTGGGGAGATTCGGTGAGACCCGGTGCGGGGAGTGCCTCCCGTCCGCGATGGTGGTGACTGCGCATCAGTTCAGATCCCAGCCGCCCCCTCCCGCCGGCCGCGACCGACGGACCAGAGAGCGAGTCACCGACGTTGCCCACTGCCCCCCAGGCCGAGGCCCCGCGGAGCGCCGGCGCCGCACTGGAACTGCTCGTCCACGGAGTCGGCGGAGCCACCCCGCAGGAAATGCTCGGGGACCCGCGTACGACCAGGATCACCGGTGACGCCACGGCCGCCGTCCACCGGCGTACCGAGGACGTCGGAGCCGAACAGCATCCCGAGCGCCATCGGGACGGGCCCGTCGCCGAGGCCTACTGCTGGTCCAACCTCACCTCGGGCAACGGTTCCCGAGCCCTGTGGCTGCTGCTGCTCCCCTTCATGGTCGTCAACCTCGCCCACTGGATGCGGCCCACCGCGCGGGGACGCACCCTGGCGGTCCGGCTCTACGGGACGCTGGTGCGGCTCGTCGCCCTCAGCCTCACCGTGCTCCTCACCGCCGCGGCCTGCGAGGTAGCACTCGACCTGGTGGCCTGGCAGTGCGCGGGGACGCCCGAGTGCTCCGTGCAGCGCTCCTGGCTCGGCTTCCTCTCCACACAGCAGGACGGGTGGTTCGCCCAGCCCGGACGCCGCCTCGCCGTCGCCGCGCTCGTGCCGTCCGCCCTGGTGGGACTGCTCTGGTACCTGTCGCACCGGACCTGGAGCGCCTACGAATCGCAGCGTCCGCTGACCTGGGACGAACCGGACCGAGCGGAAGCGGACGCGGACACGGACACGGACACGGACACGGACACGGACGTCGTGACCCGGTCAGGCGCCCCGCTGGTCCGCCCCGCCCTCGGCAGGCCCGGCTTCTGGTACGGGCGCAGGCTGGTGGCCCGGCTGCGCGCCGCACACACCGCGGCCGGGTTCCTCACGGTGGCGGCCGCGGTCGGCGGCACAGCCGCCCGGCACGACCGGGGTGCCGAGAGCCCTGTGCTCGATGTGATCGGCGTCCTGTTCCAAGCGGGACTCGTCCTGTGCGGACTCGTCGTCCTCACGGTGGTCTGCCGCCGGGGGCGCAGCGAGCGGCGGCTCGACAACCGCCTCGACCGGGCGGTCACCACGTACCTCCCCGGCGCCGCCCTCACCCTGCTGTTCTGCGCGGTCGCGTACGCCGGCTGGTCACGGCCGGGCTGGGCCTCCTCCGGTGCCCTGCCCGGAGAGGCGGCGTTCCGCGCACTCGCCGTTGGCCAGGGCCTGCTCGTCGTCGTACTCGCAGCGGTAGCGCTGAGCCTCTACCGCAGCGCCCCCGAGCCACGCACCACCCTCCACGGCCTCGGCGGCCCGGCCGTGGCCATGCTCTCCTGTGCCCTCGGCGGTGTGATGACCGGCGGGGTCGCCCAGCGTGTGGCCGACTGGCTCGACGGCCCCGGAACCCCCGGCATGGGCGCGGGCGCCGACATAGAGGGGCCGCCCGTGCTCCTCAGCTGGCAGGCCTCCGTCATTCCGGTCCTGCTGCTGCTCCTGCTCCCGCCCGTCGTCTGGCTGGCGCTCCGCACCGTGCGTCGGGCCCGCCGGCTGGCACCCGTGATCGAGGCGGAGTACGAGGAGAAGCACCCTGAGCCCGGGCGCACCCGGCGGATCGCACGCACCCGGGCCACCGCCGCGCTCACCGACTCAGCCCCGGGGATCGTCGGGCTGCTCTCCGCCGCCGCTCTGCTGCTCGGAGCCGCGGCGGTGACAGGTTCCTGGCTCACCGGCGAGGTCCCCGGCCTCGCGATGGACGGCACAGGCCCGTTCGTCGAATCGGTCGCCGAGACGGCCCAGTCGACCGGCTCCTGGCTGACCGGTTTCGGCGTCATACTCTTCGTCACCTGCGGCCGTCGCGCGTACCGCGACGTCTCCGCCCGGCGCACCATCGGCATCCTCTGGGACGTGGGCACGTTCTGGCCGCGTGCCGCCCATCCCTTCGCGCCGCCCTGTTACGCCGAGCGGGCCGTCCCCGACCTCTCGTCCCGGATGTGCGCGTGGACGGGCAGCACCCGCGGCAGACTCGTCATCTCCGGCCACTCCCAGGGCAGCGTGCTCGCCGCGGCAGCGGTCTGGCAGCTCCCCGACGCGGCCAGGCACCGGGTCGCGCTGCTCACTTACGGGTCCCCTATCGAGCGGTTGTACGGGCGCTGGTTCCCCGCCTACTTCGGCCGGGTACCTCTCGAAGGGCTCCAGCGGTCCGTGGACTGCTGGCGCAACCTGTGGCGCGCCACCGACCCGATCGGCGGCCCGGTGCGGATCGACGAGGGGCAGGGCCACGAAGTGGACCGGGGCCCGCTGAAGGACCCCCTGGTCTACGGCCGCACCGCCGAATACCCGCTGCCCGAACCGATCCTGGGGCATTCGGAATACCAGGCCGACCCCGTCTTCGCCGTCGAGCGTGCAGCGCTCCTCGAACGGCTCGGGCCCGTCGTACCCCAGCAGGCGGGAGCGGACACGGAGGACCGGGGGAGCGCTCCTCAGGGAAGCGCCGGCAGGTCCTCGGGATAGAGCATGGTCAGGTCGTCCGTGCTCGGCTCCGCGAGCTGGGCGACCCGGCCCGCATGCCGCTCCACCATCGACTCGAAGGTCTGCCGGGCCGTCCGGCCGTTACCGAAGGCGGGGCCCTTGGGAAGCGCTGTGAAGTACTTGATCAGCGCTTCCCCCGTCCCCTCCGCCAGGCTGTACTCGTGCTCGTCGCTCTGCTGCCCGACGATCCGCAGCAGCTCCTCGGGCTCGTAGTCGCTGAAGGTGATGGTCCGTGAGAAGCGGGACGCCACACCGGGGTTGACCGTGAGGAAGCGCTCCATCTCGTGCGTGTACCCGGCGACGATCACGACCACCGCGTCGCGGTGGTCCTCCATCAGCTTGACCAGTGTGTCGATGGCCTCCCTGCCGAAGTCGCGGCCGGAGTCCTCGGGTGACAGGGCGTACGCCTCGTCGACGAACAGGACCCCGCCGCGCGCCCGGTCGAACGCCTCCTGGGTGCGGATGGCCGTGGACCCGATGTGCTCGCCGACCAGATCGACGCGGGACACCTCCACGAGGTGACCGTGCTCCAGGACACCGAGCGAGGCCAGGATCTCGCCGTACAGACGGGCCACCGTCGTCTTGCCCGTGCCGGGGGAGCCGGTGAAGACCAGGTGCCGGCGCACCGACGCGGCCTTCAGACCTGCCAGCTTCCTGCGGCGGCCGACCTCGATCATGTCGGTCAGTGCCCGCACCTCGCGCTTGACGCTGTCCAGGCCCACCAGCGCGTCGAGTTCGCCCAGCACGGCGCCCGAATCGCGCACCGGCTCAGCGGGAGCCGTGGGGGCGGCTACGGGCTCGGCGGTCCGCTGCCCGGGCATCGCGCCGAGCAGCCCGGGGGTGCTCTGCGTCAGGACCGCCGGGGGCGGGGGAGTGGCGCTGCGCAGGCCGCTCTCGTCGCTGGTGCAGTCCTGTGCCACCGGGCCGCCCGAGTGCCCGTCGCCGCCGGAGCCGTCGGCGAATTCGTAACCCCCACGTGCGCACCGCTCGGTCCGGCACCGCCGCAGGGTGGAGCGGCAGCCGTCCATCACATGGAAACCGTAGCCCTCGCTCCCCGTGACCCGGCAGCTGTCGAAGGTGCCCCGGCCCTCGGCGGACACGTAGAAACCGGCCTCCGCCGGGGAAGTGACCGTGCACCTCTCGATGGTCGGATCGGCGCCCTTCGTCACGATCACCCCGGTCTGCGCCGCGTCGATGGTGCAGTTGTTCAGAGTGCCGCCGCTTCCGTGGTCACGGAACCACGCTCCGGTGGACGCCTCACGGATCCGGCAGTCGTCGAGCTGGGCGGTGGCGCCGTCACTCACCGAGACCGCGGTGTTGCGGATCTGGGACAGATCGCTGTCCACGACATCCGCGCGTGAGCCCCGGTCGAGGACGAAGAGGGCGTCGGGCACGTCGTGGACGCGGCAGGAGTCGAGTATCACCGTCGCCCCGTCGCTCACCCACACCGCCGGGTAGTCGCCCGTACTGTCGTGGATCTCGCACTGGTTGGCGTCGACACGGGTGCCCGGATCCCAGACCGAGAGCCCGTTGCGGCCGAACCGGCGGACGGTGGAGCGGGTCAGGGTCAGCACCGAACGCGACCGCAGGTCGACCGCGTTCTCCGGGATGTCGTGGATGTCGCAGTCCGCGAGTGTGAGGACCGCGTCGGTGTCCAGGGTGACTCCGTCGGCCGACGTGCGGTGCACGGTGCAGTCCGTGAGGTGTGCGGTACCGCGCGAGGCGATCTGCACCCCGCTGCCCTTGATCTCGTAGACCTCGCAGCCCACCGCCTCCAGCCCGCTGCCCTCGCCGGTCACACTCAGCCCCGCGCCCGACGAGTGGTGCACACGGCAGCGCTCCAGCCGGGGGTGCGCGCCGTCGCGTACCGAGACGCCGGCCTGACCGGCCGAGACGACCTCGCACTCCTCGAACACGCCGCCCGCGCCGTCGAGTACGGCGATGCCCACCCCGGCCGGATTGTCGACCGTGCAGCGGCGCACGGTGGGCCTGGCCGCGCCCCGCACCTCGATGCCGGCGGCCGACCTGGTCACGATGCGCAGGTCCGACAGCTCAGGAGCGCCCTCCTCGACGAGCAGGGCGGGAGCGGCCGAGTCCTGGCCCTCCACATGGAGGTCCTGGACGACGGCGGAGGCACGTACGGTCAGGGGGACGCCGTCGGCCGGAGCGATCCGTACGGAGCCGGCGGACCCTTCGGGTCCGCGGAGCGTCACCGCGCGGTGGACGACGAGATTCTCCCGATAGGTGCCGGGGGCGATCGTGAGGACGTCACCGTCCGCTGCGGCCTCCAGGGCGGCGGTGAGGGAAGCGTATTCGCCCGTACGGCGCCGCCATCGCGATGTGCCGGTGTGCGTCACCTGGACCGTGCCCTGTGCCATGGTGCTGCTGTGCCCCCACCTCGTGCCGTGTGCGCTGCCTCGTGCCTGTCCGCGGTGCCGCCGGTCACCGGCAGCCCTCTGGCCCGCCTGCCGAGGAGTCGGGCGGGCCGGTCCACCGTAGCGCGCGTGACGGGCGTGAGTTGACGGGTCGGCCACCGAACGGCCCTGATCAGCCGCATACGAGGGAAACCTGCGCCCCTGGGGTCAGCTGCCCGTACCCGTTCTGCCCCAGTCGGGGCCGACTTCCGCCCAGGCGCGGTCGAGCCGGGCGTACCGCCTTTGCATCATGCGCCATACGGCGAGCCTGCGGGCGATTTCCGTCAGACCGCCCGCGAGCAGTGTCGCGCCGATGCCGGCGAGTACCGCGTGGGTGTGTGCCGTGGCGGTGTCCATGGGGCGCACGGCGGGGTCGCCCCGGTCGTCCGTCCAGATCCGGACCCGGGAGCCGGGGTCGGTCTTCCTGGACGTCGTCGTCACGGTGCCCGTGCGTGCCGTACCGTCCGGTGCGCGCCAGTCGGCCACCACGGACGTCCGCGTGGGCCCTTCGACGACGGCCGCCTCCGGGTCCTGGGCGAAGCGTGATCCGCCCGGGGCCGGGCGGACCACGACGGCCGTGGTGGGACGGCGCTGCTCGTGCTGGGCGCGCACCGTCCGCAGGAGCGTGTCGTCGGTGAGTGAACCGGTCCTCCAGCCGATCACCGGCGCCGCCAGCAGCATCAGCAGCAGCGCGACCAGCGCCATCCACGCCTCGTGACGGTCGGTGGCGCGGCACACGGGATTGTGCCGCCACCGCCGGATTCCCAGAACCGCTCGCACAGTCATGCACCCCCTTCTCCACCCGTGATAACCCGACAGGGAGGCGATTACGTCCGCGCGGCGCGAAGAGAGAGCAACCTCACGCCGTCAACGCCCCGCGTTCCTGCCCGAGTTCCGAGGACGCAGTGAGGCCCCCGAGGTCAGCCGATGACTCGCACCGGGTCTCCGACCCGGATGACACCGGTGCCTTCCGGGATCATGTGCCGGCCGAAGAGGAGGTACTTGCCGTCCCGGCGGTGCCGGGCGAGCGTGCGCAACGGCTCCTTGCCCCGCTCGGCGGTCCGCTGGTCGGTGGTCGTGATGACACACCGCCCGCACGGCTTCACGACGCGGAAGGCGACCTCCCCGATCTCGATCCGCTTCCAGTCGTCCTCGGCCCAGGGTGCCGTGCCGTCCACGACCACGTTCGGCCGGAAACGGTTCATCGGCAGCGGTCCCTCCTCAGGGTGGTCCCCCCGCGCCACCCACGAGTTGAGCGCGTCCAGCGAGGCGCCAGTGGTGAGCAGCAGCGGGAACCCGTCGGCGAGCGACACGGTCTCGCCCGGCCGGCCGAACTCCGGATCGACGGGCCTGCGGTGCGACGGCGCGTCGAGATGGACGAGCCGGACCTCCGCACCGAGGCGCGCGCTGAACCAGGCGTGTGCGGCCTCTGCCGCCACCGCCAACTCGACCTTGCCGGGGTAGAGCTCGGCGACGACGGTGTGCGCCGGATCGGGCACCTCCACAGTCAGCGACGGGCTGCCGGGCGCCGACAGGATCAGTCCGCCACCGGGCAGGATCCCGGCGGACAGCTGTGCCATGCGCGGCTGCTGACGCTGGGTCACGACTTTGCTCTCGTTGTCGATGAGCATCCACCGGCGGTCGCCGTCGAGTCCCCATGGCTCGACGGCCGCCTCGTCGGCCGCATGAGCGGCCAGCGACTTGACCGGATGGATGTATACGGCACTGAGCGCAGGAGGAAGCATTCCTTCATCCTGCCAGTCGTCACTGACGGTGGGCGGCTGTCAGTACCCCCGGCTCTGGTACGGGCGGTTGTAGGGATCCTCGTACGGCGATTGCGTGGGAGCGGGCGCGGGCGCGGGGCGGGGGGACGCGGGACGCATCGCCTCGTAACCCGTGCCGGGGCGCTGCTGCTGCGCCTGCTGGTACCCGCGGGGCGCCGACGGCTGCTGCGGGATGTACGGCGCGGGCGCGTGCTGCAGTTGTGCCGGCTGCATCATCGGCGCCTGCTGCATCCCCGTGTTCTGGTACTGCGGCTGAGCCGTCTGCTGCGGGTAGCCGTAGGACCCGGTCTGCTGGGACGGCGCCGCGGGCAGGGCCGGGAGGGCCGACGGCAGGGCCGGCAGGTAGCTGTTCCCGGTGTCGTAGGCGGCAGGGACCCGGATCGGCGCGATCTGAGGGGTCCCCCGCTCGGCGACCAGGGAGTCGTAGATCGGGGTGTCGGGGAACGACGGCGCGGCGTAGTAGCCGCTGCCGTAGGTGGAGCGGGGGGAGGTCATGACACATAAGTTAAGCCCACGATGTGCTGGTTGGGGAGCCCCAATCTTGGGGTTATCCGTTTTACGCTGCTTTTGTCGGCCTGACCTGCCGAGACATGGCTAAAGCCTCTGTTAACAACAGGGGCTTTCCGTTCAAAGCCTTCCGATAACAAGAAGTGGCCGACGGGCTACAAAGGGCGACACCTGCGCGGGGCTCGCCGGATCGAGTGCTTCGGCCCCGGCTCCCGAAGCATTACGGCAATCGGGGAAGCGCGGGCGGCAACTCGCCACGTCGCCACGTCCCCGCCGGCGCCGGGTCGCGGGCGGGGCGCCCCGGCCGATCAGGTCACCGGTCCGGACTCCTGGGCATCGACCACTCGGGCCCCTTCGCCGATGCGGCGGTTCCGGTGCCCGGGGGGTGGGTAAGGCCACCGGGCTGCGTCGGTGAATGGCTGCGGACGCCGTTGAGTCCGGGAGCCGAAGGTCCTGACGGACGGCCCCGCCCGGGACGGCGCCCTCTCCGTCGAGCCGCCGCTGGGTGCTGTCCCGTTTGCCCCGAATCGACTGAGAGGTGTGTGTGATGAGCCGAGGCCTGATCGTCGTGGATGTGCAGAACGACTTCTGTGAAGGAGGCAGCGTCCCCGTCGCGGGCGGCGCACAGATCGCCACAGCGATCGCGGAGCTGGTGGAGCAGGCCGCGGGCCGTGACTACCGGTGCGTCGTCGCGACCCGGGACCATCACATCGACCCGGGGAGCCACTTCTCCGAGAACCCCGACTTCCGGGACAGCTTCCCGGTCCACTGTGTGGCAGGACAGCAGGGCGGCGAATTCCACCCCCACTTCGCCCCTGCCGCCACGAGCGGCAAGATCGACGCAGTGTTCTTCAAAGGCGCGCACAGCGCGTCCAAGAGCGGTTTCGAAGGCGCCGACGAGCAAGGCGTGCCCTTGGCGGACTGGCTGCGCGCCCACGGGGTGGAAGAGGTCGATGTGGTGGGTATCGCCACCGACCACTGTGTGCGCGCGACCGCGCTGGACGCCGTCAAGGCCGGTTTCCGCGCACGCGTGCTCCTGGACTACTCGGTCGGTGTCGCCCCCGACACCACGGCATCGACCCTGGACGACTTCCGGCGGGCAGGCGTCGCAGTCTCCGGGGAGACACCCGTACCGCGGTGAGCGGCAGGCATCGGGAAAGACGTCTCAGGGCAGGGCGGCGGAGTGGGCGTGCCTTTCCGCCGGTGCCGGAGCGTACGTCCGTGTGAATTCGACGCGGCGCGGGGCCTTCAGGCGCGGCTCGACGGAAGGCCTGGCCGAACGAGCCGAGACTCCGGCCGTGTTGATCGCGTGTTCTCCGACGCGTGGGAGACATCCTGTCAACGCTTGTACAGGTGCTCCGCAACAGCTGCGACGAGTGATGGGGACGGCGCGCGTCGGCGGGACCTTCAGCGCTTCCCGCCTTCGCCTCTTTTTCCTTACCGCATCGGAACACCGCATCGGAACTGACGTACGTTCACGGGCCCGGCTGCTTCGGCGCCGGTAGCTCGAACTGAGGCCATCGGAAGACGAACTCGGCCGATTACGTGCCGGAGTTCCGTGTCCCCGCCTGTTTTCCCGGAGATTTCCCTTCCGGGAGGATCTTCCTCGATCCCGCACCCCTCTGCGCTTTCGCCCGGGCCGGTGCGAGGATGGGCCCGCCATGAAACCAGGCTTGGGTCCCCGTGCGGTGCGGGCTGCGACGTTCGCAGCCGTCTGTGTGCTGCTCGCAGCTACCGGCCACGTCCTCATGTCGGGGGCCCAGGTCCCGGGGTGGGTGCTCCTCGCCGCGTTCACCGGCACAACACTGACGGCCTGGGCTCTGGCCGGCCACGAGAGGGGTCCGGCCGCCGTCACCTCGGTGGCCGTCGTCGTCCAGACCGCGCTCCACGTCTGTTTCACGCTGGCTCAGTCCCTTGTCCAGGAGCCCGCGCAGGCACGGCCGGTGTCATTCGCCCGTCAGTGGGCCGAAGAGCTGCTGTGCGGCGACGGCGCGAAGACCATTTCCGAACGGGAAGCGGTCAGGATCGTCACCGACGCAGGCTTGGGGAGCGTCATCTTCCCGCCTCCCGGCACTCCCGGCACTCCCGGCGCGATGTCGGCCGAAGCCGACGGCCGGCACCACGCGGTGCACGTGATGGCCGACCACGGATCTCCGTCCGTCGGCGCCGCCATGCACGGTGGCCACGACACGGTCGCCATGTCGCCCACGGGAATGCTCGCGGCCCACTTCCTGGCTGCCCTTCTGTGCGGTCTGTGGCTCGCGTACGGAGAACGGGCCGTGTTCCGTCTGCTGCGTGCCTTCGCCGGACGGCTCCGGACACCGCTCCAGCTTCTGCTGTGCCTCACGCCGACCCCAGGACGGCCGCGTCCACGACTGCGTCACCCGCGCGCCGTGCGTGCGTTCCGGCAGCTCCTGCTCGTCCACATCATCACCTCGAGGGGCCCGCCCACAGGGACGGCTGTCGCCTAGCGACAGCGGGTTCCCCGAGTGCTCGCGGCGTCCGCGGGCCTCGGGCACCGGTGCTGCCCTCCGGCAGCCCCGTACGTCTCACCGGCCGCCCCGTGCGCAGCCGGACACCCCTTGCCCTAAGGACTTGCGGCAATGCCTCATGCTCAGCACCCACGTGTCCGCAGAACTCCGACATCACACAGCACGGCCTCCGACGCGTCCGCGACGCTGCTCGCCCTCCAGGCGCGGGACGGCGACCCGAAGAAGGCGGATCGCTTCGTACGCGCACTCCACCGCGACGTGTGGCGGTACGTCGCCTACCTCAGCGCCGACCCCCACGCGGCCGACGACCTCACCCAGGAAGTGTTCCTCCGTGCGCTCATCGGCCTGCCCCGCTTCGAGGGACGCTCGTCCGCCCGCACCTGGCTCCTGTCCATCGCTCGCCGCACGGTGGTGGACAGTCTTCGCCACGCCGAGGCCCGCCCCAGGCTCGCGGACCGTCAGGACTGGCAGAGCGCGGCCGAGCGGGCTCAGCCCCGGGGTGTCCTGGGGTTCGAGGAAGGAGTGGCCCTTGCCGAACTGCTCGCGACGATCCCGGGCGAGCGCCGAGCGGCGTTCGTGCTCACCCAGCTGTGCGGCCTGCCCTACGCCGAAGCCGCCCGGACCATCGGCTGCCCGGTCGGAACGGTCCGCTCACGGGTCGCACGGGCGCGTAGTTCACTGATCGATCTCCTCGCCGACGCGGAGTCGAGCGCGGCGGCTTGCCCAGCGGGGTCAGCTGCGCGGTGTGACAGGCCCCCGACGTGCGGGACCCACGCCCCACTCGTCTCCTTCTGAGGGGTGGGGGAAGGAGCGGATTCTGAGGGGTGGGGGAAGGAGCGGAGCCGCCTCCGACAGGGACCGGTTTCCGCTGGAACGCATCCGCCCGCCGGCCGACCGCGCGTCGGCCGGCGGGCGGCCCGCAGAGGATCCGGCCAAGGCGAGGCCGTACGCAATGCAGAGTCCGGCGAGGACGAGGGGCGCGAACCCCTTGCGGCCGTCGCCGGCACACGCGGTCGACGGCGAATTGCCGGCGGTCACCCGGTCGGGGCTGTGGGCTCCCCGGCTGACCTGGGATTAAGTTGTCGGGAAAGTCTCCGGGCAGCCGGACTCGTGATGGGGGCGAGCATGACCATGCAAAAGGGAACCAACGTCCCGGTGCCGGCTCAGGCCGTGCGGGTCGAACTGGGCCGGCGTACCTCCCCGGGCACCCCCGAGGTCGATGCCTCGGCACTCCTGCTCGTGTCGGGAAAAGTACGCAGCGACGCCGACTTCGTGTTCTACAACCAGCCGGCCCACCGGTCCGGCGCAGTGCGCCACGAAGGCAAGCAGTCGGCCGGGGGCGCTGTCACGGACACCCTCGCGGTCGACTTCGCGCGGATGGAGCCGGCGATCGACCGTGTCGTGATCGCGGCCTCCGCCGACGGAGGCGCCTTCGGACGGGTGACCGGCCTCTACGTCAGAATCGTGAATCCTGCGGACGGCTCCGAGATCGCGCGGTTCGAGAGCGCGGACGCGACCGTCGAGACCGCGTTCATCCTCGGTGAGTTCTACCTGCGCCAGGGCGCCTGGAAATTCAGGGCGGTGGGACAGGGATACGAAACGGGACTCGCGGGTCTCGCGACGGACTTCGGTATCTCCGTCGACGAACCCCAGCAGGCGCCGGCCCAGCAGGCGCCGCCGGCCCAGCAGCCGCAGAGAGCCGTCCGGCCCCCCGCCCGCCCTGTCGCCCCTCAGGCCCCTCCCGCGCCACCACCCGCGCCCCCCGTCGTACAGGCCGTGAGGCTGACGAAGGTCACGCTGACGAAGGAAGCACCTTCCGTATCGCTGTCGAAACAGGGCGGCACATCCGGTGCGCTGCGCGTCAATCTCAACTGGGAAGTGCGCAGACAGTTCAAGGGCTGGGGCGCGAAGCTCGGCAGGGCCGTGGGCGTGCACGCGGACCTGGATCTCGATCTGTGCGCACTGTACGAACTCAGCGACGGCAGCAAGGGAGTCGTGCAGGCCCTCGGAAACGCCTTCGGTTCCCTCCGGCAGCCGCCGTACATCCACCTCGACGGGGACGACCGCACCGGCGCGCAGTCCACCGGCGAGAACCTCACGGTCAACCTCGACCACAAGGACCGGCTGCGCCGAGTCCTGATCTTCGTCACCGTCTACGAAGGCGCCCGCAGTTTCGCCGATCTGCATGCCACGGTCACGCTTCAGCCGCAGAACGGCGCGGCGATCGACTTCTCCCTCGACGAATGCACCGTGCCCTCCACCGTGTGCGCGCTCGCGCTGATCACCAACGACGGGAGGGACCTCACGGTGCGGCGCGAGGCGCGCTACCTCGTCCCCCAGCGAGGGGTGAGCCCCCAGCGGACCATCGACGCCGCCTACGGGTGGGGCATGAACTGGACCCCCGGGCGCAAATGACGCCGCAGCGAGCGGACCGCAGCCGCCCGGGTCCGCCCGGCTCAGGGTTCCGGTGCGGCCTCGGGGCGGGCGTACGTACGCCCCTTCCAGGCCGCACCTAGCCCCCGGTGGTGCTGTACAGCGGAGTCCACCGTCATCAGGAGGTAGAGGACCGCGGTGAAGGGCAGCAGGGGCGCCAGCCACAGCGACTGCCGGTAGTACCCGAGCATGGGCATGTAGGTCCCCGCCATCACGGCCCACGCCGCTCCGCCCGCGGCCGAGGCCACCACATCACCCGTCAGCAGACCGGCAACCAGCGTGACGGGCGGGGCGACGTAGACCAGGCCGAGACCCAGGACCGTACCGGCCAGCAAAGCAGGGCTGTGGCGCAGTTGCGCGTACGCGCTCCGCGCGACCATCTGCCACAGGTCCGCCAGCCGTGGACCGGGGCGCACGCTGTCCACCCGCTCGGCCAGACCCAGCCAGATCCGCCCGCCGCTGCGCCGCACCGCACGCGCCAGTGACACATCGTCGATCACCGCCTGGCGGATGGACTCGGGGATCCGCGCCCGCTCGGCGGCCCCGGCACGCAGCAGCACACAGCCACCCGCCGCCGCAGCCGTCCGCGACCCCTTGTCGTTCACCCGGCGGAACGGGTAGAGCTGGCCGAAGAAGTAGACGAAGGCGGGCACCACCAAGCGCTCCCACGTGCTCGTCACCCTTAGTCTCGCCATCTGGGAGACCAGGTCGAACCCGTCCGCACCCTCGGTCCCGGCCGCGGCGACGAGCTCCCGCAAACTGTCCGGCTCATGAGCGATGTCGGCATCCGTGAGGAGCAGGAACTCGGGTTCGCGCCGCCGGGCCAGCGCCATCCCGTGCCGCAGCGCCCAGAGCTTGCCCGTCCATCCCGGCTCCGGCTCACCGGGCGTCACCACGGTCAGTGGCAGTCCTCCGCACCGCGCGGACAGCGCGCGTGCGATGTCCCCCGTGCCGTCGCTGCTGCAGTCGTCGACCAGGTAGATCTCAGCATCACCCGGATAGTCCTGGGCGAGCAGGGAGGGCATGCTCACCGGCAGGACCGCGGCCTCGTCCCTCGCGGGTACGACCACGGCCACCGAGGGCCAGCGCGTGGGGTCCCGGCGCACCGGCAGCCGCTGGTCGGTCCGCCAGAAGAAGCCCTGGCCGAGCAACAGCCACACCCACACGAAGAATGAACCCAAGGCGATCCAGGCAACGGCGCTCATCCGTCGAAGTGTGCCCCACTCCGGAGGCGTCGCAAGGGCTGTCGACTATGGTGACCGGGTGAAGATCGCACTCATGGACTCGGGAATCGGCCTGCTCGCGGCAGCGGCCGCTGTACGCAGACTGCGGCCGGACGCCGATCTGGTGCTGTCCTCGGACCCCGGTTCGATGCCCTGGGGGCCGCGTACTCCCGAGGACGTGACCCGTCGTGCCCTCGCCGTGGCACAGGCTGCCGCGGCCCACCGGCCGGACGCCTTGATCATCGCCTGCAACACCGCGTCCGTCCATGCCCTGCCCACTCTGCGAGCCGAACTGGAGCCCGGCCTTCCGGTCATCGGCACGGTGCCCGCGATCAAGCCGGCCGCCGCGGGCGGTGGCCCCTTCGCCATCTGGGCCACGCCTGCGACCACCGGAAGCCCTTACCAGCGTGGGCTGATCGACGAGTTCGCGCGGGCGGTGGACGTGACCGAAGTACCCTGCCCCGGCCTCGCCGACGCCGTGGAGCACGCCGACGAGGCGGCGATCGACCGTGCGGTGGCCGCCGCCGCCGCACTCACCCCGGCCGGTGTCACGGACGTCGTCCTCGGCTGCACCCACTACGAGCTCGTCGCCGAGCGCATCCGTGCCGCCGTGGAGCGGGACCTGCCCGGCCGCGCACCGCTCGTGCTGCACGGCTCCGCCGAAGCCGTCGCTGCCCAGGCGCTGCGCCGTATCGGGGCGGCACCCGCTCCGTCGGCCGAACCGGTCGGCACCCTTACCGTCCTCCTCGGCGGGCACACCGCCGAACTGACCGAACCCGCTCTCGCCTACGCCGAGGGCCTGCTGCTGAAGGCCGTCAGCCCCGCGATCTGACCGATCGAGCCACCCTGGCCGCGCTCCTCGCCGTGCGGAACGTGGGTACGCTGCTTGGCATGACGGACCACCCCGGCAACGCGCGGCACGGTTCGAGCCAGGCCCCGAGCACGGTCTGGACGGGACGGGCCACCAATCGCTTCCAGTGGCTGCTCGCCGCTGTGGGAGCAGGGTGCCTGGCACTCGGTATCGAACTAGCAGTCGACTCGGCGTGGGGTGCCGGTTTCGCCCCGCTGCTCATGTCAGTCATCGGCTGCGTCGCCGCCGGGCTCCTGATCCTCTTCGGCACCCTCGCCTTCGTGCACGTGGCCGTAAAGGTCGACGGTGACGCCCTGGAGGTGCGGTGCGGTCACGCCGGACTGCCGAGGCGCCGAATCCTGCTCACGCATGTGGTGGGCGCGGAGTTCGCCCCCAAGGTCACTCCGCGCCAGTGGGGCGGCTGGGGCTACCGCTGGCGCCCCGACCAGGGCACGGCAGTGGTCGTACGCCGAGGGGAGGCGCTGGTGCTCCGGCTGGGGGACGGCAGGACCTTCACCGTCACGGTGGACGACGCGGAGACCGCCGTACGCTTCATCCGGGACCGCCTGCACCTCTCGGCCACCGGGAAGTCATCGGCGCCCTGAACCCGGCGCGGCGCCGGTGCCTCGCGTTGCCGAATTCCTCGGGGCCGGTGTCCCCGGTGCCCCCGGGTGGCCGGATCCACTGCCGTCCTCACAGCTGCTCACCGTAGACTCCGGCAGGTGAGCGCCACCATCACCACCGTCGAACCGCCGCCCGCCGCCGCGTCCCGCAGCAGAAAGCTGTGGCCCCGGCTCGTCCGGCCGGCCGCAGCCGTGCTGTCCGGTGCGCTGCTCTACGCGAGTTTCCCGCCCCGGCCCCTGTGGTGGCTGGTGCTGCCCGGCTTCGCCCTGCTGGGCTGGGTACTGACCGCACGCAGGCTGCGTGCGGCGCTGGGCCTGGGCCTCCTCGCGGGTCTCGGCTTCATGCTGCCGCTGCTGCACTGGACGGGGGAGGAAGTAGGTCCTGTCCCCTGGCTCGCGCTCGCGGTCGCCGAAGCGCTGTTCATCGCCATCGGCTGCGTCGGTGTCTCCCTGGTCACCCGGCTCCCGTACTGGCCCGTCTGGGCAGCGGCCGTGTGGACTCTGGACGAGGCGCTCCGGGCCCGCGTCCCGTTCGGCGGCTTCCCCTGGGGCAAGATCGCCTTCGGTCAGGCCGACAGCGCGTTCCTCCCGCTCGCCGCGCTGGGCGGCACCCCCCTGCTCTCCTTCGCCGTGGTGCTGTGCGGCTTCGGACTCCTGGCAGCCGTCAGGCAGGTCCGCCGCTACCGCACCACCGGCACCGTGCCCCGCTCCGCCGTCGTCGCGGCTGCCGTCACAGTGGCGGCTCCCGTCGCCGCCGCGCTGGCCGCCCTCCCGCTGGTGGACGACTCACCCGAGGACGGCACCGCCACGGTCGCCGCGATCCAGGGCAACGTGCCGCGCCTCGGACTCGACTTCAACTCCCAGCGCCGTGCCGTCCTGGACAACCACGCGGAGCGCACGGAGCAGCTCGCCCGGGACGTGGCGGCGGGCAAGGTGAAGCAGCCCGACTTCGTCCTCTGGCCGGAGAACTCCTCCGACCTCGACCCGTACCGCAACGCCGACGCGCGCGAGGCCATCGACCGGGCCGTTCGGGCCATCGGCGCCCCCACCGTCATCGGCGCCGTGCTCAGCCCGGACAGCGGGCCTCTCCGCAACACCCTGATCGAGTGGGACCCGGAGAGCGGCCCCGTGGACACCTACGACAAGCGGCACATCCAGCCGTTCGGCGAGTACATGCCGATGCGGTCCGTCGCGCGCGTCTTCAGCAAGGACGTCGACCGGGTGCAGCGGGACTTCGGTCCCGGCAGCGAGGTCGGTGTGTTCGACCTGGCAGGCACGAAGGTCGGGCTCGTGACCTGCTACGAGGCCGCGTTCGACGACGCCGTACGCGACACCGTGAAGGACGGCGGACAGCTGATCGCCGTACCGAGCAACAACGCGACGTTCGGGCGGAGCGAGATGACCTACCAGCAGCTGGCGATGAGCCAGGTGCGGGCGGTCGAGCACGGGCGGTCCGTCGTCGTGCCCGTCACCAGCGGTGTCAGCGCTGTGATCAGGCCGGACGGCACGATCGTCCAGAGGACGAAGATGTTCACCCCGGACGCCCTGGTCGACGAGGTGCCCCTGCGGTCCTCGCTCACGCCCGCCACCCGACTGGGGGCCCTGCCGGAGGGCGTTCTGGCGCTGCTCGCGGTGGCCGGTCTCGGCTGGGTGACGGTGCGCTCGGTGCGCGCGAGGAAGGGGCGGGAGGGTCTGGCGGCCGGTCCGGAAGACGTCCCGGCCTCCACGTAGGCTCGTCGTATGGCTACTCCAGACTTCATCCGCGACATCCGTGCCACCGCCGGTCACCAGCTGCTTCTGCTGCCGGGCGTCACCGCGGTCGTCTTCGACGACGAGGGCAGGGTGCTGCTGGGCCGGCGCTCGGACACCGGCAAATGGTCGGTGATCGGCGGTATCGGGGAGCCCGGTGAGGAGCCCGCGCTGACAGCGGAGCGCGAGGTGTACGAGGAGACGGCGGTGCACTGCGTCGCGGAGCGGGTCGTCCTCACCCAGGCACTGAAGCCGGTGCAGTACGCCAACGGTGACCGCTGCCAGTACCTCGACATCACCTTCCGGTGCCGGGCGACCGGCGGCGAGGCGCGGGTGAACGACGACGAGTCGCTGGAGGTCGCGTGGTTCGGCATCGACGCACTGCCGCCGCTGAGCGAGTTCTCGCTGTTCCGGATCAAGCAGTCCCTCACGGACGGCCCCACCTGGTTCGCGCGCACCCCGAAGCCTGAAGGGCCCGGCTCCCCCGCGGACGGTGGAGCCGGGCCCTCGGGCGCGGTCTGATCAGACGCTGCGGGCGTCGGCCGGCATCGTCGCGGAATCCGCGGCCCGCCGGTCGTCCGGCTCGATGTCCGTGAGGTCCCGGCTCCTGGTCTCCTTCGCGCACACGATCGCCAGCACGGTGAGAAGCGCGGCGGCGATGACGTACAGCGAGATCGGTGTCGAACTGCCGAAGTCGGCGAGCAGCGCGGTGGCGATGAGGGGCGCCGGGGCGCCCGCGGCCACCGACGAGAACTGGGCGCCGATGGACGCACCCGAATAGCGCATCCTCGTGGCGAACATCTCCGCGAAGAAGGCCGCCTGCGGCGCGTACATGGCACCGTGGAAGATCAGCCCGACGGTCACGGCGAGCAGCAGGCTCCCGAAGCTCTTGCTGTCGATCAGCGCGAAGAACGGGAACATCCAGAGCGCCACACCTATGGCACCGACCAGATAGACGGGCCTGCGCCCCACCCGGTCGGACAGCGCCCCCCACATAGGGATGACGGCGAAGTGGACGGCCGATGCGATGAGTACGGCGTTGAGCGCAGTCTGCTTGCTCAGGTCCACGGCGGTCGTCGCGTACACGAGGATGAACGCGGTGATCACGTAGTAGCTGATGTTCTCCGCCATCCGCGCACCCATGGCGATCAGCACATCGCGCCAGTGGTGCCTCAGCACAGCGACCAGCGGCATCTTCTCGGCGGCGGAATCGTTCGCCTTGCGCTGCTCGGCCTTGGCCAGGGCGGCCTTGAAGACAGGCGATTCATCGACGGAGAGACGGATCCACATCCCCAGGATCACGAGTACGCCCGAGAGGAGGAAGGGAATTCGCCAGCCCCATGACTCGAAGGCGGACTCCGACATGAGGGCGGTGAGGGCGGAGAGCACCCCGGTCGCGAGCAACTGCCCGGCGGGCGCCCCCGTCTGAGGCCACGATGCCCAGAACCCGCGCCGTTTCGCATCGCCGTGCTCCGACACCAGCAGCACGGCGCCGCCCCACTCACCACCGAGCGCGAACCCCTGCACCAGGCGCAGCACGGTGAGGAGGACGGGCGCGGCGGAACCGATGGTGGCGTGCGTCGGCAGGAGCCCGATGGCGAAGGTCGCCCCGCCCATCAACAGCAGGCTCAGGACCAACAACTTCTTGCGCCCCAGCCGGTCTCCGTAGTGCCCGAACACCAGGGCGCCGATGGGACGTGCGGCGAAGCCCACGGCGTAGGTGAGGAAGGAGAGGAGGGTGCCCACGAGCGGGTCGGAGTCGGGGAAGAACAGCTTGTTGAAGACCAGCGCGGCAGCGGAGCCGTAGAGGAAGAAGTCGTACCACTCCACCGTGGTCCCGACGAGGCTCGCTGCGACGATGCGGCGGAGGTTGGACGGGGGTGGGGGAGCGGTTGCTGGGGCGGCCATGGATACCACTTCCGGACAGTTGGCGGGGACGTTTCCGTGTCGCCATACCGTAGGAAGGGGCAGGTCAGGGGCGTATGTGGCGGGACACCATAGTTCGGGTGGCGGGTGTGCGTGCGGGCGCTACGGGGAGGTGCCGCGGCTTGTTCCTGCCTCGTGGGGGTGGGCGGGAGCGGACTGTCCGAGTTGCACTGTTCGGCATATTTCGAGAGGGCGGTGCTGACTCCCGTGCTGGTTTGGTGCTGACTAAAAGCCCACGTCATCACCCGTCTTCACCTCTCCCGTGCTGACTTGGTGCTGACTACGCTGCGTTGCAGTCGGGCATTTCGGTGCGGAGCGGCTGGAGGTTCCGTTTGGACGCGTCCTTCTGCCAGACCCGTGAGGCGCGTGTCTCTGCCTCGAAGGGGGACCGTGAGGGCCGCGGGACTGAGACATGCCGCAGGTGTAGACCCATTCCCGGGGCGGGCGGGTGGCGTGCTCGGAATGGAGACTGCGAAGGCCGGACTGCGGCGGCTGGAGACGGGCTGGCAAGAGGTGGCGGCACAACACATCTACCGGGCGGCGTTGACCTGCACCGATGCTGACCGGCTCACCTCCGCTCGCGCGGAGAGGACGACACCGCCGTCACCTTCGACGGGAGCGCCGATTCCTACGTTCAGCTGCCCAACGATCTGCCCACGAGCCCGACCACTCCCACTGTCGAGCTGTGGTTCAAGACGGCCAAGTCCGGTGTGCTGATGGGCCTGCAGGACGTGGAACTGGGCGAGACCCCCACGTCATGGCGGCCTGCGCTGAACATCGACACCGCCGGAAAGCTGCGCGGGGAGTGGTACCTGGCCGGCAACCCGGGCGCGGACCCGATCACGTCGAGCCAGACGGTGACCGACAACAAGTGGCACCACGCCGTCCTGACCGGAGCGGTGAATACGCAGTCCCTCTACCTGGACGGTCAACTGGTCGGGACGATGGCCGGCACCATATCCGACCAGGGAAGGCCGCACGCCTACCTCGGCGCGGGCTACGCGAGCTCCGGCTGGATGGGGGTGGCAGCGGGTACCTACCACTTCACCGGTCAGATGGACGAGGTCGCACTGTACGAGCGCACCATGAGTGCGGCGACGGTGGACGCCGACGGCAACAGGGCGGCCACCGTCTCCGGCACCCAAGCGCGCACCACGTACACCTACGACGCACTGGGGCACATGACCAAGCAGGTCGAACCTGTGACGGACGCCAAGTCCATCACGACGACCTTCGGCTACGACGTGGCAGGCAACCGCACCCGGTTCACGGACGGCCGGGGCAACACCACGACGTACACCTTCACGCCCTGGAACCTGCCCGAGTCGACCATCGAACCCTCCACCACCGCCCACCCGGCCCTCACCGACCGCACCTGGACGACCGTCTACGACAAGGCGGGCCAGGACATCGCCGAGCTGCTGCCCGGCGGAGTGGAGCGCCACCGTACCTTCGACGGCCTCGGCCGCCTCGTTCGCGAGACCGGCACGGGCGCGGAGGCCACCACCACCGACCGCACCCTTACCTACGACCTCGCGGGCCGCATCACCGCAGCAGGCACGGACAACGTCCTCACCCGGAACACCTACACCTACAACGACCGAGGCCAGCTGCTGACCGCCGATGGCCCTGGCGGAAAGGTCGGCTACGGCTACGAGGCCGACGGCAACATGACCGAACGGGTGGGCGCCGACTCCGAGTCGTACTACGGGTACGACGACGGCGGCCGGATCGACTGGGTCTGGGACTCCCTCAGCGACAGCGACATCTGGTACGACTTCGACACCGCAGGCAGGCCCCTGCTCGAGGAGTACGCGGTCAAGCCCGCAGGCTCCACGGAGTACGAGGCCACTGCCCGTCGTGACTACACCTATGACAGCCTCGGCCGCCTCGCGAGCGACAGGGTTGCCAACCTGGACAAGACAACGCAGAGGGCCGGCACCACCTACGGCTACGACCTCGACGACCACCTCACCGAGAAGACGACGAGCGGAACCGCAGGCCCAGCCGAGGAGCGGTTCTGGTGGACCGGCGAAGGAGACAGCTTCTTCTTCAGGGGGTTCGCCGACGTCCTCGGCTTCCTGACCGACGCGGGCAGCTACAACCCAAAGGAATCACTCAGCAGTTGAAGCGTGTGGCAGAGTCGTGGTGACGCAGGCGTGCGAAATGCGGGACGGCCGTTTGCCGAGGAAGCCTGGACCACGCAGCAAACGCCGCATGAGACGAGCTGCTGGACCTTGCTCGACGGCGGAGTGGCGGCGTTGTGCGTGGCAGCTCTGACCGGTGAGGTGCGCCCGTCCAGCGAACGGCTCTCGGCGAGCGGTGGCATGAGTTCGTGAGCTGGCGCGGCGTGTAGGGGCCAGCAGGCCCTGTGCCTGGTCGATACGGACTGTGACTGTCGTCGGCCGCGAACTGGGGTAGTGCTGCGGCCCAGACAGTCCGCGCCGTGATTCGCCCGCCCCGCCCGGTCATCGACCAGAACGTCAACCACGGTCCGAACCCCGGGCCCGCGCCCAGCCGCCCGACGCCCAAGCCCGACTGGGACCCCAAGAATGGCGGCTGGACGCCTGGCGACGGCTGGAAAATAGTCGTCGGTGCACTCAACATGCTGAACCTGACCGGTAACGACCAGTACATGCCGGACCAGGCGCCGACCTCGCATCCGGCAGCAGGGATCGCCCCCGGTTCCGGCGGCGATCAGGATGATTTGGAGGACTGCCGCAGGCAGGGCTTCGGATGGGTGGACCCTGGACCACGGGACGCCGCGCACGGCAACCGGGCCCGCGCTCCTACGTCGGCTATCTGGGCGGCCGACCCCGCGACGTCAATGCCTGCCACCTCCTCGGCGCACAGCTGAGCGGCTCGGGCACCGACCTGGCGAACCTGGCGACCTGCGGAGCCGGTGCCAACTCCTATGTCGTCAAGCCTCAGAGCCCGATTCCCCCGATGGAAAGCCTGCTGGCCTTCGAGGACACC
Organism: Streptomyces pratensis; assembly: GCF_016804005.1. Classification (GTDB taxonomy): domain Bacteria; phylum Actinomycetota; class Actinomycetes; order Streptomycetales; family Streptomycetaceae; genus Streptomyces; species Streptomyces pratensis_A. Next base: position 4,635,567 of record NZ_CP051486.1, on the reverse strand, counting down.
GTCCGGTCCCTCGTCGATTCCCAGCGTGTCGTCCGGTACGAGGTGACGCCGGTCTACACCGGCAGCCGAACCGCCCCCCACGAGTTCCGGATGTCCTACACGGCCTGGAACAGCAGGGGCGCTACGCAGGTGCCGACGCCACCACGGTCTCGAACCTCATTTACACTGCCGGCCGTAATTGGAAGAACCTGGGCACCGCCATCGACAGTCGTACCGGTGCCGACGTGCCGCTACCGGGGCAGCCGTGAGCATGGCCGTCCGCCCTGTGAGTGAAGGGACCCCCATATGTCTCACCCTGATGTCGCCCGCCTGCGCGAGTTGCTTCCGCCGCCCAGCTCCGGCGGCGACACGGTGGACTGGGAGCAGATCGAGCGGACGACGGGCATGCCGTTCCCGGCTGACTACCGTGAGTTCGTGGAGTTGTACGGCGGCGGCGAGATCGATGAGTACCTGGCAGTGAGCACGCCGCCGGTCTCTGGCTCGCCGTACGGGGATCTCCTGGATAGAGGCGAACCCGCTCTCTCTGACCGGGATCGCCAGGAGTTGGGATTTCTCCTGCGGGGAGGGGCTTTGCCACCGTTGCTGCCCTTCGCGGACTCGGCCAGCAGCGATGTCGCGTTCTGGCTGCGGGAGGGCGCTCCCGACGGCTGGCGGGCAGCTGTCTTCCGGAGGCAGACATCGCACGGGACGAGCCGCTGGACTGTGTTCGACGGCGGAGTGGCAGCGTTGTGCGTGGCGGCTCTGACGGGCGACGTGCACCCGTTCAGCGAAGGGTTCTCAGCGGCTGGAGGGCATGAGTTCGTGAGCTGGCGCGGCCTGTAGCGCGCGGCAAGGCGCCTACGCCTGTCGCGATCCGAACTGCTTGTCGCTAGCTGCGACGCGCCAAGCGTGGCTGGCGCCGCTTCATCCCCCGACGCAAGCCGAGGTCAGAAGTAGCCGCCGGTTAAAGGGCGTTTTGTCCTGGCAGGAGTGTTTGGCAATGCAGTGCTGCCGTGGATGATTGCGGGGTGTTGGTTCACGTGGAAGCGGTGGGGCGGGTCGCCGACGGGCGCGCGACGGTTCGGGTGCGCTCGGAGGTGGGTTCCGCCGAGGCATTCTGGTGCGGCGATCCGACGGGGGTGGGCCGTGAGCATTATGTGGAATGGACCGTTGAAGAGGACGTGGCCTGGGGCGGCAACACTCGACCGGCCACTTCATTTTCACCCGGGGTGGATGGGGCGGAAGACGGTCGGATCGCCTTTCGGGGGCGGCTGGGCCTGACGGGCGATGGCGGAGCCACGCTGGAAGTAGCTGGAACCCACATCCTGTTCGACCTCGCCGACCCACCGCCATCGGCTGCTGTCGATGGCACGTGGGTCGAGATCAGTGTGGAGCGGAACAGCGTCAGCCTGTGGCCCTACCTGCTGTGATTCGCAGGAGCCCGACTCTGCCGCCGTTCAGCTGTCGCGCCAGTTGTGGGTTGAGCCGCAGGCTCACACGAGAGTCGACTCCGAACTGGAAGGACTCATAGCCGCCGAGCCACGCTGACCCGCGCGTCCTCGCTCCTCAACGCCTGCGGCCAGCGGCCATCGATGACACCCGCCATATCCCGGCAGGCGCCACCGGCGTTCTCCCGCTCTGGCAGCCACCAGTAATCCGACGGCGACATGCCGGCTACCTGGATTCCGCACAGCGTCCTGTCGAAGATGCCGAAAGCATGGGAGACGTCGGCGGTGAGGCCGTCCGCGACGGCCCGCTCCCAACGCATGTCCACGGGCAAGTACGGCGGCCGCGAGACCTCGAACCACTCGCCACCCACATGCGTCCACACACATCGCACTCCACGGACGGATCCTCACACGCCTCCGCGTGTGACCCAACCCGCCTCACAGCGCTCGACATATCAAACATCCCCGCCGGGAAAAACGCTCTTTAATTGATCGTTGAGAATGAGATCCTGCGTCGTCTCAAACAGACGACGACGCTGTAGGCGAGTTGGAGCAGTCCGAGGTTGAGGTCGGCGCGTATCTCGTAGCGGATGCCAGCCGTTTGAACTGGTGAAGCCAAGCGAAAGTGCGCTCGACGACCCATCGGGTTTTGCCCAGGCCTGAGCCGTGCGGAGTGCCGCGGCGGGCGATCCCACGCGCGCCGACAAGACGGCGATAGTTGCCGAAGTCGAAGCCTCGGTCGGTGAACAGCTGCCGGGGCCGGTGGCGCCGGCAGTGCAAGTGGCGGTCGACGATGATGTGGTGCTTGCTGCCGGGGCGGGCCCGGCCGACCGGAGATGGTCCAAGCGAGACCTACGGGTCAGCAGGCCGAAAGTTCATGATCAGCAGCCTTTGTCAGTAGCAGTTACCCCTGTCGGCTCGGGCTGTTGGTGACACTGAGCAACCATGTTCGGAGGCCGTCGGAGGCCGTCGGGGGCAGCGGAGTACGCTGCGACGCAAGTCGGCCAGTTACCGAGTCAGCGCGCCACAAACCCCGTGCTGGTTCCGTGCTGACTTCGAAGGTCGGAATCATGGAAAGCCGCAGGTCCTAGCCCCGATCGGATGAGTTGTCGTACCACTCCAGCGTGGTCCCGACGAGGCCCGCTGCGACGATGCGGCGGAGGTTGGACGGGGGTGGGGGAGCGGTTGCTGGGGCGGCCATGGATACCACTTCCGGACAGTTGGCGGGGACGTTTCCGTGTCGCCATACCGTAGGAAGGGGCAGGTCAGGGGCGTATGTGGCGGGACACCATAGTTCGGGTGGCGGGGTGTGCGTGCGGGCGCTACGGGGAGGTGTTCCGGGGCGTTCACGCATCGCGGGACGCGCTTGAAGAGAGTGTCCGAGCCGCACGGGGTCGTTGCACGACGACCGGGGCGCTCATGCCGGGCAGGCCACCCCGCCGTCGTGGCCTGCCCGGACGGCGGCCGGCCCCGCGTCCTGAGGTGATGTCATGTCCGTGAGACCGGTCGGCCGCCTCATCGACGTGAGACGGTGACCGAGACCACGGCCGGCAAGTGCGGCCTCTGCAACGAGTCGCGAGACCCTGCGTCCCGCCGGCCGTCGACTCCCCGTTCCACGGTTGATCGGTTTCGGCTGGGTTCCGACGACAGCCCTCGGCTGTGCGGATCGGGGTCCGGGGGCATTGCGGAGTCGGACTCCGCGCCGTTTCCGTGATGCGCGTGCCGAAGCCGGCGCGTGCCCCGGACACCGCTGCGCATGCTCGGGACAGCGCTATGCAGAGGCGACGACGTCGCCTGCTGTGACTTGGGGAGGGTTGGGGAGGTGAGCGGCGAGGTTGTCGCGTACGAAGCGCGCCGCCCGCTCGATGGATTCCTCGGCGCCGGAACGATCCTGGAAGACGCTGGTCGAGAGCATCACCCCGTTTCCGGCATCGATCCAGTAGTAGGCCACGAATCCGGGGACCTGGCGCACGAGTGGTACGAACCCCTCTGCGACGAGGCGTCCCGCTTCGGCCGGATCTACTACACCCTCATATCGCCGGACTGCTGCGTACATGAATGATCTCCTCAAGGGGTTCGGCATCCGTGCTGCGACGACGTCGTACCCCCGGGGACACGTGCTCGCCTCGCGACACGCTCGGCAACCACCGGTAGGGCTCGCTTGATCATTCGAACGGTGGCTTCCGGGCGAAGGCCGGCACAGATCTGCCGACAGCGGGCTTCGTATCCGGCCGGATCCTGGCTCGGAGGCCCCCGGTTCCGTGGCGGAGCATCCGCGAGCGCCTCCTGATTTCGATAGGACTCTGGCGTTCCTGACTCACCTGTGCTCATCTGGTGACACAGAGATGCTCGATATGTTTCATTGTACCAATCTGGAGAACCTCAGAGCTGAAGGACTCAAGGAGGAGTTCGGGGCTATGGATGGACTCAGTAGGCGCAAGATGTTGATGGCGGGCGGGACCCTGGGGGCCGTCGGGGTGTTGGGCGGGGCTTCGACGGCCGCCGCGCGGTCACTGTGGACGTGGGCCCCGAGTGCGTCGATCGCGGGCACGGGAGAGGGCCTCGACCCGGAATGGGTGTGGGACGACGAGGCCGACCGGCTCATGGCCTCGGTGATCGACCGCGGTGACGTGCCCAGGGTCAACGAGCTGCTTCGCACCTGGACCCGCAACGACCAGGCGCTGCCGGCCGGACTCCCCCAGGACGTGCGCGACTTCATGGAGAAGGCCCGGCAACTGCCCTCCTGGGCCGACCGGGACAAGCTGGAGACCGCGGCCGAGTTCAACAAGTCCCGGGGTTTCTACCTCAATCTGCTCAACGGAGTGGGAGGCGGGATGCTGAGCACCGCCATCCCCAGGGAGGCGCGGTCCGTCTACTACTCCAAGGGCGGCGCCGACATGGAGGACCGCGTCGCCAAGACGAGCCTGCTGGGCTTCGCCATCGGAGACCTCAACGCCTACCGGCCGGACGGTGATGTCATCGTGCACGCCGTCAAGACCCGGATGGTGCACGCTGCGGTCCGTCACCTGCTGCCGCAGTCCCCGGGGTGGACCCGGACCGGCGACGGCCAGAAGATCCCGATCAGCCAGGCCGACATCATGGTCACCTGGCACAGCCTGGCCACGTACGCCATGCAGAAGCTGGTCGAATGGAAGGTCCCGATCACCGAGGCCGACTCGGAGGCCTATCTGCACGTGTGGCAGGTGACCGCCCACATGCTCGGCGTCCGCGACGAGTACATCCCCGCCACGTGGGACGCGGCCGACGCCCAGTCCAAGCAGGTCCTCGACCCGATCCTCGCCTCCACCAGGGAGGGCGTCGAGCTGACCGACATCCTGCTGGGCCAGCTCGCCGAGCAGACGAGCCCCGGCGGCATCGACCGCCCACTCGTCGACGCACTGGCCCGCTTCCTCGTCGGTGACCGGGTCGCCGACATGGACGGCATCCCCGAAGAGGCGTTCTGGGGAAAGGTGATCGCCACCGTCTGGCCGAGGCTGATCGCCTTCCGGGAGAAGCTGATCCCTCTGCCGCTCGTGCCGCCCCTCGCCTGGACGATCGACGAGGCGGCTCGTCAGTACATCCTCTTCTACCTCACCAAGGGCCGGGGCGCCCGGATCGAGATCCCGGACACCAACCGGCCCGGATCCCGCTGACGTCACCCGCGGCGTGTGCGGCGCCGCTCCACCGGCACCCGGCCGCGCATCCCCTGTTCTCTCCCCGTGGTGTCCACCGATCAGGACTCGAGAAGGAGCTCATAAGCATGGACGCGTTCAGCAGGCGCAAGATGTTGATGACAGGCGGGGCCCTGGGAGCCGCCGGGGCGCTGGCGGCAGCCTCCCCGGCGAGCGCCCGGTCCCTGTGGACCTGGTCGCCCAGCGGGTCGGTGGCCGGGGCGGGGGCGGGTGTCGACCCGGAATGGGTGTGGGACGAGGAAGCGGACCCGGTGCTCGCCTCCGTGATCGACCGCGGCGACGTACCCCGGGTCAACACACTGCTGAAGCGGTGGACCCGTAACGACCAGCCGCTGCCCGACGGACTCCCGGCGGACCTCAAGGAGTTCATGGAGCACGCCCGTCGGATGCCGACCTGGGCGGACAAGGGCAAACTCGACCGCGCCGCCCAGTTCAGCAAGACCAAGGGCATCTACGTCGGGGCTCTCTACGGCCTCGGCAGCGGCCTGATGAGCACCGCCATTCCCAGGGAGGCGCGCGCCGTCTACTACTCCAAGGGCGGCGCGGACATGAAGGACCGCATCGCGAAGACCGCGCGGCTCGGCTACGACATCGGGGACCTGGACGCGTACCTGCCGCAGGGTTCGATGATCGTGACCGCCGTGAAGACACGCATGGTGCACGCCGCGGTACGCCATCTGCTGCCGCAGTCCCCCGGATGGTCCGGGACCAGCGGGGGTCAGAAGATCCCGATCAGCCAGGCCGACATCATGGTCACCTGGCACAGCCTGGCCACGTTTGTCATGCGCAGGATGAAGGAGTGGGGTGTCCGGGTCAACACCGCCGACTCGGATGCGTATCTGCACGTGTGGCAGGTGAGCGCGCACATGCTCGGCGTCAGCGACGAGTACATCCCCGCTTCGTGGGACGCGGCCGAGGCCCAGTCCAAGCAGGTACTGGACCCGATCCTCGCCCACAGCCCGGAGGGTGAGGCACTGACCAACGTCCTCCTCGGGATCGTGGCCGAACTCGACGCCGGCCTGACACGCCCTCTGATCAGCGCCTTCACCAGGTACACGCTCGGCGGCGAGGTCGGCGACATGATCGGCCTGTCCAAGCAGCCGATCCTGGAGAAGCTCATATCGACCGCTTGGCCGCTGCTGGTGGCCTTCCGTGAGGGGCTGGTCCCGCTGCCCGCCGTCCCTGCGGTCCTGTGGACGCTGGAGGAAGCGCTCCGTAAGTTCGTCCTGCTCTTCCTCGCCGAGGGCCGGCCCATCGCGATCGACATCCCGGACGTCAACCGTCCGTCCTGAGCGGCTCCGGAACATCCGTCAGTGCGACAGCCGCCTGACGCTGCCGGGGGCGGTACCCTCCACCGCCCCCGGCAGCCCCGTCCACCACCCCAGCCGGAGCCGGAGCGACCATGCAACCACCGACCAGATCGCGCCGAATCGGGACGCCGGGACGAGTCCTCCGCCAGACTCCCGGACAGATGACGCCGCAAGGGCGCGCGGGAGAGGAGACCGATGGTGAACGGTGACGACCGGGCGGCCCAGCCGCCGTCCGGGAGCCACGCCTTCGACAGGCGCAGGTTCCTGGGATTCGTACTGGCGGCACCGACCTTGGTGGCTGCCGCCGAACTCGTACCTGCCGAGCAGGCCAGAGCCGACGTGCCTTCGGCCGACATCACGGAGCTGGTCGACCTCAACGATGTCATGACCTTGGCAGCTCTGCCGACCTCCGGTCTGATCACCGTCCAGGTCCACACGGACGGCACGGTGTCCTTCGCGCTGCCGCGGGCCGAGGTGGGGCAGGGCATCACCACGTCGACGGCCATGCTGATCGCCGAGGAGATGGACGTACCCCTCGACAGGGTCCGGGTCGTCCTCGCCGACGCACGGCCGGAACTCGTGTTCAACCAGCTCACCGGCGGGTCCAACACGACCATCGCGACCTACACCCCCATCCGGGTCGCGGCCGCCGTGGCGCGCGGAAGGCTGCTGGAGGCCGCCGCGACGGCACTCGGTGCGGCCCTGACCGAGGTCACCATCAGGGCGGGCGTGGTCATCGGCCCCGCAGGCCGGACCATCGGCATCGGGGCACTGGCCGAGAAGGCCGCGGCCGTACGGACCCAGCAGGTCACCGCCGAACTCAAGCCGGCCGAGCAGTTCACCGTCATCGGCACTCCGCAGCGTCGCATCGACGCTCTGGACGCGGTGACCGGACGCAAGAAGTTCGCGATGGACCTCACCGTTCCCGATGCCTTCCCGACCATGGTGTGCCGTCCGCCGACGATCAACGGAAAGGTCGGATCCGTCGCCAACACCGATGAGGTCCGGGCCATGCCGGGTGTCACGGACGTCGTCGTCATCAAGAGCGGCGTGGCCGTACGCGCCCTGACCTTCGGCCAGTGCATCGACGCCGTACGCGCCCTGAAGGTGTCGTGGGTGCCGGGGAGCGCGAAAGGCAAGAGCGACGACTCCGTGCTCAGGGAACTCAAGGCCGCGGAAATCACGATGGGGCTCCCGCCACTGACCCCGAGCGTCGAAGGCAGGTTCACCTTTCACTTCCGCAGCAACAGTGCGCTGGAGCCCAACTGCGCCATCGCCGACGTCCGCTCCGACCGTGCCGAGATCTGGTCCAGCCTCAAGGCGCCGATCGTCGCGAAGGAGGCGATCGCCGCCAACCTGGGACTGCCGCTGAGCGCGGTGACGGTGCATGTCACGGAAGGCGGCGGGTCCTTCGGACGCAAGCTCTTCTTCGACGCGGCGCTGGAAGCCGTCGAGGTCTCCGAGAAGATCGGCAAACCGGTCAAACTCATGTGGCACCGGGCCGACGACTCACGCCAGGGACGTGCGCATCCCATGGCCACGTCCCGGGTGCGCATCTCCTACGTCGGGGACACCGTCCTCAGCTACAAGCAACGCCACACCAGCGTCGCCACCGACCTCGGTCACGGCTTCGGTGAGATCTTCACCGCCCTGGCGGCGAAACTTCCGGTGGCAGACCTCGGATTCTCCGAGACCTTCTTCCAGCTCTCCCAGTCGATGCCGTACAACTTCGGCGTCAACAGCCGGCTGCTGAACGAGACCGACAAGAGTTTCAACACCGGCAGCATGCGCAACGTCTACTCTCCCGACGTCACCTGCGCGCGGGAACTCGTCATCGACGAACTGGCGTCGAAGATGGGAAAGGACCCCTACCGGTTCCGGCGCGACTTCCTCAAGGACCGCCGATGCCTCGCGGTGCTGGAAAAAGTCGCCGAAGCCGGGCACTGGGGCAGGCCGATGCCCGATGGAACGGCGCAGGGAATCGCCCTCCACTCCGAATACCACTCGGCCAGCGCGGTCCTGGTGGAGATCGACTGCCGGCCTGAGACCGTGGCCCGTCCGATCCGCGACGGCGTCGCCGGACCACGCGTCACCAGGGTCGTCCTCGCCGTGGACGCCGGCCTCACCATCAACCCACGGGGGCTGGAGGCCCAGATGATGGGCTGCGCCATGGACGGTATCGCCCTGGCCCTCACCTCCAGCCTGCACCTGCGTGACGGGTACTTCCTGGAGGCCAGCTGGGACAACTACTTCTACACCCGGCAGTGGAACACTCCACCCGAGCTGGACATCATCATCATGCCGGACACCACGGGGAAGCCGGGCGGCGCGGGCGAGCTGGGCGTCGCAGCGACGATGGCCGCGGTCGCATGCGCGTACGGACGTGCGACCGGAACAATGCCCACCACCTTTCCCGTCAACCACGGCACGCTCTCCTTCGAACCGAAGCCGACGGTCCCACCCGTTCCGCAGTCCCCGACCGATGGCCGCGACCACGCCTACTGACGCAAGGAGTCTCACGTGCCCAAGCACACATTCCGCCTCAACGGCGAGCAGGTCACCGTCGACATCGCCGACGATGTGCGGCTGTTGTGGGTGCTACGCGACGTCCTGGGTGTCACCGGCCCCAAGTACGGCTGCGGCATCAACGTCTGCAAAGCGTGTACCAGCCATCTCAACGGCAGGGCGGTCAACCCCTGCGCGATTCCCGTCGGGGACCTGAACCCCACCGACGAAGTCACGACGATCGAAGGCCTTCCGGCCACGGTGGGCGCGGACCTGCACCCCATGCAGCAGGCGTGGCTCGACCAGGACGTGGCCCAGTGCGGCTACTGCCAGCCCGGCCAGATCATGGCAGCCGTCGCCCTCGTGCGCCGGGCCGCGGAGGAAGGACGCGAAATCACCGAAGCCGATCTCGACGGCATCCGCAACATCTGCCGCTGCGGCACCTACCTCCGCATTCGTGAAGCCATCAAGGCCGGTGCCAGGAGCATGTGATGGCGAGGGTTTCCACGAGCGCCCTCTGCACGGACGCGTTGCCCTGCCACGCCGCCGTGGCCCCGGCAAGGGCTTGCCGCGGTGCTGCGGCGGAGTCGGGGCGGGGGAGCGGCTGTGGGCGGCCATGGCTGCCACGCAGGTCACACCAGGCGCCTGGACGCCGCTTGGTGCCCGGCCCTCGACGCACCGGACGGCTCGTCGCCGACGGGGCACCGGGGCAGGGGCGTCAGGTAGGGATTCAGGTGGGTGCGGGCCGGATCTGCGCGGCGCGCGGCGATCAGGCCGTCACCGGCCGGCCCGCCATGCTCAGGGTGTTGGCGGCGACGATGGCCGCGATGGCCGCCCACGCGGTCCAGCCCAGATCCTGGCCGAGGACGATCCAGCCGACCACGGCGGCCAGGACGGGGTTGACGCTCATGAAGAGCCCGAAGGTCCGGGCGGGTACCCGGCGCAGGGTGACGAGGTCCGCCAGGTAGGGGACGGCCGAGGAGAGGAGGCCGGCGGCGAGCGCGTAGGCGACGGCCCCCGCGGTGGGCGGTCGCTGGACGACGAGGACGACGCCGACCGGCAGGAACATCAGGGCGGAGAGTGCGGCGGCCGCCGCGGATCCTTGTACGCCGGGAACGCGTTCCCCCACGGTGCGGTTGAGCAGGATGTAGGACGCCCAGCAGACGGCGGCCAGCAGGCCCAGTCCCATCCCCAGGTAGTCGGTGGAAGGCTGCGGCCGCGCAAGGGTGACGACGCCCGCCGCCGCGATCAGCGCACAGCACGCGTCCACCCGGCGGCGTGAGGTGGCCAGCGCGATGCCGAGAGGGCCGAGGAACTCCAGGGTCACCGCGAGACCGAGGCCGATGCGGTCGATCGCACAGTAGAGGGACAGGTTCATCGTTCCGAAAACCAGTGCCAGCAGCAGTACTGGCCACCACTGCTTCCTGGTGAAGGTGCGCAGGCGGGGCCGTCCGACGGCTGTCAGGACGATCGCGGCGACGTACTGGCGAACGGCGACGACACCCACCGGCCCGAGGACCGGGAAGGCCAGGGAGCCGATCGCGGCACCGGTCTGGTTGGAGAGACCGCTGCCGAGCATGGTGATCACACCGGCCAGCCGTTCGGAGCCTGGCTTCGGGGCGGCGGCACCGGTGGTGGTCGGGGGAGTGGTGACTGCTGGCATTCCCCGATGCTGCGGCGTCGAGTCTCTTGCGCATAATGCATCTGCCGTCCCGTCTATACGCTTGAGTCATGGATGTGGATCTCCGGCAGCTGCGCTGTCTCGTCGCGATCGTGGACGAGGGCAGCTTCACCGACGCGGCCATCGCGCTCGGTGTGTCCCAGGCGGCCGTGTCGCGCACGCTCGCCTCGCTCGAACGGTCCCTCGGGGTACGCCTGTTGCGGCGAACCTCCCGTGAGGTGAGTCCCACAGGGGCGGGGGTGCGCGTAGTGGCACATGCTCGGCGGGTGCTCGTCGATGTGGACGACCTGGTCCGGGACGCCACCTCGGGCCACGTCCACCTGCGTATCGGCTACGCCTGGTCGGCCGTCGGCCGGCACACACTGGCGTTTCAGCGCAGTTGGGCCGAGTCGCACCCCAGGACGGAGCTGCAACTGGTCCGCGTCAACTCGCCCTCCGCCGGGCTTGCGGAGGGCGCCTGCGAACTCGCGGTGATACGCCGGCCGCTGGACGACCGCCGCTTCGATTCCGCCGTCGTGGGGCTGGAACGGCGTCTGTGCGCCATGGCGTCCGACGATCCCCTGGCCCGGCGCCGCTCCGTGACGCTCGCCGACATCGGCGGGCGCACGCTGCTCGTCGACCGGAGGACGGGCACCACCACCACGGATCTGTGGCCGCCGGGCTCCCGGCCCGCGATCAAGGACACGCACGACGTCGACGACTGGCTGACCGCCATCTCCACGGGCCGCTGCGTGGGTATGACGGCCGAGTCGACAGCCCACCAGTATCCGCGCCCCGGCATCGTCTACCGGCCGGTGCGCGATGCCGAACCGATCGCGGTGAGACTCGTCTGGTGGCGGGACGGGCCGCCTCCCTCGGTGCACGCCGCGATCGAACTGCTCACGACGCTCTACGGCACCGGATGACCGGGCGGTGAAGACGTGGTCACCCCCGGAAGCCCCGCATGAGCGAAGGTCAGGGTGGCCCGGACGTCCGTCCTGGCGCACCGCTCGCGGCCTGAACGGCGTGGGAGGTGTCCCCGCCACAGGACCCCGCTCCCTGATCCGGCCCGATCGCGACGAAAGGCCCTCGCCTCCACGGCCCTGTGCCGAGCCGATCGGGCCCACCGGGCTTCCTGCCGACGTCACCTCCGGTGGCGGCGCCGGCCCGGGCAGCCCGGGCCGGGCCCGCAGCCCACGACGACGGGCGGGGCGACGGACTCACCAGTCCACGGTGACCGTAAGCTAAGCCCTGGTCAACACGCTGTCGAGCGTGCTTTCGGGAAGAAGCGGGGGCAGTGGCGCAGGGCGGATCCGCCCCGCCTGCAACCCCTGCGACTCCCGGTCGAACCGCGCCGGTGCCACCGCCGGCCCGCTTCCGGAGCGGGCGGAGGTGCGAGCCTTCCGGGTCTCCCGTGACCGGGCGACGCCGCCGCATACGGCATCGACGGTCCGGGCCGCCGGCACGGGACGGCCATCCGCACCGACCGGCCGCACACGATTCATCAGCAAGGAAATTCATGCAGGGAGTTCTGACCGGGTTCGCGGTGATCGCCGTCGTCATCGGCGTCGGATACGTCCTCGGACGCCGGGGACATCTCGGGGACGACGGCCGGACGGTCCTGACCAGGCTCGCCTTCAACGTGGCGACCCCCGCACTGCTCTTCACCACCTTGGCGGGCGCGGACCTCTCGGTCGTCTTCTCCCAGCGGCTCCTCGTCACCGCCGCCGCAACGGCCGCCGCAGCCGCCATCTTCGTCACCGTGGGACTCCTCCGGGGCTGGGGCACCGGACAGCTCACCATCGGCGCCCTGTGTTCCAGCTACGTCAACGCCGGCAATCTCGGGATCCCGATCGCCGTGTACGTACTGGGAGACGCCTCGCTCGTCGCCCCCGTCCTGCTCTTCCAGCAGATCGTGGTCACCCCCCTGGCCCTGACGATCCTGGACCTCAGCAGACCCGGCAAACCCCGCCCTCTCCTGCAGCGCCTGACCACTCCGCTGCGCAACCCGATGGCAGTCGGCTCACTGTCCGGCGTGACCGTGGCCGCCACCGGATGGACCGTCCCGTCTCCGGTGTTCGAACCTCTCACCCTCATCGGCAACATGTCCGTCCCGGCGGTCCTGCTGGCCTTCGGGATCTCCCTGCGAGGCAGCGGCATACCCGCCCGCGGGGACAACCGGCCCGCCATCGTGCTGTCCGCCGCGCTCAAGACGACTGTCCAGCCCCTCATCGCCTGGGGTGTGGGAGCGGGTGTCTTCCACCTGCACGGCGCGGCTCTCCTCGACGTCGTCGTGACGTCGGCGCTGCCCGCCGCCCAGAACCTCTTCACCTACGCTTCCCAGTACCGTGTCGCCGAACAACTCGCCCGGGAGTCGATCCTGTTGTCCACCATCCTCTCGATTCCGGTTCTGATCACCGTCGCCGCTCTCCTGGGATAGGCGGCGGCGCGTGGACTCCGGACCCTGCGATGTCCGCGGGGCACGCCGGGCCTGCCTCTGAAACCGGAGGCCAGGTGCGACCGGCCCGCGGCCCGGGGTCCGTCCTGCGTGTCGGTCGGCCGCGCCCGCGGGTAGTCGGCGCAGCCCCCACGCCAGGCCGCACCGGGAGTGACAGCGGGACGGTCCTCAGCCGTGCGGGGTCTCGGTGAGGTCGATCAGGGCCGAGCCCTCGCGACGCATCCGCTCGTCCCCCCAGGTGCCGAGCGGTCCGAGCGCTCGGTTGAGTGTGTGCCCGTGCTCGGTCAGCGAGTACTCCACCCGCGGCGGTACCTGGGCATAGACCTCCCGGATGACGAGACCGTCCTGCTCCATCTCCCGCAGGTGCTGGGTCAGCATCTTCTCGCTCACTCCCGGCAGACCGCGGCGGAGCTCAGCGAAGCGACGTACGCCATGGGACTCGAGTTCCCAGAGGATCAATCCCTTCCACTTGCCGCTCAGTACGTCGAGCGCGGCGTCGATGCCACAGATGTAAGGCCCGCACCTCGGCGCCTTGGCCATCGCAGATTCCCCTTACGAAAAGGTAAGTACCGAAGAAGATAGTGGGTACTTCCGAGAATAGCGGCGCTCTTCGACCATGGAAGGGTGAACGAACGACGGAACAACCCCAACTCCAGGAACGACCGCTCTGTCACCGTGATCGGACTCGGTCCGATGGGACAGGCGATGACGCGTACGCTTCTCTCCGCCGGACACCCGGTCACCGTCTGGAACCGCACCGCTCGTCGGGCCGACGGTGTCGTGACCGACGGGGCGACGCTCGCGGCGACCCCTGCCGAGGCGGTCGAAGCGAGTGATCTCGTGATTCTCAGTCTCACCGACTACCAGGCGATGTACGACGTCCTCGGCAACGCCACCGAACTGCTCGCCGGGCGCACGCTGGTCAATCTGAGCTCGGACACCCCCGACCGCACACGCGAGGCCGCGGCATGGGCGGCCGGCCACGACGCGACCTTCCTCAGCGGCGGTGTCATGACGCCCGCGCCGATGGTCGGCACCGAGGCGGCCTACGTCTACTACAGCGGCCCCGAGAAGACCCTGGGGAGCCACCTGGAGGTTCTGGCACTGCTCGGCACGCCAAGGTACCTGGGCGAGGATCCAGGCCTCGCCCAACTGATGTACCAGGCCCACCTCACGGTGTTCCTCTCCGCCCTCTCCGGGCTGATGCACGCCACGGCGATGCTGGGCACCGCAGGCATGAAGGCTCAGGAAGCGCTGCCGGAACTGTTCTCCACCGCCGACTCGATCGGCGAGATGATGAGGGCCGGAGAGGAGAACCCGGGCGCCGCTCTGGACGCCGGAGAGCACCCCGGCGAGCTCAGCACGGTCACCATGATGGGTGCGACATCCGACCACATCGTCGACACCAGTACGTCACTCGGCCTCGACCTCGCGCTCCCGCTGGCCGTGCAGGGCCACTACCGTCGTGCGGTCGAGGACGGACACGGCGGTGACAACTGGACCCGCATCATCGACGGCATGCGGCGCCCGGGCTGACCGGACGCGGGACCGACGACCACGCACCCGGCCGCGACCCCGCCCCGTCGGTACGGTGCCGGGGCGGCCGGTCCCGTGCAGGAGGTGATCGGCGCGGTCCCGGTGCGGCCGAGCGGTGGGGTGACGCGGGCGGAGACTCTTCGTCGACACGGCCGCCACAGCGCGGTGGGGGCTCGGTGCCGCGTGCACACCTTCGCGTCGATCCCGTACAGCTCCGGCGCGGTGACCGTGCTGAAGACCGGATCGGGGCGCTCCTCTGCGGCGACGCGCTGGAGCGCCGGCCGCCGAACGCCTCTTCCCTTACACCCGTAGGGCCGGCTCACGCAGGCTTTTGAGGGAACGCACCGGCCGGGAGGTGCGTGCCGCTTACCTTCGTGCCCATGCCAGATTCTGCCGGCTCCACATCCCGTCCTGTCCCTCCTTCGCGGCGTGGGGTTCTGCGCGCCGCGGCCGTCGTGGGCGGAGCCCTCGGTGTTCCCGGCGGCGTCCTGTCCTCAGGCGCGCACCCGTCCGCAGCAGCGGCGCCGGCCGCCGCCCCGTCGCTGCCTCCCGAACTGCCCGCAGGGCTGGAGGCGTACCGCACCCCGTACATCAACTGGGCCGGCGAGATCACCCACCACGGGCTGTGGGCCTGCGCCCCCCGTACCGGTCAGGACCTCGCCGATCTCGCGAACTGGGCACACGGCAACGGCTGGAGACTGCGTGCGCGCGGCAAGGCACACAACTGGTCGCCTCTCACCATCACCGGGCCCACCGAGTCGGACCAGCGGGTGCTGCTCCTGGACACCACCAGGCATCTGACCAGGATGGAACTCGTGACGCCACCCGCCGGCGCGCCCGGGGCCGTCCGAGCCCAGACCGGTGTGACCCTGGAGGCGCTGACGGAATACCTTGCAGGCCACGGACTGGGGGTCACCAACACCCCCGCACCGGGGGAGCTGACGCTCGGCGGCACACTGGCCATCGACGCCCACGGCACGAGCGTGCCCGCGACGGGGGAGACCGCGCGCCCGGGGCACACCTACGGCACCCTGAGCAACCTCGTCCTGTCGGTCACGGCTGTCGTCTGGGACGCCGCCCGTTCCACCTACGTGATGCGCACCTTCCACCGGGGCTCCGACAAGGAGTGCGAGGCTCTGGCTGCCCACGTCGGCCGCGGCCTCGTGGCCGAGGTCGTTCTCCAGGCGGGCGAGGAGATGCCACTGCGCTGCCAGAGCCGGGTGGATCTCAGCAGTGACGAACTGTTCGCCCCGCCGGGCAGCGCACTCGCCGGCCGGGGAAACACCTTCGCCGACTTCCTCGACCGCTCGGGGCGGGTGGAAGCGATCTGGTTCGCCTTCACGGACAAGCCGTGGCTGAAGGTGTGGAGTCTCAGTCCGGAGCGCCCGCCGACGGCCAGGACCGTGCACCATCCGTACAACTATCCCTTCAGCGACTCGGTTCCCACGCCCGTCGCCCGCCTGGCCGGGCGCATGCTGGGGGAGGCCGCCTGGTACCTGGCCCCGGCATTCGGTGCCGCCCAGTACACGGTGGCGGCTACGGGCCTGGCCGCGACCTTCGCCACGGACCTGTGGGGCGCCGCCCACAACCTCCAGTTCTACCTGCGTCCCACGACACTCCGGGAGACCGCCAACGGGTACGCCGTTCTGACCCGGCGCGCCGATGTGCAGCGCGTCGTCTCACAGTTCGCGGCCTACTACAGCGAGCAGCTGAGGACGCGTGCCGCACGAGGAGAGTTCCCCGTCAACGGGCAGGTCGAGATCCGTGTGGGCGGGCTGGACCGGCCCGAGGAGTCGGCGGCCCCCGGCGCCCGGCCGCCCCTGCTCTCCGTCGTGCGACCCCCGGTGGACCGGCCGGAGTTCGACTGCGCGGTGTGGATCGATGTACTGACCCAGCCGACCACTCCGGGAGCCCACGCGTTCTACCGGGACCTGGAGCGGTTCCTCCTCGCGACCTTCGACGGAGGCTACGCCCTCACCCGTGTCGAGTGGTCCAAGGGCTGGGCGTACACCGATACGGAAGCCTGGGCGGACCAGGAGGTCATCGGGACGACCGTCCCGTCCTCCTACGGTCCGGGCCAGTGGGCGGAGGCCATCGGCGTGCTCGACCGACTCGATCCGCACAACGTCTTCGGCAACGCCTTCACCGACCGGTTGCTCCGTGTGTGACCTTCCCCGGTACGACGGGGGTGCCGGTCACCCGCCGAGCCCGGCCGCGAGCCGACCTGTACTCCACCTGTCAGGTGTCGGCCCGTCAGCGGTCGCTGCCGAGCGGCACACCGGCGGCACGTCCGGACCCGTCATCGGGGTGGGGCGGTGGTGTGACACCCGGCAGCCGGGTACTCACAGCCTGCGGTGGAGCAGGAAGCCGAGGAGCACCTCGATCTCGCGCGCCGCGCGGTGGGCGAGGGGTACGCCCCGCAGGCAGGCGCGGGCCGCGTCGAGGTGGTGGCCGGCCTCTGCCAGGGTGGCGGTGCGGCCACCGCACGCTTCCACGAGTGCTGCCGCGTGAACGGCACCCGCGTCGTCCAGGATGAGCGGGGAGTTCAGCAGGTTGGCCAGCTCCCGGGCGTGCGGGCCACCACCGGCGAGGGCGGCGAGCACAGGGAAGGTCTTCTTCTGCTGCCGCAGATCGCTGTGCACGGGTTTCCCCGTGACCGCCGGGTCACCCCAGATGCCCAGCAGGTCGTCGACGGCCTGGAAGGCCACCCCGAGGTGCCGCCCGGCACGGTCCAGCGCGGCGACGGTGCCGGCCGGTGCTCCGCCCAGGAGGCCACCGAGGGCTGCGGCGCAGCCCAGCAGGGTACCGGTCTTGAGCTCGGCCATGGCGCGGTACTCGTCGGTCCGGACGGCCTGGTGGCCCGTCCAGGGGCGGGCCGCGAAGAGCAGGTCCTCGGCCTGGCCGCGTACGAGGCCGCTCAGCGTCTCGGACAGGCGCGCCACGGCCGCAGCCGTGTGCGGTCCCGGCGTCTCGGCGAGGGTCTGCACCGCGAGGGCGAAGAGCGCGTCGCCCGCGAGTACGGCGGGCCCGGTGCCGTACGCCTTCCACACGGTCTCCCGCTGCCGCCGGGTCCCGTCCCCGTCCATGATGTCGTCGTGCAGCAGCGAGAATGTGTGGATCAGCTCGACGGCCACCGCGCCCGCCACCGCGCTCTCACCGGGTGCCTCCGCGGCCTCGGCGCACAGCACGGCGAGAGCCTGGCGCACGCCCTTCCCCTCGAACGACCCGTCAGCGGGCTCACCGCCGACCTCGCACCAGCCGAGTGAGAACGCGGCCATCTCGCCCGGCCAGGGATGAAGCCGCCCTATGGCGGTCACCAGGGAAGGGCGCACCAGGTCGCGGCAGCGGGCGAGGATGCGGGGAGCGGTGAGCGTGGCATCAGAGGACACGCCAACAGCCGATGCTGCGTCAGGCGGCACGGCGCCCTCGGGCCCGGATCCCCCCGGAGGAGCGGCGTCCCCGGTGGAGTCCGCGGACGCGGAAGGCCCGGCGGGCGCGGCGTGGCGTACGGCGTCGGCGGAAACGGCGGCGGGAGAGGTCATCGCGTCACAGCCTCCTCGACGCGCCGGCCGACGTCGGGCAGCGGTCCCACCCTCAGTTCGACAGCGGCCTTGTCGACCATGTCCCGGGCGTGCCTCAGGCCGATGCGGTCCAGCGTCCGACGGAGTTCTGCCAGTTCCACGACCGTTTCCGCGGGATTCCGCCCCAGCCTGGCCAGCGACTTGGCGAGACCCAGCCGGGACAGCGCGGTCCCCCGGGGCTCGTTCATCTCCTGGAATTCCGCGAGCGCCTGCGTGTAGGTGTCACGGGCCTGCTGGTACTGACCGGCCCTGTAGTGCACATTGGCCCGCATCTTGTGGTTGTACGCCAGCGCGCTGGACAACTTCATCTCGCGGCAGGCGGATTCGGCCTCCGTGAGCAGCGCCAGAGCGCGCTCCACATCACCGTCGCGTACAGACACCACGTCGGCTATGCCGCGCAGCGCCCAGGCCCGGCCTCGCATGTCGTCGGCTCGGCCCGCGGTTTCGGCCGCTTCCTCGAAGAGGGCGAGTGCCCTGTCGTACGACCCGGTGTTCCGGTGCATCTGGGCTATGCCTTCCAGCGCCCACACCGTGTGCCGGGCCTCTCCCCGCCTGCGCGCCTCCGCGAGCAGTTGTTCGTGCAGCTCGCCGACGGCCTCGTAGTCGCCCTGGATGCGCCCGGTCTCCGCGAGACCGGCGAGTGAGTAGCCGCGTACGACCACGTCGCCCCCGCGCTCGCCCATCTCGGCCGCGAGCCGGAGCAGCCGGTACGCCAGCGCCAGTGAGCCCCGCTGACGGGCGAGCGTGCCACCGCTCCACAAGGCCCAGGCCATGGCCCCGACGTCCTCCGCCGAACGCGCCGCACGGTAACTCGACTTCCAGGCCGCGTCGGCCTCCTCCACGCGCCCCAGCCGCCGGTACGCCTCCGCGACGGCGAGCCCGCAGCGTGCCATCTCGCTCTGCTCTCCAGCACGTTCGGCTGTCCGCAGTTCTTCGATTCCCTTCACCAGAACCTCGGTGAGGGAGGAGTTCACCGACAACGAGCCGAGCACCCCCTGGTACTCGGGAGCGAACGCCTTGCCCTTCGGCCGGTCCTGCTGAGTCACCCGTGCCACCTGCCCACTGTCTAGCCCGTCTTCGGAACCTTTGTCCCGTCGGCCGTCGGCCGTCGGTCTCTGATCAAGACGGTATGAGCGAGCAGGGGTTCCACGAATCCGTCTTCGTGTCGGTCGTGGGTCATACCTGAGGGCCACCGGAACCGCGCGGACTAGTCAGCGGGATGGACGCCCGACTCCGAGCGGAACGTACGTCTGCCGTCACGAGGGACCGCCGTGTCCGCCCTTCTTTCCTGCGTAAGAGGTCCGGCGGACTCTTCGGGGACCGGGGCCCACCGTCCCCCGCGCGACGGACGACGCCAGGCCGCCGCGGTCCGTCCGGATGCCGGGCGGTGCCGCGGGCGGCCGTGTCCACGGGTCCGTACGATCCTGGCCGTGCACCGGCTCGGTACGACGGTCACCGGTCACGGGCGAGATGCCCCTCCGCCTCGGTCCTGTGCCGCGTGACGATCGTTTGCTGCCGCACAACCGTGCGCCCGGGTGCGGTGAGGACGGCCAGGCAGCCGACGACCAGCGCGATGCCGGCCCAGCCGAGCCAGGGCAGACGTTCCCCGACCACCAGCACCGCCAGTACGGCCGCGACCGCGGGCTCCAGCAGCGAGAGCGTCGTCGCGGTACTCGCGGGGACGTGTGCCAGGCCCCGGCCGAACAGGACGTAGCCGATGAACATGGGCACCAGGGCCATGTAGACGCCGACGCCGGCGTTGGACCAGGAGCTGACCAGCGGGGCACCGGTGGCCAGCAGCACCGGCAGGAGCAGGAGCCCGCCGAGCCCGAAGACGGTACCCATGGCCGCCCCGGAGGACACACCACCGCTGATCAATCGGTGAGCGGCCCAGGAGTACAGGGCGTAGGTGAGACCGGCGACCAGGCCCAGCCCCACGCCGAGCACGGTCGTCCCCATGGACCGGGACCCGGGGCCGGAGTCGTCCTGGGCCGCTTCGGCCACGCACAGCAGCACGGTCCCGGACAGGCCCATGGCGGCGCCGAACATCCAGCGGCGCGTCAGGACGCGCCCGTCCACGACACGCTCGATCAGCGCCGAGGCCAGCGGGGCGGAGCCGATCGACACCACCGTGCCGGCGGCGACCCCGGCCAGGTGCATGGAGCTGTAGAAGGCCAACGGATAGACGGCCACAGCCACGGCGCCGAGCAGCACCACACCGCGCCGCGCGCGCAACGAGGGCGCTTCTCCGCGGATGCGGGGGGCGGCTGTCACGGCCTGCAGCAGTCCGCCCAGGCCCATGGCGACGGCCCCGATCGCAAGAGGCCCCACTTCTGGGGCGAATGTCGCCGCGGTGCCCGTGGTGCCCCACAGCACGGATGCCGCGAGCACGCACAGCGAGCCCAAGCCCACCGAGCCGGCCGAAAGTCCGGCGGGCCGCGTCACAGCCGGTCCAGCAGGTCCGCGGCCATCGACCGCGCGCGGGCCAGCCGTGCGTCCCCGCCCTCCAGTCCGGCGCGCGCCATGGCACCCTCAAGGAGGAACGCCAGATGCTCGGCCACCTCGCGCGCCTTCTCCGGCCGTCCGGGCAGCAGCTCCCTCACGTGCCCGGCGAGCAGCTCCTCGACCTCCTCCTTGTGCCTGCGCACCACGGCCCGGCCCGCGTCCCCGGAGGGAAGTTCGGCAGCCGCGTTCAGCAGGCCGCACCCCCGGAAACCGTGCTCATAGGCGAACGCGGCGTGATCTGCGTAGGCGTCGAACACGGCGAGGACGCCACCGCGCCCGCCTCCCGCTTCCTCCAGCCGTCGCCGGTACAGGCCCGTCCACTCCTCGTGGCGGCCATCGAGGTAGGCCCTCACCAGGTCGGCCTTGGAGGAGAAGTTGTTGTACAGGCTCATCTTCGCCACGCCCGCCTCGGCGGTGATCGTGTCGATGCCCGTCGCCGACACGCCGTCCGCGTAGAAGCGGCGTGCCGCGGCGGCGAGCAGTCGCTCGCGTGCGTCCCCCCGCCGCCTCCTGGGTGGCTTCGCCGCTGTGCCGGTGTCGCCCATCACGCTCCTCGGTCCGCTATTAGGTAGGTCAGTCTACCCAACATGAAGTCCGGCCTTCAGAGCATGTGTGCTTCCGGGCTGTACCGGGTGAACGGGGAGCGCGCCGATCGCCCGGGTGGAGAGCCTCGGCCGGGGGGCCTGCTGTCAGGGCTCCAGCGGTGCCAGGCCGGCCAGACCGGTGTCGAGCATCAGGCGGTCGACCGTCCCGGCGAGGGTGCTCTCGGCGCCGATGACGGTCTCGACACCGCCGGGCAGCAGGTCGAGTTCCCTGTACCAGTCCCGTAGTTGCGGCTCGCCGACCTCGTGGGCGATCGGCTTGGTGGCATGGCGGCCGAGGGTCTCATCGAACGGCACGTGCAGGTAGTAGCCGTGGGTCGGGCCGCGGTGGTCGGCGCGCAGCCGGGCGAGCATGTCGCCGTAGTGGTCGGCGTACAGGATCCCTTCGACGATCACGTGGTACCCGGCGTCGAGGGCGTAACGGGCGGTCAGGTCGATCAGGCCGATGTTCGCCGCGCCCGGCCGGTCCCGCTCGCGCAGGACGATCCGGCGGAGATTGTCCTGCGCGACGAGGGCGAGGCCGCGGCCGAACCGGTCGCGGACGGCGGCCGCGACGGAAGACTTGCCCGAGGCGCTGTTGCCGCGAAGGAGGATCAGCCTCGTGTCTTCGGAACCCACTGTCATCCGGAGGATGCTATCGGCAGCCGAGCCGGCCCGAGCGGCGCGCGCTCACCGGCCGGGCTGCGCCGTTGATCTCATCGGCGGCGCGTACGGGGTGCGCCGGGAGTTGTGCCATGTGATGCGCCGGCCGGGCGGAGCTGGGTAAGGTGGCACGGTCAAGTGAAGATAGCCTTACCTAAGTTCTAGGAGTACCGGTGACCAACCCCTTCGAGGACGAGAACGGCACCTACCTGGTGCTCGTCAACGACGAGGGACAGCACTCGCTGTGGCCCGCCTTCGCCGAGGTGCCCGCGGGCTGGACCGTGGCACACCAGGAGGACACCCGCCAGGCCTGCCTCGACTACGTGGAGCGGAACTGGACCGACCTGCGGCCGAAGAGCCTGATACGGAGCATGGCGGCCGATCCCGCGTGAGGCCTGCCCCGGAGCCGCCCGAACAGGTCTCCTGCCAAGGGTTCGCGGGCGGTGCCGGTGCGGTGGGCGCATGCGCGCCCCTCGCGTTGCCGCTCCTCATCCGCTGAACCGACGGGTACGGCGCTCCACCCTCTTGCCCGGGGCGCCGTACCCGGAACCTGGCAGAGGCGTGACAGACACGGACGGATCAGTCTCCGGGCGCGGTGAACCGTACGCGACTGCTTTCGCCGTCGGAGAGGAACGAGGCCAGTTCGCCCCCCTGCTCGGCCACGCCGTCGCGGTCCGCCCGGGAGAAGCCGCGCAGAGGGGTGACCACCACGGTGCCGACGTCGACGGTCCAGGTCGCGGCGACCCTGCCGTCGACCAGCACCACGCGCTCGCCGGCGACCGAGACGCCGCGGTGGGCGTCGTCGATGATCCTGCTGCGGTCCTGGTAACCGAGAATCGCGTTGTCGAAAGCCGGGAGGAAGCGCACAGGTGCGGGCGTTCCGGGATCGGGGCGTGGTGCGTCGGGGAGGTCGAGCAGCTCGCGCCCGCGCTCGTCCCGGAAAGAGACCAGCTCCTCCCGCAGCGCCCTCACGGCAGCCGGAAGGCCGGTCAGGCCGCACCACGCGCGCAGATCCGCCGATGCCGCAGGGCCGAAGGCCGCCAGATAGCGGCGTACCAGCGCCTGGCCGACCGGGTCGGAGCCGTCGAGGACCGGGGTGTCGACACCGCGCCCCAGCCAGGAGGACATCAGGACGTTGCGCACTCCTGCCTTGGTGCGCCACAGCCCCCGAGGCGGAGCCTGTACGACCGGCACGAGGGCCGCGACCACCATCTCGCCGAGGGCTCTGCGTGCCGGAGCGGGCCAGCGCGCGGTGAGCTCGCCCACGACCTCGGCGGTCGAGCGTGGCTCTCCGTCGGCCATCACCGCCCGTCCCGCTGCCGCGAGTTCGTCGAGATCCGTTCCTTCGAACTCGTCGCGGTAGACGCCGAGCACCCGCTGGCGCAGCATGGCATCGTGGCGCGCCCGCCAGGCGACCGCGTCATCGGCGGTGACGAGATGGACGGTGCGCCGCATGAGGTGGACCCGCACCACGTGGCGCCGTATCAGCAGGTCCGAGAGGGTTGCCGGTTCGAACGCCCGCAACCGCGACCAGAGTCCGACATACGGTTCCTGCGGTTCCTGCGCCTGGAGACCGCCGAGGTGTCCGACGGCGTCGAGTGCGGGCATGCCGGCCCGGTCGAGCAGCAACTGCCGGGCGAGCGTTGCGCGGTTGAGCGCCCGGCCGTCGAGAACGGTCATCGCGTCACCGCCCGGCCGGGGCACCCGGAGCGGGCCGCGTATCCGGTCCGGGCGGGATCTCTTGACTTCACGGCTGCTGGCTTCCTTCCGGTCACGTGCATGTTGCGGACCACGGTCGCACGGGAAGCGGTCAGGATGTGTCCGCTACTCCGGTCGATACTGGTGACATGCCGAAGACCTCAGCGCGACTGCTGTCTCTCCTCTCCCTGCTCCAGGCGCGCCGTGACTGGCCCGGGCACGTGCTGGCGGAGCGGCTGGACGTCAGTCCGCGCACCGTGCGGCGTGACGTCGACCGCCTGCGCGAACTCGGCTACCCCGTGGTGGCCGCCAAGGGCCCCGACGGGGGCTACCGGCTCGAAGCCGGCGCGCAACTGCCGCCGCTGCTCTTCGACGACGACCAGGCCGTCGCCCTGGCCGTGGCGCTCCGGACCGCCGGCACCACAGGAGCGGGCATCGAGGAAGCCGCGGCACGCGCGCTGAACACGGTCCGGCAGGTCATGCCGGCACGGCTGCGGCACCGCGTCGACGCCCTCCACGTCACAGCGGTCGAACGGGTGGGAACCCAGCCGGTACCGCAGGCGGACCCCCGCGTTCTCGTCGCGCTCAGCGCGGCCGTACAAGCCCGCGAGGTACTGCGCTTCGACTATGCCTCCGATTCCCAGGAGGCCGGTGCGGGCCCGGCCGTGACGCCGCCGCGCCGGGCCCAGCCGCACCACCTCGTCACCTGGCGCGGGCGTTGGTATCTCGTCGCCTGGGACCTCGACCGTGAGGACTGGCGGACCTTCCGCGCCGACCGGATCGCCCCGCGCACCCCGGCGGGGCCCCGCTTCACCCCGCGTGAGGTGCCCGGGGGGAACGTGGAGGACTTCGTGGCCGGCAGATTCCAGGGCTCCGACAGCGGAGGCGACTGGCCCTGCCGGGGCGAGGTGATCCTGGATCTGCCGGCCTCCGCCGTGTCCCGCTACACCGGCGACGGAGTCGTCGAGGCGCTCGGCCCCGACCGCTGCCGACTCGTCATGGGGGCGTGGTCCTGGCCGGGGCTGGCAGCCACGATCGGCAGGTTCGACGCCGACATCCAGGTCGTGGGACCGGTGGAGCTCAGGGACGCCTTCGCGCACCTGGCGCGCCGCTACGCCGAGGCCGCGGCCGGTGAACCCCCGAGGCCGTGAACGGGCCTCGTCGACCGGTCCGCCCGTACGTCCCCGCCCAAGGGCCGTCCTCGCGCGGCCGGGACCGGCGACGGAACGCAGAAGGCGTTCGCCCGGGGATGCCGGGCGAACGCCTTCGGGCCGCGGGACTCCGGTCAGGATTCCTCGGCGGTCGCGGTCTTCGGTGCCGTACCCGCGATCGCGGGCGCGGGCTCCTCGTGCCGGGAGCGGTGGGACATCCAGGCGGCGACCAGGGCGCCCGAGATGTTGTGCCACACGGAGAAGACCGCGGCCGGCAGAGCGGCCAGCGGACTGAAGTGCGCGGCCGCCAGTGAGGCGGCGAGCCCGGAGTTCTGCATGCCGACCTCGAAGGCCATGGCCCGGCTTGCGGGCCGGCCGAGGCCTGAGATCTTGCCCGCACCGTAGCCGAGCGCGAGGCCTAGGCCGTTGTGCAGCACGACGGCGATCAGCACGGTCACGGCGGCCGACTTGATGGTGCCGGCGCTGCCCGCCACGACGGCACACACGATCGCGGCGATGGCCAGCGACGACAGCCAGGGCATGAGACCGAGCACCCGGTCGACGAACCTGCCCGCCACCAGCCGCACCACGAGGCCGCCGAGGACCGGCAGCAGCACCGTCTTGAGGATGTCCGTGATCATCGATCCGGCGTCCACCGGCAGGTACGCACCCGCCAGCAGCAGCGTCAGGGGCGGCGTCACCAGCGGCGCGACCAGGGTGGAGACCGTGGCGACGGAGACCGACAGCGCCACGTCCCCGCGAGCCAGGAAGGTCACCACGTTCGACGCGGTGCCGCTCGGCGCGCAGCCGACCAGGATGAGTCCGGCCGCCAGTTGCGGTGGCAGGGAGAGCAGATGGGCGATGGCCCAGCCGAGGCCAGGCATGATCACGTAGTGCGCGACCAGGCCGATGGCCACGGCCCACGGACGCTTCGCCACACCCCTGAAGTCGAGCGGAGTCATCGTCAGCCCCATGCAGAACATGACGATCCCCAGCAGGTACGGGACCGATTCCGTCCAGCCGTCGAACGTGCCGGGTGTGACGAGACCGGCTACGCCCGCCGCCAGCACGAGTACGGGGAACACGGTGACGGCGCGCCTCGCCGCCTTGTCGTCGGAGGCCGTTTGATCTGGGGCTATCTGTTCGGTTTGCACAGGCGCGATGGAACGCCGCAGGTGTGCGCCTTCGCAAACGCGTCTCGACATATGGACTGCGTGTCCAGGATGTGTCTGTCCTGAGGTCGCGGCGGATGCGGCTGCGGACGCACGCCCCGCCCGCGGGCGTCGGCCCGGCGGAACCGCAGCGGTGGCCGGGCGATCAGGCGCCGAACCGGCTCGTCCGGCCCGCGAGACGTGCCGCGCGACGACTTCGGCGGCAGGGTCTCCACCGGTCCTGAGGGTTCGTCATCCCTACTTCCCCGAGCCGACCGGGTCCACGGTGATGCGGGAAGCGGAGCCGGAGTCCGCGGGAATGCCGACGGAGAGGGGCATGCGGTGCGACCGGGTCTCGTCCGGTGGTGTCACGAGGGCAGAGGTGAACGTGACGCCCGAGCCGCCGCTGACGTCCGGCGGGAAGTGCAGGGAGAAGTTCGTGCCTTCCCCCGGCGCCAGTGTGACCGTCGGGACCGATCGGCCGCTGCTGCGTCCGGCGCTCACGGTGCCGTCCTCGCTCGTGAGGT
The DNA here is from genome assembly GCF_016804005.1 of Streptomyces pratensis. Lineage (GTDB taxonomy): Bacteria > Actinomycetota > Actinomycetes > Streptomycetales > Streptomycetaceae > Streptomyces > Streptomyces pratensis_A. Next base: position 4,609,122 of record NZ_CP051486.1, on the reverse strand, counting down.
CCAGGCCGGGGAACCCGCGCATCGAGCAGGACGCGGACCCGGTGTTCTCCAGGTTGATCAGCACCTCTCCCTCGGCCATTCCGCCGGAACTGCTGAAGGAGAGGTTCGCGGTCCGGCAGGTGCCGCCGGACAAGGCGGCGGGAGCCGGGGCGGAGGCCTGGGTGTACCCCGCGCCGGAACCCCCGGTGGCGCCGGTGGCGCCGGTGGCGCCGGTGCCGCCCGGGCTGTCGGAGGCGCTCGGGCCGCCGGTGACGCCCGGACTGACGGCGCCGGTGGTCCCGGAGGGTGCTGCCGCCGAGGCGGACGCCGCCGGGCCGGAGCCGCTGCTGCCGTCATCGCAGGCGGTGAGGGAGAGGGCCGCCACGAGGGCGACGGCGGCGGATGTCTTCTGAAGGCGCATGAGTTCCCCTTGGGCAGGCACCGGCTGCTCCGTACGAGCACGTACATGGGCAATGCACTCAACTGCGTGGTGGTGGGTGGCATGCCGGGCCGAAGATCATCACGTGGGAGGAACACCGGCCCGCTCCGCCCTCACAAGAAGCTCGTGCCCGTCAGGAGCCGTGCCATGTACGCCGTCCCGGGGAAGCCAGGGGATGCGGAGTGCCGCGCTTGCGGGCAGCGTGGGGGAGTGCCACAGCTGCTGAGAACCCAGTGGATCCCCGTAGGCCTCATCGTGCTGGCCGTGGTGGTCGACCTGGCCACCCCGCACGATGTGACGTCGGCGCCGCTCCTCATGGCGGCGCCCGTCGCCGCCGCGCCGCTCTGCGGGGTCCGCGGGATCATCGGCGTCGGCCTCACGGCGATGGTCGTCCACGCGTTCCTGGCGCGGCTCGACGGGACCTTCGGCTGGCGTGCGGGGGTGGCCAACCAGCTCACCCTGGCGGCCGTCACCGCGCTCGCCGTCCTGATCCACCGCACACTGCGCCGGCAGGACGCCCGCGCCCGGCGCGCGCAGCACGTCGCGGCCGTCGCCCAGCGTGCCGTGCTGCCCAGGCCCCCGTCACGCCTGGGGGATCTGCACATCGACGCACGGTACGTCCCGGCCGAGAGCGAGGCGCTGATCGGCGGGGACCTGTACGTGGTGCAGAACACTCCGTACGGAATCCGGATGATGGTCGGTGACGTACGGGGGAAAGGGCTGGGTGCCGTCAGCGCCGTCAGCGCCGACCTGGGGGCCTTCCGGTACGCGGCGGACGAGGCCGAGGACCTTCCGCAACTGGTGACCCGCCTGGAGAGGGCCCTCCTGCGCGAGGGCGGCCGGCGTGGCGGACAGCAGCAGGAGGAGGGCTTCACGACGGCTCTCATCGCGGAGTTCTCCACGGACCTGGAAACCGTACGCCTCGTCAACCGGGGTCATCCGCCTCCCGTGCTCCTCGACGGGCAGGGCCGGGCCACGCTTCTGGAGGCGTCCGAGGAGGCACCCCCGCTGGGGATGAGCGACCTGGGTGCCTGGTCCGCCCCGGTCGACAGTTTCTCCTTCCCGGCCGGCTCCACACTGCTCTGCTACACGGACGGCGTCACCGAGTCCCGCGACGCCACCGGGGGTTTCTACGACCCCGTCGCCCGTCTGCCGCACGTTCTCGGCAGGCGGCCGCACTCGGGTGGCCGCCTCGTGCCCGGGCAGATCCTGGACCTGCTGATCCAGGACGTCCGGCGCCACGCCGGCGGCCGGCCCCAGGACGACCAGGCCATGCTGGCCCTGCACCGCGCCGACGTGGGGGACGAACCCGTACCGACTGAGAGGACCGCACCGGCCGCCTCTCCGGGCTGACGGCGGAGCCGAGGCCCGGTCGCCGCTCGTCCAGGGCCGTTTGTCACGCGGCGAGCTGGACATGATCCCGTCCGTGACGGAGAGTCGTGACGCGTGGGCATGGGGCTGAGTGTGCTCGGGTTCCAGCAGGCGTCCGCCTGGGGCTGGAGCAGCGCCGCCACCTGGGGCTGCGTCGTCGGAGGCATCGTCGTCCTGGCGGTGTTCTGCCGCTACGAACTCGGGGTGGCGGAACCGCTCAGGCTTCAGGTCTTCCGTGACCGGGCGTTCACCGTCGACATGTTCGTCCTCTTCTTCGCGATGCTGGCCTTTGTCCCGGTGTTCTTCTTCGCCTCCGTCTACGCGCAGGTCTCCCTGAGCGCCTCGCCGAACCAGGCCGCGCTGTATCTGCTGTACTTCTTCATCGGCTTCGGGATCGCTTCCCGGTGGGGCGGCCGGATCCTGGACCGGCGCGGAGCCCGGCCTGCGATGAAGCTCGGCACGGCGCTCGGGGCGGTGGGGTTCGCACTGTGGGCGAACAAGCTGACGGACCTGTCGATGCACGACCAGTGGCCCTACGCTGCTCTCGCCGGTGCCGGCATCGGCTTCCTCCTCGCACCGGCCTCCACCGACGCGGTCAACCGGTCGATCGGAGCCTCGTACGGAGAGGTCACCGGCGTCACCCAGACCGTGCGCAACTTCGCGGCCAGTATCGGGATCGCCGTCTTCGGGACGGTGCTCACCCACGTCACGACCGACAGGGTCGTGGAGACCCTCACGTCCAAGGGGCTGCCGGCAGGCCCGGCGAACGACGCCGCCCGGTCGGTCGCGGAGGCCGTCACAGGAAACGCGGACACACGGGAACCGGCCGGTGACGGCCGGATCGCCACGCTGATGCGGGACTCGATGGACGCCATCAGGCTGGACTTCGCCGAGGCGAACCAATGGGTGTTCTACGGGATGGCCATCGCGCTCGGTATCGCCTACCTGTGCGCGCATCGGCATCCGGGGACGCGGGTGACGGGAGACACGCCCGCCCGTACTGCGGAGCCGGGGCCGGGTACCCGGGAAGACGATCGCTGAGGACGTGTGCGGGCGCTCCGGCCGGGGAGGCGTGAGGTATGCACTCATGGACTCTCGACGACATGCCCGACCTCACAGGCACCACCGCGGTGGTCACGGGCGCGAACAGCGGAATCGGAGCGGTGACGGCGCTCGCTCTGGCACGCTCCGGTGCCCGGACGATCCTCGCCTGCCGTGACCCCGGGCGTGGGATGCGCGCCCTGGACGCCGTTCGCCGTGCCGCGCCGGGCTCGGACGCCCGGCTCGTCGGTCTCGACCTGGCGGACCTCTCCGCCGTGGCCGAGGCCGCAGGGCACATCGCGAAGGAGTCGGACGGCAGGCTCGACCTGCTCGTCAACAACGCGGGCGTGATGGCCTTGCCCCTGCTGCGCACGGCCGACGGCTTCGAGATGCAGTTCGGCACCAACCACCTCGGCCACTTCGCGCTCACCCACCACTTGCTGCCCCTCCTCGGGGCGGGAGGCCCGTCGCGGGTCGTCAACGTGTCGTCGCTGGCGCACCGCATCGGCCGTATCGACTTCGGTGACCTCAACGCCGAGCGCGGCTACGACAAGTGGCGTGCCTACGCGCAGTCCAAGCTCGCCAACCTGCTCTTCACCGCGGAACTCCAGCGCCGTGCAGACCTGGCCGGCAAGCGCGTACTCGCGCTGGCCGCCCATCCGGGTCTGTCCGCCACGGAGCTGGGCCAGGCGGGCCCACGGATGGCCGGACGGACCTGGGCGGCCAAGCTGGAGCGGGTGACGCGCGTCTACACGCAGCCGGCGTCCGCCGGTGCCCTGCCGACGCTGTACGCGGCCACCCTGCCCGACGCGCCGGGCGGAAGCTACTACGGCCCCCGGCTGCTGGGCGGTACGAGGGGAGGCCCCGGACCCGCGCACATGTCGGCCCGGGCCCAGGACATGACCACGGCACGGGCACTGTGGGACGAATCGGCGCGCCTCACCGGCGTGTCCGCCGATGTCATCTGAGGCCGGCACCGCGCTCGTCCTCCGTGGCGCGGTGCCGCCGCCGACCCGGCCTCAGTGATGCGGGCCTGCCTTCGTGATGCGGGCCGGCCTTCGTGATGCGGGCCGGCCTTCGTGATGCGGGTCGGCCTTCGTGATGCGGGTCGGCCGGGCCCCACCGGTCCCGTACGCCCCGCCCGATGACGCGGACCTGCGGGAACCCTGGTGCGGCTGCCCTGCCGCTTCGCGCGGCGCTCCTCCGGCATCACTTGCCCGTCCTCGCCGGGCCCAAGAAGGCCCGCCCGTCGCGGCAGTCGCACCGGAGGAGGTGCCGGCCCTGCTCCTTACCGGGAATGCGGTCCCCGCGAATGCCGCCGCCCGAGGCGCGACAGTGATCGCGGAGGAGTGCGGCCCGCCTCGGGGGCGTGCCGGGAGCGTCGACAGGGGTGGCGGCGGGTGAGGCGTGTCTCACCCGGCCGCCGCCGCTTGCTATGCAACGAGTTGCATAGAACGATCGGGGCATGGCGCTCGAACACGCGATTCTCGTCTCCCTGCTGGAGCAGCCGGGCTCAGGCTATGAGCTGGCCCGGCGGTTCGAGCGTTCCATCGGGTACTTCTGGACCGCCACGCACCAGCAGATCTACCGTGTCCTCAAGCGCATGGAGAGCGACGGCCTGCTCGACGTCCGCGACGTCCCGCAGGAGCGCCGGCCGGACAAGAAGGAGTACTCCGTCGCCGGCCCGGGCCGTGCGGCCCTCTCCGGCTGGCTGCACGAACCGATCGAACCCGAGAGCCTCCGCCACGACCTCGCGGTGAAGATCCGTGGTGCGGCCTTCGACGACCCGTCCGCGCTGCTCCACGAGGTCGAGCGGCACCACCGGGTGCACAGCGACCGGCTCGCGCACTACCTCGCCGGTGAGCTGCGTGATTTCACCGGCCCCGGGGCCCCCGCGCCTCTCGACGCGGGCCAGGAGCTGCAGCACGTCGTGCTGCGCGGCGGCATCGCGTACGAACGCATGACGGTGGCCTGGCTCGACGACGTTCTCGCCACGCTCCACAGGATCGGCACGGCCGGCCCATCCCTCTGAAACCTCCTTCGTCCTCCTGCCCCTGATCCCTCGGAAGGCTTGTCACCATGGCAGACCCGCTGCTGTTCAACCCGCGTTCGTACGACCCGGCGCACTTCGACCCCGAGACCCGCAGGCTGCTGCGCGCCACCATCGACTGGTTCGAGGACCGCGGCAAGCGGCGGCTCGTCGAGGACTACCGGTCCCGCGCCTGGCTGGGGGACTTCCTCGAGTTCGCTTCCAAGGAGGGCCTGTTCGCCACCTTCCTCACCCCTGCCTCCGCCGCCGAGCGGGAGGACCAGCGCTGGGACACCGCCCGGATCGCCGCGCTCAACGAGATCTTCGGGTTCTACGGACTCGACTACTGGTACGCCTGGCAAGTGACCATCCTCGGTCTCGGCCCGGTCTGGCAGAGCGACAACGCGGCCGCCCGCACCCGTGCGGCGGAACTCCTCGCCCAGGGAGAGGTGTTCGCCTTCGGCCTGTCGGAGAAGGCGCACGGCGCAGACATCTACTCCACCGACATGCTTCTGGAGCCGGACGGGGACGGCGGCTTCCTGGCCACCGGTTCCAAGTACTACATAGGCAACGGCAACGCCGCCGGCCTCGTCTCCGTCTTCGGCCGCCGCACCGACGTCGAAGGCCCTGACGGCTACGTGTTCTTCGCGGCCGACAGCCGCCACTCCGCCTACCACCTGGTGCAGAACGTCGTCGACTCCTCCAAGTACGTCAGCGAGTTCCGGCTCGACGGCTATCCGGTCGGCCCCGACGACGTCCTGCACACCGGCCGCGCGGCTTTCGACGCCGCCCTCAACACCGTCAACGTGGGCAAGTTCAACCTCTGCACCGCATCGATCGGCATCTGCGAGCACGCGATGTACGAGGCCGTCACCCACGCGCACAACCGCATCCTCTACGGCCGCCCGGTGACCGCCTTCCCGCACGTCCGCCGTGAGCTGGCGGACGCCTACGTCCGGCTCGTGGGCATGAAGCTGTTCAGCGACCGAGCCGTCGACTACTTCCGCTCGGCCGGACCCGACGACCGCCGGTACCTGCTGTTCAACCCGATGACGAAGATGAAGGTGACCACCGAGGGCGAGAAGGTCATCGACCTGATGTGGGACGTCATCGCCGCCAAGGGCTTCGAGAAGGACACGTACTTCGCCCAGGCGGCCGTGGAGATCCGCAGCCTGCCCAAGCTGGAGGGCACGGTCCACGTCAACCTCGCCCTCATCCTCAAGTTCATGCGCAACCACCTGCTGGATCCGGCCGGATACGAGCCGGTGACGACACGCCTCGACGCCGCCGACGACGCGTTCCTCTTCCGGCAGGGCCCCGCCCGCGGCCTCGGCTCCGTACGCTTCCACGACTGGCGCCCGGCCTACGACGCGTACGCCGCGGTGCCCAACGTCGCACGTTTCCGGGAACAGGCTGACGCGCTGTGCGAGTTCGTGGCCGACGCCGCGCCCGACGAGCAGCAGAGCCGGGACCTCGACTTCCTGCTGTCCGTCGGCCAGCTCTTCGCACTGGTGGTCCACGGGCAGCTGATCCTGGAGCAGGCGCGTCTCACGGGCCTGGACGAGGACGTGCTGGACGAGCTGTTCTCCGTACTCGTCCGCGACTTCTCCGCGAACGCGGTCGAGCTGCACGGCAAGGACTCCGCGACCGGGGCGCAGCAGCGCTGGGCCATCGCGGCGGTACGGCGTCCTGTCGTCGACGACGCCCGCGCGGCGCGTGTCTGGGCCCGCGTCGAGGCGCTGTCGGGGGCGTACGAGACGGGTCTGTAGCCCGGGCGGGTACCAGGCCGCATCGCCTGCGCCTGCCGGGGCATATGGAAGGTCCGGCGGCCGGATCCGGTCGGCTGCCAGGAGGAGGCGACGATGGAAACGGTCTGGACAGGCCCCGCACAGGTGGACCGCCCGCTGGACGACGACGTGATCGGCTACGGCGTGGAGGCACCGGACGGGAGCGTGGGAACAGTCATCAGGCTCTCCCCGGTACCGGGATTCGACCATCTGGTGATCGATGCGGGGGTCTGGAAGTTCGGGCGGAGCGTCGTCGTGCCCGCCGGTATGGTGACCGCCGTCGACGGCACCGAACGGGTGATCCGGGTCAGGTGCACCAAGGACCAGATTAAGGACGCCCCGCGCTTCGAGCGTGATCAGGACACGGGAGACCTCTTCTATCTGAGGACGCTCGGCACGTACTACGAGTCGCTTGCCGCCGCCCCTGAATGAGAGCGGACACCGGCGCCACCGAAACCCGTCGGTGGTGCCGGACGGCTGTCCGGCCCCGAGCGCCCGGAGGTACCGCGCGCGGCGTGACCGTGCGACGCCACCCCTCTGCCCTCCGTCCTTCCTCCGAGTGGTGGACGCCGGGGCATCCGGCAGTACGGCACCTACCGCCGCGTCCGCCGTTTCCTCCTGCGGAGAGCCGGGCCTCCGGGCGGCGGAGGGCGCGTACCCGTCGTGGCCCGGTGGTCCCGCCCGGTCCTGACGTCGGATCGGGAGAAGCCGGCTTCGGGCGCCGGTGGTTCCTGTACGTCAGTGGCCGGGCGGGAGAGGGCCGCCGGAAGGCCGGGCGGAGTCACGAAGCGCGCTGCCGGTCCACTGCGCCGCCGCTCGGGTGTCCCCGGCGCGCACCACGTTCACGAGCGGTTCACCGCGTTCCAGGCGGACGATGTTGTCGGCGATCTCTGCTGCACGGGCCGCGAAGGTGTCGCTGGTGTGGCCCGAGTTGTGAGGAGTCATGAGCACGTTAGGCAGTTCGTGGAAGGGCAGCCGGCTCGGCGGGTCCGGCGGTCCGGACCACCACACGTCGAGGGCCGCGCCGCCGATGGTGCCGGAACGGAGTGCCTCGTAGAGCGCCTCCTCCTGTACGACCGGCCCCCGGGCCACGTTGACCAGCAGCGACCCGGCTCCCATGGCCTTCAGCTCGGCCGGGCCGATCAGCCCCCGGGTGGCAGGGCTCAGAGGGACCGTGACCACCACGATGTCCGACTCGGTGAGGAGGTCGGGCAGGCGGTCGTCGCCACCGATCCAGTCGGGCCGCAGGTCGGCGGGGAACGGTGCGGTGGGGTCACGCCGCACGGCACGCACCCCGAGACCGACGGCCTGGCACAGCCGGGCGACCTCGGTCCCGGTCTCGCCGAAGCCGATGATGCCGACCCGACGGCCGCGCAGCGTCGACCCGAACGGGAGTCCGGGATCGACGGCCACGTTGCGCCAGCGTCCGGCGCGCAGCTCTCGCTCGGCCGTCAGTACGTCGCGGGAGAGCATCAGCGCGGCCATCAGTACGTGTTCCGCGATGGAGGGGCCGTGGTGATGGGTGGTGGCGACCGTCACCCCGGGGTGGAGCGCGTCGAGCGGAATGCCGTCGTAGCCGGCCCCGACGACGTGCACGAGGCGCAGCCGCGCTGCCTGCCGGGCGTCCTCCGCCCGGAGCTTCGACCCGACGTACACCTCGACGTCGGGGAGGGCGCCGGCGATCCGGCCGGCGTCCCAGTCGAAGGCGTCCAGCCAGACGTGCCGGCCTTCCGCGCGGGCCTTGAGCGGTTCGTGGAACCTGCTGAGGATGCGGTGATTGAGCATGATGCGCACGATCGGGTCACCACCGGGGGGTCTTGATCGAGAACGAGGGGTCGAAACGGCGCATGTAGCCGGTGTCGTCCCGGTCGCGCAGCCCGCAGTCGAGGTACTGGCGGTGGAGCCGTGCGAGTGCGTCCCGGTCCAGTGTCACGCCCAGGCCCGGAGCCGTCGGCACGGCGACGCCGCCTTCGCTGAACTTCAGCACCCCGGGGTCCACCACGTCCTCGTCCGGCCGTTTCCACGGCCAGTGCGTGTCGCAGGCGTAGTTCAGGCGCGGCGTGGCCGCCGCCAGGTGGGTCATCGCCGCGAGGCTGATACCCAGGTGCGAGTTGGAGTGCATCGACATGCCCAGCCCGAAGGTGTCGCAGATCGCGGAGAGTTGGCCGCAACGTCGCAGCCCGCCCCAGAAGTGGTGGTCGGACAGGACGATGCTCACCGCTCCCCGCGCCACGGCCGGGGCCAGGTCGTCGAAGGAGACCACGCACATGTTGGTCGCCAGCGGCGTCGGTGTCCGCCCGGCGACTGCCGCCATGCCCTCGATGCCCTCGGTGGGGTCCTCCAGGTACTGCAGGACGCCCTCCAGTTCGCGGGCGACGTTCACGGAGGTCTCCGTGCTCCAGGCCGCGTTGGGATCGAGACGCAGGGGAAGTCCAGGGAACGCCTTCCGCAGCTCCCTGATGGCCGCCATCTCCTCGTCCGGCGGGAAGACGCCTCCCTTGAGCTTGATGGAGGAGAAGCCGTACGTCTCGATCATCCGGCGGGCCTGGTCGACCAGGCCCGCCGGATCGAGGGCCGCGCCCCAGTCGTCGTCGTCCTGGGCGGGGTGCCCGGCCCACTTGTAGAAGAGATACGCGCTGTAGGGGACCGCGGGGCGCACGGCTCCCCCCAGCAGGTCGCTGACCGGCCGGCCGACGAGCTTGCCCTGGATGTCCAGGCACGCGACGTCGAACGGCGACATGACCCGGTCCACGGCGCTGCTGCCGGTGACCATCCCGGACATGCCGTCGCCACCCGTGGTGTCGGTTCCCAGCGCACGCTCGGTGCGGGCGATCAGGTCGTTGAGGCTCCAGACGTCCATGCCGTCCAGCTCGGCGGCGGCGCGGCGCAGCCGCTCCAGGTGCACCGTGCCGCCGTAGGTCTCGCCGATGCCGCTGATCCCGCCCTCCGTGGTGATCTCCACGATGGTGCGCAGCGCGTACGGCTCGTGCACACCGACCGTGTTGAGCAGGGGAGGGTCCCGGAAGGCCACGGGGGTCACGGTGACGTCGACGATGCGTTCGGAGCTGCGCGCCATGCGGGCTGTCCTCACTGTGGTGATCACGTTCTCATCTGTGGACGTAATTCTTATGTATGGACGCGCGACTGTGTCAATGGGTTGACGGGGAGGCCTCCGGAACCGGGGTGAGCAGGACACCTTCGGTCATGAACCGCCGGAGATTGCGCAGGGCCAGGTCGCCCATGGCCGCACGGGTCTCCCGGGTGGCGCTGGCGATGTGCGGGAGCAGCACCACCCGGTCCGACTCCAGCAGGGCACGGGGTACGTTCGGTTCGTCGGTGAACACGTCTAGCGCGGCACCCGCTATGCGCTCCGTCTCCAGCGCCGCGACCAGGGCCTGCTCGTCGACGACGCTGCCCCGTGCGACGTTGACCAGGTAACCCTGGGGGCCGAGCGCCTCCAGCACCGCCGCCGACACCAGCCCTTCGGTGCCCCGCCCTCCCGCGACGGTGACGACCAGCGCGTCGCACGCCTCGGCCAGGGCCTCCGCGGTGGGCAGGTGGCGGTGGCCGACGCCGGGTACGGGTGTGCGCGTGCAGTAGGCGACCTGTACGCCGAACCCCTCCAGTCGCCGGGCGACGGCCCGCCCGATACGTCCCAGCCCCAGGATGCCCACCCGCTTCCCGCTCACGCTGGAGGCGAGCGGGAAGGGTGCGGCGCCCCAGCCGCCGGCGCGTACGTACCGGTCCGCCTCCGACATCCGGCGCATGACGTCGATCAGGGCGCCGACCGCGAGGTCGGCCACGCAGTCGGTGAGCACGTCGGGGGTGTTGCTGACGTCCACGCCCCGGGCCCGGGCCCTGACCACGTCCGTCGTCTCGTAGCCGACGCCGAAGTGGACGATCGCCCCCAGTCGCGGCAGCGCGTCCATCAGGGCGTCGTCGACTCCGACCCGTGCGCTGGTCACGGCGGCGACCACGTCGTCGCCGTGGTCACGCAAGAAGGCCGCCGGGTCGGACAGCTCCGGCAGGCGGACCGTGCGGTACCGCTCGGACAGCGTGCTCTCCAGGGCGGGGAGCAGCGGGCACACCTGGAGGACGGTGTCGGGGGCGCTCGCGCGGGTTGATGAGTTCGGCAAGGTGACACTCCGGTCTTCGTGGGGTTTCGAGGGGCCTGCGGCGGCCGACGGGGTCCGTGCGAGATCCGGCGGGGTGACGCCGGATCGTCCGCATGTCTTGACGCTGCCACGGCGCCGGTTTAGCTTCGCGTTCACAGATACAGACTGAGTACGCAACTGTAGACAACCCGTGGTGGTCGGACCTGTACCCCCGTGCTCGGAACGCGACACATCAGCGATTCCCCGGAGACATGTGACGATGAAGTCCTCCGTTTCATCCACCCAGCGCGCCGCACCCAGGCGGCCCCGCAAGCTGGTGGCGACACTGCTTGCGGGAGCCGTTCTCACGTCCAGCGGGTGCGCCGTGGCCAACAGCGCGGGCGGCGATACCGGCCGTGCCGACGGCCGCACCCTGCGGGTGGTGCTCACCCAGGAGCCACCCACGCTGGAACCCTGTGAGGCATCACTGACAGGCACCGGCGTCGTGGTCCGGTCCAACATCACCGAGCCCCTGGTCGAACGAGATCCCGCCTCCGGCGAGTTGAACCCCCTGCTGGCGACCGGCTGGAAGCAGACCGGGCCCCGCACCTGGACCTTCGACATCCGGTCCGGGGTGACCTTCCAGAACGGAGCGCCCTTCACGGCCGAGGACGCGGCCTTCTCCATCGACCGCGCGGTCAACTCCGACCTCGCCTGCAACGTCGAGGGCTACGTCTTCGGCGACGAGGACCTGGAGGTGGAAGCGGCGGACGACCACCGGCTGACCGTCACCACCGAGAAGCCGGACCCCATCCTCCCCCTGCGCCTGAGTTTCGTGGAGATCGTCCCCCGCACGACCGACGCCGACGCCAAGGTGCGCGTCCCGGTCGGCACGGGCCCCTACGCCGTCCGCTCCTGGCAGCCGGGAGCGGCGATCTCCCTCAACCGCTTCGACGACTACTGGGGCGAGGCCCCGCCCTTCGCACGGGCCCGCTACGTCTGGCGCAGCGACGCCAGTGTCCGCGCCGCCATGATCGACAAGGGTGAGGCGGAGATCGCCGTGGCCCTCGACCCGATGGAAGCGGAGAAGGACACGACGGTCGCCTACCCCAACAACGAGACGACCGCCCTGCGGCTGGACGGCCGCGAGGCTCCGCTCGACGATCTGCGGGTGCGCAGGGCGATCGACCTGGCGGTCGACCGCCAGGGCATCATCGACGCCCTGCTCGGCGGTCTCGCCGAACCCGCCGGCCAACTGGTGCCACCAGGAGTCGTGGGACACAGCGACACGATCGAACCCACGCGGCAGGACATCGCCGAGGCCCGCGCCCTGGTCGAGGAGGCGTCAGCCGACGGTGTGCCCACCCGCCGGCAGATCACCCTGGTCGCCCGCAACGGTATGTTCTCCGGGGTTTCGGAGACGGCGGAGGCACTCCAGTACCAGATGGAGCAGATCGGGCTGAGGGTACGGGTCCGTATGGCCGACACCGCCACACAGCTCCAGTACCAGCTCCGCCCGCTGCCCGAGAACGTCGGCCCCATCGCCCTGCTGATCATGCACGGCAACCAGGCCGGTGACGCGGCCTTCACCACCAGCCAGTACCTGCTGAGCGACGGCCCCCAGTCCACATTCGGCTCGGAGGCACTCGACCGGCGAATCGACGAATCGGCCGCGCTCTTCGGTGAGGACCGGCAGAAGGCCTACGCCGCCCTGCTCGCGGAGCAGAACGAATCCGTCGTCCAGTACACCCACATCGCCCACATGAGCGGACTGCTGGGCCTGTCGCCGTCGATCCGGTACGAGCCCGATTCCGCCACCGGAGACGAACTGCGGCTGGCCGAGGTCGGCCCGGCCGAGAGGGCGAAGGACTGACATGATCCCATTCCTGCGCAAGCGCATACTCTCCAGTGCCGTCCCCCTGGTCTGCGTCGTCCTCGGCGTGTTCTTCCTGGCCCGGATGACCGGCAACCCCGTCGACCTCTACCTCCCCCTGAGCGCCACCTCAGAGCAACGCGCGGAGTTCTCCGCCGCACAGGGTTTCGACCTCTCGATCCCCGCACAGCTGTGGAACTACCTGGTCGACGCCGTGCACTTCGACTTCGGCACCTCGCTGCGGACCGGACAGTCGGCGGGCTCGATGGTGATCGAGGCCTTCCCCGTCACCCTGCAACTCGCGGGCGTGACCATGCTGCTGGCGATCACCGGAGCACTGCTCGTCGGCAGCCTGGCCGCCTACCGCCCCAACTCCCTGATCGACAGGATCGCCAGTCTGCTGTCGATGACGGCCGCCAGCATCCCCGACTTCTGGTTCGCCATCATGGGCGTGCTGGTCTTCGGCGTGAGCCTCGGGCTGCTGCCCACCTCGGGCACGATCGGCGGCCCCGAGATCTGGGTGCTGCCCATCGCGACCCTGCTGATCCGCCCGTTCGGCGTGCTGGTGCAAGTCGTTCGCGGCAGCATGGTCACCGCGCTCTCCGCGCCCTACGTCAAGATCGCCCGAAGCAAGGGCGCGACGCCCCGACGAGTGGTCTTCGGCCACGCCCTGCGCAACGCCGTCACACCTGTGATGACCGTGGCGGGCGACCTGACGGTGGGTCTGGTCAACGGCGCGGTGATCGTCGAGACGATCTTCGGCTGGCCCGGCATCGGCAAACTCATGATCGACTCCATTCTCCAGCGTGACTTCGCGGTCCTCCAGGCGGCCGTCCTCATGACCGCCGTGACGATCTTCGCGCTGAACATCCTCGTCGACGTCTGCCACGCGCTGACCGACCCCCGAGTGCGTCAGGCGGTACCGGCGTGAGCGAAGGAAGCAGCATGACCCGAGAAGAGCCACCCACGAGGGAAGAGGCCGCCCCCGCCCGCAAGGCGCAGCCCAGCTGGTGGCGGATGCTGGGCCGGGACCGGGCCGCGGCCGTCGGGGCCGTGATCCTCACCGTGGTCGCCCTCGTGGCCCTCTTCGGCCGGCTGTTCATCGGCGACCGCGCACAACGGCAGGACCTCGGCGCCTCCCTGCGGCCACCGTCCCTGAGCGACGGGGTGTACGGGCTGCTCGGCACCGACGTCCTCGGACGCAGCATGGTGGCCCGGCTGATCGAGGCGTCCGCCACGACGCTGTCCGTGGCCGTACCGGCCGTACTGGGCTCACTGGTGATCGGTTCGGCCCTGGGCCTGTGGGCCGGCTACCACGGCGGGCGCCGGGAGAGCGTGGCCATGCGGATCGCCGACGTGATCCTCAGCTTCCCCTCGCTGCTCATCGCGGTGGTCGTGCTGTACGTCTTCTCACCCAGCGCGCTGAACCTCGTGCTGATCCTGGCCGTGACCCGCATCCCGGTGTACCTGCGCACCGCGCGGGCGGAGGCGGCGGAGTTGCGGAGCCGGCTGTTCGTCGACGCGGCCCGCACCTTCGGTACCGCCGGCGGGATGATCATCTACCGGCACATCCTGCCGATCGCCCTGCCGACACTCCTTACGGTCGCCACCCTCGACTTCTGCTTCGTGATGCTCACCGAGTCCTCGCTGAGCTTCCTGGGCATCGGAATCCAGCCCCCGGACGTGAGCTGGGGCCTGATGGTCGCCCAGGGGCGGCAGTACCTCCAGACCGCATGGTGGATCACCGTGCTGCCAGGGCTGGCCATCGTGCTCACGACGGTGTCCGCCACCGTGCTCGCCGCCTGGGCCCGCCTCGCCACCGACCCCGCCCAGCGCTGGCGCCTGACGCTGCCGACGAAGCGCCGCCGGGCCGCCTCGGCGGCCGTTCCCCCGGAGATGACCCCGTGACGACCACCACCAGCCCCGCCCCGTCCGGCACCGACACCCCGGCCCTCGCCGTCGAAGGACTGTGCGTGGACCTGACCACGCCCTCCGGGACGGTGCGCGCCGTCGACGGCGTCAGTTTCAGCGTCCACCGAGGACGCACCCTGGCCCTCCTGGGCGAGTCCGGCTGCGGCAAGTCGATGACCGCACTGTCCGTGGTCGGACTGCTGGACCCGGCTGCCTCGGTCACCGGCGGCGCCGTCCGGGTCCGGGGCGACGACACGCTCCGCATGAGCCCGGCGCAACGCCGCAAACTGGCCGGTCCTGTCCTGTCCATCGTCTTCCAGGACGCCCTGACGGCTCTCAACCCGGTGCAGCCGGTCGGCAGGCAGATCGGCGAACCCTTCCGCATCCACCGCGGACTCTCCCGGCGCCAGGCCCATGAGGAGGCCGTCGAGCTGATGACACGGGTGGGGATCCCCGAACCGCGGCAGCGGGCCCGCTCCTATCCGCACCAGTTCTCCGGCGGCATGCGGCAACGGCTGCTGATCGCCATGGCCGTCGCACTCGCCCCCGACGTACTCATCGCCGACGAACCCACCACCGCTCTCGACGTGACCGTGCAGGCGCAGATCATGCGGCTGCTGCGGGACCTCCAGGACGAGCGGGACATGGCCCTGGTGCTGATCACCCATGACCTCGCCGTGGTCGCCCAGCGCGCCGACGACGTGGTCGTGATGTACGCGGGCACGGTCGTGGAGAACGGACCGGTGCACGACGTCTTCTCCGCACCCCGTCACCCCTATACCCGGGGACTGCTCGACTCCGTGCCGGAGGACAGCGTGCGCGGGCGCCCGCTGCCCGCCGTCCCCGGCAGCCCGCCCGAGCTGAGCGCCGTGCCGTCCGGCTGCGTCTTCCAGGCCCGTTGCCCGCTCGTCCGGGAACGCTGTGTCCAGGAACGGCCGTCCCTCCGCACCGCGGGTGACGGCCGCACGGCCGCCTGCCACTTCTCCGAGGAGCTCGCACGTGTCTGACTCCCCTGCCACCACCGCCACGTCCGGCCCCCGCACGGACGGCCCGCAGGAGAACCCTCCACTGCTGGAGGTCCGAGGCGTCACCAAGACCTTCGGCAGCGGCAGGCGCCGGCTGACCGCCCTCGACGGGGTCGACGTGCGGGTCGGCCGGGGGCAGACCCTGGGCCTCGTCGGGGAGTCGGGCTGCGGCAAGTCCACCCTGGCCAGGGTGCTGCTCGGGCTGGAGCGTCCGGACGCGGGCACCGTGCGGTTCGACGGGACCGACCCCTTCGCCCTGCGCGGCAAGGAACTGCTGGCCTGGCGCCGCCGTGTGCAGATGGTCTTCCAGGACCCCTTCGCCTCACTCAACGCCCGCATGTCGGCCGCCGACCTGATCGCCGAGCCCTGGGCCACCCACCGGGACGTCGTGCCGGGCGCCAAGGCGCGCGAGAAGCGGATCCGCGAACTGCTGTCCCTGGTCGGGCTCAGGGAGAGCGACGCCCACCGCTACCCCAACGAGTTCTCGGGCGGACAACGCCAGCGCATCGGCATAGCGCGGGCGCTCGCCCTGGACCCCGATCTCATCGTGTGCGACGAGCCCGTCTCCGCGCTCGACCTCTCGGTCCAGGCCCAGGTCCTGAACGTACTCTCGGAGCTGCGCACCCGCCTGGGCGTCACCTACGTGTTCATCTCCCACGACCTGTCCGTGGTGCGTTACATCTCCGACCGGGTGACCGTGATGTACCTGGGCAAGGTCATCGAACAGGGCGACACGGAGAACGTCTTCGAACGTCCCCAACACCCCTACACCGCCGCACTCATGTCAGCCGCTCCCGCCCTGAGGCCCACCCGCGACCCCCGCCGCCAGGAGATCCACCTCCAGGGGGAGATCCCCTCACCCTTCGAGATCCCGTCCGGGTGCCGCTTCCGCACCCGCTGCTGGCGTGCCGAGGACCGGTGCGCCACCCACACGCCTCCGGCGGTCACCAGGGAGACGAAGGACATCGCCGAACCGCACACGGCCCTGTGCCACTTCCCCCTGGAGGCAGAGTCCGCGTGGGTGTGACCGGCCTGGAGTTCGCCCTGCTCTGCGTCACGGTGGGGGTCGGTGCCCTGCTCCAGGTCTCCATCGGCTTCGGCCTCGGCATGATCGCCGCACCCGTCTTCTCCCTCGTGGACCCGGCGCTGGCACCGGTCGCCGTCCTGCTGCTCGCCAGCGGGGTCACGGCGACGGCGCTGGCGCGCGAACGCGGCCGGGCGGACATGCGCGGCTGCGGATGGGCACTGGCCGGCCGGGTACCGGGAGTGCTCGCGGGCACTCTGCTGGTCGTTGCGCTCCCCACCCGGTATCTCGCGCTCCTCATCGCCGGTGTGGTCCTCGTCGGCGTCGCGGTGAGCATGGCCGGCTACGTCCCGAGGCAGCGGCGGTCCGCGGTCGTCCTGGCCGGCATGGCCTCGGGGCTCATGGGCACGGCGACCTCCATCGGCGGTCCGCCGATGGCAATGGTGTGGCAGCGGCTGCGCGGCCCGGAGCTGCGCGCCACGATGAGCGCCTTCTTCCTCGCGGGCTCACTCATGAGCCTCGCCGCGCTGACCGCGGCCGGCACGGTCGGAGCGCATGCCCTGTGGGGCGCCGTGCTGCTCGCCCCCGCCGCCGTAGCCGGAACACTGCTCGCCCGGCCGCTGACCAGCCGGCTGAACGTGCGGCGTACCCGCATGGCCGCCACGGCGATGGCGGTCGCGGGCGCGTCGGTGCTGGTGGCGCAGCAGTTCGTCTGACCGGCGGGACGCCCCGAGGAACCGGGTGCGGCCCGCACCCGGTTCCTCGCGGTGAGCGGCCGCGTCGCGGCCCGGAGCGTGTGCGGCCCTGGCCTCACGTCGGCCGGTAGCTTGTACCGACGGCCTCTCAGGCCGTCTGGAGGCGGTCGTCCTGCCGTGTGCCGACGGACCGGCGAAGCGCGGGGGAGACCGTGGCCCGCATGCCGAGCATGTTGTCGGCGACGAGGAGGGCCCGCTCGACTGCCTGCGTGCCGGTCATCACACACAGCGTGTAGGCGGCGTCCTCCACGGCCCGGGTGGTTGCCTCGGTGGAGCGGCGCGCGTCCTCGATCCGTGCGTCGGCGTAACGGGCCATCGCGACTCTGAGGTCCTGGGGACCGGGTGTCAGCACAGCGGTTCTTCCTCCGGTTCGATCCACGTCCGATACGCGCGCCGGGAAGCGGCGCCGTTCCGGGCCGGGCGGGGTGGTCCACACGCCGTCATGTGACCCGCCGTCACGCGTCTACCCGCCGACGGGCGGAGTACGCACTCGCCTGCGTGTGCACCGGCGCCCGCCGGTCCGGGCGTTCTACCGTTCACCGATGCGATCTGTCCCCTGGTGGGTCCTGTTGTCCTCGGTGTCCGCGCCGATCCTTCTCGTCGGCGGTTGGGCGATCTCCGCCGAGCTTCAGGGGCCCGACTACGACCCGGCGTCCGCGACGATCAGCATCCTCGCCTCCGACGGCGCCGGCGGGTACTGGGTGATGACGTCGGCCCTGCTCGCCCTGGGAGCCTGCCATGTGATCACCGCGTGCGGACTGCGACCCGCCGCACCGTTCGGACGGACGGCGCTGGCCGGCGGCGGACTCTCGGCGATGCTGCTGGCCCTGGTTCCGGCGCCGAGCAGCGGAGGTTCGTTCGCTCACGGCGTGGTCGTCTCCGTGGGGTTCTCGCTGCTCGCCGTATGGCCGGTCCTCGCCGTGCCACGCGGCGCCGCCGGACCTCGGGACCTCTCGGCGAGGGGCGCGGCCTACGGAACGCGTGCGGCCGCGCCACCTTGGGGGCTGCGGCCGGTGCCCTCCGCCACGGCAGCCGCGGTGATGTGGTTGGGCGGGGCGTGGTTCCTGCTCGCCCTGTTCGTACTCGACACCGCCGGAGCCGCCGAGCGCGTCCTCACGTTCGCGCAGTCGTTCTGGCCACTCGTCGTGGTCCTCTCCTGCGTCCGGGACACCGGCGGGCCTGCGTGACGAACCCGCGGCCGGGCCCGCCCGCCGGACCGGGGCAGGCAGACCCGGCCACCGGTACGAGGGCAGGCATGCCGGGCGCCGATTCTCAGGGGCGCGGCCCGATCAACAGGTCCCCGTCCCGGACCACGATCGCCGACGCGGGGCAGGAGTCCGCGGCGTCCAGCGCGCGTTCGTCGGGAGCCATCCGCTCACGGACGGGCCGCGCCCGGTCCTCGTCGTCCAGCCTGTACAGGTCGGACGCCATTCCCGCGCACATGCCGGATCCCATGCACAGATCGCGGTCCACCTCCGTCGTCCACGACATGGCCGTCACCACCCCACCGGCATCTCGCGCGGCCCCCGCACGAGCATCTGGTTCTTCCACTCCACGTCCCCGGCCACGTGCAGGGACGGGAAGCGTACGAGCAGCGCCTCCAGCGCCTCCTGCAGCTCCAGCCTGGCGAGCGGCGCCCCGAGGCAGTGGTGGACCCCGTGCCCGAATCCCAGATGCTGGACGCCGGTCCGGGTGACGTCGAGCCGGCCCGGCGCCTCGAACTTCAGGGCGTCGCGGTTGGCGGCCCCGACTGCGACGAGCACCGGCTCACCGGCCCGGACGAGCGTGCCGCCGACCTCCACGTCCTCGGTCGCGTACCGGGGGAAGCCGGCGCCGCTGCCGAGCGGAACGAACCGCAACAGCTCCTCGACGGCTCCGCGTATCAGTTCGGGGCGCTCCCGCAGCAGCTTCAGCTGGTCGGGGTGGTCGAGCAGCGCGTACACGAAGTTCGGGATCTGGGTCGCCGTGGTCTCGTGGCCGGCGACGAGGATGCCGACACAGAGATCGACCAGTTCCAGTTCGCTGAGCCGGTCCCCGGTGTCGCGTGCTTCGATCAGGCCCGTCATCAGATCGGGCCGTGGACTGCGGCGGTGGTCCTCGATCAGCGAACCCATGTAGGCGCGCAGCTCCTCGCGGCTGCGCAGGAACTCCTCCGCGGTGAGGGAACTGGTGGAGAGCGCGGCGTCACTCCAGGCCCGGAACCTCGGGCGGTCCTCCTCCGGCACGCCGAGCATGCGGCAGATCACCGCGACGGGGATCGGCAGCGCGTAGTGCTCCACCAGATCGGCGGGCTGCCCCTGGGACTCCAGCTCGTCGAGCAGGCCGTTGGCCAGGTCCCGCACCCAGGGGCGTAACTTCTCCACCTGATGCACGGTGAACGCCTTGGCCACCAGGGTTCGCAGCCGGGTGTGCCCCGGAGGGTCCATGCTCAGGATGCCGCTGTCCGGGCTCCCCTCCGACTGGCGCGGGGCGTCGTGGCGGAGGGCCTCCGCCCGGCTGAAGCGGCGGTCGCCGAGGACGAGACGCGCGTCGGCGTAGCGGGTGGCCAGCCATGCGGGTTCTCCGTACGTCAGGCGCACGCGCACGAGCCCGGGCCGTACGAGTGCTTCCCGATAGGCGTCCGCCAGCCCCAGTCCGGCCGACTCGTTGAAGGGATAGGGGACGGGCGCTGGTCCGGCTGTGGCCGACATCGTGTGGGCCTCCCTGCTCTCGACGGATCATCCGAGAATCGGGTTGCGGCGCCGACGAGGTCAACAGCGCCTTGTCGGCCATCCCGGGGCCGCCGTTCCCGAGAGAGGAGGCGGCCCCGGGACCCACGGTGCGAACCGGCCGGGCCCGCGGTTCACGGGCCCGGCCGGCCCTGCCCCACACCAGAACCCCTAAGGCTTGCGGCCCACCGCCACATACCCCGCGCTGATGACGTCGTCCTGCCCGGGGACCGGCTCGCCGAGCTCGGGGTGCCACGCCTCGGCTGCCACGATGCCGGGCTCGACGACGTCCAGCCCCTCGAAGAAACGGGCGAACTGGGCGCGCGTGCGCGGGGCCAGGGTGAGTGTGTTGGCCTTGTACATCTCGTCGACCTTGCGGGCCGCCGCCGGGTGGAAGTCGGCGGTGAGGTGCGAGATCACCACATGACTGCCCGGCGCGAGCACGTCGGTCAGCCGGTCCACCAGCTCGTAGGCACCGTCCTCGTCGCTCACGAAGTGCAGCAGGGCGATCAACGAGAGCGCGACCGGCTCGCTGAAGTCCAGCGTCTTGCCGGCGTGCTGCAGTATCGCGTCCACGTCGCGGGCGTCCGCCTGCACGTAGTCGATGGCGCCCTCCTCGGTGCCCTTCAGCAGGGCCTCGGCGTGCGCCAGCACGATCGGATCGTTGTCGCAGTAGACGACCCGGGTGGTGGGCGCCGCCCGCTGGGCGACCTGGTGGAGGTTCGGCTCGGTGGGTATTCCCGTGCCGATGTCGAGGAACTGCCGGACTCCCTGACCGGCCAGCCATCGGGTGGCGCGGTGCATGAACGCCCGGTTCACCTTCGCCATGACCGGGACCCCGGGCTCGACGGCGATCATCTGCCGGCCCAGGGCCTCGTCCACCGGGTAGTTGTCCTTGCCACCGAGGAACCAGTCGTACATCCGGGCGGGATGGGGTCTGCTGGTGTCGATGCGCAGGGCGGGGGCATCGTTCTCCGGTCGGGACATGACGGACTCCTGGGGGTGCGCGGCAGCGGATGATCAGCTTGCGAACAGGATAGGGAACGTCAGTGCCATAAATGTCCGCCAATCATCAACCCGCATGCCGAGAAGGGCACTTCGTTCGTAGATGTCACCTGTGTGCGGGGCATCCGGATGATGGACGGGCCTTGCCGCGGGAGCCGGCAGGGGCGGCGGGCGGAGCCGCCGCCCCCAGGCCCGTGGTGTCCGGATGTCAGCCGCTGCAGGAGACGGTCGGCCAGGTCCAGTTGCCGTTGGCCTGGATGGTGACGCCCCAGTTGTCGCCGCTGCCGTTGGGTTCGGCGGTCAGCACCTGTGCGCTGGGGTAGGTGACGGTGGTGTTCCAGGTGGTCAGGACCTTGGCGGGGGAGGGGACGTTCATGGTGACGGTCCAGTCGCTGGAGCCGGAGACCGAGACATCGAGGTTGTAGCGGTCGTTCCACTTCTGGCCCGCCGACACGGTCGCGGTGCAGCCGCCGCCACCTCCGCCGCCGTCGGGAGCCACGGCGCGGCCGGTCAGGGGAGAGATCATGCCGGCGCAGAGGCCCCGGCTCGCCAGCCCCTGCGCGATGCGCGGGATCGCGGCGAGAGTGCTGGCGGGCCAGTCGTGCATGAGGATTATCTGGCCGTTCGTGAGCCGGGCGTTGGCCTGCACGATCGCGTCGGTGCTCGCACCGTTCCAGTCCTGGGAGTCGACGTCCCAGATGACCTGCGTCAGACCGTACTTGGCCGCGACGGACCGCACCGTCGAGTTGGTCTCGCCGTACGGAGGACGGAACAGCTTCGGTGTGCCCCCGCCGGCGGCGGCTATGGCCTGCTGGGTGCGGGAGAGCTCCGAGTCGACCTGCGCCTGACTCTGCTGGGTCAGGTGCGGGTGGGTGTAGCTGTGGTTCCCGACCCACATACCGGCGTCGACCTGCGCCCGGACCCGGGCCGGATCGGCCGCGGCGTACTGGCCCTGGTTGAACATCGTGGCCCGCAGGCCGTTCTGCTTCAGGGCGTTGAGCAAGGCCGGCGTACTGCTCGACGGACCGTCGTCGAACGTGAGCCCGACGTACCCGTTGCAAGCGGCAGCAGTGGTGGCGTGGGCGGGGGTGGTGTCGGCGGCGGTGACGGTCGCTGCCAGCGCGGCGACGGCCAGAGCCGTGACCGCGGGCCGCAGGGACAGGCGTGGCGTGATGCGCATACGAGTTGGCCCTTCTCGTCCTGGTGGACGTGGGGGAGAGACGGCTGACCGCGGGGCGGCGGGAACGGACTGCCACCGCCCCACCTGGTGGCGAGGTGAACCGGCCGCGCGTGCGGATCGTCGGCTGTGCGGGTGCGTCGTTCATGCGCGTGTCCTCCCTTCGTCCTCGCGAGGCCGGATGGGGTGTGCGGGAAGCGCTGGACGCACTCCGTGGGGGCGTCTTCCTGCAGGCGGGTACGGCGATCGTGCCTCGGTGTCACGTCCCGGCCGGACCGGTCCGGCTGTCGTGCTCGGCAGCCCGCCCGGGGGCCGGGTCGGGGTGGACCCGGATCGGCGGGCTGGAACTCCGTCGACGGCGAACAGTGTTGAACCGGCCCCGTCGCGTGTCAATGGTTTCGGCGTGAATCACGAAACCGTCGATCCCGGGTGGTGGGTGCCTGAAAGGGGATATGGCCAGTTCGGGAGTCGTTTTTCCTGGAGGTGAGTGCCTGTGAATGCCGTGTGGCGCGGATTTCTGATCAGGATCGCAACCCGATGTGTTCGAAAGTTTCGAAAGCCTTGCGATCTGTCGGCGCGAGGGCGGGCCGACCTGGCGGGCGTATCCGGAGGAGGCCGGGCGGGTCGCGCGAAGCGCTCCGCGGCGGTTCCGTCCGGAGACCGCCGCCGGGTGCCGGCGGTGTGGAGCCGCGTCAGTCCCTTCCCGCGTCCTTGACCGCGATGCCGAGCGGAGTGCGGAACGGCCTGACCTGCGTCCGCTCTCCGTTCTCCTCCCGGACGTGCACGTACGGACGCCCGGCCGGGAGGGGTTCCTCGGGCTCGGGATCACTTTCGTACCGGAACAGACACATGGGGGCCCTCCAGGGGATTCTCCGACGACCGGTGGCGCCCCGGATGCGGGGAGGCGGTCCGGGGCGTGACATCGAAGCTATCCCCGGCGGGATGGCCCTGCGTCCGGCCCCTGACGCCCCTTTGGCGGCGAACGGCCATGTCCGTACAGGTCCCTGACGGGCGCGGGGGCGCAGGCCCCGGGATCCGGGATCCGGACGGGATCCCCTCACAGCCCGGCGGGGCCGTCCTTCCCCCAGATGAACACCTCGGTGCTCGGGCCGCGTTCGGAGAACCGGCCCGACGGTGACGCCCCGGTCAGGAGCTGTCGCAGATCCGCTTCGAACGCGGCACGGCGTGACCCGAACAGGTGGGGGGCCGAGGACGACATCGAGAAGGCCCAGGCGACGACGCCGTCACACGTACGCTCCAGAGCCCGGCCGCCGGTGACGACGTGACGTAGGGGACCCGAGAAGCCCGCCCTGGAGAGCACGGCCGCCTCGCCGCCGGGCATCCCGTGGGGCAGCACTCCGCGGCCCGCGCGCCGGACCGGCCCCAGGTACCGCTTGACCAGCTCGTCCGTCGAAGCACGGGGAACCGCCGGATGCGGCAGGCCGTCGACGGACCGGGTCTCCGCCCTCAGGTCCGAGATGTGCACCAGCGACCCCCCGGACACGAGCATGTCCCGGACGGTTGCTGCCACGAGGTCCTGGTCCATCCAGTGGAAGGACTGTCCGAAGGTCGCGACGGTGAACTTCCCGAGACCCGCCGGCAGTTCCTCCGCGCGGGCATGCGCCCACCGGGTCTTCCCGGCCACGCCGGCCAGGCCGGCCGCACGCTCCGCCTCGGCGAGCATGCCGGCGTCCGGATCCACACCGACGACCTCGCCGAACAGGTGCGCCAGACCCAGGGCGATGATCCCAGGCCCGCACCCCCACGTCGACGAGGCGTCCCCGTCCGTCGAGCGTCAGGGCGCCCGCGAGCACGTCCGCCAGCCCGGGGGCGTAACGGAAGCCTGCCGCGCTGGGCTGCCGGCATCCCTCCTCAGGTGCCGTTCTTAGGGGAACCCGGGATTTGCCTAATATCTCTAGGCAGCTGCATGCTGGGACCAGCCGGAGGGGATGAAGTCATGCCAAGAGCGGGACTGACCGCAGAACGCCTCACGCGGGCCGGGGCGGAAATGGCCGACGAGGTCGGCTTCGACAAGGTGACCGTCGCGGCACTCGCCCGGCAGTTCGGCGTCAAGGACGCGAGTCTCTACTCGCATGTGAAGAGCTCCCAGGACCTCAGGACGAGGATCGCCCTGCTGGCCCTGGCCGAGCTCGCGGACCGCGTCTCCGCCGCCCTGGCCGGGCGGGCGGGCAAGGACGCGCTGGAGGCGTTCGCGAACGCCTACCGCGACTACGCCAGGGAGCATCCCGGCCGCTACGCCGCGGCGCAGCTCAGGCTCGACCCGGACGCCGCCGCCGCGAGTGCCGGTGGCAGGCACGCCCGGATGACGCGGGCGATCCTGCGCGGCTACGACCTGACGGAGCCCGACCAGACACACGCGGTCCGGCTGCTGGGCAGCGTCTTCCACGGCTACATCAGCCTGGAGTCGGGCGGAAGCTTCAGCCACAGCGCCCCGAGTACGCAGGAGACCTGGCCACGGGTACTGGACGCCCTCGACGCCCTGCTGCGGAACTGGCCCGCCTCCCGAGAGCCCCACGCCGTACAACCGGACCACGACGGGCACGGAAAATGAGCACCCACCCCAGGCTGACGCCCATCCCCCTCACCGAAGATCTCCTGCGCGGCGCACTCCATCTGGAGCGCACCGAGCGCGGCGTGCTGCCCCACCGGCTGCCCGACCGTGCCCGTGCCCAGAACACCGACGGCCGGCTGGCCATGGCGGAGTCCCAGCCCGCGGGAGTGCGGCTCGTCCTGCGCACCCGTGCGACCGTCGTGGAACTGGACACCCTGCCCACCAAGCGGGCGTACGTGGGAGCCCCGCCCCGGCCGGACGGAATCTACGACCTGCTGGTCGACGGCCGGCTCGCGGACCAGGCCGTCGTGACCGGTGGCAACACCCTGACCATCGACATGGCCCGCGGATCCGCCGAGATCCGGCCGGGACCGGTGGGAACCCTCCGATTCAGCGGCCTGTCCGCCGATCCGAAGGACATCGAGATCTGGCTGCCGCACGACGAGACCACCGAGCTGATCGCCCTGCGCGCCGACGCCCCCGTCGAGCCTGCGCCTGACCGCGGCCGCGCGGTGTGGCTGCACCACGGCAGCTCGATCAGCCACGGCTCCGACGCCGCGAGCCCCACCGCCACCTGGCCCGCGCTGGCGGCCGCCCTCGGCGGTGTGGAGCTGATCAACCTGGGGTTCGCCGGCAGTGCGCTGCTCGACCCGTTCACCGCCCGCGCCATACGTGACACCCCCGCCGACCGGATCAGCGTCAAGATCGGCATCAACCTGGTCAACACCGACCTGATGCGTCTGCGCGCCTTCACCCCGGCCGTCCACGGCTTCCTCGACACGATCCGCGAAGGACACCCCACGACACCGCTGCTGGTCGTCTCGCCGATCCTGTGCCCCATCCACGAGGACACCCCCGGGCCCAGCGCACCGGACTTCAGCTCCCTCAGCGCGGGGAAGCTGAACTTCCGTGCTGCGGGAGACCCCGCCGAAACGGCTGCCGGAAAGCTCACCCTGAGCGTCATCAGGGACGAGCTGACCCGCATCGTCGGGCAGCGCGTGGCCGAGGACCCGAATCTGCACCACCTCGACGGCCGCGAACTCTACGGCGAGGCGGACACCGCCGAACTGCCGCTCCCCGACGCGCTTCACCCCGATGCCCCCACGCACCGCCGCATTGGCGAACGCTTCGCGCGGCTGGCGTTCCGCACGGGTGGCCCGCTCGCCGTCGCAAGGGACTGACCACGCATGGCGGCACGGATTCCCGTTATCGCCTTTCGCATCCGGTCCGGGGACGATTACTGTCCGGTGCAGCGAGTCACTCACGAGGAGCTGAGGTATGGTCGGTCGCCCGAGCGCGCGTTGACGTCGTAGGCCGTGAACGGCCTGTCATCGCGTGCTGCCCTCGAAGCGCGGCACAGCGAGCCTTCCCGCCCCGGAGGCCGACGGCACCCGCCGTCGGCCGGTCGGCGGGCTTCGCTTCCCGGCGTTCCGAGGGACTCCCATGCCTTCTGCTTCCTCCGCTTCCGGCCGCCCGGTTCCGCCCCGCGCCCCGTGGGGCCGCGACTTCCGAAAACTCTGGGTCGGCCAGACGGCCTCCCAACTCGGTGAGCACACGGGCCTTGTGGTCCTCCCGCTGTACGCCGTGCTGACACTGGACGCGGACGCCGGCCAGGTCGGCGCCCTCCGTGCGGCGGGGCAGGTGCCGGTCCTGCTCCTCGCGCTCGTCGCGGGGGCGTGGGTGGACGGATGGCGGACCCGCTCGGTGATGGTGCTGACCGACGTCGGCCGCGCGCTGGCTCTGGCGGCCGCCGCGGCGGCCGGGTTCCTGGGTGTGCTCGGTCTGCCGGCGCTGTTCGCCGTCGTCTTCGTCGCGGGTGCCTTGTCCGTCTTCTTCGACGTGGCCTACCAGGCCTCACTCGTGCGCATGGTGGACCGCGACCAGCTGCTGCGTGGCAACAGCGCGCTCGAGGGCAGCCGGTCGGCGGCCCAGTTCGGCGGCCCCGCAGTGGGAGGTGCGCTGGTGTCGTTGCTGTCGGCGCCGGTCGCTGTGGCGTCCAGCGCGGTCTTCTTCGCCCTGTCGTTCCTGTCGATCAGGCGGATCCGAGCCGGCGAAACGGTCCCGGTCAGCTCGGAAAGGCCCTCGGGGGTCGGGCGGCGAATCAAGGAGGGCCTCGGTTTCGTGGCCGGCGACGTGTCCCTGCGGGCCGTGAGCCTGGCCTCGGCCGCCTTCCAGTTCTTCTTCGCAGCCACGACGACCGTCCACCTGCTCTTCCTGTCACGAGAACTGAACCTTTCCGGCGCCGCCATCGGGCTGGCACTCGCCGCCACGGGGCCGGGCGCGCTTCTGGGCTCGCTGCTGGCCGCACGGCTGCCCAGCCGTTTCGGGTACGGTCCGGTGCTCGTGTACGCGGCGGGGATCGGCGACGCCGTCATGCTGTGCGTACCCGCACTCCACGGATCCCCCGCAGTGACGGTGCCCGTCCTCCTGGCGGTCAGCTTCGTGTTCGGCGCCTTCGGCCAGCTTGTGAACGTCACGGTCATGGCCGTACGGCAGGCCGTCACCCCGGACGGACTGCAGGGCCGGGTGGCCGCGACGATCAACTTCGCAGGGCTGGGGCTCGCCCCGCCGGGCTCCCTCCTCGGCGGATGGCTCGCGCACGAGTGCGGGCTGCGCGGCGGCCTCCTGCTGGCTGCCGCAGGCATGCTGGTGTCCCCCGTTGTGCTGGCACTGTCTCCGCTCGCACGCATGGGACGGACCCTGCCGGTCCAGGGAACAGGGGCACGCCCTACGTGAAGGCCCGTGCGGGACATCGCCGTCCGGCGAGGATCCGGCCGGGGGACGCCACCCGGCGGGGGCAGGCTCCCCAGGTCGCCCGGCAAGGTCAGCCATCACGCCGCCCGGCAGGGGCAGGCCTCCTTGTATGCCGCCCCCGGTGCCGAGGCGGGCGCCGGACCGGGCCGTGGGCTGAGCCAAACGGCTGGGACGGGTAGAGGGGCGGTTGAGAGCCAGGACACACAAGGGCATTCTTGAACAAAGGTCTCATATGTGTGTTCGTGGGCGACCTGCCTAGGTGGGGAGGACGAGTGATGGGCCAATGAGCATGGACGAGACGGGCCGCGGAGACCCGCCTGCGGACGGTGACGAGCCCGCACCGGCGGCCACGGGTGGCGGACGGCCCGTCCAGGTACTGCCCGACGAGGTGCGCTGCGCGATCCTGGAGCAGCTGCCGGTGCCGGTGGCCTACTTCGGCAGGGAGCAGCTGCTCGGCATGGCCAACGGAGCGGCGGCGAATTCGGTCGGGAGGTCCGAGGCGTCGATCCTGGGGCTGCGTCCGGGGGAGGTGGAGCCCGGACTGTTCCTCAAGGGCGGTGAGGGACTCGCCGAAGCCATCGACCGGGTGCTGAGTACGGGCCAGGGAGAGCCCTACGAGACGCACCTCATGGTGGAGGGAAGCGAGCACATCTGGCAGGCGGCGATGTCTCCAGTGCGCACCGCCGCCGGCGAGGTCCAGGGCGTGTCCGTCGTGACGCTCGACACCACCGACCAGTTCTGGGCCCGCCGCCGCCTGGCCGTACTGAACAAGGCCAGCAAGCGCATCGGCAGCACCCTCGATGTGGGTCGCACCGCGGAGGAGCTGGCGGAGCTCGCCATCGAGGAATTCGCCGACTTCGTCACGGTCGACCTGCTCTCCGAGGTGCTGACCGGCGACGAAGCGCGTTCCGTGCTCCACCGGGACACGATCGGCTTCCACCGGGTGGCCCAGAAGTCCGTGCTCCCGGGCTGCCCCGAGTCGGTCGTCCCGCTCGGCGAGATCCACTCCTACGACCGTGACTCGATGGTGGGCCGAGCACTGATCCAGGGTGAACCGGCGCGCATCACCATCGACGACGAGACCCTGAGGCGCTGGGCAACGGGCGAACCCGCGCGGTCGAAGAGCATGCGCGAGCACAGCATCCATTCGGTGATGGTGGTCCCGCTGCAGGCCCGTGGCATCACCCTCGGCACGACGCTGTTCTGCCGCCACAGGACACCCGTGGGATTCGGTGCCGCGGATCTGCAGCTCGCCGCCGAACTCGTCTCGCGGGCGGCCGTCTGTGTGGACAACGCCCGCCGGTACACCCGCGAGCGGGCCACGGCACTCGCCCTGCAGCGCAGCCTGCTGCCCCGCCGGGCCGCCCGTCAGAGGGCCGTCGAGGTCACCGCGCGCTATCTCCCGAACACCAACGGAGCGGGTATCGGCGGGGACTGGTTCGACGTCATCCCGCTGTCCGGCGCCCGGGTCGCCCTGGTGGTCGGCGACGTCGTGGGCCACGGGCTCCACGCCTCGGCGACCATGGGCAGGCTCCGCACCGCCGTGCGTACCCTCGCCGACGTCGACCTCGCCCCCGAGGAACTGCTCACGCAGCTCGACGATCTGGTCCTGACGCTCGACCGCGAGCAGCCGGCGGACAGCGCCGACGGCGCGATGGTCGCCGGTGCGACGTGCCTCTACGCCGTGTACGACCCGGCCACCGGACACTGCGTGATGGCGCGGGCCGGCCACCCCGAGCCCATGCTGGTCCGCCCCGACGGCACCGTCGAACAGCTGCGGCTGCCCTCGGGCCCCCCGCTCGGAGTGGGCGGCGTGGCCTTCGAGGCGGCCGAGTTCGAACTGCCCGAGGGCAGCCGGCTGGCTCTCTACACCGACGGACTGATCGAGACGGCCGGCAGGGGCATCGACACCTCCCTCGCCGAGCTGCGCGAGCTGCTCTGCCACCCCGCGCACTCCCTGGAAGAGGCCTGTGACACCGTCATGGACGCCCTGGTTCCCGAGCAGCCGAACGACGACGTTGCCCTGCTTCTGGCGCGCACACATCGTCTGGACGCAGGCCACTACGCCTCGTGGGACCTGGCTGCCGACCCGGCCGTCGTGTCCACCGCCCGCAAACGCGCCTCCGCGCAGCTCACGGCATGGGGCCTGGACGACGCCGTGTTCACCACGGAACTCGTCGTCAGCGAACTGGTCACCAACGCCATCCGCTACGGCGGCGATCCGATCCGGCTCCGCCTCATCCGGGACACCGCGCTCATCTGCGAGGTCTTCGACGGCAGCAGCACCGCCCCCCATCTGCGACGCGCCCGCATCTTCGACGAGGGCGGCCGCGGCCTCCTGCTCGTCGCCAGTCTCACCGAGCGCTGGGGGACCCGCTACACCGGCACGGGCAAGACGATCTGGGCCGAACAGCCGCTGCCCGGCACGAAGGAGACGGATCCGGTCTGAGCCCCGCCGCCGATCGGCACGTCGACGCCCCACGGCCGCCGGTGCCGCCGCACGGACCGTCCAGGTGTTCAGGCGTGCAGCCGCCACCATTCGTTCCGCCGGGGCCGGCCGCTCGCCGTAGCCGGGCCCGCCCCACCGTTCAAGGTGGAGGAGGCACCGGCCGAAGAACCGGATATGTCGCACCTGCACACACGCCGCAGCCTACTGACGAGCAGCGCCCTGCTGGGCGCCGGCGCCGTCCTCGGAGCCGCCGCCCCCGCCCGGGCCGCCGGCGAGGACATCGCCGAACGACGCCTGGACGAAAGGCTGGTAGAGCTGACCTTCGAGTCCCCGGCCCTCGGCGGCCCGAGCACCGTGGCCCTGCTGACACCGCGTGGCTGGGACCGGCGTCGCCCCGGTGACCGCTGGCCCGCTCTCTACCTGCTGGCGGGCGGGGACGGTGACCACACGACCTGGACGACCCTCTTCAAGGTGCAGGAACTGGCCGAGCTGCGCGATGTCCTGGTGGTGATGCCGGGCATGCCGCTGTTCGGGTTCTGGACCGACTGGTGGAACCACGGCAAGGGAGGGGCTCCCCGGGTGCGCACGTACTTCCTGCGTGAAGTCGTGCCCCTGGTGGAGCGGGACTACGGAGCCGGGCCCAGCCGGGCGGCAGCCGGGGAGTCCCAGGGCGGATTCGGTGCCCTGGGAATCGCCGCCCGGGTATCGGGCCTGTTCGGTGCGGTCGCCGCCTTCGGGGCACCCGTGCATCCTGTCCGGCATCCGGAGATGTGGCTCTCCGGAGCGAAGTATGTCGGTGTGGACGGCTACGCGGTCTTCGGCGACCCTTGGGAGCAGTGGAAGACCTGGATCGACTGGGATCCGTACCATCACGCCGGGGGACTGCGTCGCACGCCCGTCTACCTGGCCTCCGGCGACGGGAAGCCCGGCCCGCTCGACGGGGACGAGCCCGACCCCCACATCCCCGGCACCGAGAAGTGGGTGGCACTCGCCGACGACGGAGTCACCTCCGTCACCGAAGCCGTCTGCGGCGAGGAGACGAGGATGCTCGACGACCGGCTCACAACCCTGGGCGCACCCGTGACCACCCACATCTACCCGGGTGGGCACAGCGGGACCTACGGGTACAGGGAGCTGCGCCACGCCCTGCCGATGCTCACGGCCGCGCTGCGCCGGTGACCCGTGCGACACCCGCGGCGATCCGCCCCGCCGGTCGTGTCGCGTGACCTGCGCGGGATCCGGACGCCTGGAACGCGCTTCGAACGGCCGAGGCCCACGGCTCCTGGTACCGCCGGGCGGTACCAGGAGCCGTGGGCCGGGCGGATCAGACCGCCGGGGCCGGGTAGGTCGGGTACTCGACTCCGGAGACGTGCTGGACGACCCGGATGACCTGGGAGGAGTAGCCGAACTCGTTGTCGTACCAGAGGTAGAGGATCGCGTTGTCGCCCTCGACCTTGGTGGCGCCGGCGTCGACGATCGAAGCGTGGCGTGAGCCGATGAAGTCGCTCGAGACCGCGTCGGGAGCGGTGATGAAGTCGATCTGGCGCCTGAGGGGCGAGGTCAGCGACACGTTGCGGAGGTAGTCGAGGACCTCCTCGCGGTTGGTGCCGCGCGCGAGCTGGAGGTTCAGGATCGCGATCGAGACGTCCGGCACCGGGACCCGGATCGAACTGCCGGTGATCTTCGCGTCGAGGTCGGGGAGCGCCTTGGTGACGGCGGAGGCGGCGCCCGTCTCCGTGATGACCATGTTGAGCGGCGCGGAACGGCCACGGCGGTCCGAGTTGTGGTAGTTGTCCAGCAGGTTCTGGTCGTTGGTGAACGAGTGGACGGTCTCCACGTGGCCGCGCAGCACGCCGTACTCGTCGGCCATCGCCTTCAGCGGCGGGACGATCGCGTTGGTGGTGCAGGAGGCGCAGGAGATGATCTGCTCGTCCGGCTTGATCATTTCCTGGTTCACGCCGTGCACGATGTTGGGGACGTCGCCCTTGCCGGGGGCGGTCAGGACGACCTTCGCGATGCCGGGGCGGAGGTGCTTGGACAAGCCCTCGCGGTCGCGCCAGCGTCCCGTGTTGTCGATGAGGATGGCGTCCTTGATGCCGTACGCCGTGTAGTCCACCGACGTCGGGTCGTCGGAGTAGATCACCTGGATCTCGTTGCCGTTGGCGATGATCCTGCTGTTCGCCTCGTCCACGGTGATCGTGCCCTGGAACTGGCCGTGGATGGAGTCGCGGCGCAGAAGCGAGGCGCGCTTCACGATGTCCTGTCCGGCGCCCTGGCGTACGACGATGGCGCGCAGCCGCAGGCCGTTGCCGGAACCGGTCTTCTCGATGAGCAGTCGCGTCAGGAGGCGCCCGATGCGACCGAATCCGTAAAGGACGACGTCGCGCGCCTCGCGGCGCTCCGTCTTGTTCGCGCCCGTGGCACCCGCTACGGCCTCGGCTGTGAAGTCGGCCACCGACAGGCCGCGGTCGTCGGTCCGATATGTCGCGGCGAGCATGCCGAGATCGATCTGCGACGGGCCGAGGTCGAGCGCGGAGAGGGCGTGCAGGAACGGGAGCGTCTCGGTGACCGAGAGCTCCTCGCCGGCTATCTGCCGGGCGAACCGGTGGGTCTTGAGGATGCTGACCACCGACTTGTTCACCAGGGAGCGGCTGTGGATCAGGATCGTGACGTCCCGCTCCCGGTGCAGCTTCCCGATGATCGGGATCATCGACTCCGCGATCTCCTCACGGGTCTTCCAATTGGTGAACGAGTCCTCGGTGGCAGTCACAAGTCCATCTTTCGAGCTAGGCGGTGCTCATATGTTAACCGCACCCGATTTTGATCATGCAATCGGTGCCGCCTGTGAGCCCGGGCCGGTCGAATTGATATGTTCCAGGAAGAAAGTCGCCCCCCGGTGCGCTCCCCGACCGGAGCGTGCACCACCGGTCAGAGAGCGGGCCGGTGCCCGAACCGCACCCCCTCCCACGGCGCCCCGGCAGGGAACGGCTCCGCGCGCCGCCGGCCGGCCGGGCGTGGAGCGGCCCGCTCGACCACGGGCTCCACACCCTCGATCCGCGCCAGCCACTCCAGCAGTTCCGCCCGGAGCCAGTCGGCGACCGCCCGGTGCGAGACGAGTCCGGCGAGGTTGTCCAGCTCGTAGGGGTCGGCGGTCAGGTCGTACAGTTCGGTTTCCGCGTAGTGCTCCGCGTCCGGCTCGTTCCAGGCGTCGGCTCCCGGCGCGTCCACCACGTACTTCCACCGCGAGGTGCGTAGCGCGCGGCCGACGCGGTCCTCACTGATCTGGACGAGGACCGACTCGGCCCGGCCCGGGTCATGGCCGCCTCCGGTCAGGTCGGCGAGCCCCATCTGCTGGTCGCCGCGCAGCGTGAGCGGACCGAGAACGCCCGCGAACCGGCCGCGCGCTCCGACGAGTTCCCCGAGGGCGCCCTCAACCTCCGTACGCCGCCGGCGGCGCTGCTCGCCGAACCCGCCGCCACCGAGGCGATCCGCCGGATCGTGAACAGGGCTGCTGGACACCGAACCGCTGACCGTCCGCGGCGGCGGTTCCCTCCTCCAGATCGCGGCCTTCGCCGGACACCCCGGGCGCGCCCAGCTCACGGCCCTGGCCGAGGAGCTGGCCCGGCTCTTCCCGAAGCGGCCGGACATCGGAGGCGTCCCCGTCACGGCGCGGCACCACGGGCAGTTGTGATTCGCGCGGTCAACTCGCCTTACCGCACGACGAAATGATTACGCGTCATGCCGAATCTCCACCGGTCCCGAATGGCCCTGGGCGGGGCACAGCCAGATCCGCACCGGGGCCCTGTCCGGCGTGATCATGCCCAGGTGGCGCCCGCCGACCGGCCGGATCCTGCCGGACGGCCCTTCTCCACGTCCGGCAGCATCCGCTCGACGAGCAGTACCGCGAACGCGGCGGCGGTCAGCAACCCGCCCACCAGGAACGTGGCCCGTACGTCCCAGGCGGGCAGGATGAGGCCGCCCAGCAGCGCTCCGCCCGCGACCCCGGCGTTGTAGGCACCGGAGTTGGCCGCCAGGGCGATCTCGGTGCGGCCGGGAGCGAAGCGCAGCATCTGGTTCTGCGTGGCCATGAACACCGGGCCGAGTGAGCCGCCCAGCAGTGCCAGGCACGCGACGGCTCCGGCGGGGGCGGTGCCGAAGGAGTACAGGCCCAGCATGCCGGCCCCCTGGGTGGCCACCGGAACGGCCAGCGTGCCGCGCGGGCAGCGGTCCAGGAGCGGCCCCGCGAGTGCCACTCCGGCCACGCCCGCGAGGCCGGAGACCATCAGCAGAGCACTGACGGAGGTGTCGGAGAAACCGCTCACTTCACCCAGGAACCTCACGAGGTACGTATAGCCCGCGAACGCGCCCGTGACGGACAGGGCGGTGGTCACCAGCACGACTGCGAACCGCCGCCCGTCGGGTGCCGAGCCGTAGGCCGCGTGCCCCTCCTCCGGACGTGACGTCGGGAGGAGGACGGCGATCGTGACGAGGGAGACCAGCCCCAGCACGGCCAGGACGACGAGCGGGAACTGCCACGCGCTCTGCTGGCCCAGCCACGTACCGAGCGGGACGCCGAGTACCAGGGCCAGCGAACCGGCGACCGACAGCACCCCGATCACCCGGCCCCGGACAGCCGGTGGGAACAGGCCGACCGCCACCGGCCCCATCACCGCCCAGAACAGAGCCTGGGCGAGCGCGGTCACCAGCCGGGCGATCATCAGCAGCCAGTAGCCGGAGCCCAGTGCCGAGACCAGGCTGGACAGGACGAGCGCGGCCAGCAGCACGGTGAGCACATGGCGGCGTGGCACGGACCGGGTGGCCTGCGCGAGAGGCAGGGAGACCGCGGCGACGGTCAGCCCGTAGGCGGTGACCAGATAACCGACCGCCGAGAGTGACACCCGCATGTCGGCCGAGATCAGCTCGAGCAGCCCGATCGGCAGGTTCTCCGTGGTGTTGAAAGTGAACGCGGCCAGCATCAGGGCCGCGAGCACAGCCAGCCTGTGCCGACGAGCCGTTGGTGCTGTTGCCATGCGACCTCTTTCCGCGTGCGTCCGCCGATCACACTCCCGTCGAACTTGCATGCGTCTCATCGACCGGAACGTGCTTTCAACTCCCAGCAGGCCCTACTCTGGTCGCCCATGAGCACCCTGCAGACCATCCATGACGTGCCTGTCCTGATGTGCCCCGCCGAGGGCGAGCCCATCCGGGGGGAACGCGAGGCCCTGGACCTCATCGGCGACGGCGGATACCTGGGCGCCCGGTGGGTCGTCATCCCCGCCGAGCGTTTCGACGAGAGCTTCTTCCAGCTGGGGACCCGTGTCGCGGGTGACATCGTCCAGAAGTTCGTCCAGTACCGCCTGGGACTGGTCGTGCTCGGCGACGTCTCCCGTCACGCGGCGGACAGTTCCGCGCTCCGGGACTTCATCCGGGAGTGCAACCGGGGTAACCAGACCTGGTTCGTCGCCGATGCCGACGAGCTGGGCGAGCGGCTGAAAGCCTGAAGCGGCCACTGCACGGGCCGGCTACCGCGTCTCGCCGGCCCGACCCTCGTCGGCGTCGAGGATCGAGATCTCCAGCTTGCGGAGCAGCCGCGCGAGTTGCCGGCGCTCGGAGGGGGACAGCCCTCCGAGCATCCGGTTCTCGTTGTCCAGGTGCTCGGCGAACGCCGTGTCCACCGTGGCGAGTCCCTTGTCCGTCAAGCGGCAGTACACGACTCTGCGGTCCTGGGTGTCCCGCTCACGGACGATGAGACCGTCCTTCTCCAAGCGGTCGATCCGCAGGGTCACCCCCGCCGACGACACCAGCCCGGAGTCGGCGAGCTGCCCGGCTGTCAGCCGGTAGGGCTCGCCGGACCTGCGGAGTGCGGTCAGGACGTCGAAGCCCGCCACGGACAGACCGTGCCGCTCGATGGATTCGGTGAGCCCCGTGCTGTAGCGCAGGAAGGAGCGGTGGAGACGGGCGAGGACCTCGAGCGGGCTCGTGTCCAGCTCGGGCCGCTCCCGTGCCCAGTCCTCGATCACCTTCGCCACGGCGTCCTGGTCCCCAGGCTTTGATGCTGCCATCTCATCCCCTTGTACGGCTTCGGCCGGCGTCCCCCCGGCTTCTCACGGCACCGAGAATCTTACCGCTGAGGGGATGGGGGACCTCAGCCGCGGGACCGTCGCCGCACCACCCTGACCAGCACGACCGTCAGCAGCACGGCCGCCGCGGGCACGGCGGCCTTCCTGAGCAGCACGGGCAGGGCCGCCGCGCCGAGGTCCACAGCCTCGGGCTCGCCCGCCGGGGCGGCCGGCGCAGGGCCGGTCGAGCCGGGGCCCGAGTTCCGCAGGAGGTCCTCGAGACGGTCCGCGAACTGCTGGACCAGCCGGTCGCCGACCTCGGTCATGATCCCCCGGCCGAACTGCGCCGGACGACCGGTGATGTCGAGGTCCGTCCGGACGCGCACCCGGGTGCCGCCGGGGCCCGCGGTCAGGGTCGCGGTGACCGTCGCGGACGCCGTGCCCGCTCCCCGGGTCTCGCTGCCGCTGAGACCGAGGTGCATCGACCGGGCGGCCTCGTCGCGCGTGACGGTGCCCTCGCCGCGGTAACTCATCTGCACCGCGCCGATCTTGACCTTCACCCGGCCGGTGAACGAGTCGCCTTCGAGCGTGTCGAGAACGGCGCCGGGCATGCAGGGCGCTACCCGGCCGAGGTCGTGGAAGAGCTTCCACGCGTCGTCGGGGTCGGCGGGAACGGTGAATGTGTGGTCGAGCTGCATGGGGTTTCCCATCCTGGGTGCGGAGGTGTACGTCCGGTCAGTCGCGGGTGGCCGCGGTGCGGATCAGGTCGCGTACGCGGCTCGGCGAGAGCGGGCCACGGCGCACGACGACCCCGAAGGGGCGCAGTGCGTCCTCGACGGCGTTGGCGAGCACCGCCTGCGGGGCGATGGCGCCGCCCTCGCCGAGTCCCTTGACCCCGAGGTCGTTCATCGGGCTCGGGGTGAAGAGCTCGTCCATGTCGAGGTCGGGGATCTCGGAGGAGGTCGGAACCAGGTAGTCCATGTAGGTGCCGGTCCTGGGCTGTCCGTCGGGCCCGTAGACCATCTCCTCGTACAGCGCGCCGCCGATTCCCTGCGCGATGCCCCCGGTCACCTGGCCTTCCGCGATCATCGGGTTGACGATGACGCCCGCGTCGTGGACGACGACGTAGTGCAGGATCTTCACCTGCCCGGTGTGTTCGTCCACCTCCACGACGGCGGCGTGCGCTCCGCTCGCGACGGCGAAGCCCGGTGGCCGGAAGTGGACCGTCTCGCTGAGCTCGGTTCCGTGCCGTCCGTCGGTGGGTTCCGGCGTTCCGGGCAGCGGCGCCCGGCCGGCCAGCTCCGCCAGCCCGATGGACACGCCGCCCGGCTCCTCGGCCACCACCCCGTCGATGAGGTCGAGGCGGTCCGCCGTGACGCCGAGGCGTCGCGCCGCGGCGTCGATGATCTTCTCCCGGACCAGCCGGCCGGCCCGGTGGGTGGCGTTGCCGGCGTTGACCAGGGCGCGGCTGGCGATGGTGCCCACGCCGAACGGGGTGGCATCGGTGTCGCCCCCGGTCACATCGATGAGGCCGAGCGGGACGCCGATCGCCTCCGCGGCGATCTGCGCCATGGACGTGCGGTGTCCCTGCCCCTGGGAGGGGGCGCCGATGGCGACCTGTACCCGCCCGGTGGGGGCCACGTCGATGCGTGCCGTCTCGAACGGTCCGAGGCCGGTGGCCTCGATGTACATCGCGAAGCCGATGCCGATGCGCCTGCCGTCGTGGGCGCCGGCGCGCTGCCGGGCGCGCACCCCCGCCACGTCCGCCTTCGCCACGGCGCGGCGCAGGAGCTCGGGGAAGTCGCCGGAGTCGTACGACTGGGGGCTGCCGGAACGGTCCACCAGCCCCGTCCTGTACGGCATCTCTTCCGGGCCGACCAGGTTCCGTGCCCTCAGCTCCTCCGGTGCGATGCCCAGTTCGGCGGCCAGCCGGTCCATCGCGCGCTCCATCGCGAACACTGTCTCCGGCCGTCCCGCTCCCCGGTACGGCGTGGCGAACGTGGTGTTGGTGAGGACACCGGTGACAGCTATGTCCACGTGGGGGACGCGGTACGGGCCGAGCAGGTGGCAGAGGGAGTTGTAGGGCACAACGAGGCCGGTCATGTTGTACGCGCCGAAGTTGACCAGGATCCGGTCCCGGACGCCGATGAGGCGCCCCTCTGCATCCGCGGCGAGCTCGATGCTGTGGATCTGCTCGCGGGCGTGCGAGGACGCGGTGAGGTTCTCGTTTCGGTCCTCGCGCCACAGCACGGGACGGCCGAGCCTGCGGGCCGCGTGCGGGACCAGGAGTTCCTCGACGTAGAGGATGCCCTTCTGGCCGAAGCCGCCGCCCACATCGGCCGCGACGACGTGGACCGTGCCGGCCGTGAGACCGAGCGTGTGGGCGACGGCATCCCGAAGACGGTGCGGGGTCTGGGTCCCCGACCAGACGGTCAGCCTGCCGCTGTAGGGGTCCACCTGGGCCTGGACCGCCCGGGTCTCGATCGGCGAGGCCACATAGCGGTGTGCCTCGAACCGTTCACCGACCACGGTGTGTGCCGAGGCGAAGGCGGCATCAGGATCTCCGACTCGCGTCTCGACGGCCACGGCAAGGTTGTCCGGCAGATCGTCGTGCAGCAGCGGTGCCCGCTCCGACAGGGCGTCCTCGGGGTCGACGAGAACGGGCAGCGGGGTGTAGCGGACGTCGACGAGTTCGAGCGCGTCCTCGGCGAGATAGCGGTTCTCCGCCACGACGAGGGCGACGGGCTGGCCCACGTAGAGCACCTTGTCGGCGGCGAGCAGAGGCATGGGCGTCATCCGGACCGTCGGGTCCAGCAGCTCGGCGAGGCCCGGCGGGGTGCGCAGCTCCTCCTTGTTGAGCATCGGAGGCAGGTCCGCGACGTCGGCGCCGGTCCATACGGCGATGACGCCGGGTGCTTCCAGCGCGGCCTTCACGTCGACGGAATCGATGCGGGCGTGGGCGTGCGGGCTGCGCAGGAACGCGGCCTCGACGGCACCGGGGAGGGCGATGTCGTCGACGTAGCGGCCGTTGCCGCGCAGCAGCCGGTCGTCCTCGACGCGCGGGACGGACCGGCCTATCCAGCTGCCGCCGTCCTGCCGGCCCGGATCGGAATCGTGGGACATACGGGTCACTCCCCGAAACGCTCGTCGAGTGCCTGGCACACGGCACGGCGGATGTTGCGGTAACCGGTGCACCGGCACAGGTGCCCACCGAGTGCGTCGGCGACCTCCTCGGGGCCGGGGCGCTCGGGCTGTTCGGTCAGTGCGGTCGCCGTCATGACGAAGCCGGGTGTGCAGAAGCCGCACTGCATGCCGTGGCATTCGTGGAAAGCGCGCTGGACGGAGGTGAGCGGGGCGTCGCCGGGGGCGAGGCTCTCGACGGTGCGGACGGAGACGCCGTCGCATTGCACGGCGAGGGCCAGGCAGGTGCGCACCGGTTCGTCGTCGAGGAGCACGGTGCAGGCCCCGCACACTCCGTGCTCGCAGCCGACATGGGTGCCGGTGAGCCCGAGCCGGTCGCGGAGGAAGTCGCTGAGAAGCAGCCGGGACTCGACCTCGGCGGTGATCTGTTCGCCGTTCACTGTGAGCGTGATCCGGTGCCAGCCGGACGGCTCTGCGAGCGGCGGGGTGCGGACGGTGGTTTGGACGGGGACGGAAGGGGTCATCAGCAGCGCTCCCATGCGGTGGTACAGGCGCGGACGAGGAGGTGTGCGGCGGTCTCGCGCCGGTGGGCGGCGCTCGCGTGGACGTCGGCGGACGGTGAGAGGCCGGCCAGTGCGGCGCGCCTCGCGGCGGCCAGCGCCTCTTCGCCGACGCGGGTCCCGACGAGCGTGTCCTCCGCCGCCGGCAGCCGTACGGGAACGGGGCCGGCACCGCTGAAGACCACGCGGGCCGAACGGACCGTGCCCGCGACGGAGTCCCGCTCCAGGAGGACGGAGACCGCGACGGTCGCGAAGTCGCCGTGCCTGCGGGTGAGTTCCTCGAAGGCCCAGCCGTGCTGTGCGGGGGGCGGGGGGAACACGGCCTCCAGGAGGAGCTCGTCCTCGCCGACCGCCGTGGAGAATGTGGCGACGAAGAAGTCCTCCGCCCGGACCGTGCGGATGCCACGTGGCCCGGTGATCACGAAGCGGGCGTCCAGGGCCCGTGCCACCGTGGGGAGTTCGCCCGCGGGGTCGTGGTGGGCCAGGCTTCCGCAGACGGTGCCACGACTGCGGATCTGCGGGTGGCCTATGTGCTCGATCGCCGCAGCGAGCAGGGGCCACCCCCGCCGGACAGCGGGGTCGGCCGCGGTGCGGGACTGCCGGACGGCGGCGCCGATGTGCAGGGCACCCGACGCGTCGACCGTCAGGTGGGACAACTCGGGGATTCGGGTGATGTCCACGAGAAGCTCGGGCCGCGCGAGGCGCATGTTCAGCATGGGGATCAGGGACTGACCGCCCGCCATGATCTTGGCGTCCCGCGTCGGATCGGCAAGGAGGGCGACCGCTTCGGCGACGCTTCGTGCAGTGGTGTAGTCGAAGGGTGTGGGTTTCAATCTGCTTCCACCGGGCCTCTCGGATGGTCGTCGCGCCGTGGCACGTCGGCGCGTCGGGCTGGGATCGTCACGCACCTATCTATCTAGTACCTGAAATGATTTACACTAAAGTTTCTCGTTGGCAAGAGGCTCCCGCAGATTTCCCGGCCAGAGGTGAGCGAAGTGCGACATGTCATCGACCAGGCGGCGGCCTGGCAGAGCTCCGGAACCCGCTGCGTCATGGCGACAGTGGTGCGGACCTGGGGCTCGGCCCCGCACGGGCCGGGTGCCTCCATGCTGGTGACCCAGGACGGCCGCATCGTCGGCAGCGTGTCCGGAGGATGCGTCGAAGCCGCCGTGGTCGCTGCCGCGGAGGAGGTGTTCGCCGGTGGCCCACCGGTCGTGGAACGCTGGGGTGTCGGCGACGAGGACGCGTTCGCGGTGGGGCTGACCTGCGGCGGGACGATCGAGGTGCTGATCCGTGAAGTGAGCTCGGAAGCGCCGCTCGGCCGGGTCTCGGAGGACGCGGCCGCAGGTGTCCCGGTCGCACTGGTCACGCCGCTCGACGGAGGCGGAAGCCTGGCTGTGGGCCGCGGGGCGGTGAGCGGTTCACTGGGCGGCGCGGCTGCGGACCGGGTGGCCGCGCTGGCCGCCGAGGGCATGCTCGGGCGAGGGGAGAGCGGGCTGGTCACGGTGGGGGAGGGGGTGGCCGGCGGAAGGAGTCCGGCGGCCGGCGCCGAGTGCGCCCAGGAACGCGGGCTGCTGGTGCAGTCCTTCGCGCCCCGCCCCCGGCTGCTGATCTTCGGGGCCGCCGAGTTCGCCAGGCCGCTCGCGGACTTCGGCGCGGCCCTCGGCCACCACGTGACCGTCTGCGACGCGAGGCCGGCGTTCGCGGATCCCGAACGCTTCCCGGGCGCCGACGAGGTCGTCGTCGCCCGCCCGGACCGCTGGTTCCACACCCATGCGGATCTGGTCGGCCCCACGACGGCGGTGTGCGTCCTGACCCACGACCCCCGCTTCGACGTCCCCCTCCTCACCCGCGCCCTGCGAAGCGACGCGGGGTATGTGGGCGCCATGGGGAGCCGCCGCACGCACGAGGACAGGGTGGAGCGCCTCCGGGCGGCGGGCGTGACCGAGGCGCAACTCGCCGCCCTGCGTTCGCCGATCGGTCTCGACCTGGGCGGCCGGGGGGTCGAGGAGACCGCCCTCTCGGTGGTGGCGGAGATCGTCGCCGTGCGTCGCGGTGGCAGTGGCCACCCGCTCACCGCCGGCACGGGGCCGGTCCACGCTCTGTGACAGTTTTTGAACGACTGTTTTTATGAACAGCCGTTTAATCTGACGCCTGTGGAAACAGAGAGCAAGAGCACGAGCCGACGACGACAGGCGGAGGGTGACGCGCGCGGTGCCGTGCCGGAACCGGCTGCACAGCGCCGCCCCGGTTCGCACGACCCGGAAGGCAATCGCCGGGCGGTCCTCGACGCGGCGCGTCGCCTCTTCGGCGCGCACGGCTTCAAGGGCGTAGGGGTACGCGCCATCGCGGCCGAGGCGGGGGTGACACCCGGCCTGGTGATGGCCTATTTCGGTACCAAGGACGGCCTCTTCCGCGCGGCGGTGGGCAGCGGGGCCGGCGTCAGCGGCGACGTGCTCGCGGCGTCCGGCGGTGAGGCGGGAGACCTGCCGGGCGTCCTCGCCCGCGCGTACCTCGACCGGTGGGACCGGCTGCCCGCCGACGACCCCTGGCCGGCGCTGATCCGCTCCGCTGTCAGCCACCCGCCCAGCGCGGAACTGCTGCGCGCGATCCTCGACACGCAGGTGGGGGAACCACTCGCCCAGGTGCTCGGAACCGGCGCGGAGGCCGATGTGCGTGCCACGGTGATCCGCAGCGTCCTATTCGGGGTGATCATGGAGCGCTATGTCTTCGCGCACGAACCGGCGGCCTCCGTCCCGACCGCGGACCTCGCCCCGGCGCTGACGGACGTGCTCGCCACGGCGTTCGGCGACGCCCGGGAACCGGCCGCTCCTCACGGGTCCGGTCCGGACGCGCCGGGGCCGGACCGGGCTGAGCCCGGCGTACCCGCCCCGGAGGAGCCGGGAGACGCCCCCGCCTCCCTGTTCGCCCTGCTCGACG
This sequence comes from Streptomyces pratensis, assembly GCF_016804005.1. Classification (GTDB taxonomy): domain Bacteria; phylum Actinomycetota; class Actinomycetes; order Streptomycetales; family Streptomycetaceae; genus Streptomyces; species Streptomyces pratensis_A. The sequence goes on along the minus strand of NZ_CP051486.1, from coordinate 4,566,429 downwards.
ACTGCGCCGCGCGCCACCAGCTCGTCGTCGGCAGGGCGCTGCGCGAGTACGGCATCACTCTGCCCGCCTACGACGTACTGGCCGCACTTCGCGACGCCGGCGCCCCGTACCGGCTGACGATGGGTGAGGTCGCCGCGGCAGGCTCGGCGAGGGCGGGCGGGCTCACACAGCAGGCCGACCGGCTGGCGGAGGCCGGGCTGATCCGTCGCGAGCGCGACACCGACGACCGCAGGATCGTCCGGCTCCGTCTCACCCCCGAGGGCCTCGCGCTGACCGGTCGGGTGGCGGCCGTACGGTCCGACCGGGAGCGGGAGCTCCTGGCCGGCCTCGGCCACGCGGAGCGCCGACGGCTCACAGCTCTCCTGGGAACCCTCGCGCAGACGCTCGGGGCCGGTGGCCGGGAGCAGTGAGCGCTGCTCCCGGCCACCGGCCCCGAACCGGCGTGATCATGCGTCGAAGGTGCCTGTGGTCAGTCGCCGAACGCGTCCGTGTCCAGCGTGGATCGTGCCTGTGGCCAGGCGGCTGAACGCGTCCGTGCTCGTACGTCGAACTCACACGTGCTCAGGTGTTGAGCTCTTCCAGCGTCCTGCCCTTGGTCTCGACGGCGAACCACGCGATCACCGCACCCACGGCCCCCATCACTGCGAGCTGCGCGAAGACCAGGGACAGGCCGCCACCCGCTCCGATGATCGCGCCGACGGCCACCGGGCCGAGGATGACGCCGCACCGGTTCCACAGGCCTCCGAAGGCCGCGCCCTTGGCCCGGTTGAAGGTGGGGTACAGCTCGGGGGAGTACAGGTAGAGCCCCGCATTGATCGCGTACAGGAAGAACGTCGTACAGGAGGCGAAGAGGGCGACCTGGCCACCCGAGGTCGCGCCTGCGAGCGCCAGTACGCCGAGTGAGAGCGTCGTCCCGACGAACGCGCCGATCAGGGCCGGCCTCCGGCCGGTGCGGTCGATCAGCATCGCCATGACGAAGGTGCCCAGCAGGCCCGTGACGTTGCTGAGCAGGGTGAAGACGAGGGCCGTGGTGAGATCCAGGCCGAACTCCTTCGTGTAGAGCGAGGGCAGCCAGGTGGAGATGCCGTGGTTCACGTAGTACGCCGCGAACCACAGGCCCGCCAGCACGGAGGTCCGGCGCAGGTAGCGCCCTCGGAACAGGTCCATGAGGGTGCCCTTGGGCTCGTCCACCGGGTTCGCGGACGGGGCCGGCGCGGGAAGCTCTTCGGAGGTGGCGCGGGCCACCTCCGCCTCGATCCTGGCGATGGCCGCCTCCGCCTCGGCCGTACGCCCGCGTGACAGCAGCCATCGCGGGGACTCCTCGACGTGGCGCGGCAGCATGGCGGCGATCAGCACCGGAAGGGCACCGATGAGGAACATCGCGCGCCAGCCGAAGGCGGGGATCACCCATACGGCGAGCAGAGTGGCGGCCGCGAGGCCGGCCGGGAAGATCATCTCGTAGAGCAGGACGAAGCGGCCCCGCTTGTCCGACCGGGCGATCTCGTTGATGTAGGTGGCCGCGACCGGTACGACGCCGCCGATCCCGAGGCCCTGTACGAACCGGAAGAGGGAGAACATCTCGATGCCGCCGGAGAGGGCGACGGCGAGGCTGGAGAGACCCGTGATCGCGACACCCAGGGCGACCGTGCGCACACGACCGATGCGGTCGCCCAGCCAGCCGGCGGCCAGGGCGCCGAGCAGCATGCCGATCGACGCGGACGTGACGGCGAAGGTGGCCTGGCCGGTGGACAGGTTCCATTCCTTCATCAGGACGGGGAGTGCGGATGCGGCCAGGAGCTGGTCGAACGCCTCGAAGAAGGTGACGGCGCCGATCAGGAACCGGACCTTGATGTGCCACCGCGAGTGCGGCAGTCGTTCGAGTCTCGCGGCGATCGAGCCGAGAGCGGGCTTGCCGGCCACAGTCGTCATGGAGGGTGTCCTTCCGCGGGCAGATGAGTTGCGGAGACAGTAGGGGGCTATATCTAAGCGGTCAATAGTTAAGAGCTTAGGAAGCTTGCACCCTGCAACTCGGTCACCATCATCGGTGCCATGGATGTGGTGCTCAAGGACTTCCGGGCAACGATTTCACCTCGGGGTCTTGCGCCGAGAAACTTAAGCGCTTAGATTTCTAGCACTTCGGCAGTCCGGTGGCGGAAACCCAACGAGCCTGTCCGCACCCGGAGTCCACCCTCATTCCGCCTCGTCCGGAGGTCCACCCGTGCTGCAGTTCCCCACCGAAATCCTGATCGCGGGCCAGTGGCGGCGCGGTGCGGGCGAGCCCGTCGACACGATCGACCCGGCAACCGGCCGTCTCCTCGCCACCGTCCACTCCGCCTCCGCGGACGAGGTCGCCGAAGCGGCCGAGGCCGCGGCGAAGGCCGCGGCGGACCCCGCCTGGCGTGACCTGCCCGCCCATGACCGGGCCCGGCTGCTGCACCGGATCGGCGAGCTCACCGAGCAGGCAGCCGACGAGCTCTCCGCCCTGCAGACCGCCGACACCGGCAAGACCCTCACGGAGACGAAGGCCCTCGCGCTCAGCGCGGCCGGTACCTTCCGCTACATGGCAGCCGTCCTGGAGACGGCGCAGGACGCGGTGACCCCGTCGCGCGGCCCCTACGTCACAGTGAGCACGCACGAGCCCATCGGAGTCGTCGGCGCGATCAATCCGTGGAACTCGCCGGTCGCCAGCGACGCACAGAAGATCGCCCCCGCGCTCGCCGCCGGCAACGCGGTGATCCTCAAGCCCGCGGCGTGGACCCCACTGGTCTCCCTGGCGCTCGGACGGCTGATCTCCCGGGCCCTCGACGAGTTCCGGCTGCCGGCCGCACTGCTCTCCGTGCTCCCCGGGAGCGGCCGGGTGGTCGGTGACGCAATCGTGCGCCACCCCCTCGTCGGCCGTATCGGATTCACCGGAGGCACCGGGACCGGGCGGTCCATCGCCGAGATCGCCGCCCGGAAGCTGATCCCCGCCTCGCTGGAACTGGGCGGCAAGTCACCGACGATCGTCCGCGCCGACGCCGACATCGAACAGGCCCTGGCCGGCGTGATGTTCGGGGTCTTCTCGTCCAGCGGCCAGTCCTGCATCGCGGGCTCCCGGCTCTTCGTGGCACGCGAGATCTACGACTCCTTTGTCGGCGAACTCGTCGAGCGGGTGCGCGAGCTGCGGGTCGGCCCGGGCACCGACCCCGCCACCCAGGTCGGCCCACTGGTGCACCACCGCCACCGCGACTCCGTCGCCGCCCACGTCGACCTCGCGAGGTCCGAAGGGGCCCGGGTGCTCTGCGGCGGTTCGGTACCCGAGGGTGAGCTCTACGAGGACGGGGCGTACTACCTGCCCACCGTGCTCGACGGCCTGGACAACACGTCCCGCACCTGCCAGGAGGAGATCTTCGGCCCGGTCCTCGTCGCCCTGCCCTACGACGACGAGGACGACCTGGTCCGCCAGGCCAACGACTCCGTCTACGGCCTCGCCTGCGGGATCTGGACCCGCGACCTGCGCGCCGCCGGGATGCTGGCACGCCGGATCGAGGCCGGGACCGTCTGGATCAACACGTACAAGCAGTTCAGCGCCTCCACCCCCTTCAGCGGGTGGAAGGACAGCGGCCTCGGCACGGAGAAGGGCCTCGACGCGATCCGCGCATACCAGCGCCAGAAGTCCCTGTACTGGGGCACCTCCGGCCAACCGCTCCCGTGGGCCAACTGACCCGGCACCCCGCCCGTCCTGGAGGAACCATGCACCAGCCACCGCCCGGTCCGATCGCCCGGCTCCGCTCGCTGCGCTACGTCGAGCTGCACACCCCGGCCTTCACCGAGGCCGCCGACTTCTACGAGGACGTCTGGGGCCTCGAAACCGTGGAGTCCGACACCGGAGCCCGCTGGCTCCGGGGCACGAGCGACGAGCACCACGTCCTGCACCTGACCGAACGCGACAGGGTCGGTCTCGGCAGGATCGCCTTCGCCGTCGCGACGCCCGCCGAGGTCGACCAGGCGGCGCGGCGCCTCGAAGCGCGCGCGATCGTGCCCGTCACCGGACCCGGCCCGCTGGAACAGGCCGGCGGCGGCTACGGACTGCGGTTCACCGACCCCGAGGGCCGCCTCGTCGAGATCAGCGCCCAGGTCGAGGCGGTCGTGCCGCGCGGCAGGGACGGCGCCGTGCCCGTCGGGGTGACGCACGCGGTGCTCAACACCACCGACATCGACGCCGCCGTCGCGTTCTACCGCGATGTGCTCGGGCTGCGCGTCTCCGACTGGTCCGAGCACCAGATGGCGTTCCTCCGCTGCAACAGCGACCACCACTGCATCGCCTTCAACCAGGCGGAGTGGACCTCGCTGAACCACGTGGCGTACGAGATGACCTCGGTCGACCACTTCATGCGGGGCCTCGGACGGCTGCGCCACCACGGCATCACCCCCCAGTGGGGCCCCGGACGGCACGGCCCCGGGAACAACACCTTCTCGTACTTCACCGACCCCTCCGGCCTGGTCTGCGAGTACACCTCCGAGGTCGCACAGATCGTCGAGGACGCCTGGATCGCCCGGGTGTGGCGGCGGGTCCCCGAGCTGTCCGACCTGTGGGGGACGGCCGGTGCTCCGTCGAAGGAGATCCGCTGCAGCATGGCGGGCTCCCCGGACCCCGGCCCCCTCGCTCCCTCCGACACCCAGGGCCCCGGCCCGTTTCTTCCCGTAGACGCCCAGGAGGCCACCTCATGAGCACCGTACGCAAGGTCGCCGTCGTCGGATGGGGCGCCATCGGCCGCGTCGTCGGCACCGCGCTCGCCGAAGGCCGCGTGACCGGCGCTGAGCTGGTCTGCGTCGTCGACAACCGCGCGCTCGGTGAAGCAGCCCCCGTGCGGCAGGCCACCTTCGAAGAGGCCATGGAGACGTGCGACCTCGTCGTCGAGGCAGCAGGTCAGGGCGTCGTACGCGAGTGGGGTGAGCGGGTCCTGGAGTCCGGCACCGATCTGCTGATCGCCTCCACCGGCGCCCTGACCGACGACGAGCTCACGAAGCGGCTGCTCGCCGCCGGCCCCGGCCGGGTGTACTTCACGGGCGGCGCGGTCGGCGGGCTCGACCTGCTCCAGGCGGTGCGTACCCTCGGTCCGCTGGACGAGGTCCGGCTGACCACGACCAAACTGCCTTCCACCCTCGAACAGCCTTGGATGGGCGACGAGTTGCTGACGCGGATGCGGACGGCGACGGGGCCGGTCGAGGTCATGTCCGGAACCGCCCGCGACGTCCCGGTCAAATTCCCCAAGTCGACGAACGTGGCCGCCTCGGTCGCGCTGGCCGTCGGCGACCTGGACGCTGTGCGGGTCCAGGTCGTCGCCGACCCCACGGCGCATCACACCCGTCACGTGATCGAGGCGTCCGGCGGACACGGGGCGTACCGCTTCGAGGTCGCGCACCTGCCCGACCCCGGCAACCCCGCCACCAGCCAGGTCGTGCCGTACGCCGTGCTGCGCAGCCTGGCCGCCCTCGCCGGCCGGACCGGGCAGATCCTGTGAGCGCCGCCGACGTCCACGTCGAGGAGGCGGGCGACCACGGCCCCCTGCTGCTGTGCCTGCACGGCATCGGCTCCTCCTCGGCCGCCTTCGCCCCGCAGCTCGCCGAACTCTCGTCCTACGTAAGGGTCGTGGCCTGGGACGCCCCCGGGTACGCCAAGTCACCCGACCCCGCCGGGCCGATGGACCTCGACGACTACGCGGACACGGCCGCCGCCCTCATCCGGGAACGTGCCGGCAGCGCCCACGTCCTCGGTGTCTCCTGGGGCGGAGTGATCGCGCTGCGGCTCGCCACCCGCCATCCGGAGCTGGTCGCCTCGCTGATCGTCGCCGACTCCAGCCCCGGGTCGGGCACCGACGACGCCAGAGCGGCCGGTATGCGCGCCAGGGCCGCCGACCTCGCCGAGCTGGGCCCCCGGGCCTTCGCCGAGGCCCGGGGCCCGAGGCTCGTGTCGCCCGGCGCGTCCGACGAGCTGGTGCGCCGGGTCGTCGACACCATGGCCGCCTCGGTACGGCTGCCGGGTTACGCCTACGCCGCCGAGTCCATGGCCTGCGCCGACCTGAGCGCCGAACTCCCCTCGATCGCCGCCCCCACCCTCGTGCTCTGCGGCGAACAGGACCGGGTCACCGGCATCGAGGCGAGCCAGGCCATCGCCGGGGCCATCCACAGGACCGCCTACGTGATCGTCAAGGACGCCGGTCACCTGGCCAACCAGGAGCAGCCGGGCCACTTCGACGCCTGGGTGCTCTCCCACCTCCGCATCACCGCATCCATCCCCGAACAGGAGCCTTCACCATGCCTCTGACCACCGACGCGTACGACAACGGCGACGACCTCTCCGCCTACACCGACTCCCTCATCGCCAGCAAGGCCTCCCGGGTCGCCGACTTCGACACCCTCTCCTTCCAGGAGAAGGCCGGCCCGCAGTTCCGCCGCGGCCAGATCCGTTACGTCGGCTCCGGCGCCACGGGCAACCACGAGAGCGACAGCCGCATCCTCCCCTCCGGTGGGTTCACCTTCTCCAACATGCTGCTGCCGCCCGGCGCCGAGGGCCCGGCCCACACCCACCACGACGTCGAGGAGGCCTTCTTCGTCCTGGAGGGCGAGGTCAAGGTCGGCATCCACCGCGGCGCCGAAGAGGCCGAGTACCGCACCCTGGGCTACCGCGACATGATCGTCGTCCCCGCCGGGGTGACCCGTTCGCTCAAGAACGAGGGCGACACCGACGCCCTGTTCTGCGTCGTCATCGGCACGCAGAAGCCCCAGGTGCCGACCTACCCCGAGTACTCGCCGATGCACGGCGTCACCCGTGGCTGACCAGCCCCCGGCAGACCGGCGCACCGTCGTCGTCACCGGAGCGGGCCGTGGCCTGGGACTGGCCATGGCCCGCCGGGCGGGCACCGACGGCTTCCGGGTCGTCCTCGCCGAACTGGAACGGGAGCGGGGGGAGCGAGCCACCGCCGAGCTGCGCGAGGACGGCATCGACGCCCACTTCGTGCGCTGCGACGTCGCGGACCCCGCCTCGGTGGAGGCGCTCGCCGACGCAGTGCGTGCACTCGGTCCGCTGTACGGCCTGGTCAACAACGCGGCGCTCGCCAACGGCGTCGGCGGAAGTGAGTTCCAGGACATCGACGTCGAGGTGTGGGACCGGCTGATGGCGGTCAACGCCCGCAGTCCATGGCTGGTCTCGAAGGCCCTGTACCCGCTCTTCACCGGGCCCGGCCGCATCGTCAACCTCGCCTCGGACGCCGCGCTGTACGGCTCCCCCCGTCTCGCCCACTACATCGCCTCCAAGGGCGCCGTCATCGCGCTGACCCGCGCCATGGCACGCGAACTCGGTGAGAAGGGGATCACCGTCAACGCGGTGGCCCCCGGCCTCACCGAATGCGAGGCGACCGAGACCGTGCCCGCCGAGCGGCACGACCTCTACCGCATGAACCGGGCCATCTCCCGGCCGCAGCAGCCGGACGACCTCACCGGGATCGTCTCCTTCCTGCTCGGTGAGGAATCCCGCTATCTGACCGGACAGGTGATCGCCGTCAACGGCGGCTTCACCATGAACTGAACCGCAGGAGAAACGAGTTATGGATCTGGGCCTCGCCGACCGCACCATAGTGGTCACCGGCGGCAGCTCGGGCGTCGGCCTGGCCACGGTCCGCGCCCTCCTCGACGAGGGTGCCCGCGTAGCCACCTGCGGCCGCGACGCCGGCCGGCTGGCCGAGGCGGCCGCCGGACTCGGCGCCACGAGCGGCCGACTGCTGACCGGTGTCTGCGACGTACGGGACGCCGACGCCGTGCGCGGCTTCGTCGGCCGCACCGCCGAGCACTTCGGCGGCATCGACGGACTGGTCAACAACGCCGGGCAGTCCCGCATGAAGGGACTCGACGACTCCACCGCCGAGGACTGGCGCGACGAGCTCGAGCTGAAGTTCGCCGGGGTGCTGAATCCCCTCCAGGCGGCGCGCCCCCACCTGGCGGCTTCCTCGGCGGCTGGTGTCGTCAACATCAACGCCGTCCTCGCCAAGCAGCCCGAGACCCGGCTGATCACGACGAGTGCCGCACGCGCCGGCATCCTCAACCTCTCCAAGTCCCTGTCCGTCGAACTCGCCCGCGACGGCATCCGGGTCAACTCCGTCTGCCTCGGACTCGTCGACACCGGCCAGTGGACCCGCCGCCACGCGGCGGCGGACTCCGGCCTGACGTACGAGCAGTGGCAGACGGAACTGGCCGAGGACCGGGGCATCGCGCTGGGCCGCCTCGGCAGGGCCGAGGAAGTCGCGTACGCGGTGGTCGCCCTGCTCTCCCCCCGCGCCTCCTACATCACCGGCACCAGCATCGACGTCTGCGGCGGCGTCGGCCGCTCCATCCTCTGAGGAGACACCATGCGTCACGACAACGGAGGCGATCTCCTCGTCGCCGTCCTGCGCGAACTCGGCATCGACACCGTCTTCGGCATCGTCAGCGTCCACAACCTGCCGCTCGTCGAAGCCGTCGACCGCGAACTGCGGTTCGTGCCCGTGCGGCACGAGGCATCCGCGGTCAACGCCGCCGACGCCTACGGCCGTGCCAGGGGCGGCCTCGGCTGCGCCCTGACCTCGACCGGCACCGGCGCGGGCAACGCGGCCGGCTCACTGATCGAGGCGCTCAGCGCGGGGACCTCCGTACTGCACGTCACCGGCCAGGTGGAGAGCGAATTCCTCGGCAGCGGACGTGGTTTCATCCACGAGACCAAGGACCAGCTCGGCATGCTGAAGGCCGTATCCGCGTACGCGGCGAGCGTGCCGGACACCGGGCAGGCGGGCAGGATCCTGCGCGAGGCCGCCCGCTCGGCGCTGACCGCGCCCGGCGGCCCCGCCAGCGTGGAGTGGCCGATCGACCTCCAGTACGCGGCGCAGACCGATGAACCCGCCGCGTACGGCCGGCCGGCCCCCACCGCGCCTTCGGACGGTGAACTCGCCGCCGCAGGCGCCCTCCTGGCCTCCGCACGCCGCCCTCTCGTCTGGGCGGGCGGCGGAGCGAACACCGCCCGGGGCGAGCTGGCCCGACTGCTGGAGGCGACCGGAGCCGGACTGATCACCTCGAACTCCGGGCGGGGCAGTGTTCCCGAGGACCACGAGCAGGTCATCGGGAACTTCGCCACCACACCCGCGGTGCGCGCCCTGCTCGCCGACGCGGACCTCCTGCTGACCGTCGGCACGCACTTCCGGTCGAACGAGACCGCGGACTACACCCTGGAGCTCCCCGAGTCGCACATCCAGATCGACATCGACGCAGCCGCCCTCAGCAGGGTCCACCCGGCCACCCACGGGCTGCGCGGTGACGCGGCGGGGGTCCTGGCGGGCCTGCTGCCGCACGCGGTGGCCGCCGAGCCCGGCTGGACGGACCGGGTCGGCGCCGTACGCACCGAGGTGCGTGCGATCCTGCACGACAACATCGGACCGCAGGCCGCTATCTGCGACGCGATCCGGGCGGCCCTTCCCCGCGAGGCCGTCGTCGCACGCGACGTCACCATCCCCTCCAGCAGCTGGGGCAACCGCCTCCTCGAGATGTACGACCCGAAGGACAACGTCTTCCCGCGCGGCGGCGGCATCGGACAGGGTCTGGGCATGGGCATCGGCGCCGCGCTCGGGCGGCCCGGCGCGCCCACCGTCGTGATCGCGGGCGACGGCGGACTCGCCGTCCACCTCGGCGAGCTCCTCACCCTCGCCCAGGAGCGGCCCCGGCTGACCCTGATCGTCTTCAACGACGGCGGCTACGGGGTCCTGCGCAACATGCAGGACCACCACAGCGAGCGCCGCTCCGGGGTCGACCTGACCACCCCGGACTTCGCCCTGCTGGCCCGGGCCTGCGGCCTGCCCTACGCCCGCATCGCCGCGGAGGAGCACGCGGGACCCGTGCTCACGGACGCCATCGCCTCGGACGGCCCCACGCTCGTCGAGGTCGACCTGAACGCCCTCGGCCCGATGAAGAACCCGTTCACCCCGCCCGTGAGGATCCCGGGCCAGTAGCCCGGCCGACCGAACTGCCGGTAAGGAGGCAACAGACCATGAGCGAGGAATCGCTGCGGCTGACCGTCCGTCGCATGACCTGGGAGGCCGAGGGCGTCCTGTCCGTCGAGCTGACCCACCCGGACGGCAAACCCCTGCCCGCCTGGACCCCCGGCGCGCACCTCGACGTCCACGCCGGCGGTCAGGTCCGCCAGTACAGCCTGTGCGGCGACCCGCACAGCCCGGACGTCTACCGCATCGGTGTGCTCAACGAACCCGCCTCGCGCGGCGGTTCAAGGTTCGTGCACACCCAGCTGCGGCCGGGCCAGCAGATCACGGTCTCCGAGCCGCGTAACCACTTCGCGCTGGAGGACGTCGAGTCCTACGTGTTCGTAGCCGGCGGAATCGGGATCACCCCGCTGCTGGCGATGGCCCGGGAGGCGGCCCGCCGGGGAGCCGAGTGGCGCATGGTCTATGGCGGGCGGAGCCGGGCCTCCATGGCGTTCACCGGCGAACTCGACGCGCTCGGCGGTGACGTCACGCTCGTCCCCCAGGACGAACACGGCCACATCGACCTGGACTCCGTGCTCTCCGATCTGCCCGCAGGCAGCCTGGTGTACTCGTGCGGCCCCGAACCGCTGCTCGCGGCCGTCGAACAGCGCTGCCCCGGGGACCGGCTGCGCCTGGAGCGGTTCGCCGCGCCGACCGTGGAACGCACCGGCGACGACGAGGCCTTCGAGGTCGAATGCCGCACCTCGGGGACGACGTTCACCGTCGGCGCCGGAACCTCCGTCCTGGAGGCCGCGGAGGGCGCGGGGCTCACCGTGGACAACTCGTGCCGCGACGGGATCTGCGGCTCCTGCGAGACCCGGGTGCTCGAAGGAACGCCCGACCACCGCGACTTCCTGCTCAGCGAGGCCGAACGGGCCTCGGGCACCACGATGATGATCTGCGTCTCGCGGTGCGCCTCCGGCCGGCTCGTCCTCGACCTGTGACACCTTCCCCCGCACTTTCAGGAGACACCGTGACCGACACCTGGCCGTACCTGGACGTCCACCAGTCCCGTACGCACGAGCCCACCCCGTACGAGTACAAACTCGCCGCCACCCTGGAAGAGGTCTTCACCCGCGAGGGCCACGAGCTCGCCGACGTCGTGCGCGGGCTCAACGCCCGCCAGGTCCACGCCGCCGACGGCAGCCCGTGGACAGAGGAATCCTTCCGCGCCGAGATGAACCGACTGGGAGCCTGACCATGACGCTGTCGTCCTCCGCCACCGCGGAACACATCTACGCCACCGGTCTGCGCAACCAGTGGCACCCGGTCGTCCCCTCGCACTTCGTCGCCCCAGGAGCGATGCGCAAGGTGACCGCGCTCGGTGAGCAGTGGCTCCTGTTCCGGCGCTCCGACGGAGTCCTGTCCATGCTCGCCGACCGCTGCCCGCACCGCGGCGCACCCCTGTCGCTCGGCAAGCACCTCGGCGACCGGGTCGCCTGCTGGTACCACGGCGTCGAGGTCGAGTCCGACGGCACCGTCTCCTCGGTCCCCGGGCTCCCCGGGTGCAGCCTGGAGGGCAAGAAGCTGGTGACCTCCCTGCCGGTGCGCGAGGTCGCGGGCGCGATCCTCGCCTACTTCGGGGACGAGGAGCACCCCGAGCCGGCCGAGCTGGCACTCCCGGAGCCGCTGACGGACCCCGAGGTGGACGCCTTCCTCTGCTACGCGGAGTGGAACGCGCCCTGGCGATACGCCGTGGAGAACCTGCTCGACCCCATGCACGGCGCGTTCCTGCACCACGACTCCCACACGATGTTCGACGGCGACACGACGGCCAAGTTCCGCATCAGGGAGACGGCCCGCGGCTACTTCTTCGAGAAGACCGACCAGCGCGGCGTCAACTTCGACTGGGTGGAGCTCTGCCGCACCGGAGTGGACTGGGTCGACCTCTCCATCCCCTACCCGCCGTCGGCCGGCCCCGGCGGGCCGTTCGGCATCGTCGGCATGGTCTGTCCGGTGGACGAACAGCGCAGTGGCGTCTTCTTCTGGCGCTACCGCCGGGTCGAGGACTGGCAGCGCGCCTCATGGCGCTTCCTGTACCGCACGCTGATCGAACAGCGCCACTGGGACGTGCTGGAGCAGGACCGGGTCATGCTGGAGGCCATGCCGGCCGACGCCGACCAGCAGGAGAACCTCTACCAGCACGACCTGGGAGTGGTGCGGCTCCGCCGGCTCTACCGTGCGGCCGCCGAGGCCCAGTCGACGGCGGGGGTCTGAGGCAGGCACCGCGCGAGCGGGTTCGCCGGGGGAGCGGGGCCGGAGGCGTCGAAGGAGCCTCCGGCCCCGCTCCGCGGACGGCCGCTCGCCCGCCGGACCTCTCAGGGGGAGGGACGGGATCCCATACGCCGAAGGCCGCCCGCGGATGCGCCGAGCCCGCCGGCCTCCGCCGGTCCACCCCGCTCGGCGGTGGTGCCGGCGATTGCGTTGCCCGCCCGGTCCTGTTCGAGGTGCACGTGGACACGGCGCAGCAAGGAGGCGAAGCGGGCCCGCTCCTCGTCGGTCAGCGGAGCGAGGAGGTCCGCCTCGGTGGAGGAGACAGCGGTGTTGAGCTGTGCCGAAGCACACCTGCCCGCAGGTGTCAGCGCCACCTCGATGCGGCGGCGGTCCGAGGGGTCCCGGGCGCACTCGACGTAGCCGGCCGCGTCCAGGTCGGTGACGGTCCGGGTCAGATCGCTCTGGTTCATGTCCAGCCGCGCGGCGAGCTCCCCCTTCGACAGCGGGCCGGCGTCGTCCAGCATGGCCATGATGGTCAGGTGCCACAGCCGGAGCCCGTGGGCGGTCAGCGCGTCGGTGAGCCTGCGGCGCGCGGCCTTGCCCGTCGCGTACATGAGATAGGCGTTGAGATCCAGCACGCTCGACGGCGTCACGCCCGCGGGCCGGGGCTCGTGAGACGTCCCCGGGGGGCTCGGCTGTTGCATCGTTCTTCCTGACGTGGCGCGACGGCCGGGAGGAGGACCGAAGGTCATGGCCGGCCGGTGAGGTAGCCGCCCATGGAGGTGAAGTACTCGGTCGCGGGCATCTCCTCCCCGTCCTCCGTACGCACCCGGGTGACGGCCAGGCCTCGGTTGCGGCCGGTCCGGGCGTCCGCCCCGGCGACGATCACCACGCCGTCGCCCTCGCGGTAGAAGATCCGGCCGGGGGTGCCGCCGTAGCGGCCCTCCGACACGACCGCCGTCAGGATCTCCAGGCGCCGGCCCCTGTGGTGGGTGAACGCGCTGGGATAGGGCGCGGACTGTGCGCGCACGAGGCGTTCGAGGTCCTCGGCCGGCCAGTTCCAGTCGACGCGGATGTCCTCGGCGGACCGCTTGTGGAAGAAGCTGGCCCGGGACCGGTCCTGTTCCGTGAAGTCCGTACGCCCGGAGGCGATGAGGTCGAGTGCCTCCGTGGTGACGGGGGCGATGAGTTCGACGGTCCTGTGGAAGAGGTCCGTGGCGGTGTCGGCGGGCCCCACCTCCACGGCGCGCTGCACCACGATGTCGCCGGCGTCGAGCTCCGCGTCCATCATGTGCGCGGTCACACCCACCTCGCGCTCACCGTTGATCAGCGCCCAGATCAGCGGTGAGAAGCCCGCGTACTTCGGGAGCAGCGAATCGTGCACGTTCAGCGTGCCGTGGCGGGGAGCCCGTAGACGTGCGGGGGGATCCAGGTACGCCAGTTGTTGGCCACGATGATGTCGGGCTCCGCCTCCTTGAGACGGGCGAACAGCTCCTCGTCGTCGGGCCGGTCGCGGATCAGGACGGGCACGCCGTTCTCCTCGGCGAGGTCGGCGACCGAGTCGCTCCAGATCCTCTCGTACGCGTGCTCGCTCCTGGGGTGCGTCACCACCATCACCACATCATGCACGGAGTCCAGAAGTGCCCGCAGGGTCCGGTGACCCCACGTCTGATAGCCGAACATGACGACCCGCACGGATTCCTCCTCGGAATGACGATGAACGATGCTTAGTAAAGCAAGCCTAACCTAAGCACGTAATGACTGGACGCTCAAGGGGAGTTGGCGGCCGCCCCTCGAGAGGGTCGTGTCGACAGCGCGCCAAGATAAGGTTAGCTTTACCTAAGTTTCCGCCGGCTGCCGCTCAGCCGGTGCGCCTTGTTCCATTTCCCCACGTCCGCCACGCGGCCGCCCCTGCACGATGGGAGTGACATGTCACAGGCTTCACCCGACGACGCACCACTCGTTCATGACCTCATAGGAATCGGCTTCGGGCCGTCCAACGTGGCCATGGCGATCGCGCTCACCGAGCGCAACTCACGCGTCGCCAGGCAGCAGGCCGTCACCGCTCACTTCTTCGAGAGACAACCGCGATTCGGCTGGCATCGCGGGATGCTGATCGACGACGCCACCATGCAGGTTTCCTTCCTCAAGGACCTGGTGACGCTGCGGAACCCGTCGAGTGAGTTCAGCTTCCTCTGCTACCTGCAGAGCGAGGGGCGCCTGGTCGACTTCGTCAACGGCAAGAGCCTCTTCCCGCTCCGGGTCGAGTTCCACGCCTACCTCGAATGGGCCGCCGCCAAGGTGGACGACATGGTGTCCTACGGGCACGAGATCGTCTCGGTCCGTCCTGTCGTACGCGACGGTGTCGTGGAGTACGTCGACGTGACCGCCCGCTCGGGCCAGGAGACCGTGGTCCACCGGGCACGCAACCTCGTGATCGGCACGGGTCTGCGGCCGCAGATGCCCGAGGGCCTCGAGCGTACCGACCACGTCTGGCACACGTCCGACCTGCTGGCCAAGGTGGACGGTCTGGACGGGACCGAGCCGCCGGCCCGCTTCGTCGTGGTCGGGGCCGGGCAGAGCGCTGCCGAGAACGTGGCGTACCTGCACCGCCGGTTCCCGCAGGCCGAGGTCTGCGCGGTCTTCTCCCGCTACGGCTACAGCCCCGCCGACGACAGCGGTTTCGCCAACCGGATATTCGACCCCGGTGCGGTCGACGAGTACTTCACGGCCCCGGACGAGACCAAGCGCAGACTGATGGACTATCACGGCAACACCAACTACGCCGTGGTGGACATCGACCTCATCGACGACCTGTACCGCACGGCGTACCAGGAGAAGGTGCTGGGCACGGAGCGCCTGCGGTTCCTCAACGTCTCCCGGGTGGTCGAAGCCGTCGAGACGCCGGACACGGTCCGCACGACGGTCGAGTCGCTGGTCACGGGGGAGCGGACCACGCTGGAGGCCGATGTGGTCGTCTACGCCACCGGCTATCTGCCGGCCGATTCCCTGGGGCTCCTGGGCGAGGTCCGTGAACACTGCCGGCTCGACGGCCAGGGCCGGGTCCGTGTCGAGCGCGACTACCGTGTGGCGACCGGTCCCGGGCTGCGGTGCGGCATCTATCTGCAAGGCGGCACGGAGCACACCCACGGCATCACCTCGTCCCTCCTGTCGAACACCGCGATCAGGGTCGGTGAGATCCTCGACTCGATCGTGGAGCGTGGGCCGAAGGAGACGCCCGGCCGGCCTCGCGACGCCGCGGACGAGATCAGTACCCCCCTCTGAGACGGTGCCTTCCGCCCGGTCCCCCCGGCCGCGGCCCGCCGACGCGGTCGGAGAGCCGCGGCCGGAGGCTCAGCCAGGAATCCGCCGACGGCTGCCCCTCGCCGCCGCCACCAGCTCGGGAACGGTCGCCAGCTTCACCCTGGGGCGGCCGGTGCGGCGCCCCAGGGCCAGTTCGGCACGCTCGATCTCGGCCATGCCGCGGGCGTCGACGATCCGCCGGTTACGGCGCCGTACCAGCCGCCTGAACGCCTTCGCCCCGTGCTCGGCCGCCGGCAGTGTGCCGCCGACGGCGTCGTCCAGCAGCGTTCCCACGGTCTCGGCGGCGCAGGTCCGGTTGGCGCCGATGCCGCCCGACGGGCCGCGCTTGATCCAACCCACGACATATGTCCCCGGCCGGCCCGTCACCCTGCCGCCCTCGTGCGGAACGGTGCCCGTCGCCTCGTCGAACGGCAGGCCGGCGACGGGAAGCCCGCGCTGACCGACGGCACGCAGCAGAAGCCCGGCTGTTATCTCCCGGCCGTCCGTGCCCGTCGTGCCGTCCGTGACCCTGAGCGCGGTCACCCTGTCGCCACCGAGTGCCTCCACCGGCGCGGAGTGGAAACGGAACACGATCCGGCGACCGGCCGACGGCGGGCGCGACCAGTCCACCGTCTTCCGGGCGACACCCCGCAGCAGCGCGGCCCTGTCCTCCGGGCCCGCGGCGTCGATCGCGGCAGCGGTCCGGGGGTCGTGGTCGTCGACGACCAGTTCCACTCCCTGCAGATGCTTGAGCGCGAGCAGCTCGGACCTGGTGTACGCCGCGTCGTCGGGGCCCCGCCGCCCGAGCAGCACCACCTCGCGCACCGCACCGGAGCGCAGGGCCTCCAGTGCGTGGCCGGCTATGTCGCCGGCGGCCAGCCCGTCCGGATCCGAGACCAGGATCCGCGCCGCGTCCAGGGCGACGTTCCCGTTGCCGACCACGACGGCCCGTTCCGCGGACAGGTCCACGGCGTCCGGAGCGACCTCGGGGTGGGCGTTGTACCAGGAGACGAACGTCGTCGCGCAGATGCTGCCCGGCAGGTCCTCGCCGGGGATCCCGAGCCGGCGTCCGGCCGACGCGCCCACGGCGTAGACCACCGCGTCGTGATGCGCGGCGAGCTCCTCCGCGGTGACGTCCCTGCCCACCTCCAGGCCGAGGTGCATGCGCACCCTCGGGTGCGTGTGGAACCTGGCGAAGGTGTCGCCGGCCTTCTTCGTCGACAGGTGGTCGGGCGCCACGCCGTAGCGGATGAGCCCGCCCGCGACGGGCAGCCGGTCGATCAGCGTCACCTCGGCGCCTGTGTGCAGCAGCAGGTCCTCGGCGGCGTACATCCCCGCCGGGCCGGTGCCCACCACGGCGACCCGCAGCGGTCCGAAGTCCGACGGCAGGCTGCGCTCGAAGGCCGGCTCTCCCCACACGTGGAAGTTGGGCCCCTCGGGGTCCTGCCCGGCCTCCCGACCCGCGAAGTACGCGGCGTTCAGCGGTCCGTACTCCTGCTGCGCGGCCGGGAGGCTGTCCACGGGGAAGACCGCTTCCACCGGGCAGGCGTCGGCACAGGCACCGCAGTCGATGCAGGACTTCGGATCGATGTACAGCATCTCCGTCCGGCCGAAGTCCGCTTCCTCCGGCGTCGGATGGATGCAGTTGACGGGGCACACCGAGACACAGGTGGCGTCGCTGCAGCACGTCTGGGTGATGGCGTAGGTCATGTCGTCCGCTCAGATCAGATGGGCACGCTTGTAGAACATCAGGGCGGGCTTGGTGAGCAGGCGGGCCGAGGCCAGGAAGTCCATGAGGCCCGAACAGCTCGATCGCATCATCGACTTGTGGTGCTCATTGGCCTTCGCCTCTCCGAGGGCACGCTTCCCGTCGAGTCCGGCGTTGGCGTAGACGCCCTTGTTCACCATGCTGGTGACGATCACGTACGACGCGATCGCGATGACGAGTGCGTTGATCTGCCGGCGCACCGGACCCGCGCCGCTGAGGTGCTTGCGGGTCTCGGCACGGGCGAACTTCATGTGCCGGGACTCCTCGACGACATGGATGTTGTTGATGGTGCGGACGAAGGGCACCACGCGCTCGTCCCGCATCCAGTCGCGCTGCATGACGTCGAGGACCTCCTCGGCGACGAGGATCGCCGCGTACGCCGCCTCGCCGAACGCGAGAGTCTTGAAGGCCCGCCCGAGCTCCACCGCCAGCCGGTGCGGCCGGTAGGGCGGGGCGCCCAGCTTCTGAGCGCCGCGCGCGAACATGATGGAGTGCCGGCACTCCTCGGCTATCTCGGTCAGCGCCCACTGGACGTCCGCGCTCGTGGGGTCCTTCGCGTACACGTCGCGCAGGACCATCTGCTGGAGGATCATCTCGAACCAGATGCCGGTGCTGGCCACCGAAGCCGCTTCCTGGCGGGTCAGTTCCTTGCGCTGCGCCTCGGTCAGCTCGCCCCAGTACGCGGTGCCGTACAGGGTGCTCCACTCCGGGCTGGCACCGTGGAACTTTTTGTCCAGCGGCGTGTCCCAGTCGACCTCCGTGGCGGGGTCGTACGCCAGGGTGGCGGCCGATTCGAGCAGGCGGCGGGTGAGGTGGTCCTCGGGCGGCCGGTCGTCGGCATCCGGTCGGACGGTGCTGCTTGCCATGGTGCGGCTCCTCGGTTCGTCAGTGAGTCCTTGGTGCTTCGCATGTGCGCCGTGGGTGACGGACAGTCATATTCCGTGCTGCCGAACAGATATGGGGGCAGCACGGGGCAAGGGACCGGCGAGGGTCCCGGCCGGGCGGCCTTCCGCCCTCCTTGTTAGACGGAAGGTATAGCAAGGATGCCGGGCGGGCCTACCCCCCAGTAGGAAATGTGAGCTCATCCTCGCGATATCTCCTCGCGTATGCCCACGCGCGGGCGTTCCTGTCATCGGTCAGAGGTGCGAGGGAGGGTGACGGTTCGGGATTTCGAACATTGTTCGCAATTTCAGCGCGAGTCATTGACGCCGCCTTTCCCCGGGCCTACGGTCCCGTCCGAAGTGGCGGGCGCGCGTCGAAATATCGAACGTGGAGCCTCCTCTTCACGCGTCCCCGCACCTCATAGACGAGCCGAGACGAGCCGCCATGCAACCACCCCTCCTCAGCCGGCGCCGAGCCCTCGCGGGCGGTGCCGGCGCCCTGGCCGCCGCCGGAGCCCTTGGCCCCCTGTCCGGATGCGCCGCGCCCGCGACCGCCGCGGGGCCGGGGCAGACCGTGCTGCGGTACTGGCATCTGTTCGGCGGCGGCGACGGCGTCAACATGCAGGGAATGCTGGACGACTTCAGGGCCGGGCACCCGGACATCGCCCTGGAGGCGTCCACTCTCCAGTGGGGTGCCCCGTACTACACCAAGCTCGGCATGGCGGGTGCCGGCGGCAGGGCCCCCGAGGTCGCCGCCCTGCACCTCGCCCGGCTCGCGGGCTTCGCGCCCGGCCGTCTCCTCGACCCGTTCGACCTCGATCTGCTGGCCGAACACGGTGTGCGGGAGGAGGACTTCCCGCCGGACATCTGGCGCCGGGGGCAGATGGGCGGCAAGCAGTACGCCGTCCCGCTCGACACCCACCCCTTCGTCCTCTACTACCAGACCGAGATCTGCGAGAAGGCCGGGCTCATGTCGGGCGGCCGGCTCAAGCCGATCAGCGGCGCCGACGAGTTCGCCGACGCGCTGCGCACCGCGAAGAAGGCGACCGGGCAGCCGGGACTGGTGACCGAGACGCTCGGACCGGACTGCATCACCCCCTGGCGCCTCTTCTCCAGCTTCTACGCGCAGACCGGCGGCACGGTCCTCTCCGCGGACGGGAAGCGTCTGGCGCTCGACGACGCCAAGGCGCTGCGGGTGCTCGAGTACCTGGCCCGGCTCGTCGAGGAGGGGCTGATGGTGCGCCGTGTCGACTACGCGGGGTCCATCGGCGTGTTCAACGGCGGGAAGACCGCCTTCCACCTCAACGGTGAATGGGAGATCAGCACCTTCAAGACCACCGGCCTTCCGTTCTCCATGACCCGCATCCCCGCGCTCTTCGGGACCGCGGCCACACAGGCCGACTGCCATGCCTTCGTCCTCCCGCACCGGAAGGACCGCGGTGGAGCCACGAACGAGGCCGCGCACACCCTCGTCGCCTGGATGCTGAAGCACTCCGTGGCCTGGGCCGAGGGCGGGCACGTGCCCGCGTATCTTCCGGTGCTCGACGACCCCGCCTACCTCGCCCTGAAGCCGCAGTCCGAATACCGCACGGTGATCGACGACGTGGCGCTGGACGAACCCGCGTGGTTCGCCGGCTCAGCCTCCCGGCTGTGGATCGAGCTCGGCGCCGTGTTCTCAGGCGTCCTCACCGGCTCCCGAAGCCCGCGCAACGCCCTGACCGAGGCCAAGGCCCGGCTGCGGAAACTCCTCGACACCCGCAACCCCCTTCCGGGAGCTTCGTCATGACCTCCACCACCGCGGCGGCGCCGACACCCGTGGCGAAGTCCGCCGGCCACGCGGCCGGGCGTCCGGCCCGCGGCGTGCGCAGGAAGTGGACCGAACACGGTCTCGTGTTCATCGCTCCCTTCTTCCTCGTGTACGCCATGTTCCTGATCTGGCCGCTGATATCCGGCCTGGGCATGAGCCTCACCAGCGAGAACATCACCGGCAGCGGAGGGGAGTTCGTCGGCCTCGACAACTACGCCGAGGCGGTGCGTGACCCCGAGGTGTGGTCGTCACTGTGGAACACCGTCTGGTTCACGGTCCTGTCCACCGTCCCCCTCGTCGTCGTCGGTCTCGTACTGGCCCTGCTCGCCCACCAGTTGCAGGTGGTGCAGTGGCTGTGGCGGCTCAGCTGGTTCGCCCCCTTCCTGCTGCCGTCCGGCGTCGTCTGCCTGCTGTTCCTGAACATGATCCTGCCGTCGGACTTCGGTCTCGCCGACCAGATGCTCGCCGCCGTCGGCCTGACACCGGAGATCGGATGGCTGACCGACGAGCGGTACGCCATGCTCAGCATCGTGGCGACGACCGTCTGGTGGACCGTCGGCTTCAACTTCCTGCTGTACCTCGCCGCCCTCCAGGCCATCCCGGCACATCTGTACGAGGCCGCGGAACTGGACGGGGCGGGCGCCTGGAACCGGCTGCTGCACATCACCCTGCCGATGCTGCGCCGCACCACCGGTCTGGTCGTGGTCCTCCAGGTACTCGCCTCGCTGAAGATCTTCGACCAGGTCTACATCATGACCGGCGGCGGTCCCGACGAGTCCACCCGGCCGATCCTCCAGTACGTCTACCAGCAGGGCTTCACGGGATACCGCATCGGCTACGCCTCCGCCGTCTCGTACATCTTCTTCGCCCTGATCCTGACCGTCTCCCTGGTGCAGCCGCTGCTGTCCCGGCGCCGAGCTGAGGAGGCCGCGAAGTGAGCGGTTCCGCCACCGTCACCACCCGATCCGCCCCACGGTCCGAGCGGCCCGCCGAGGCCGGGGGCCGACGCCCCCGCTGGACGCGGGGCAGGATCGTCCTGCTCGTCGTCGCCCTGCTCCTCACCGCCGCCTGGCTCCTCCCGCTGGCCTGGGCTGTCGCCACCTCCCTGAAACCGGAGGGCGACACCACGAAGACACCGCTCTCCTGGATCGGCTCGCGCGTCACCTTCGACGCGTACAGCAAGGTCTGGGAGTCGGGCGACCTGATGATCTGGCTCATGAACTCGGCGTACATCTCCGTCATGACCACCCTGCTGACCGTCGTGACCTGCGCGATGGCCGCATACGGTTTCACCCGCACCGACTTCAGGGGCCGGCGGCTGCTCTACGGGCTGGTGCTCGCGGGCATCATGGTGCCCCCGCAGGTGCTCATCGCGCCCCTGTTCAGGGAGATGGTCCAGCTCGGCCTCGTCGACACCTACTGGGGTGTGATCCTGCCCCAGGTCGCCGTGCCCGCCATGGTGTTCATCCTGGTCAAGTTCTTCGAGGGCGTACCGCGCGAACTGGAGGAAGCGGCCTTCGTCGACGGCGCCGGCCGCTGGCGGGTGTTCTGGACGATCGTCATACCGCTGTCCCGGCCCGTACTGGCGGCCGTGGCGATCTTCACCTTCATCTCCACCTGGAACAACTTCCTGTGGCCGTTCCTCGTGACCACCGACCCCGGCGGCATGACGCTGCCCGTCGGCCTCGTCAACGTCCAGTCGACCTTCGGGGTGCGGTACGCCCAGATCATGGCCTCGCTGGTGATCGCGGGAATGCCGCTCCTGATCGTCTTCGCCTTCTTCCAGCGACAGATCGTGCGGGGCATCGCGCACACCGGTCTCGCCGGCCAGTAGCGGCGACGCCGGTACCTGAGGCCCGTACGGACGGCACGGCATCCGTACGGGCCTCAGGTGATCTCCGTGCTCCGCGCGAGCAGCAGCGTCACGTCCGCCGAGGCCACCACCACCGTCCCGGCGAGCGCCGCCTTGCGCCAGGTCCTGACCGGCCGCCGACCGGAGTGCACCACCGTCGCCACCACGGTGAGGAGAGCGACCCCTGTCAGGACGACCGCACCCGTACCGCCCGGCGCGCCCGGGGGTGCCAGGACCAGCACCGCCGTGGCAGCCGCCGGCGGGAGGGGCAGCAGGAGCCGGGTGCGGGCCGGGCCCAGCCGCTGGGGCAGGCCGCGGATCCCCGCGCGCAGATCCGCCTCGATGTCCGGCAGCACATCGCCGAGATGGGCGGCGACACCGAGCAGCGCACCCGCCGCCACCGCCCACCAGGCAGGCCAGGGGCTTCCGGGCAGGCTCAGGGTGACCAGGCACGGGAGGCTCCCGAAGCCGACGGCGTACGGAAGCCAGGACAGCACCGTCTCCTTGAGCTTCAGGTTGTACGCCCACGCCGCAGCGACCCCGGCCAGATGCGCCGTACCCGCCGAGGCGCCGCAGGCGAGCGACAGCCCCACGCACGACACCAGCGCGGTGAACGCCGCGCTCCACGCCGCACCCCGGCTCACCGCCCCCCGCGCCACCGGCTTCCCCGGCCGCCCGGCCGCCGCGTCGCGACGGGCGTCGAACGCGTCGTTGCACCAGCCCACCGAGAGCTGTCCGGTCAGGACGGCCGCGGCGATCAGGGCCCAACGGCCGCCTCCGGGGCCGGAGCTGACGGCCAGTGCGGTGACGAGGGCGGTCACCGCCGCGACCGGACCAGGATGACAGGCGAGTGCGAGCCCCGCCGGTGAGTGCGGCAGGCGCGGGGCGGGAACGCGCGCCGCCGGCCGGTCCGTGGTGTCCACGGAGCGATCGTAGGGACATCGGGGCGGACGAACACGACAGCCACGCCTCGCATATGCGCCGATTTGCGGCACTCTGTCGGCAGGATGAGAGGCATGAACTCTCCGAAGCGGTGGCCAGGGTGACCAGGATCGCGGCTGTCCACGGAGTCCTGCCGCCGCACCGCCATGCCCAGGAGGACGTCACCGACATGGTGGCGCGCGTGTGCCTGCCCGCAGGGGCCGACCGCCGTGTGCTGGACCGCATCCACGCGAACGCGGGCGTGCGCACCCGGAACACGGTGCTGCCCCTGGAGCGCTACGGGGAACTGGACGGCTTCGGGGCGGCGAACGACGTGTTCATCCGTGAGGCCGTGGACCTGGGAGCCGAAGCCGTCCTGGGTGCCCTGCGCAAGGCCGGGCTGCGACCCGCCGACGTGGACCTGCTGATGTTCACCTCGGTCACCGGCATCGCGGCACCCTCCGTCGACGCACGGCTCGTCGGGCGCCTGGGCCTGCGCCCCGACGTGAAGCGGCTGCCCGTGTTCGGACTGGGATGCGTCGCCGGAGCCGCCGGGGTGGCGAGGCTGCACGACTACCTGCTCGGCCGGCCAGGACAGGTTGCCGTACTGCTCTCGGTCGAACTCTGCTCCCTGACCTTCCAGCGCGACGACGCGAGCCCCGCCAACCTGGTCGCCACAGCGCTGTTCGGAGACGGCGCCGCGGCCGCGGTACTCGTCGGCGGCGGCCACTCGACACAGGCCGACGGCCCTGAGGTGGTGGACACCCGCAGCCGGCTGTACCCGGACACCGGACACGTCATGGGCTGGGAGATCCGGGGATCCGGCTTCACCGTGGTGCTCGACCCGGCCGTGCCCGACGTCGTACGCCGGTATCTCGCCGAGGACGTCACCGGCTTCCTGGACCGGCACGGGCTGAAACCGAAGGATGTCGCCCGCTGGGTGTGCCACCCCGGCGGCCCGAAGGTCCTGGAGGCCGTCGCCGACGTCCTGTCCCTGTCCGAGGGAGCCCTGGACGTCACCCGCCGCTCGCTGAAAGAGGCCGGCAACCTCTCGTCCTCCTCCGTCCTGCACGTCCTGCGGGACACGATGGAGCGACGGAGGCCCGAGCCCGGGAGCCCCGGTCTGCTGATGGCCATGGGGCCCGGCTTCTGCTGTGAACTGGTGCTGCTGCGCTGGTAGTCCGGAGGAACACATGATCTGGTACACGGCCCTGGTGCTGGCCGTCGCCGCCGAACGCCTCGCCGAGCTCGCCGTGGCGCTGCGCAACGCCCGCTGGAGCCTGGCCCGGGGCGGTACCGAAGCCGGCCGTGGGCACTACCCGGTGATGGTGGCCCTGCACACCGCGCTGCTCGCCGCCTGCCTCGCCGAGGCATGGCTGGCCGGCCGCCCGTTCCTGCCTTGGTCCGGCTGGGCCATGGTCGCCGTGGTGGCCGCCGCACAAGGACTGCGATGGTGGTGCGTCCGCACCCTGGGGCGCCGCTGGAACACCCGGGTCATCGTCGTCCCGGGCCTGCCCCTGGTCACCGGTGGGCCCTACCGGTGGATGCGCCACCCCAACTACGTGGCGGTCGCCGCCGAAGGGGCTGCTCTGCCCCTGGTCCACGGAGCCTGGGTGACCGCGGTCCTGTTCACCGTGCTCAACGCGGCGCTCATGACCGTACGCATCCGGTGCGAGGACGGCGCGCTGGACCGTCTCGCGGGAGCGGACGCACACGCGTGATCGACATCCTGGTGGCGGGCGGCGGACCGGCCGGCCTGGCGGCGGCGATCCGGGCCGCCACGGCCGGCCTGGAGGCCGTCGTCGTCGAACCCCGCCCCCTGCCCGTCGACAAGGCCTGCGGCGAGGGAATCATGCCGAGCGGAGTGGCCGCCCTGAGCGCGCTCGGGGTCACTCCGGCCGGCAGACGGCTCCAGGGCATCAGATACATCGAGGGTGCCCGGCGGGCAGAGGCGACCTTCCGGGGCCAGCCGGGACTCGGCGTCCGGCGGACCGAACTCCACTCCGCCCTGCACCGCCGGGCCTGCGAGCTGGGAGTACGCGTCGTCCCCGGCCGGGTGGGGGAGGTGCGCCAAGGGAACGACAGCGTCACGGCGGCGGGGCTGACGGCCCGCTGGCTGATCGCCGCCGACGGCCTGCACTCACCGGTCCGCCGGGCGCTCGGTCTGGAGCGTCCCGGCCCCGCACCGCGCAGATACGGACTGCGACGCCACTACCGGATCGCCCCCTGGACGGACTTCGTGGAAGTCCACTGGTCACGCGAAGGCGAGGCGTATGTGACGCCGGTGGGGGAAGGGCTGGTCGGCGTCGCCGTGCTCAGCCGCCACCGCCGTTCCCACGAGCAGCACCTCTCGGCCTTCCCCGCTCTGGCCCGTACGCTCCGCGGCCTGGAAGCGGGCCCCGTACGCGGCGCGGGCCCCCTGCGCCAGGCGGCGAGCGCACCGAGAGCCGGACGGGTCCTGATGGCCGGTGACGCGGCCGGCTACGTCGACGCACTCACCGGCGAGGGCATCGCGCTGGCGGCGGCCACCGCGTCGGCGGCCGTCGACTGCCTCGTCGCGGGCCGGCCCGATGCCTACCCGGCGAAGTGGGCTCGGCTGACGCGGCGTCACCGTCTGCTCACCCGAGCTTTGCTGGGCGCGGCGGGGCATCCGCTGACCGCCGGACTGATCGTGCCCGCCGCGCAGCGGCTGCCCCCGTTGTTCAACGCCGCGGTCCGCGCGCTCCAGTAGCGGCCCCGCGTGCCGTGCTCCCGCCCGCTCTGCCATCCTGTCCCCGTGCCGCCCACACCCCGTCCGCCGCAGCCCGTCACCCCCGACCCGCCCCTGCCGGGGATGAACCCGCTCATGACGCAGTCCTGGCTCGACCTGGCGTTCCTGCACTGGGCGGCCGAGCCCGCGGACGTGGCACCGCTCCTGCCCGCCGGAACCGTGCCGGACACGCTGGACGGAGTCACCTACGTCGGACTCGTCGCCTTCCGGATGTACCGCGTCGGATGGTTCCGGCTGCCGGGCATCCCCTACCTGGGCACCTTCCCCGAGACCAATGTCCGGCTGTACTCGCGGGACGCGCAGGGCAGGCGCGGCGTGGTCTTCCGCTCGCTGGACGCCTCCAGGCTGATCCCCGTGGCCGTCGCCCGGACCGTGTTCCGGCTGCCGTACGTGTGGTCCCGGATGGCGGTCAGGCGTGAGACCGGCACCCTCACCTACACCAGCAGGCGGCGGCTGCCCGGGCCACCGGGTGCCCACAGCCGGATCGTGCTGCGTCCCGGCGGACGGATCGAGGCCCCCAGCGAGCTCGAACACTTCCTGACCGCGCGCTGGGGCATGCACAGCACCTTCCACGGGCGCCCGGTGTATCTCCCCAACGCACACCCCCGCTGGCCCCTCCACCGCGCACAGCTCATCGAGTGCGACGAGAGCCTGGTGACGGCCGCGGGTCTGCCGGCCCCCGTCGGGGAACCGCTCAGCGTGCTGTACTCGCCCGGCGTGCCGGTGCGCTTCGGCGGCCCTTCCCGCGCCTGAGCGGGACGATGGTCCGACCGAGGCCCGCGGGCGGCGCCCACGGCATGTCGCGGCCCTCCCCGTGCCCGCGCCCCTCTACTGTCGCCGCCACAGAAACAGGACGAGGCGGGGGTGCGGCATGCGCGAAGTGGCCCGGCTGCTGTGCGGACGGCGCACCAAGTGGCTCGTGGTGGTGTTCTGGCTCATCGTCCTCGTCCTCGCGGCACCGCTCGCGGGCAAGCTCATGGGAGCCCAGGACAACGACGCCACGTCCTGGCTTCCGAGCAGCGCCGAATCCACCCAGGTCTGGGAGGAGTCCAAGGAATTCCGGCCCGAGATCATCACCGCCGTCGTCGTGTACGCACGCGAGGACGGCCTGACCGGGGCGGACCGCGACCGGATCGCCGAGGACAAGCGGCAGCTCATGACCCTGCGCGCCCACGGCGTACGGGGCGAGGATACCCGGGGCCCGCTCTACGACCGGAAGACCGCTCCCGCGGCCGCCCAGATCTTCGTGCCCGTCACCATGGACGAGAAGGGCTGGGAGCGGATCGGGCCCGCCGTCGACTCCGTACGGGACATCGTGGGGCACGGCGGGGGAGGGCTCACCGTCCACATCGCAGGCCCCGGCGGAGTCGCTGCCGACTCCGCCGACGCCTTCTCGGGCATCGACTCGACCCTGCTCCTCGCCGCGCTCGCCGTGGTGATCGTCATGCTGCTGATCACCTATCGCAGCCCGACACTGCTCGTGCTGCCCGTCGTCTCGGTCGTCGCGGCCCTCCTCGCCGCACAGGCCCTCATCTACCTGCTCGCGGCGCACGCCGGACTCACCGTGAACGGCCAGAGCGCGGGCATCCTGACCGTGCTGGTCTTCGGCGCCGGTACGGACTACGCCCTGCTCCTCGTCGCCCGCTACCGCGAGGAGCTGAGACGCCACGAGGACCGGCACGAGGCCATGGCCCGGGCACTGCACCGCGCCGGGCCCGCCGTGCTGGCCAGCGGCGGCACCGTGGTGCTGAGCATGCTCGTCCTGCTGGCCGCCGAGATGAACTCGACCCGAGGGCTCGGACCGGTGGCAGCGATCGGCGTGGCCATCGCGCTGATCGCCATGCTCACCCTCCTCCCGGCCCTCCTGGTCATCTTCGACCGCTGGGTCTTCTGGCCGGTCGTCCCGCACCTCGGCACCCCCGAGCCCACCGAGCGCGGATTCTGGGCGCGGACCGGGCAGCGGCTGGCCCTGCACCCGCGAAGGACCTGGGTGGCCACCGCCCTGGTGCTCGCCGCACTGTCCCTGGGGCTCGTCCAGCTGCGCGCCGCCGGACTCAGCAACGCCGACTCCTTCCCCGACAAGCCCGACTCCATCGCCGGACAGGAGATCCAGAACCGGTACTTCCCGGCCGGGAGCGGCAGCCCGCTCGTCGTCATCGCGGCGGCGGACCGGAGCGCCCAGGTGCGCACCGCCGTCGAGGGGACCCACGGCGTCGTACCCGGATCCCTCGTCGTGCCACCCGGAGCCCGCCCCGTGCAGGACGGCCGGGCCATCTTCGAGGCCACCCTCACGGACGCCGCTGACAGTGACCGGGCGGAGCGGACCGTCGAACGGGTCCGCGACGCCGTTCACCGGATTCCCGGCGCCGACGCACGGGTGGGCGGCGACACGGCCGCGGTACTCGACATGGACACCGCGACCCGCCACGACAACGTGCTGATCATCCCGCTCGTGCTGCTGGTCGTACTGATCATCCTCGCGCTGGTACTGCGCTCCCTGCTGGCGCCCCTGCTGCTGATCGCGACCGTGGTGCTGTCCTTCGCCGCCGCGCTCGGCATCAGCGCGCTCGTGTTCCGGTACGTCTTCGACTACGCCGGTGAGACGACGGACTTCCCGCTCTTCGTCTTCGTGTTCCTGGTCGCCCTCGGCATCGACTACAACATCTTCCTGACCACCCGTATCCGCGAGGAGGCCCTGCACCAGGGGACCCGCGCGGGTGTGGTCACCGGGCTCGCCGCCACCGGGGCGGTCATCACCTCGGCCGGCCTGGTCCTGGCCGGCACCTTCGCCGCACTCGGGACCCTGCCGGTTGTGGCCTTCGCCGAGATCGGCTTCGCGGTCGCACTGGGCGTGCTCCTGGACACCCTCGTCGTGCGGTCCGTGCTGGTCACCTCGCTCTTCCTCGACGTCGGACCACGCGTCTGGTGGCCGCACCCGCTCGCCCGCGAGGACGGCGGGGCGGCGAGGAAGCGGGAAGCCGTGTAGAAAGGGGGGCATGGCCGGACGCTACGGCCGCCCGCGTTCGTTTCTCCGAATGAGAAGCCTCGCTGGTCAGGTCTTTCTCCTGCAGGTGGCGATCGTGGTGCTGCTCGTCGCTGCCGCCGCGACCGCGCTTGTGCTGCAGTCCCACGCGGACAGCGAACGCGAAGCACGCAACCGCTCGGTCGCCGTGGCGGAGGTCTTCGCGAACAGCCCGGGCATGGAAGCCGCCCTGGAGAGCCCCGACCCCAGCGCGGTGCTGCAGCCGAAGGCCGAGGCGGCGCGGAAGGGATCCGGCGTCGACTTCGTGGTCGTCATGAATCTCGACGCCGTCCGGTACACCCATCCGCTGCCGGACCGGATCGGCAAGAAGTTCGTCGGGTCGGTGGAGCCCGCTCTGAACGGCCGCGTCGTGACGGAGAAGATCGACGGGACCATCGGACCGCTCGTACAGGCCGTGGTGCCCGTGTTCGGCGCGAACGGCGAAGTGGTGGGCCTGGTGTCCGCCGGAATCACCATCAAGAAGGTCAGCGGCGTCGCCGAGGACCAGTTCCCCCTCCTCTTCGGCTCGGCAGCCGGGATACTGCTGCTCGCGCTGGGAGGCACGGCACTCGTCACCGGACGCCTGAAACGTCAGACCCACGGTCTCGGCCCGACCGAGATGACACGGATGTACGAGCACCACGACGCCGTTCTGCACGCCGTACGGGAAGGTGTGCTCATCGTCGGTGGCGACGGCCGGCTGCTGCTGGCCAACGACGAGGCGCGAAGGCTCCTCGGCCTCCCCCCGGACGTCGAGGGCACGCCCGTCACGGAACTCGGCCTCGGCCCGGTCACCACCGCCCTGCTGACATCGGGACGCAGCGCGACCGACGAGGTGCATTCCGTGGGCGACCGCCTCCTGGCCGTCAGCCAACGCGCCACCGACAGGAACGGCGGGCCGCCCGGCAGCGTGACGACACTGCGGGACACCACGGAGCTACAGGCCCTCACCGGCAGCGCCGCAATGGCACGCGGCAGGCTGAAGCTCCTCTACGACGCGGGTACGGAGATCGGCACCGCCCTCGACGTCGTGCGGACGTGCGAGGAGCTGGCGGACTTCGCCACGGCCAGGTTCGCCGACTACGCCACCGTGGATCTGGCCGAGGGCGTGCTGCGCGGCGAGGAACCCACCGCCTTCCGGGCCACCACCGACGGCCTGCGCCGTTCGGCCTTCAGCGGCCGGCGCGACGACACGGGGCTCCACCCGCTGGGCTCGGTGATCCGCTTCCTGCCGACCACCGACGTCGGCGCGGGTCTGCTCAGGGGCGAAGCCGTCCTCGACACCGATCTGGCTCAGCGCTCCGGCTGGCAGCAGCAGAACCCGGAACGTGCCGAACGCATCGTGGAGTGCGGATTCCACTCGCTGATCGCCGTCCCGATGCGTGCCAGGGGCGTGATCCTGGGCGTGGCCATGTTCTGGCGGGCCCAGACGCCCGAACCCTTCGAGGACGAGGACCTGTCCGTCGCGGAGGAGCTCGTCGCCAGGGCCGCGGTGAGCATAGACAACGCGCGCCGCTACTCGCGCGAGCACAACGTGGCGGTCACC
Organism: Streptomyces pratensis; assembly: GCF_016804005.1. GTDB lineage: Bacteria > Actinomycetota > Actinomycetes > Streptomycetales > Streptomycetaceae > Streptomyces > Streptomyces pratensis_A. The sequence continues at coordinate 4,536,305 of NZ_CP051486.1, read as the reverse complement.
CTGCAGCGCAGCCTGCTGCCGCAGGGCCTCCCCGACCAGAGTGCGATCGACGCCGCCTACCGCTATCTCCCCGCGCAGGCCGGGCTCGGCGGGCTGGGCGGTGTCGGCGGGGACTGGTTCGACATCATCCCGCTGCCCGGAGCCCGGGTGGCGCTCGTGGTCGGCGACGTGGTGGGGCACGGGCTCCACGCTGCCGCCACCATGGGGCGCCTGCGCACGGCGGTCCACAACTTCTCCACCCTGGACCTGCCCCCCGACGAACTGCTGTGGCACCTGGACGAGCTCGTCGCCCGCATCGATCTCGACGAGTCGGCCGAGGGCGAGGGAGGCGGAGTCACCGGGGCCACCTGCCTCTACGCGATCTACGACCCGGCGTCCGGGCGCTGCACCATGGCGCGGGCCGGTCACCTCCAGCCGGTGATCGTCGGTCCGGACGGCGACGCCGTGTTCGCGGACGTTCCCGGCGGCCCGCCCCTGGGGCTCGGCGGCATGCCCTTCGAGACCCTCGACGTACAGCTCCCGGAGAACAGCCGGCTGGTTCTCTACACGGACGGGCTCGTCGAGGACCGGCACCGCGACATCGACGAAGGGCTGGAGAGGCTGCGCGAGACGCTGTCCGGACACCCCGACCGGACACCGGAGGAGACCTGCGAGGCCGTCCTCCGCGTCCTGGTGCCCGCCAGGGCCCGTGACGACGTCGCGCTGCTCGTCGGACGCACCCGCTGCCTCGTCGCCGAGAACGTGGCCGAGTGGGATGTTCCCTCGGACCCCTCGGCGGTCGGCAGGGTCCGCTCCGACGTGTCCCGGAAGCTCACCGAGTGGAATCTGGTCGAGGAGGCTTTCACCACCGAGGTGATCCTCAGCGAACTGGTCACCAACTCCATCCGCTACGCCACCGGCCCCATCCGCGTGCGGCTGATCCGTGACCGGACGCTGATCTGCGAGGTGTCCGACCGAAGCAGCACCTCACCCCATCTGCGCCAGGCGGCCAGCATGGACGAGGGTGGCAGGGGACTGTTCCTCGTCGCCCAGATGGCCGAACGCTGGGGCACCCGCTACACCGACGACGGCGGCAAGGTCATCTGGACGGAACAGCTGCTGCAGCCGGAGATGAACGGGCCGGGGTGACCGGGCACCGTCAGGTCACCGGCGGCAGTCCAGGAAGAGGTGGGGTTCGGGTACCGCCCCGGGACGGGACGGTGTGAACACCGAGTCCTCCTCGTGCACGACGGTGAGTCCCGCGCCGGTCACGAGCGCCCTGACCGCATCGGGCCCGAAGCTCGTCACCCGTACGTCCTGGCCCATGAAGACGGCGCTCACGCCCGCCACGTCCAGTGGCACCGTCGCCAGGACCAGGTGGCCGCCCGGTCTGAGCGCCGCAGCCAGGCGGTGCACCAGCGAGCGCTGCTCGTCACGCGACATCTGCAGCAGCGAGAAGTAGACGCAGACCGCGTCGAAGCTCTCCTCCTCCAAGGGGAACTCACGGATGTCGGCGCAGCGGAAGGAGGCCCCGGAGACGCGGTGGGAGGCCAGTTCCACCATGACGGGTGAGACGTCGACACCCAGCACCGTGTGTCCGGCGGCCGCCAGCGTGTGGGCGGTCGGGCGGCCCGTGCCACTGCCGACATCCAGGATGCTGCTGTGCGGTGCCAGCCGTTCCAGCAGCCGGCTCAGCGAGGCGTGGTGCGCGGCCGAGCCGGCGAAGGCCGTCTCGTAGTCGGCCCCGATGGCGTCGAATGTCTCGGCTGCCGCGTGCCGGTGGCCTTCGGCCATGACTGCGTCCCCTTCCGGACCGCTGCTACGGGATACGGGCGACCGCGACGTAGACGCCGCTCAGCTCCCGCTCGGGGGCAGGTGTGCCGCGGAACCACTCGGGAGCCGTCACCAGGCCCGGCTCGACGATGTCCAGGCCTTCGAAGAAGCGGGCGAACTCAGCGCGGGTGCGCAGCGCGAGCCGGATGCCGCCCTTGCCGTACTCGGCAGCGCCCTGCTCCCCGCGCTCGGGGTTGACGTCGGACGCGCCCTGGGACAGCACCATGTAGCTGCCGGGGGCCAGGGTGTCCGCCAGCTTGCGCACGATGGCCCGAGGGTCCACGTCGTCGGGGAGGAAGTGGAGAAGACCCAGGAGCGAGAGCGCTATGGGGCGGTCGAAGTCCAGGATCTTGCGGGCCGCCTCGATGATCGTGGCGGGTTCGAGGACATCCGCGTGGACGTAGTCCGTGGCCCCCTCCGGCCGGCTGATCAGGAGGGCCTCCGCGTGGCGCAGGACGATCGGGTCGTTGTCGCAGTAGACGACCCGCGAGCGCGGTTCGATCTCCTGGGCGATCTGGTGCAGGTTCGGCGCGGTCGGGATCCCCGTGCCGATGTCGAGGAACTGGCTGACGCCCTCGCCGGCCAGCCAGGCCGTGGCGCGGTTCATGAAGGCACGGTTCTGGAAGGCCCCGGCCTTCGCCTCGGCCGGCAGATGTTCGGCCACCGCCTGGTCCACCGGGTAGTTGTCCTTGCCGCCGAGCAGCGAGTCGTAGACGCGTGCCGAGTGGGGCCTGCTGGTGTCTATCGGGGGCTGAGGTGTCCCAGTCGTCATGACGAGCTCCGTTGCAGATGAGGTGGACCGCTCCACCTGCGAAGTCTGCCACAGCAAGTCACCTTTGAAGGAGCGTCGTTGACGCCGCGTGGAGACAGGGGCGGCCCCCGGGGTGTGCCCCGGGGGCCGCTCAGGCAGGCTGCCTGTCAGGGCGCGTCGACCAGGTCGTGCTTGGGCACGGTCACGGTGCGGGCGCCGGGCTTGCCGCCCAGGACCACCTTCCTGAGGGCGCTGTTGTTGCCGAGGTCGGTCTCCTTGAGCCGCTTCTCCGGGTTGGCCAGCACCTGGATGTAGTAGGTGCCGTTCGCCAGACCGGTGATGTCGAAGGACTGGCCCGGAAGGTCCTGGGTGTAGGTGTCACCGGAACCCACGTCGAGCACCTCCCGCACCGAGATGGAGTTCTCCTGGCCGCAGGCCGTGGACAGATCGGTGTTGTCCGGGTGCCAGTTGGCGTTCTTCACCGTGTAGTCGACCGCGTCGGTGTTCGCCAGGCAGAACGCCTCCTTGCCGCTGCGCACCGTCTCCTTCTTGTCGGCCTTCAGCAGCCGGTAGCTCGCGAAGTCGGTGAAGTGCCAGTGCTCGTGTCCCGGCCGGGGGTCCCACTCCATGGTGCCGGTGGGGGTGTAGCCGACCTGCTTGCCCGAGGCGTCGTAGAAGTACTGATAGGCGTCCATCAGCTCGTTGCCCGGTTTACGGAAGCCGTCCACCACCAGCTGCGCGGGGCCCGCGTTCCACACGTTGGCGCTGAAGGCCAGATAGTCCCTGCCCGGTGTGCCGGTGTCACCCTCACCGATGGTGATTCCGTATGCGGGCAGGGAACGCAGGTCGGGCTTGGGGACGTCCGGCACGGCCGCCCTGCCCGTCGGGCGCTTCGCGTTCGGCTGTGCCGCGGGCGCCTGGCGGGAGCCGTCGGTGCGCCCCGGCCCGTCGCCCTGTGCCGACCGGAGGCCTTGGCGCTTGGCGGCCCAGGGCACGGCGGCGGGAGCCGGCGGGTGGGGGCCGTGGCCCACGTTGTACGACGGGCCCGCGCCCGTGGTCCCCGACACCGGGGCGGGTGTGCGCGCGGCTGTGTGGCCGGCGTGGCCCGAGTGCCCGGCCTCATGGCCCGCGTGCCCTGAAGCGGCACGGGCGCCCGCAGCGGTGGCCGGGCTCTCCTCCTCCCAACTGCGCTCGCGCACGGTCACCTTGACTGTCTGAGGCTTGTCGGCGATCTTGAAAAGATCGCGGTACCGCTTGGTGACGCCCACCTCCGCGGTGTACGTCCCGGCCGCCAGGGCGACCGGCGCCGCGTAGTAGCCGGCGTACGTGTTGGACGCCCAGCCCTTCTCGACGCCCCACACCGATCCGAGCGTGAACGGGTTCGTGGGGCAGCTCTCGGGATACTTCGACGTGGACGGGGCGTCGGGGAGGATCCGGCCCGACGCGTTGTTCGGGCAGAACGACTCCGTACGGCTGATCACCGACTTGCCCTTGGCGTCCCGGACCGTGATGCCGACGAAGCCCGGCAGCCCCGAGAAGTCCTTCACCAGGCCCTCGGGGAGCGCCCTGGTCCGGGTCTTCTTCCCCTCGCGGATGACCTGGGTGGCGACGACGGGGTCCTTGTAACTCTTCCGGGTCACCCGCAGTTCCAGCGGGGCACCGGAGGCGGTGAGATACGTCCCGAGGTCCAGATAGACGCCCGGATCCTCCTTCCACGAGTCGAGCGTCACCGACTTGGAGGCGGCGACCAGGCCGAGCTGCGGGACCGTCTCCGCCTTCTTGTCGTCAGGCGCCGCGGCGACGACACCCGCGGTGACGGTGATCGCCGCGGCGGCGGCGACCGCCGGACGCCACAGGCGGCTGCGGGGGGTTCTGGTGCTCATCGTTCTCCGATGTCCGAGTGCCCCGTGGGGCGGTGGAGTCGCTTTGTCCGTCAGAGGCGACAACCAGGGCCGGAGGTTGTCCGAAGGCCCCCGCGGCAGGAATTGTTGGCCGAAATCAGGCATTGGCGCGTGCAATGAGACATTTTCAGGCTGTTTCGGCCGTGACCTCGGCAGGCCTGTGCTAACAGCTGTGACGCCCACGTGACCGCTGTCGGGCAGGAAACGGGCGCGGTCATCGGCGAAACAGGCGCCACCCGGTCGCCCCGCCATCACCGCCGCACCGGTCACCAGCGTGAAGACCTGCGGTGAAACGGGCACGAACGGGCGCAGGCCAGGTTGCGAAGAACCTGGTCGAAGAGCCTCGGCTGCTTGTACAAACAATGCGTGGGCCCGAACGGACGCCGGGACCGCATCGGAATCGCACGAGCACAAGGATGGTGGCGTGGGCACCGAGGAACGCCGACGAGGAATTCTCGAGACGGCCCGACAGGACGGCTCGGTCGACGTGAACCAGCTGGCCGAGCGGTTCCAGGTGGCCAAGGAGACCATCAGGCGCGACCTGCACACACTCGAGGAGCACGGTCTCGTACGGCGTACGCACGGTGGCGCGTACCCCGTGGAGAGCGCCGGGTTCGAGACCACCCTGGCGATGCGCACCACGCACCACGTGCCGCAGAAGTCGCGGATCGCGGCGACCGCCGCCGATCTGCTCGGCGACGCCGAGACGGTCTTCGTCGACGAGGGCTTCACCCCGCAGCTGATCGCGGAAGCCCTTCCACGCGACCGGCCGCTCACGGTGGTCACCGCGTCCCTCGCCGTCGCGACGGTCCTCGCGGACGCCGAGAAGACCGCCGTGCTCCTGCTCGGCGGGCGGCTGCGGGGCAGCACCATGGCGACCGTCGACCACTGGGCCACCCGCATGCTCGCCGACTTCGTCATCGACCTGGCGTACGTCGGTGCCAACGGCATCTCCCGCCAGTACGGGCTGACCACCCCGGACCCGGCGGTCGGCGAAGTCAAGGCGCAGGCCATGCGCAGCGCCCGCCGCCGGGTCTTCGCCGGGGTGCACTCGAAGTTCGGAGCGGTGAGCTTCTGCCGTTTCGCGGGTGTCGGCGACTTCGAGGCGATCGTCACCGACACCGGGCTGCCGTCGGCGGAGGCCCAGCGCTACTCCCTGCTCGGCCCGAACGTCATCCGGGTCTGACCGGACCCGACGGCGGGCCCCGGACCCGCCACCTCGTCCCCCTCACCTCTCCGCTCCCGTCAGGGGCCGGAGGGCAGCCCCGTCATGCCCGGAACCGCCGAGGAGAGCGGAGGGCACGGGCACCGATCCACGAGCCGCTACGACCGATCAGGAGAAGAACTTATGCCCCACCAGTATCGACGCCGTGGGACCCGCGTGCGTGCGGTCGCGGGCACGGCAGTGATGGCCTTCCTCGCCTCCGGGTGTGCCGGAGCGGGCGGCACCGCGTTCGGGGGAGGTGACGCACTGAACGTACTCATGGTGAACAACCCGCAGATGGTCGAGCTCCAGAAGCTCACCGCGGAGCACTTCACCGAGGAGACCGGCATCAAGGTCCACTTCACCGTGCTCCCGGAGAACGACGTCCGCGACAAGATCAGCCAGGACTTCTCCAACCAGGCCGGCCAGTACGACGTCGGCACCATCAGCAACTTCGAGGTGCCCTTCTTCGCGAAGAACGACTGGCTGCACCCGCTCGACTCGTATGCCGCGGAGGACACCGCCTTCGACCAGGACGACATCCTCGAACCCCTGAGGGAGTCGCTCACCGCCGGGGGGAAGCTGTACGCCCAGCCCTTCTACGGCGAGTCGTCCTTCCTGATGTACCGCAAGGACGTCTTCGAGGCGAAGGGGCTCACGATGCCCCCGCACCCCACCTGGAAGGAGGTGGCCGGCCTCGCGGCGGAGGCGGACGGCGCCGAGCCCGGCATGAAGGGCATCTGCCTGCGCGGACTGCCCGGCTGGGGCGAACTCATCGCCCCGCTCACCACCGTCGTCAACACCATGGGCGGAACGTGGTTCACGAAGGACTGGGAACCCCGCCTCATCTCACCCGAGTTCAAGAAGGCCACCCGCTTCTACGTCGACCTCGTGCGCGAACACGGGGAGCGCGGCGCCTCCCAGGCCGGGTACGCCGAGTGCCTCAACAACATGACCCAGGGCAAGACCGCCATGTGGTACGACGCCACAGCGGGCGCCGGATCCCTGGAGGCGGCAGGATCCCCGGTGAAGGGGAAGATCGGCTACGTACCCGCGCCGGTGGAGAAGACCAAGAGCTCGGGCTGGCTCTACACCTGGGCCTGGGGCATCCAGAAGGCCTCCAAGAAGTCCGACGACGCCTGGAAGTTCGTCTCCTGGGCCTCCAGCAAGGAGTACGAGTCGCTCGTCGGTGAGACCAGCGGCTGGTCCAACGCCCCGGCCGGGAAACGGGCCTCCACCTACGAGAACCCCGAATACCTCAAGGCGGCAGGCGCCTTCGCGGACGTCACCGAGCAGGCCATCTCCGGGGCCGACCCGAAGAATCCGGGCACCCAGCCACGCCCCGTGCCCGGTATCCAGTTCGTCGGCATCCCCGAGTTCACCGACCTCGGCACAAGGGTCGCGCAGGAGATCAGCGCGGCCATAGCCGGCCGCCAGTCCGTCGACAAGGCGCTGGCCACCTCCCAGAAGCTGGCCGAGCAGGTCGCCAAGGAGTACCGATGACCACAGCAGTCGGCACCACACCCCAGTCACCACCCCGGCCACCCACCCCCACACCGGCCAGGAGGACCGGCCCGCGGGCCTGGGCCACCAGGGCCCCGCTCCTGCCCGCGCTCGTCTTCCTGATCGTCGTCACCCAGCTGCCGTTCGTGGCGACCCTGGTGATCTCCCTCTTCGACTGGAACTCCCTCAACCCCGACAAGCGCGCCTTCAACGGCCTCGACAACTACGCCGCCGTGTTCACGGACGCCGCCCTCCGCGACTCGGTCCTCACCACGATCCTGCTGACAGCGGGCGTCGTCATCGCCACCGTGGTCATCGGACTGGCCCTCGCCCTGCTCCTCGACCGGACGTTCTTCGGCCGTGGCATCGTCCGAACCCTGCTCATCACGCCGTTCCTCATCGTGCCCGTCTCCGCCGCGCTGCTGTGGAAGCACGCGCTCTACAACCCGGAGTACGGCCTCCTCAACGGCGCGCTGAGCTGGGTCGGTGAGCTCTTCGGTGACACGACCCCGAGCCAGCCGGACTGGATCGCGGACATGCCGCTCCTCGCCGTCATCGCCGCGCTGGTCTGGCAGTGGACGCCGTTCATGATGCTGATCCTGCTCGCGGGACTCCAGAGCCGGCCTGCCGAAGTCGTCGAGGCCGCGCGTCTGGACGGGGCGAGCGCCTGGCAGACCTTCCGCTACCTGACCCTGCCGCACCTGCGCCGGTACCTCGAACTCGGGGTACTGCTCGGCGCCGTCTACATCGTGCAGAACTTCGACGCGGTGTTCACGATCACCGCGGGCGGACTCGGCACCGCCAACCTCCCGTACACGATCTACCAGACCTTCTACCAGGCCCACGAATACGGACTGGCGTCCGCCGCGGGAGTCGTGGTGGTGATCGGCACGATCATCATCGCCACCTTCGCGCTCCGGACCGTCTCGTCCCTCTTCAGTGAGGAGGCGAACCGCGCATGACCGCCACCACCGTTACCGCGCCCGCCCCGTCCGCGCGCAGGGTCCTGCGCAGGGCCAAACGGCGCAACACCGCGCTGGGCCTGCTGGCCTGGGCGGCAGGACTCGTCTTCTGCCTGCCCGCGCTGTGGATGCTGCTGACCTCGCTGCACGCGGAGTCGGACGCCGCGACCAACCCGCCTTCCCTCTTCGCCCCGCTCACCCTCGACGGCTACCGGGCGTTCTTCGGCGCCGACACCGGCGTCACCCCGTGGCCGCCCCTGCTCAACTCCCTCGGTGCGTCCTTCTTTTCCACGGTCCTGGTGCTCCTCCTGGCGCTCCCGGCGGCGTACGCCCTCTCCATCCGGCGCGTACGCAAGTGGACGGACGTGATGTTCTTCTTCCTCTCCACGAAGATGCTTCCCGTCGTCGCGGGGCTGCTCCCGGTCTACCTGTTCGCCAAGAACGCCGGGATGCTGGACAACATCTGGCTCCTCGTCCTGCTCTACACCTCGATGAACCTGCCGATCGCCGTCTGGATGATGCAGTCCTTCCTGGCGGACGTCCCGGTGTCCGTGATCGAGGCCGCCCAGGTCGACGGCGCGAGGCTGCCGACCGTCCTGGCCCGGGTCGTCGCTCCGATGGCCGCCCCCGGCATCGCGGCGACCGCGCTGATCTGCTTCATCTTCAGCTGGAACGAACTGCTCTTCGCACGGGTGCTCACCGGCGTCGTCGCCCAGACCGCCCCCGTCTTCCTCACGGGATTCGTCACCAGCCAGGGCCTCTTCCTCGCCCAGCTGTGTGCCGCGTCCGTCGTCGTGTCCCTGCCGGTGCTCGCCGCCGGCTACGCCGCCCAGGACAAACTCGTCCAGGGCCTGTCTCTCGGAGCAGTGAAATAATGCGGGCAGCGATCGTCGAAGCACCCGGCAAGATCTCCGTCACCACCGTCCCCGACCCCACGCCCGGCCCCCGCGAGGTAGTCGTCTCCGTGGCCTCGTGCGGACTGTGCGGCACCGACCTGCACATCCTCCAGGGCGAGTTCGCACCCAGTCTGCCGCTCGTCCCGGGCCACGAGTTCGCCGGGGAGATCGTCGGCGTCGGACGTGACGTCACGGAACTGGCCGTCGGCGACCGGGTCGCCGTCGACCCCTCCCTGCACTGCCACGAGTGCCGCTACTGCCGCAGCGGACGCGGCAACCTCTGCGAACGCTGGGCCGCCATCGGCGTCACCGTCCCCGGCGGCGCCGCCGAGTACGCAGTGGCACCCGTCGCCAACTGCGTCAGGCTGCCCGAACACATCGACGTGAAGGACGCCGCCCTGATCGAGCCGCTCTCCTGCGCGGTCCGGGGATACGACGTACTGAAGAGCACGCTCGGCGCCGAGGTACTGATCTACGGTTCCGGAACCATGGGCCTGATGATGCTGGAGCTGGCCAAGCGCACCGGCGCGGCGGGCGTGGACGTCCTGGACGTCAACCCGGAGCGCCTCGCCACGGCCGGCCTCCTCGGCTGCTCCCGGTCGGCTGCCGGGGCCGACGAGCTGGACCGACCCGGTGGCTGGGACGTCGTCATCGACGCCACGGGCAACGCGGCGGCCATCCAGGACGGCCTGGGACGCGTCGCCAAGGGAGGGACGTTCCTCCAGTTCGGCGTGGCCGACTACGCGACGACTGCGGTCATCGAGCCGTACCGCATCTACAACCAGGAGATCACCATCACCGGCTCCATGGCCGTCCTGCACAGCTACGAACGCGCCGCCGCTCTCTTCGCCACCGGGGTCCTGGACCCCGCCGTCTTCATCAGCGACCGGTTGCCGCTCGAGCAGTACCCGCAGGCCATCGACAGCTTCAAGGCGGGCATCGGCCGCAAGATCGTGGTCGAGCCGTGACCGGCGGGCCGGGTGCCGTCCTCGTGCTCGGGGAGGCCCTCATCGACCTCGTACCCGTGGCCGGGGACGGCGGCGTGAGGGCCGCCCAGTTCGGCGGTGCCCCGGCGAACGTCGCCGTCGGGCTGGCCAGGCTGGGCACCCCGACGGCGTTCGCCGGGGGCCTCGGCGGCGACGGCTTCGCCCGCACGATCGAGGGCCGGCTGCGGGCGGCCGGGGTCGACCTCACCCTCTGCGCACGCTCCGCCCTGCCCACCGCGCTGGCCGTCGCCGAACCGGACACCCGGGGTACGGGCTACCACTTCCATCTCCAGGACACTGCGACGTTCAGGCTGCCGGACCTCTCCGCCCGGGCCGCCGACTTCGGGGCCGTGTACGTAGGCGGCCTCGCGGCCGTCGTGGATCCGGCGGCACCGGCCGTGTGGGCGACGGCTCTCGCGGCCGCCGAGCACTCCCTCCTCGTGGTGGACCCCAATGTCCGCCAGGACCGCACCCTGGGCGCGAACCAGGGTGCGGTGGCGCTGCGCGAGCTGTGCGGCCTCGCGCATGTGGTGAAGGCCAGTGACGAGGACCTGGAGCGGCTGTGGCCGGGGACCGAGCCGGAGGAGACCTGCCGGAAGCTGGCGGCCGGGGGACGGCTGGTGGTCCTCACCCGGGGTGCGAGGGGCAGTACGGCGTACACGGCGACCATGCCACCCCTGTCCGTGGCCGCCACACCGGTCAGGGTCGTCAACACGATCGGCGCGGGCGATGCGTTCGCCGCGGGCCTGCTGAGCCGGATGGGCGCTCTCGGCACGTTCACCGCGACACCGGAACCCGAGGAGGTGCGGGACATGCTGGCCTACGCGTCCGAGGCGGCGGCTTCGGTGTGCGCGCAGACGGGAACGGAGCCCTCCGTGGCCTGAGGCGCCGGCCGGGTACTGCCGGCCCGCGACGCCCGGAGCTTCCCTGAGCCCTCGGCTCCGTCTGAGCAGGGGAGGTCCCGCCGCCTTGTCGCATCGATCGGGTGGGCCCGGTACGAGGCCGGCGCTCCGCCTGGCGACCGAGCGGGCCGGACGCCGAGTGCGCCGGCGTCGAGCGCGACGCGTGCCGCACGTACTCCTTGACTTCACAGCACCCCCGGGCGCCGGCACCGGTCCCATGGACACCGGTGCCGGCGCCCGAGGTTTCGGCCCCGCCCTGGTCACAGGCTGCTGCTACGTGCTGCTGGACACCGCCCCCGGTACCCCCGCTCGCGGGGACCGCGGACCGCATCGTCGCGCAGGCCGGCCGGAAGACGACCGGGCCGACGGCATCGTTCCGCCCGAGGCCGGCCGCCGTGCCCCGTCCGGCGGATCCCCGGCGGCCGCAGCCGGGTGAGGTGTCCGTCATGCGGAACGCGCGCCGCGCGGACTGCGCCCACGGCGCGCAGGTGAGGCATCCTCTGCTGGTCGGGCAGAACGGGCCCGTGGCGATGAGAGGATCATCCGCCGCGGCCTGTGACGGAGAAGGATTCGGAACCAGATGGCAGACAACTCGGACCTGTTGGCCTTTGTGCGGGCACGCCTCGCCGAGGAGGAGGAGATCGCACGGGAAGCAGGCGGCGACGGCTGGAGGACCCCGGCCGAGGCGCCCGGTGAGGTGCACGACCGGACGAGCGGTATCGCGTTCGTCGTACGGTCGCGTGGCTACGACCGGCACATCGCCTTTCAGGACCCGGCGCGCACCCTCCGCCGGATCGAGACCACCAGGGTCCTCCTGGACGAGTACGAGGAGATCGCGGCCCTGGACACCGACCGCCCGGCCCAGGACTTCGCCTCGGGCCGCGCCGTCGGGCTGGGGTTCGTCGTCCGGCAGATGGCCGCCGAGCACGCCGGGCATCCGGGTTACCGGGTCAAGTGGCTGCCGCGCTTCTCCCACTGGGGCCCGCCCTCCCCTCCTCCGGGATGAGCGGGCCCGTCCGGGCAACGCGGTGGCACCAGGCGGCGCCCCGGGGGCGGGCGGGCATGCGCGGGCTTCGTCTCGCGGGGCGGGCGGTCCCCGGGAATGCTCTCGCGGGGCGAGCGGTCGCCGGGAATGCTTAGGTGGAAGCACTGTCCGCACGCGAGCCGGTGCTGCGCACGCCGTCGCGGTCGACCCCGAGGAGACACGTATGACGGGCTCAGCCGGTTCTCTGGAGGGACGCGTCGCCGTCGTGACCGGCGCCGCACGGGGTCTCGGCGCGGCCGTGGCGAGGGAGCTGGGCAGCCGTGGTGTCACGGTCGCTCTGATCGGCCGGGAGGAGGCGGGCCTGGCCCGGGTGCGGGACTCGCTCCCCGGCCGGGCCCGGTGCTGGGAAGTCGACGTCACCGACGACGCGGGCATGGCGGAGGCGGCCGACGACGTCCGGGAGCAGCTCGGGCCCGTATCCGTCGTGGTCGCCAACGCGGGCCTCGCCGAGGGCGGTCCCTTCGCCGAATCCGACCCGGCGATCTGGCGGCGCGTGATCGAGGTGAACCTGATCGGCAGCGCCGTCACCGCACGTGCCTTCCTGCCCCAGCTGCGCGCCACACGGGGTTACTACCTCCAGATCGCCTCACTGGCCTCCATCGGTGCGGCTCCCATGATGAGCGCCTACTGCGCGTCGAAGGCCGGCGTGGAGTCGTTCGCGCACTCGCTGCGCGCCGAGCTCGCCCACGAGCACGTCGGCGTCGGCATCGGCTACCTGAACTGGACCGACACCGACATGATCCGCGACGTCGACCAGCAGCCCGTCCTGCGCGAGCTACGGGCACACATGCCGAGGCCCGCGCGCAAGGTCTACCCGGTGGACACCGTCGCGCGCCACATGGTGCGGGCGGTCGAACGGCGCCGCGCCGCCGTCTACGCCCCCGCGTGGCTCCGCGCCACGCAGCTGGTCCGTGGGGCGATGCCTCCGGTCGTCACCGCGTTCTCGAAGCGCGAGCTGCCCAGGCTGGAGCGGAGGGCTCCGTTCGAGGCGACGGGTCTGCTGGGGGCCGGAGGCCGGGCCGACGCCGTGGGGCGGCGAGGGCCGGGCGGCTGAATCGCGCTCCGGCCGGAGCGGACGTGTGCAGGACTGAGTACGCGACGCCGTGCTTCTGAGTACGCGACCCGATCCGGGCACCGGCCCGTGCCGGTCAAATGGGGAGCATGGTCCCCGACGCGCCGACGCGCCCCCGCATCCAGAACCTGACCTGCGCCGGAACGGCGCTGGCCGTGACCCTGCTCCCGCTGGCGGTCGGCGTCCTGCTGGCCAGGACGATGGCGCTGGATCCGATGACGCCTGTCAACGCGCTGGTCACCAGTGGCGGCCAGCGTGTCCGTCTCGCCCCTGCGCGATGGATGCTGAAGGCTCGAACGCACGAACTCCTTTCCAGGCGGTAATGAAGCTTTTGTCCAGGTAAGCGCTGTCGCTTTTGTTACACGGATCCTCGCGGTCCGTGCGGGGGCGCCAGGGGGAGCGGGGGTGGGGTGAATGGGGCGCCATGACCAGGTGAATGGCCCCTCCGAAGGGTCGGTGCGACGATCAACGGTTGACAGGTCTACGACCGCCGGAATCGGTGCCGAATGCAGTCGTGTGTGACAGAAATGTCCGTACTTCGTCACATGAACCAGGGCTTCTTTCGGCCACCTCGGAAGCGGGACAAAGTTTGCGTTCCCGGCACGACGCCGGGGTCGGAAAACGCCCGGCACTCCATGCCGGGCCCGCATGATGAGGGGTTTCCATGTCCCGTTCCGCACGACGGATCACCGCCACCGTTCTCGCCTCGGGGGCCCTGCTCGCCGCAGCGGCCCTGCCGGCATCGGCCGATGGCCGGGACCACGGTCACAACCGGCCGGCGCAGCGCTCGGCGGTCGTCCTGGGCGAGATCCAGTACGACAGCCCCGGCCGCGACAACGGCTCCAACCGCAGCCTGAACGCCGAGTGGGTCACCGTCACCAACACCAGCCGTCACTCCGTCAACCTCCGCGGCTGGACGCTCAGCGACGAGAGCCGTCGCACGTACACGTTCGACCTGCGGCTGGCCGGCCGCTCCTCCGTCCGGGTCCACACCGGCGTCGGCCGGGACACCCGGCACGACGTGTACCAGGACCGTCGCCACTACGTGTGGGACAGCCGTGACACCGCCACGCTCCGCGACAACCGCGGGCGCAAGATCGACTCCGAGTCCTGGGGCCGGCACCGCGACGGCGGGAACCGCGACGGTGGCCACCGCAACGACGGGCACCGCGACGGCGGTCACCGCAACGACGGGCACCGCGACGGCGGTCACCGCGGTAACCGCTGAGCGGTACCGCTAGGGGGGAGTGGCGTTCTCCCTGACTGAGGCGGCGTACCACGGCCGGCACCCGTGGTACGCCGTCCTCGTGCGGCCCCGCAGCCGCTGTGGGGCGGGGTCTGTGCACCGGAAGGCGGCGGGTGATGTCAGGATGGACTCATGACCATCAAGGCGTATTTCGACATCACCATCGACGACCAGCCCGCTGGGCGGATCGTGTTCAACCTTTTCGACGACGTGACACCCAAGACCGCTGAGAACTTCCGTGCGCTGGCCACGGGTGAGAAGGGCTTCGGCTACGCGGGCTCGCCGTTCCACCGGGTCATCCCGGACTTCATGCTCCAGGGCGGCGACTTCACCCGGGGCAACGGTACCGGCGGCAAGAGCATCTACGGCGAGAAGTTCGCCGACGAGAACTTCACCCTGAAGCACAACAAGCCGGGGCTGCTCTCGATGGCCAACGCCGGACCGAACACCAACGGTTCGCAGTTCTTCGTCACCACGGTCGTCACCCCCTGGCTGGACGGCAAGCACGTCGTGTTCGGCGAGGTCGCCGACGAGCCCAGCATGGAGCTCGTCCGCAAGATCGAGTCGTACGGCTCCTCGACCGGCAAGACGAAGGCGAAGATCGCCGTCTCCGAGTCCGGCGTCCTCTAGGCACGCAACGGGGCTCCCGGCCGGTTTTCCACCGGCCGGGAGCCCCGAGCCGTTCCACGACCCGCCAGGGCGGCGACCGTCACGCGAGCGAGGCCGGCGGGCCGTGCTTCCGTGCGCCGGTGGGCGCGGTGGAGCCGTCGGCGGCCGAGCCGGGCACGAATCGCCGCATCACCCGCTCCGGGGCGTGCCGCACGCGGTGGGGTGCGGCGTCCGGGTGGCCGGAAGGCGTCCCCGCCCTGGCAGTGCGAGGGTGGCCCTGTACACCGTGGGCACGGGACGAAAGGACCGCGAGGTGCGCATCGATCTTGCCGGCAGGACCGCGGTCGTGACCGGCTCCTCCCAGGGCATCGGGCTCGCCGTCGCCACCGGGCTGGCCGCTGCCGGAGCGCGCGTCGTGCTGACCGGACGGAGCCAGGACCGGCTCGACGGGGCCGCGGGTGTCCTGCGCGGCGCGGAGCCGGACGCCGACGTCCTCACCGTCGCATGCGACCTCGCCACGGAGGCGGGGGCCGCGGAGCTCCAGCAGGCCGTGCCCGCCACCGACATCCTCGTCAACAGTCTCGGCATCTTCGGTTCCCGGCCGCCGCTGGACATCACCGACGAGGAGTGGCGCACCTACTTCGACACCAATGTCCTCAGCGCGGTGCGCCTTGTCCGCCGCTACCTGCCCGGCATGACCGAGCGCGGGTGGGGCCGTGTCCAGAACATCGCGAGCGACTCCGCGATCGTCATCCCCGCCGAGATGATCCACTACGGGATGTCGAAGACCGCGCTGCTCGCCGTCTCCCGTGGCTTCGCCAAGGAGGCCGCGGGCACCGGGGTGACGGTGAACTCGGTGATCGCCGGGCCCACGCACACCGGGGGTGTCGAGGATTTCGTCCATGAGCTCGTGGGCGTGGACCTTCCGTGGGACGAGGCCCAGCGTGAGTTCATGCGCCTGCACCGCCCGCAGTCCCTGCTCCAGCGCCTGATCGAACCCGAGGAGATCGCCAGTCTGGTCGTCTACCTCAGCTCCCCGCAGGCGTCGGCCACCACAGGCGCGGCCGTGCGGGTGGACGGCGGGTACATCGACTCGATCGTGCCCTGACCTTCCGGGCTGGCATGATCGGGGCATGGAAGAGCGCATCATCGCCGCGTGTGACGGGGCATCCAAGGGAAATCCGGGACCTGCGGCCTGGGCGTGGGTCGTGGCCGACGACCGGGGGAACCCCCAGCGGTGGGAAGCGGGCCCCCTGGGCACCGCCACCAACAACGTCGCAGAGCTCACCGCCCTCCTGGAACTGCTGAAGTCGACCGATCCGGCCGTGCCCGTCGAGGTCCGCATGGACTCGCAGTACGCGATGAACGCGGTGACCAAGTGGCTGCCGGGGTGGAAGCGCAACGGCTGGAAGACGTCGGCGGGCAAGCCGGTCGCCAACCGGGAACTGGTGGTCGGCATCGACGAACTGCTGAGCAGTCGCACGGTGACCTTCCGCTACGTGCCGGCGCACCAGGTGGACGGTGACCCGCTCAACGCTCTGGCCGACCAGGCGGCAAGTGAGGTGGCGGTCTCGCAGCAGTCGGCGGGGACTGCGTACGGCACCGCGGACATGCCGGTGCCGGCACCCGCCCGGTCGACGAAGAGCCGGGCGGCCGGCGGTGGCGCGGCCAACGGCGGGTCGGCGGGTGGCTCCACGGGCCGGGCGCGCCCGGGCGGCACGATCCGGGCGAAATTCGCGGGCCGGTGCCACTGCGGGAAGCCGTACGCGGCGAAGGACATGATCGCCAAGAATCCGAACGGCTGGGGTCACCCGGAGTGCCGGGCGGTCCCCGCCTGACCGCTCCGGGACGTCAGATGTCCGCCCAGACGAGCCGGCCGGACACGCTGGTGCGCGTGCCCCATCGCGTGGCCAGCGCGTCCACGAGCATCAGGCCACGTCCGTCCTCGGCCACCGACGCGAGGCTGAAGCCCTCGTCGGTGGTGTCCGGCCCGCCCAGGGAGACCGGTCCTGGGCCCTCCGCGGCAGGAGGGCCGACCGGCGCGCCGTAGGACTGCGGCTTCCGTGGGCCGGGGAGCTCGGGCACGTGCCGCCGGCCGCGGTTCCAGACGCAGATCCGCACCCGGCCGGGGGTCCGCAGCAGGCGGCACCGGATCCGCCGGCCCTCGGTGTGCTCCACCGCGTTGGTGACCAGTTCGGTCACCACCAGGGCGGCCGCCTCGACGCGCTCGTCAGGTTCTCCCCAGCTCCGCATGGCTTCCTGCACGCGGTGCCTCGCCACGGGGACGCCCCGGGGGAGGCGGGGAACCCACCAGCTCTGTGCGCTGCGTCGGCCCGAGCTCTCCGGGGTCAGACGTGCGCACGTAACTATTTCCGACATGTACGTACTCTCCGTGCAAAATGCATACTTTGCAAGAGGCAGAATGTCAGGATGGTTCTGACTGCGAGCTGGACGCTCCGAAATCCGCAGCGCATCGGAGACGCGAGGAAGGTACGTGGATGAGGCCCCGGTCCGGCCCCACCGTCCAGCACCGAGTCCTTGCGGCGCGCCTGCGGATGCTGCGGGAACGTACAGGCGTCAGCCTCCAGGACGCCGCCGTGGCACTGGGTGCCCACCCCGCCACCGTTCGGCGCATCGAGCGCGCCGAGACCGGCCTCGACGCCCATCAGGTCCGCGTCCTCCTGGAGCGCTACGCGGTGACCCAGGCGGAGGCCGAGCCGATCATGGCGGGCCTGGCGGCGGCAAACCTACCGGGCTGGTGGCATCGGTGGCGGGACGCGATGGAGCCGTGGCAGCAGGAGGTCATCGGCATCGAGTCCTCCGCCGCACTCGTCCGGACCTGGCACCCCGCGCTGGTTCCCGAGCTGCTGCGCACACCGGCCTACGAGGCGGCTCTGTGCCGGGCCCTCACGGCCGGTGCCGCGCCGTGGCGCGACCGGCACCTCGAACTGCTGGCGGAGCGGCAGCGCCGGCTGGAGGAGCGCGGCGCCGCCCTCTGGGCGCTGTTCCCGGCCGCTGCCCTCCACACGAGTGTCGGCGGACCCGAGGTCATGGCCGAACAGAGGAAGGTGCTGGAAGAGGCCGCGCACCGGCAGCACCTCACGGTGCAGGTCGTCCCCCTCGACTTCCCGCCGCACCCCATGATCGGCGTCCCACCGCTGCACCTGCTGCGCGTCCCGGTTCCGGAGATCGGTGACAGGGCTGTTCTGGAGACTCCCGGGGCCCGGGTCGACGTCATCGACGAACCGGCCGTCGTCATGGACTACCGCATCCGGCTGGACGGCGCGTGCGCGGCCGCCCCGCACCCGGGTTCGCCCCTCCCGAGGGGCGTCGGCGGCGGAAACCCCTGAAGTATGGGCCCGTTGTGGTTTCGAACCGCCGATGACGGTCACGCGCACAGTGCGGTACCCGGAAACGAAGCGGAATTCAGCGGACCTCAAAGGCCATTCACTGCGAGAAGGAGTGAGAGTCATGGACAACTGGCGTATGCACGCGGCGTGCCGCGAAGAGGACCCGGACCTGTTCTTCCCCATCGGCAGCAGCGGCCCCGCGCTCGTACAGGCCGAGGAGGCCAAGGCCGTCTGCGGCACATGTCCCGTGCGGGAGCAGTGCCTGGACTGGGCCCTGGAGAACGGACAGGACGCGGGTGTGTGGGGAGGCATGGACGAGAACGAACGCCGTGCTCTGAAGCGTCGGCGCGCCCGGCAGCAGGCCAGGAGCCACGGATGACACGTGCGTGCTCCGGCCGCCCGGCCGGGAGATGATGAGCCATGGACACCTCGGTCTGGCTCCTCGTCGGCGCGCTCGTTCTCCTGCTCATGGCGGTTGCCGCCGCCGTCCTGCTGCTACGCGTCATCCGGGCCAGAAGGCTTCTCGTGGACGCGGGCATCCCCCTTCACAACAAGGCGCTCGTGTGGGCGGCGGTGATCTACACCGTGTCGCCGGTCGACCTTCTGCCGGACCCCGTCTACCTCGACGACATCGGCTTCCTCCTGCTCGCCCTGCGCTCGCTGCACGCCGCGGCGCACGCGGCCGGCGTGGGGCGGGGGAGGCCGGCCGCAACACGAACGGAATCCGGCGGCAACCTTTCGGCTTCCGGGAGCAACTGAGGGGGCGTAAGCCATCCCCTGCCAGAAGGTGCCTCTCGTGGAACCTCTGCTTCCCCGCCCCGATTCCCGCCCCCGCCGCAGACGCCGCATCACCCGTGTACGCGCGCTGACCGGCGCTCTGGCGGCCGGGCTGCTCGCCGCCGGCGGGCTCGTAGCCTTCGGCCCCGCCTCGCAGGCTGCCACCGCGCGGCAGGCCGAGGCGCTCGACCGCGGCGTCGTGAGTGTGCACACCGACAGCGGTAACCTCGTCAGCTGGCGCTGGCTGGGTACCGATCCCGACAATGTCGCGTTCAACGTCTACCGGGCCGGTACCAAGGTCAACGCCTCGCCGGTCACCGCGTCCACGAACTACTTCCATTCCGGCGCGCCCGCCACCGCCGACTACACGGTGCGCGCGGTCGTCGGCGGCGTGGAACAGGGCGACTCCGTGCACGCGGTCCAGTTCCGCGCCGGATACAAGGACGTGCCGATAAGTCCGCCCGCCGGCGGGACGACACCCGACGGGGTCGCCTACACCTACGAGGCCAACGACGCGTCCGTCGGCGATCTGGACGGTGACGGCGCTCTCGACTTCGTACTGAAATGGCAGCCCACCAACGCCAAGGACAACTCCCAGTCCGGCTACACGGGCAACACGATCATCGACGGAGTCCGCCTCGACGGCACCCGTCTCTGGCGGATCGACCTCGGGCGCAACATACGTTCCGGCGCGCACTACACCCAGTTCCAGGTGTACGACTACGACGGTGACGGCCAGGCCGAGGTGGCGATGAAGACCGCCGACGGCAGCGTCGACGGTGCCGGCAAGGTGATCGGCAGCTCTTCGGCCGACTACCGCAACTCCTCCGGATACATCCTGTCCGGACCCGAGTTCCTGACCATGTTCAACGGCAGGACCGGCGCGGCGATGGGCTCCGTCGACTACGTGCCCGCACGCGGCACGGTGTCCTCGTGGGGCGACTCCTACGGCAACCGGGTCGACCGCTTCCTCGCAGGCACGGCCTATCTGGACGGCGCCAGGCCGTCCCTGATCATGGCGCGCGGCTACTACACGCGCAGCGTCATCGCCGCCTGGGACTGGCGGGGCGGTGCCTTCACCCGGCGCTGGACCTTCGACACCAACAGCTCCACCAACTCCGGCAAGGGCTACGACGGCCAGGGCAACCACCAGCTCTCCGTCGCCGACGCAGACGGAGACGGCAAGGACGAGATCATCTACGGCGCCATGGCCGTGGACGACAACGGCAGCGGACTGTGGACCACGAAGAACGGCCACGGCGACGCCATGCACGTAGGGGATCTGGATCCCTCCAGAGCGGGCCTCGAGGAGTTCAAGGTCGACGAGGACAGCTCGAAGCCGTCCTCGTGGATGGCGGACGCCAGGAACGGGCAGATCCTGTGGTCCACGCCTGCGAGCGGGGACAACGGACGCGGAGTGTCCGGTGACATCTGGTCGGGCAGCGCCGGTGCCGAGTCCTGGTCCTCGGCCGTCTCCGGTGTACGCGGCCCCAAGGGCGACGTGGTCGCCAGTCGCAAGCCCTCCAGCTCGAACTTCCTGTCCTGGTGGGACGGCGACACGACCCGTGAACTCCTCGACGGCACCCGCATCGACAAGTACGGGACCTCCGCGGACACCCGACTGCTGACCGGGGCCTCGGTCCACTCCAACAACGGCACCAAGGCCACGCCCGCGATCTCCGGTGACCTTATCGGCGACTGGCGCGAGGAGGTCGTCTGGCCGACCACCAACAACACGGCGCTGCGCATCTACTCCACGCCGATCGAGACCGGCACGAAGATCACCACACTGCTCCACGACACCATGTACCGGACCGCGCTGGCCTGGCAGAACACCGCCTACAACCAGCCGCCGCATCCCAGCTTCGCCATCGGCAGCGGGATGGCGACCGCGCCCAGGCCGAGCATCACCACGCCGTAGCGCACCGGCGGGCCGTGCCCCCACACCTGGGCGCACGGCCCGCCGGCCCGCGATCGGGGAGCGACCGCAAGGCCCGGTCCGCGCGCGGCGGTACCCGGATGCCGGCGGCATCCCGACCCGGGGCCTGATGGACGGGGCCCGGACGGCGCCCCGTGCAGGCCGGCTGGCCGCCGCTCCGGAAGCGAGGCGGCCGACGGGGACCGCGACCGCCTATTCGCCCGTCACGGGATTGCGTCCCGTGAGGCAGTAGGTGCCGCCCGCCGGGTCCCGCATCACCGTCCACTCGTCACCGTCGCGTACGAATTCGGCGCCTGCCCGTTCGTGCAGGGCGCGGCCGGCTGCGAGGTCCGAGCAGGCCATGTCCGGATGCGCCGAGGCGGGGCGCGGCTCGTCCAGGCGTTGGACGAGCAGACGGACCGGCAGGTCCCGGGGCGGCCGGAGCACGTGGAACTCGGGGTGGACGCCGGGCCGGGAGTCCCAGCCGGTCAGCGCGGCCCAGAAGTCCACCTCCCGCTC
Organism: Streptomyces pratensis; assembly: GCF_016804005.1. GTDB lineage: Bacteria > Actinomycetota > Actinomycetes > Streptomycetales > Streptomycetaceae > Streptomyces > Streptomyces pratensis_A. The sequence continues at coordinate 4,514,852 of NZ_CP051486.1, read as the reverse complement.
GAACGCCGCCGGTGAGACGTCGAGACAGATCTGGTCCAGGCGGCTCGCCGTACCGTCCGGACCGGTGAGCACCGGCGGCCGCGTCCTCTGGCCCCGCCACGGCACGACACAGAAGGGCTGCCCGCCGGGGGAGCGCAGGACGGTCAGTTCCGGGTGCCGGTCCTCACCCCGGGCGCCCAGCCGGCGGGCGCGCTCGGTGAACGAGGGCAGGTCGTCCACCGCCAGATCGGGATGCGCTCCGCCCGGACCGCCCACCGCCTGGGTCACCAGGCAGGCGTCGGCCCCGTCCGGGAGCAGGGTCGTGAATTCGTTCCGGTCGCCCCACGGCGTGGAGGTGCGGGTCCCGGTGACCGCGCTCCAGAAGGAGGTGGCCGGGCCGGCCGCGGGACGGTCGATGAAGGCGTACGTCCAGCGGATCACGATGCTCCTCCGCGGCGGTTCCGGTGCTTCTCCCCTCAGTATCCACCGAGTCAGGGGACCGGCTCCGGCCGCCCGTTCACGACTCGTTCACCGGCCGGATCCGTCCGTGCCATTCCCTCGCACGCTGCGGGGACCTACGCTCGGCCGCGAATCGATCAATGCTGCCCGCGCTGCGTCCGGGCGGTGCTGACAACGTTGTCCCCCGCTGCCGGAGGTATCCGAGAACATGCCCTCCAGACCGTCCGCGGCGCGGCGTTCCGCCGCACGTGCCGCCGCGATCGTCCTCACCGGCGCGCTGGCCGGCGCCTTCCTGCCGCCGGCCGCCCAGGCCGACGCGCTCGTCTCGCGTCCCACCGCCTATGTGGATCCGATGATCGGCACGTCGAACGGCGGCAACACCTACCCCGGCGCGGTCCGCCCGTACGGCATGATCGCCTGGTCGCCGACCAGTACCACGGGTGACCAGACGAGCACCGGGGCCGCCAACGGTTACGAGTACGGGGTGACCCGGATGCGCGGCCTGAGCCTCACCCATGTCAACGGAGCCGGGTGCAACCCCGGCGCCGCGGGTGACGTGCCGATCATGCCGTTCGTCGGAGACGTCACCTCCTCGCCGTCCGCCGACACCAAGGACGCGGTCTACGCGTCGGGTTTCTCGCACGAGAACGAGCGCGCCGTGCCCGGCCGTTACACCGTCGGGCTGGACTCCGGCGCCACCGCGGACCTGGCGGTGAGCGACCGCGCGGGTGTGGCCGACTTCAGCTTCCCGGCGGACAAGCCGGCCAGTCTGCTCTTCCGGGTGTCCAACTCCCTCAACGGCAGCGAGGACGCCGAGATCGAGATCGACACCGCGCAACGCAAGGTGACCGGTTCCGTGCTCACCGGGGCGTTCTGCGGCCGGCGGGCCAACGGCGGCACCAACAACCGCAAGAGTTACTACCGGCTCTACTTCAGCGCCTCCTTCGACCGTGACTTCGCCACCACAGGTACCTGGCGGGACAGCGATCTCATGCCCGGTGCGACCGTCGCCGGCGGCGGCGAGGGATACGCCACCGGGGCCGACCGTGCCGGGAGGGGGTCCGGCGGCTGGGTCGGCTTCGACACCTCGGCGGACGACGACGTCCGCATGCGGATCGGCATCTCCTACGTGAGTCAGGCCGGCGCCGAGGCCAACCTCCGCAAGGAGATCGCGCCGAGGGCGAGCGTCGACGACGTGGCCCGGGCGGGCTCCGCCGCCTGGGACAGGGAGCTCTCCTCCGCGCGTGTCGGTGGCGGCAGTGAGGCGCAGCGCACCTCGTTCTACACCGCGTTGTACCACTCTCTGATGCAGCCGAATCTGATCAGCGACACCGACGGCCGCTACCCGGGCATGGACGGGAAGCCGCACCGCGTGACGCCCGGTCAGAAGGCCCAGTACAGCAACTTCTCCGGCTGGGACCAGTACCGTGCCCAGATACAGCTCCTCGCCCTCCTCAAACCGAGGATCGCGGGCGACTTCGCCCAGTCGCTGTACAACTTCGCCAGGCAGAACGGCGGTGTCTGGGACCGTTGGGTGCACGTCAACGGCGCCACGCACGTGATGACGGGCGACCCCACGGCCGCCACCCTCGCCACCTTCTACGCGATGGGCGTACGCAACTTCGACTACCAGGGCGCCTACGAATCCCTGGCCCGCCAGGCCACGGTGCCCCACCCGGACGGTCTCTCCGACGCCGGTTGCCCCGGCCAGTGCACCGGACAGCGGCCCAACCTCGCCCAGTACCTGGAATCCCACTACGCGGCCCATGACGTCTGCCACTGCTGGGGCGGCGCCGCCGAGACCCTCGAGGACGCGGTCGCCGACGCGGCGCTCGGCCGCTGGGCGCGGCTGCTGGGACGCGACGAGGAGGCCGACGCCTTCGACGAGCGCGGCCTCTGGTGGCGCAACGTCTTCAACCCCGATGCGGGTGACGGCGCCGGGACCACCGGCTACATCCAGGCACGCAACCTCGACGGCTCCTGGGTGACCCCCTTCAGCCCCGGCAGCGACAAGGGTTTCGCGCAGGGAACGAGCGCCACCTACACCTGGATGGTCCCGCAGGACGTGCAGGGCCTGGCCGACGCCATGGGCGGCCGGGAGACGGCGGCGAAGAGGCTGGACGCCTTCTTCCACAAGGCGGACGGCTCCTGGTCGGTCAAGGGCGGCGACGCGCTGCGCTACGACCCGACCAACGAGCCGGGCATTCACGCTCCCTGGCTCTACAACGCGCTGGGTCAGCCCTGGAAGACCCAGGAGACCGTACGGGAGATCGTGGACACGGTCTACGGGACCGGCCCTCGCGGCCTGCCCGGCAACGACGACCTCGGCACGATGTCGGCCTGGTACGTCTTCTCGGCCCTCGGTCTCTATCCGCAGACGCCCGGCAGCGCCACCATGCTGCTCGGGGCGCCGCTCTTCCCGTCCGCGGTGCTGGACCGGCCGCAGGGCGGGGACATCCGCATCAGCGCCCCGCAGGCCGACGCGACACATCCGTACATCGACGCGGTGCGGGTCGACGGGCGGGCGAGTGACAGGTCCTGGACGGACGCCCGGCTCGTCACTCGTGGAGGGTCGCTGACCTACCGGCTCGCCGACCGGCCGAACACCTCCTGGGCCACGGGACCTGCGGGTCTTCCGCGATAGCACACCAACTGGCCTTGGCCCGGAGCCCGGCGGACGGCGCTGTGCCGTCCGCCGGGCTCGGCGTGCCCAGGGCGGGGGGCGGCAAGGGTCTCAATTTTCTATCGTTGAAAATTCTGCGTGCACGACCGTTGTCAGGTGTTTGAGGCTGTGGCTCAATGTTCGACTATGTGCAGTGCTTCGCGGTTCGGAGCACTCCGGCTTCTTCGACGAGGACGACGCCTTGATACGACAACTAGCCCGCCCCCGCACGCTTTTCAGAACACTCGCCTGTACGGCGGCACTGCTGCTGCCGGTCGGGGCCACCCTGGTCCCGGCCGCTGCCGCAGCACCCGCAGAGGGCACCGCCGCCGCCTCGGGGCTCACGGCGGAGAACCCCTCGACCGAGGTGCACGGCCTCAAGGGCGAGTACTTCGCCATGTCCGCCCCGGGCGCCCGCGACTTCGCGAAGCTCGGCGCCGTGGCGCTCGACCCGGACATCAACTTCCCCGGGCTGACCGGTGCCTTCGAGTCCGCCACCGGGAAGACCGAGCACACCACCGCTCGCTGGACCGGACAGATCGAGGCCCCGGAGGACGGCGACTACACCTTCTCCGCCATCGGTGACAACGGATTCCGGCTCTTCATCGACGACAAGCCGGTCATCGACCACTGGGAGCCGGACTGGGACAAGGAGCAGACCAGTGCGCCGGTCTCCCTGAAGGCCGGCGAACCCCACACGTTCCGGCTGGAGATGTTCCAGGACATCGGCGGGGCGAACATGTTCCTGCGCTGGTCGAGCGCGAAGCTCGCCAAGCAGATCGTTCCCGAGTCCGCGTTCACCCCGCCCGCCGACTTCGAGGTCTACCCGGTCGGACTGAGCGTCGCCGAGAACGGCCGGAAGCTGCTGGCGGCCTTCGACCACGAGATCAGCGGCATCGAGGACGTGAAGGACCACCTCGACATCGAGGCGGACACCACGCCGATGCCCGTGAAGTCGGTCGCCAAGGTGCCCGGCAACCGCAAGGCGCTCCTCGTCACCCTTGACGCGGCTGTCCAGAAGGGTCAGCAGGTCAAGTTCGTCTACGACGGTGAAGCCGGCCTGAAGAACGGCGACGAGACCGTCCCGGAGATCAGCCGCAGGGCGACGAACCTCTCCACGCACCGGCTGCTCACCCCGTGGGGCGAGAAGGCCGACCCCAAGAACCCGATGCCCGAGTACCCCCGTCCGCAGCAGGTGCGCGACGACTGGAAGAACCTCAACGGGCCGTGGGAGTTCGCCGGCGCCGAGGCCGGCGAGCAGCCCGTGTTCGGCAAGAAGCTCGACGAGCGCATCACCGTGCCGTACCCGGTCGAGTCCCAGCTGTCCGGGCTCGAGCGCCATGAAGACCACATGTTCTACCGCAAGCTCGTCACGGTGCCCAAGAGCTGGTCGGTCGGCAAGAGGGCGGGCGACGACCGCCTGAAGCTCAACTTCGGTGCCGTCGACTACCAGGCGCGGGTCTGGGTCAACGGCAAGCAGGTCGCCGAGCACACCGGCGGCTACACCGCCTTCAGCGCCGACATCACCGACGCTGTCAAGGGCGGTGGCCCCCAGGAGATCGTGGTCGCGGTCACCGACACCACCGGAGCGGACCAGCCCACGGGCAAGCAGTCCGCGAACCCCAGCGGCATCTTCTACACCGCCTCCTCCGGTATCTGGCAGACCGTCTGGATGGAGCCCGTCGCTCCCGCCGCCGTGGACTCGCTGAAGACCACGCCGGACATCGACAAGGGCCGGCTCGCCCTGACGGTCGACTCCGAGAACGCGTCGAAGTCCGCCCGGGTCACCGCCGTCGCGCGTGACAAGAAGGGCAAGGTCGTCGGGACCGTCACCGGTCCGGCCAACAGCGAGCTGAGCCTGCCGGTCTCCAAGCAGCACCTGTGGACGCCGGACGACCCGTACCTGTACGACCTGGAGGTCACCCTCAAGGACGGCCGCTCCAAGGACACCGTCGACAGCTACTTCGGTATGCGTTCCTTCGGCGTCGCCGAGGTCGGCGGCTACCAGAAGCTGGTGCTCAACGGAAAGCCCTTCTTCTCCCTCGCCCAGCTCGACCAGGGCTTCTACCCCGACGGCCTGAACACGGCGCCCAGCGACGACGCCCTGGTCTTCGACCTGAAGGCGCAGAAGGACCTCGGCTTCAACTCCGTCCGCAAGCACATCAAGGTCGAGCCCGCCCGCTGGTACTACCACGCCGACAAGCTGGGTCTCCTGGTGTGGCAGGACTTCGTCTCCGGCAACATCACCGGCGAGAAGGGCCAGAAGGCCTTCCTCGACCAGGGCGCCGAGATGATGGAGCAGCTGCACAACTACCCGTCCATCGGAGCCTGGATCGTCTTCAACGAGGGCTGGGGCGAGTGGGACCGCACCGAGACCGGCAAGATCACCGAGAAGGTCCAGGCCGCCGACCCCTCGCGCGTCGTCAGCGCCCACAGCGGTGTCAACTGCTGCAACTCCAAGGGTGACTCCGGCAAGGGCGACATCATCGACCACCACGACTACAACAACACCGACCCGGCCTTCCCCGACGAGACGCGTGCCGCGATCGACGGTGAGCACGGTGGCTTCACCCTGCGCATACCCGGCCGCATGTGGCCCGGTGCCCCCACCGCGATCTACAGCGGTGTCGCGGACAAGGACGCACTGACCGCCAAGTACGTCGACAACACCCGCACGTACTACCTGGAGGCCGCCGGCGCCGAACTCTCCGGCTCCATCTACACCCAGGTGACCGACCTGGAGAACGAGCTCAACGGTCTCTGGACGTACGACCGCCGGGAGATCAAGGTCGACGCCGCAAAGGTGCGGAAGATCAACCAGGAGGTCATCGCCGCCGGCGCGGCCGCCGGCGAGCGGGACGAGGTCAAGGGCGGCGGCGCCTGGTCCCTCGACGAGAACCAGGGCACCAAGGCTGCCGACAGCGGTCCGAACCAGAAGGACCTCACCCTCTCCGAGGGCACGTCCTGGACGGCCGGAGTGCAGGGCTCGGCGCTGAAGTTCAACGGCGAGGGCCAGTACGCGGAGACCGACGGCCCGGCCGTCGACACCACCGGCGACTACACCGTGTCGGCCTGGGCGTCGCTCGACGCGCTTCCGGGCAACTACGCCACCGTCGTCAGCCAGGACGGCCGGCGTCAGGAGAACCCGTTCTACCTCCAGTACGGCCAGGGCGGGTTCGCCTTCTCCACTCCGGGCGCCCACCGGGCCCGGGTGGAGCTGAAGCCCGAACTCGGCCAGTGGTACCACCTGGTCGGCGTACGCAGCGGCGACCAGATCAAGCTGTACGTCGACGGCGAGCTCGCCTCCACCGCGGCGGCCGGAACCGCCGACGTCAGCACCGGCTCGCTGTCCGTCGGCCGTGCCAAGTGGTCGGGCGGCAACACCGACTTCTGGAACGGTTCCGTGGACCAGGTGAAGGTGTACGACAAGGCGCTCACCGACCAGGAGGTGACCGCGCTCCACGACGGCGAACAGCCGTAAGGAGCACCCGCAGGACCGCTCCCGGCAGTGTGCGCACGCGCCGCACTGCCGGGAGCTCTGCGCTGCCCCGGCCCGGCCGCCGCACCGATCGGTAGGTTGTGCGCATGGACGAACATCTCGCCGTCGCTGAGCCGTACGTCGACGACCGGGGCTGGTCCCGTACGCGCAGGTGGGCCGAGGAGCAGGTGGGCGGGGGCCGTCCTGTGGACGCCGTCGAGCGACTGCGTGGCGGATGGACTTCGGAGATGCGCCGCCTGCGCTTCGGCGGACCGGACACCCCTCGGTGGTTCGTGCTGCGGTCGTTCGTCAAGCCCTTCTTCGTCCGCCACGCGGAAGGGCTCCTCACCCGGGAGGCGGACATCCTGCGGCTCCTCGCGCGGAGCGATGTGCCGGTGGCCGTGCTGGAAGCCGTTGACGCGACCGCGCGGCACTGCGACCATCCGTCGTTGCTCATGACGCTGCTCCCCGGCACGGTGCGCCTGGGCGAGGAGGACGCGGGGCTGCGGACGGAGCTTCTGGCGCGCCAACTGGTCGGCATCCACCGGGTGCGCGTCCCGGCCGGTGCCCGGCCGCGCGTCTACGAAGCCTGGACCTCTCCGGAACGGGTGAGTCTGCCCGGAGCCACGGAGCGGACGCACCTGTGGCAGCGCGCCGTCGACGTCATCCGCCGTGATCCCCCGGACCACCGGCCCTGCTTCCTGCACCGCGACTTCCACCCCGGCAACGTGCTCTTCAGCGGACACGGCGCCGACACACGGATCACCGGAGTCGTCGACTGGGTCGAGACGTCCTGGGGGCCGGCGGACCTCGACGTGGCTCACTGCTCCACGGCCCTGGCTCTCCTGCACGGCCCGGGGGAAGCGATGCGGCTGGCCGAGCGGTACGTAGCCGCCGGAGGTGTCCTGAGCGGTGACCCCTCGGCTCACCTGTACTGGCGGATCCTGGACGCGCTCGCCTTCTCGAATGTCGAGAAGGTCGCGCTGCCCTGGCGCGAGCTGGGACGCACCGACCTGACACCGGCCCTGCTCACGAGCCGGCTGGAGGACTACCTCCACGCACTCTTCCGCCGGTACGGCTGACCCTTCGCGGGACTGCGGGGGAGCGGGTCACCCGGTCCCCGCTTCCCGGATCGGCGAGCCCTTGCGGAGACGTGGTCCGACCCGGTGAGCACCGGCTCCCCCTCACGCGGAACGAAGCACGGATGAACCGTCCGGAAGCAGTCCCGCGGGAGAACCGGCAGTCCATCCCGACGCCTCGGCCGCCTGCTGTGCGGATTCGGTGACGGCGTGGGTCGGTTCCGGCACCCTGGAGGCCACTGGCCTGCCGGCCCTCCGGTCCTCTCGCGGCTGCGCCGTAGGTTCCCGTCGGGCGTGTGCCGGCAGCGCTCCGGTCGTCACACCGGGGAGATCTCGGCTCCGGTGCTCTCCCGGGGGAGCACGCGGTGCGGGACCACGATCCGGCGGGCAGGCAGCGCATCGAGCCGGCCGAAGACGCGCTCGGTCAGACACTGCACCGCGCGTTCGGCGATCTGCTCCCGGTCAGGGGCGATCGTGGTGAGGGACGGCGTGGCGAACCTGCCGTCCTCGATGTCGTCGAACCCCATCAGCGCCAGGTCCTCCGGCACCCGCACGCCCTGCTCGGCAGCCACGCGCAGCGCACCGAGGGCGAGTTCGTCGCTGAAGCAGAAGACGGCGTCGGGCGGCTCTGGCAGTCGGAGCAGTTCACGAAGAGCCCGTGCTCCCTCCGTCCGGTGCAGGTCGGCCACCTCCACCTCGGCCACCGGACTCAGTCCGGCCTCCCGCAGCCCCTGCCGGAAGCCCTCCGCGCGCAGTTCGGCCGTGCCGTGGCCGAGCACGGACTGCAGGCCGATCGCCGCGACGCGCCGACGGCCGCGCGAGATCAGATGGCGAGCGGCGTCCCGGGCTGCCGCCACGTTGTCCAGGGCGACATGGTCGATGGAACCGTCCGGCTCCAACTCGCCCAGGACCACCATCGGCAGGCCCCCGGCCAGGGAGGCCAGCTCCGCGGGGGACGTCGACCACGGGCTGACGATCATTCCGTCGACCTGGTGCCCCTCGGACCCGTCGAGAAGCCGCCGCTCAAGGTCCGCCCGCCCGTCGGTCCGCTCCAGGAGTACGGTCCAGCCGCGCTCCTGTGCCGCGTCGATGAGGAGACCCGCCAGTGCGCCGAAGTAGGGGGAGTGGATCTCGGGCACGACCACTCCGATGAGTCCGGTGCGCCCTTGCCGGAGGTTGCGGGCGGCGAGATTGGGGCGGTAGCCCAGTTCCTCCACCGCCGCCATGACGCGGGCGCGCGTCGCCGGGGCCACGGCCGCCGCGTTGCTCACGACGTTGGAGACGGTCCGTACGGACACGCCCGCGAGCGCCGCGACGTCCTTGAGCCTCGCTGCCACGGTCGGTGCGCTCCTGTCCCTGCGCGCGGGGGCGGCCGTCGGCCGCGTCCTCCGCGGTGAGCACCGTAACAGGCCCCGTCCACCTCGTTGCGAACTCCCTATTGCTTCGTTGTTTGCAACGTTGCAACATGGGTGGCGGCAGGCCGGGAGGACGAGGAACGTGCCCTCCCGCGACGTGCGTCGTGCTGCCCGCCCCTGATGAGAGGACCACCGCCATGTCCGACGCCACGACCACCGCCCCGCACATCGGCACGGCCGTGCAGGACCTGTACACGGCCGGCATCACCGCGTGCCGGGGCGCCTTCGCCCCGCAGTGGGCCGATGCGATGCGCGAGGACATCGAGACGGCCTTCGCCGAGGCGCGGGGCCGGGAGGGCGGAGCGGTCGGCCGGGGGCCGCACCGCTTCTACGTGGAGATCCACCCCGAGCAGCTGCGGGGATTCGTGGACCTCGTCGACCATCCGTGGGTGCGTGCGGTGTCCGAGGCCGTCCTGGGGGCCGACTACCGCATAGTCGAGCTGGGTTTCGACGTCCCGCTGGCCGGGGCGGTGAACCAGCCCTGGCACCGGGACTTCCCCATGCCGGACGCCACCCGTCACCGGCGCCGGCTGACGTCTCTCGCGTTCAACCTCACCGCCGTGGACACACGCGAGGACATGGGGCCGTTCGAGATCGCGCCGGGCACCCAGTGGGACGACGACGCCCGCTTCGGGCACGCGATGTTCCCGCCCCGCGACACCTACCCGCGCTACGCCGCACTCGCCGAGCGCAAGTACCCGGGCCGAGGGGACATCTCGGCCCGCTCCGCGCTGACGGTCCACCGGGGCACCGCCAACCTCTCGTCCGACTCCCGGCCGGTCCTCGTGCTCGGCATCGACGCGCCGGGGGCGGGCAACGACGCGCAGCACGACATGGCGGTGACGAGGGAGTACTGGGCTTCGCTGCCGGGGAGGGTGCGCGCCCATCTCCACTGCCCGGTCGTGGAGAAGCTGACCCCCATCGTCCAGAAGCACACCATCGAGGGTCTGGTCATGGGCGACGCCTGAAGCCGGCCGACGGGCTCGGACCGCGATGTGCTCGTCCCCGTGGACGGCCCCGCACGCGGTGGGAACGGTCCCTCCGAGCCACCCGGGTGAATTCCACGGCCGACGGCAGGCGGGTCCGGTGGCGGCGCGGACCGCGCCGCCACCGGACCCGCCTGCGGGGACGCCGCTCACGAAGGCGTCAGGTCACGGCGCCCAGGGCCCGTCCACGGCCCAGGTGGTGTCCTCGGTGAAGGTGGCCGCGTTGTCCCACGCGTGACCGCCGCCAGGAGTTGCCAGCCACACCTCCGAGCCGATGTGGCGCATGTAGCTGCCGGGCAGGTTGACGCTCGACAGCCGCACTCCTCCCTGCCCCGCGACCGCACACCAGGTGGCGTCCGCCTTGAACAGCGCTGAGCCGTCGTCCGCGTCGCGGCGGACCCGGAACTCCCGGTGGCGCAGGTACTCGCCAGGATAGTTGCGGGACTCGAACGAATAGCAGTTGCTGTTCGCCAGGCCGGTGACGACCTTCCAGGTGGCGTCGTTCTTCAGCAGAGCGCTGCTGCCGCTGTCGACGACCGCCGTGTGGGCCAGCGCCTCCGAGTGGCGCAGGTACTTGTTCGTATGGCCCGGCGTGGTGACCCGGAGCGACTTGTACTGCCCGGTGGGAAGGGTGACCGGCGGTGCGGGGTTCTTCGACGCCTGGATGAGCGCCTGGTTGGCGGCCTTGACCCGGGCGGTGTCCACCTTGACCACCTGGCGGTCGTAGGTGAGCAGCCCGTTCGCCTCGTTCTCGACGTCCGTGATCTCCGTGTACACGGAGGCCGAGAGACCGGCCGGGAGCTGGCCGACGCGTATGGCGTCCAGGAGCCCGACGAACCGGTTGTTCAGCGCGCCGATGCTCGCCTGGTCCTCGTAGCTGAAGCCGCCGCCGGGGTACCACTCGTGGCCCGCGACCTTGTACCCCAGCCCGCCGAACTCGCCGAGGACCGCGGCCCGGGTGGCGGTGGGCGCGGTGTTGCCGGGGCCGACGTAGATGTGGTTGTCCACCACGTCCCCGTTCCCGCCGTCCACGGATCCGCAGCAGTTGACCCCGCTCATGTTGTTGACCAGCCGCGACGGATCGTACGCTTTGACCTCGTTCGCGATCCTGGCCTGGTCGTACTGGCCCCATCCCTCGTTCTGGTTGACCCACATGACCACCGAGGGCGAGCTCCGGTGCTGGTCGATGATCGCGTGGTACTCGGCCTCCCACTGGGTCCGTGCCGCCGCGTCGGGGGTCTTCCCGGTGTCCATCGACGGCATGTCCTGCCAGACGAGGAGGCCCAGCTTGTCCGCCCAGTAGAACCAGCGCTGCGGTTCGACCTTGATGTGCTTGCGGACCATGTTGAACCCGAGGTCCTTGTGTGCCTGGAGGTCGGACCTGAGAGCGGCGTCGGTGGGTGCCGTGTAGATGCCGTCGGGCCAGTAGCCCTGGTCGAGCGTGCCGGTCTGGAAGACGAACTTCCCGTTGAGGACGGGGCGCAGGATGTTGTCGACCTTCGCGACCGCGATCGACCGCATGCCCGCGTAGCTGCCCACCGTGTCCACCACGCTCGTCCCGTCGAGCAGTTCGGCGCGTACGTCGTACAGGAACGGGTCGTCCGGGCTCCACAGCCGCGGATTCGGCACGGGCACGGAGATGTCGGTGCCGGGCGCTCCGGTCGCCGTGCCCACCACGGTGCCCCCGCCGGACACGGTGACCCGTGCGGTGCGGCCGCCGGCGGCTGCCGCCTGCACCTTCACCCGCAGCGTGCTGTTGCCGAGGTTGGGTGTCATGTCGAGCCGGGTGACGTGCGACGCCGCCACGGGCTCCAGCCAGACCGTCTGCCAGATCCCCGAGGCCGCGGTGTAGAAGATGCCGCCGCCCGGATGCGGGTTCACATCGTTGAGCCGCTGCTTCCCGACGGCCTGCCCGCCGGTCTGCGTCGGGTCGTACACGGAGACGACGACGGTGTTGGTACCGCCGTTGAGCTGCGGCGTGATGTCGTACGAGAACGAGTCGAAGCCGCCCTTGTGCGCGCCCACCTGCGTGCCGTTGACCCAGACGGTGCTCTGCCAGTCCGACGCGCCGAAGTTGAGCACGACACGGCGGCCGTTCCAGTTCGACGGCACGGTGAAGGTCCGCTTGTACCAGAGCTTGTCGTTCTCGGTGATCTTCCGTTTGATGCCGGACAGAGCGGACTCCGCGACGAACGGCACCCGGATCTGCTCGGAGAACGACGCCGGCTGCCCGGCGTCACGGCCGGTCACCGCGAAGTCCCATATGCCGTTGAGATTGGCCCAGTCGGGGCGCGCGAGCTGAGGACGCGGGTATTCGGGGAGCGGGTTGTCGACGGACACCTGGTTGGTCCAGGGCGTCGTCATCGGCGCCGGCTTCGGGGCCCAGGCCGTGGGCGCGGCGGCGGCCGGGGCGGTGCCGGCTCCGACGAGTGCGGTGGCGAGCAGTGCCAGCAGGCCGGTGCCGGCGGTTAACCGTTTCCACCAGGGGCGACGACGCGGTGCGGGTGCTGCAGACTTCATTCCCGGATCTCCTCGATGGAGGGAAGGGCTCACCGCACCGGGGCGGCGCGGCGAGTGGTGCCGGAGGCCGTCGCTCATCCGAGCAGCTGCCACAGGTGGTCCGCGGTGCCGTTGTCGTCGTACTGGACTACGTGGGCGCTGTCGGCGGTGGACATGCCGTCCACGCCGAGGACCTTGTCCGAGTTGCGGTTGCGGATGCGGTACCAGCCGTCACCGTTGGGCACGAGCTGCCACAGGTGGTCCGCGGTGTCGTTGTCGTCGAACTGCACGACGTGGGCGCTGTTCGCGGTGGACATGAGATCCACGCCGAGCACCTTGCCCGAGTGCTGGTTGCGGATGCGGTACCAGCCGTCACCGTTGGGCACGAGCCGCCACAGATGGTCGGCGGTCCCGGTGTCGCCGAACTGGACGACGTGGGCGCTGTTCGCGGTGGACATGCCGTCCACGCCCAGCACCTTGCCGGAATTGCGGTTGCCCATCCGGTACCACCGGTCCGCCAGCCAGGGTGCGGCATCCGGACCCGCCGTCGGGAAGGACGTGATCCGCAGCCGTGCCGCGCCCATCGGGACGAGCGTGACCTCCTCGACCGGCTCGCTGCTGCGGGCGGGGCTCTGCTGGAGGGGCGCCACCACGTGCTCGTCGTCCGCGCTCCACTCGGGGATGCGGCGGGCGCGGGCGGTCATGACGAGCGGGGTGCCCTCCAGCGTGAAGGGGTTGTCGCCGGGGGCGCGGCCGGTGGAGCGGCGGCGCAGCGAATGGGCGGGCCGCGCCCCGTCCAGGACGAGGCCGTAGTTCCACGGGGTGGTGGCGTGGACCGCGTACTCCGGGAACTGCTCGGTGCCGCCTATGCGTTCGTACGACTCCCCGATGCGCAGGGAGTAGGTCAGCGGCCCGTGGTCGACGCTGACCGAGCCGTGGTTGTCGTCCCAGGTGCGTACGGCGGTGCGCTGCGGGAGGCGCAGGGTGACCTTGTCGCCGTCGGCCCAGGTGCGCTCGACGCGGGTGAAGGCCGGGCCCGCGGGGGCGGTGACCCGCCTGCCGTTCACACGGATGTCCGGCTCGGCGCACCATGCGGGCACGCGCAGCACCAGGGGGAAACGGAGTGGCTTCGGGGACTTGAGGGAGAGCGTGACGGTGTCCGTGAACGGGTAGCCGGTCTCCTCGGTGAAGGTGACCTCCGTGCCGTCGGCGACCTTCGCGGTCACCTCGCAGGCCGCGTACATCGCCGCGGCGAGACCGCCGTCCGGGGTGGCGAGCCAGAGCTCCTCGACGAAGTAGGGCCAGCCCATCCCGTAGTTGTGCGGGCAGCAGCGGTACTGGTCGACGCCCGGCAGGTACGCCTGCATGGCGAAGCCGTTCTGGAACTGCCGGTCCCGCTTGGGCACGTTGTCCAGGTCGACGCTGTTGGCGCTGGTGACGTAGTGGATCGCCTTGCCCGACGGGTCGAGTGACGCGGGCAGCGAGTTGAAGGCCAGCTCCTCGCAGCGGTCGGCCCAGAGCGGGTCGCCCGTGATCCGGGTGAGCAGCTGGTGGCTCGCCATGAACTCGACGATCCCGCAGGTCTCGAAACCCTGCCGGGGGTCCCCGTGCCCCGGCCGGGCGTTCTCGTCCCCGGCGAATCCGCCGCCCGGAAACTGCCCGTACCGGTCCATGGCCTTGGCGTACGTCCCGTAGGTGTCCCGGGTGTCCTGCTGCGCGCCGCTGCGCAGGGCGTACTGGGCGGGTTCGCGGAAGCCCTGGGCGATGTTGACGTTGTGCGGGTTGACCAGGCTGTCGCCCCAGTCGGCCCCGTAGCGGTGGATCTTGTCGGCGAGGTCGAGCAGGAGGGTGTCACCGGTGCGGTTGAACAGCCAGTACACGCTGTCCAGGCCGTCGCCCCAGCGCAGCGCGATCCAGCTGGTGTTGAAGGCGCCGGGGCCCTGGGCGTTCATGTAGCGGAAGAACCTGCTGAGGAACGGGATGATCCGGTTGTCGCCGTCGTACTCCTGCCAGGAGCGCAGCGCCTGGACCAGGGGCAGGAAGGGCCAGAAGTCAGGGCCGCCGTTGAGCGAGGTCCGCAGGGACTTCGGTCCGAAGAAGCCGTCGGACTGCTGGGTCGTGAGGATCGCGTCGATCCACCGGCGGGCGCCGGCCAGCGCCGTCGCGTCCCCGGTGACGATCGCGAGGTCCGTGTATCCGCGCAGCCAGTAGGGGACTTCCTCCCAGCCGCCCCGGTCGGGACGGACCCAGCCGGAGGCCTCGAAGTCGAGGAAGTGCGAGAACTCCTCGTAGCGGCCGCAGAGGCCCTCCAGCTGGAGCCGGAGCTGGCCGGCGAGCCAGCCCTTGGCGGTGACCCGGCCGGGCGGCAGCTTCAGAAAGGCCGTCGGGTGCAGCGGCGAGGCGTTGGGGGAGTAGTGGCCACCGCGGGCTGCGGCCATCACGCCCTCCGCGGCGGTCGCGGTGGTGGCCCAGCGGCCGGCCGTGGTGGCCGCCGCGGCGGTGACCAGAGCACCGGTCATGAGTTGCCTGCGGTTCAGGGGCATCGTGTGGGGACTCCGCTTCTGCTCTGCCGGACAGGGGTGGTGGCCGGCCCGGACCGGGCCGGCGCATGGCGAAGGCAGCCGTCGCGCCCGGACCCGTCAGCACGACAATTCACTTGCAACGTTGGAAATTGATGTCGGCGGTATGACAGCACGCGGTCAAGCCGGTGTCCAGGGGTCGCGCAGCACCTGGTGCGGTACCGGCCCCGCGGTCGGCGCGTCAGTGGGCGTACGCCGGGGCGACACATTTTGGAAACGCATCGACAACTCTCTTGCCGCCTGCGTCACCTCGCCTATATAACGTTGTAAACCGAGCCGCCGAGAGGCCGCACAAGTCCTCACGACCGGAGTTTCCGCAGCTCGCAGCGGGGTCGTGAGGAATTCAGCGTCATCTGCCGCCGAGCATCAGATGAACCGTCCCGCCATGCCCGACCGCACGCCGAACGGTGTGCCGTCACCTCGCCAAGGAGCGTCCCGCGCATGATGACCCAGCGTCGATCCCGTACCCTCGCCGCGGCCTGCCTGCTCGCCGCCACCGCCACGCTGGCCGTTTCCGGCTGCTCCAAGTCGGAGACCTCGAACAGCGCGGGCGGTGACAGCAGCCAGGGAGCACAGGCGGCCAAGTCCCCCGAGGCCGCGTCCGGTCCCGGCTGTTCGCTGCAGAGCTACGGCGCACCCAAGATCGACCTCAAGGACGCGGTGGTCGGCTTCTCCCAGTCGGAGAAGGAGGCCAACCCGTTCCGTATCGCCGAGACCCAGTCGATCAAGGACGAGGCCGCCAAGATCGGCGTCAAGAAGCTGCTCACCACCAACGCCCAGTCGCAGCTCTCCAAGCAGATCAGCGACATCCAGGACATGCTCTCCCAGGGTGCGCAGTTCCTCATCATCGCGCCGCTGAACTCCGACGGCCTCGAGCCGGCCCTCAAGGCCGCGGCGGCGAAGAGGGTGCCCGTCCTCACCATCGACCGCAAGGTCAACTCCGAGGCCTGCAAGGACTACGTGGCCTTCCTCGGCTCCGACTTCGTCGAGCAGGGCAAGCGGGCCGCCGACGCGATGATCAAGGCGACCGGTGGCAAGGGCAAGGTGGCGATCCTCCTCGGCGCCTCGGGCAACAACGTGACCACCGACCGGACCAAGGGCTTCGTCGACCAGATCGAGGCCGAGGCCCCCGGCATCGAGATCGTCGCCCAGCAGACCGGCGAGTTCGCCCGCGACAAGGGCCAGCAGGTCATGGAGCAGCTCATCCAGTCCAAGCCCGACATCACCGCCGTCTACGCCGAGAACGACGAGATGGGCCTCGGCGCCGTCACCGCGCTGAAGGCCGCCGGCAAGAAGCCCGGCAAGGACGTCAAGATCGTCTCGGTCGACGGCACCCGCAACGCCGTGCAGGCCCTGGTCAACGGCGAGTACAACGCCGTCATCGAGTCCAACCCGCGCTTCGGCCCGCTTGCCTTCGCGACCGCCCAGAAGTTCTACGGCGGCGAGGAGATCCCCGAGAACGTCATCATCACCGACCGCGCCTACGACGAGACCAACGCCAAGGAATCGCTCGGCGGGGCGTACTGATCCGCTCCTGAACCCAACGGCCCCGGCCGCCGTGGCACCCGCATCGGGCCACGGCGGCCCCCCGGGCCCTCACCCCCCTGGACAGCGGAAGGCCAGAAACACCCATGGCACCACCCGAAGCAGTACCTCAGGCACCGGAGGCTGCCGGGAGCACGGCCTCCGCCGTGCTCGAAGCCCGCTCGGTGAGCAAACGGTTCCCCGGCGTCGTCGCCCTCGACGACGTCACCTTCTCCCTGCGCGCCGGGGAGACCCACGCGCTGGTCGGGGAGAACGGCGCGGGCAAGTCCACCCTCATCAAGGTGCTGACCGGTGTGTACCGGCCGGACGGGGGCGAACTGCGGATGACCGGCGAACCCGTGCGGTTCGCCCGGCCGTTCGAGGCGCAGCAGGCCGGTATCTCCACGATCTACCAGGAGGTCAACCTCGTCCCGCTGATGAGCGTGGCGCGGAACATCTTCCTGGGCCGCGAACCCAGGAACCGCTTCGGGCTGATCGACTTCGCCCGCATGCACCGGGAGACCGGCGAGCTGCTCGACGGCTTCGGCGTACGGGTGGACCCCCGCCGACCGCTGCACACCCTCGGGGTCGGTACCCAGCAGATGGTCGCCCTCGCGCGGGCGGTCTCCGTCAACGCCCAGGTCGTCATCATGGACGAGCCCACCTCCTCGCTCGAACCCCGCGAGGTGGAGACCCTCTTCCGCGTCATCGAACGCCTCCGAGGCCAGGGCATCGCGGTGCTGTACGTCAGCCACCGCATGGACGAGCTCTACCGGATCTGCGACCGGGTCACGGTCCTGCGCGACGGCCGCCACATCCACACCGGCGACCTCGCCGACCTCGACCGGATGCAGCTCGTGTCCATGATGCTCGGCCGCGACCTCTCCGAGGTGCGGCGCTCCGGAGTCACGAACTTCGCCGCGGAGGGACACGAGGCGGCCCGTACGCCCGTCCTCACCGCGACCGGCCTCTCCAGCAGGCTCCAGCTCCACGACATATCCGTTTCCCTGTACGCGGGAGAGGTGCTCGGCCTCGGCGGTCTCCTCGGCTCCGGCCGCAGCGAGACGGCGAAGGCACTGTCCGGTGCGCTGCCCCTGGACGCGGGCGAGATCACCGTCGACGGCACCACCCTGAAGCGCCTCACCCCGGCCGCCGCGATCCGCGCCGGGATCAGCCTGCTGCCCGAGGACCGCAAGGCCGAAGGCATCGTGCCCGGCCTCTCCGTCCGCGAGAACATCGTGCTGGCCGCCATGCCCCGCCTCTCCCGGGCAGGTGTCGTCTCGCGCGCCAAGCAGGACCGGATCGTCGACATCTTCATGAAGCGCCTGCGGATCAAGGCGTCGAGCCCCGAGCAGAAGGTCGGGGAACTCTCCGGCGGCAACCAGCAGAAGGTCCTGCTCGCCCGCTGGCTCTGCCTGGAACCCAAGGTGCTCCTGCTCGACGAACCCACCCGGGGCATCGACGTCGGCGCCAAGGCCGAGGTCCAGAGCCTCATCGACGACCTCGCCGGCGAGGGCCTCGCCGTCCTGCTCATCTCCTCCGACATCGAGGAGCTCATCGAAGGCGCCGACCGGATCGTCGTCCTGCGCGGCGGAGCCGTCGCGGGCGAGCTGTCGGGCGACGACGTGGCCGAGGACCGGCTGCTCGAAGTGCTCGCCGACCACGCACCGGAGCCGGCGGACAGGGCCCCGGCCGCCCAGGAGGACCCCCGATGACCCAGACCGCCGTCGCACCGCCCGCGAAGAGCGACAAGCCCTCGAAGTCCGCGAGCCCACTCGCCCGCCTGCGCGCCCCCGCCTGGTACCAGCGGTACGGCGTCTACGTGGCCGTGGCCGTGGTGCTGCTCTTCAACGCCCTGTTCACCGAGCACTTCATGACCGCGGACAACTTCCGCACCCAGCTCGTCCAGGTCGCCCCCATCGTCATCGTCGCCCTGGGCATGGCCCTGGTCATCGGTACCGAGGGCGTCGACCTGTCCGTCGGCTCGACCATGGCGCTCGCCGCCGCCTTCCTCCCGCTCTACCTCGGATACGGGCTCGTACCCGCGCTCGTCGTCTCCCTCCTGGCAGGCGCCGTCGTCGGAGCGGTCAACGGCGCACTCGTCTCCCTCGTCGGACTGCAGCCCATCGTGGCCACACTCGCCCTCTTCGTGGGAGGCCGAGGACTGGCCCTGGTCATGGCCGACGGTCAGCTCAAGCAGATCGTCAACCCCGACCTGCTGTCGCTCGGCACCGGCTCCTTCCTCGGCATTCCGCTCGTCGTCTGGATCGCCGGAGTCCTAGCCGTCGCCGTCGCCTTCCTCGTGCAGCGCACCACCTTCGGCCGGCAGGTCGTCGCCGTCGGCGGCAACCGCTCCGCCGCCGCGCTCGCCGGACTGCCCGTCAAGCGGGTCCTCATCGGCGTGTACGTCATCTGCGGGGTGCTCGCGGGTCTCGCCGGCATCCTCGCCACGGCCAGGCTCACCGCGAGTGACCCGTCCTCGCTCGGCACCCTGATGGAACTCTCCGCCATCACGGCGGTCGTGGTCGGCGGCACCCCCCTCAACGGAGGCTCCGTACGGGTGCTCGGCACCGTCGCGGGCGCGCTCCTCATGCAGCTCCTGCGTGCCACGCTCGTCAAGCACGACCTGCCCGACTCCACCGCACAGATCGCCCAGGCGGCCATCATCATCGCCGCCGTCTACGTCGCCCGGGAGCGTCGGTCCCGATGAACGAAACCAAGCCCGTCACCGCAGCCCCGGCCCCGGTGCCGACGAAGACGCCCGCGGCCCGCCCCGCCGCCGGACCCGAGCAGGCCGGCCGGCAGCGCGCCGCCGAACTCCTCCAACGCCAGGGCGTCCTCGCGGTCCTGCTGACCGTCGTGATCGCCGCCTCCTTCATCTACCCGACGTTCGCCTCCCTGGACAACGCCCGCGGTGTGACCATCCAGGCGTCCTTCCTCGCCGTGGTCGCACTCGGCATGACCATGGTCATCATCACCGGCGGCATCGACCTCTCCGTCGGATCGGTCTTCGCCCTCGGGGGAGTCCTCGCCGCCTGGGCCTCGCAGTACGGATTCCTCGCCGCACTGCTCCTCCCTCTCGTGGTGTGCGGCGGGATCGGCCTGCTCAACGGGCTCCTGATCGCCCGGGGGAACATGGCCCCGTTCATCGTCACCCTCGCGACCCTGCTGGGCGCCCGCGGCCTCCTGCTCGCCCTCACCGACGAAGGCGCCACCACCTACCTGGTGCCCAAGGACTCCGCCTTCGGCGAGCTCGGCCAGGGCAGCGTCTGGGGCTTCGGCTACCCGATCATCATCGCCCTGGTCCTCTTCGGGGCCGGTGGGCTCGTCCTGCAGCGCACCTCGTTCGGGCAGACCCTCTTCGCAGTGGGCGGCAGCAGCGACGCGGCCACCCTGATGGGCCTCCCCGTCGCACGTACGAAGATCCTCGTCTACACGCTCAGCGGACTGCTCGCCGGCCTCGCCGGCGCCCTCAACGCGGCAAGGCTGTCCTCCGGCGTCACCATCGTCGGTGTGGGCATGGAACTCGACGCGATCTCCGCCGTCGTCATCGGCGGCACACTTCTCGTCGGAGGCGCCGGATCCATCAGCGGAACCCTCTGGGGCGTCCTGCTGCTGGCCGTCATCCAGAACCTGATCAACCAGATCGGCTCGCTCAACTCCTCCTACCAGTCGGTGGTCAGCGGCGGCTTCCTTATCGTTGTCGTGGTGGCGCAGCGCTATCTGGCGCGCAGTCGCAGAAGCACCTGACGACGAGCCGGCCCTAGGGCCGGACCGAGAGCCGAGCCGAGCCGAGCCGAACCAAGGAGTGCCGTGGGCGTCAGCCTCAAGGACGTTGCACAACGGGCGGGCGTGTCCATCAAGACCGTGTCGAACGTGGTGAACAACTATCAGCACGTCACACCCGCCATGCGCGCCAGGGTGCAACAGGCGATCGACGAACTCGGCTACCGGCCGAACCTCACCGCCCGCCACCTGCGCAAGGGCCGCACCGGCATCATCGCCCTGGCCGTACCCGAGTTCGGCAACCCGTACTTCGCCGAACTCGCCGGAGCGGTCATCGACGCGGCCGCCCGGCACGACTACACCGTCCTGGTCGACCACACCGCCGGCCTGCGGGAGAAGGAGCTCCTGGTCAGCCAGGGATTCCGGTCGCATGTGATCGACGGGCTCATCCTCAGCCCCATCCACCTGGAGACCGAGGACCTGATGGCCCGCACGGAGACGGCGCCCCTGGTCCTGCTGGGGGAGCGCGAGTACGAGGCTCCGTACGACCACATCGCCATCGACAACGTGGCGGCGGCCCGCGCGGCCGTGCGCCACCTCGTCGGCCAGGGCAACCGGCGGATCGCCTTCCTCGGATCGCGCACCGGCCAGGAACGCCAGCCCGCGCACCTGCGCCTGAGGGGCTGGCGCGAGGAACTCGCCGCCGCCGGCATCACACCCGACGAATCCCTCGTCGTCGTCACCGAGGGCTACGGCCGCGAGGACGGCGCCACCGGCATGGCGCGGCTCCTGGACCGGGAGGACCGGCCCGACGCCGTGTTCGCCTACAACGACCTCATCGCCATCGGCGCGATGCGGACCATCACGGAACACGGCCTGCGGATCCCGGACGACATCGCCGTCGTCGGCTTCGACGACATCGAGGAGAGCCGCTACACCACCACCACACTCACCACCATCGCCCCCGACAAGGAAGCCATCGCCCGCCTCGCCGTCGACAGCCTCGTCGGACAGCTCGCGGGCGAGCCCGTCGCCGAACCACGCAGGCCACGCCCCGGCTACCGCCTCGTCGTCCGCGAATCCACCACACCCGGGCCCGAATCCGGCCACACCGAGGATCTCTGATGCCGCGCCCCACCGTGCACCGCGCCCCGTTCGGCTCCGTCCAGGGGACCCGGACCGACCTGTGGACCCTCGACAGCGGTACGGGTGTCCGTGCCGAGATACTGACCTACGGCGCGTCCCTGCACCGCCTCACCGTGCCGGACACCGCCGGCGTCACCGCCTCCGTCGTCCGGTCGCTCACGACGCTCGACGACTACACGGCCAAGCACCCCTACTTCGGCGCCGTCGTCGGCCGTTACGCCAATCGCATCGCCCACGGCCGCTTCCTCCTGGACGGCACCGAGCACCACATCCCCGCCAACGACCGGGGCCACGCCCTGCACGGAGGGCCGGACGGCTTCCACACCAAGGTGTGGCAAGCGGCCCCCGACCACACCGACGACAGTGCGTCCGTACGGCTCACCCTGCACAGCCCCGACGGGGACATGGGCTTCCCGGGCGCGCTGGACGCGACCGTCACGTACACCCTCGACACGGCGGGCACACTGGCCGTCGAATACGCGTCGGTGACCGACCGCCCCACGGTCGTCAACCTCACCAACCACGCCTACTTCGACCTGGCCGGCCACGACGACGTCCTGGGCCACCGCCTGGAGGTCGACGCCGACACCTATCTGCCGGTGGACGACGACGGCATCCCCCTGGGAGCGCCGGCCGAGGTCCGGGGAACCCCCTTCGACCTCACGGCGCCGCAAGTCCTGGAGGAACGCCTCGCCACCGAGAATCCGCAACTACGGGCCGCCGGCGGCTTCGACCACTGCTGGGTGCTGCGGGACGCGGGCGGCGGCCTGCGCCGCGCCGCACGGCTCACCGCGCCGGACGCGGCCCGTGTGCTGGAGGTGTGGACGACCGAGCCCGGTATCCAGGTCTACACCGCCAACCAGCTCGACGGCTCCTTCACCGACGGCGCCGGGCGCCGCCACGAACGGCACGGCTCGGTCTGCCTGGAGACGCAGCACCTGCCCGACTCACCGAACCGGCCCGATCTGCCCAGCACCGTACTGCGCCCCGGCGAAACCGCGCGCAGCCGTACCGAACTGCGTTTCCCCCACCTCGCGAATTAATCGATTGCCCTCCGGGGCGGCGGACTGCTGTAATTCCGGCACCAGCTGATCAACCCGGGAGATATTCATGCGCCGAGCTTCTGTGTTCCCCCAGACAGGAATTCACACCTATCTCGAGGACCTGAAGCTCAGTGCACACATTGAACCTGGGAATTCTGGCGCATGTCGACGCGGGTAAGACGAGCCTGACCGAGCGGCTGCTCCACAACGCCGGAGTGATCGAAGCGGTCGGCAGTGTCGACGACGGCAGCACACAGACCGACACCCTCGCCCTGGAGCGGCAGCGAGGCATCACCATCAAGTCCGCCGTGGTCTCCTTCGCCGTCGACGGCGTCACGGTCAACCTGATCGACACCCCCGGCCACCCCGATTTCATCGCCGAGGTGGAACGGGTCCTCGGTGTGCTCGACGGCGCGGTGCTCGTCGTGTCCGCCGTGGAGGGCGTCCAGGCCCAGACGCGGATCCTGATGCGGGCGCTGCGGCGCCTGCGGATCCCCACGCTCGTGTTCGTGAACAAGACCGACCGCGCCGGAGCACGGTACGGAGGCGTCCTGGCCGACATCGCGGAACGGCTGTCACCCGCGGTCGTCGCGATGGGCTCGGCCGAAGGCCTGGGAACCCGCGAGGCCCGGACGAGGCCGTTCACCGAAGCGGACCCGGGATTCGCCACCGCGCTGACGGACCTGCTCACCACGCACGACGACGGCCTCCTCGCGGCGTACGTCGAAGGCCCGGCAGGCATCCCGTACGGCCGGCTGCGTGACCGGCTGGCGGCGCAGACCCGGCAGGCGCTGGTGCACCCCGTGTACTTCGGATCCGCTGCCACCGGTGCGGGCGTCGCCGAACTGACCGCCGGTATCGCCGAGTTCCTTCCCCTGACCGGTGAGAACTCCGAAGGCCCGGCCTCGGGGACGGTCTTCAAGGTGGAGCGCGGACCGGCGGGGGAGAAGATCGCGTACGCACGCATGTTCTCCGGAACGGTACGCACCCGTGAGAGGGTCCGGCTGCGGGGCGACGGCGAGGAGGGCGTCCGCGAGGGCAAGATCTCGGCCATCACCGTCTTCGACAACGGTACGGACGTCCGCGAGCCCTCGCTCCGCGCCGGCCGGATCGGCAGGCTGCGAGGCCTGCACGCCGTCAGGATCGGGGACAGGATCGGCGCACCGGGCGGTGGGCCGGCACGCGCACACTTCGCCCCGCCCACCCTGGAGACCGTCGTCACCCCGTGCCGCAGCCAGGACAGGGGTGCGCTGCACATCGCTCTCGGACACCTGGCGGAGCAGGACCCGCTGATCGGAGTGCGCCGCGACGACCTCCGCCAGGAGGTGTCCCTGTCGCTATACGGGGAGGTGCAGAAGGAGGTCATCCAGGCGACGCTGGCGGACGAGTACGGCATCGAGGTCGGCTTCCGGGAGACGACGACGATCTGTCTGGAACGGCCGACGGGAAGAGGCGCGGCCGTCGAGTTCATCGACAAGGAGCCGAATCCCTTCCTGGCCACCGTCGGACTCCGCGTGGAGCCGGCCGTCTTCGGCAGCGGGGTGGAATTCCGCCGGGAGGTGGAGCTCGGATCCATGCCGTATGCGCTGATGCGGGCGGTGGAGGACACCGTGCTGGAAACGCTCGGTCAGGGAATTCACGGATGGCGGGTCACCGATTGCACGGTGACCATGACTCATTCCGGTTACTGGCCCCGGCAGAGTCATTCGCACGGAGTGTTCGACAAGAGCATGTCGAGTACGGCGGGAGACTTCCGTCATCTGACCCCGCTGGTGCTGATGGACGCTCTGAAGCAGGCAGGGACCACGGTGTACGAACCCATGCACCGCTTCCGTGCCGAGCTCCCGGCAGATGCGGCCGGCCCGCTGGTGCCGGTCCTCGCACGGCTGCGAGCCGTCCCCGGGCCTCCGGTGACGCGCGGGGGCGTCTGCACGGTGGAGGGAGTGATCCCGGCCGCCCGCGTCCATGAGCTGCAGCAGCTGCTGCCGGGGTTGACGCGGGGCGAGGGGATGCTGGAGTCCGCGTTCGACGACTTCAGGCCGGTCGACGGACCCGTCCCGCACAGGTCCAGGACCGACCGCGACCCGCTGAACCGCAAGGACTACCTCCTGCGGACCCTGCGGCGTGTCGACGGCGGGCGGTGAGAGACGGCGGCCGGTGTGTGACGGCGGGCGGTGTGTGACGGCAGGCGTGACGGACGCGCAACCCTCGCGTCCGTCACGCACCGCCGGGTCACTTCAGGTAGGTACCCGCCGTCCCGATCTTCCCCGGGGCGGCGTTCCTGCCGCCGAGGTCGAGGACGTACACCCGCAGATTGCCCTTGCCCGGTGCCGGGACGGCGAGCGTGCCGCCCGTCACGACCTTGGTGTCGCCGGTGACGGCGTCCTTGTAGGTGCCGTTGGGGATGCCCGTGTAAGTGGCGCCGCCGGAGACCGTCACCAGAGCGAAGCTGTCCGTGCCGCTCGCCGCGTCCGTGTAGCGGCGCTTGTACGCCATCGAGCCGGAGATGCCCTCCGTCGAGTACTGCCCCATCTGCAGGGCGGGCACCGCACGGCGGATCTGGTTGAGTCGCTGCACGTGCTTGACCAGCGGCTTCGCCAGGGTGTCGGCGACCGCGCCGGTCGCCGAGGAGACCGTGCCGAAGTCCGATGCCTTGACGTCGCCGGCGAGATGGCCGCCGTAGTACGCCCGGCCGGTCGTCGCCAGCGGACAGGTGGGACCGCAGTCGATCTTCTTGCCGGCCTGGAACTCGATCTCGGAGCCGTAGTACAGCGTGGGGATGCCCCGGAAGGTCCACATCAGCGACATGTTCTCGGCCCAGGCGTCCGTGCCCCCGGCGTACCGCTCGCTGCTCTTGTTGGGGCCGTAGTCGTGGCTGTCGACGTACACGACGTTGTAGGTGGCGTCGTTGTAACTGTCGTCGGAGTCCTTGCCGTTGCCGTAGGCGTTGTTCGCGTCACCGAAGTTCATGTGCATGCGCATGTCGATGACGTTCATGCCGGAGAACCGGCTGTGATCCGGGGCGTGGTAGCTGTTGCCGTTCAGGAAGGCGTTGTCTGAGGTCGGCTGGGAGCCGGTGCCCTGCTGCTGCTCGTAGTCGTACATCTCGAGGGCGGCCTTCTCGTCGTCCGCGTTGTACTCCTTGCGCTCCTTCCACGTGTAGAACTGCGCGGAGTGGTTCACCGAGCCGCGGTTCCACTTGTCGTTGACGAAGGCGGCGACCTCACCGAAGACGAAGAAGTTCTTCGCGGCCTCGGCACCGAACTGCTGGGTGACGCGCTCCTGGATGGCCGGCAGGAAACGGCGGTTCCAGGTGGTGCGGGGGATGTGCACGGCGGTGTCCACGCGGAAGCCGTCGACGCCCATGTCGATGTACTTGTTGTAGGCGCCGATCAGATAGTTCTGTACGGGCGCGCTCTCGGTGTTGAAGTCGGCGAGATCGTCGTGCAGCCAGCAGGAACGGGAGTCCTCGCCCTCCCAGTTGCCGATCCAGCAGTTGTGGTAGTACGCCTTGGGGAACATCCCCGAAGTGGGGCTCGGCCACTGGCAGTTGTAGATCCGGTAGCCCTCGGGCGAGGTGTGCTGCGTGGGGGTGCCCCAGTTGACGCAGGTGTTGCCCGACGGCTCGGCCGTGGACCACAGATCACCGTTGTAGTAGGACTTCCCGGACTTCGTCTCGACCGTCAGACCGTCGTACTCGAAACCGTCGTTCTTCTCGTCGTAGTACCAGCTCCACTGGGTGTCGCGGACCCCGTACGCCTTCGGGGTGAACAGGCCCTTGGCGCCCCAGCGCGACGAGTGGTTGAAGACGACGTCCTGGTAGATCTTCATGCCCTTGGCGTGGGCCGCGTCGATGAGGTCCTGGTACGAGGCCCCGGCGGACTCCAGCCGGGAGTCGACCTCGTAGAAGTCGTAGCCGTGGTAACCGTGGTAGTCGTAGTCGGAACGGTTCAGGACCACGGGGGTGATCCACACGGCCGACATGCCGAGGCCCTTGATGTAGTCGAGCTTGTCGACCAGGCCCTTGAAGTCGCCCCGGAACATGGGGTCGTCGTTTGCGGCGTTGCCCGACTTGGTGTGCTGGCTGCCGCCTCGGTTGTTCGTGGTGTCACCGTCGTTGAAGCGGGCGGTGAGCACGAAGTAGATCGGGTCCTTGCGGGGGTCGGTGCCGAGCGGCTTCCCGGAGGCCGGGGCCGTCGGCTTCTCGCCGGTGGTCGCCGAGGCCGCGGCGGAGGCCGTCGAGACGTTCCCCGCGGCGTCGACCGCCTTGACGGTGTAGCTGTACGTCGTCCTCGCCTCCAGGCCGGTGTCCGAGAACACCGTGGAGCCGACGTCGCTGACCAGGGTCCCCTTGGTACCGCCCGTCCGTGTCACCTGGTACTTCGTCACACCGCGGTCGTCCGTGGACGGGTCCCAGGTCAGCACGACGGACACCCCGTCCGCGCTCGCCGACACCTTCGACGGGGCGGTCGGGGCCTGGGTGTCCGGGGTCTCGGCGGCACAGGGGTCCCCGGCGCCCGCGGTGACCTTCTTGTCCTTCACCGTGGTGAGACCGGCCGGGACGGTGTAGTTGACACCGTTGTTGTTGTCCCAGACGCCGCTGCCGTTGTTGAAGGTGGCGAGCATCGACGTGGCGGTGCCGAGGTCCACCGACTTCTTCACCCACCCCGTGCAGGCGGGCTCCATCCCCACGCCGGGCACGGTGGTCCAGGATCCGCCCGCCGGCTGGTAGTGGAGATTGATGGTCGTCCAGCCGACCGTGGCGGTCGAGTAGTAGACCGAGGCCGTACGGGCCTCGCCGGGTTCCGTCCCGGTGTCCGCGCACGGGTCGCTGTGGGCGACCACACCGTCCTTGACGGTGATGGCGCCGGTGCCCAGGGCGTAGTTCTTCCCGGCGTTGTTGTCCCAGACACCGGAACCGTTGTTGAACGTCGCGGCCAGGCCGGACGCGCTGCCGAGAGTCACGGTCTGTTTGACCCAGTCCGTGCAAGCGGCTTCCATGGCCACACCGGGCACGGTGGTCCAGGACCCGCCGTCGGGCGCGTAGTGCATCCGGTACGCGGACCAGTTCTTGGTCTTCGTGTAGTAGAAGACGGTGGCGGTGGACTCCGAGGCTGCCGCGGGCACAGCCGAATCCGGGCCGGAAAGCCCGGGTGCGGGGGTCAGGAGTCCCAGCATCACCGTCGCCGCGACGGCCGCCGCCGCAGGGCGTCCGAGCAGCCGGGCAGGGGTGCGTCTCATGCGTGTGTCTCCAGGGGAGGGCCGCGGGCGGGTGGACCGCGGCTGCCAACAGCACAACCGCTCCGCGAGCGGCCGCGAGATCCCGCCGGAGAACCCGGACGCGCCTCGGGGTTCGGGCGAGCAGTGCGTTCCGACCGGAGAAATCCCTGTCAGAACCTTTCTGCAATCTCTTGCACCGAGGAAGTTACCGGGGCATGACAGGTCCGTAAAGAGGTTGCGCACAGCATGACGGCGAGGAATGAGGAGCCGGGGCACACGCGTCGCCTCGCGCATGACCTACTTCGTCGAAGTCGAGGTGCGCGGGTACGAGCTCGACACCTAAGGGCATCTCGACCAGGCGGTCTACCTCCAGTACACCGAGCACACCCGGTGGGAGCTGCTCCGGGAGGCCGGAGTGGCCCAGGAGAAGCTGCCGGCCGACGGAATCGGGCCGGTCCAGCCGGAAGTGACGGTGAAGTACCTCGGGGACTGCGGGGTGGGGGCAGGGTGCGCGCGAGCTGCGAGCTCTCTACGGCACGGGTAGGACCTTCGAGATCCGGCGGCAGATCGTCAAGGACGACGGCACGGTCGCCGCGGAGATCGCAGGGGTGGGCGGCCTCCTCGATCTGACGGCCCGTCGACTCGTCACGGATCCGGCCGGGCACTTCGCCTCGCCTGCCACGAAACCGGAACTCCTCGGTATCCGGACGGTCTGAAAGTGGCGACAGGGGCGTCGTCATCCCTCTGGCTGAAGATCGCGAAGAAGGGATCCCCGGTGGCACCCGCCGTGTCGTTCCCGGGCGTCACGGTGTGCGTCCTTCTCTGCGACGTGGTCATGTCGTGCACGCTACGGGGCGAACAGGACAGTTCCTGGTCTGAAGGGAGCGCCGGGCGAGCGGATCACGCGTTCACCCGTGAGGAGGCGGGGCCGTGCTGGCCCGGACGACAAGGCGGGTCGGGACCAGGGTGGTGCCGCGTTCCGTCGTCTCGTTGCGGATCTGCCGCAGCACCCCGTCGACGCACAGCCGTCCGATCTCGGCGAAGTCCTGGTGGACGGTGGTCAGCGGCGGGAGGAACGAGGCGGAGTCGGCGATGTCGTCGAACCCCACGACACTGACGTCCTCGGGCACTCGCCTGCCCTTCTCGTGCAGCGCCCGCAGAACGCCCAGCGCCATCTGGTCGTTGGCCGCGAAGATCGCGGTGCAGGCTGGGTCCGCTGCCAGGGCCAGCCCCGCCGCGTAGCCGGAGGCCGCCGACCAGTCGCCGCTCACCGGCGGCGGGACCGGGCGTCCCGCCTCCTCCAGGGTCTGCTGCCAGGCATGGGCACGGCGCTGTGCGGCGAACGACTCGGACGGACCGGCGACATGAACCACGCTGCGGTGTCCGAGGTCGAGCAGATGCCGCACGGCTGCCTCGGCACCCCCGGACTGGTCGGTGTCCACGACGCTGTAACGGTCGCCCGCGTCCGAGTCGGCCACCACGACATGGGTGTGCGGCGGCAGCGAGATGGCCGCGTCCAGCAGGCGGACCTCCATGATCACGATGATGCCGTCCACGACCTGTTCGCCGAGCACGGTGACCGCTCCTCTGACGCCCTTGCTGGTGGGCGTGGCGACGGGCAGCAGGGTGATGGCGTAGCCCTCGTCCGCCGCCGAGGCGGAAATGGCCTCCAGCGTACGGACGTTGCCGGTCGTGGCCAGTGTGAACAGGATGACGCCCAGTGTGCGGAACTTCCCGCTCTTCAGGGCGCGCGCGGCACTGTTGGGCCGGTAGTTGAGCTCCTTCATGGCGGCGAGAACACGTTCCCGGGTGTTCTCGGACACCATGGAGTGCCCGTTGGACACACGGGAGACCGTCTGCGAGGAGACTCCGGCCAGGCGCGCGACATCGGCCATGGAGGCTTCCTTGCGAGGAGGTCTGTCCATGGCTCGTTCCTGTCCCTGCACTCGTATGCCTCCGTCGTCGTCGTGTGGGCCTTTCACCGCGTGGGGGCGCTCTTCCGGCCGCGGCCCGCCTTCCGCCGCGTGTGTCCTGAGGGGGACCCGGTGGGGACGTTTCCTGTCGCCGCTTCGCGTCCAGCTCGTATCGCTGGGACTGAGGGCTCGGGCCACCGGCATTTCTACCACTTTCGGATGCCCGGCGCCGACACGCCGGTCGTGACACGCAGTACCAGACGGCCGAGCCGGTGGTGGAGGGATCGCCGAAATCCGGCCGGGTGAATGACGGTCCGGCCTTGACCGTTGGGGAGAGAGCGTGTGAACATCCTCTCACCGATGGATGTTTACGTAAACATCGGCCTTCTCAAGCACAGCGCCTCCACGATGTCCGGTGTCTCCATCCGGCCGGGGCCATGCTCACCGCCGGACCAACAGGAGTACCCATGACGGCCGTTACGCCGATCACGACCGGACGCCGCCCACCGGCGAGAGGCTCGCGCAGCCGTCGCGGGCGGGTCGGCTGGATCTTCGTCGGGCCGTTCATGGCCGTGTTCGCCCTGGTGTTCCTCGCCCCGATCGTCTATTCGCTGTATCTGAGCTTCTTCCGGGACCAGTTGGTCGGCGGCACGTCGTTCGTCGGCCTGGACAACTTCCAACGGGCCTTCGAGGACGAACAGTTCTGGGCGGCCGTGGGCCGGGTGACTCTCTTCCTCGCGGTGCAGGTGCCCGTCATGCTCGGGCTCGCCCTGCTCGTGGCCCTGGCCCTCGACAGCGGCAGGCTCTACGGGAAGAGCTTCTTCCGGATCGCCGTCTTCCTGCCGTACGCCGTGCCGGCCGTCGTCGCCACACTGATGTGGGGCTTCATCTACGGCACACGCTTCGGGCTGGTGGGGAACATCAACGAGGCCCTCGGTGTGTCGCTGCCCGACCCGCTCTCGCCCTCCCTGGTGCTGGCGAGCATCGGCAACATCGTCACCTGGGAGTTCATCGGCTACAACATGCTGATCTTCTACTCGGCGCTGCGTGTCGTCCCCAAGTCCCTCTACGAGGCCGCCGAGATCGACGGTGCCGGACAATGGCGGATCATCACGGCGGTCAAGATCCCCGCGATCCGGGGCGCGCTGGTGATCGCGACGATCTTCTCGGTGATCGGCAGCTTCCAGCTGTTCAACGAGCCCAGCATCCTGCAGAGCCTGGCGCCGAACGCGATCACGACCTACTTCACGCCCAACCTCTACACCTTCACGCTGTCCTTCTCCGGCCGGCAGCAGAACTACGCGGCCACGGTCTCCCTCGTCATGGGTGTCGTCACGATGATCATCGCCTACGCGGTCCAGCTGCGCGGCATGCGAAAGGAGGCGTGAGCGATGAGCGCCCCTTCCTTCACCGCCGAGCAGACGTCCCGCCGGTCCACCCACCGCGCCCCGGCGACCCGCCGCGCCCCGCGCAGACGCCACACGGCCGGCCGCCCGCGCCGCAGCATGGTGCTCACGCTCCTCATGGGCCTGACCGCGCTCTACGCGCTCATGCCGCTGGCCTGGCTCGTCATCAACGCCACAAAGACGCAGAAGGGCCTCCTCGACTCGTTCGGCCTCTGGTTCAGCGGTGACTTCGCCCTCTGGGACAACATCTCGCAGACGCTCACCTACGACGACGGCATCTTCGTCCGCTGGTTCCTCAACACCCTGCTGTACGTGGTCGTGGGCGCGGGGGGAGCCACCTTCCTCGCGGTCCTCGGCGGCTACGGCCTGGCCAAGTTCGACTTCGCGGGCAAGCGCGCCGTCTTCGCCACCGTCATCGGCGCGGTGGCCGTTCCGGCGACCGCGCTGGCTGTCCCCACCTTCCTCATGTTCAGCAAGATGGGTCTCACCAACACGCCATGGGCCGTCATCATCCCATCCCTGATCTCACCGTTCGGGCTCTACCTCATGTGGGTGTTCGCCGCCGAGGCCGTCCCCACCGAGCTCCTGGAAGCGGCCAGGATGGACGGTTCCGGCGAACTGCGGACGTTCTTCCGCGTCGCGCTCCCCTTGCTGACGCCGGGCATCGTGACGGTGCTGCTGTTCACCATGGTGCAGACCTGGAACAACTACTTCCTGCCCCTGATCATGATCAAGAATCCGGACTGGTACCCGCTGACCCTGGGCCTGAACGCCTGGAACCAGCAGGCCTCCACCGCGGGCGGCCAGCCGGTCTTCAACCTGGTCATCACGGGCTCGCTGCTGACCATCGTGCCGTTGATCATCGCCTTCCTGCTGCTCCAGCGCTACTGGCAGTCCGGACTGGCGGCGGGCAGCGTCAAGGGGTGACCCGTTCCCCTGCCCCGCCCGCCACCGAATCTCCGTGCTCCGGGACCGGTCTTCCCCGGCCCTCGACAGGCGCGGCGTTCCACCCCTCCCCAGCCCCGCACCCCCGTGCGGACGTTCCACGGTTCGTGCACCACCCTCACCACAACGGAGTGAAGCAATTATGAGAACCATGACCAGACGCGCGATGCGTGGCGTCGGCCTGCTGTGCGCGGCCGCGCTGAGCCTCACCGCGTGCGGGTCCTCCGAGGACACAGGCTCCGACGAGGCCGTGTCGGGAGGCGATCTCCGGGCGGCCCTCAAGGAGGGCGGTTCCATCACGGTGTGGGCGTGGGAACCGACGCTGAAGCAGGTGGTCAGCGACTTCGAGAAGGAGTACCCCAAGGTCAAGGTGAAGCTGGTCAACGCCGGTACCGGCAACGACCAGTACACCGCCCTGCAGAACGCCGTACAGGCCGGATCCGGTGTGCCGGACGTCGCGCAGGTCGAGTACTACGCGCTCGGACAGTTCGCCCTCGGCAAGTCCCTCGAGGACCTCAGCCGCTACGGCGCCGACGAATTCAAGGACGACTACTCGCCGGGACCGTGGAACTCGGTCACCGTCGGCGACGCCGTGTACGCCCTGCCCATGGACTCCGGCCCGATGGCGCTCTTCTACAACAAGAAGGTGCTGGACAAGCACCAGATCGCCACGCCCACCACCTGGGACGAGTACCTCGAGGCGGCCCGCGCCCTGCACGCGGCGGACCCGAAGGCCTACATCGCCAACGACACCGGTGACGCCGGCTTCACCACCAGCATGATCTGGCAGGCCGGCGGCACCCCCTTCAAGACGCGCGACACCGAGGTGACGGTCGACCTCACCGCCGACAAGGGTGTCACCGCCTTCACCGAGGTCTGGCAGAAGCTCCTCGACGAGAAGCTCCTCGCACCGATCGAGAACTGGAGCGACGAGTGGTACAAGGGCCTGGCCGACGGCACGATCGCCACGCTCTCCACCGGCGCCTGGATGCCCGCCAACTTCGTCTCGGGCGTCGAGTCGGCCTCCGGCGACTGGCGCGCCGCGGCGCTCCCGCAGTGGGAGAAGGGCGGTGAGGTCAGCTCCGAGAACGGCGGCAGCTCCCTCGCGGTGATGAAGGCGGGCAAGAACAAGGACCTGGCGTACGCGTTCAACGAGTACGCCAACCACTCGGAGGGCGTCCAGGCACGCATCAAGGCCGGCGCCTTCCCCGCGACCACGGCAGACCTTGCCTCCCCGTCGTTCCTCGACACCCCCTTCCCGTACTTCGGTGGCCAGAAGGCGAACGAGATCTTCGCCCGGTCCGCCAGCCAGGTACCGGAGGACTGGTCCTACCTGCCTTTCCAGGTGTACGCGAACTCCATCTTCAACGACTCCGTGGGCAAGGCGTACGTCTCCGACACCAAGCTGGCCGAAGGGCTGAAGCAGTGGCAGAAGGCCGCCGTCACCTACGGCAACGACCAGGGCTTCAGCGTCAACAAGTGACGTCCCGACCCTGAACCGGCACGGGGCGGGCACCCGTCCGACGGGCGCCCGCCCCGTGCCGTACACGCACCTCGTATCCCGAAGGATCATCATGACCCCCGCCTCCGAGCGCCACTGGCTGCGCCCGCCCTCCGACGACCGCCCCGCGAGCTTTGCCTACGGGGCCGACTACAACCCGGAGCAGTGGCCGCGCGAGGTGTGGAAGGACGACGTCCGGCTGATGCGCGAGGCCGGGGTCACCGTCGTCTCCGTCGCCATCTTCTCCTGGGCGCGTCTGCAACCGGCCGAGGACCGCTGGGACTTCGAATGGCTGGACGAGGTACTCGATCTGCTCCACGGCAACGGGATCGCGGTGGACCTCGCCACCGCCACCGCCTCGCCGCCGCCGTGGCTCACCACCCTGCACCCGGAGATCCTGCCGGTCACCCGTACCGGTGAGACCCTCTCCCAAGGCGCGCGACAGCACTGGCGGCCCACCTCACCCGTCTTCCGCACGTACGCGCTGCGGCTGGTGGAGGCCATGGCCACCCGCTACGCGAACCACCCCGCCGTGGTCGCCTGGCACATCTCCAACGAGCTCGGCTGCCACAACATCTACGACTACTCCGACGACGCCGCCCGGGCCTTCCGCGACTGGCTGCGCACCCGCTACGTCACACTGGACGAACTCAACCGGGCCTGGGCGACGTCCTTCTGGTCGCAGCACTACGGGGACTGGGAGCAGATCCAGCCGCCGCGACTGGCCGCGAGCCACGCCAACCCGACCCAGCAGCTCGACTTCAAGCGCTTCTCCTCCGACGCGCTGAAGGACTACCTCCGGGCCGAGCGCGAGGTGCTGCGCCGGATCACCCCCGACATCCCCGCCACCACCAACTTCATGGTGATGGGCGGCACCAAGGGGATGAACTACCCCGAGTGGGCGGAGGAGATCGACTTCGTCTCCAACGACCACTACGCCCACCCCGGGCCGCAGCGTCTCGACGAGCTCTCCTTCTCCGCATCCCTCACCCACTCGATCGCCCAGGGCAAGCCGTGGTTCCTCATGGAGCACTCGACGAGCGCGGTCAACTGGCAGCCCGTCAACGTGCCCAAGCGCGAGGGTGAGCTCGCCCGTGACTCCCTGGTCCACGTGGCCCACGGAGCCGACGCGGTCTGCTTCTTCCAGTGGCGGCAGTCCGCCGCCGGCGCCGAGAAGCACCACTCCGCGATGGTGCCCCACGCCGGTCCGGACAGCGAGGTGTTCCGTGCGGTGGCCGCCCTCGGCCGGACTCTGGAGACACTCACCCCGGTCACGGGTTCCGTCCGCGAGCCGGCCCGCGCGGCTCTGGTGTACGACTGGGACTCCTGGTGGGCCGTCGAACGCGACTCCCAGCCGTCCTCACTGCTGAGCTACCGGCAGGAGGCGCTCGACTGGTACTCGGCCTTCCTGACCTTGGGGGTCCGGGTGGACGTCGTCACGCCCGCCACCGACCTCACCGGCTACGACTTCGTCGCGGCCCCCGTCCTGCACGTCGTCCCCCAGGCCCTGGCCGACCGGCTGGACGCCTACGTGCGCGGCGGCGGCCATCTCGCCACCACCTACTACTCGGGTGTCGTCGACGAGAACGACCACGTCCACCTCGGCGGATACCCGGGGGCGCTGCGCGAACTGCTGGGCATCCGCATCGAGGAGTTCGGCCCCCTGCTGGAGGACGTGGACGTACGGCTCGACAACGGTCTGACCGGCACCCTGTGGACGGACCGGATCGACCTGACCGACCCCCAGGTCACGGTGCTCGCACGCTACGGGAGCGGGGACCAGGCAGGGCGCCCCGCCATCACCCGGCGGGCCCTGGCGGACGGCGGTTCCGCCGCCTACGTCTCCACGAGGCTGGGCAGCCACGGGCTGCCCGACGTGCTGCGGCCCCTGCTTGCCGGGGCCGGCGTGCTCAGCGAACTGCCCGCGGAGGCGCGCGGGCGGGTGGAGCTGACCGTACGGAAGGACGGTTCCCACGCGTACTGGTTCCTCGTGAACCGTACGGATGAGCCCGTCGGCTTCGACGCGGTGACCGGAGAGGTCCTCACGGGACCCTCGCGGACCGCCGAGGGCGGCCTGGTCCTTCCCCCGCGGCGGGTCGCCGTGCTCCGTGTGGCGACCGGGACCACGCCCTTCCCGCCGGCCGGCGCGTAGCCGGGCGGGGGAACGCCCGCTCCGTGCGTCCTGGGGGGACAGACCCGTCCCCCCAGGACGCACTCCCGGCATCCGTCAGGCGGAAGCCGGGAACCGGTGGGCAACGCGGCTCCGTGGCGATGGACGATGAATCGGTTCAGGTACGTGCAGCCAGGTCTGTGACGAGTCCCTGTAGAGGCTTCCTTTGTGATGGCGCTATTTACGCCTTGATGTTTGCAGGCCTGCCGTGTGAGGCATTGACACTCCTCCCGGAGTGGGTCCACCTTCCCTCCCGGAAATGTTGAAACCTTTCATGCGATCGGCCGAATGGGCCTGCCTCGGTACCGATCGTTGGGCTGTCCGGCTGACGCGGCTCAGGCGCGCCGGTGATGTGGACGAAGGGTCAGGTGTTCGCACCTCGCGGACCTGACGGGTCCGCGTTCCGCTCCTCCACCTCAAAGGGAGAACGCATGCGCCTGCGCGCCCGCTGGGCACCGGCCGCTCTACTGTTGATCGCCCCCCTGATCGGTACCACCACGGCCACGGCCGACACCGGCGAGACCCTTGTACCGGTGCAGAAGTCGGCCCGGGCCGTGCCCGGTCAGTACATCGTCACCCTCGCGCCCGAGCAGAAGCCGGACGCCATGGCCGAGCAGTTCGGTCTCAGTACCCTCTTCACGTACAGCAAGGTCCTGCACGGTTTCGCGGCCTCGCTCACGGCCGCCCAGCTCGAGCAGGTGCGCGGCGCGGCAGGAGTCCAGACCGTCGAGGAGAACAGTGAGGCCTCGGTCTCGCCGCCCGCCGTCAAGGCCGCCGGGAAGCGGGCCGTTGCGGGGAGCTGGGGGCAGGACCGCATCGACCAGCGGAACCTTCCGCTGGACGGCACCTACGACGTGGCCGGCACGGGTCAGGGCGTGACCGCGTACATCCTCGACACGGGCATCGAGTCCGCCCACAGCGAGTTCGGCGGCCGGGTGGAGGCCGGGTACGACGCGATCGGTGACGGCCGCAACGGCGAGGACTGCAACGGTCACGGCACGCACGTGGCCGGGACCGTCGCCGGCGCGACGTACGGTGTCGCGCCCGAAGCCTCCCTCGTGCCGGTGCGGGTGCTGAACTGCGAGGGCTCGGGCACGTGGGCCGGAATCATCGCGGGTCTCGACTGGATCGCCCAGAACGCCGAACAGCCGGCCGTGGTCAACGCCTCCCTCGGAGGGCCCGCGTCGTCGGCCGTCGACGACGCGTTCGACGCGCTCGCGGCGGAGGGCACGCTGCCCGTGGTCGCGGCGGGCAACGAGGACCAGGACGCCTGTGACGTCTCCCCGGCGCGCGCCGACGGCGTGCTCGCCGTCGGGGCGAGCGACGACCAGGACCGGCAGGCGACGTTCAGCAACTGGGGCACCTGTGTGTGGCTCTACGCCCCCGGCGTGGACATCGTGTCCGCGAACCTCGGCGGCGGTTCCACGACGCTCAGCGGAACGTCCATGGCCAGCCCGCACGTCGCCGGTGCCGCCGCTCTCTACAAGGAGCAGAACCCCGACGCGGCGCCGCAGGAGGTCGCCGACTGGCTGGCCGCCGAGGCGACCACGGACGTGCTGACGGGCCTGGGCTCCGGCTCGCCCGACCGGCTTCTCCACACCGGCGGTCTCTGACCTCAGGCCGACTCCACGGGAGCGGGGTCCGCGTCCTGCGGGCCCCGCTCTTCGCTGTGTCGTGGAGCTGGCACTTTCGGTCTGCTTACAGTTCTACGCAAAATGCTTACGTCAATTGCGAACGTCTTTCGCGGCCATGGCAGGTGGCTTCGTGCTGCCGAATATGCCTCATGGTGCGGCCTTCGTGGGGTCTCTCGCCGTGCTTCATCGTGCTCCGGATTCTGTCCCAACCGTGGACGCTCTCGTACTTCTCTGCAACTCTCTGACCGCAAAGCGCAAAACACGGCTCAGTGCGTGCAGAAACGGATGGCGCAGGGCTGTGCCGACAGAGCCGCACCCTCGGTGCATCCCGCGCCGAGGCCGAAGATCGGGGACCTATGAGAGCCCAACGCTGGAGATGGCGAGCCCTTTCCGCCGTCGTCACGACCAGTCTTCTGATGATCGGATGGCCGTCGTTCACCGCTGCCGCGGCAGACGGCCCCAACATCGCCGCAGGCCGGAGCGCGGCGGCGGGCAGCGCGGGCGGCGAGTACGTCGCCAGGAACGTGACCGACGGCGATCAGTCGACATACTGGGAGGGCTCCGGCGGCACCTTGCCGCAGTGGGTCCAGACCGACCTCGGCTCCGCCGCACGGGTCGACGAGGTGACGCTGAAGCTCCCGGCGGGCTGGGAGAGCAGGCAGCAGACCCTCTCGCTCCAGGGAAGCGCCGACGGCACCAGCTTCTCGACGCTCAAGACCTCCGCGGCGTACACCTTCGCCCCCGGCGTCTCCAACGCGGTGAAGATCTCCTTCCCGGCCACGCAGACCCGCTTCGTGCGGGTGAACATCACGGCCAACACGGGCTGGCGGAACGCCCAGCTCTCCGAGCTGGAGGTGCGTGCGGCGGGGGAGTCGTCGGCGAACCTCGCCGCGGGCCGGACGCTCAAGGCGAGCAGTCACACCGAGACGTACGTGGCCGCCAACGGGAACGACGGCAACCGCGCCAGTTACTGGGAGAGCAGGAACAACGAACTCCCGCAGTGGATCCAGGCCGACCTCGGCTCCTCGGTCCGTGTCGACCGGGTCGTGCTCCGGCTGCCGGACGGCTGGGAGCAGCGGACCCAGACGCTGAAGATCCAGGGCAGCGTCAACGGCTCGGACTTCAGTGACCTGACTGCGTCCAAGGCGTACAGCTTCGGTCCCGCGGGCGGTCAGTCGGCGACGATCTCCTTCGACGCGACCACCACCCGCTACGTGCGGGTACTCGTCACCGCCAACTCCGTCCAGCCCGCCGCCCAGTTGTCGGAACTGGAGGTCTACGGACCCACCACAGGTGACACCCAGGCGCCCACCGCCCCGTCCGGCCTGGCGTTCACCGAGCCGTCCACCGGGCAGATCAAGCTGACCTGGACGGCGTCCTCGGACGACACCGGCGTCACCGGCTACGACATCTACGCCGGCAACACCCTGCTGACCACCGTCGCGGGTGACGTCACCACGTTCACGGACACCCGCCCGGTGAGCGAGAGCGTGAGCTATCACGTCCGGGCCAGGGACGCCGCGGGCAACCAGTCAGGCAACAGCAACTCCGTGACCCGCGCGGGCGACTCCGGCGACACGCAGGCGCCCACCGCACCGTCCGGCCTGGTGTTCACCGAGCCCTCGACCGGGCAGATCAAGCTGACCTGGACGGCGTCCTCGGACGACAAGGGCGTCACCGGCTACGACGTCTACGCCAACAACGTGCTCCGCAAGACCGTGGCGGGCGACGTCACCACCTACACCGACACCCAGTCCGCGGCCACCACCGTCAGCTATGTGGTGCGTGCGAAGGACGCGGCGGGCAACATATCCGGTGCCAGTAACACGGTGACGCGCAACGGGTCCACGAGCGCCGCCTCCAACCTCGCCGTCTCCAAGCCGATCACCGCCTCCTCCGTGGTCCACACCTTCGTCGCCGCCAACGCCAACGACAACTCGCTCACCACGTACTGGGAAGGGGCCGGCGGCAGCTATCCCAACACCCTGACTGTCAAGCTCGGCGCCAACGCCGACACCGAGAGCGTCGTCGTCAAGCTCAACCCCGACAGCAGCTGGGGCTCGCGTACCCAGAACATCCAGGTTCTCGGACGTGAGCAGGACGCCACCTCGTTCACGAGCCTGGCCGCCGCCAAGGACTACGCGTTCAGTCCCGCGACGGGCAACACCGTGACGATCCCGGTCACCGCCCGGGTCGCCGACGTCCAGCTGAAGTTCACCTCCAACACCGGATCCGGCGCCGGTCAGGTCGCCGAGTTCCAGGTGCTCGGCGCTGCGGCTCCCAACCCGGACCTGCAGGTCTCGGCAGTCACCTCGTCACCGGCGGCGCCCGTGGAGTCGGACGCCGTCACGCTTTCGGCGACCGTACGCAACACGGGCGCCGTCGCCTCTCCCGCCGGCAAGCTGGACTTCGAGCTCGGCGGCTCCAAGGTGGCCACCGCCTCGGTGGGCGCCCTCGCCGCAGGTGCCTCGGCCCAGGTCTCCGCAGGAATCGGAGCGCGCGACGCGGGCAGCTACACGCTGGGCGCGGTCGTCGACCCGGCAGGCGAGATCATCGAGCAGAACGAGACCAACAACCGCTTCACCGCCGCTTCCCCGCTGGTGGTGAAGCCGGTCTCCAGCTCCGACCTCGTCTCCGGCGGGGTCGGGACCTCCCCGTCGGCCCCGTCGAACGGTGACACGGTCACCTTCTCCGTCGCCGTCAGGAACCAGGGCTCGGTGGCTTCCGCGAGCGGCAGCCACGGCATCACCCTGACCCTGGTCGATTCCAAGGGCGCCACGGTGAAGACCCTCACCGGCGCGCACGACGGGGCCATCGCGGCCGGGGCCACGACGGCGCCCGTCCCCCTCGGTACCTGGACGGCCGCCAACGGCTCGTACACGGTGAAGGTGGTGCTCGCAGACGACGCCAACGAACTGCCGGTGAAGCGCGCGAACAACACCAGCACCGAGTCGCTGTTCGTAGGCCGTGGCGCCAACATGCCGTACGAAATGTACGAGGCGGAGGACGGCGTCGCCGGCGGTGGCGCGAAGGTCGTCGGCCCCAACCGGACCGTCGGCGACATCGCGGGTGAGGCGTCCGGCCGTAAGGCGGTCACCCTCGACAGCACCGGCAACTACGTGGAGTTCACCACCAGGGCGACCACCAACACCCTGGTCACCCGGTTCTCCGTGCCGGACTCCGCGGGCGGCGGGGGCATCGAATCGAAGCTGAACGTCTACGTCGACGGCACCTTCCTCAAGGCCATCGACCTCACCTCGAAGTACGCCTGGCTGTACGGGAACGAGACCGGGCCGGGCAACGACCCGGGCTCCGGAGCGCCCCGGCACATCTACGACGAGGCGAACGTCATGCTGGGGAAGACCGTCCCGGCGGGCAGCAGGATCCGCCTCCAGAAGGACGCGTCCAACACCAGCACCTACGCCATCGACTTCGTCAGCCTGGAACAGGTCTCCCAGGTGGCGAACCCGGACCCCGCCACCTACACCGTGCCCTCGGGCTTCACCCACCAGGACGTCCAGAACGCCCTGGACAAGGTCCGGATGGACACCACGGGGAAGCTGGTCGGTGTGTACCTGCCGGCCGGTGACTACTCCACCTCCAGCAAGTTCCAGGTCTACGGAAAGGCCGTCAAGGTCGCCGGTGCCGGGCCCTGGTTCACGCGGTTCCGCGCCCCGTCCACTCAGGACAACACCGACATCGGGTTCCGTGCGGAGGCCGGCGCGAAGGGTTCGTCGTTCTCGGACTTCGCGTACTTCGGCAACTACACGTCCCGTATCGACGGACCGGGCAAGGTGTTCGACTTCTCCAACGTCTCCGACATCGTGATCGACAACATCTGGAACGAGCACATGGTGTGCCTCTACTGGGGCGCCAACACCGACAACATCACGATCAAGAACTCCCGGATCCGGAACATGTTCGCCGACGGCATCAACATGACCAACGGCTCCACGGACAACCACGTGACGAACAACGAGGCGCGGGCCACCGGGGACGACAGCTTCGCACTGTTCTCGGCGATCGACGCCGGCGGCTCGGACATGAAGAACAACGTGTACGAGAACCTCACGTCGATCCTCACCTGGCGGGCGGCCGGGCTGGCCGTGTACGGCGGCTACGACAACACCTTCCGCAACATCCATATCGCCGACACCCTGGTGTACTCCGGGATCACGGTCAGCTCCCTGGACTTCGGCTATCCGATGAACGGGTTCGGGACAGGCCCCACGGCGATCCAGAACGTGTCGGTCGTGCGCTCCGGCGGCCACTTCTGGGGATCGCAGACCTTCCCCGGGATCTGGCTGTTCTCGGCCTCAAAGGTCTTCCAGGGCATCCGGATCTCGAACGTGGACATCGTCGACCCGACGTACAGCGGGATCATGTTCCAGACGAACTACGTGGGAGGGCAGCCACAGTTCCCGATCAAGGACACGGTGCTCACCGACATCTCGATCTCCGGTGCGCGCAAGAGCGGCGACGCCTTCGACGCGAAGTCCGGCTTCGGGCTGTGGGCCAACGAGATGCCCGAGGCGGGTCAGGGCCCTGCCGTCGGTGAGGTCACCTTCAACGGGCTGAAGCTCAGCGGCAACGCCCAGGACGTGAAGAACACCACCTCCACCTTCAAGATCGACATCAAGCCGTAGGAGGTCCCGGGCCGCGCGGCGGAAGGCGCCTCCCCTTGTCCCGTAAAGGGCCCGGGGGACTGCCTTCCGCCGCGTAACCTCTTGCACGCAGAAGTACGTCTCTTGCGGTCTTCCACCCCGGCGATGCGGAGCGGTCCGTCCGGGGTGGGCGGGGTCTACCGGAGGCTCGCCAGGCTGTTGAGGTCGCAGCGTTCGGCCGGTGCCGACCGCATGGAGGTGCTCCGTCGAAGCGCCGGGCTGATGCTGCCCGGCGCTTCCTCACATGCGGAGCGCTGTCAAACATTTACCAAAACTGCGCGAGATCTTGCGCTCGCTTGTCGCCGGTGGTTGAGTGTGCCGCGCCCCGGCAGACAGTCGGCCGAGGCCTTCCGTGCTCATGCCCGAAGGGGACCACCGATGAGAAGTGCTGGGTTTCGCCGTACCCGCCGTGCCTCCGCGGCCGCCGTCGTCACCGCGCTCGCCCTGACCGCCCTTGCCTCCTGCGGCACGAGCAGCAGCGGCGAGGGGAACGACGACTCCGGCGGCGGATCGTCCGATCCGACCGCGCCGCTCGACCCGAAGGCCGAGGTGACGCTGTCGATCGACTGCATGCCGCCGGCCGCGAAGGCCGCAGAGCTGCGCGAGTGGAACGAGGACATCAAGACGTTCAACAAGAAGTACCCGAACGTCAGGATCAACGGGAAGTCGACGCCCGGTCAGTGTCTGGAGCCGCCGCGCTTCACGGCCATGCTCAAGGGCAAGTCGCAGCCCGACGTGTTCTACGCCTACTTCACCGACCTCCAGCAGGTGCTGGACAACGACGGTGCCGAGGACATCTCCGCGTACGTCAACGACACGTCCGTGCCGACGCTCAAGGACATCCAGCCGCAGGTGCTGGACGTCGCCCGCAAGGACGGCAAGCTCTACGCGCTGCCGACCAGCAACTACACCATGGGCCTCATGATCAACCGGAAGCTGTTCAAGCAGGCCGGGCTGAATCCCGACACCCCGCCGGCGACCTGGGACGAGGTCCGAGCCGCGAGCAAGAAGATCGCGGCGCTCGGGAAGGGCATCGCCGGATTCGGCGAGTACAGCGCCGGCAACAACGGCGGCTGGCACTTCACAGCCACGCAGTACGGACTGGGTGGTGACGTCGTGGACGCGAGCGGCAAGAAGGCCGCGTTCA
Organism: Streptomyces pratensis; assembly: GCF_016804005.1. Lineage (GTDB taxonomy): Bacteria > Actinomycetota > Actinomycetes > Streptomycetales > Streptomycetaceae > Streptomyces > Streptomyces pratensis_A. The sequence continues at coordinate 4,471,677 of NZ_CP051486.1, read as the reverse complement.
ACGACGACAAGGGCAAGCAGGTCCTCCGGCAGCTGCACGACATGCGCTGGGAGGACGACAGCATGGGGCAGACCCAGTTGCTGAAGTGGGGTGATCTGCAGAAGCAGATAGCCACCGACAAGCTCGGCATGTTCCTCGCCGCCCCCGACGACATCACCTACATGGTGCAGCAGCTGGGCGCGGAGTACGAGAACTTCGGCATGGGGCCGATCCCCGGGGCGGAGGGCACGCTCTTCGGCGGGAACAACTACATGATCAAGAAGGGCAGTTCGCCCGACAGGATCAAGGCGGCCATCGCCTGGCTGAGCTTCCAGAACCTGACGCCGAAGGAAGGGCAGTTCGACTGGGGCCGCAGGAAGGCCGACAACCTCCCCGTCGGACTTCCGCAGCCCAACTTCTTCCTCGGTGAGAGCAAGGCGGCGGACGACGCCGAACGGGTCGCCAACGCCACGATGCCCGTCGAGAACTTCAAGGCCTTCATGGACAACCCCGTCCAGGGCAAGGCCGAGCCGCCGAAGGCGCAGGAGATCTACAAGATCCTCGACAACGCGATGTCCGCCGTTCTGACCAACAAGGACGCCGACATCGACAAGCTGCTCGACACCGCCGAGCAGCAAGTCAACCAGGTCCTGGCCAACCAGTGACGGACGTGCGGGGGACGGGCCGGGCGGGCCCGGCCCCCGCACCCGGACCGTCCGTCCGTGAGTGACTGCACCGGCACCGAGGAGAGACCATGTCGGCCCCCACCCTGTCCACCGGGAAGGCGAGCGCACCGCCGCCCCGGCACCACCAACGCCCCGCCGGGCGGAACCCGGCCCGCGAGGAGTTCGTGCGCGCCCTGCGCCGCAACATCACGGCGCACGGCTTCCTGATCGGAGCCGTCCTCTGTTTCTCCTTCTTCTCCTGGTATCCGATGGTCAGGGAGTTCATCCTGGCCTTCCAGAAGACCGAGGACGGCAGGACGACCTGGGCCGGCTGGTCCAACCTGACCTACGTCTTCAACGACCCCGCCTTCTGGCAGGCGTGGCGCAACACCCTGCTCTTCACGGTCCTGGCCCTGGTGCTGGGCTTCGCGGTCCCGTTCGTCGTCGCGGTCGTGCTCAACGAGTTCCGGCACGCACAGGGATATCTGCGCCTCCTGGTCTACCTGCCCGTCATGCTGCCGCCGGTCGCCTCCGTCCTGCTCTTCAAGTACTTCTACGACCCCGGCTACGGACTCTTCAACCGCATCCTGGAATTCCTCCATCTGCCCGCCCAGCAATGGCTCCAGGACCCCGGCACCTCCATGCTCTCCGTCGTCATCGCCTCCACCTGGATGAACATGGGAGGGGCCACGCTGATCTACCTCGCCGCCCTCCAGGGCATCCCCGGGGAGCTGTACGAGGCGGCCGAGCTCGACGGCGCCGGACTGCTGCGCAAGATCTGGCACGTCACCATCCCGCAGACCCGGCTCATCCTGTCGCTCCTGCTGCTGATGCAGATCATCGCGACGATGCAGGTCTTCACCGAGCCGTTCCTGCTCACCAACGGCGCGGGCCCGGAGGGGTCCACCACGACCGTGGTCTACCTCATCTACCAGTACGCCTTCAACTTCAACAACTACGGCGGAGCGGCGGCCCTCGGCCTCCTCCTGCTCGTCGTACTCGCGGGCTTCTCCGCCGTGTACGTACGCCTCAGCCGCAGCAGCGAAGACTAGGACGGGAGCACGACGATGGCATCGAACACGCTTGTCTCCCGGCGCGGACCCGGCGGACGCAGGGCCCGCCGCCGGGCAACGGACCAGGGCCGCCAGCGGACCCTCATCTCACCGGCCCAGCTCGGCCGGCCCCGGGGAAAGGCGGTCTACTGGATCGTCTTCGCCCTGGTGGCAGTGGCGTTCACCCTCGCGTTCCTCGGCCCCCTGTACTGGATGGTCACCGGCGGCCTCAAGACCACCCAGGAAGTCGTACAGAGCCCGCCCACAGCCTTCCCCTCCTCGATCCACACGGAGAACTACTCCCAGGCGTGGAACGTGATGGACCTGGCCCAGCTGCTCTTCAACACGCTCTACTACGCGTTCGGGGCACTCGCCTTCCAGCTCGTCCTCGACGTGGCCGCCGCCTACTCGCTGTCCAAGCTCCGGCCGGTCCTCGGCAAGGCCATCCTCGGAATGATGCTCGCCACCCTGATGATCCCGGCGACCGTCCTCGTCGTGCCGCAGTACCTCACGGTCCTCGACGTACCGATCTTCGAGCGCAACCTTCTCAACTCGCCATGGGCGATCTGGCTGCCGTCGGTCACCAACGCCTTCAACATCTTCCTGCTGAAGCGCTTCTTCGACTCCATACCCGGCGAACTCCTCGACGCCGCGGCCATCGACGGCGCCTCACCCCTGCGCACCCTGCGCTCCATCGTCCTGCCGATCTCCCGGCCGATCCTGGGCGTCGTCTCCATCTTCGCGGTCGTCGGGGTGTGGAAGGACTTCCTCTGGCCCATGCTCACCCTGCCCGATCCGGCCAAGCAGACCCTGAACGTCGGCATCTACTCGCTGTCCAACGGTGTGCCGCAGAACGTCCTCATCGCCGCGCTCACCATCGCGTCCGTCCCGACGCTGCTCATCTTCCTGCTCTTCCAGCGCAACATCATGGGCGGTCTCACCGCGGGCGGCCTGAAGGGCTGACGCCCGGGCCCACCCCGTTCGGATCGGGCTGGGCTCCGGCCCGATCCGAACGAGAGCTCCCCGCACGACCGCCTCCCACCAGCACTCCGCCGCCGGCCCTTCGCACGCCCCGCACACGGGCCGGCGGCGGAGTACCTCCTGCCCGAAAGGAACGCCACGTGGCAGCCATCCGTCCGACCGAGGCCACCGCAACGTGGTGGCGCGACGCCGCCATCTACCAGATCTACGTACGCAGCTTCGCCGACGGCGACGGAGACGGCACCGGCGATCTCGCGGGAGTACGGGCCAGGCTGCCCTACCTGGTCGAACTGGGCGTCGACGCCCTGTGGTTCACCCCCTGGTACCTCTCCCCGCTGGCCGACGGCGGATACGACGTGGCGGACTACCGGGTCATCGATCCCGCGTTCGGGCATCTCGCCGAGGCGGAGAAGCTCATCGCCGAAGCCCGTGAGCTGGGCATCCGCACCATCATCGACATCGTCCCCAACCATGTCTCCGACCGGCACAGATGGTTCGAGACGGCGCTCGCAGCCGCCCCGGGCAGCCCTGAACGCGACCTCTTCCACTTCCGGGAGGGACGTGGCGACCACGGCGAGATCCCGCCCAACGACTGGGTCTCCGAGTTCGGCGGCACCCCGTGGACCAGGGTCGCCGACGGCCAGTGGTACCTGCACCTGTTCGCCCCGGGGCAGCCCGACCTCAACTGGGCGCACCCGGCGGTCCGCCAGGAGCACGAGGACGTCCTGCGCTTCTGGTTCGAACGAGGCGTCGCCGGTGTGCGCATCGACTCGGCGGCCCTGCTCGCCAAGGACCCCGCCCTTCCCGACTTCGTCAAGGGCACCGACCCCCATCCGTACGTCGACCGCGACGAGCTCCACGACATCTACCGCTCGTGGCGCGCCATCGCCGACCACTACGACGGAATCTTCGTCGGGGAGGTCTGGCTGCCCGACTCCGAACGCTTCGCCCGCTACCTGCGGCCCGACGAGCTGCACACCGCCTTCAACTTCAACTTCCTGGCCTGCCCCTGGGACGCCGGGCTGCTGCGCTCCGCGATCGACGACACGCTCGCCGAGCACGCTCCGGTGGGAGCCCCCGCCACCTGGGTGCTGTGCAACCACGACGTGACCCGCACGGTCACCCGCTACGGGCGTGAGGCGACCGGCTTCGACTTCGCGGCCAAGGTCTTCGGTACGCCCACCGACCTGGAGCTCGGCACCCGCAGGGCGCGGGCTGCCGCCCTGCTCTCCCTCGCGCTGCCGGGGGCCGTCTACCTCTACCAGGGCGAGGAGCTCGGGCTGCCGGAGGCCGACATCCCCCGCGAGCGGATCCAGGACCCCATGCACCTGCGCTCCGGTGGCATCGACCCCGGCCGGGACGGATGCCGGGTGCCCCTGCCCTGGTCCGCCGACGAGCCGTACGCGGGCTTCGGATCCACGGCCGAACCCTGGCTGCCCCAGCCGGCGGCCTGGTCCTCGTACGCCGCCGACGGGCAGAGCGCCGATCCCGGATCCATGCTCACCCTCTACCGCGAGGCGCTGCGGCTGCGCCGCGGCGAGCCCGGCTTCGCCGCCGCCCCCGGGGAGACGGCCGACGGCCGGCTGGACTGGCTGCCCTCGTCACCCGGCGTCCTCGCGTTCCGGCGGACACACGGCCTGATCTGCGTCGTCAACCTTTCGGGGAGCCCGGTCCCGCTGCCCGACCACGAGGAGATGCTGCTGCTCAGCGCCCCGCTGGACCCCTCCGGCCTGCTGCCGGACGATACGGCGGTATGGCTGCGCCGGACGCGATAGCGGGGGAGCGGGGGCTGCGGCACAGTGGTCGTATGGATGATCTCAACGCACTCGCCGACGAGCACCTGGCCGCGGCCCGCGTCCACGCGCACGGACGCAGCGCGCATCTGCTCCTGCGCCAGGAGCCTCTGCGGCAGACGGTGATCGCGCTCACCGCGGGCTCCGCCCTCGACGAGCACAACGCACCGCCCGCCGCGTCACTCCAGGTGCTGCGCGGTGCCGTCCGGCTCACCGCGGGGTCCGGCGACGTGGACCTCGCGGCGGGCGGACTGCACCCCATCCCACAGGAGCGGCACGGGCTGCTGGCCCTGGAGGACGCGGTGGTGCTGCTCACCGCGGTCAACGACTGAGGCGACCTGGAGTACACCCGCGGGACGGAGGCATGAGAGAAAGGGAGACAGCCGGGACGCCGGGCCACCCGGTGGCGGCGTCCCTCCGTCCGCCTTTCCTACGTCCCCCGGAGTATCCGCGTGCCCAGCAGGACCGACGACCCCGTCGCGGAACGAACCGCGCCCCCGGCAGGGCGCACCGCGCCGAGGCACTGGCGCACCGCCGCGCGGCGGACCCCCGTATCGCTGTGGAACGACGACCTCTCCGACTGGGCGGCCGCCCTCACCTACTACGCGATTCTGGCGCTGCTCCCGGCCCTCCTGGTGACCGTCTCCGTCATCGGCCTGGCCAACCCCGGCGCCACCAGCGCCCTGATCGCCGACATCACGGCCTTCGCGCCGGCCGAGTCCGGAGCGGCGCTGCGCAGGCCGCTGGAGGCGGCCACCCACGAGCGCACCGCCGTCTGGCTGCTCGTCGCCACCGGCAGTGTGAGCGCCGTGTGGTCCGCCTCCAGCTACCTGGCGGTCTTCCGCAGGGCTATGCACGCCATGCACCGGGTCAAGGACACCAGGCCGCCACTGCGCCAGGCGCACGTCATCGTGGTCTCGGCCGTCGGGCTGCTCGTCCTGCTGATGGCCAGCGCCTTCGCCCTCGTGCTCACCGGGCCCCTGGCGCGGTGGCTCGGACGCCGGGCGGGCCTGGCGCAGGCGGGCGAGACGCTCTGGGCGGGTCTCAAGTGGCCCGTCATGCTCTGCCTGGTCGCCTGCCTCATCCTGGTCCTCTTCAGCACCGGTCCGCGCTCCGCGCGAAGTGTGCGTAAGGCGCTTCCAGGCGGTGTGCTCGCCGCGTTCCTGTGGCTGATCGCCTCGGCCGGATTCGCCTTGTACGCGACCCACATCGGCAGCTACAGCCGGCTGTACGGTTCGCTGGCAGGGCTGGTCGTCTTCCTCATCTGGATCTGGTTCACCAACCTGGCGCTCCTGACCGGCGCCCAGTTCAACGTCGAGCTGGCCCGCACGGAGGACGACCGGGAGCGCGAGGCGCCCTGAGGGGCCTCAGGGCCTTGTGGGAGCGCTCCCAGGCGGGAAGGATGGGGCGATGACACAGACCGCGTACGTACGCTCCTACCGGCCCGCCGACCAGGAGGCAGTCGCGGACATCTGCGTCCGCACCGCCGACAACGGCGGTGACAGCACACATCTCCATCCCGATCCAGGGCTGATGCCCGCACTGTTCGCCGAGCCCTACGCCCACCTCGAACCGGAGCTGGCCTTCGTGCTGGACGACGGCTCCGGACGGGCGGTCGGCTACGTCCTCGGGACCGCGGACACGCGGCTGTTCGTGGAGGCCTTCCGCGAGATCTGGCTCCCACGGGTGACGGCCCGCTTCCCCGCGCCCGAAGGTGAACCCGCAACACCCACCGAGGAGATGACGACCCTCCTGTACCGCCCCGAGCGCATGATCCTCCCGGAGCTGGACGGACACCCCGCGCACCTGCACATCGACCTGCTGCCACCGTGGCAGCGCAAGGGCCACGGCAGGGAACTGATGGGCGTGTTCCTGGGCGCCCTGCACCGGCGGGGGGTCCGGGCCGTCCACCTCTCGATGCTGACGGCGAACACTCCGGCCAGGGCCTTCTACGACCGGCTCGGATTCCAGGTGATCGACGTACCCGATCCCGGTCCGCTTACCTATCTGGGGCGCTCGACGGAGGGTGTGGAACCGGTGAGCTGGGCAGGTAGTGGGTGGCGAGCCGGGGAGAGGGCCCAGGCCGCCGGCTCGGAGGGGTGAGTGGGATGACTGAGCAGAGCGCGTGGAGCTTCGCGGACGACCGGGGCCGGCTGGTGGCGGCGGACCGCCGGCCGTCCCGGGTGCTCGCGTACGTCCAGGCGGGAGCGACGCTGTGGGACTACGGGATACACCCGGAGGGCATCTTCGGATCGGGGCACGACGGGGCGGAGCCCGACCGGGCGAAGACCGGCGCGCTCCCGCTCGACGCCGTGGACTACCGGGGCGCGGGCGACGGCCTCGATGTGGAGACGCTGTTACGCGGCGGACCCGACCTGGTCGTCGCCGTGAGCTACGGACACGGACAGCTCTACGGGCTGGACCCGGACACCGCCAAACACCTGGAGGAGTGCGTCCCGGTCGTCGTGATCGACGTGGGCCAGGCCCGCACCCTCGACCGGGTCGCCGAGCGCTTCGCCGAGCTCGCGCTCTCGCTCGGCGGTGCGCCGGTGCCGGACGCCACGGGTGATCTGCACGCCGCACGTGAGCGGCTCCGCGCGGCCGCCCGCCCCACTCCCCGAGGTGCCAGGGTGCTGGCCCTCTCGCCCGCGAGCCAGGAGCAGGCCTATGCCGCCCGGCCCCAGATGTGGCCCGAGCTGCGTGTCCTGGCCGAGCTGGGGGCCGACCTCGTCTCCCCGCCGGAGGGTGCCGGTGTCAACTGGGCCACCGTCGCATGGGCGGACGCGGCGGCCCTGGAGCCCGGCGTGGTCCTGACGGACATCCGGTCCAACGCGATCCCGCTCGACGAGATAACCGCCCCGGTGTGGGAAGCCGCCGGGAGCCGCGCGCGGATCGTGCCGTGGAACCCGGAACCCCTGTGCAGTCCGCAGGCGCATGCGCGCTTCCTCTCGCTCGTGGCGGACGCGATCGAGGGGGCGACAGGCGACTGAAGGATTCTCCCAAATAAATTCTGCAAAAACTATTTGGCAAAGTGGCGTCGCGCTCTAGGCTGCCGCCATGGACAGCGACGCGACGCACCGTGTACTCGATCCCGAGCGGGACCCGGCGGCACTGAAGGCGCTCACTCATCCCCTGCGCCTCAAGCTGCTCGGCCTGCTGCGGCTGCACGGTCCCGCCACCGCGAGCGAACTGGCGGTCAGGACCTCGGAGTCGTCCGCCTCGACCAGCTACCACCTCCGGGTGCTCGCCAAGTACGCCTTCGTCGCGGAGGCGGAGCACCGTGACGGACGTGAGCGACGCTGGCAGGCCGTGCACTCCGTCACCTCGGCGGACAACGCGGCCATGCTGGCCACGCCCGCGGGCCGGGCCATGCTGGTGCTGGTTAGACGCCGGCAGCTCGAGCATCTGCAGCAGACGATCGAGCAGCACGAGGCGGACATCGACGCGGGGCGGCTCGGTGAGGAGTGGCACGACCCCTCGGGGATCGACGACCTGATGCCGCGGCTGACGCCGGAGTCGCTGCGTGAACTCCGCGACGCGATGACGGCCAAGCTCGCGGAACTGACGGCGGGCGACGAGCAGGACCCCCGGGCCAGGCAGGTCGTGCTGCTCACCGCCGGACTCCCGCTGGCCCCGGGCACCCCTGGCGTCCCTGGCGGGCAGGACGCGGCGGGCCGGCATGGCACCCCGAGCGCGCAGGGCACCCCCAGCACGCCTGGCGCACCGGACACCTCGGGGGCCGCACCGGTCGCCGATGCGGCCTCCGACGCCGGAAGCACCCAGTGACCGCGCCGACCAGGGCCGGCACGCCCACCGTGCTCGACGAACGCGCCATCCGCCGCCGGTTCGTCACCGTGTCCTGCCTCTTCTGGCTTCCCGCAGGCCTCGCTCTGGCCTCGATGGTGCTGCTCTTCACCGAACGCGGCCTGTCCCTCGGCGCCGTCGCGGCGGTGTTCGCCGCCCACTCCCTGACCGCCGCCGCGCTGGAGCTCCCCACCGGGGGCCTCTCCGACGTCGTCGGCCGTCGTGTCGTCCTGGCGTGCGCCGGTGTGCTCAACGTCTGCGCACTCGCTCTCATAGGCCTCGGCACGACCCCATGGACGCTCGCCGTCGGCGCGGCCCTCATGGGCGCGGGCCGCGCCCTGTCCAGCGGGCCCGCCGAAGCCTGGTACGTCGACACCGTGCATGCCCACGCGGGCCCCGAGGCAGACCTCCGGACCGGGCTGGCTCGCGGCAGCGCCGCGTCGGCCGGCGCGATCGCGCTCGGCACACTCCTCGGCGGCGGGCTGCCCTGGCTGCTCGGTGTCGGCCCTGACCTCGGATCCCTGCTGCGATCGTCCACCTCGGGTCTCGTGGTGCCGCTGTCCGTTCCCGTGCTCCTGGGCGTGGCGGTAGAGATCGTCTTCGTGCTCTACGTCCTGACCGCCCTGACGGAACCTCCCCGTCCGGCGGCCACGCCGCGCGGCGTCCTGCGAGGCGTCCCCCACTCAGTCGCCGCAGGGCTGCGGCTCGGCGCCGGGGACACACTGGTCCGCCGCATCCTGATGACGGCCGGCGCCGCCGGCACGGCGCTCGCCGCTCTGGAACTGCTCACCCCGGGCCGCGCCGCGGCGCTGACCGGTACCCCGGAGTCCGGAGCACTCCTCTTCGCCGGGCTGGCCACCGCCGGATTCGTGTGCTCGGCGCTCGGCAGCCAGCTCGCACCCCTCGTCGCCCGGCTCACCGGAGACGGCGAGCGTGCCGTTCTGACGGGCCTCGCCACGAGCACGGCCGGTCTGCTGGCCCTCGCCGCCACCGTGTCCGCCGGAGGCGCGCCCGCACTGACCGTGGCCCTCGCCGGCTACGGGCTGGTCTATTTGGGCCTGGGCGCCGCAGGCCCCAGCGAGAACGACCTCCTTCACCGCCGCGTCGACACGTCCGGAAGGGCGACCGCCCTCTCCGTGCAGTCACTCGCCGCGCAACTCGTCGGGGCGGCGGCCGGCCTCGTCATCGGCGTGCTGCCCGCCGGCCCGCTGCCCTGGCTGCTCGGCGCCGCCGTGCTGCTGGCGGGGACGCTGCTGTGGGCCCGTCGCACCGCTCCCGCCGAGCGGTCCGCCGCCGTTCCGGCTGCCGCCGCCGAGTAGGCGAGGTCCGGTCCGCTGCTCCGTACGGACGCCCCGGATCGCGCCGGCTCCCGCTGTTCGGGAGGCTGGCAAGCCCGAAGCGGGATGCGAGATCCCCGTACCTCCAGGAGCAGGCATGCAACAGGACAAGCACCCGTCGTACCGCCCCGTGGTCTTCCGTGACAGCTCCGCCGGGTACGCGTTCCTGACCCGGTCCACGGCGTCCAGCGAGCAGACCATCGACTGGGACGACGGCAACAGCTATCCGGTCATCGATGTGGAGATCTCCGCCGAGAGCCACCCGTTCTTCACCGGGAAGGCCAGGGTGGTCGACACCGAGGGCCAGGTCGCGAAGTTCGAGCGGCGCTACGGGGACGAGGGCGGCAAGGACGCACCCTGAACCCCGGATCCCCGCTGCTCCCGCGCACCGGGCAGAATCGGCGGCGGTGAGCCCCTTGGCAGTGGTGCTCCACCGGCCACATCCGCCCGCGTCCCCCAGGAGACCCGCTCCCCATGCCCGACGGTCCCGCCCTGCTGGTCATCGGTGAGTGCGTCGCCGACATCGTGCGGCTGCCGGACGCGCCGGACCGGATCCACCCCGGCGGCAGCCCGGCGAACGTCGCGTACGGTCTGGCGAGGCTGGGGCTGGGCACCACCCTGATCACCCAGCTCGGCCAGGATTCCGACGGGCGGCTGATCGAGGACCACCTCGCCTCGGCCGGGGTACGGGTCCTCACGGACGGGAGCGGTGCACCCACCCCGGCCGCCACGGTCCGCCTCGACGAGGCGGGCCGGGCCGCGTACACCTTCGAGATCACCTGGACGCTGGGCGCGGTGGAGCTGTCCGGGGCGCCGCCCGAGCACGTCCACACCGGGTCCGTCGCCACCGCGCTGGAGCCCGGCGCGGCGAGCGTCCTCGGCCTCGTCCGGTCGCTCCGGGAGGTGGCGACCGTCAGCTACGACCCCAACGTCCGGCCCGGACTGATGGGGGACCACGCCGGAGCCGTGCGCCGTGCCGAGCGCTGCGTCGAGCTGAGCGACGTCGTCAAGGCCAGCGACGAGGACCTGCGATGGCTGTATCCCGACGAGGAACCGGAGGAGGCCGCGGCGCGGTGGCTGCGGTCCGGACCCGCGGTCGTCCTGGTCACCCGTGGAGCCGCAGGGGCGGTGGCATTCCTGCCGGGTGCGACGGTGAGTATCGGCGCCCCGCGTGTAAGGGTCGCGGACACGGTGGGGGCGGGGGACGCCTTCATGTCCGGCACACTGCACGCCCTGGCCTCGTACGGACTGCTCGGAGCCCAGGGCCGCGCCCGGCTGCGTTCCCTGGACGGTGCCGTTCTGGGCGACGTGCTGCGACGCGCCGTGGCGTCGGCCGCGGTGACCGTCGCGCGGGCCGGTGCGCTGCCTCCTGACGAGGAGGAGCTGGAGGAGGCCCTGACCAGCGCGCCGGTCCCGGAGCACTGACGGCGTCCAGGGTGTCCTCGCCCGTACCCCGGTCGTTCATTTCGTTATGAGCGTGACCCTTACCGACACCGTCCCACTGTCCACCACCGAACTGCTGACCGGCGTCCTCCTCGGTCCTGAATTCCGCCGCGAGCACGGATTCTGGCAGCGGCTGATCAGCACAGAACCGTTCCGCCGCCCCGCCGGCGGTACCCCCGACGAGCGGCTGGAACTCGCCTACGACCGGCTGCGGATCCTCAACCTGTCCCTCGACAGCGGCGCGCGTCTTGCCGCCGACCCGCGCGCGCTGGCCGCCCTGCACGCGTGGCTCGGCCCGGTGGACCCCGCGCTGACCACCGTGGCGGGCATCCACTACAACCTCTTCCTCGGCAGCCTCCTCGATCACGAATGCGCCGGGCGCCGCGACCTGTCCGACTACCTGACGATGCGGCGCATCGGCACCTTCCTCTGCACCGAGGTGGCACACGGCAACAACGCGTCGGCCATGGAGACCACCGCGACGTACGACCGAGAGCGGGACGGCTTCGTCCTGCACACCCCGAACGCGGGCGCGCAGAAGTTCATGCCCAACACCAGCCCGGCCGGCGGAGCCAAGTCCGGACTGGTCGCCGCCCGCCTGGTGGCGGACGGCTCCGACCACGGGGTGCGTCTCTTCCTGGTGGCGATCACCGATGACGAGCGCGCCCTGCCCGGCATCCGGGTGCGGCGGCTTCCCGCCCGGATGGGCAGCCCGGTCGACCACTGCCTGACCTCGTTCGACCGGCTCTTCCTGACGCGCGACGCACTGCTGGGGAACGGCGAAGAGGGTGACACCAAGGGGGAGTTCAGGACAGGGCCGGGAGACCGGCGGCGGCGCTTCCAGACCTCGATCGGGCGGGTCACCCCGGGCCGGATCTCCATGAGCGCCTGCGCGGCCGGCTCCGCCCGCGCGAGCCTGGCGGTCGCGGTGCGCTACGGAGGCCACCGGCTGATCTCCGGGACCCGCGGCAAGCCGGCGGTGCCCGTCAACGCCCACAGGTCCCATCACGGACCCCTGGCTTCGGCCATGGCCACGGTCTTCGGGATGAGCCTGCTGTACCGCAGGGCCCAGGAGCGGTGGGAAGCATGTACGGACGAGGACCGCCGGACCGACGTGGCCAGGCTCGTCGACGTGGCCAAGGCCTGGATCACCTGGCGGGCCCGTGACGTCATCGTCGAGAGCCGTGAACGCTGCGGCGCGCAGGCGCTGCTGGAGAACAACGGCATGACCGAGCTCGTCACGGGCGTGGAGGGGGCCATCACCGCGGAGGGCGACAACATCGCCCTCTACGCCAAGGCGGCGGCCGACATGCTCTTCGCCGCCGAGCCCGGCCACGAGGACGCTCCGGAACGGCCGAGGCGCCGCGGTGACCTGGCCGATCCGGGCTTCCTGGGCCAACTCCTCGCCTCCGTACAGGGCATCTGGTTCGCCCGGGCCAGGGAGCGTGCGCTGAGGGCGCCCGACGCCGACGCCCTCGGGCGGTGGAACGCGGCCTCGGGACCCGCCCTGCGAGGGGTCGAGGCCTATGCCTACCGGCAGGCGGCCGAGGCCTACGCCGAGGCCCGCGCCGCGCTGCCCGAGGGAGCAGCCCGGGACCGGCTGGGCGAGCTGGAGCGGCTGTTCGCCGTCGAGTGGGTGGCCCGCAACAGCGGCGATCTGCTGGCCGCAGGGCTCCTGAGCGGCGATCAGGTCGACGCCCTGCCCGAAACAGCCGAGGAACTGATCGCGGCCGTCGCCGAGCACGCACCGGAACTGGCCGAGTCCTTCGCCCTGCCCGAGGAACTGCTCGCGGACTGGCCGATCGCCGGACCCGGCTACGCGGACGCGTACGACGACCCCCGGGGTGCGTGGAACACCGCGCAGGCGGACTCCCGATGAGCGCCGGACGCAGGGAGCAGGCGGTATGCGGCCGCCTGGGCGAGCGCCTTGAGATCCTGGGCCTCCGCGCCGTCCTGCTGGCCTACTGGGGCACGGCGTCCGTGCTCGCGCGCCGCGTCGGGAAGCCGCAGACGGACGGCGGCGAATCGGTTCACCCCAAGCGCCGACCCGCCTGACGGCCCGCCGGTACGGCAGGGGCGAACCCCCTGCCGTACCGGCCGACGGCCCCCGTAGGCGTCGGCACGCCGCGTGATAGCTTGCAGACGCCAGTCACACTCCACGTGGAGTCAGGGAATCCGGTGTGAATCCGGAGCTGACGCGCAGCGGTGAGGGGGACGGGCGGGGCCACGGCCACTGGGACACCCTCGGGTGTACCGGGAAGGCGCTCCGTCCGGACGAACCCGAGTCCGAAGACCTGCTGGCACCCGCTTCCGCACCGGGAGCGGAACACCGTAGCGGGCTCCGCGCATGAGCCCAGAGACGCCGAGGGACTCCGTGCCGCCCATAGCCAGCACCGTACGCCGAACCGCACTGCTCCTCACGGGACTCGTCCTCCTCACCGCCTGCGGAGGCGGGAGCGATTCTGACGGTGAGGCACGGGAAGGCGCCGCCCCCGGCTTCCCCGTGACGCTGAAGAACTGCGGCCGTACGGTGACCGTCGACGCGGCGCCGCGTCAGGCCGTCTCCCTCAACCAGGGATCGACGGAGATCCTGCTCTCCCTGGGACTCGCGGACCGGCTCGCCGGCACCGCGACCTGGACGGACCCGGTGATGAAGGGCCTGGAGAAGGAAGAGGCCTCCGTGCCCCGGCTCGCCGAGAGCCTGCCCTCCTCCGAGAAGGTCCTCGCGGAGGAACCCGACTTCGTCAGCGCCTCGTTCGAATCCACCCTCGGCAAGGGCGGTGTGGCGTCCCGGGACCAGTTCGAGGAACTGGGCGTACCGACGTACCTCGCACCCTCCGACTGCATGGGCAAGGACAACACGGGCAGCAGCGACGGCTCCCGCACCGAGCCGCTGACCATGGACCCCGTCTACGACGAGGTGCGTGATCTGGCCGCGCTGTTCGGCGTCCCGGAGCGGGGCGAGAAGCTGGTCTCGAGCCTCCAGGGCCGCATCGACAAGGCGACCGAGGGCATCGGGGCCTCCGACGCCACCCTGCTCTACTGGTTCGCCAACGCCGAGGCCCCCTATCTCGCGGGCTGCTGTGGTGCCCCCGGGATCATCACCGGGGAACTCGGCGCGAAGAACGTCTTCGACGACACGCACGAGGAATGGCCCCAGATCAACTGGGAGACGGTCGCCGACCGGAATCCCGACGTGCTGGTCATCGGCGACCTGACCCGCAAGTCGCAGACGGCCGAGAGCGCCGCGAAGAAGATCGAGTTCCTGGAGTCCAACCCCGCCACCAAGAACCTCGACGCCGTCCGGAACAAGCGGTACGTCCTGCTCAGCGGCCAGGCGATGAATCCGACCATCCGGACCGTCGAGGGCGTGGAGCGCGTCGCGGCAGGGCTGCGCTCCTTCGGGCTCGCGGGGTGACGAGCACCGAACACGCTCCGGTCGCGCGCACGGAGAAGCCGTACGCGGTCCGGAGATCCGGCGGAGCCAGGATCCTGCGGGACGGCCTCCTGTGGAGCGCCGGGGCCGTCCTGCTGCTCCTGTCCGTGGCGGTCGCCGTCACGATCGGACCCGCCCGCATCTCCGTCCCGGACGTCTGGTCGGCGGTGGGCTCGCACCTGGGCCTCGGTGAGGGGAGGCTGTCCCCGATCCGGGACGGCATCATCTGGAACCTGCGTATGCCCCGCACCCTGCTCGCAGCGGTGTGCGGGGCCGGGCTCGCGGTGTGCGGCACCGTGATGCAGTCGCTGCTGCGCAATCCGCTCGCCGACCCGTTCGTCCTCGGCGTCTCCTCCGGAGCGTCCACCGGGGCCGTCGTGGTCGTGGTCCTGGGCGTCGGCGGGGGAGCGGTGTCGATCTCGGGCGGTGCCTTCGTCGGGGCTCTGTGCTCGTTCGCACTCGTCCTGCTGCTCAGCCACACACTCGGCGGATCCACCGATCGGGTCGTCCTCTCAGGGGTCGCGGCCATGCAGCTCTTCTCCGCGCTCACGTCCTTCGTCGTGATGACCGCGGCCGACGCCGAACAGACCCGGGGCGTGCTCTTCTGGCTGCTCGGCTCGCTGAGCGGCGTCGGCTGGAGCGACGTGTGGATGTGCTCCGCCGTGCTGGCCGTGACCCTGCTCGTCTGCCTCGGCCATGCCCGTACCCTCGACGCCTTCGCCTTCGGGCAGGACGCCGCGGCAGCCCTCGGGGTACACGTGGCCCGCACCCGGATCGTGCTTCTCTGCACGACCGCGCTGCTGACCGCGGCCCTCGTGAGCTCGGCGGGCGCCATCGGGTTCGTCGGACTCGTCCTGCCCCACGCGGCCCGGGCGCTGACGGGGGCGGGGCACCGGAGGCTGCTGCCGGTGACGGCGCTCGCCGGAGCCGTGTTCCTCGTCTGGGTCGACACCCTGGCCAGGACCGTCCTCGACCCGCAGGAGGTGCCGGTCGGTGTGGTCACCTCCCTCATCGGGGTGCCCGCGTTCGTCCTGGTCCTCTACCGGACGCGGAGGAGCGCGTGAACGGGGAGGAACACGGGAGAGGCACCCCCGGCGACGGCCTGCGTGCCACACGGGTCAGCCGGGAGGCCGGCGGGAGGATCGTGCTCGACGGCGTGAGCATCGCCCCGCCGCCCGGCACCACGGTCGGCCTCCTGGGGCCGAACGGCTCGGGCAAGACCACGCTGCTGCGGGTGATGGCGGGCGTCCTCGCTCCCGGTGCGGGCGTCGTCACCCTCGACGGCCGCACGCTCGCCGAGGCCGGCCGGCGAGGAGTGGCCCGCCGTGTGGCCGTCGTCGACCAGCACGCGGTCACCCAGGTCGACCTGAGCGTGCTCGACGTCGTACGCCTCGGCCGCATCCCGCACCGACGGGCCTGGTCCGCTTCGGGCCCCGAGGACGAGGACGCCGTGCGCGAGGCTCTGGCCCGCACCGGGCTCGCCGACCGGGCCGCGCAGTCCTGGCACACCCTGTCCGGCGGTGAGCGCCAGCGCGTCCAGATCGCCCGCGCGCTGGCCCAGCAGCCGCGTGAACTCCTGCTGGACGAACCCACCAACCATCTCGACATCCAGCACCAGCTGGAGCTGCTCTCCCTGGTCGCCGCGCTGCCCGTGACCGCGGTGGTCGCCCTGCACGACCTCAATCTGGCCGCGATGTTCTGCGACCGGGTCACGGTCATGAAGGAAGGCCGCGTGGTTGCCGGCGGAACTCCCTCGGAGGTGATCACCGAGGAGCTCATCGCCGATGTCTACCGCGTACGCGCGGTGGTGACGCCGGAAGGGCCCGAGGGGCGCCCATCGGTGCGGTACCTGCCGGGAGCAGCCGTCCGCGGGCGGCCGAAGTGCGACGAGGGGGCGGGCCCGTGAACCGCCCGGATGCTGTTGGCGAATGCCCCTTCGTCGTGACGTCGGCCTGATCCATCTCGTTGGTGGGTCAGGCCGACGTTGTGTTTGGGGTGGGCAGATGTCGTTGCGTCCTGGTGTGCCTGGCGAGGTGCCGGCGGAGACGGTCAGGGTGGCCCGCGCGGCCTTCCCGAAGGGGTGCTTGGCAGTCCGGGTGAGAGATGTGCTCGGGTCGGTCTTCACCGATGCGGAGTTCGCGGGTCTTTTCTCGGGTCGGGGGCGGCCTGCGGCGTCGCCGGGCCGGTTGGCGATGGTGCTGGTGTTGCAGTTCGCCGAAGGGATGTCGGACCGGCAGGCCGCTCACGCGGTGCGCTCCAGGATCGACTGGAAGTACGCGCTCGGGCTGGAGCTGACCGATCCGGGCTTCGATTTCTCCGTGCTGAGCGAGTTCCGTGGACGGCTCATCGCCGGTGGCGTCGAGGCCGGGGTGCTGGATGCGGTCCTGGAGAGCGTTTCGGCGGCCGGGCTGCTCAAGGCCGGTGGACGTCAGCGCAGTGATGCCACGCATGTGCTGGCGGCGGTGCGGGAGGTGAACCGGCTGGAGTCCGTGGTCGAGGCGATGCGAGCGGCACTGAACGCACTGGCGGTCGCGGCTCCGCAGTGGCTGGCCGAGCGGACGCCGCCGGAGTGGTTCGACCGGTACTCCGCCCGGCCGGAGGACACGAAGTTCCCCAGCCGCTGGGCTGCCCGGCTCAGCCACGCCGAACAGGTCGGCCAGGACGGCATGACGCTCCTGCAAGCTGTGTGGTCCGTTGACGCGCCTGCCTGGCTGAGGGAGCTGCCGGCCGTGGAGTTCCTACGGCAGATGTGGGTGCAGGAATACCAGGTCAGCGACGGTGAGGTGAGCTGGCGCAAGCCGAAGGACTGCCCGCCGGGGCAGTTACGGATCCGCTCGGCCTATGATCCGGACGCCCGCAACGGGGCCAAACGCGACCGGGCCTGGTGCGGCTACAAGGTTCATCTGACCGAAACCTGCGAACCCGATGCCCCACACCTGATCACCGAGGTCATCACCACCACCGCCGCCACTGCCGACGTCCAGGTCACCGACCAGATCCACGACGCTCTCGCCCGCCGGGACCTGTTGCCTGATGTCCATCTGGTCGACGCCGGCTACGTCGATGCCGCACACCTGGTCGCCGCCCGCCGTGACCATGGCATCGAACTGGTGGGACCGGTCGGCGCCAACACCGGCTGGCAGGCCGCCGCGAACAACGGCTACAGCATCGACGACTTCGCCGTCGACTGGGACAACAAGCAGGTGACCTGCCCGAACGGCAGGACCAGCAGACAGTGGCAGCACGACGGGCGACGCTCGTCAGGCCCCGTGATCCGCGCCCGATTCTCACCCGCGGACTGCCGCCCCTGCCCCTCACGCGACCAGTGCACCCGCGGCGTCGCCTACATGGGACGCGAGATCACCCTGCGGCACCGCGACGAACACGAAGCCCTCCGAACAGCCCGGCTCGACCAGCAAACCGACCCATGGAAACAACGCTACAAGCACCGAGCCGGCATCGAAGGCACCATCTCCCAGGGCGTCCGCGCCTTCGGGCTGCGCAGGTCCCGCTACCGAGGCCATCCCAAAACCCACCTGCAACACCTGCTGACCGCAGCCGGAATGAACCTCACCCGCCTCGACGCCTGGCTCACAGGCACCCCACTCGCCCCAACACGCACCTCACACTTCGCAGCACTCCGCCCCACCGGATAAATCCGATGGGGCGGAACGAAGGGGCATTCGCCAACAGCATCCGTGAACCGCCCGGGTCCGCCCCTCGCCGGTGTCGCGCGGCCTTTCGCCGCTGTGTGAGGGGTCAGCGACGACGTCCCTGGCCGAACTCGCCGCCCATGTCCTTGCCGCTGCCCGTGTCCTTGCCGTCCGCGTAGTCGATCTTCTCCTTGCGGAGCTCGGCGGAGACTTCCTTCTGTTCGGTGACCCTGCTGGTTTCGAGGTGGACCCGCTCCACGGGGACCGCCTCCTTGCGGACGGTTGCTCGTTCGGCGTGCAGGGTGACTTCGACGTCCTGCTCGCCGAGTTCGCTCCGCCCCGTCATTCCCTTCTCGCCCGGCTGCAGAGGTTCGCGCACGACGCGCACCTCCTCGTGCGACACCGGCACTGTCCGGGTGACGTTCTCGGTCACGACGTACTTGTGCAGGCGTGCCTTTCCGCTTTCGTACTCCTCCGTACCGACCTGGAGCTGCTCCTCGGACCGGATCATCTCCTCGCGTCCGCCGGCGCCCCCGGCGGACCGCTCGGCTCCTGCTCCGGCGAGCGGGCGCGACGTGGAGGACGTCTCCGTGTCGCGGTGCCTGCCCGAGCCGGCACCGGTGGTGCCCATGCCGGCCGTGGTGCCGGTGGCCTTGGCCTGGCCTGCCGAAGGGGCGCGAGCGGTGCCGGCCGCCCCGGCCGCGCCGGCGGCACCCATGGCCGCCGTCCCGGTCCCGGACGTGGTGCGCGCGTCGCCGCCCGCCCCGCCGCGGCCGGTGGCCTTCCTGGTCATCCCGTAGTGCCGGTAGAGCTCCTCCTCCTCCGATACGGAGAGGTGCGCGTCCGCGTCCACCCGGGGCGCGTCCTTGACGCGGTCCTTGGGATGCGAGACGTGCAGGTCGGAGCCCACGCGGCGGGCTCCCGCAAGCGGTACGAAGCTCTCCTTCATGCCGAACATGCCGGTCTTGACCGTGATCCAGTCGGGCTTGCCGGTGTCGTCGTCGACGTACACCCGCCCCACCGTGCCGACCTTCTCTCCGTCGCTGTCGTAGACGGTCAGACCGTCGAGTTCTCCGGAATCCGTGAAACCGTCAGCGGCTCCCATGGCCGATCCCTCCTCGCCCGGGCGCGTCCTGTGGGTGTGTCCAGCAGGGGAGGCGCGTCCGGATTCCATCGCGCCTCACCCGCTTGGCCGCTGCAACCTCCCGGCCTGCGCGGCGAGCGGCCCGGGCCACCGGGCGTGGGCGGTGGCCCCGATCCGCGGCGATATCGGCCCGCCACACGCGTTACGCCATTCGGGTGAGCACTCTCCCGGGTGCGCCTGATGTGCGGTCCTGGCCCGCCCGTATGATCGACGCGCTGCTGCCGACCGTCGGCAGGTCTGTCACGGGGGTGCGCCATCGGATCCGTAGGCATCCGCCTGCCCCGGCAGCGCGCCGAGCTGCTGGCCCGGCAGGAGGGCGGCCTCGGACTGCACCACCTGGTCTGGCGGCTGGGGCCCGGCTGGCGGGTGTGCAGCAGTGCCGTGCTGGGCGGCGGGATCGGCCCCCGCGCGTGGATCCTCAACGCCCAGGTGCCCGGCGGTTATCCCCGGCTCGACCCCGACCGGCACCTGGCGGAGATCGCGGCGGCCGAAGAACTCGACGGCCCGGGCGCCGGCCTGATGACCGCCGCCGATGTCACCGCGTACGCCGTCGCCGACGACGGGGGCGTGACCGCGACCGTCACCAGTGGCCTCGGCGTACGGGGATGGGCCGCGGTCCCGGCCGAGGGAGCCGACGGCACGCTGCCACCGGGCACCGTCAACATCGTGGTCACCTTCCCCGTGGCACTCTCCGGTGCCGCTCTCGTCAACGCGGTGGCCACCGCCACCGAGGCGAAGGTGCAGGCGCTCCTGGACGCCGGCCTCGACTGCTCCGGGACGCCGACGGACGCGGTGTGCGTCGCCGCGCCCGACCCGGGAGGGCATCCCGGAGAACCCTTCGCGGGACCGCGTTCGCGCTGGGGCGCGCGACTCGCCAGAGCCGTGCACCGCGCCGTCCTGGAGAGTGCGCTGCGGCAGTCTTGAGGCCCACCGGTCCTGAGACCGCGCACCGACGAAGGGATCCTCCCCATGACCTCCGCATCCCCCGCCGACACAGCCTCCGGCACGCCGACCGTCGCGGTCCTCGGCACCGGGATCATGGGATCCGGGATGGCACGCAGCCTGCTCAGGAGCGGGATCCCCGTCCGGGTCTGGAACCGCACGCGGTCCAGGGCCGAACCGCTGGCCACCCACGGCGCCACCGTGACGGACAGCCCCGAGGAAGCGGTACGAGGCGCCGACATCGTCCTCACCGCTCTGAACGACGGCGGGGCCGTGGCGGAGACCCTCACCGCCGCGACGCCCGGCCTGCGCCCGGGCCAGCTCTGGCTGCAGAGCTCGACCGTCGGTCTCGACGCCACGACCGACCTCGTCCACCGGGCCGCCGGACTGGGACTCGTCTACCTCGACGCCCCGGTTTCCGGCACGAAGCAGCCCGCGGAGCAGGGCACTCTCACCGTGTTCGTCTCCGGGCCGTCCGCCGCCCGCGCGACTGCACTGCCCGTCCTCGAGGCGATCGGCAGGCGCACCGTGTGGGTCGGTGAGGAACCGGGAGCCGCCACCCGGCTCAAGCTCGTCGCCAACACCTGGGTGATCAACATGGTCAACGGCGTGGCGGAATGCCTCAATCTCGCCGAGGGGCTCGGGATCGACCCGCAGCTCTTCCTGGACGCGATGAAGGGCGGACCTCTGGACACGCCGTATCTCCAAGCGAAGTCGGCGGCGGTGCTCTCGGGCGATCTCACCCCGAGCTTCGCGCTCTCCACCGCACTCAAGGACTCCCGGCTGATCCTCGAAGCGGCCGAGGCGGCCGGAGTGGAACTCGACCTCGTCGCCGCCTCCGCCGAGCGGTTCACCCGGGCGGAGGCGGCCGGCCACGGAGGCCAGGACATGATCGCCACGTACTACGCGGGCCGTCCGGCATAGCCTGTCAGACCACGGTCACCGGGTGCCTCACCACCGCGTCGAACAGATAGCCCTGGGTGTTGTGGGGCGTCGTCGCGGGCTGGGTGTGGCCCGACCGGTCCGTGGCCCGCGCGAGCAGCACGCCCGGGCCCGTCTCCTCCGGTACCCAGTCGCCCGTCCAGCGGACCCAGCTCCCGGCCCTCGGCTCGTCGCGCAGCCGTGCGGGGCGCCACCGGGTGCCGCCGTCCGTGCTGACCTCGACCGAGCGCACCGGTGCGCCGCCCGACCAGGACCGGCCGGTGAGCAGATGCCTGCGGTGGGCGGCGAACGAGGCACCGGGCGCCAGCTCGAACGCGCTCTTGAGCGTCTGCCGGGTCAGCGGCGCGCTGCCCTCGGGCGGGTGCCCGGGACCGAACAGCCGGTACAGGCCCGTGTTCCACGGGCTCAGCAGAGGCTCCGCGCTCACCTCGATGTCACCCACCCACTTGATGTTCGCTATGCCCACCCAGGACGGCACGACCAGCCGGACCGGAGCGCCGTGGTCGGGCGGCAGCGGCTCACCGTTCATCTCGTACGCGAGGAGCACGTCGTCCAGGGCCTTCGCCACCGGCAGGGGCCTGCGCACCCGGCCCAGATTCGTCCCGTCGCTCACGACCTCGGCGTCCAGGCCCCGTGGCAGCACGTCGACCGCGTTCCGGCCGATTCCGGCCCGGTGCAGGACGTCGGCGAGCCGTACCCCGCGCCAGCGCGCGGTCCCGATCGCACCCAGCGTCCAGGCGGTGCCGCTGACCTGCCGGCCCTGCTGCGAGGTGTAGAAGCTGCGGCCGTTGCCCGCGCACTCGACGAACGCGGTACGGGTGACGGCCGGCAGGGCGCGCAGCGCCTCGTACGAGAAGTCCACCGGACCGCCGGTCAGCCCGTCTCCCCAGACCGTCAGCTTCCAGTCCGCGGCGTCGATGACCGGGGTCGAGGTGTGGTTGCGGACGAAGAAGCGGTCGGCGGGGGTGAGCAGTCCCGTGTCCCGCAGCGCCGCGAAATTCGTCTCGGCGTTCGTACCGCGCACCGTGAAGAGCTCCGGCGGCAGGGGTTTCACCACGCCCGCTAGCGACTGCGCCGCCTGGGCGGACGCTGCGGCGGCCGGGATCAGCGGGGCCGCGACCGAGGCCGCGGCGACCAGCCTGAGCAGATCACGGCGGTCGATTCCCGCCGATCGCGCGTGGCCACGCGTCCATTGGCGGATCCGCCTCCGGTCGTACGAGGCTTCGGACGGCGGTACGGAACTCATGGGCGCTCCAGGGGGAAGAGGTGTCGGGTCGAACGGGCGGCAGAACGGGGCAGGGCCAGGTCAGCGGGCCGGGGGCAGCAACTCCCTCACGAGGGAGCCGACCTGCGCGGTCTCGATCAGGAACCCGTCGTGCCCGTAAGGGGATTCGATGATCCGGAGGTGGTCGGCGCCGGGCAGCAGCGCCGCCGGCTCCGCCTGCTGGGCAGGCGGATACAGCCGGTCGGAATCGATGCCCGCGATCAGGGCCGGCATGTCCGCCCCGCGCAGGGCCCGGGCGACACCACCGCGTCCCCTGCCGACGTCGTGTGCGTTCATCGCCTCGGTGAGCGCCACATAACTGCCCGCGTCGAAACGGCGCACCAGCTTGGCCGCGTGATGGTCGAGGTACGACTCCACCTGGTAGCGCCCGCCCCGCGAGGGCAGCTCACCGGGCTGCGCCCGGCGGCCGAACCGCGCCCCCAGCTCGGCCTCGCTGCGATACGTGACGTGGGCGATACGCCGGGCCAGGCCGAGCCCCTGGTGTGGGCCCGAGCCGGGCGGCGCGTCGTGGTAGCAGCCTCCCCGCCAGCCCGGATCGCTCCGGATCGCGGCTGTCTGCATGCTGCCCCAGGCGATCTGTTCGGCCGAGGACGCGGCGGGAGCGGCGAGCATCAGCAGGGATCCCGTACGGGCCGGGAAACCCACCGCCCATTCGAGCGCCCGCATCCCGCCCATCGAACCGCCGATCACGGCCGCCCACCGGCCGATCCCCAGGGCATCGGCGAGCAGTGCCTCCGCCGCCACCTGGTCACGGACCGTCAGGTACGGGAACGCGGCACCCCAAGGGATGCCGTCGGGCCGCCGGGAAGACGGGCCGGTGCTGCCCTGGCAGCCGCCCAGCACATTCGGCGCGACGACGTACCAGCGGTCGGTGTCCAGTGCCCGGCCCGGGCCGATCAGCACGTCCCACCATCCGGCTGACGGATGCCCGGGGCCCGCGGTGCCCGCCGCGTGGCTGTCACCGGTCAGAGCGTGCAGGACCAGCACCGCGTTCGCCCCGTCCGGCGCGAGCCGGCCCCAGGCCTCGTACGCCAGCCGCACACCCGGGAGCGTGGCACCGGACTCCAGCCCGAGCGGAGCGTCGAGCGCCACCCACGAGCGGCGGCCGGGCGGATCCCCCTCCCGCCAGCCTCCGGCAGCCGGCGGGAGAGGGAGCGCGCGGGGCGCGACGACCCGGTTCAGGACGCCGCCTTCGCGGCGCGGAACCCTGCCTCCAGATCCGCTTTGAGGTCGTCCACGTTCTCCAGACCCACGGAGAGCCGCACCAGCCCCGCCGCGGCGCCCGTGGCGATGAGCTGCTCCTCGGACAGCTGGCTGTGCGTCGTGGACGCCGGGTGGATGATCAGGCTCCGTACGTCACCGATGTTGGCGAGATGGCTGAACAGTTCGACCGCGTCCACGAACCGCTTGCCGGCCTCCACCCCGTCCCGGAGTTCGAAGGCGAGCACCGCGCCGGCACCGCGCGGCAGGTAGCGCTGTCCGGCCTCGTACCAGGGACTCGACTCGAGCCCGGCGTAGTGCACCGCCAGTACCTCGTCCCGGCCCTCCAGCCAGCGGGCGAGCTCCAGCGCGTTGGACGTGTGCCGCTCCAGGCGCAGGCTCAGCGTCTCAACTCCCTGGAGGAGCAGGAAGGCCGAGTGCGGTGCGAGGGCGGGTCCGAGGTCGCGCAGCAGCTGGACCCGCAGTTTCACCGCGAAGGCGCCGTGCCCGAGGTCCGGCCAGTACCGCAGACCGTGGTAGCTGGGGTCCGGGGTGTGGAAGTCCGGGAAGCGCTCGGCGTGCGCGCCGAAGTCGAAGGTGCCGCCGTCCACGACGACACCGCCGATCGTGGTGCCGTGACCGCCGAGGAACTTCGTCGCGGAGTGGATCACGATGTCCGCGCCGTGCTCCAGCGGCCGCAGGAGATAGGGCGTGGGCACGGTGTTGTCGACGATCAGCGGAATCCCCGCGGCGTGCGCCGTGTCCGCCACCTTCCGGATGTCGAGGACGTCGCCGCGCGGATTGCCGAGCGTCTCCGCGAACAGGGCCTTGGTGCTCGGCCGGATCGCCGCCTGCCAGGCCTCGGCGTCCTCCGGGTTCTCCACGAACGACACCTCGATGCCGAACCGGGGAAGCGTGTGCCTGAAGAGGTTGTACGTACCGCCGTACAGCGAGGCGGAGGCGACGATGTGATCCCCGGCGCCCGCCAGCGTCAGGAGCGCGAGCGTCTCGGCCGCCTGGCCGGAGGCGACCGCGACCGCCGCCACTCCTCCTTCGAGCGCGGCGATCCGCTGTTCCAGGACGTCCTGGGTGGGGTTGTGGATCCGGGTGTAGATGTTTCCGGGCTCGGCGAGCGAGAACAGGTCGGCCGCGTGCTTGGTGTCCTTGAACACGAAGGACGTCGACTGGTAGATCGGAACCGCCCGGGCACCGGTCGTGGGGTCGGGGACCGCCCCGGAGTGGATCTGCTTGGTCTCGAAGGACCAGGCCGTCGCGGGGTTCTGCCGGTCGTGGTCCTCAGGGGTGTGGCCTGCGGTGACGGAGTCGACGGGCTGGCTCATGGAATACCTCGCACGGTCGTTCGGAAGATGTCCGCGCGAGCACGGTGGCGACGCGGCGGCGTACTGGTTACGGACCGTAGAGGCCGCCCGAGCCGGGACGGAAGCAGGCCGCGCACGTGGCCACGAAGCTGCAATGCTGCCGCAACAGACGCGAGGGCCGGCCCCGCTGTCGGAGCCGGCCCGTCCCGCTGCCGCGCGTCAGTCCTGTCGTCAGTCCTGTGTGAGCATCCCGCTGCGCAGCTTGCGGAGGATGCGGCTGAGCAGCCGGGAGACGTGCATCTGCGAGATGCCCAGCCCCTCCCCGATCTGAGCCTGCGTCATCTCCTGGCCGAACCGCATGTCGATGATGCGGCGCTCACGCTGGTCGAGCTCGCCGAGCAGCGGGGCGAGCGTCTGGAGATTCTCCACCGTCTCCATGGCGGGGTCGGGTTCGCCCAGCACGTCCGCATAGGTGCGCCTGCCCGCCGCGCGGCCCACCTGGTCCGCCGTGTCGGCCGGCATGTCGAGCGATCCCGCCGTGTAGCCGTTGGCCGCGACGATGCCCTCGGTGATCTCCTCCTCCGGGAGGCCGAGACGCTCGGCGAGTTCGTGCACCGTGGGGTCCCGGTCGAGGTCCGCGGCCAGGGCCTCCTTCGCCTTCGCGAGGTCGACCCGCAACTCCTGGAGCCTCCGCGGCACATGCACGGACCAGGTGGTGTCCCGGAAGAAGCGCTTGATCTCGCCGACGATGTAAGGCACGGCGAACGAGGTGAACTCGACCTCTCGGGACAGGTCGAACCGGTCGATGGCCTTGATGAGACCGATGGTGCCGACCTGGACGATGTCCTCCATGTCGCCGCTGCCCCGGTTGCGGAAGCGGCCGGCGGCGAACCGCACGAGGGACAGATTCATTTCGATGAGGGTGTTCCGGGTGTACTGGTACTCGGAGGTGCCCTCGTCGAGCACCTGCAAGCGGTCGAAGAAGAGCTTCGACAGCTTCCGCGCGTCCTGCGGGGCGATCCGCCCCGCGTCCTCGATCCAGGGAAGCCCGTCGGCGGCACCTGCTCGTTCCGCACCGGCGGTCTGTGCAGTGTGCACGGTCATCCCGTCACGCTCCTCAGGTTGTGGGCCATGAGGTGTAGGCGCCTGCCCGATGGGCCGCAACTCATGCACGGGAAGGCTGTTTTGAGCCATAGTCGTGCCCGTATCGGCTGGAAATGCTCGTGATCGTCCTCGGTGGCCACAGTGGCGGAGCGCTCTGCGCGCGAGCACACAGAACCGCCCCACCGGTACGGGGGAGCCCGGTGGGGCGGCCGTATCCAGAGTGCCACAGGCCGACGCCGGTTGGGGCTGTATCGCGCGCAGAGGTGCGCGATTCGAGGGACCGGCCGAGGGGTGGCCGTTCCGCGCGACGCGGTCTGCCCGGCCCGCCCGGCGCCGTCACGGATGTGCCGGTGCGGGCGGACGAGGGCGGGCGCGGCCCGTAAGGAGGTCCGCCAGGGCGGCGCGCGCGATGCGGGCCGGGCGCAGGGCACGGAAGCAGGCCGTAGGGGGTCCGCCGGGCGGCGGGCGCGATGCGAGCCGTAGGGCGTCCGCCGGGACGCCGGGCGGGCGACGAGGGTGCTGTGTCCCGGCGAGCGTATTGATTGCACCTTTGTGAACAGGCCGACGGCCCGGGAATAGTCGAGGGGCGGATCACTCTTTACCCCTGTCGTCGGCCGCCGATATCAACCGGAGTGAGAGCGTCCATGCCCGAGGTCACGCCCCTGCCCGTCTCCCCGCCCACGCGTCAGCCCGCGTCACGGGCCGCGGACCCGTCCTCTTCGCGGGCGCCGGGCCCTCGGACGGCGACCGCGGGGGCCCATCCGCTGGACAACCCCGCCCGCGCGTCGCTGACCGGTCCGCACGCCCTTTTCGCCCAGCGGCGCGGGCGCATCCTGCGCTACCACCCCGACGTCACCCCCTGGCTCGCCCTGCCGGACGCACCCGACGCCCAGGACTGGGCCGATGTCGCCGCGCTCGCCGGCCCCGGTGCGTCCGTCACCCTCACCGCCTTCCGTGAGCCTCCGCCGGCCGACTGGGAGATCGTCTTCCAGGCCGAGGGCGTGCAACTGGTGGACCACTCCGTGGACGCCGCCCCCGATCCCGAAGCCGTGCTCCTGGGCCCCGCCGACGTGCCGGAGATGCTGGACCTGGTCGAGCGCACCCGCCCCGGCCCGTTCCTTCCGCGCACCGTGGAGCTCGGCACCTATCTCGGCATCCGCCGCGACGGAGTCCTGGTCGCGATGGCGGGGGAGCGCCTGCACCCGCCGGGCTGGACCGAGATCAGCGGTGTCTGCACCGACGATTCCGCACGGGGCCAAGGGCTCGCGTCGCGCCTCGTCGGCGCGGTCGCCCACGGCATCAGGGAACGGGGCGAGACACCCTTCCTGCACGCCGCCGCATCGAACACCTCCGCCATCCGGCTCTACGAATCCCTCGGCTTCGCCCTGCGCCGAAGGACGTCCTTCCTCTCCGCGATCACTCCGGCGGAAGCGGTGCCGCCCGCCGACGCCAGGACCCCGGACCAGGGGACGGGTAGCTTGGAACACGTGGGGCGTTAGGGACGAACAGGCGGGAGGCGTGCCGTGGTCATGGGGCTCCGGCGCCCGTCGGCGGCGCGCAGACCGCCGCTCCCGGGCGCGGATCCGGAAGAGACGGCGGCAGGCGAGGCCAGGGTCGGGAACTGGGCGCTCGCGCTGTGGGTCGTTCTCCTGACCGTCGTGGTCGTCGTGCTCGACGCCCTCGCCGGCAACGACCTCCCCCTGGTCCCGCTGACCGTCGTGCTGCCCGCGCTGGCCTCGGTCTTCTGCACGGTCCGCCAGACCGCCGCCGTGGCGGTATGGGTCACGCTGGTCGTCGTCGGGTCCCGGATCGCCTCGGCCGGCCCCTTCTGGGACGTGGTCTCCCTCATCGGCTTCACCGCCCTCGCCAGTGCTCTGGGTGTCGTCGCGTGTGCCGCACGCATCCGGCACGCCGTCGAGGTGGCAAGGCTCCGCTCGGCCGTCGTCGCACTCCAGCGGCAGATCCTGCGCCCGCTTCCCATCACCACGAGGCAGGTCTGCGCCCACGGCCTCTACGAGCCGATGGAGGAGGACCGCTTCGTCGGGGGAGACATCTACGAAGTCGTGCAGTCACCCCATGGAACCAGGGTGATCATCGGTGATGTCCAGGGGAAGGGGCTGCCCGCGATCGGGGCCGGATTCGCCGCACTCGGCGCGTTCAGGGAAGCGGCCGTGCGGGAGCCGGACCTCACCGCGGTGGCCGAAGCCGTCGAGGACGCGGTCGTACGGCACAACGTCTTCTCCGCCGAGACGGGTGAGACCGAACGTTTCGTCACCGCCCTGCTGCTGGGGTTCGACGGCGGCGACCGGGTACAGGCGGTCAACTGCGGCCATCTGCCGCCGAGGCTGCTGCACGACGGGACGGCGGCGGTCGTCACCCTGCACCGGACCTCCGTACCGCTGGGCATGGCGGACCTCAGCAGTGAGGCGCGCGCCGCGGAGTGGCTCGGTTTTCCGCCGGGCGCCGCCCTGATGGTCTTCACCGACGGGGTGACCGAGGCGCGCGACGCGACGGGTGTCTTCTACCCGTTCGACGAGCGGCTCGGCGAATGGGTGGGGCGCGGTCCGGAGCAGGTCCTGGACGCCCTCCAGGCCGACCTCCAGAGGTTCTCCGGCGGAGTGCGCAGGGACGACGTCGCCGTGCTCGTCCTGAGCAGGCCGACGGACGGCGAGCACGCGGCCACGAAGTGCGGAAGCGCCGCCGTGAGCGGCTCCGCGAAGCACCGTCCGCACCGCTCCTGACACACGACGGGACCCTCCGGAAACCTTCATGGCCCGCTCCGGCGGCAGAGTGCGGATCGACGTCCCGACCGCAGCCCTGGGCCCACCCCGGCGTGCGGACTCCCGCGGTCCCGCCGGGCGCTCGCTCCGCCGGGGCCTTCCACAGCATGGTTAGAATTGCTCCCATGGGTTCGTACTACTTCTTTCTCTGATTCGCGGCCAGGACGCCGCCGCGCGACGCCCACCGTCGCCGTGTGACCCACCGGGTCACGCCGTGTGCCGCTGTCCTTTCCGTTGTCCGACACCCCTGTCCCGCAGTGCGCTTCCGCGTCGGACGTCGATGCGCGCACCGCTCAGGACATGTCACTTCAGGGAAAGAACCCATGCCTCTTCAGCACCCCCGCGCCCAACTGGCGATGAACGACGTCTCCAAGGCGTACGGCGACCGGTCCGTCCTCGATCAGGTGACCTTCACCGTCCGGCCAGGGGAGAAGGCCGGCGTCATCGGTGAGAACGGCTCCGGGAAGTCCACCCTGCTCCGGCTGATGGCCGGGGCGGAGGCCCCGGACAGCGGTGACATCACCGTCGGTTTCCCGGGCGGCACCGGTCACCTGGCCCAGACCCTCACCCTCGACCCCCGCAGCACGGTCCAGGACGCCGTCGACGCGGCCCTCGCCGAACTCCGCGCCCTGGAACGTGCGATCCGCACGGCGGAGGAGGCGATGTCCCACGAGGACCCGGCCGACGACCGGCTCGCCGCGTACGGGGACCTGCTGACGGCGTACGAGGAGCGCGGCGGATACACGGCGGATGCCAGGACCGCCGCCGCACTGCACGGACTCGGAATCGGCCATCTCTCCCGGGACCGCGTGCTGGGCACCCTGTCCGGCGGCGAGCAGTCCCGGTTGGCCCTGGCCTGCGTACTCGCCGCAGCCCCGGAGCTCCTGCTCCTCGACGAGCCCACCAACCACCTCGACGCGTCAGCCGTCGCCTGGCTGGAGGACCACCTCCGCGCCCACCGTGGCACGGTGGTGGCAGTCACCCATGACCGGGCGTTCCTGGAGCGGATCACCACCGTGATCCTGGAAGTCGACCGTGACCTGCGAAGCGTCCTCCGGTACGGCGACGGCTGGGACGGCTATCGCACGGCCAAGGCCGCCGCCCGCCGCCGTTGGGCACAGGACCACCAGGAATGGCTGGCCGAGCTGGCCCGCACCGAAGCGCAGGTGAGCGCGGCCGGTCAGCGCCTCGCGGGAACCGGCAAGGACCCCGGTCAGGGCTTCGGCAAGCACCGCCGATCGCACGAGGCCAAGCTGTCGGGCCAGGTGAGGGCCGCCAGGACCCGCCTGGAGGCGCTGCGCCGCTCACCCGTGCCCGCGCCGCCCCGCCCGCTGAGCTTCACCGCCGACCTCGTCCTTTCCGGTGCCGGTGAGGCCCGGCCGGAAGGGGACGGCGGCACTGCCCCCCTGGCCGAGCTGGACTCCGTCCGCGTCGGCGAGCGGCTGGAAGTCCCGTCCCTGCGCGTCGAACCGGGCCGGCGGCTTCTGGTGAACGGGCCCAACGGCGCTGGGAAGACCACGCTCCTGCGCGTTCTGGCCGGGGACCTCGCGCCGGACGCCGGCACCGTCCGGCGGCGGGGCCGGATCGGCTACCTCCCGCAGGAGCTCCCCGTCAGGCCCACCCGCCGCACACTCCTGGCCACTTTCGCCGCGGGGCGGCCGGGATTCCCCGACGAGTACGAGGACGAGCTCCTGGCCCTCGGCCTGTTCCGCCCCGAGGACCTGGCCGTGCCGGTGTTGGCCCTCTCCGTCGGACAGCAGCGCAGGCTCGCCCTGGCCCGGCTGGTGACCCGTCCCGCGGATCTGCTGATCCTGGACGAGCCGACGAACCACATCGCGCTCGGACTGGTCGAGGAACTGGAGGCCGCGCTCGACCGGTACGCGGGAGCGGTGGTGGTCGTCTCGCACGACCGGAGCTTCCGCGGCCGCTTCACCGGCGAAAGCCTCGAACTCCGGGCGGGGCGCCCGGTGACGCGCTCGGGCGTCTACGCGTCCGAGGCGGCTCGCCCTTCCCGTACGTAGGCACGCAGCCGCTCGACGAAGACCCGCTGGCCCGCCACCAGTAGTTCGAGGGCGTCGTCCGGTGTGCACCAGGCGAACCGGTCCATCTCCGGGAACTCCCTCAGCACACCGGACCCCCTCGGCCACTCCATGGTGAAGGTGCCCGGGACCGCCCCGGCAGGGTCCAGCCAGGCTTCCACCGCCCATACGGTGACGGTCTTCCCGCCCGACTGGCGTGTCTCACCCAGCGGCACCCAGGCGCCGTCCGGGAGAGGCAGACCGAGCTCCTCCTCGAACTCCCGGCGCGCGGCGGCGGCAGGCTCCTCAGGGGGTTCGTACTCGCCCTTGGGGACCGACCAGGCCGCCGTCCCACGGCCGGCCCAGAACGGTCCGCCCATATGGCCGATCAGTACTTCTGCGTCCGGCCGGCCGTCCTCACCGGCGACGACCCGGAAGAGCAGGAGCCCCGCGCTGCGCTTGACTGTCGACATGTCGTCAAGTGTGCGGGCCGGAAGCCCGGAAGGCCACTCGCGGGTGCTCCGAGAGCCGGCGGTCCAGGGGCAGCGGCAACCAGGTCCGGGGCCGCCGGGGGTCACTCCTTCGCCGCGCGCTGTTCCTCCTGATGTCCCCGTTGTCCTCTGGTGCGTCCCACCGAGCCCGGTCATGCTGTCCGCCGACAACGCATTCCGCGTGCAATCCGCTCTGCACCAGGAGGATTTGTGGGCCTTGGCACATTCCGCAACGCCGTGCGGCCGGTCGTGCTGCTCGCGACAGCGGCGGCGCTGGCGGCCGGGGCCGTCGCACCCGCGGCCGCCGACCAGACACCGGACCCCCGCCCGTACACCACCGCCGAGGTCCTCAGACCCGTCGCCCCGCCCGCCGCGAGCGGCCCCTCCGGCGAGTCGAGATCCGTCGTGGACGGCGACGGCATCGAGACCGCCCGCGCCTCCCGCCCCATCGCCCCCGGCGTCCGTCTGAGCTCCTACGACCGCCTCGAGTCCGACAAATGGCTGCGGGTCGACACCCTCTCCGTCGACCTGGACGGCAGCGGAGTACGCGCCGACTACCTCTCCTCGGGCAAGGTCGCGGACCGGCGTACGGTCTCCGAACTCGCCGCCGGGCACGACCCGGGGGAGGGACGACGTACCGTCGCCGCGATCAACGCGGACTTCTTCGACATCAACCAGACCGGGGCGCCCCAAGGGCCCGGGGTCAAGGACGGCCGGACGGTCCACTCCCCGGCCCCGGGTGTGAACCGTGCGGTGGGTATCGGACCGGAGAACGCGGGCCGCGTCCTGGAGCTGTACTTCGAGGGCACGTTGTCCCTCCCCTCAGGCGCGCACCAGCTGTCCGCGTACAACGCGGCCAACGTACCGGCCCAGGGCGTGGGTGCCTACACCTCGGCCTGGGGCAGCGCCGACCGGGCGCTCACCGTCGACGACGCACGGCCCGTCGCGGAGGTGGCCGTGCGTGACGGCAAGGTCGTCTCCCTGTCGGACACCCCCGGAGCGGGACCCGTGCCCGAGGACACCGTGGTCCTCATCGGCCGTGAAGCCGGTGCCGGACTGCTGAACGCCCTGGAACCCGGGGACCCGGTCGGCATCGAATACCGGGCACGCACCGACAGCGGGGCCGTACCGCGCACCGCCGTCGGCGGCCGGGAACTGCTCGTCGTCGACGGGGCGGCGCAGAACCACGACGGCGCGGGCAACAACACCGCCGCGCCCCGTACCGCTGTCGGGTTCTCGAAGGACGGCCGGACCATGCAGGTCGTCACCGTCGACGGACGCCAGACGGACAGCGGCGGTGTCACCCTCACCGAGCTGGGCGTGATGATGCGTGGGGCTGGTTCGTACAGCGCTCTGAACCTCGACGGCGGGGGCTCCTCCACGCTCGTCGCCCGTGAGCCGGGGAGCGACGCGCTCCAGGTCGAGAACAGCCCGTCCGACGGCAGCGAGCGCACCGTGCCCAACGGTCTCGCCCTGACCGCCCCCGACGGCAGCGGTCGGCTCGAAGGGTTCTGGGTCGAGACCCGTACGCCGGCGGGTGCCGCCCCCGGCGACGACCCGGTCGGCGGCGGTCACCCCGAGCGGGTCTTCCCCGGACTGACCCGGCAGCTCACCGCCGCCGGGTACGACGAGACGTACGGCCCCGCCGCGGGCGCACCGCGCTGGCGTGCCGCCAGCCCCTCGATCGGCAGCGTCGACGCCCGGGGCACGTTCACCGCGCGCCGCGGCGGTACGACCGAAGTCCGGGCGGAACGGGCCGGCGCCCACGGCTCGACCCGGCTCACCGTCCTCGACAGGCTGGACCGGATCCGGCCCACCACCGCGCGCGTCGGTCTGGCCGACGAGGAGGCGACCGGCAGCTTCGGCGTCGTCGGACTCGACGCCCACGGCACGAGTGCTCCCGTCGAGCCGGACGACATCGAACTCGACTACGACCGCACGCTGTTCGACATCGACGCCGACGGCCGGGGATCCTTCACCGTCAGGTCCCTCACCGGATCGGGAGCGGGACAGATCAAGGCGACCGTCGCCGGTGTGAGCACCACCCTCGCCGTGAGCGTCGGCCTCACCGAGCAGCCCGTCGCGGACTTCGATGACGCCGGATCCTGGAAGTTCAGCCACGCCCGCGCGGACGGTTCGCTCGGGTCGGCTCCGGACGGGCACACCGGCACCGGCCTCCGCCTCACCTACGACTTCACCCGGTCGACGGCGACGCGCGCCGCCTACGCCGCCCCGCCGCAGCCCGTCGTCGTGCCCGGCCAGCCGCAGGCGTTCACCCTCTGGATCAAGGGTGACGGGAACGGCGCCTGGCCGACGCTGCACCTCAAGGACGCCGCAGGCTCCGACCAGCTGCTGCGGGGGCCGTACATCACCTGGACCGGCTGGCGGCAGGTCACCTTCACCGTGCCGCCGGGCGCGGCGATGCCGTTGTCGGTGCACCGCTTCTACCTCGCCGAGACGGCGGCGGCCCGCCAGTACACCGGTGAGATCGTCGTCGACGGCCTGACCGCCCAGGTTCCCCCCACCGTCGAGCTGCCCGAACAGATCCACTCCGCCGACCCGCTGATCGACACGGCCGCGGTGACCGAGGGCCGTGACTGGCAGTTCGCGGTGATGTCCGACGCCCAGTTCGTCGCACGTGATCCGGACAGCGCCATCGTCCGGCAGGCCCGCCGCACCCTTCAGGAGATCAGAGCCGCGCGGCCCGACTTCGTGGTCGTCAACGGCGACCTCGTCGATGAGGGATCACCCGCCGACCTCGCCTTCGCCCGTCAGGTCCTCGAAGAGGAACTGGGCGACTCGCTGCCCTGGTACTACGTACCGGGCAACCACGAGGTGATGGGAGGGAAGATCGACAACTTCGTCACACAATTCGGTCCGGCCCGGAGGACGTTCGACCACAAGGGCACCCGGGTCATCACGCTCGACACGTCGGGTCTCAGCCTGCGCGGCGGCGGCTTCGCCCAGATCAAGGAGCTGCGCGCCCAGCTCGACGCGGCGGCGAAGGACCGGTCCGTCGGCTCCGTGATGCTGATCGAGCACGTGCCGCCGCGTGACCCGACGGTGCAGAAGGGCAGTCAGCTCAGCGACCGCAAGGAGGCCGCCCTCGTCGAACAGTGGCTCGCCGGCTTCCGCCGCGCGACGGGCAAGGGCGCCGCGTTCACCGGCAGCCACGTCGGCGTCTTCCACGCCTCGCACGTCGACGGAGTCCCCTATCTGATCAACGGGAACTCCGGCAAGGCGCCGGCCGGGCCTGCCGACGAGGGGGGCTTCACCGGCTGGTCCCTGATCGGCGCCGACCGCGTCTCACCCGCCGAACAGGCCACGGCTCGCCGGGCGCCGTGGCTGGGCGGGCCCGACTGGGTCTCCGCGCAGACCCGCGCCCACGTCGACGACCTGGTCCTGGACGTGCCCTCCGCGCTCGTCGCGGGGGAGCGCGCGAAGGCCGGCGCGCACGTCACCCAGGGCACACGGAACGTGCCGGCGGCCTTCCCGCTCAGCGTGGACTGGACCGGCTCGCCGAACGTCCACATCGGGGAGGCGGACGACGCCCGTCGACGCCACACCGCGACGCTGGACCCCGCCACGGGCACGCTCACCGCGCTGCGTCCCGGCACCGTCACGCTCGCGGTGACCGTCAACGGCGTGACCCGCGACGTACGGATCCGGATCGCGGCCGGGGCGGTGGCGCCCGCCGCCTGACGCACCGTTCCCGAACGCGCCGACGCACGGCTCCCGGAACACGCCCGGGAGCCGTGCGGTGTCTTCGCGCGCCCGCTCAGGCCTTCCGGTAGCCGTACGCGTCGGTGGCAGCAGCCTCCACGGTGTCCAGATCGCCGCCCGCCGACGCGGTCACCAGGGCGGCGACCGCGCCCTCCACGAACGGAGCGTCGACCAGCCGCGCCCCGTCGGGCAGTTCACCACCCTCCGCCAGCATGGACTTCACCGTCAGCACCGCGCTCCCGAGGTCCACCAGCAGCGCCACCCCGACGCCGCCGTCGACCGTCCTGGCCGCCTCCGCGATCAGCTCCGAACTGGTCCCCAGCCCGCCGGCCGAGGTACCCCCGGCCGCCGCTATAGGGGCCGTCGCGCCACCTGCGGCCAGTCCCCTGGCCAGCTCGGCGACGGACTCCGCCACCGGCCCGCTGTGCGAGACCAGCACGATCCCGACCTGGCTCTCCTCGCTCATGTGTCGCCTCCGCCGGTCTGCTCCGCGGCCTCGGCGAGTGCCCCGACCAGCAGCGCCGCCGAGGCGGCCCCGGGATCCTGGTGCCCGATGCTGCGCTCGCCGAGATAACTTGCCCTGCCCTTGCGCGCCCGCAGCGGCACGGTCTCCAGAGCACCGACCAGAGCCGCGTCCCGGGCCTGGGCGAACGATCCGCCCAGTACCTCGACCGCCGGAAGCAGCGCGTCGAGCATCGTCTTGTCCCCTGCCTGTGCCCCGCCGAGCTGCGCCACCGCGGCGACACCCGCTCCGAGGGCCTCGGCCAGCCGGTCGGGAGTCACCTCCGTCGCATCGCCCAGCGCCTTGCCGGTGCGGCGCAGCAGAGTCCCGTACAAGGGCCCGGACGCCCCGCCGACCGTCGAGATCAGATGCCGTCCGGCCAGCGTCAGCACCGCCCCGGGCGTCGTGGGCGGCTCCTTCTCCAGTACTTCGTTCACAGCGGCGAAACCCCGGCGCATGTTGCTCCCGTGATCGGCGTCCCCGATCGCGGCGTCGAGCTCGGTCAGCCGGTCCGCCTCACGGTCGACGGCAGCCGCGGTGGCGGCCATCCAGCGGCGGAAGAAGTCGGTGTCGAGCACAAGATCTCCTGTTCCTCACACACGGTGGAAAGTCCCGTTCACCGGCCCCAGCGGAGCGCGGGCGTCTGTACCGGCGCGTCCCAGAGCCGTACCATCTCCTCGTCCACCTGGCAGAGCGTCACCGAGCAGCCTGCCATGTCCAGCGACGTCACGTAGTTGCCCACCAGCGTACGAGCCACCGCCACGCCCCGCTCCGACAGCACCCGCTGCACCTCCGCGTTGAACCCGTACAGCTCCAGCAGCGGAGTCGCGCCCAGCCCGTTGACCAGGGCCAGCACGGGACCGGTGGGCCGCAGGTCCTCCAGCACCGCGTGCACCGCGAAGTCGGCGATCTCGCCCGACGTCATCATCGGGCGGCGCTCCCGGCCGGGCTCGCCGTGGATACCGATACCCAGTTCCAGTTCGCCCGGGGGCAGGTCGAACGTCGGGGTGCCCTTCGCCGGAGTGGTGACGGAGCTGAGCGCCACTCCGAAACTCCGCGAGGACTCGTTCACCCGCCGGGCCATGGACTCCACCCGCTCCAGCGGCGCGCCCTCGTCGGCGAGGGCGCCGGCGATCTTCTCGACGAACAGCGTCGCCCCGGTGCCGCGCCGGCCCGCGGTGAACGTGCTGTCGGCCACCGCCACGTCGTCGTCGACCAGGACCCGGGCGACCCGCAGCCCCTCGTCCTCGGCGAGTTCCGCGGCCATGTCGAAGTTCAGTACGTCCCCGGTGTAGTTCTTCACGACGAACAGCACTCCCGCGCCGCTGTCGACCGCGGCCGCCGCCCGCACCATCTGGTCGGGCACGGGCGAGGTGAAGACCTCTCCGGGACAGGCCGCGGACAGCATCCCGGGCCCGACGAACCCCGCGTGCAGCGGCTCGTGCCCGGAACCGCCGCCGGACACGAGCCCCACCTTCCCGGCCACCGGGGCGTCGCGGCGGACGACGAGACGGTTCTCGACGTCCACGACGAGCTCCGGGTGGGCGGCGGCCATTCCGCGGAGACCGTCCGCGACGACGGTCTCCGGCACGTTGATGAGCATGCGCAACGGTTCCTCCAGGGGAGAGCGCGCCGACCGTGGTGACCGGCCGTCGCGTGAATCCGATCCTCGTGTCTCAGGTGCGTACGGCACCAGTATCGAAGAGACCCGGGTGATCGGGAAGCGACGCCTCGGAGGCACCGCCGTGCCGGTCGGCGGCCGTTCGTGTGCTGCCACCGTCCGGGCAGCAGTCGTCGCACCGCCCGCAGGGTGTTCTTACGGTCCCGTGACACGGGCGCGCCGCACCGCCCCTTCCGTCCCCGGGCGGCCTAGCGTTGCGGCCATGCGTGTACTGGTCACCGGCGGAGCCGGGTTCATCGGGTCATACATCGTCCGGACTC
Organism: Streptomyces pratensis; assembly: GCF_016804005.1. GTDB lineage: Bacteria > Actinomycetota > Actinomycetes > Streptomycetales > Streptomycetaceae > Streptomyces > Streptomyces pratensis_A. The sequence goes on along the minus strand of NZ_CP051486.1, from coordinate 4,434,143 downwards.
TCGCCTCCGTGGGGCACGAGCCGGTGGTCCTCGACGCACTGCTGCCGTCCGCGCACGGACGGCCGGCGGAGCCGGGTGCCCCGGGGACAGGTCACCTGCCGGAGGGTGTGCGGACGATCGTCGCGGACGTCCGGGACAGGGCGTCGGTGGCCGAAGCCCTGTCCGGGACCGACGCGGTCTGCCACCAGGCGGCGATGGTCGGTCTCGGCAAGGACTTCGCGGACGCGCCGGAGTACGTCGGGTGCAACGACCTGGGCACTGCGGTACTGCTCGCGGAGATGGCGGCTGCGGGGGTCCGGGACCTGGTGCTGGCCGGCTCGATGGTGGTCTACGGCGAAGGGCGTTACGACTGCCCCCGACACGGGTCCGTCAGGCCCGGCCCGAGGGCGGCGGCAGACCTGGACGTCGGCCGGTTCGAGCCGCACTGTCCCACCTGTGGTGCGGAACTGGTGCCGGGGCTGGTCACCGAGGAGGCACCCGGCGACCCGCGCAACGTGTACGCGGCGACCAAGCTCGCACAGGAACACCTCGCCGCCGCCTGGACCCGCGCGACGGGCGGCCGCGCGGTCGCGCTGCGCTACCACAACGTCTACGGTCCGGGGATGCCGCGTGACACCCCGTACGCCGGTGTCGCGTCCTTCTTCCGTTCCGCCCTGGCCCGGGGCGAGGCCCCCCGGGTGTTCGAGGACGGCGGGCAGCGCCGCGACTTCGTGCACGTACGCGACGTGGCGGCGGCCAACGCCGTGGCGCTCGCCTCGCTGGGAGAGCGGGAACCGGGCACCTTCGACTCCTACAACACGGGCAGCGGCACTCCGCACACCATCGGCGAGATGGCCCGGGCCCTGTCGACGGCCCACGGCGGTCCGGAGCCCGTCGTCACCGGTGAGTACCGGCTCGGGGACGTACGTCACGTGACGGCGGATTCGCGGCGGCTGCGGGAAGAACTCGGCTGGAAGCCGGAGACGGAGTTCGACGCGGGGATGCGGGAGTTCGCCACGGCGCCCCTCCGGAGTGCCGGCGAACCGCGTACGTAGGGACGCGGGTGGGGAGGGCCTCAGGCCGGTGCGGCCGGCAGGGTGACTTCGAAGCAGCAGCCACCGGCCACATTACGAACGTCCGCCCGGCCGGAGTGCGCTTCGACGATCCCGCGGACGATGGCGAGTCCGAGGCCCGCACCCGACGGCGGGGTACGGGCGGAGTTGCCCCTCCACCCCGTGTCGAACACGCGCGCAAGATCCTCCTCGGGGATTCCACCGCAACCGTCGGTCACCGAGAGCACGAGCCCGTCCGGGGAGCGCTGTGCGGCCACCGCGACCGTGCCGTCGGCGGGAGTGCGCCGGATCGCGTTGATCAGGAGGTTGCCCATGACCCGGCTCATCTCCTTGCTGTCGACCTCCACGGGCACCGCGTTGACCTGGTCACCGATCAGTCGGACCCCGTGTTCGCGGGCCAGCGGACGGGCCCAGGCCAGCGCGTCGCCGACGATGTCGTGGGCGGACACCCGGGAGGGCGTCAGGGTGAGGGACCCGGCGTGTATCCGGGAGAGCTCGAAGAGATCACCGACCATGTCGTTCATGCGCTCCACCTCCCTGCGCATCTGCCGCAGATAGCGCCCGGAGTCCGCCGCCACGCCGTCCTCCAGAGCCTCGGACATGGCGCGCAGCCCCGTGAGAGGGGTCCGGAGATCGTGTGAGATCCAGGCGACGAGCTCCCGCCGCGATCGCTCCAGGGCACGCTCGCGCTCACGGGAGCTCTCGAGTTTCGCGCTGGTGGCCGCCAGTTCACGTGTGAGTGCTGCGAGTTCCGCCGTGGCCTGCCCCTGCGGGGCCGCGAACGTGCCCCCATCGCCGAAGGAGCGGGCGGCCAGCGTCAGGTCGAGGCTCCGGGCGGCCACCCAGCGGCCCAGCAGCATGGCGGTCGCGAGGGACACCGCGGCGGCCATGGCGACGACGGTGGTCACCACGGTCAGATCGTGCGGGGACAGGAACATCGCCCAGGCCACGGTCAGGGTCCCGGCCAGCATGGCCGTCACGGCCACGGCGGCGACGACGGTCAGCGAGACCACCAACGGGCGGTGCCGCAGCAGCCGCAGGGCCAGGGCGCCCAGCAGTCCGGCCGCGGCGGCGCCGAGGAAGGCGAGAAGGGCGATGAGGAGGATGTCGGCCATCTGTTCAGTTCCCCGGAGCGTCGTCGGCCGGCAGGTCCATGCGGTAACCCACACCCCACACCGTCCGGATCAGAGTGGGACGGGCGGGGTCGGCCTCGACCTTGCCGCGCAGCCGGCGCACATGAACCGTCACCGTCGACAGATCGCCGAAGTCCCAGCCCCAGACCTCCCGCATCAGTTCTTCGCGGGTGAACGCCTGACCCGGGTGGTCCAGGAAGAAGGCGAGCAGGTCGAACTCGCGGAGCGTGAGGCGGAGATCCTCGCCATCGAGGGTCGCGCGGCGGGCGAGAGGCTCCAGGGTGATGCCGGCTCCGCCGAGCGGAGCGGGGGAGCCGGCACCGGCGAGCCGGACCCTGCGCAGCACCGACTCAACCCTCAGCACGAGTTCGCGCGGGCTGAAGGGTTTGGTCACGTAGTCGTCCGCGCCGGTCTCCAGCCCGAGGATCCTGTCGTCCTCGTCCCCGCGTGCGGTGAGCATGATGACGGGAACGGGCCCGTGGGCGCGCATCCGGCGGCACACCTCGAAGCCGTCGATGCCGGGAAGCATCAGATCGAGCACCACCAGATCGGGCCGCAGCGCGGTGAAGAATTCCAGCGCCGCGGGCCCGTCGGCCGCCCGTTCGACGTCGAAGCCCGCGCGTTCCAGATACCCGGTGGCGACCTCCGCGACGGTCGGATCGTCGTCCACCACGAGAACGCGCCTGTGCGACACGCCGTCCTCGCGACCGTTCGGTGCTCCGGCGCCGAGGCCCTGAGGAGAGGAGATGTTCTGCATGGGGCAACTGTGGCATCACCAGCCGTTCGGACGGCCGGTCACCGGACGCCACACGGCCGACGTCCACGTTTCGTAAGAACCTGAAGCCCGGAATGTCTGCTTTCTCTCCGTAGGGTGATCGTCGTGACCGACTACTCACCGGCTGACCCCGCCGCCCCCCTCCGCGCCGACATCGTTCTGCCCTGCCTCGACGAGGCCGAGGCACTGCCCCAGGTACTGTCCCGAATCCCCGACGGATGGCGGGCCGTCGTCGTCGACAACGGCTCCACCGACGGGTCGGCTGAGATCGCCCGCTCGCTCGGCGCGACCGTCGTGCACGAACCACGCCGAGGCTTCGGATCCGCGTGTCACGCGGGGCTGCTCGCCGCCGAGGCGGAGTACGTCTGCTTCTGCGACTGCGACGGCACGCTCGACCCGGCACTGCTCCCCGGCTTCGTCCGGCGGATCGCCGACGGGGAGAGCGACCTGCTCCTCGGCAGGCGCCGCCCCACGACCCGAGGCGCCTGGCCCCTGCACGCCAGGGCGGGCAACGCCGCGCTCGCCAGGATGCTCCGCCGCCGCACCGGCCTGCGCCTGCACGACCTCGGACCGATGCGGGCCGTGCGCCGGGAGACGCTGCTGGCACTCGGACTCACGGACCGCCGCAGCGGCTACCCGCTGGAGATGGTGGTGCGCGCCTCGGACGCCGGACTGCGCGTGGCCGAGACGGACGTCCCGTACCTGCCCCGGACAGGCCGGTCCAAGGTGACCGGCACCTGGCGGGGGGCCTGGCACGCGGTGCGGGACATGCGGGCCGTGCTGCGGGAGCCGGAGCCACAGACCCCGCGGGACGTCCGGGCGGAGGCGACCGGATGAGCGCGTGTACTCCGCCTGCCGGGGCGACGACGTTGCTGGTCATCGCCAAGGAGCCTGTTCCCGGCCGGGTCAAGACCCGGCTCACCCCGCCCTTCAGCCCTGGCGAAGCGGCGGAGCTCGCGGCCGCAGCCCTGGAAGACACGTTGCGGACCGTGCTCACCCTTCCCGCCGCGCGGCGGGTCCTGGTCCTCGACGGGCGCACCGGCCCCTGGACTCCGCAGGGGTTCGACGTACTGGCGCAGAGCGCGGGCACGCTCGACGAACGCATCGCGGCGGCGTTCGGCTCAGTGGCCGGGCCGGCCCTCCTCATCGGAATGGACACCCCTCAGATCACCTCCGCCCTGCTGGCGACCGCCCTCTCCCCGGGTGGATGGGACGGCTGCGACGCGTGGTTCGGACCGGCCGAGGACGGCGGCTTCTGGGCGCTGGGCCTGGCCGCGCCCGACCCCGGCCTCGTGCGGGGCGTCCCGATGTCCCTCCCCGGTACGGGCAGGATCCAGCGGGCGCGCCTGACGGACGCGGGCCTCACCGTCCGGGACCTTCCGCCCCTGCGTGACGTGGACACCGCCGAGGACGCGCGGTACGTCGCCGCCGCCGCGCCGCACGGCCGGTTCGCCGAGGCCCTCACCCGCCTCGGTGGGGCGGTGGTCCGGTGAGCACGGTGCTGCCGCCTGCGGGCCAGGGCGCCGCCTGCTGGGCGACCGATCCGTACGCGCGGGCGCTGAGCCAGGGCAAGGGCCCCCTCTTCCTTCGCCGGCAGGACGGATGGCTCCTGCCCCTGGACATCGAACGCTGGTGCGCCGACGCGGACGCGGCCGACCTGTCAGCGCTCCGCCGGAGCGAGGGAACGGTCATCGACATCGGCTGCGGACCCGGACGGCTGGTCGCCGCGCTGGCCGCCCGAGGACGCCGCGCGCTCGGCATCGACGTGAGCGAGGCCGCCATCGGACGCACCCAGGAGGTCGGTGGCTCGGCGCTCCGCCGCAGCGTGTTCGAGCCCCTGCCGGGCGAAGGGTGCTGGGGAACGGCCCTGCTCGTCGACGGCAACATCGGCATCGGCGGGGACCCGTCCGCCCTGCTCCGCCGGGTCGCCGCCGTCGTGGCGCCAGGGGGACTTCTCATCACCGAGGCCGCCCCTCACGACGTGGACGAACGGGTCCAGGTACGTCTCGACGACGGCCGGGGACAGCCGGGCGCCGCCCCTCACTTCCCCTGGGCCCGTGTCGGCGTGTCCGCCCTGCTCCGGTACGTACGGCCGGAGGGCTGGGAACCCGTCGATCAGTGGGAAGCCGACGGCCGCCCGTTCCTCGCACTGCGATGCGCCCGGACGGTCCGCACCACGAGCCAGAGCGCCGACACGGTGAACAGCGCTGCCGTGATCAGCAGCCAGTTCCCCAGGAACCTGTCGGGGGACATGCCGCTCGCCGGCTCGTAGCGCTCCGTGTGACGCGTGATCAGAGGCCACCACATCAGCAGCAGCAGCCCTGACAGGAGGAGCGGCACGCGTACGAATCCGACCGGCCCGGGCCGCCGCGGGAAGGGGGCCCGCAGGGCCCGGTCCGCCGCCGAGTACAGCGGCACCAGCACCAGGTCGTGTACCAGCGCGGCGCCCACGAACCACACCAGGATCATGAAGGTGTCCCCGTCGAGCAGCCGCACCCCGGCATAACCCGCGAGGGCGAACGAGGAGACCATCAGCAGCAGGTGCAGCGGCCCCTCCCCGTACCAGCGGCGCAGAAGTCTCATCGCGGCTCTCCGAACGTCAGGCGGCTCACCCATTTGGTGTTCATGACCCCGGGGGCGGCAGGCACGATGACGCGCGCCGGATAACCGTGGTCCGGTGACAGGACCTCACCGTTGACGCCCAGCGCCAGCAGTGAACGCGGGTCGCGCACCTGGTTGTCCCTGAGCGCCACGGTCCGGAACGGCCCGCTGCGCTGGATGGACTCCACCAGCACCCCCGGCGGCCCGTCCGGGAAACCCGCGAGCGCGGCGAGGTCGCGCAGACGGACTCCTCGCCACCACTGATCGGATGTCGACCAGCCCTCCACACAGGCGATGGGCAGCGCCGCGCTGTGCTGTCCCATGGCCAGCAGCTGGGAGCGCGACAGCCGGACCTCCCCGGCCGGTCCGATGACGACGAGCCGCCAGAGGTCCCCCGTGTCGGCCGGACCGACGCCCACCTTCGCGGCGGTCTTGTTGATCTGGAAGCCGTTCGGCCCCGGCCCCGGTTCGGCGCCCCCGCGAGGAGTCAGCAAGGCGGTCCGGCGCAGTCCGCCGTCGAAGCTCCGGCCGGCCGAGGTGACAAGGAGGAGCAGTGACCCCGCTCCCACGACGGCCAGAGCACCACGACGGGAGACGGTCGGTGCCGCGGGGCGCGGTGCGGCCAGTTCGTCGTGCTCCGAAGCGGGCAGGCCGTGGCGCAGGACACGCAGCGCCCGGGGGAGCTTCAGACAGGCATGGGCGAGGAACGCGGCGAAGAACACCCACGCCCCGTAGAAGTGCAACGGATAGAAGGACCCGGGGAACAGATACTCCAACTGGATGTTGAGGAGGCCCGTGACGAACTCGAAGAGTGCCCCGCCGACGAGCAGCAGCAGCGAGAGCCGCTCCAGGGCATGGCCGGCCGACCGGGCCGGCGGCAGGGCGAAGAGCTTCGGTACCACCGACCACAGCTTTGCCAGCAGGACGGGCACGAGCACGATGCCGAGGGTGACGTGAATCCCCTGGGTCAGCCGGTACAGCCAATGGGGACCCGTTGGCCAGTCGAACAGGTAGAAGCCGAGCCACCCCTTGGCCGGCGTCTTGTCGTTCACGGCCGCGAGATCCGGGTTGTAGGCCGCGTACGACAGAAGTCCGGTCACGAACAGCAGGGTGATGCCGCCGAGGAGCACCAGACCGAGTACGGCCGTGAAGCGGACCCCACGCACGGGGCTGCGCCAGAAGGCCGGCCGGGTGGGGAAGGGAAAAGGAGGACCGGGCATGTGTGCACCGGTCCGCTGAGGTCTGTGGCCCATGGGCCCGACGTTATGCCGGGGCGCCGCTCGAAGGGTGGTTACGACTCCTGACGAAAGTCTGACGTCCGGTCCGCCGGCCGGATCGCTCTCCGCAGGATCTGACGGTTGTGTGACACGACGGCGTCGCACCGCCGTCCGAGGCCCGCTGATGCGTAGCGTGCCTGCGTGACGACCGAGGAACGCAGCCACCGCACCCGCACGCCCGAACCCACCGCCTCCGCCCGTTCCGATGATCCGGCCGGCCGCCGGCGGGACCTGAAAGCCGCCGCGGCGGGGGTTCTGCTGGTGGCCGTGGCCATAGTGGCCGGATGGGTGATCCAGGCGGGCGACGGCAGCCTGCAGGTCCACTGGCCGCCGCTCCTGGCCTCGTGGGACCCGCACTTCGGCCCCGGGACCCCACTCGCCGCGGCGGTGGCGGTGACGGTCGTCGCGTACGGCCCACGCTGCGCCGCCAGGCTCCCGTGGAGGGGGCTGCTTCTCACCTGTTGGGCCGGTTCCGTGGGCTGGATCCTCGGGCTCGCCCTCATCGAGGGCTGGTACCGGGGCATCGAGCGCCGGCTGACCACCAAGCACGAATACCTGCGGGTGATCGACCGGTTCGACGACATCGGCGCCGCCCTGCGCGGATTCACCGACCACATCGTGATCGGTTCCCCTGACAACTGGCCCGCCCACGTCGCCGGGCACCCGCCGGGCGCCACCCTCACCTTCGTCGGCCTGGACCGTGCCGGACTCGGGGGCGGCGGCTGGGCCGGCATGTGGTGCATCGTCCTCGGCGGCTCCGCCGCGGTGGCCGTCATGGTGGCGCTGCGCGCCCTGACGGGCGAACACCTCGCCCGGCGCGCGGCTCCGTTCCTCGTCCTGGCTCCCTTCGCCGTCTGGACCGGCACCTCGGCTGACGGCTACTTCGCCGCCGTCGCGGCGTGGTCCGTGGCGCTGCTGGCCCTGGCGGCGACCCGCACGGCCCGGCACCCGTCGGCCGCGGCGCTGGGCTCCGGCCTGCTGTTCGGGCTGACCTGCTACCTCAGCTACGGGTTGACGCTCGTAGTGGCCCTGATGGCAGCCGTCCTCGTCCAGGCCCGTACAGCACGCCCGCTCGGTCCGCTCGCCCTCGGCGCGCTGGTCGCACCTGTGGCCTTCACCCTGGCGGGCTTCAACTGGTGGGAGGCCTACCATCTGCTGGTCGAGCGCTACTACCAGGGCGCGGGAGGGACACGCCCCTACTCCTACTGGGTCTGGGCCAATCTCGCCTGCACCACGCTGGCCGCGGGACTCGCCACCGTCGCGGGTCTGCGCCGGGCGGTGGCGTCCGCCCCCGCCGCCCTACGCGGACTGCGTTCCGGTACGGAGACCGCTGCTCAGCGGCTTGCGATCCTTACGCTGGCCGCGCTCCTGGCGCTCGCCGTCGCGGACCTGTCCGGGATGAGCAAGGCGGAGACGGAACGCATCTGGCAGCCCTTCGTCGTCTGGCTGATGCCCGCTGCCGCTCTTCTGCCGGACGTCGGCCGCCGGGGCTGGCTGGCCGCCCAAGCGGCGGTGGCCCTGCTGGTCAACCACCTGCTGTGGACAGGGTGGTGAGCGACAGGCCCGGACAAGCGCTGAGGGACCCAGGTCATCCTCGCCGAGCCACCGTGCGACCGGCACTCGCCGAAGGTCCCCGACCCTCTCAGCCGGCAGCCGGCCGTCGCCCGCCATGGCGGCTCCCAGCGGCGCCGGGCAGCTTCACCGGTACCACCAGCCTGCGCTCGTGGCGGGACCGGAGCAGTCGGCGCACGAGGCTGACGAGCTGCTCCACCCGGGGCCCGGCGAGCTCCGGTGCCATGCCCGGTGCCGGGGCGGGCACCAGTTCCACCAGGTGGCGGGCCACCTCCCTGGCCGCCGCGGGCTGCGCAGGCATCCGGGGCACCAAGGCGAGGGGCCCGGGCATCTGCTCTCCGGGGTCTGAGTAACGAACTCGTGGAACCGCGGGGCCCGGAGCACGGTCCACGGCACCTGTCCGCCCCTCACGACCTCCTCCTGACGGAGTTCGCCCTGCTAGTAGCCGTGACCGACCCGGTCGACGCCGACGACCGAAAGAGCCACATGATGGCGCACCCGGCACGTGCACCCGATTCCAGCAGACTGCGGCTGACCGAGCCGAGCAACGAGACCGCTCCGGCGCGACTGAGGGTCGTCCTGTCGCTCACGGCGATGACCACCTCCACGCCGGGGAGCGCCGCGTCGAGTCCCGTGCCCGATGCGAGGTCCACGCCGCGCGACCGGTTCGTGCCCCGTCGCTGTGAGTTCCCCGACGACCAGTCGGCCGACCGCGGCGGTCCCGCCCGCAACTGCCACCCGCATGCTCTGCTCCTTCGTTCCCGTCCTGCGGTTCACGCGGCCCGGGAACGCCGTCCCCGGCCGTGCCTCCCTTCTCCACGACGGGAGCAGCCGTCGCGGATGTGCCACCGCCGGAGCGCGCCCTCAGCCGCGCACGCAGAACTCGCGGTCGCCGAGCCACTGGCCGAACCAGTCGCCCAGCGGAACGTCGATGCACCATCCGGGCTCGTTCGTGCCCGGAGCAGGTGCCGTCGGTGAGGGCTCGGGCGCCGGCGGTGTCCCGCCCGGGTCGACAGCGGGCGCCGAGGGGCCGGTGGCGTCCGGCAGCCCGCTCAGCATCTCGCGGAACACCTGGGAGGACGCGGGGTTGTCCGCGCACTGCCACACTCCGTGCGGGCAGTAGTCCGTGATCGTCTGGTACACCGGCCGGTGCCGATCGATCCACTCCAGCATGCGGCGCATGTACTCGGGGTTGTCGCCGTTACGGAACAGCCCCCACTCCGGGAACGAGATCGGCTTGCCGTGCTCGGCCGCGAAGTCGACCTGCTTCTGGAGTCCGTACGGCTCGTTGACCTGCTCGTCGAAGGTCCGCGCCGGAGGCTGGTCGTAGGAGTCCATGCCGATGATGTCCACGACGTCGTCGCCCGGATAGCACTCGGTCCAGGGCACGGCGTCCCGCCCCCTGCTCGGGGCGAAGTCGAAGCGGAACTCCTGGCCGGGCACGGACCGCATCGCGGTGACGATGCGATTCCAGTACGCCTTCCACGCGACGGGATCGGGGCCGCACCGGTGTGTGTACGTCGTCCCGTTCATCTCCCAGCCGAGGACGATCACCGTGTCCGGGACGCCCAGCAGGACCAGGCGCTCGGCCAGTCTCCGGAAGTGCTCGTCGAACTGTCCCTGGGCGCCGGCCCGCAGCAGGCCGCGCACCTCGTCGTCGGGGACGTGCTCCTCGTTCCTCTCCAGCATGGGCGTGTTGAGCACGAACATCCGGTCGTCGTCCGCCTTCCGCCACGCCGCCCACGAGGCGAGGAAGCCGGGACGGCCCTCGATGTTCTCCCACAGGTCGCCCGGCAGATAGCTGTGCCCGACACGGAGCTCCGTACCGCCGAGCCAGCGTGACAGCTCCTCCATCCGCTGCACGCCCTCCGGCCCGTAGTCCAGATAGGCGCCGATCGCGGTCGCCCTTGCCGGCTCCGGTTCCCCCTGGGCGGCTCCCTTGCCGGCCTGGGTGTCCGCGCCGTCGCGATCGGCGAGGAACGCGCCTCCGACGAGGAGACAGAGCGCGGTCGCCCCGATGCCGAAATTCATGAGACGGCGCTGTACGGGCACGGCTCCTCCTTGGATTGCGGCCTGTCCGGCCCTGTCGACCCTAAGGAGAAATATTCAACAACGGGCTGCGGTGCTGCCCTTGAATAGACCATTCGTGACACGCGCGGATTCAGTGCGGACCGTTCGGGTGACGCATTTCGAAGGTGAAAGGAAGAGAGCGCACCCGGTTGTCGAAATTCGAGTCGACCAGACCCGGTTCGTCCGACGTCCGGACACCTCCCAGTCGTGTGAGCATTTCACGGAAGAGAGCTTTCATCTCCAGCTTCGCCAGATGCGCCCCCAGACAGTGGTGCGGGCCCCCGCCGCCGTATCCGAGGTGCGGATTGGGGGACCGGGTGATGTCGAAGGCGTCGGGGTCGTCGAAGACGGACGCGTCCCGGTTCGCGGACGCGTAGAGGAGTACGACCTTTTCCCCCGGCACGAAGGTGGTGCCGCCGAGCGTGCATCCGGCAGCCACCGTCCTGCGGAACTGGATGATCGGCGTCGAGTGGCGGACGATCTCGTCGACCGCGCCGTCGGCGTAGCGGTCGAAGTCGGACTCAAGGAGGGCCCGCTGGTCCGGATGCGCGGTCAGCAGGGCCATACCGTGGGCGATCGCGTTACGGGTGGTCTCCACACCGGCCACGAGCAGCAGCGAGAAGAACGCGCCGAGCTGACGGGAGGACAGGGCCTGTCCGCCGACGTCCGCGCGGACGAGCGCCGAGATGACGTCGTCGGCCGGGACGCGACGCCGCTCACGGGCGATGCCCGCCATCTCCAGCTGCATGCGGGCCAGCGAGCGCAGCCCGCGCCCCGGGACCCGCAGCCGGGCGCGGCCACGTCGCTGGACACCGACGTACTCCGAGGCGTGGTCGATGCGCGCGGCGATGCCGGCCCGATGGCGCGGGGGAACGCCCATCAGGTCGCAGATGACCTCGAACGGCATCCGGGACGGCGCCGAGCGCATGAAGTCACCCGGACCCTCGGTGATCACCTCGTCCACCAGCCGCCGGGCGACGGCGCCGATGTTCTCCTCCGCGGCGGCGAGCAGCCTCGGCGTGAAGGCGCGGGAAATGGTCCTGCGCAGCCCCGCGTGCTCGGCGCCGTCCATGTTGACCATGGAATTGCCGAACACCGCCTTGGCCCAGGGCGCCGGTTCGGGGAAGGTGACACCGGGGGCGCTCGCGAAGACCTGCGGCTGCCTGCTGGCCGCCTTCACGTCCGCGTGCTTCACCAAGGCGTGGAAGGGGGTCCGCGACCCCGTACGAGGCGTGAAGCGGACCGGGGCGTCGAGCTCCCTCAGCCGTGCGAACGCGGACAGCCGCTCGGCCCGTGGCAGCCGCCAGAACGCCGGATCGGCGAGGTCGGCGTCGGTCTTCCCCCGCACACGGTTCTCGGGCACCTGGGCCGGCGCTTCCATCCACAACCTCCGGTAGTTCGGGAGACCATGCTGGCCCGGCGGGAGGCAGTCGGCGGCCGACACGACCGGACAGGCCGGACAATTCCCACGGCCGCGTGATGTCCTGCGGATGAGAACCGTTCGTCCCCGGTCTCGTTGCCCACTCGAGCGAGAGACCTCGCAGGAACGCACGAGAGGGAGGCACACCCACCATGAATCCGACCACCGGCACGCGCGGGGCTCCGGCCTACGCCCCGTCGCGGGCCCGCCGCGCGGTGCTGCGCACCGCCTTCACCGCAGCTGTGATCGCCTGCACGGGCGGTGCGCTCGCTCCGGTCCTCATCGGAGGGCCGGAAGGCGCGGGCCGGACGCAGGAGCGCGACGCCGTGGGGCCCGAGCGGTTCTCCGAGCTCTACAAGGGCCGTGAGATCCGGGGGACGGCCGTGACCGTCGTACCGGCCGGCGCACAGTCGTACGCCGGTGAGGCAGCCGCGGCGCCCGGCATCGACGTCAGCATCGACGGGAGGGCGCTGCACGTGATGAGGCGTGCCGACGGGAGCTATCTCAGCGCCGTCAACCACTACGAGTCGTACCCGACACTCGTCGAGACGGCTCGGGCCGCCGTCGACGAGCTGGGCACCGCCCAGTTGCCCGACGTCTCCCCGCACGCCATCTGAGCCCTGAGGACGGAGCACGGGTGTACAGCCGCAAGAATCAGCGCGACCTCACGCGCACAGAGAAGAAACGCCTGGTCGACGCGATCCTCGAGCTCAAACGCTCGGGACGCTACGACGACTTCGTCACCCTGCACCGGCAGTACTACGTCACCGACACCGAAAGCAGACCACGGCCCGCCCACATGACCCCGTCCTTCTTCCCCTGGCACCGCAGATACCTGCTGGAGTTCGAGGAGGCGCTGAGGGCCGTCGACTCCAGGGTGTCGATTCCCTACTGGGACTGGACGCGGGACGGCACGGCGGGTGCCTCCCTCTGGGCGGAGGACTTCCTCGGCGGCAACGGCCGGCCGGGCGACCGGCAGGTCATGACCGGGCCGTTCGCCTACCGGCGGGGGAACTGGCGTATCCGTGCAGGAGTCACCGACGACCCCTTCCTGCGGCGCAACTTCGGCCGGCCCTCCGCGCCCGTCACCCTGCCCGGAGCGGCGGAGGTGGACCGCGCGCTGAGAGATCCGGTGTACGACACCGCGCCCTGGAACAGCGTCAGCACCACCGGCTTCCGGAACAGGATCGAGGGCTGGGGCATCAGAGGGGGCCGCGGTGTGGCCAACCACAACCGGGTGCACCGCTGGATCGGCGGGTCCATGGCCGGCGCGGCGTCGCCCGACGACCCGGTCTTCTGGCTGCACCACGCCTTCATCGACCTGCTCTGGACCCGCTGGCAGAAGGCGCATCCGCGCTCCCGCTACCTGCCGGCCCGTGCGCTGCCCGCCGGCGACCCGCAGCGGGATCGGATCTTCGCGTCCGACCGGCTGATGCCGCCGTGGGACGTGGCGCCGTCGCAGCTCATGGACCACACCAGGTTCTACCGGTACGTCTGAGGGGTGCCGGCGTCCCCGGAAAGGGGCCGGGCCTCCGCCCTCCGCCCGGGTGCGGAGTGCGGAGGCCCGACGGTGCCTCAGGCGGATCAGTGGCCGTAGCCGTATCCGCTCTTGGTCTCGTGGCTGTCCGACACGTTCGCGCAGGTGTTGCCGAACGCCGGGTTCAGCAGGGCGATCACGTTCACCGTGTTGCCGCACACGTTGACCGGGATGTGGACGGGCACCTGGACGGCGTTGCCCGAAAGGACACCGGGGGAGTGCGCGGCGACTGCCTCCGCACCGGCGTCGGCGGTGGCCATGCCGGCACCGCCGGCGATCAGGGCACCGGTACCCGCCATGACGGCGGCCGCCTTCGAGATACGCGACATCAGTTCTCCTTGAGAGGGTCGAGACCGGCTGCCGAGCTTGCGGCCGGTATGCCCTGACAACGCGGAGATCGACAGACGGTAACGGATCAGCTCAAAACTAATCATCCCTCCTCAACTCAGGCCCAAGGCCGCAAGCCCGGCGGCCGGAAGCCCGCTCAGCCTGCCGCGCCAGTCCCGCGCGGAGGGAAAGCGGGACTTCACCGTCTCAGCCGCACGCTCCCGCACGGCCAGCTGCGTCTCACGCAGCCGCAGCATCGGCTCCAGCGAGGAACGGGCCAGCAGCAGGCGCTGATTGACGACCGGCACGGGCCCCCAGTGGTTCTTGTACTGTTCCGAGCCGCGCAGCAGACTCAGCACACCGCGATCCAGGCCGTCGGCCTCCCGCGCGATCTCACGCAGCAGCATCGAGGAGACATCCACCTTCCTCTCCCGGAGCCGGGGATCGGCGCCGTAGAGGTAGCCCCCGGTCAGCCGCGCGGACCGGAACGACAGGTCGGCGGCCACCACCTCCCCGTCGAGCAGGAACTCCCTGACCGACGCCTCCCCGTCACGGACCATCCGACGGGCGGAGCGCACCAGGTGCGCGCAGAAACGCGGCCGCAGGTGCTCCGGGTTCACGCCCCTGCCGGCCCACTGGAGTTCGTGCAGCCGCAGCAGGGTGCCGATCGCGCCCGCCACCCGGTGGACCGGCGCCGTGCGGCACTCGATGCCCAGCGCGTCCACCCTGCGGAGCTTGGCCCGGGCCCGCTGGGCACGCGAACCGGCCATCCGTCCGATGAGGGCGTCGATCGGCTCGGCGGGCAGTTCCATGCAGGTCGAGTCCGTGCGGCTGCTCCGGGCCCCGGACCATTCCTCGAACAGCAGGTGTGCCGAGGCGTCGGGCCGTACCTCCCGCAGGTCCACGACCGTGTGCGCGGCTGCCCGCTGGAGGCCCTGTCCCAGAGCGGTGACCGCCGCCAGGGTGTCGTCCCCGTCCACCAGGATGTCGAAGAAGTCGGAGATCGCCCCGCCCATCGGCACGAGCAGCGGCATGGGGCGGTGCGCGAGCATCAGCGGCGCCGCGCCGATCAGACGTCCGTCCCGGCGCGCCAGCAGGACCCGGAGCCGGCCGGGCGTCCCGTAGGAGAGCCACCACGAGTGGAGCCACGCGTGGCTCTGGAACGGTGTGGCGGTGGGGCAGCTGCGGTGCAGCGCGCCCCATTCCGCTGCGAGGTCCGCGAAGTCCGGCAGGTCGCGGCAGAGGGTGACGGTGAGCCGCCCGCGACGGTACGAGTTCAACGCACGAGCTCCCGTTCGTCGGAGGCGCCGCCCTGTGCGGGGCCCGGTACCTGGACCGTGACGCCCCGGCGTTCGGCGCGGGGGCGGACGAGCAGGACCAGCCCGCCGACCAGCCCGCCCGCTCCGGCGCCCACCGCTGTGCCGAGCGGCACGGAGGGGGACACCGGATCGACGGGCGGCACCGCGTGCGAGAACTTGATCAGTTTCACGCCGGTCTCCTTCGCCACATGCCCGCTGCTGACGACCACGGCCTCGGTCACCGCGTTGGCGATGTCCGCGGCACGGTCCCGGTCGGCCGACACACCGGTGACCGCGATCATGGGAGAGTCGGGGGAGGTCTCGGACCGCACATGCGCGCGCAGTTCACGCACGGGCTCCCCGGCCGCCCCCTTGGCGTAGGTGAGGGTGGCGTCACTTGTGGCCAGGCGGCCGTACGACTGCGCGTACCCCAGGGCCGCGGCCGGATCGACGTCCTTGCCGGCGGTGACCATGGCGTAGCTGGTGGCCGCGTACTCGGGCCGGGCGAGCATTCCGTACGAGAGTCCGCAGGCCGCTCCGAGAAGGACGCAGGCGGGCAGGGGCCACCAGTCGGGCCGTGCGAACGCTGGGCGCAGCCTGCGGAGCCGTCGGAGGACGGCCGGCTGCTGCTCGGGCGAGTCGGTCATGGGTGCGCTCTCTCGGTCGTGGGGAGTGGGATGGTTCCGATGGCCTGTGCGTAGACGTCCATGAGGCGCCGGCTGCAGAGTTCGATGTCGTAGCGGTCCACGGCGGGAGGCCGCGGCAGCCTGCCGGGGCCGTTCTTCATGCGGTGCCGCAGCGCGGCTGTCAGCTCCCGCGCGGGATCGGCGGTGCCGGAGGCCTGTCCGATACGTGTGGTGCCCGGCACCCGGCCCGCCGGGAGGTCCTCGACTGCGGGGCAGGCCGCGTGGACCACGGGCAGTCCGGCGGCCAGGGCCTCGACGACGGCAAGACCGAAGGATTCCTCGCGGGACGCCGAGACGAAGGTGTCGACGGCGCTGAGCACCGCCGGGATGCCGGGAGCGGTGTCCGATGTGCCGCACTCGCCGAGGAACCTGACACGGCCTGCCACACCGAGACGGGAGGCGAGAGCACGCAGCGATCCGGCCTCCGGCCCGTCCCCGGCCAGGACGAGCCAGGCGGCCGGAAGGGCGGCCACGGCGCGGATCAGCAGGTCGAAGCGCTTGCCGGGTACCAGCCTGCCCACACCCCCCACCGCGAAGGCCGCGTCCGGGAGCCGCAACAGGGCCCGCGTGGCGCGCCGTTGCTCGCTGTCGAAGCGGAAGGCCGCCAGATCGACACCGTTGGGCACGGTATGGATCCGGGCGGCCGGCACACCCCAGTCGCGCAGTCTGCGCGCGACGGTGTCGGAGACGGCGACGGTCGCCGCCCCGAGCCGCTCGGTGCGCAGGTAGAGCTCCCGTGTGCCACGGGTGAGCGGCCGTCCCTCGATCTCCGCGCGCCCCAGCGAGTGCTCCGTCGCCACCACCGTGGTCCCGGCGAGGCGCGCCGCGATCCGGCCGTAGACACAGGCCCGGTACAGGTGCGTGTGCACGAGGTCGTACGAGCCGCGCCGGATGAGGCGGGCGAGCCGGGGCACGGCGCCGAGGTCCCGGTTGCTCCTCATCCCCAGATCCCGGACCCGGACGCCGTCGGCCCGCAGCCCGTCGGCGACCGCTCCGGGGTTGGTGAGCGTCACGACGTCGCAGCGCACCGGCAGATGGCGCAGCAGCAGCCGCAGCTGCTGCTCCGCGCCGCCGATGCCGAGGCCGGTGATGACGTGCAGCGCCTTCACCCGGCATCACCCGTGGCCGTCGTGCCGGCGGAGCGGTGCCGCAGCCTGTGACGTAGCTCCTTGGCCCTCAGCCGGACACCTCGGTCGGCGTGGCTGACATGCGTGCGGGGAAGAGCGAAAGGTCCTGACAGGGAACCGGGAGCGAGGGCGCACCCGTAGGCGTATCCCGCCTCCCGCACGGACTCGGCCACCCTCCGGTCGGCCGTGCCGTACGGATAGCAGAAGCCGGACGGCGTCTGCTGGACGATGCGGTGGAGAGCTTCCCGGCTGCCGTGCGTCTCCTGGCGCAGTTCGTCGTCGGAGAGCGCAGTCAGGTCCCGGTGGAGCATCCCGTGCGAGCCGACCTCCATTCCCGCCGCCGCGACCGTACGGATTCCCTCCTCCGTCAGCAGCGGTCGGCGCGGGCCGAGCGGATCCCAGGCATTGGAGCCACCGGGGCGGCCCGGCAGGACGAACACCGTGGCGGTGCAGCCGTGTGCGAGCAGCACCGGGAGTGCCTCGTCGAGGAAATCGGCGTAGCCGTCGTCGAACGTGAGCCCGACCAGCCCGCGCTTCCCGGCGGCCCGAGCGCTCAGCAGTGCCGCCATGCCCACACCGGTCAGTCCACGGCGCCGCAGCCACGTCAGCTGCTCGTCGAGGCGGTCGGCGGAGACGGTGATGCCGTACGGATCGTCCGTGGGATCGCTCACCGAGTGATAGGTCAGGATCCACGGCCGGGACCGGAACGGGGACGTAAGGGCACGGGGTGCCGAGGTGTCAGCGGCCATGCGGGAACCTCTGTCGGATGAGTGCCAGCAGATGGACGGCTTCCGGGGCTCGGAGTGCGAGCCCTGTGAGGACGAATGCCGTGGGTACGAGAAGACAGCCGGCCGCCAGGCCCGCCGCAGGTCCGTGCACCAGGTCCGTGGCGAGCCGTCCCGCCGCCGCGGCGACCGCCGCCGCGGCGGCCGGCCGGGCGAGGGAGAGGGCGACGGCCCCGGCCCGCACTGCAACAGCCCGCGAGCCCAGCCCCAGAAGCATCAGGACTGCGGCCGTGCTGATGCCGACGGCGTTGGCGGCCGCGATGCCGTCGACGCCGAACGGGCCGGTCAGCAGCAGTCCGGCAGCAGCGGTGACCAGAAGCCCCGCGCCCATCGCGCAGAGCGGGTACCAGGTGGGCCGGCCGGCTGAGAAGAACGGTCTGCACAGGGCGCCGACCAGGGTGTGGCCGAGCAGACCGAGGGCGTAGACCCTCATGACGCCGGCCGTGGCCGCGGTGTCCGCGGCGTCGAAGGCGCCGCGCTGGAACAGGACTTCGACGATCGTGGACGCACAGCCGAGCACCATCGCCGCTCCCAGCAGCACCACCGTCCCGGCCAGGGCGAGGTCACGTTCGACCCGTCGCCGGGCACCCTCCCGGTCCCCGGCGGCCATGGCCCGGGCGACCACAGGGAAGGTCACCGTGCAGATCATCATGGACAGCACCATCGGCAGCTGCGCGACCTTCTGCGCGTAGTTGAGGTGCGAGATGGCCCCGTCCGGCAGGGACGAAGCGAGGAACCGCTCGACGAAGACCTGCGACTGACGGCTCACCACGAACAGGACGACCGGCGCCAGGACCGCCGCGCCGAGAAGCGCGGAACCCCGCTCCCGCGTCACCCGCTCACCGCCCCGGCCGGGCATCAGGCGCAGGAACGTGGGCAGCAGCGTGAGGATCATCAGCAGGCTGCCGGCGGCGACCCCCGCGGCCGCGGCGCGCACCCCCCACACGGAGTGCAGTGCCAGCGTCATGCCGATGATGCCGATGTTGTACGCGATGTAGACACCGGCCGGTGCCAGGAACCTGCCGTGCGCCCGCAACGCCGCGCTGAAATAGCCGGTGATCCCGAAGGTGAGCACCGTCACGGCCGTCAGCCGGGTGCAGTCCACCGCGAGCCGGGGATCGTCCAGTCCGGGTGCCAGGACACCGACCGCCCACGGGGCGCCCCAGACCAGCAGTCCGCCCGTACACGCCAGTGCGGCGGACAGCCGGGGGAGCGTGTCGGCCACCAGGGCGCGGACCGGATCCCGAGCGTGGCCGCCGGAGGCGCGCCTGGTCAGTGCCAGACTGAACGCCGGCACGAGCAGCAGCGCCATGCCGTCCTCGATCAGCAGCGTGGCGGCCATCTCCGGAACCGTCCAGGCGATCAGGAAGGCGTCGCTGGCATGACTGGCGCCGAAGAGCCGGGCGATGGCCTGGTCCCGGACGAGCCCCAGCAGCGCGGCGATCACCGTCAGCCCCGCGGCCCCGCCCGCCGCCCGGGCCAGGAAGCGCCCGGGTCCTGCCGGGGCGGCGGGCGTGGCCGGCGGGGTGACCGTCTCCTCCGCGGCCGGACCCGTCGCGGTCCCGCTCACGCGGCGGTCGCCCTCTCGGGCTCGGCCAGCGCCCACCACGCGGCAAGACCGAGGACGATCCCGGTCAGGACCGTGGAGGGTCCGCCGATGTCCGCGTAGAGGAAGTCGACCGTCTGCCAGGTCATCAGCCCGACGGCGGCGAGGCCGCAGTCCACGGCCGCGTCCCCCCGCGCCCGTGCGAGTACCAGTCTGCGCACCCCGCCCACCAGGAGTGCCGCCCAGGAACCCACGAGCGCGGTGAAGCCGATGAGCCCCTGTTCGCTGAGCACCAGCAGATACATGTTGTGGGGGGAGAGCAGAGGCTGTCTGCGGAACTCCTGGCCCGCCCCCGCCGTGTCACTGCCGGCGGACAGCCCGATCGAGGCATGCCCGTCCCGGTGGGCAGGGAAGCCCTTGAGGCCCACGCCGGTCGCGGGCCGCTCGCGCCACATGCCCGCGGCGGCCGCCCACATGGTGTAGCGGTCGTTGACCGACCGGTCCGGCGCGCTGGTCACCTCGGTGATGCTGGTGAGGCGCTGCGAGATCATCTCGGACCCGACACCGAATCCACCGACCAGGACGATTCCGGCGGCGCCCAGCAACGCCAGTGCGCGGACGGCCTTCCGGAGTCCGGCCAGCGCGATCACGGCAAGGGCCCCCGCCGCCGTCGCGATCCACGCCCCCCGGCTGAAGGACAGCGTGAGCGGGACGACCAGCAGAGCGGCCGTCACGGGAGCCCCCGCCCTGAGCCGACGGGGTGTCCCGGCGGGGGCGTGGAGCGCGTACGCGGCGGCGGCCACCAGGCCGTAGCCGACGACCGTGGCCATGCCCATCACATCGCTCGGGCCGAACGTGCCGACGGCCCGGACGTCCTCCCCCATGTAGGAGGCGCCCGAGCCGGTGACGTACTGGTGGACCCCCGTCGCGCCCTGGACCGCCGCGAGCAGGACGAGCGCGCCCGTGACGGCCCGGAACCCCCGGGCGTCCCTGACCAGGAGAAGGACGGCGGCGGGCACCAGGACGAAGATCTGCAGGTACCGCACGAACCCCGGCAGCGCCGCCACCGGGTCCGCGGCGGTGACCGTGGCCAGGGCGATGCCCACGGCAGGAAGCCCCAGCACCACCGCCGCAGCCGGGGTGAGCGGCCGCCGCCGCAGGAACAGCAGGCTGCCCGCGCACACGAGGACGGCCACACCCGACAGCAGATCGGCTGCCGTCATGCCGGACCCGCTCCCGGTCGCCGTGCCGTCGGCCGGTACGGCCACGAGCACGACCGTCGCGATCAGTGGCAGCAGGAGCCACCGGTCGCCGCGCCGGGGACGGGGCGCCTTCTCCCGGGCGGCCGGCACGGCAGGGGCAGCGGTCACGGTGAGGGTCACGGTTCAGCTGCCTCCGAGCCGGAACACCGAGCCGGCGGTGCGCGCCAGCACGCACATGTCCTGCCACAGTGACCAGGTCTCGATGTAGCGGTTGTCGAAGCGGGCCCGGTCCTCGATCGAGGTGTCGCCGCGAAGGCCGTGCACCTGAGCGAGTCCGGTGATCCCGACCGGCATCCGGTGCCGGGTCCGGTAGCCGGGATGCACGCGGCTGAACTGCTTGACGAAGTAAGGGCGTTCGGGGCGAGGGCCGACCAGGCTCATGTCCCCGCGCACGACGTTCCACAGCTGCGGAAGCTCGTCGAGCGACGTCCTGCGCAGCATCCTGCCGACACCGCTCATGCGCCGGTCCGCCGACACGTTCCACCGGGTGGCCGACTCGTGGGCGTCGGCCGGGCGCAGGGTGCGGAACTTGAGCAGGACGAACGGCCTTCCGTACCTGCCGATCCGCTCCTGCCGGAAGACGACCCCGGGGCCGTCACACACGCGCACGGCGAGTGCGCAGGCGGCCATCACCGGGGACGCCACCACCAGGGCGACCGTGGCCAGGACGGCGTCCATGGCCCGCTTCGCCCCGTGCGCCACCGGACGGTGCGGTCCGGCGTGCAGCGAGTGGGCCGCGAAACCCCACACATGGTCCGGACGGGGCCCGGTCCGACGCCGCGCGACCGTCTCCTGATCGGTGATCAGCCACACCCGGCAGCGGTGCCGTGTGAACAGCGCGAAGAGTTCCGGCCCGTCGGCCACGGCCTCCGGCGGGACGGTGAAGACGGCGTGCCGTACGGAGTTCTGTACGACCGCCCGGCCGGCGTCCTGTACCGACGCGAGGACGGGAAGCGGCGCCTGGCCGGCAGGCGCGTCCGTACCGGTGCCGGAGCCCACCACCCGGCCCACCGGCCGCATCCCGTACCGCGTGTGCTCCTGCAGCACGGCGACGACCCGGTCGGCGACCGGACCGCCGCCGACCACCAGGGTGGACTGCGGGCTGCGTCCGGCCGACCAGAGCCGGGCCCGGTGCACGAAGGCACGGGCGCCGCAGCTCACCACGGTCTGGACGCCGGCGGCGCAGCCGAGTGCCAGCCACCCGGCGGCGTGGCGCGGGTCGTACGCGGACACCGCCTCGGCGATGACGTACCACTGCACCGCGGCCAGCCCGGCCAGCGCGGGGAGTTCCGCCAGGGCCGACGGGGAGAGACCGATCCGGTAGAGGCCCCGGCAGGCGTTCAGGAGCAACTGGACGGTGACCTGCAGGAGGACGGCCACCGGAGGCCACGGGCCGGGGGCGGCCAGGGCCACGGCCAGGCCGAGCGAGAGTGTGTCGGAGACCATGAGCGCCACCGGCGCCCGCCGTCGGGCGGACCCTCCCGCTGCCCGTGGGACCGGAGCGCCCGCCCTGACACCGCGGGGCGGGAGGATCGTGGAAGCCGCACGCCGTACGGCAGTTGCCTGGGCGGCTCTGGGGACACGTGCACTATCCGTCGTCATCGCTCGGTGCGCTTCCTCGTCGTGGGGCGGGACTGGCCGACAAGTTCCTGATAGAGGCGCAGGACCGCTCCGGCCGTCTTCGTCACGTCGAAGAGCGACCGGGTTCGGCTCTGCGCCGTACGGCCCAGTTCCGCCCGCAGCGCCGGGTCGTCCAGCAGTGTGGTCAGCGCCGCCGCAAGGGCTGCGGGGTCCTCCGGCGGCACGAGGCAGTGGGGCAGGTGTCCGGGCGGCAGGCTTTCCCTGGCGCCGTTGACGTCCGTCAGCAGGACGGGCGTGCCGCAGGCCATGGCTTCGAGGGGGGCCAGCGCCATCCCCTCCCAGCGTGAGGGGAGAACCAGGAGATCCGCCGCCTGGATCCACGGCCGCACGTCCGGGCTGGAGCCGATGAACAGCACACCGGGAGGCGCGTTGCGCCGCAGCTCGTCCCCGTACGGCCCGTCACCCACCAGGACCAGCCGCGCACCGCCGACCTCTGCCGCCCGCCAGGCCCGCAGCAGTACGTCCTGGCCCTTCTGCCGGCTCAGGCGGCCGACGCACACGACGACCGGTACGTCGGCCGGGATCACCTCGGGCAGCGGAAGCGAAGCCCGCACCGACGCGGCGGAGTCCTCGCGGGCAGGCGGGAAGCGGTTCAGGTCGACACCGTTGTGGATCACCGACCAGTGCGCTGTGATGCCCGCGCGCTGTCCGGCCAGGCGCTCGGACTCACTGACGCAGAGGATGCGGTCGCTCCACCGGGCCCCGAGCCGCTCCCACGCCGTGGCCAGTCCGGCAGCCCGGCCCTCCAGGGCCTCGAACGACCAGGCATGCGGCTGGAACACCGTCGGGACCCGCCCGCGAACTGCCAGGCGCCCCGCGAGCCCCGCCTTGGCGCTGTGGGCATGGATCACATCGGGGCGGCAGGCCCGGATCAGGCGCCCGGCCGTGAGGACCTCGCGGCCCAGCCGGTTACCGGGGGCACGATCCGCCGGCCACGCGCACACCCGGGCGCCGGCGGTGGACGCGCCGGCCGCGAGCGGGCCGTCCGGAGGGCATGCCACGACGGCTCGCAGCCCCGCCCGGACCTGTGCCGCGACAAGGTCGGTCACGACCCGCGCGACGCCTCCCTCCACCGGCTGGACCAGGTGAAGGACCGTCAGTCGTTCCTCGTCGGTGCAACTCTTCTGCAGCATTGCACGGCTCTCTTTCACATGCCCCCGAAGAGCCGGTTCGGAAAACACCGGCGGCAAAGGAATATGGCGGCGGAGATCGAGTGGGTGAAACCGAAATGCACTGTGGCAGACCGCGTGTGGGAAAACACGCATGACTCGCGCATGTGTCCACTTGGATTGACTCAGGAAGGTCGGCAACGAGTGGTCAAACGAATTCTGCGGCGTGTCAGGCGGCAATGGCTGCATAGCTTCGGGGCGGTGTCGCATGATGGCTGTGCTGTACGTCTCTGTTCCCGTCCCGAGGGCCCCGGACGGGAATGGCGGTAATGCGTGGCATTTCGCGCCGAGTTGAGCGGACGAATTCAGGTTACCCGTGTCCCGGCAGTCCGTGGCGGCATTCTCCGCCCCCGCTGTCCCTCATCGCGCTTTCCGCGTGAACCGGCCAACCATGCCGGAACGGGCCCGTGATCCTCCGTGCGCCGGATGTACTGCTGGTCGGGCCGCGTGCCCCAGGAGTGCGGCCGAAGAGGCAGTATCGGATACAACTCGTGATGATCGTCCGCCAGGCGGCGGTCCGCGAACAGCCGATGAGGACAGAGGAGAAGCGATGGTTCACGAACGGGCCGGTCAGCCGGCGCAGCCCGGAGATCTGGTGGACGTGGCACGGCTGGTGACGGCCTATTACACGGTCCGTCCCGACCCGGCCGAGCCCGGCCAGCGCGTGGCCTTCGGAACCTCGGGGCACCGCGGATCGGCCTTCGCGGCTGCGTTCAACGACGACCACATCGCGGCCACCACCCAGGCCATCTGCGACTACCGCGAGCGACAGGGCACCGACGGGCCGCTGTTCCTCGGCGCCGACACCCACGCGCTGTCCGAACCCGCCCGGATCACGGCCGTGGAAGTACTGGCAGCCAACGGCGCCACCGTCCTTATCGACAGCGACGACGGCTACACCCCCACCCCCGCCGTGTCGCACGCGATCCTCACGTACAACCGGGACCGTACCGGCGGCCTCGCCGACGGCATCGTCGTCACCCCCTCGCACAACCCGCCCGCCGACGGGGGGTTCAAGTACAACCCCCCGCACGGCGGGCCGGCCGGTTCGGACGCCACCTCATGGATTCAGGACCGGGCCAACGCGTTGATCGAGGGAGGTCTGAAGGAAGTCCGGCGGATGCCCTACGCCCGGGCACTCGCCGCCGACACCACCGGACGGCACGACTTCCTGACCGGCTATGCCGACGACCTTCCCGCAGTCCTCGATCTGGACGCCGTTCGCGATGCCGGGATCCGGATCGGGGCGGACCCCCTCGGTGGAGCCTCGGTCGCCTACTGGGGGCGCATCGCCGAGCGCCACCGGCTCGACCTCACGGTGGTCAATCCGCTCGCCGACCCCACCTGGCGTTTCATGACGCTGGACTGGGACGGGAAGATCCGGATGGACTGTTCGTCGCCGTACGCCATGGCGTCCCTGATCGAGCGGCGCGACGCGTACACCATCGCCACCGGCAACGACGCCGACGCCGACCGGCACGGCATCGTCACGCCCGACGGTGGTCTGATGAACCCCAACCACTACCTGGCCGTCGCCATCCGGTACCTCTACTCCCACCGTGAGGGCTGGCCCGCCGGCACCGGAATCGGCAAGACCCTGGTCTCTTCCTCCATGATCGACCGGGTCGCCTCGGACCTCGGACGGCAACTGGTCGAAGTCCCGGTGGGCTTCAAGTGGTTCGTCGACGGACTGTTCGGCGGCACTCTGGGATTCGGCGGCGAGGAGTCCGCCGGAGCGTCCTTCCTGCGGCGCGACGGCCGGGTGTGGACGACCGACAAGGACGGCATCCTGCTTGCCCTGCTCGCCTCGGAGATCACGGCCGTCACCGGATCCACCCCGTCCCAGCACTACCGGGAACTCGCCGCCCGGTTCGGCGATCCCGCCTACGCCCGGGTCGACGCCCCGGCGACCCGGGAGCAGAAGGCGGTGCTGGCCAGGCTCTCCCCGGAGCAGGTCACCGCGAACACCTTGGCCGGAGAACCCATCACCGCCGTGCTCACCGAGGCGCCCGGTAACGGTGCCGCGATCGGCGGACTCAAGGTCTGCACCGAGAGCGCGTGGTTCGCGGCCCGCCCCTCGGGCACGGAGGACGTCTACAAGGTGTACGCGGAGAGCTTCCAGGGGGCCGGACACCTGGCCCAGGTCCAGGACGAGGCCCGCGCCCTGGTCTCCGACGCACTGGGCGCACAGAGCTGAGCGTCCGGGCGGGCGTGACCGGCTCCCCGGCACGCCCGCCCTCCGCCTTCCGGGAAACGGGACCGGGACCTGGACCGGCTGGCAGCGCCCGGATCCGTCCGGGGCAGTCGGAGCCGACGGCAGGTGCCGACGCGGCCGAGCTGCCACGGTCACACGTCAGGGACGGTCCGCCGGACCTGCTGGAGGAAGGCGGCGTTGTCGGGTGTCCTGCGGATCCGGTCCAGCAGCCCTTCGAGCGTGGCCTGGGAGTCCCTGGAGCGCAGGGCGCGCCTCAGCCCCCGTACGGCGGCCAGTTCCGCCGCCGGCAGCAGGAGTTCCTCGCGGCGTGTACCGGAGGGTGTGATGTCGACCGCCGGGAAGACCCGGCGGTCGGCCAGTGCCCGGTCGAGGCGGAGCTCCATGTTGCCGGTGCTCTTGAGTTCCTCGAAGAAGTAGTCGTCGGCGCGGGAGCCCGTGTCCACCAGCACGGTTGCCAGGATGGTCAGCGAACCGCCCTCCTCGGCGAGCCGGGCCGCCCCGAACAGCTTCTTGGGGCCGATGAGCGCCGCCGCGTCCACGCCGCCGCTCAGAGTACGGCCGCCGGCTCGCGCGTTGTTGTTGTGGGCGCGGCACAGCCGGGTGAGGGAGTCGAGGAGGATCACTACGTCCCGGCCCTGCTCGACCAGGCGCTTGGCACGTTCCACGGCGAGGTCCGCGAGCGCGATGTGCTCCTCGGCGGGCCGGTCGAACGTGGAGGCATACACCTCGCCCCGTACGGAACGGCGCATGTCCGTGACCTCTTCGGGACGTTCGTCCAGGAGCACCACCATCAGATGGCACTCGGGATGACTGACGGCGACCGACGCGGCGATCTGCTGCAGCAGTACGGTCTTTCCGGTCTTCGGCGGTGCGACGATCAGTCCGCGCTGGCCCTTGCCGACCGGTGCGATCAGGTCGATGACGCGCGGGGCCGGCCCACCGTCCGGCCTCTCCAGGCGCAGCCGCTCCCGGGGGTGCAGCGGGGTGAGGTCGCGGAAGTGCGGACGGCCCCGGAGCTCGTGCGCCGCACGGCCGTTGACGGTCTCGACGCGGGACAGGGCGCGCGGACCCTCGCAGGTCCCTTCGACCACATCGCCCCTGCGCAGGCCGTACCTACGGATCAGTGCGGGCGGCACCCGGATGTCGTGGGGGGAGCAATGGCCCCCGTCGGCCCGCAGCACACCGTGCCCGGCGTCCGTCGTGTCGAGGACACCGACTGACGTGTCGAGGACACCGCCTGAGGGGACGGGCTGATTCTGCCGGGCTACGGGGCGTTCGAGTGTGCTGGTCATGGCGGTCCTTTCGCGGACATGGCGAGTGAGGGGTCCGGCGAGGGCAGGGCGGCGGAATCACGCCTCGTGCTACGGGCCGAAAAGCCCGGGCCGGAACGAAGAGATGGTGCGAGAAGCTGGATCGCCGGCCGTCGGAGGGCGGGCACAACAGCGGAGGAAAAGCACCGGAGCCGGATAGAGGCATTCATGGGTGCTGACCACACCGTAGCACGCAAGGTGAGATCGGGGGAGGGGGCGGGCTTCTCCCCAGGACATTCAGCCCTTTCGTGCAGCGGGCGACAGGCGATGGATCCGGGCCGCCGTGGGACCGCCGTCGAGCGGTACCTCCGGGTCGGTGATCGGGCGGCCCGTTCGCCCGTGTTCACGGTGAAGACCGGCCGGCAGGCCCGGGCAGCCGGCACGAGCCGCGCCTCGGTCTCGCGCAGGCCCGGGAGGGCCTTGGCCGAACGCCGGTGAGGGGATGCCGGCGAGGAGGTGTCGGCTGCGCGTGGCCGCACGCCGAGGGGCAGCGGCTGATCCTG
The DNA here is from genome assembly GCF_016804005.1 of Streptomyces pratensis. Taxonomy (GTDB): domain Bacteria; phylum Actinomycetota; class Actinomycetes; order Streptomycetales; family Streptomycetaceae; genus Streptomyces; species Streptomyces pratensis_A. The sequence goes on along the minus strand of NZ_CP051486.1, from coordinate 4,406,837 downwards.
CGTCACCTGGGCCGCGCCGCTCCCGGCCGTAGCCGTGACCGCCGACGTCAGCTGCTTCGACTTCGCCGCCGCAGGGCCGCAAGCCCGGGAAAACGGCCTGCGGCCTGCGGCCTGCGGCCTGCGGTGGGCCGGCTCGGCAGCGGCGCCCGCCGACCGGTGCGGCGCAGAGCCCGGCCGGGCCGGGTACCAAGACCAACTCGTCCTGCCCCGAGCCCTCTCGACCGCCGGGAAGACCCGGCGGTCGGCCAGTGCCGGGTCCCTCAGTCTTCCCCTCGGAACGCCTGCAGGATCCGCTCCGCTGCCAGCGTTGCCGTCAACTCGCCCTTACGGACACGCTGTTCGAGCTCCGGAGAAAGCGCACGCACCTTCGGGTGGCCACGCAGGCTGTCCAGCAGTTCGTCGCGGACCATCGTCCAGGTCCAGTCCACCTGCTGCTCGCGTCGCTTGGCCGTCAGCCGCCCGGTGGACTCAAGGAGCGTACGATGCTGCTCCAGCCGCTCCCACAATGAGTCCAGCCCGGTCGACTCCCTGGCGCTGCACGTCATCACCGGGGGAGTCCAGGCCGCGTCGACCGGGTGCATCAGCCGCAGGGCGCCCGCCAGTTCACGTGCCGCGGAGCGGGCGTCGCGCTCGTGCGGGCCGTCGGCCTTGTTGACCGCGATGGCGTCGGCCAGCTCCAGGACACCCTTCTTGATCCCCTGGAGCTGGTCGCCGGTCCGGGCCAGGGTGAGCAGCAGGAAGGTGTCGACCATGTTGGCGACCGCCGTCTCCGACTGCCCGACCCCGACCGTCTCCACCAGAACCACGTCGTAGCCGGCAGCCTCCATCACCACGATGGACTCACGCGTCGCCTTGGCCACCCCACCGAGGGTCCCCGCGGTGGGGGAGGGGCGCACGAACGCCCGCGCGTCCACCGCCAGCCGCTCCATCCGGGTCTTGTCACCCAGGATCGAGCCGCCGGTACGGCTGGAGGACGGGTCCACGGCCAGCACGGCCACCCGGTGCCCGAGGCCGGTCAGCAGGGTGCCGAGCGCGTCGATGAACGTGGACTTCCCCACGCCCGGCACGCCGCTGATCCCGATGCGCCTGGCCCGCCCGGCGTGGGGCAGCAGCTCGCTCAGCAATCGCTGTGCCAGTGCCCGGTGGTCGGGGCGTGCCGACTCCACGAGGGTGATCGCGCGAGCGACGAACGCCCGCTTCCCGTCTAGCACACCCTTGGCGTAGGCGTCGATATCGATGTTCGCTGCCACCGTCAGCGGCTCACAGTTCGTGGCCGAGAGCGGCGGCGAGCCGCGCGACCAGGTCGTGGGCGGCGTCCGGGATCACCGTGCCGGGCGGGAACACCGCCGTGGCACCCGCCTCGTGCAGCGCGTCGATGTCCTGCGGCGGAATCACCCCGCCCACCACGATCATGATGTCCTCACGGCCCTCGGTCGCGAGCTCCTCACGCAGCGCGGGTACGAGCGTGAGGTGGCCGGCGGCGAGCGACGAGACGCCTACGATGTGCACGTCCGCCTCGACGGCCTGCCGGGCGACCTCGCCCGGTGTCTGGAAGAGCGGGCCGACATCGACGTCGAAGCCCAGGTCGGCGAAGGCCGTCGCGATCACCTTCTGGCCGCGGTCGTGTCCGTCCTGGCCCATCTTGGCGACGAGAATGCGCGGACGCCGTCCCTCCGCCTCCTGGAACTCATCGACGAGCGTGCGGGTGCGGTCCACGGACGGGGACTCTCCTGCCTCTTTGCGGTACACCCCGGAGATCGTACGGATCTGGCCGGCGTGCCTGCCGTAGACCTTCTCCAGCGCGTCCGAGATCTCCCCGACCGTGGCCATCGCACGCGCGGCGTCCACGGCCAGCGCCAGCAGGTTGCCCTCGAGCCCCGGCCCGGGGTCCCTCTCCGCAGCGGCGGTCAGCGCGCGCAGCGCGTTCTGGCAGGCCGCCTCGTCACGCTCCTCGCGCAGCCGGCGAAGCTTCTCGATCTGCTGGGCGCGCACCGAGGAGTTGTCGACCTTGAGCACATCGATCTTCTCGTCGGTCTCCACCCGGTACTTGTTCACGCCGATGACGGGCTGGCGTCCGGCGTCGATCCGCGCCTGTGTACGGGCCGCGGCCTCCTCGATCCGGAGCTTGGGGATGCCCGCGTCGATGGCCTTGGCCATGCCGCCGGCCGCCTCGACCTCCTCGATGTGCTGCCAGGCCCGCCGTGCCAGGTCGTGGGTCAGCTTCTCCACGTACGCGCTGCCGCCCCACGGGTCGATGACCCGGCAGGTACCGGACTCCTGCTGGAGCAGCAGCTGGGTGTTGCGGGCGATGCGCGCCGAGAAGTCCGTCGGCAGCGCGAGTGCCTCGTCGAGCGCGTTGGTGTGCAGCGACTGGGTGTGCCCCTGGGTCGCGGCCATCGCCTCGACGCAGGTGCGCGTCACATTGTTGAACACGTCCTGCGCGGTCAGGGACCAGCCCGAGGTCTGCGAATGGGTGCGCAGGGAAAGGGATTTGGGATTCTTCGGGCCGAATTCCGCGACCAGCTTCGCCCACAGCAGCCGCGCCGCCCGCAGCTTCGCGATCTCCATGAAGAAGTTCATGCCGATAGCCCAGAAGAACGAGAGGCGCGGGGCGAACGCGTCCACGTCCAGGCCCGCGGCCTGCCCGGCCCGCAGATACTCCACCCCGTCGGCCAGGGTGTACGCGAGCTCCAGGTCGGCCGTCGCGCCGGCCTCCTGGATGTGGTAGCCGGAGATCGAGATCGAGTTGTAGCGCGGCATCTTCTGCGAGGTGAACGCGAAGATGTCGGAGATGATCCGCATCGAGGGGCCGGGCGGATAGATGTAGGTGTTGCGGACCATGAACTCCTTGAGGATGTCGTTCTGAATGGTCCCGGCCAGCTTCTCGGGCGCGACTCCCTGCTCCTCCGCGGCGACGATGTACAGGGCGAGTACGGGAAGTACCGCGCCGTTCATCGTCATCGACACGGACATGCGGTCCAGCGGGATGCCGTCGAAGAGCTGACGCATGTCGTAGATCGAGTCGATCGCCACGCCCGCCATGCCCACATCGCCGGTCACCCGGGGGTGATCGCTGTCGTAGCCGCGGTGGGTCGGCAGGTCGAACGCGATCGAGAGACCCTTCTGGCCCGCCGCCAGATTGCGCCGGTAGAAGGCGTTGGACTCCTCGGCCGTGGAGAACCCCGCGTACTGACGGATCGTCCAGGGCTGATTGACGTACATCGTCGGGTACGGACCGCGCACATACGGAGCGATGCCGGGGTACGTCCCGAGGAAGTCGAGCCCCTCCAGGTCGCGCCCGGTGTACAGCGGCTTGACCTCGATGCCCTCCGGGGTCTCCCAGAGCAGTTCGTCCTCGGAGCGGCCGGCGGACTCCTTCACCGCGGCCTGCCACCGGTCCGCGGAGACCTCGGCGGCGGGCTCGCCCGTCAGTGCGACGTCGGAGAAGTCCGGCACGGGGGTCCGGGGAGACACGGTGGTCTCGGGGGTCTGCATCACGCCACTCCCATACGGTCGAGTTCGGAGGAGAGGACGGCCACCACATCACAGCCGGCGAACACGTGGACGTCGGCCCCGGCGTACTCGCCCGGCCGCCCCGCGAGGAAGATCTGCTCGGCCCCCGCGGCCCGGAGGGCGGAGGCGACGGCCTCGGCCTGTTCGGTGTAGAGCGCGTCCGTCGAGCACAGGCAGGCGATCGTCGCCCCGGCGGCCTTGAAGGCCGCGGCGGCGGTCGACGCGTCCACGGAAGCCGGCTCCTGGACGGGCTCGATGCCGCCCGACAGGAAGAGGTTCGCCGCGAAGGATGCCCGCGCGGTGTGGACCGACGCCGGCCCGAGTGCGGCGATGAACACCTTGGGGCGGCTGCCCGTGGCCGCCAGGTGCGCGTCCGACCTCGCCCGCAGCGCCTCGAACGCCTCGTCCCGCCGGACCTTGGGCAGCCCGCCGCCGTTCGGCGTGGTGGGCGAGGGCTCACGCTCCACCGGCCGCTCGTCGAGAGCCGGGAACTCGCTGACCCCCGTCACCGGCTCCTTGCGCCGTGCCAGATTCCTGCTCCGGGCCGCCCACGTCGCCGCGAGCCGCTCCTGGACCATGCCGGAGTGGAGGGCGGCGGCCTGACCGCCGGCCCGCTCCACCTCCTGGAAGAACGACCAGGCGGCAGCGGCCAGTTCATCGGTCAGCCGCTCGACGTACCAGGAACCGCCGGCCGGGTCCGTCACCCGGGCCAGATGGGACTCCTCCACCAGGATCGTGGAGGTGTTGCGGGCGATCCGCCGGGCGAACGCGTCGGGCAGCCCCAGCGCATGATCGAACGGCAGCACGGTGACGGATTCGGCTCCGCCGACGCCCGCGCCCAGACAGGCCAGCGTCGTCCGCAGCATGTTCACCCACGGATCACGGCGCGTCATCATCACCGACGAGGTCACGGCGTGCTGCCGCTGCGCCCCGGCGTCACGGGCCCCGCAGACCTCCGCGACACGGGCCCACAGCCGCCTGGCCGCGCGGAGCTTCGCGATGGTCAGGAACTGATCGGCCGTCGCCGCGTACCGGAACTCCAGCTGTGCGCAGGCCTCTTCGACGGAGAGCCCCGAGGACGTCAGGGTTCGGAGGTAGGCGACGCCGGTGGCCAGTGAGAGCCCCAGCTCCTCGGCTGCGGAGCCACCGGCTTCGTGGTACGGCAGGGCGTCCACGGACAGGGAACGAAGCCCCGGGTACTCGCTCGAACACAGCCGGGCCCAGTGGGCCGCTGCGTCCGTCTCCGGCTCCGTGCCCGTACGGGCGGCCACCCCGAGCGGATCCACCCCGAGGCTTCCGCGTGCGGCCTCCTTCGCGACCCCCCGGGCCTCGTAGAGCCCGAGCAACTCCCGGACGGCGGGCCCGGGATCGGCGCCCGCGTCGAGCGCGACAGGCGCAAGATCGAGGTAGACGCCCTCCAGGGCACGTGCCAGACCGGAGACCGGAACCCCGCCGGGACCGCCGACGGTCAGCCAGATCGACGTGACGCCGTTCTCCAGATCGCCGAGCACGGCCTCGTTCAGCCGCACGGGATCGGGCAGCGCGTGTCGCTGGCGCACGTCCCAGCCGTCCGTGGTGTTCCCCGCAGCCCGGCTGCCCCGGGTGAAGGGCGCGAAGCCGGGCAGACCGGGGTCTGCGGTTGCGTCGATGGAGGTGTACAGGGGGCGGACTGTGAGCCCGTCCTCGAGCGCGGTGGACAGTGCTCCCTCGGCTGCCGTGCCCGTGACTTCCTTACCTGACCTGCGCAGTACGCCTTCGACGAGGCTCTGCCACTGATCGTGGGAAGGGTCGGGGAACTCGGCAGCCGGAGAAAGCCCGTCAGCAGGCAGGACCGTCATGTTCAGATGCTAGGTCAGCACTCTGAAGAGCAGCAGAGCCACCGGCTGTGACCTTGCACTCTCCGAAATGTGCCGGATCCCCTGGGTGGTGCTGCCTTGTCCCGGGCTGTGACCGGAGGTGGGCCCGGTGCCGGCTCGTGAACCCGACGCCGGCAGGTGGGGCCGGCGCCGGGTTCGCCGGGTCAGCCGCCGACGTAGTCCGCGAGGTGCTGACCGGTGAGGGTGGAGCGGCCGGACACGAGCTCGGCCGGTGTGCCCTCGAAGACGATCCGGCCTCCGTCGTGCCCGGCTCCGGGCCCGAGGTCGACGATCCAGTCTGCGTGCGCCATGACCGCCTGATGGTGCTCCACGACGATGACCGACTTGCCGGAGTCGACGAGCCGGTCCAGCAGGCCGAGCAACTGCTGGACATCGGCGAGGTGGAGACCGGCGGTCGGCTCGTCGAGGACGTAGATGCCGCCCTTCTCGGCCATGTGGGTGGCCAGCTTGAGCCGCTGCCGCTCGCCGCCCGACAGCGTGGTGAGCGGCTGTCCGAGAGCCAGATAGCCGAGCCCCACGTCCGCGAGCCTGCCCAGGATGCGGTGTGCGGCGGGTGTGGCGGCCTCGCCCGCGCCGAAGAACTCCTCGGCATCGGTCACCGACATCGCGAGTACCTCGCTGATGTCGCGGCCGCCCAGGTGGTATTCGAGGACCGACGCGTCGAACCGCTTCCCCTCGCAGTCCTCGCACGTCGTCGAGACCCCGGCCATCATCCCGAGGTCGGTGTAGATGACGCCCGCACCGTTGCAAGTGGGGCAGGCGCCCTCGGAATTGGCGCTGAACAGCGCCGGCTTCACTCCGTTGACCTTGGCGAACGCCTTGCGGATCGGGTCGAGCAGCCCGGTGTACGTGGCCGGGTTGCTGCGCCGCGAGCCCTTGATGGGGCTCTGGTCGACCGACACCACCTTCTCGCCGACGGCCCCCGACCGGTGTGGCAGGGACCCGTGCACGAGCGAGCTCTTACCGGAACCGGCGACGCCGGTGACCACGGTCAGCACTCCGAGCGGGATGTCGACGTCGACGTCCCGCAGGTTGTGCGCCGACGCACCGCGGATCTCCAGCGTGCCGGTGGGCTCGCGCACCGACTCCTTGACGGCGGCCCGGTCGTCGAAATGGCGCCCGGTGACGGTGTCGCCTGCCCGCAGCCCTTCGACGGTTCCCTCGAAACAGACGGTGCCGCCCGCGCCGCCCGCCCCCGGGCCGAGGTCGACGACGTGGTCGGCGATCACGATCGTCTCCGGCTTGTGTTCCACGACGAGCACCGTGTTCCCCTTGTCCCGGAGCCGGAGCAACAGGCCGTTCATCCGCTGGATGTCATGGGGGTGCAGGCCGATGGTCGGCTCGTCGAAGACGTAGGTGACGTCGGTGAGCGAGGAGCCGAGGTGCCGGATCATCTTGACGCGCTGCGCCTCGCCGCCCGAGAGCGTGCCCGCCGGCCGGTCGAGCGAGAGGTAGCCGAGGCCGATCTCCGTGAACGAGTCGAGGGTCCGCTGCAGCGCGGCGAGCAGCGGAGCCACCGAAGGCTCCTCCAGACCGCGCACCCATTCGGCCAGGTTGCGGATCTCCATCGCGCAGGCGTCGGCGATGCTGATCCGCTCGATCTTCGAGGACCGGGCGCCCTCGCTGAGCCGGGAGCCCTCGCAATCGGGGCAGGTGGTGAAGGCGACCGCACGCTCCACGAACGCGCGGATGTGCGGCTGCATCGCCTCCTTGTCCTTGGACAGGAACGACTTCTGGATCTTGGGGATCAGCCCCTCATAAGTGAGGTTGACGCCGTTGACCTTGACCTTGACCGGCTCCCCGTAGAGGAAGGCCTGCAGTTCCTTCTTCGTGTACTTCCGGATCGGCTTGTCCGGGTCGACGAAACCCGACTGGGCGTAGACCTGCACGGTCCATTGACTGTCCGACTTCCATCCGGGGATGGTGAACGCGCCCTCGGCCAGCGACTTCGAGTCGTCGTAGAGCTGGGTGAGGTCGATGTCGGACACCGAACCCCGGCCCTCGCAGCGTGTGCACATTCCGCCGGTGCGGTTGAACGTCGCCTTCACGGTCCGGGTCCTGGCGGCACCGCGTTCGACGGTGATCCCGCCGCTGGCACGGACCGAGGCGGTGTTGAAGGAGTACGCGCTGGGCGGGCCGATGTGAGGCTTGCCGAGCCGGCTGAAGAGGATGCGCAGCATCGCGTTGGCGTCGGTGGCGGTGCCGACGGTCGAACGGGGGTCGGCACCCATCCGCTGCTGATCGACGGTGATGGCGGTCGTCAGCCCGTCGAGGACGTCGACGTCGGGCCGCGCCAGCGTCGGCATGAAGCCCTGGACGAAGGTGCTGTAGGTCTCGTTGATCATCCGCTGCGACTCGGCGGCGATGGTGCTGAACACCAATGAGCTCTTGCCCGAGCCGGAGACGCCGGTGAACACCGTCAGCCGGCGCTTCGGGATCTCGACGCTGACGTCCTTGAGATTGTTCACGCGTGCGCCGTGCACGCGGATCAGATCGTGACTGTCGGAAACATGCGGCGCGGGTGACCGCGTGTCCGTCCTCTTGGCCATGCTTGTCGTATCTCCGTCTCTGTTGCGCGGGCCGCCTGCGCGGTCTTCGTCGGTGTCGTCGGCGCGTGGCGGCGTCGGTCGCCGTCCGTCAGGCCGGCGGTGTCTCCCGGTTGCGGGATCACCTGCGGGGCTGGTTGAAGCGCAGCATGTTCCCCGAGGGGTCCCGGAAGGCGCAGTCGCGGACGCCGTAGGGCTGGTCGACCGGCTCCTGGAGCACCTCGCCGCCCGCGGCGCGGATGCGCTCGAAGGTGGCGTCACAGTCGTCCGTGGCGAAGATGACGCCGCGCAGCAGGCCCTTCGCGAGCAGTTCCGCCATGATCGCCCGGTCGGCGGGGGAGGCGTTGGGATCCGCGAGGGGCGGCTCGAGGACGATCTCCACACCGGGCTGCGACGGCGCCGCGACGGTCACCCAGCGCATGCCCTCGAACCCGACGTCGTTGAGGACCTCCAGGCCGAGGACGTCACGGTAGAAAACCAGCGCCTTGTCGTGGTCGTCGACGGCGATGAAGCACTGGGAGAGCTTGATATCCATGCGAATCACGCTACGGGCGGCGGGAGGCTTTCGCTTCTCCATTCCTGACCGGTCGCGTGTGGATCTTGGCTACGCAGGCGGGGATGGCGGCGCCCGCCTCATGGGGCCGGGCCCGGTACGAGCTCGGGCTCTCGCCGACCAGCTCGGTGAACCGCGAGCTGAACGACCCCAGCGAGGTGCAACCGACCGCGAAGCAGACCTCCGTCACCGTGAGGTCGCCCCGCCGCAGCAGTGCCTTCGCCCGCTCGATCCTGCGTGTCATCAAGTAGCTGTACGGCGTCTCCCCGTACGCCGCGCGGAAGGACCGGGAGAAGTGGCCCGGTGACATGAGAGCGGCACGTGCGAGCGCCGGAACGTCGAGCGGCTCCGCGTAGTCGCGGTCCATCCGGTCACGGGCCCGGCGCAGCCGGACGAGGTCCTCCAGCGTCACAGGACAACTCTCCCATGCCGCGGCAAGACGGGCCGGTGCCATGGCACGCCCGCAGCCCGGTGCCACGTTCGATCGGCGCCCGGACTGTCACTGTTTTTCACAGTGCGTAACTGATCACCCGAATATATGCTGCTTGCGACCCAGAACCGCAGGGGAAGGACGCACCATGGCCGTCGGACCCGTGGAATATCTCGTCGTCGCCTTTCCCGGCGCCCGGTTCGCCGACGCCATCGCACCCGTACTGGCCGACGCCGTCGCGTCCGAGGCGGTACGCATCCTCGACCTGGCCTTCGCCCGCAGAGCCGCGGGCGGCGTCGTCGAGCGCGTCGCGCTGAGGGAGATGGACCCGCAGGGGCTGGTGCCGTTCGAGCCGCCGGCAGACCAGCCGGCCGGTCTGCCGCAGATCACGGACCTCGATGCGCTCGAACGTCTGCCGGAGGAAGCCTCCGCCGCACTGATCGTGTGGGAGGACCTCTGGTCGGTGCCTCTCACCCGGGTGGTCCAGGACGCGGGCGGCCGTCTCCTGGCGCACGAGCGCGTTCCCGCGGACGGCGGGGACGATGTCATCACGCTGCTCGAGAGGCTCGCCGAACTGAAGCAGCGGGGCGTTCTCACCGACGCGGAGTTCGCGGAGCAGAAGACGAGGATCCTCGCCGACTGAAGCCCCACCGCCCGGTGCCCCCGGTACCTCACGTTCCCTTTGTCGATATCCGCACGCCGTGCGACGTTGATTCCGACCTGCAGTCTGTCGGGAAAGAGGCAGTTCATCGTGCAGACCGCCCGGGCCGTCCCCGCTTCGACCGTTGTCAACCTGCGCGATCTGGGCGGTATCGCCCTGGGGCGCCACCACCGCCTGCGGCAGGGAATCCTTCTGCGCTCGGGCCAGCTGAGCGAGCTCGGTGAGCACGACATGGCGGTGGCCGCGCTCGGCATCCGCACCGTCGTCGATCTGCGTACCGCCGACGAGCGCCGATGGGCGCCCGACCGGCTGCCGGCGGGGGCGAGGCTGTTCGTCGCGGACGTCCTCGGCGACAACCCCGGCTTGGCGCCCGCCAGGCTCAAGGCGTTGCTCGGCGACCCGGACGGAGCAGCCGTCCTGCTCGGTGGTGGCAGGGCCGAGGAACTGTTCGCACAGACCTATCGCAAGATGGTCCTGTCCCCGGGAGCGGCGGCCGCCTACCGTGCCTTCCTCGACACCGTCGCGGATCCGCGGGCGAGACCGCTCCTCTTCCACTGCGCGACCGGGAAGGACCGGACGGGCTGGGCCACCGCTCTCCTGCTGATGATGGCGGGCGCGTCGCGTGAGGTAGTACGCGCGGAGTTCCTCGCGGTGAACCGGGCGGTGCGCGCCGCCTTCGGACCGGCCGTACGGCGCTTTCTCGACGAGGGCGGGGACCCGGAGATCGCGTCCGCGGTCATCGAGGCCCGGCCCCGCTACCTCGAGGCGGCCCTGGACGCGATGGACGAGCGCTGGGGCGGGCTCGACGGCTACCTGGGCAAGGCGCTGCGCCTACCCCCGGAGGTGGCCGAGCGGCTGCGTGCCGACCTGGCCGTCCCGGCTTGACCGGCCTGGCCGCCCCGGCACGACCACAGGCCCCGGACGCGGGGCGGCCCGGTGCCGCGTCGGGGGACGTGGCACCGGGCCTGGGTTCGGCGGCTGCGCCGCTCAGATCCTCAACAGCTGCTCGCTGATGTCGCGATAGCGCTGGAGCGCTATCCGCAGTTCCTCGGTCTGGGCATCGGTGTCCTGCTCCTGCCAGCTCGCGCGCAGGACGCGCCTGCGTTCCGCCAGGGCCTCGGTCAAACCCGAGACGATCCGGTCGAACGTGCTGTCCGCCGACTCGACCGCCCGGCGTGGGCTCTCGACGAATTCGGTGACCGCCTGCTGCATGCGGAGGGACAGCGCGTCCTGCTCGTCACGGGGGATCAGGGGCCGGCTGGTGCCCGGGGCCTCGTGGTGCTCGGTCGCCGGCGCGGCGGGGGCCGAGCGCGGGGCGGGCGGAACGCTGAGATCACCGGGACCGCCGCTCTTCGGCCCGAGGCCCTTGCTGTCTCCGGACGCCATTCCGGTCGCCGCGCCCGGGTTCCTGCCCGACGCGGCGCCGGCTGTGCTTCCCGGGACGCCGGTGTGCCGGGCCTGCGTGGGGGAGACGGGTTCTGTCGTGTGCTCGGTGCGGTTGGTCATGCTGCTGCACTGCCCTTCGCCTCGTGCCGGTCCGTCCGGACCGGCTCTTCTGCTGCGTCCGCGAGAAGTACGTCGAAGAGTGCCCGCGACTCGATCAGGGCCTTCCTCATCTCCTCCGTGCCGCCCTGGCCACGCACGGCCGTGTGCACCCTGCGGTAGCCGTCGACCTGCTCGGCGTGATGGACGGAGAGAGCGTCCGTCTGCTCCTGGAAGCTGTCGCCTTCCGGGAAGCCCCGGTCACGTGCCAGCTGCGCCAGTAGCGCGTCGGCTTCGGCGACCGCTTCCCTGGGGGAGTCGATGAACCGCTCCTGCACCTCGGCCCAGCGGCGGGCGTAGGCCTCGCGGGCCTCCGGCCGCAAGGGCCGCTCCGACAGGGAGCCGTGCAGCCTCACGCGTTCCGAAAGCTCGTGCTCGGCCGCTTTCGTGTCGCCGTCGTGACGGGCGACCGTCCGGTCGTACTCGGGTCCGAAGCGGCGCTGCAGCCCCCGCCCGCCGGTCCTGCGGCCGCGGATGAGGAAGAAGGCGAGCGCTGCCACGAGGACGACGGCAACGATGATCACCACGGTCGTCATGGCCGACGCTCCCGTCGGTTCGCGGTCGGTGCGTCGTGCTGTTCCACTCTCGTCAACCCCTTCCGGTGAGGGCCCGGTCCGGTGGTGCCGGCCGGGCGGTGTGCACCAGCCGTGTACCCGCTGGACACCGTTCATGCGGGAATGCCCCCGGTATCCTGGGACACGTCGGGCGCGGACGCGTCCGGGCGAACGCGACGCCGTCCGGCACGAGTTGCGAGAGGGGCACGCGGTGACCGAGTGCAAACCCGCAGGGGTCGGCTTCGAGACCTGGGTGGACCGGCAGATCCGCGAGGCCGAGGAGAGGGGCGCCTTCGCCGGCCTGCCGGGCGCGGGCAAGCCGATTCCCGGTCTCGACAGGCCCTACGACGCGATGTGGTGGATCAAGGCCAAGATGGAGCGTGAGGGGCTGTCCGCGCTCCCGCCCTCGCTGACGCTGCGCAAGGCGGCCGAGGACGCCCGGCTCGACGCGTCCCGCGCACGGTCGGAGGCGGAGGTCCGGCGCATCCTGAACGAGATGAACGAGAGGATCCGCGAGGCACTTGCCAGACCGCCGGCGGGCCCCCCGCTGAACCTCGAGCCGTTCGACATCGACGCGGTCGTCGGCGAGTGGCGTGCCGAGCGCGGACGCTGAGCAGCAGGCGCGCCCCGCACCCGGGGTGCGCGATACTCGTTTCATGAGATCGAGCGTCACGGGCCGGCACGGCGAGGTCCGGATCAGGCGCGCCGTCGCACGGGACGCCAGGCGGCTCACCCGCCTGGTCACCACGTCCCGTGCCTACGAGGGCCCCTACGCACCCATGGTCGCGGGCTACAAGGTCGGCCCGGACTACATCGAGGCGCACCGCGTCCACGTGGCGGTGGACGACGACGGCCGGGTGCTGGGTTTCTACGCGTTGGTCCTCTCCCCGCCGGAGCTCGACCTGATGTTCGTCGCCGACGACGTCCAGGGGCGGGGCATCGGGCGGCTCCTCGTCGGCCACCTCCGCGAGGAAGCGCGCCGTGCCGGCCTGCCGTCCGTCCGTGTGGTCGCTCACCCGCCGGCCGAAGGCTTCTACCGCAGTGTGGGCGCCGAACGCACCGGTACCGTCGCGGCGCGCCCGCCCGCGGTGATGTGGGACCGGCCCGAGCTGGTGCTCACGGTCGACGGCGGTCCCTGAGCCGAACGGCCCGGCCGGATCCTTGATCGCGGCCGGGCCACTCTTATGTGCCCGGGACGGGGACCGCTACGACCAGCCGCCGTAAGGACGGGTGATGAGTTCCATCCCGTGGCCGTCGGGGTCCGGGAAGTACACCCCGCGTCCCCCGTCGTTGTGGTTGATCTCGCCGGGATGCTTCTGGTGGGGATCGGCGTAGTACGTGATCCCGTCCGCCTTGATGCGGTCGAAGGAGGTGTCGAACTCCGCCTCCGTGATCAGGAAGGCGTAGTGCTGCACGGTGATCGACTCGGCGGGAACGGTCGCGAAGTCCAGCGTGACGCCGTTCGCGAGGACCACCGGGATGAAGGGCCCCCACTCGGTTCCGACGGTGAGACCCAGAATGTGCGCCAGGAACTCCGCCGACTCGCGGTTGTTCCTGCTGTGAACGATGGTGTGATTCAACTCGACCGACACTGTGGAATGCCTCCAGAGGGCATCTCACGGGCTACCTCCACGCCTCACCCAGACGGTGACCGACGCGCGATGCCGTACGCCGATCATAGGCGAGTTGTGACGGTGCGTCGAGGTTCTGGCCCTCAGTGGGCCCCGATCGGCACCCTCCCCGCCGCCGGTGTGGTGGATCTCCCCGTGGCTGCCACCATGGAGAGCGTCAGCAGGCGCGTTCTCCTGTGTCTGCCCGGCCGGCCCGGAACGCCGGTGGCCCAGGATTCACGACGGCTTCGCGGGGAACCAGTACCACCTCTACGAGGTGGGGGAGGATCGATGGGACAGATACCGGCGGGCAGCGGTGACACGGGGAGAGACGAGGCGGGTACGAACCCGCGCAGCGGACGGCACGAGACCGAGGAGGAGCGCGCGGACCGGCAGTGGGGTGACCTGCTGCAAGAACTGCGCGTGGCGCAGACCGGCGTCCAGATCCTGTTCGGTTTCCTGCTCGCGGTGGTCTTCCAGCCCCGCTTCAGCGACCTGTCCACCGTCGACCGGAACATCTACGTCGTGACCGTCATGCTGGGGTCGGCGACCGCCGCGGCGCTGATAGGGCCGGTGTCGTACCACCGGCTGCTCACCGGCCGCCGGTTGAAGCCACAGACGGTCATCTGGGCCTCACGCGTGACGAAGATGGGTCTCGGCCTGCTCTTCTGCACGATGTGCAGCACGCTGCTGCTCATACTGCGGGTGGCGCTGCACAACGTGGCGGCCCTCTGGCTGGTGGGCGGTATGGCCCTCTGGTTCCTGGTCTGCTGGTTCGTGTTCCCGCTGTGGGCGATCGCCCGGGACAACGGCCGTCGGCAGGCCGACGGGACGAAGACCCAGGGCGCCGACGACTCCGACCCGCGTCCCTGACCCGTCAGTCCTCGTCCGCACCCGCGGGGCTGCGTACGTCAGTGACGGTGAACAGCGCGCCGTCCGGGTCCCGTAGCGTCGCCTCGCTGCCGTACTGCACATCGCGCCGCTCCATGAGGGTCCCTCCGTCGCGCTCCGCGGCGAGGACCGTGGTGCCCACATCGGCCACCGGGAACTGCACCTGCCAGTGCGGACGCACCTGGGGGTCGGGAGCGGCCTCCACGGCACCGGAGCTGATCCGGGCCAGCGGGCGTCCGTTGCAGCGTACGAGCACCTCTTCCTTCACGTACGCCACCTCGCAGCCGCCGGGCTCCCCGCTCTCCCAGCCGAGGACCTCGCCGTAGAAGATCGCGGCGTCGAAGGCGTCCCTGGTGCGCAGCCGCAGCCAGGCGTGAGCCCGGTTCCCGGACGGCGCGAGTGTGGCCGCGCGCCCGGTCCACTCCCAGACGCCGAACGAGGCGCCGTCCCGGTCGGCGGCCAGCACCGCGCGGCCCTGTCCGACGGTCAGCGGGCCCACGCCCACGGTGCCGCTGCGCTCGCGGATGCGGTCCGAGACGACATCGGCGTCCCGGACCGAGAAGTAGGGCATCCAGGCCACGCCCACCTGGTAGGCCGACGCGACCGCGCCGATGCCGGCCACCGGTGCCCCGCCGGAGCGCGCCATCACGAAGTTCCGGCCCAGTGGGCCGGGGCGGAACGTCCAGCCGAGAACGGCGCCGTAGAAGCGCTGGGCGTCCTCCAGGCCGCGGGTCACCAGGTGTACCCAGCACGGGGCGCTCGCACCGCTCAGCACTGCCGGTTCCGGCGCGGTCCGCGGATCGCCAGTAGTCATGGTCCCACTGCCTTATCGGTTCTGCGGCATGACTTCTTCGGTGCCGCGGGGCCAGGACCAGCCTCATGCGCCCCGGCGACTCCCGCAACACGCGGCGGCCGTGATCACACCCCGCCCCGGGGCGGCGCGTTCGTGATGTCGAGGAAGACGTGCTCGGCCTCCGGCCAGGTCCTGGCGATCGAGCGCTTGATGCGGACGGCGACCCGCTCCACCTCCTCGCTGTCGATGCCTGGCGCCAGATCGATCCTGGCCGCCACCAGCACCGAGTCGAGGCCGAGGCCCATGGTGAACAGGGCCGCGACGTTGTCGATCTCTGCCTGGGACGTGAGGAACTCCTCCACGCCCCGGCGCAGCCCCGGGTCGGCGGACTCCCCGATCAGCCTTTCACGGGCGTCCCTGCCGAGCCGGAAGGCGACGTAGACCAGCAGGACGCCGATCCCCAGGGAGGCCGACGCCTCCCACACGACGTCTCCTGTCACCAGGTGCAGCACCATCCCCGCCATCGCTAGCAGTACGCCCAGCACCGCTGTGCTGTCCTCGGCGATCACCGTTCTCAGTGCGGGGTCACGGGCGGCACTCTTCTCGCCCCGGAGCTGGACCAGGGCGCGGACCAGCGAGCTGCCTTCCGCGACGAGGGCGACTCCGAGGACGATCAGGCCGGCCGTGTATCCGTCGGGTGACTCCTGCTCGTCGCGGCCCAGCGCCTCAACGCCTTGGTAGAACGAGAAACAACCGCCCACGACAAAGATTCCGACGGCCGCGAGCAGTGACCAGAAGTAGCGCTCCTTGCCGTACCCGAAGGGGTGACGGGCGTCGGGCGGGCGGCGGCTGCGTCTGAGCGCGGCCAGCAGGAAGACCTCGTTCACGCTGTCCGCCACGGAGTGGGCGGCTTCGGACAGGAGGGCGGGAGAGCCCGAGAGGAATCCCCCCACCCCTTTGGCCACGGCGATGACGAGGTTGGCGACGAGCGCGACCAGCACGGTGACCCGGGTCCTGCGGTCCGACTCCGGCTGACTCATATGCCCCCTGGCTTCATGTTCCTCCGATCGACGCTGAGAGATGAAAGGCCGGGCACAGACGTCCGGACCCGTTCCGTGACGGGCCCGGACGTCTGTGCCCGGCCGGCCGGTGGCCGGTGTGATCGTGTGTCAGTCACGCCGGTGCTCGTCGTCCGGCGGCGGGATCACCTCGTTACCGCGGTCGCTGAGCTCGTACGGGGTGAGGGCGTGGCCGTTCTCGGGGAAGCGGTCCGAGCCGTGCTGCCCGCTCTCCTGGATCTCCGTCCGGTGCTCCGGACGCACCGGCTGCTCCTCGGGGCGCGGCGGCCGTGATTCCTTGTCGCGCCGCCGCATCCCGAACCAGAAGCCCCCGATCAGGAGAAGCACCACGAACAGGCCGACGATGCCGATGATCACGCCTACTGCTCCCGGCCCGTCGGCGCCGCCGGTGCTGGCGAGCGATTTCCATGCTCCGTTCGTTACGTCCATGCATGGCGCATACCCCAGGGAATCGATCACAGACAGCCATTGACATGAATTCATGTTTTATGGCGATGTCACGGTAAATGTGTTTCATATGGTTCAAATCGGCTACACGATGATGACCGAGCAAGCAGGCCCCCGTGCCCTCGTCGAGGACGTGGTCGCAGCGGAGAAGGCCGGCTTCGATTTCAGCGTCACGTCCGATCACTACTTCCCCTGGTTGGCTTCCCAGGGACACGCGCCTTACGCGTGGTCCGTCCTGGGGGCCGCAGCCCAGGCGACGTCCACGATCCCCCTGATGACGTACGTGACCTGCCCGACGACGCGCTACCACCCGGCGGTGGTGGCGCAGAAGGCGGCGACGCTGCAACTGCTCGCCGAGGGCCGCTTCAGGCTCGGCCTCGGCTCCGGAGAGAGCCTCAACGAACACGTCGTCGGGGCCGGCTGGCCCGCTGCCCACGTCCGCCTGGAGATGCTCGAGGAGGCCGTACAGATCATCCGCGCCCTCTTCGACGGGGGCTACGTCAACCACCACGGCACCCACTTCGACGTGGAGAACGCCACGCTGTGGGACCTGCCCGCGCAGCGGGTCCCCATCGGCATCGCGGTCTCGGGGGAGAGGTCCTGCGAACTCGCGGGCAGGCTCGGCGACCTGGTCATCGCGACCGAACCCAGGAGCGGACTGCTGAAGGAGTTCGACCGGCACGGCGGGAACGGGAAGCCCCGGGTGGGACAGGTGCCCGTCTGCTACGACACCGACCGTGACGCCGCGATCGCCCGCGCCCACGACCAGTTCCGCTGGTCGCTCGGCGGCTGGAAGGTCAACTCCGAGTTGCCGGGGCCGTCCGCGTTCGAGCAGGCGACGCAGTTCGTCCGCACGGAGGACATCGCCGAATCGATTCCGTGCGGCTCCGACGTCGACGCGTTCGTCGAAGCCGTGCGCCCCTACGTCGACGCGGGCTTCACCGAGGTCGCCCTCGTCCAGATCGGCGGGGCGCAGCAGCGGCCCTTCATCGACTGGGCGCACAGCACGCTGCTGCCGGCGCTGCGCGAACTGTAGGCGATGGCCGGGCAGCGCCACGTTTCCCCGCCGCACACCGGGTACGAGATCTTTCGCGGCCCCGCACGTCCGAGCCGTCGCTCGTGTCGCCGACACGGAGCCGTGGGGTGAGCCTTGAGTGAGTCCCGGACGGCTGGAGGAAACGCCATGGGAGCAGGTAACCCGCTCGGCCGCTGGCCCGTGTACCGGCAGCTGACCGGTGGTGATTCTCTGGGCAGGGGGCGGGCCGTGGTGTCGGGGAAGACGGAGCAGGCGCGGCCCCGGACGTCCACGGCGGACCGCGTGGTCAAGTCCGTCTGCCCGTACTGCGCGGTCGGCTGCGGCCAGCAGGTGTACGTCAAGGACGACCGGGTCGTCCAGATCGAGGGCGATCCGGACTCGCCGGTCAGCCGCGGCAGACTGTGCCCGAAGGGTTCCGCGACGCTCCAGCTCACCACCGGCCAGGCCCGCCGCCACCAGGTGCTCTACAGGCGCCCGTACGGCACCGACTGGGAGCCGCTCGATCTCGGGACGGCGATGGACATGGTCGCGGACCGCGTCGTCGAGACCCGGCGCAGGACCTGGCAGTGGGAGCACGAAGGGCTCCGTACGGCACGCACCCTGGGCATCGCCAGTCTCGGCGGGGCCACGTTGGACAACGAGGAGAACTACCTGATCAAGAAGCTCTTCACCGGCCTCGGCATCGTGCAGGTGGAGAACCAGGCGAGGGTGTGCCACAGCTCCACCGTCGCCGGCCTCGGCACCTCGTTCGGCCGGGGCGGGGCGACCACCTTCATGCAGGACCTCCAGCACTCGGACTGCATCGTCATCCAGGGTTCGAATTTCGCAGAGGCCCATCCGGTCGGCTTCCAGTGGGTGATGGAGGCCAAGGCGCGCGGCGCCCGGATCATCCATGTGGATCCGCGCTTCACCCGTACGAGCGCACTGGCCGACCTTTTCGTTCCGATCCGGGCGGGGAGCGACATCGCGTTCCTCGGCGGCATCATCAACCACGTACTCACCGAGGAGAAGGACTTCAGGGAGTACGTCCTCAGCTACACCAACGCGGCCACGCTGGTCGGCGACGAATTCAGGGACACGGAGGACCTCGACGGCGTCTTCTCCGGTCTCGACGAGGAGCGCCGTCACTACGACGCCGAGACCTGGCAGTACCGTGGCGCCGACGTCCAGGCGCCCTCGGGTGACGTCGACGAGCAGTACGAGCGCCGGACCGAGGACGCCGAGGACCACGAGCGGATCCACGAGGCGGCCGAGTCCGAGGCCCACGGGTCCGGCGGCCCCCAGGCGAAGCCGTGGCCCCCGCGCGACGAGACGCTCCAGGACCCCCGGTGCGTCTACCAGATCCTCAGGCGCCACTACGCCCGCTACACCCCTGAGATGGTGGAGAGGATCTGCGGGATCGGGCGCGAGGCGTTCCTGACGGTCTGCGATGCCTTGACCTCCAACTCCGGGCCCGACCGCACCAGTGCCTTCGCCTACGCGGTGGGCTGGACCCAGCACTCCACCGGCTCCCAGTGCATCCGGGCTGCGAGCGTCCTCCAGCTGCTCCTGGGCAACATCGGGCGGCCGGGCGGCGGCATCCAGGCTCTGCGCGGCCACGCCTCCATCCAGGGCTCCAGCGACATCCCGACCCTCTTCAACCTGCTGCCCGGCTATCTCCCGATGCCGCACGCCCACGCCCATGAGGACCTGGACGCCTTCATCGGGGCGAGCCGCACGGAGAAGGGCTTCTGGGGCAACATGCGGGCCTACTTCGTCAGTCTGCTCAAGGCCTACTACGGGGACGCCGCGACGGCCGCGAACGACTTCTGCTTCGATCACCTGCCCCGCCTCACCGGTTCGCACGGCACCTACGAGACGGTGATGGCCCAGCTGGACGGCGAGTGCAAGGGCTATTTCCTGATGGGGGAGAACCCGGCCGTCGGCTCCGCCAACGCGCGGCTGCAGCGGCTCGGCATGGCACGACTCGAATGGCTGGTGGTCCGCGACTTCTCCCTCATCGAGTCCGCGACCTGGTGGAAGGACGGCCCTGAGACCGAGACCGGCGAGATGAGGACCGAGGACGTGGGCACCGAGGTCTTCTTCTTCCCGGCGGCCTCGCACACGGAGAAGTCCGGTTCCTTCACCAACACCAACCGCTGGCTGCAGTGGCACCACGCGGCGGTCGAACCCGAAGGGGACGCGCGCAGTGACCTCTGGTTCACCTACCACCTGGGCCGCCGCATCAAGGAGCGGCTCGCCGCGTCCGGCGACCCGATGGACAAGGCCCCGCAGGACCTCACCTGGGACTATCCCGTGGAGGGGCCGCTCGAGGAGCCGGTCGCGGCCTCGGTGCTCGCGGAGATCAACGGGCACGGTCCCGACGGCGCGCCGCTGAACGCCTACACCGAGCTCAAGGACGACGGCTCGACCCGGTGCGGGTGCTGGATCTACTGCGGTGTGTACGCGGACGGCGTCAACCAGGCCGCTCGCCGCAAACCGCACACCGAGCAGGACTGGGTCGCCGCCGAATGGGGCTGGGCCTGGCCCGCCAACCGCCGGATCCTCTACAACCGTGCCTCCGCCGCACCCGACGGAACACCCTGGAGCGCCCGCAAGGCCTACATCTGGTGGGACGAGGCCGAGCGGAAGTGGACCGGCCACGATGTCCCGGACTTCGTGCCGGACCGCGCACCCGATCACGTACCGCCGCCCGGTGCCACCGGGCCCGACGCGCTGCGCGGGGACGACCCGTTCATCATGCAGGCCGACGGGAAGGGCTGGTTGTACGCCCCGGCGGGCCTCGAGGACGGCCCGCTGCCCACTCACTACGAGCCGCAGGACTCGCCGTTCACGAACGCGCTGTACCCCGCACGCTCCCGCTCGCCGGTCCGGCTGCTCCACCGGCGCGAGGGCAACCGCTACCACCCGAGCGGCGACGAGCCGGGCGCGGACGTCTACCCGTACATCGTCACCACCCACCGCCTCACCGAGCACTTCACGGCGGGCGGGATGAGCCGCTGGTCACCATATCTGTCCGAACTTCAGCCCGAGTTCTTCTGCGAGGTCTCGCCACAGCTCGCCGCCGAACGCGGGCTGGAACACGGTGGCTGGGCCACGATCGTCACGGCCCGTAACGCAGTGGAGGCCCGCGTGATGGTGACCGGCCGGATCACCCCGCTCACCGTGCACGGCCGGACCGTGCACCAGATCGGGCTGCCGTTCCACTGGGGACCCAACGGCATCGCCACCGGCGACGCCGCCAACGAACTCGTCGCGATCGCGCTCGACCCCAACGGCCTGATCCAGGAGGACAAGGCGCTCACCGCCGACATCCGTCCCGGACGCCGGCCCAGGGGCCCCGCACTCCCGGAGATGGTCGCGGAATACCGCAGCCGGGCAGGGATCTCGGAGACAACCGGAACGCAGGAGACGACGTGAGGGACGACCTGTACAGCGGAACCGGCCAGGACCCGGCACGGGACGCGGGCCACACAAACGCCCCACCACGCGTCGGCTTCTTCACCGACACCTCCGTCTGCATCGGCTGCAAGGCCTGCGAGGTCGCCTGCAAGGAGTGGAACGCCATTCCCGAGGACGGACTGACGCTCACCGGCATGTCGTACGACAACACCGGTGGACTCGGCGCGTCGACCTGGCGGCACGTCGCCTTCGTCGAACAGCCGACGCCGTCCGGACGCACCATGCTGCCGCTCGTCGAGCCGGACCGCGCGGCGGGGGGCCCGGCGGAAGCGACGGGCATGCGCTGGCTGATGTCCTCCGACGTGTGCAAGCACTGCACCCATGCCGCCTGTCTCGACGTCTGTCCCACCGGATCGCTCTTCCGCACGGAATTCGGCACGGTCGTCGTCCAGGAGGACATCTGCAACGGATGCGGCGTCTGCGTTCCCGCCTGTCCGTACGGGGTGATCGAGCAACGCCCCACGGACGGACGCGCGTTCAAGTGCACCATGTGCTACGACCGCCTCGGCGCCGGACAGGAACCCGCCTGCGCCAAGGCCTGCCCCACCGAGTCCATCCAGTTCGGCCCGCTCGACGAGCTGCGTGAGCGCGCCGCGCTGCGGGTGGAACAGCTGCACGACGCCGGGGTCACCGAGGCACGGCTCTACGGCCATGAACCGGACAACGGGGTGGGTGGGGACGGCGCCTTCTTCCTGCTCCTCGACGAGCCCGAGGTCTACGGGCTCCCCCCGGATCCGGTCGTGACCACCCGCGACCTGCCCGCCATGTGGCGCCACGCCGGGATCGCCGCGCTGTCGCTGGCCGGATCGGCCGCGCTGTCCTTCGTGCTTCCAGCACTCACCCGAAGGAAGGCGCGCCGATGACCCCGGACACGTCGCGAACCCCGGCGGCCGGTCCCGACTCCTACTACGGACGCCCGGTCATCAAGGCGCCCTCCTGGTCGGCCCAGGACATCGCCGGATACTTCTTCCTCGGAGGACTGGCCGGCGCTGGGTCCGTTCTCGCGGCCGGTGCCCAGCTCACCGGACGCACCACCACCGCGACAGCGCTCAAGGTGTCCTCACTGACAGCCGTCGGCCTCTCCGCGGCAGCCCTCATCCACGACCTCGGCAGACCATCACGCTTCCCCAACATGCTGCGCGTCTTCAAGCCCACCTCCCCGATGAGCATGGGGTCCTGGCTGCTCTCCGCCTACGGCCCGGCCGCCGGGGCGGCCGCGCTCTGCGCCGCCTCCGGCCGGCTCCCGAAGGCCGGTGCCGCAGCCACGACGGCAGCCGCCCTGCTCGGCCCGGCACTCGCCACCTACACCGCGGTCCTCGCGGCCGACACGGCCGTACCCGCCTGGCACGGCGTACACCGCGAACTTCCCTACCTCTTCGCGGCGTCGGCCACCGGGGCCGCCTCCGGCATGGCGCTGGCCGTGGGGCCTCTCCACGAGAACGCCCCGGCCCGATGCGCGGCCGCGCTCGCGGCCCTCGCGGACGTGGCCGCACTCCGGGCGGTCGAACGGCGCCTGGACACCGTCGCGGTCACCTACCAGGAAGGCAGGGCCGGAACGCTGATGCGTGCCGCGCGCGCACTGACCGCGGCCGGTGCAGCGGGCGCCGTTCTGTTCGGGCACCGCAGCCGCGCCGCCGCGGCCGGTGCGGGGCTCGCTCTGCTGGCCGGCTCCGCCTGTACCCGCTTCGGGGTCTTCGCCGCCGGCATCGCCTCCGCCGAGGACCCCGCCCACACCGTCGGCCCCCAGCGTGAGGCCGTGGCACGACGCACCGCACACAGCAAGTGAAAGGACCCACGGTGAACAACCCGGACGTACAGACGCAGGACCACCAGGAGAGCGGCGACGTCGTCGTCGAGATGACCGGGTGCCCGGCACAGGACGCGCGGACCGTGTTCGATGTGCTGCGCCGCTCCTTCGCCTCCGACCGGACGGCGGACGATGCCCCCGAGGACGCATCAAGGACCCGCCCGACCGTATGGACGGTGACCGTCGACGTCTCCGACATGCGGGAGGGCACGCAGTCGGCACAGCTCTCCGGTCCGGTGACCGTGGAGGCACAGGGCGGCTACTGGGCGGTCGACCGGCTCCGTCGGCGCCTGGCGGACACCTTCACGGTCAAGGTCGTGGGGACTGCCTCGGGGGACCAGGAACAGGAGGTCCGGCTCCGGCTGGAAAGCCGCGACGCCGCCTGACCAACTCCACGCGAACCGAGCTCCGGAAGGCACACACGTACATGGACACCACTCCCGCGAACGACGACAGCGACGGCGGACGGCTGCGACCCGCCGACGAGCGCTCGACCCTCACCCTGCACGTCAACGGCACCGCGCAGACGCTGACGCTCGACCACCGCACCACCGTGCTGGACGCCCTGCGGGAGCATCTCGGGCTCACGGGAGCCAAGAAGGGCTGCGACCACGGCCAGTGCGGAGCCTGCACCGTGCTCGTCGACGGCCGTCGCGCCAACAGCTGCCTGCTGCTGGCCGTCGCCCAGGAGGACGCCCACATCACAACCGTCGAAGGACTCGCCGAGGGCGACCGGCTGCATCCACTGCAGTCGGCCTTCCTGGAGAGGGACGCGCTCCAGTGCGGTTACTGCACCCCGGGCCAGATCTGCTCGGCGGCAGGCATGCTCGGCGAGGCCGAGGACGGCTTCCCCTCGCACGTCACCCCGTGGGCCGCGCTCGCCGCCGCAGGGCCTTTCGCCCTCGACCCGGACGAGATCCGGGAGCGGATGAGCGGAAACATCTGCCGGTGCGGCGCCTACCCGCACATCGTCGAAGCGATCGAGGACGTGGCACCGTGAAACCCTTCGCCTATCTGCGTCCCGCCTCCGTCGCCGAAGCCGTCCGCGCCGGTGCCGGGCATCCCGGCGCCCGGTTCCTCGGCGGCGGAACCAATCTCGTGGACCTTATGAAACTCGGGGTGGAGTCGCCCGGTCTGATCGTCGACGTCAGCCGGCTGCCGCTGGACCGTGTGACACGGACGGACGACGGCGGTCTCCGGATCGGTGCGACCGTGCGCAACAGCGACCTCGCCGCCCACCCCGACGTACGGAACGGCTATCCGGCCCTGTCGCAGGCGCTCCTGGCCGGTGCCTCCGGGCAGCTCCGCAACACCGCCACCACCGGCGGGAATCTGCTCCAGCGCACCCGGTGCCCCTACTTCCAGGACGTCTCCAAGCCCTGCAACAAGCGGACTCCCGGCTCGGGCTGTCCGGCGCGGGAGGGCGCGCACCGCGATCTCGCGGTGCTGGGTCACTCGCAGGACTGCGTCGCCACCAACCCGTCCGACATGGCGGTCGCTCTCGCGGCCCTGGACGCCACCGTGCAGCTGCGGGGGCCCGAGGGGGAGCGGACCGTGCCCGTGACCGACTTCCACCGGCTGCCCGGCGACAACCCTGACCAGGACACTGTGATCCGCCCGGGTGAGCTGATCACCGAAGTGGTGCTGCCGCCGCCTCCCGCCGGTGCCGTCTGTCTCTACCGCAAGGCCCGGGACCGTGCTTCGTACGCCTTCGCACTGGCCTCCGTCGCGGCCGTGCTGAGCCTGCGCGACGGGCACGTCGACCGTGCTTCGCTCGCCTTCGGAGGGCTCGCGCACCGGCCGTGGCGTGCCCGGGTCGCCGAGGACCTGCTGCGCGGCGCCCCCGCGACCGGGGACACGTTCGCGCGGGCGGTTGACGCCGAACTCGCAGCGGCCAGGCCCCTGCGCGACAACGGCTTCAAGGTCGACCTGGCCCGCAGGCTGGCCGTCGGCGCCCTCGCCGAACTCACCGGCCGGGCCGCACAGGCCTGATCCGCCCGCCTCCGCACACCCCGACGAACCGAGGACTTCCGTCATGAGCGACTCCCCTCAGGCGCTGGGTGCGCCCGTCGTCCGCCGCGAGGGCCGGGACAAGGTCACCGGCACCGCCCGATACGCCGCGGAGCACTCCGAGCCCGGCTGTCTGTACGGCTGGATCGTCCCCGCCACCGTCCCGAGCGGTCGCGTGACCGCGATCCGTACCGCCGACGCAGTCGCGGTACCCGGGGTGCACACGGTCCTGACCCACGACAACGCGCCGCGGCTGAAGGAGCCCGACGACCCGATCCTCGCCGTGCTCCAGGACAGCCGGGTGCCGCACCGGGGCTGGCCCGTCGCGCTCGTGCTGGCGGAGAGCCCGGAATCCGCCCGGGCCGGCGCGGCGGCCGTTCACGTCGAGTACGCCACCAGCGGACACGACGTCGTCCTCACCGGGGACCACCCGGGCCTCTACACCCCTGATGAGGCGAACGGCGGCCACCCGGGCGTGCGCCGACGCGGCGACGCCATGCGAGCGTTCGACGCCGCACCCGTGCAGATCGATGCCACCTACACCCTGCCAGGGCTGCACAACCACCCCATGGAACCCCACGCCTCCACCGCCCGGTGGGCCGACGGACACCTGACCGTCCACGACTCCAGCCAGGGATCCACCGCCGTGCGCAACAGCCTGGCCGCGGCCCTCGGGCTCGAGCGCGCCCGCATCACCGTCATCTCCGAACACGTCGGAGGAGGCTTCGGCTCCAAGGGCACTCCGCGTCCCCAGGCCGTCCTCGCCGCGATGGCGGCACAGCACACCGGGCTCCCCGTCCAGCTCGCCCTGCCCCGGCGTTACATGGCGGCGATCGTCGGACACCGCGCGCCCACGCTGCAGCGGGTACGTCTCGGCGCCGACCGCGACGGCGTCCTCTCCAGCGTCTCCCACGAGATCGTCACCCACACCTCGCGGATCAAGGAGTTCGTCGAGCAGGCCGCGGTGCCCGCCCGCGTCATGTACGCCTCGCCCCACAGCCGCACGGAACACAGGGTGGCCGCACTCGACGTGCCCAGCCCCTCCTGGATGCGCGCACCCGGGGAGGCCTCAGGCATGTACGCACTGGAGTCGGCCATGGACGAACTGGCGTCCGCACTCGGGATCGACCCGGTCGAGCTGCGGCTGCGCAACGAACCGCAGACCGAACCCGACAGCGGGCGTCCGTTCAGCAGCCGCAACCTCGCGGCCTGTCTGAGCGAGGGAGCCCGGCGCTTCGGCTGGTACGGCCGGGACCCGCAGCCCGCCACCGGCGTGGACGGGCCCTGGCTGCTCGGCACCGGGGTCGCCTCGGCGACGTACCCCGTACTCGTCTCGAGGTCCGCGGCCTCGGCGCAGGCCGCTCCGGACGGCTCCTACCGCATCGGCGTCAACGCCACCGACATCGGCACCGGCGCCCGCACCGTCCTGGCGCAGATCGCCGCCTCGGTCCTGGGCGCGCCCCCGGAGAGCGTGACGATCGACATCGGCAGCAGTGATCTGCCCACCGCCCCCGTCGCGGGCGGCTCCTCGGGAACGGCCTCCTGGGGGTCCGCGGTGCACAAGGCGGCCTCCGCCCTGGTGCGCCGGCTCGCCCAGCACACCGGGCCGCTCCCGCCGGAGGGCATCCGCGTCACCGCCGACACCGGCGAGGAGACGGCGCAGGAGTCCCCGTACGCACGGCACGCCTTCGGCGCACACTTCGCAGAGGTGGGGGTCGACTCCCTCACCGGCGAGATCCGGGTACGCAGACTGCTCGGCGTATATGCCGCCGGACGCATCCTCAACTCCCGCACGGCACGCTCCCAGTTCATCGGCGGCATGGTCATGGGCCTCGGCATGGCCCTGACGGAGGGCAGCACCATGGACCCGGTCTTCGGCGACTTCACCGAGAGCGACCTCGCCTCCTACCACGTGCCGTCCTGCGCGGACGTGCCCGACGTCCAGGCGCACTGGATCGAGGAGGACGACCCGCATCTCAACCCCATGGGCAGCAAGGGCATCGGCGAGATCGGCATTGTCGGGACCGCGGCCGCGATCGGGAACGCGGTGCGGCACGCCACCGGCGCCCGGTTGCGCGAACTCCCCCTCACCCCGGACAAAGTGCTGCCCTACCTGCCGTGATGCCGGCTCCGGACCCCTTCGGTTGCGCAACCGGCCTCCCCGGGTCACCCTGATGAGTGACCCAGAAGTGATTGCCGCTCACGCTTCGTATTCGGGGCTCGTTGGTTCGAACGGGGTGAAGCATGAGCCTCGCGATGAGGAGCCTCGACGATGACCGTTCCACTCGACCGGCATTACCTGGTCGAACTGCAGGTGTCGGCAGAGCGCATTTCCCAGGTGCGGCGCATAGTGGCCGCACACCTTCGTCACTGGAGTCTCGACCTGCACGTCCGGCCGGTGTGCCGGGCCGCGGAGGAACTCCTGACGAACGTCCAGCGACACGTCGGTGACGACGCACCGTGCGTCGTCGAGCTCCGCTGGACCGGCCGCCACCTGACGGTGTCCGTGGCCGACGACGATGCCCGGATGCCCCGGCTGCTCGACGGCGGTGGCGGCGGCCTCAGCCGCGTCATGGCCCTGAGCGACAGCTGGGGCACCTGCCGGACCGCGGACGGCAAGGTCGTGTGGTTCACGCGCTACGCCGAGGCGCCGTGCACCACCGGACTGCTTCCGGACACGCCCCTCCCCGGCGGCCGTACCCACCTCGGCAGCCCCGTGACCGAACTCGTGTGACGAACAGCCCGGTGCCGACCCGGCCGGCGCGGACGGCGTGCCCGCAGCACGCATGATCCGCGCCGGCCGGGTACGTGTGCGTGAGGGTCGCGTTGCGCTTCACGGCGTGGCGCGGCACGGTCGAAGAACAACGCAAGGAGGCACTGCCATGCCCATCGCGACGGTCAATCCCGCGAACGGCGAGACGCTCAGGACATTCGACGCACTGGACGAGCAGGAGACCGAGCGAAGGGTCGCCGCCGCACACCGCGCGTTCCTCAGCCATCGAACCACGGACTTCGCCGAACGCGCCCGCCTGATGAACAGGGCGGCGGACCTCCTGGACGAGGACCAGCAGGACATCGCCCGTACCATGACCACCGAAATGGGCAAGCCGGTCAAGGCCGCCCGCGCAGAGGCCGCCAAGTGCGCGAAGGCCATGCGCTGGTACGCGGCCAACGCCGAGCGCCTCCTCGCCGACGAACACCCCGATGAAACCGACGTGAA
The DNA here is from genome assembly GCF_016804005.1 of Streptomyces pratensis. Taxonomy (GTDB): domain Bacteria; phylum Actinomycetota; class Actinomycetes; order Streptomycetales; family Streptomycetaceae; genus Streptomyces; species Streptomyces pratensis_A. The sequence continues at coordinate 4,378,806 of NZ_CP051486.1, read as the reverse complement.
GGACTCGGGTGCCTCCCGCGCCCGGGTGCACTACCGGCCACTGGGCGTCGTACTCGCCGTGATGCCGTGGAACTTCCCGCTCTGGCAGGTCATGCGCTTCGCCGCGCCCGCGCTCATGGCGGGCAACACCGGTCTGCTCAAGCACGCCTCGAACGTGCCCCAGACCGCCCTGTACATCGAGGACCTGTTCACCAGGGCCGGCTTCCCCGCCGGCTGCTTCCAGACGCTCCTCATCGGCTCGGGCGCCGTCGAGGCGGTACTGCGCGACCCGCGGGTCGCCGCGGCGACGCTCACCGGCAGCGAACCGGCCGGCCGCTCGGTCGCCTCCGTCGCGGGCGACGAGGTGAAGAAGACCGTGCTGGAACTCGGCGGTAGCGACCCCTACCTCGTCCTGCCCTCGGCGGACGTCGAGAAGGCCGCCGGCACCGCGGTGACCGCCCGTGTCCAGAACAACGGACAGTCCTGCATCGCCGCCAAGCGCTTCATCGTCCACGCGGACGTGTACGACGCGTTCACCGAGCGGTTCACCGCGGGGATGCGCGCCCTGAGCGTCGGCGACCCGCTGGAGGAGACCACCGACGTGGGGCCGCTCTCCAGCGAGCAGGGACGCACGGACCTCGAGGAACTCGTCGAGGACGCCCTGGGCAAGGGCGCCACCGCACTGTGCGGCGGGGGTCGGCCCGAGGGCCTGGACCGTGGCTGGTTCTACGAGCCCACGGTGCTCACCGGGATCACCCCGGACATGCGCATCCACCGGGAGGAGACCTTCGGCCCGGTGGCGACGCTCTACCGGGTGGCGGACCTGGAGGAGGCCGTGGAGCTGGCCAACGACACCCCGTTCGGCCTCAGCTCCAACGTCTGGACGCGCGACGAGGGCGAGATGGACCGCTGCGTGCGCGACCTGGAGGCCGGCGGGGTCTTCTTCAACGGAATGACGGCCTCCCACCCCGCGCTGCCCTTCGGCGGGGTGAAGCGCTCCGGCTACGGGCGGGAACTGGCCGGCCACGGGATCCGCGAGTTCTGCAACGCCACCACCGTCTGGTACGGACCCGAATCGGACGCCCGCTAGCCATGCCCCTGGGAGACGTCTCATGACCGAGGCCCGAACACCGTCCGGGGCATCCGCTTTGTCCGACACCGAGATCGCGGCACTCGACGCGCACTGGCGGGCCGCCAACTACCTGGCGGTCGGCCAGATCTACCTGATGGCCAACCCCCTGCTGGAGCAGCCGCTGGCCCCCGAGCACATCAAACCGCGGCTGCTCGGCCACTGGGGCACCTCGCCCGGACTGAACCTGGTCCACACGCATCTCAACCGGATCGTCAAGGCCCGGAACCAGCAGGCGCTCTGCGTCTGGGGACCGGGTCACGGCGGTCCCGCCGTCCTCGCCAACTCCTGGCTGGAGGGCAGCTACTCGGAGACGTACCCGGATGTCAGCCGCGATCGCGCCGGCATGGGCGCGCTGTTCAAGCAGTTCTCCTTCCCCGGTGGTGTGCCCAGTCACGTGGCCCCCGAGACTCCGGGCTCCATCCATGAGGGCGGCGAACTGGGTTACGCCCTCACCCACGCCTACGGCGCGGCCTTCGACCACCCTGAACTGCTGGTCGCCTGCGTCGTCGGGGACGGAGAAGCGGAGACGGGGCCGCTCGCCGCGTCCTGGCACTCCAACAAGTTCCTCGACCCCGTGCACGACGGAGCGGTCCTCCCGATCCTCCACCTCAACGGATACAAGATCGCCAATCCGACGGTGCTCGCACGGTTGCCCGAGGAAGAACTCGACGCACTCCTGCGCGGGTACGGCCACGATCCCGTGTACGTCGAGGGGGACGAGCCCGCCGCGGTCCACCGCGCACTGGCCGCCGCCATGGACCTCGCCGTGGACCGCATCGGCGAGTACCAGCGCACCGCCCGCGCCGAAGGCGCCTCCGTACGTCCCCGCTGGCCGATGATCGTGCTGCGCACCCCCAAGGGCTGGACCGGGCCCGAGGACGTGGACGGACTCCCGGTCGAGAACACCTGGCGGGCCCACCAGGTCCCCCTCCCCGGGGTCCGGGACAACCCCGGCCATCTGCGCCAACTCGAGGAGTGGATGCGCTCCTACCGGCCCGGGGAACTCTTCGACTCCGAGGGCCGGCCCACCGCGCAGGTCCTGGAGTGCGTTCCCGAGGGCGCCGCTCGGCTCGGCTCGACGCCGTACGCCAACGGCGGGCTGCTCCTGCGGGATCTCCCCCTCCCGCCTCTCGAGGACCACGCGGTGCGGTTCGACGAGCCGGGGACCGTACTGCACGAGCCCACCCGGATCCTGGGCGGGCTGCTCGAAGACGTCATGGCGGCCACTGCCGGCACCAGGAACTTCCGCGTGGTGGGCCCCGACGAGACCGAGTCCAACCGGCTGGGCGCCCTCTACGGGGCCACCGGCAAGGCCTGGCAGGCGGAGATCCTCCCGACCGACGAGCATCTGGCACGCGACGGCCGGGTGATGGAGGTGCTCTCCGAGCACCTGTGCCAGGGCTGGCTGGAGGGGTACCTCCTCACCGGACGCCACGGCCTGTTCTCCTCGTACGAGGCCTTCGCCCACATCGTCGACTCTATGGTCAACCAGCACATCAAGTGGCTGCGCACCTCGCGCCGCCTCCACTGGCGTGCGCCCGTGGCCTCGCTCAACTACCTGCTCACCTCACACGTCTGGCGCCAGGACCACAACGGTTTCTCGCACCAGGACCCCGGCTTCGTCGACCACATCCTGAACAAGAGTCCCGAGGTCGTCCGGGTGTACCTGCCGCCGGACGCCAACACGCTGCTGTCGACCGCCGACCACGTGCTGCGCAGCCGTGACCACGTCAACGTGATCGTCGCCGGCAAGCAGCCGGGCTTCGACTGGCTCACCCTCGAAGAGGCCCGCGCGCACTGTGCGCGCGGCGTCGGCGTGTGGGAATGGGCCGGCACGGAGGACGGCAGCCGTGAGCCCGACGTCGTGCTTGCCTGCGCCGGCGACGTACCCACGCTGGAGACGATGGCCGCTGCCGGGCTGCTGCGGCGCCACCTCCCGGAGCTCGCCGTACGTGTGGTGAACGTGGTCGACATGACCCGGTTGCTGCCGCACGAGGAGCATCCGCACGGGATGCCGGACGCGGAGTACGACTCCGTCTTCACCCGGGACAAGCCGGTGATCTTCGCCTACCACGGATACCCGTGGCTGGTGCACCGACTCGCGTACCGGCGCGCGGGACACGCTCATCTGCACGTCCGGGGCTACAAGGAGGAGGGGACCACCACCACGCCCTTCGACATGGTGGTCCGCAACGACCTGGACCGCTTCCGGCTGGTCATGGACGTGGTCGACCGGGTACCCGGCCTGGGCGTCCGCGCTGTCGCCGTCCGGCAGGCGATGGCGGACGCCCGCACACGTCACCACGACTGGATCCGGGAACACGGCACGGATCTGCCCGAGGTCGCCGACTGGACCTGGGAGGGCTGAACGCCGGGGAGCCGTGCTCCGCCCCACGTGATCCGGCCGGCCCCCGAAGAAGCGGGCCGGCCGGATCACGTGGGGTGAACGCTCAGCTCACGGTCGTGCGGAGGACCGGCGAGACGGCGCCGCCGCCGACGATCCGTAGGGCGTTCTCGCCTTTCATGCCCAGCTTCACCCGCAGGCTGTACTCGCCCGAACCGGCGGTCCTCATCGTGGCGGGCAGGGTCACCCAGCGATCGCCCTGCCTCTGCTGCAGGGTGACCGGGGTGCCGGACGAGACGTTGCGGGCGGAGCCGTGGATACGGAACTCCTCCCAGGCCTCCACGGTGCGCGTGGTCGCGTGCGCGGAGAGGGCCGGCCGTGTGGCCAGGTCCTGTGCGCGCTCCCCGGACGGCGGTGCGGGGACACCGGACGACGCGGCGGCCCCGCCCACCGCACCGGCCAGAGCCACCGCTGCAAGCAGGGCTGCCGCCGACGCGCGCCTGAATCGGTCCATGAATGGCTCTCCTTCGTGCACGGCGTGATCAGTGGGATCAACGCAGTGAGATCGACTTCGGAGCGCCAAACCTAGACAAAATTCACATAATCCTCACGTAGGGACACGCGGTCAGAACCGCAGAACGGCTGCCAGCCTGCCGTGGTCCGCGAGGGAGTCGTCGGCGACGAAAGCCACCTCGCAGCCCTTGTCCAACGCCGCCTCGACGAGCTCGTCGACGATGTCCTCGCGGACCTGGCCGTCCGCGGCCGGTGTGGCCTCCGGGCCGACCGGCTCCAGGTGACCGTCCGTGACCCTGACCGTCTGCTCGAAGTGCTCCTCGACCGCGACCAGTCCCGCACGGCCCTCCCGCACGGCCAGCCACACCTCGTCGAGCCCGCCGGCGAAGGAGCGCCCGCTGTGGGCGTTGTCGAGCCGGTCCTGGATCCGGGCCGCGGTCTGCTTCCGCCAGTCCCGCAGGGCCGGGCCCAGCTCGTTGGCCAGCTCCGGCGCGGTCGTGTCCGCGGTCGTCCCCTTCGCGACCCTGCTCACGGCCGGCTTCGCGCTCTCGCCCACCTCGTCGAGCAGGGAGAGTCCGGGGGCGAGGCCGACGAGGAACAGTGGGCGCGGGTCGGCGGCCAGGACCCCGCGCAGCTCGTCGTCGACCGTGCGCATGAAGTTGCGCGTGTCCTCGCTGCTGTAGGTGCTCGGGGTGTCGCCGATCCGCTCCTCGCGCTGAGGGTTGGGCTCCTCGTGCGGCGCGGACAGCGGGAACCCGTTCCTCGGCTCGGACTGCAGGCCGTCGTTCGTGCCCGAGAACAGGGTCGCGTGTTCCGCGGACAGGCTGAGGACCCAGAACAGCTGGGCTCCCGCCTTCGCCGCGACCAGGTTCCGGGTGAGATAGCTGTCGCTGAGCACCACCCGTTCGGGTGCTGTGCGCGGCAGTTGCCAGATCTGGTACTCGTCGGCGTCGGCGAGGATGACTAGGGATTCCAAGGCGCGGCGCTGATCGACCTCGGCGACCGCGCGGTCCAGCTGCGCCTTCACCGCGCTACGGGCCTCGTGGGTCACCCGGGGGTCTGTGTCCAGACGGTTGCCCGCCTCGGCCACGAGGTTCCGCAGCCGTACGGCGTCCTGGGCGTTGTCCGGTGCCCGGCGGTGGGTCGGCATCGTCAGGGACAGCGCCGGATAGGGCCTGGTCGCGCGAAGTTCCTGCAGCAGGCCGGGCGTCAGGGCGTCCGTATCCATCGTTCCCTCCCGGAGGGTTCGGGTTCCGCGGTGCTAGAGCCGCCCCTGGGTGAGAGCGGTCGTTCGACGAGTCAATACATACCTTTTGATCCTAGTATGGGCGAATTATTCCCCCACTCTTCCGGAGGTACATGCGATGTCCACGCTCACGGTGTGGAAGTTCCGGACGGCCGAGGGCGCGGAGAGCGTGGAGACGTCCCTGAAGTCCCTCCAGAAGGAGGGGCTGGTCAAGATTCTCGACGCGGCCGTCGTGACCTGGCCGGCCGAGCGTTCCAAGCCGAAGACCAAGCAGCTGATCAACCTCGTCGGCGCGGGGGCGCTGAGCGGCACCTTCTGGGGAATGCTCTTCGGGCTGATCTTCCTGATGCCGCTGCTGGGTGCCGCCATCGGCGCCGCGGCCGGTGCGCTGGGCGGAAAGCTCGCCGACGTCGGCATCGACGACGACTTCATCGCCGAGGTCAAGGAGAAGGTGACGCCGGGAACATCGGCGCTCTTCCTGCTCACCCTCGACGAGGTGCCCAGCCGCATCAGTGAGTCGTTGCCGGGCGGCGGCGCCGAGCTGCTGCACAGCAACCTCGACACCGAGCGTGAGGCCAAGCTCCGCGAGATCTTCGGCGACGAGGCGGAGTGACGGGGGAGGGGCAGCCATTCACCGGCCGGACGGGCGGTCCCGTGTGCCGTCCTCCGGGCGGGCCCGTACGGCATCCGGTGGCGGCCCTGTGAGTGCCTCCGATGCCGTCACGGACGCGCTGCGCGATCTCCATGGACGCTTCCTCGGTCTGCGTGAAGGCCGACGCGCCGATTACATCCCGGAGTTGGCCAGGTCCGATCCCGACGACTTCGGTCTCGCCCTCGTCAGCATGGACGGCCACACCTACAGGGCCGGCGCGGCGGACACTCCGTTCACCCTTCAGTCGGTGTCCAAACCCTTCGTCTACGCCCTCGCGCTGGCCTCCCTGGGCCTCGAAGAGGTGAGCCGCTGGGTGGGTGCCGAACCGAGCGGCGAGGCATTCAACGCCATCAGCCTGGAACCCGGCACCGGCCGGCCCGCCAACGCGATGGTCAACGCCGGTGCCATCGTCACCACCGCCCTGGTCCCCGACAGCCGCGCGGATCCCGCGTTCCAGCGCATCCTGACCTGCCTGAGCCGGTTCGCCGGGCGGAAGCTGGATGTCGACGAGGACGTGTACGGCTCCGAGGCCGTGACCGGGGACCGCAACCGGGCGCTCGCCTATCTGATCCGCAGCACGGGGAACCTGCCCGTCGACCCCGTGGCCGCGGTGGACACCTACTTCCGGCAGTGCGCGGTGCGCGCCACCGCCGTCGATCTCGCGGCGATGGCCGCCACCCTCGCGCACGGCGGGGTCAACCCGGTCACCGGGGAGACCGTCGTCTCCTCCGAGGTCGCGGCGCAGGTCCTCGCGGTCATGGCGACCTGCGGGATGTACGACGCCTCGGGCGACTGGCTGCTGAGGGTCGGGCTGCCCGCCAAGAGCGGCGTTTCGGGCGGCCTGATCGCCGCAGGCCCGGCGCGCTTCGGCCTGGCGGCGTACAGCCCGCTGCTGGACGCGGCGGGCACCTCGGTCCGCGGCCATGCGGCGCTCGGCGCAGTCTCGGAACGTCTCGGGCTCCACCTCATGAAGAATCCGGCGCTGCCCGGTTCCACCGTCACACTGGTCACCACAGCCGATGTGCTGCCCTCGGCACCGTCCGGGCGTCGGGAACGCGCGCTGCACGAACGGGTGGGCGTCGTCGCCGCCCAGGGGGCCCTGGACTTCACCGCCGCCGAGCGGGTACTCCACGCCCTGGACGAGTCGGGCCCGGAGCGTGCCGATCCGGTGGTCCTCGACCTGCGTGAGGTGACCGGGGCCGACTCGCTCGCCCTCGCGCTGCTGCACGCCGGCCTGTCCCGGCTCGCCCGGGAAGGGCGGCGTGCGGCCGTGGTCGATCCGGGGGACCGGCTGGGTCCCCCGGACCTGGTCCGTGAGGGGACCGGCCAGGACCTGCCGCGCTTCGGCTCCCGCGAGGAGGCCGCCGAGCACTGTGCGCAGGCCGTGGCCGGACCGGTCTGAACCCCTACCAGATGGCCTCGACCCACTCGGGGTGGTCTATGAACGGGTTCCGGTTGTGCTGGAAGCGGTCGAATATGACCTCGTTGCGGTTCCGCTCGAAGCTGTCCGGCGGGTCCTCCTGGCTCCACTGCTTCAGTACGGAGAGCCGGCCGATGTTCGGGGCGGAACCGTTGCTCACCCGGTCGTTGGGCTCGAGGTCGGCGAAGGCGTCGTCGCCCTCGTAGCGCACCGCCATGTAGAGGATCATCCGGGCGACGTCTCCCTTGACCGCGTCGCGCGGTTCGAAGGAGTCGCTGTCGGTGAGGTTCCCAGGCGCCCCCGACACGGCGCTGCCGCCGTTGTCGAAGTCCTTGTTGCCCCTGATGGAGTTGGTCTGGACGTCCTCGGGGCGCAGGTGGTGGATGTCGGTCCCCGGGCCGGTCGCGGTACCGAAGTCGCCGTGGGACTTGGCCCACACGTGCTCCCGGTTCCAGTCGCCCGTGTTGCCGCCGTTATCGCTCTTGGACTGGGACCGGCCGGTGTAGAGGAGGATCACGTTGGACGAGTTCGCCGGGTCCTCGTCGGTGGCCTTGAGCGCGTCCCAGACCTGGCTGTAGGAGAGCTTGGTCTGGTCGCTGATGATCGTGTGCAGTGAGCCCTTGAGCGCGGTGCCCGTCTTGCCGAGGGCGTCCTGATAGTAGGTGTCGTCGAGTGCGGCGGCCGGGGACGTCGCGGGGGTGGCGGCGGGCGCGGCGGACGCGAGGCCGGTGAGCACTGCGATCGAGGCGGCTGTCGCGAGTAGTGGACGCGCGTAGAAACGGCGACGACTGGACATGTGGGGTGTCCTTTCCGGGGGCGGAACGGTGTCGTGATGGCCGGACGTTGTCTGCTCGGTCGAGAGGCTTCCACACGCACGGTGCCGGTCGTGTGAACGTTGCGTATTCATCATGTATAGGTCAAGTGACGGCTTGTCCGTGGACTCCGCGGGCATCGGATGCGCGCATGCCGCTCCGGCGCGAGAATTGCCGCAAGGACGAGGAGGCGGCATGAGCGAAGAGTCCGAATCCGTATCCGTATCCGTGCCGGAAGTGCGGGGGGTGACTCCCGACCGTCTGCTGCACACCGGCGGCAACGATCAGCCCAGCGCGGAGGATCTGGTGCTCGCCTCCGGGCGGGACCTGACCCCCGAGAGCCTGAAGTGGGCGGAGCGCAGACTGTCCGAGGAGGGACGGTCGGCCATGGACAAGCGGCTGCCGTAGGACGTGCGGGACACGCGTGGGGCGGGGAGCGTGTGGGGCGCTTCCCGCCACTCGGTTAGCCTGAACGGAATATGAACCGTTTGACGACGTCACAGGGCGAATTCGACCTCGCTCGCTTTCCCGAGAACCCGCGCGACCCGTTCCGTGCGTGGGATGCGGCCGACGAGTACCTGCTGAGGCGGCTGGAGGGAGCGGAGGGGAGCGAGCCGATCCGTCCGGCCGGCACCGTGGCCGTGGTCGGTGACCGCTGGGGAGCCCTCGCCACCGTCCTCGCCGCACATGAACCTGTCCAGATCACCGATTCGTACCTCACCCGACGGGCCACCCTGGACAACCTGGCGCGCAACGGCGCCGCGTCCGACTCGGTGCGGATGCTGTCGGTACGCGACACTCCGCCGGAGCGTGTGGACCTGCTGCTCGTGCGGGTTCCCAAGAGCCTCGCGCTCCTGGAGGACCAGCTCCACAGGCTCGCGCCCGCCGTGCACGCGGGGACCGTCGTCATCGGAACGGGCATGGTGAAGGAGATCCACACCTCCACGCTCAAACTCTTCGAGCGGATCATCGGGCCCACCCGGACGTCCCTCGCGGTGAAGAAGGCGCGGCTCATCTTCTGCACCCCGGACCCTGCCCTGCCCAGGACTCCCAGCCCCTGGCCGTACCGCTACGACCTGCCCGACGACGTGGGCGCGGTCTCCGGCCGCACCGTCACCAACCACGCCGGGATCTTCTGCGCCGAGCGCCTGGACATCGGCACCCGCTTCTTCCTGAAGCACCTCCCGGAGCGGACGGGGCCCGACCGAGTCGTGGACCTCGGCTGCGGGAACGGCGTCGTGGGTACGTCGGCGGCCCTCGCCAACCCCGACGCCACCGTCACCTTCATCGACGAGTCGTACCAGGCCGTCGCCTCGGCCGAAGCGACCTTCCGCGACAACGCCGGGCCGGACGCCAAGGCCGACTTCCTCATCGCAGACGGGATGGCGGACACGCCCCCGGCAAGCGTGGACCTGGTCCTCAGCAACCCGCCCTTCCACTCGCACCAGGCGGTCACCGACGCCACGGCCCGGAACATGTTCCACGGAGCACGTGCCGCGCTCCGCCAGGGCGGGGAGCTGTGGGTCGTCGGCAACCGGCACCTCGGCTACCACACCCAGCTGCGCCGGATCTTCGGCAACTGCGTCACGGTCGCCGGTGACCCGAAGTTCGTCGTCCTGCGGGCCGTCAAGCGCTGACAACGCCTCAGGCGAGGTCGTCCCGGCCCAGCCAGGACGGCACCTCGGGCACCTGCGCGTCCCAGGCGGGCGGAGGTCCGGGGCCGGGTTCAGGTGTGCGGGGCGCGGCCTCCGGAAGCGGCGGCGCCGGCTCCGGGGCCGGCCGCTGTTCGTCCACAGGCTCGGGAGCCACGCTGTCGTAGACCTGCTCGGCCACCGTGAACCGGCAGTGCCAGGGCTGCCAGACCCCCTCTACGACCAGCAGGAAACCGTCAGCCTCCCGGTACAGCCTCCGGCGTTTCGGGTTGGCCGGGTGGACCGGCTCGAAGCGCTCGGCCCGGACCCGGAGGGCCGCGAGCGCCTCCTCACGCGTTCCCTCCACGTGGTCCATCACGCCGACCGACCACACCCGCCCCTGCCGGCCGTACCCGAGGTTCTGTTCGACGACCAGCCCCCACCTGGGCACAGCCCCACCCCTCCCCAGGACACGCGCGGTCGCGGTAGGCGCGTGACCGCGTCGGGACGCCATCCTACGAGTCATGATCCTTCCGGCACGACCGCGCCCGCCTCGACGCCCCTGCCATGAGGCCCCGGTCGCGCCTGCGGCAGCCCCGTCGCCGCACTCGCCAATGGCCGGCTCGTCTCGCACATCGAGAACACGGTCGAGACTTCCCTCGCCACGCGCTGCCATCAGGGCCACGTCGCCGTGGACAGGAGCAGCATCAGCAGCCGAATCCGCGGCGTCATAGCCCACACGCGGAACCAGCGCCACCGCCGAGAGGATCCATTTCGCGAACTCCTGCACCACCTGCACCGATTCGCATATAAGATCCCGCTCTGTGTCGCACCACGGGAACATCAAGCTGACCGTTGAAGAGGCCGAGAAGGGCGAACTGGCCGCCACCCTCGGATAGTTCCCCATGCCCCACAAGCCCTCGATACGGGCCGCCTCGCAGTCGACACCATCCCGATTCCACGCACCTCCCCGGGGGGAACCATGACCGACCGATATCCGCCGCAGCAGCCCTACGGCCAGCCGTACCAGGGGCAGGCCTTCGCCGGCGGCCCCGGCTACCCGCCGCCCCCGAAGAAGAAGATGAGCGGCGGCGCCATCGTCGCCATCGTCCTCGGCAGCGTTTTCGGCGGGCTCTTCATCCTCCTCGTCATCATCGGGCTGGCCGTCGACGACGACAGCACCCAGGCCGAGGGCAAGTCGCCGATCCTGGAAGTCACCGCGCCGGCCGACGAGCCCGCAACGGCTGCACCCGCGAAGCCGGCGGAGAAGACGCCGGAGAAGGCCGCCGAGAAGCCCGAGCCGAAGAAGGATCCGGAGTACTCGTCCGGTGACTGGGTCGTCGGCGAGGACATTCCGGCCGGGACGTACACCTCGGCAGGGGCCGAGAAGGGCATCTTCGAGCTCTGCACCATCACCACGGACCCCTCCGGCGACACGACCATGCCGAAGATCAAGACCGCCAACGCCGACGAACGCGTCATCATCACGCTTGCCGAGGAAGACGGGGTCGTCAGCATCAGCGGCTGCGAACCCCTCAAGCCCCGCGAGTAGTCACGGCACGGCGAAGCCCCGGACCGACCGGCCCGGGGCTTCCTCGCGCTCCAAGGCATCAGGTCCTCTTCCTCCCGCTGCCCCGCATACGCTCGTCAGCCGTACGGCAGAGCCGCACCGCCCCCGGCAGCCGACGCCCTCGCACCACGGGTACCGTCCCGCGCGGCATTCCCGACCGCCTCCCCGGCCGGGGCACATCGTGAAGGCGATGGCACGGATCGGCCCGGCAGCCGACCGCCCCGTACGAACTCCGGGGTCAGGCAGCCATACTGGACGGGCCGGGGAGGGCGCAGCGACAGCGAGCAGCCAAGCAGACGGGGGCGACAACAGGCGATGGCGGACACCAGGCTGATCCAGAGCCGGTACCGGCTGCTCGACATGATCGGGCGCGGAGGCATGGGCGAGGTATGGCGCGCGCGCGACGAATCGCTGGGCAGGCAGGTGGCCGTCAAGTGCCTGAAACCGATGGGGCCGCAGCATGATCAGGCCTTCACCCGAATCCTGCGCGAGCGCTTCCGGCGTGAGGCGCGGGTGGCCGCGGCGCTCCAGCACCGTGGTGTCACCGTCGTCCACGACTTCGGTGAGTCCGACGGCGTCCTCTATCTCGTCATGGAGCTCCTGGAAGGCCGCAACCTCAGCCAGCTCCTGGAGGACAACAAGCAGCACCCGTTGCCGGTGGCCGATGTCGTCGACATCGCGGAACAGGTCGCCGACGCCCTCGGCTACACCCATCAGCAGGGCATCGTGCACCGTGACCTCAAGCCCGCGAACATCATGCGTCTCGACGACGGCGCCGTGAAGATCTGCGACTTCGGCATCGCCAGGCTCGGCCACGACATCGGCTTCAGTTCCCGGCTCACCGGCACCGGCATAGCCATGGGCACCCCGCACTACATGTCGCCCGAGCAGATCAGCGGCGGGGACGTCGACCACCGCAGTGACCTCTACTCCCTGGGCTGTGTGCTGTACGAGATCGCCACGGGTGTACCGCCGTTCGACATGGACGACGCCTGGGGCGTGCTCGTCGGACACCGGGACACCGCTCCCGAACCACTGCGCACCCACCGCGCCGAACTCCCGGGGTTCTTCGACGAGGTCGTCCTGGAGCTGCTGGCCAAAACGCCCGGGGAGCGCCCGGACGACGCCGGTGACCTGCGCAGGCGCATCTCGCTCGGGCGCACCGGCGAGCAGCCGGAAGCCGGACGGGTCAGGCCCGCCCCACCCGGGCCGGTCCGGCGGCCAGGGGCAGCCGGGCGGCAGCTTCCCTCCTGGACGCGCAACATGACCAGCGGTCACAAGGCGACCGGCACCAGGTACACCGGGACAGCCGAGGTCGACCACGCTGCGGGCCTGACCGGCGCGTGGACCACCGGGACCGGGCAAGCCGTCGCCGCCGGCTTCCCGTCCGCAGGACAGGGCCGCCCCACCCCGTCGCCCGAACTGCTCGCCACCCTGGCCGGCCGGCACAGCGCCGGACTCGACCTGAGCCGCCTGGGCCACTGGGAGGAGGCGGGCGACGTGCACCGCGCGGTGGCCGCCGAACGCGCGCTCGCGCTCGGCCCCGACCACCCGGACACCCTCGCCAGCCGGTACGAGGTGGGCTTCACCCTCAGCCGCACCGGACGCGTCGCGGACGCGCTGCGCGAATTCGGTGCGGTCGCCGACGGCCGCGAACGCACCCTGGGCCCCGACCACGCAGGGACACTCGCGGCCCGGCAGGAGACGGCGTACGTCCTCGGCCAACTCGGCCGTCATTTCGAGGCCCACCAGGTCTACACCGAGGTGCTCGCCTCGCGGGAGCGCGCCATGGGACCGGACCACCCCGACACCCTGCGCTGCCGCCACAACCTCGCCTTCAACCTCAGCAGACTGGGCCGCCTGGAGGACTCGTACCGCATGGCCCGTGAGGTGGCGGACGCACGCGGCCGCCTGCTCGGCGCGACGCATCCGGACACCTTGGTCACGCTGTACGAAGTGGCGTACACACTCGGCCGGCTCGACCGCTGGCCCGAGGCCCTGCAGATCTATCGCGAAGTGGCGCAGGCCCGCGCCACCGCTCTCGGCGCGGACCACCCCGACACGCTGTCCGCGCGCTACGAGGTGGGTATCAGCCTCGGCAGACTGGGCCGCAGCGCCGAGGCCCTGGAGCTCTATCGGGCCCTGGCCGAGGACCGCACCCGGGTCGGCGGCCCGGCGGACCCCGAGACTCTGCGCGCCCGGCACGGCCTCGGCGTCAACCTGGGGCGGATGGCACGCTGGGAGGAGGCGCTCGCCGAGGCACGCGAGGTCTGCGCGATCCGGGAACGCACCCTGGGGCCCGACCACCCCGACACGCTCGTCAGCCGCCGCGAGGTCGCCGTCGGGCTGGGCTGGCTCGGCCGCTGGGCCGACGCGCTCACCGACTACAGCACGGTCGCCGAGATCCGCGAACGGGTCCTGGGGGCCGGCCATCCCGACACCCTCGCGAGCCGCAACGACCAGGCGCACTGCCTGGAACAGCTCGGTCGCAGCACCGAGGCTGTGGACCTCCACCGTCGGGTCGCCGACCTGCGCCGGGAGCGCGGGATTCCGCCGCACTGACCGCAGGTCCGAGCGGTGAGGGCTCACACACCGTCAGGCCAGGCCGCCCCTCACGCGGTAGAGGTCACGCAGCAGCGCGATCTCCGCCCCGTGGTGCAGCAGCTCCTGGTTGACCCACCACACGGTGTCCAGGAAGGGGTCCTCCGGGTCGCTGCCGTACGGGTACGTGCTGTACCCGACCGTGTCCAGGGCCGCGTCGTCCGCGCCGAGCAGCGCCCCACGCCACGCGGCGGCAGACGCACCGAAGTCCGCGAGCGCTCCCGCCGCGTCACCGGCCACCCGGTAGTCCTCGCGGGTCAGACTGCGGGTCCCCGCCGAGTGATCGGCACGCAGGGTCAGCAGCTCGCTGAGATGGCTCAGGCGCCAAGCGAGGGTGGTGAAGGGCGGCGGCGCAGGGTGCGGGAACGGCGCCGTGTCCCGCCCCCATCCACCGGCACCCGTCAGGGAGGTTCCGCCTGGCCCCGGACCCGAGCCGCGCAGGCGGACCGACCAGCAGTCCGGCACCGGCTCCCACAGGTACTCATCGTCCGTCATTACGGGCGCCGCCACATCCGTGCCGTTCCCGCTGTCGACGAAAGGCCCCGCCAGACGGTTCCCGAGGCGTTCGCAGGCCCAGTCGAACTGCTTCAGCAACGGGACCAGGCGGTCGGGTACGTTCATGGATCCTCCTCGGACGGGCAGCGGCCGCCAGCCCCTCCCACAGGCGTCGGCACGGCGCCCAGCGGGTTTCGGGGCTCCGAGCACGCTGCGCCACGGCCCGCACCTCTGTCCAGGGGCGATCATCACGTGTTACGAAGGGGGCATGCCCGCAGACGAGACGTCCTCACCTGGCGCACCCGCGCACGCCGCCTACGACACGGTGATCGTCGGCGGCGGCCACAACGGCCTGGTCGCCGCCGCCTACCTCGCCCGCGCCGGACAGTCGGTCCTCGTCCTGGAACGGCTCGGCGGCACCGGGGGAGCGGCGGTCTCGACCCGGCCCTTCGACGGGATCGACGCCCGGCTCTCGCGCTACTCCTACCTCGTCTCGCTCCTCCCGCAGAAGATCGTCCGCGAGCTCGGCCTGGACTTCGCCGTACGCAAGCGCACCGTCTCCTCGTACACGCCCGCCGTACGCGGTGGCCGGCCCACCGGGCTGCTCGTCGGCGGCGACGGCACCCGGGAGTCCTTCGCCGCACTCACCGGCGACGGCCGGGAGTACGACGCGTGGCAGCGCTTCTACGGAATGACGGGCAGGGTGGCGGAGCGGGTGTTCCCGACACTCACCGAACCCTTGCCCGCCCGCGGGGAACTGCGGGCGCGCGTCGACGACACGGACGCCTGGCGCATGCTGTTCGAGGAGCCCATCGGCGTCGCCGTCGAGGAGAACTTCGCCGACGACCTCGTACGCGGTGTCGTGCTCACCGACGCGCTGATCGGCACCTTCGCCGACGCCCACGAGCCGTCACTGGTCCAGAACCGCTGTTTCCTCTACCACGTGATCGGCAATTCCACGGGTGACTGGGACGTCCCGGTCGGCGGCATGGGCGCGCTCACCGACGCCCTGGCCGGCGCGGCCCGCGCGGCCGGCGCCGAGATCCGCGTGCTGCACGAGGCGACCCGCATCGAGACCGACGGCACGCGCGCCGAGGTGACTGTCCGCTCGCCCGACGGGGAGCACGTGGTCGGCGCGCGCAGGGTTCTCGTCAACGCCTCGCCGCAGGCGCTGGCCGAGCTCCTCGGCGAGGCGCCGCCCACCCCGGCCGAGGGCGCCCAGCTGAAGGTGAACATGCTGCTCACGCGACTGCCGAGGCTCCGTGACCACTCGGTCGACCCGCACCGCGCCTTCGCCGGAACGTTCCACATCGCCGAAGGGTACGAGCAACTGGCCGCCGCCTACCGTGAGGCCGCTGCCGGACGTCCGCCCTCCGCCCCGCCTTCCGAGATCTACTGCCATTCGCTGACCGACCCGTCGATCCTCGGCCCCGATCTCGCGGCCCGTGGCTACCAGACCCTCACCCTGTTCGGCCTGCACACCCCGGCCCGGCTGTTCACGGAGGACAACGAGACGACGCGCGCCGCTCTGCTCGAAGCCACCCTGGCCGAACTCGACGCCCATCTCGAGGAGCCGGTCACCGAATGCCTCGCCCTCGACGCCGACGGCAGGCCGTGCATCGAGGCGAGGACCCCCCTCGACCTGGAGCGGGACCTGAGGCTGCCCGCCGGGCACATCTTCCACCGGGACCTCTCCTTCCCCTACGCCACGGCGGAGACGGGCCGCTGGGGTGTGGAGACCGCTCACGCCAACGTCCTGCTGTGCGGGGCGGGCGCGGTGCGCGGCGGTGGGGTCAGCGGGGTGCCCGGCCACAACGCCGCCATGGCGGCGCTGGGCCGGTGACCGCCGCGTCTACGTCCCGAACACCCCGCGCAGTGCCCCCAGCTTGCGCGGCAGGTCGTACTCCGCGCCGCCCTCGTGACCGTTGTACGTGAACACCTCCAGTTCGGCGGGGCCCGCATACGCGTGGTACGCCGCGAAGACCGTCGAGGACGGGCAGATCCGGTCCATCAGCCCCACCGAGAACCACGCCGGGGCCGTCGCCCGCGCCGCGAAGTTGACCCCGTCGAAGTAGGAGAGGGTCTCCATCGCCTCCTCGATCCGGAAGCGGTGCCCGGACAGCCAGCGGGCGATCTCCGCGTACGGGCCCGAGTCCGTGATCTGCGAGGCGCGCCGGAAGTGGCAGAGGAACGGCACATCGGCTACGGCCGCGGCCACGTCGTCGCGCAGCCCGGCGACGGCGAGCGCGAGGCCGCCCCCCTGGCTGCCGCCGAGGACCGCGACCCGTGAGGGGTCCACGGCCTCGTGGGCCTTCACCGCGTCGACCGCGCGTACGGCGTCGGTGATGAGGCGGCGGTAGTAGTGCCGGTACGGGTCCTCGATGCCACGGGTGAGGAACCCGGGCGAGGAGGAGCCGTGGCCGTCCGGGCCGAGGTCAGGGGTGTCCGCGGTGTTCTTGCCACCGCCGCCCTGGCCCCGGTTGTCCATGACCAGATGGGCGTAGCCGAGCGCGCTCCAGGTCAGCCAGGAGTAGGGAATGCCACGGCCGCCGTTGTACCCGATGTACTGCACCACGGCCGGCAGCGGACCCGAGCGGACGCGAGGGAGCATCAGCCAGGCCTTCACCGGCTGCCCGCCCCAGCCGGTGAACGTCACGTCGTACACGTCCACGGTGGTGAACCCGGCGTCGTACGGGACGAACGCGGCGTCCATGCCGTGGCGGGCCGTCTCGCCGAGGGTCTTCTCCCAGAACGCGTCGAAGTCCGCGGGCTCCTCGGTCTCGGGCCGGTACTCGCGCAGCCGCTCCAGGGGCATGTCGAACAGCAAGTGTCTAGCTCCTCTTCAGGGTGAGGGTGAGGGTCGCGCCGTGCAGGCCCGCCGTGTCCGCGGTGATCCGCAGCCCCCGGCCCGAGCGCGTGGCGCGGATACGGGGATCCGCGGCGGCGACCGTGAGGCCGGGCCGGGCCAGGTCGAGCACCACCGAGGAGCGCAGCTGCGTCGGGTCGGACAGCGCCACCGTGAGCGTCCTGCCGTCCGGGCGTACCAGCACCGAGGCGGGGCCGTCGGACGCCAGCTCCTGCGCGGTGCCCGCGGTCCAGAAGTTCGCGGCGAGCAGACCGTCCGCGGGGCGGCGTACCGCGTGCACCGCAGTCGAGCGGGAGACCAGCCGCACCGGAGGCGCCGCCGACCACTGCCGGGTGCGGGCCGCGGAGGCTGCCGGGGCCTGGAGCCAGAAGTAGCCGGCACCGGCGGGAGCCGCCCCGTGGTCCTGCCACAACGTCAGATAGGGGCGGGTGACCGGGGTGTCCGTGCCGTACTTGAGATTGATCTCCCGCCAGGTGGCCGTGCGTTCCTCACGGATTCCGCGCAGGTCGGCGGATTCGGGGAATACATAGCCCCCGGTCCCTTCGAGGTGCAGCCACCTGACCTTGCCGAGCGACGCCGACCAGTCCGTGCCGCCGGGTGCCGCGCTGCCGTTGACGAGGAGCGTCGCGGACGGATCGCGCAGCTTGCGGTTCTCGACGACCGTCTCGACGGTGCCCGCGTCCGCGCCGATGCCGGATCCGGTGCACGCGATCACGTCGTCCAGGCAGAACCAGCTCTTCAGGCCGCGCAGCGTATTTCCGTACCCCCGCAGTTCCATGCCGTACGCGCCGAGGGTCGTCCCCGGCAGGGCCGTGCCGCCCGCCCAGTCGGCGGTGCTCGTCGTCCGTTGGCCCGCGGCGTCCGCCGGCCGGCCGGTGACGACCGTGGTGCCCGGCAGCCGGGTGGGGTCGACGGTCGGCCAGTAGTCCTCGCTGTAGTGCCCGAGGTCGTCGGTGTACAGCAGCACCATGCCGTCGGAGAGATGCCAGCCGTGCAGATTCTCGTTCTGGATCGACTCGTAGTTGTAGATCCGGCTCGAGTACGCCGAGATGCCCATGGCGAACGAGGGCCGGTGGTGCGCCGCCTTGTCCATCCGGGGGTGCTGCTTGTGGGTGACCAGCGGACCGCGCGCCGGGACGGGTGAATCGATGATTTGCAACGCGGCGACGAGGGACGCCGGGTCGGTGACCGCGAGGAAGTCCCGGTAGGTGTCCTCGGCGATCCACTGCTTGACGAGTGCGGTGAAGCCCTCACCCGTCTCACCGGGGAAGCTCGGGATCAGCCGCAGCACCGCCTCGATCACCGTCTGCGCCGAGGCATGGCCCTGCTTGCTGGGACGGGCGATCTCGCGCCCGCACACCGACGCCATCACATCGCCGCGCGCCAGCAGCGGGTCGAAACCTTCGAGGACCCAGCCACGGACGTTGTCCAGATCGGGGTCGGTGACCGTCCAGTCGGTGCCCGCGAGCAGATTCAGCAGACGGGAGAGGCTGTTGAGCAGTTCCTTGCCGTAGCCGCCGTTGTACGGGTGCTTGTAGTGCTGGAGGAACGAGCCGTCCGCGTAGAAGCCCTCTCCCGTCCCCGCAGTGCCGTCCGTGCGGTCGTTGAAGGCCAGGACGCTGTTGGCCCCAGAACCCTCGACGTCCGAAAGAGCGTCACGCACCCGGGCCAGGCCGTCCCCGTCGTCACGGAGCACGGAGTTGACGGCGACCACGGTGGAGACCCACACACGGTTGGCTCCGGTGGCGATCTGCCGGTCGACGCGCCACAGGTTCGGGTCGGGGGTGTAGTGCCGCACCGCCGTGGTGACCCGCTCCAGCCGCTCCGATCCGAGTGCGTCGTACAGCAGTACGGTCGTGTCGTTGAGCGCTAGGGCCGAGCCGATCTCCCAGTCCCAGTCGTTGTCGAAGCGGGTGTGCCCGGGACCGTAGCGGTTCGTCAGCATCCAGTCGATGCCGGCGAGCAGCAGGTCGCGCAGGGCGGCGTCACCGTGCTGCGGGGTGCCGGGGACCGCCCACGCCGTCGCGATCGTGGCGAGGCGCTTGAACGAGGTGGTGACGTGGTTGGAGAGCGCCGTGCTGGTGAGGTCCGCGAACAGCCCGTCGGTACGGGACGGATCCAGGCCCTTGGCCGCAGTGGTGGCTGCCCGGCCGGTCCTGGCGACGGCCGCAGCGATCCGCTCGTCCGCGAGGTCGAGACCGGGGCCTCCGGTCAGCAGGGTGTGCCAGCGGGCGCGCAGAGCGCCGGCCTCCGAAGCGGCGGCGTGAGCGGTGCCAGGGGTGAGGGTGAGGGGCAGGGTGACGGCCGCGCCGAGCGCCGCCGCTCCGGCAAGGACGGTGCGACGTGTGGTGCCGGTGCCTGGGGTCATGGTTCGGGTCCTCACAGCAGGTGTCGGCGGTCGACGGCCCCGGCGAGCGCGGCGTGACCGGAAGGATTGGGGTGCAGGCCGTCACCGCTGTCGAAGGCGGGCCGCAGACGCGACGGGCGTGCGGGGTCGCGCAGCGCGGCGTCGAAGTCTGCGACCGCGTCGAACAGGTGGCCGGTGCGTACCGCGCGGTTGAGCCGCTGCCGCACCTCGTCGAGCTCCGGGGTCCAGCGGGTCCAGCCCTCGAACGGGGTGATGGTCGCGCCGACGGTCCGCAGCCCCGCGTTCCCGGCACGCAGCACCAGCTGGCGGTACCCGGCCAGCACGAGCGAGGAGTCCGTCTGGGCGGGCGGCTGCTGGAGGTCGTTGACGCCGAGCTGGACCAGCACGGTGCGAAGGCCGGGCAGCGAGAGGACGTCGCGGTCGAAGCGTGCCTGGCCGCCGGGCCCGAACCGCGCGTCGTCCAGCAGCAGTCTGTTGCCGCTGACGCCCAGGTTGGCGACGGCCGCTCCTGGAAGCCGTCGGGCCAGTTGGTCCGGCCAGCGCAGATCGGCGTCGTCCGGCGTGCCGACGCCCTCCGTGACGGAGTCGCCGAGGACCGCGACGACGGGACCGTGGGCTCCGGCCACCTCGACGCCCGTCAGGAGGAACACCGAGGTGGTGCGCGCCCCGTCGACGCTGTGCGAAGCGTGCGTGTTGCGGTGGAAGGACAACGGGCCCGTGGGGCCCGGCAGCCTGGTCTCGACCGTCAGCGCCGATCCTTCCGGGGCGCGGAGCCCGTCCACCGTGTCGCTGGTCAGGGACGCGCCGGCGGCCAGCCACGCCTGCCGCCTTCCGCCGAACGTCACCGCCCGCCCGCCGGCGGTCACCGGACCGATCTGCACGGGCAGGGCCCCGAAGGCGTGCCCGTACCTCAGGCGCACCCGGCCACCGGCCGAGAGACGCACGGTCGCGGTGAACACCCCGTCGGTCAGTCCGGCGGCCGCCACCGTGTCCGCTTCGGTCGGCGCGGTCTGGGCCGTCGCCCAGGACGTGACCCAGCTGCCGGCACCTCTCGGACCACCGGTGCCGTCGGACTGCGCGGCCCGTGCGGTGGGCGCCGTCGCCGCGGCCGTGGCCACTCCCGCGGCGGCGGCCGTCAGTATCCCGCGTCTCGCGGGCCCCTTGACGGTCACTGCGGGCACGCTCCGGTCGGGTCGTACTCGTCGGCATAGGTGCCGACGGCGTCGCCGCCGGTGTTGCCGCTCATGGTGTTGGTGCACACCGGGCCCTGCGGGGTGCGCATGAACTTGATGCCGCCGCCCGCGTTGCCGGTGACGGTGTTGCCGTACACGCTCGTGTCGATGCCGTCGGTCGCGGTGTCACCGCCGAGGCGGACACCCGCACCCACGTTGTCGTGCACGGTGTTGTAGCGGAAGATGTTGCCGCTCCCGCGTGCGTCGAGCCCGCCGGAACTCGGGTCCTTCTGACCACTGCAGTCGTTGTACTCGACGTAGTTGTTCGTCGAGTTCTCCTTCACGTCCACGCACTCGTTGCCACGGGTGACGATGGTGTTGTGGTGGATGCGGTTGTTCCTGCTGATGTCCGCCGCCGCGTCCGGGGCACCGTTGGCGCCCTGCTGCTCGGGGGCCGTGCCGAGGTAGACGCCCTCGCCGTTCTTGCCGCCGCCGCCGAACTTGAAGTCGGCGACCCCGCAGTCGGTGATGGTGTTGTCGTTCACCTCCGCGCCTGTGACCAGATAGCGCAGCCGCAGGCATTCGTCCGCCGCGTTCTTCAGCGTCATGCCGGTGATGTGCAGCGCCCCCACACCGTTGCCAGGGGTCGTGCTCATGACGTAGACGAGCTTGAGACGGTAGCCAGTGACGTCGTCGGCCGAGCCGTGCAGCCCGTCGACGGTGAACCCGCTCAGCGTCGTCGAGTCGTGCCGCACCTGGATGACCCGGCTGTCGCCCGCGCCCTTCACCACCGCGTTCGACGGCCCGGTGATCGTGACGCCGGGGCGCGTGGTGACGACGTCCTGCCGGTATGTGCCTGCCGCGAGATGCACCACCGAGCCGGTGGGCGCCAGTTCCAGCGCCTTCTGGACCGTGGCCAGCGGAGCACCGGAGGACGTACCGGCCGCGGAGTCGCTCCCGGACGGCGAGACGTAGTACGCGGTGGCCGCCTCGGCGGCCGGGGACGGCGCGGCGTAGAGGAGCGGGGTACCGGCGGCGAGCGCGGCGACGAGGGCTGTACGCAGTGGACGGCTCATGGGGTGTGCCTCCTGGGATCGGCGAAGGACAGAGCGAGCAGTACGGGGACGCTGGGGCCCAGCAGCAGCGGCCCGAGCGGTACGACGAGAGAGAGCAGCACGGCTGAGATCACGGCGCCGAGCAGCGCGGTGCCCCGGGCCGGTGACCCGAAGCCGAGGGCGAGCGCACCGGCGGTCCAGGTGCGGACGGAACCGTCGCGGGCCCGGCCGGCCTCGGCCGCCAGCGCGATGTGGTGGATGACGAGAGCGGCCGAGATGCCCAGCTGCGCGGCGAGCACGACGAACGTCCAGGGCTCCGAACGCCCCAGCAGGTAGAAGATGTTCGCGGTGAGAACAGCTGCCGCCGCCGTGGAGAGCAGGCCGTGCCGCCACAAGCCCCGCCAGTAGCGGGGGAAGGCGGCGAAAGTGTTCACGAACACACGGCTGTCCCCCTCGGCGCGCCAGAGCTGAAGGGCGTGTCCCATCGCGGCCAGCGCGGGCAGCCAGGTCACGACGCCCAGGGACAGCACGGAGCACGCCGCCCCGGCGGCGGCCGGAAAGGCGATGAACTCCAGGCGGCGCAGCAGCGCCGTCCCACCGGACGGGAGGATTGCCCGCATGGTCAGCCGGCCTTTCCTGTGTACGGCTCGGGCACGTCGAGGACCACGCGTCCGTCGATCTCCAGCCGCGTGCACGCCACCACGTACGGCGCCCCGGCCGGGCCCAGGAGGACGGCGGCGGCGTCCGCGTCAACCGATTCCGTCCGGATGCGCCGGCCGACGGGGGACAGGAGGACCGTCTCCCGGGAGTCGGTGAAGGTGACGCCGTGCCCCTCGGAGCAGGTGACCTGCTCACCGCCCGGCGTCCCGCCGGGAGTGAGCGCGGTGAGGAAGAGCCCTTCGGCAGACCGCGGGGCAGTCGCACGCAGGGTGTGCAAGGTGCGGGTCAGGCGCAGCTCCGGAGTGCTGGACGTCGGATTGGCCTCGACCTCGGTGACCTCGCAGCGCACCGAGGCATCGGCCGGTGCGAACCGCTGAAGGAGGGCGGTGGCCGCCTCCGACCTGATCAGCGCGCTGCCGTCGGGTCCTGGCTCCGCCGGACGGTCGGTCTGGAGCAGGAACGTCCATTCACGCTCCGCCTCCGCCTCGGCCAGGTCCAGCAGGACGAGCCGTCCCGACGGTGTGAACACCAGGGTCCGGTCCAGGCGCCGGACGCCGAGCGCCGGGTCGTACATCGGGGCGATCTCCGCGGTGGCGTGCGCCCAGCCGCCCTCGGCGTCCGCCAGGACATCGCGCTGCCCGGCCTGCCGCTCGAACGGGATGCCCTCGTAGACGTGGTAGCGGTCCTCGTCCGCGTACCCCTGACCGTCCACCAGCAGGAGATTGTGGTGGGCCGCCCGCTTGCGGTTGCTGTATCCCTCGTCGACGGCGAGGAACTCCCCCTGCGAGACGAGCACGAAAGAGCCGGAATCCGGATGGTGATGCCCCTGGGTGAGGGTCTCCCACCCCAGCTCCGCACGGTGCTTCGCCGAGGCCTCCCACGCTGTGTGACCACCGCCCGGACTCGCCTTGAACGACACCAGCGTGGCATCGTCGTCCCAGCTGGTACGGGCCGCGAGCAGCCCGAGGTCCGGGAAGAACGCATGGGTCTCCGTGGGCCGGGACGCCCGCACGGCCGGGTCGTACCAGAGGTACTCCAGATAGGCCTCCGGCAGGATCCCCGGACGCACCCCGCTCTCCGAGGCCTCCCGCCACAGCAGCTCACCTGAGGCGAGGTCGCCCATCCACTGGGCCTCCGCGATCCCGTACTGCGCCGCGAGCCGGTAGTACAGACCGGCGCTGTGGCCGCTGCGCCGGTCGTGGCAGTCGCCGTGGTCGACGTTGAAGGCGAAGCCCGGCGCAGTCTGATGGAGCCGGTAGCGGAACGTCGAGGAGAGGAAGCCGCCGCGCCCCCACCAGTCGATGCCCTCGGCCTCCTGGAGCAGGTCCAGATGGATCGCCAGGAAAGGCACGCCGTAGCGCCAGTAGACGACACCCTCGGCGTGCGAACCGTCCGGCGGCATCAGGTCCAGGACCCTGCCGAGATTGTCCTTCGCGCGCTCGGTCCACTCCTCCTTGCCGAGCACGTAGCCTGCCGTCGCCAGGCCCGCGTAACAGATCCAGTTGTGGTTCTGCCAGTACGACGACGACCACCAGCGGCCCTCACTCGCCACCGCGAACTCGTACATCCGGCGGCCCTGGAGCAGCAGCTTGTACCGGAGCAGCGCCCGCACCCCGTCCGGCAGTTCGTCACCGATCCACCGGTACGCGAGGGAGAGGTGGTGCAGCAGCCAGCCCGCGTCCAGATCGTGGTCCGGCATGTGGGCCCGGCCCCAGTGCGGCAGGCGGACCGCGGCCTCGATCCAGCGCCGGCTCTCCTCCAGGTGCGCGCGGTCGCCGGTCGTGCGATAGGCCAGCGCGGGGTTGGAGGCCGCGGGGCCGAGCCAGGTGATGCTGGCCAGGGGGTGCGTACGGGGCGGGGTGAGGCCACGGTGGCGGGCGGCCTCCTCCCGCAGCCGGACTTCCTGCGCCGGACGCGGTCCCGGTGGCGGAGTGGCGGAGAGCAGCACGGATCAGCTCCCCGTCCCGAAACGCGCGGCCGAGCCGTCCGCCAGTTCCACCGTCAGCTCCTCGCCGTCGAGTCGTACGCCGGTCACCGCGGGGCCCGCGGAGGCTGCCTGGTACACCGAGGCGAACGTGATCCGCTCGGCCTCCGCCGTGAAGTCGACCCAGGTGCGGGTGCGCTGAGGGTCGTCCGCCGGACCGGGGCCCGGCCGCGAGAACGGACGCACCTCCGTCCCCGGGGTGTGCGTGTGCCAGCCGTGGAGGGTCTCGTCGCCGTACCAGGTGGTGCGTACAGGGCCGTCGGCCTGCTGCTGGACGTCCAGAGCGGTCCCCGGACGCAGCTGCCCGGTGACGCGGTGCGCCTCCCGGCCCGTCACGCTCAGCAGGTCCACCAGATAGCAGTCGCCCGCCACGACCCTGCGCACCGCACGCACTCCCTCGTACGCGGTGGTGACCTCGGCGGTCACCGAGCGGTCGTCCGACGCCAGGAGCGCGCCCTCGCACTCCGCCTGCTCCGCGCCGTCGACCCGGAACGCCGGATGCGCCTCTGTCGAGGCGTACAGGTCCCTGAACTCGGCGTGTGCGTAAGGCACCTGGCCGGGGTCCGGCTGCCACGGGGTGGTGGCGCCGTACAGATAGAGCGACAGCTTGTCGCGGTGTCCGTGCGAGCCTCCGTGCGGGCCGAAGTCCAGCAGGGCGTGGATGCCCGCCGCGCGCAGCACCCCGTAGCCGGCCGCCGGGAAGACGGTGACCCCGTCCGGCGCCGCGCGCCGGGGGAGCGGCGGTCCCGCGAACCAGCCGCCCAGCTCACGGTCCAGTCCGTCGTCGTGAGGACCGAGCTCGTCCCGGGCCCGGGACGCCACCGCGTCCAGGCCGTCGGCAGGCACCAACTGCTGCGCCAAAGCCACCAGTTCGAGCCACTCCAGGGCGAGTGCGGAGCGCAGGTAAGGGCCGTCGTGCAGCGCGGGGAGGATTCCGCCCTTCGTCGCGATCGCCGCCAGTGCGTCCGTCATCCCGGCCAGCACCCCGGCCACGTCGGACGGTACCGCCGACGGGTCGGTGGAACGCAGCGCCAGCAGCGCGGCCCGCAGCACGAAGCCGTGGTAGTACGTGCTGCCCTCCCACTCCCAGCCGTCGTCGGCGACGGCGACCCGCAGGTGCGCGTACAGCCCGTGCTCACCTTCCAGCCACTGCTTCGCACCGTCCCACTCCAGGCCACGCGCCGCCGACGCGGCACGGCTCGCGGAGGCGCCGGCGGCGTTCAGCCAGGCGGTGTAGTTGGACGCCAGTTGTCCCCGGCCGGTCAGCACACCCCGGGCGTCGAGTGCCGCCCGTTCCAGGTCGTCCAGCAGTGGCAGGACCGCTGCCAGGCCGTCGGTACCGTCCTCGGCCAGTGTGATCACGGTGTGCCCGATGTTCACCGCCCAGATGGCGTCGGTCAGCGCCTGGTGGAAGAGCCGGCCTCGCAGCATCCAGCCCTGCGCCTCGCCGTGCCGCTCCGTGGCGAGCGACGCGTACAGGCCGGCGTACTCGACGAGCCGAGTCACCGCCTCCGCGCGCTGTCCCCGGTGGGCGAGCACCCGCAGATGCCGCGCCCACGCCTGGTGCGACAGGACCACCCACGCGCCGCGCACCGCCGGGGTGTCCACCCGGCAGCCGTGCGCGCACCGCGCACCGCCCTCCGGGAAGACACCGGCGAGGACGTCACCGTGATCGAGCTCGACGCCGTGTGCCGGGCAGACGTACGCGTGCCACCAGCCGCCCCGCTCCCCGGGGATCCGCCTCAGCGCGGCCATACGCCACCGTCGATGTCCACCGTGGTGGCGGTGAGGAACCCCGAGGCGGGCGATGCCAGGTGGACGACGACGTGGGCGACGTCCTCCGGCGTGCCCGCCCGGCCCACCGGGATGCCGGCCTCCATCGCCTCCTGGGCAGGGGCAGCGGTGAACGTGTCGTGGAAAGCGGTGCCCTTGATGAAGCCGGGGGCGACCGTGTTCACCGTGATGCCCGTCCCGGCGAGCTCCTTCGCGAGGCCCTTGGTGAAGCCCCGGACGCCCGCCTTGGCGGCGGCGTACGCGACCGAACCGGGCCCGCCGCCGTTGTGCGCGGCCAGCGAGGACATCGTGATGATGCGTCCGGCGGACGACTGCGTCAGATGCGGCAGAGCGGCCCGCACCGTGCGGAACGCCGACGTCAGATTGGTGGAGACGACCCGCTCGAAGTGGTCGTCGGACATCTCGGCTATCTTCTCGCGGCCGATGAGGTGGCCCGCGTTGCAGACGAGGACGTCCAGCCCGCCGAGGAACCCAGTGGCCTCCTCCACCAGCAGATCCACCTCCGCGGACACCGTCGCGTCGGCCTCGAACGCCTTGGCCCTGCGGCCCAGTGCCTCGATGGCGGAGACGGTCTTCGCCGCCTCGTCCGCGGAGGAGTGGTAGTGGACGGCGACATCGGCGCCGGCCTCGGCCAGGGCGACGGCGATGGCACGGCCGATGCCGTGGCCCGCCCCCGTGACGAGAGCGCGGGAGCCGTTGAGATCAGCAGACATGGGTGAAGCCCTTTCGGTGACCGGCCGCAGCGGGCCGGAACCGGTCACTTGAGACCGGCGGTTGCGAAGCCCTGCACGAAGTAGCGCTGGCCGATGAGGAAGAGGACGACCATCGGCAGGGTGGCGAGCGTGGTGCCCGCCATCAGGAAGTGCCACTGGGTGCCGTTCTCGGTCTTGAAGACGGAGAGTCCCACCTGGATCACCCGCAGGCTGTCCGTATGGGTCACCAGCAGAGGCCAGAGGAAGTTGTTCCACGACGATTCGAAGGTCAGCAGCGCCACGGTGATGAAGGCCGGCTTGACCTGCGGCGACATGATCCGGGCATAGATCCGGAACTCACCGAGCCCGTCGAGCCGGGCCGCCTCCTCCAGTTCCACCGGCAGGTCCAGGTAGAACTGCCGGAAGAGGAAGACCGCGAAGGGGGTGACGGCGCCCGGGATGATGAGTGCCCACCAGCTGTCCAGCCAGCCGCTGCCGCCCTGGCCCAGGATGTCGTTCCCGCCGGCCAGTGGCATGAAGCGGACGATCAGGAACTCCGGCAGCACCTTGGTGTACGTGGGGATCATCAGGGCCGCGACGAAGAGGTAGAAGAGCGTCTCGCTGCCGCGGAACCTGATGCGCGCCAGCGCGTACCCCGCCATCGACGCCACCAGCACGTTGAGCACGGTGTGGCTGATCGCGATGATGAAGCTGTTCCGGGCGTACGTGGCGAACGGCGCGGCCTTCAGCGCGTCGACGTAGTTGCCGAACTCCCATTGCTCCGGCAGTAGTCCGGCATCCTGCGACGCGATCTCCACCGGCGTCTTGAGCGAGGTGAGCACCATCCAGGCGAAGGGCACCACCATCAGCAGGGAGACGACGGACAGGGTCGCGTAGAGCGCGATCCTGCCTACGGGGACGGACCTGCTCCTCGCCGGTGCCTTCGGCGCGCCGGGTGCGGGAGCCGGCTTCAGCAGCTCAGTTGTGGCCACGACTGCCTCCCATGATCCGCTTGTTGACCAGGGTGAAGCCCATCAGCAGCACGAAGAGCACCAGTGACTGCGCGCTGGCGTAACCGACGCGGAACTCCCGGAAGGCGGACTTGTAGATCTCGTACGTCATCATCGTGGTGCTGTTGGCGGGGCCGCCGTCGGTCAGGATGTAGATCTGGTCGAAGGACTGGAACGCGCTGATCATCGAGGTGATGAGCACGAAGAACGTCGCAGGCTTCAGCAGCGGCAGCGTGATCGAGAAGAACTGCCTGACCCTGGAGGCACCGTCCACCGACGCGGCCTCGTACAGCTCCCTCGGAAGGGACTGCAGGGCGGCGAGATAGATGAGCATCTTCATACCGATGCCCTGCCAGATGCCGACCAGGATCACCGAGGGCAGCGCCCAGGTCGTCGAGGACAGCCAGGCCGGGCCGTCGATGCCCAGGAACGACAGCATCATGTTGAGCAGACCGTTGCCGGGGTTGTAGATCCACAGCCAGACCAGCGCGATCGCGACGGTGGCGGTCACCTGGGGCAGGAACACGGCGGTACGGAAGATGCCGCGTGCCTTGAGCCCCGTGTGCAGGGCGAGGGCCACCAGCAGACCCAGCGCCATCCCGAACGGCACGGTGAAGAAGGTGTACAGAAGGGTGTTGACGACGGACTTGCGGAAGACCGCGTCGTCCAGCATGTCCCGGAAGTTGGCCAGGCCCACGAACTCCGGCGCGGTCAGCACGTCGTACTTCGTGAAGGCCAGGGCCACCGAGACCACGACCGGAAGACCGATCCACAACGAGGCGTGCAGCAGCGCGGGCGCCACCATGAGCATGCCCGCCCGGCGCCGACGCCGCCCCGGGCCGGTGGGGACCCGGCCGGTCCGTCGCGGCGCCGAGGTCTCAGGAGGGGAAGGCGGCCGCGCCGGCCTGGCCTTCACTACGGTTGTCGCTCCCATGGTGACGGGTCCTCACATCCGGCCGATTGCGGCCTCGGCGAGACGGCCGAGCTCCGCGATGGCGTCCTTCGCGGACTGATCGCCGACGATCGCGGGCTCAAGCGTCGGCTTGATCTTTTCCCGGATCTCCATCCAGGCCGCCGTGCCGCCCTCGGAGAAGGCGTGCTGGAGGTTCTGGAGGGAGAGGTCGACGAACTGGTTCTCCTTGACGTATCCCGTGTCGTCGAGGTCGCGCAGACCGGGCACCGAACCACGCTGCTCGGCGGCCCCGAGGATCGACTCGGGCGTGGCGAGGTACTCCACGAGCGCACGGGCCGCCGCGGGGTGCTTGGAGCGTGCGGCCTGCGTGACGAGCGTGCCGCCCTGGAGCATCGCCGGCCTGCGGTTGGCCAGTACGAACGAGCCGAGCTTGTCGTCCTCGATGAGGTCCGGGTTCTGCTCCTTCACCTGGACCCAGAGGGCACTGGTCGTCATCATCATCGACGCCTTGCCCGTCTGTACGTTGGACGGGGCGCCGGCGTCCGTCTTCTTCGCGTAGTCGGCCGAGCCGTCCTTCACCAGGTCCTTGAAGAACTGCAGCGCCTCGACGCCGCGCGCGTCCGTGAACAGCACCTTCTTGCCGTCCGCGCTGAACAGCTGACCGCCGTTGGCGAAGAGGAAGGTCTCCCAGCACTGGCGCAGGTCGATGGAGAACGGGTCGAAGCCGATGTGGCCGCCCCTGGTGAGCTGCTTCGCGACGGCGCGCAGCTCCGCCCAGTTGGCCGGGGTCTTCTTGATCCCGGCCTCCGCGAAGTGATCCTTGCGGTACACGACGATGCGGGTGTCGAGGACGACGGGCAGGGCGTAGAGCTTGCCGTCGTAGCGCGACGGCTCCAGCACCCGCTTCTCGTAGTCGTGCGCGATGGCGAGCTCCTCCGGGAGCTCGGCGATCGCCTTCTTCGCCGCGAACGGGGGGATCCAGCCGACGCCCATCATCAGCACGTCGGGCAGCAGCCCGCCCGCGAGACCGGTGGTGATCTTCTCGTTGAGCTGCGCGTACGTGGTGTAGTCCACGTTCACCTTGACGTCCGGATACTTCTTCCGGAACCCGCCGAGAATCTTCTCCTCCAGCAGCGTCTTGCCGTTCGCACCCTCGTAGATGGGGGTGAGCAGCGTGATCTCGCCCTCGGCGGGGCCGTCGGCAGACCCGGCGGACGACGCGCCGCCGCCACAGCCGGCGAGAGCGGCCGCGGCAGTGCCGGCGCCGATCGCGGCGAGCACGGACCGTCTGTTGAGTTCCATGGGACACCCCTTTTGAGGTGGAGCGGTGGATCGATCCAGCAGTTGCATCCCGGACATGGCTGGGAAGTGCTGGTAAATCGATGCAGTGATGCTAAGAACGCCTCGAGAGTGGCGTCAACAGCTGGTGCACAATAATTTTCAGGCAAGTTAACGGGTGTACCGGTAGAGCGAGTTCAGTAAATCGGTACACTAAGCTCGGCAGTGCGTTCAGAACCGGAGGTGGCATGAGCGGGGTAACGATCCATCAGGTCGCGGAGGCCGCAGGGGTCTCCGCCAGTACGGTCTCCAACGTCCTCAACGGGCGCACCGACCGTATGCAGGCGGCCACCCTTGCCCGGGTGGAGCAGGCGATCGAGCAGCTCAACTACCGTCCCAACCGGGCGGCCCGCATGCTGCGCACCGGCCGGATCAAGGTCATCGGCCTGATCGTGCCGTCCGTCGCCAACCCCTTCTGGGGGGCGCTGGCCAGGGAGCTGGAGGCCATCGCGCTGGCTGAGGGCTACCACGTGCTGCTCTGCAACAGTGAGCGCGATCCGGCCCGTGAGCTCAAGTACGGCGAGGAACTGCTCGCCGACGGGGTGAGCGGGGTGGTCCTCTGCTCCTCACTGCCCTCGCTCGAGCACATGACGCCGCTGCTGAGCAGAGGGCTCAAGATGGTCGCCTTCGACCGGACCGCGCAGGCGGGAGACCCCTCGTCGCTGGCCAGCATCAGTGTCGACAACGCGATGGGGGCCGAGCTGGCCACCCGCCATCTGATCGAACTGGGCCACCGGAAGCTCGCCTTCGTCTCCGGCTCCGTACACAGCGTGAACCGCCGCGAGCGCCTGCGTGGCTTCCGGTCGGCCCTGGAGACGGCAGGGATCGACCCGGCCGGGGCGATCGTCTGGCCCGGGGCGGACACCACCGAGTTCGGGGACAAGAACGCGGCGGAACTGGGCCGGAACGCGGCCAGGGAGCTCCTCTCCCGGCCGGACCCGCCCACCGGTTTCGTCGCCATCAACGACATGTGCGCCATCGGCATCTGCCGGGGTGCCAAAGACGCCGGGCGCGGTGCCGGACGGGATGTCTCGGTGGTGGGCTTCGACGACATCCTGCTCGCCGATCTCTTCGAGCCACCGCTCACCACGGTCCGCCAGCCACTGCCGGAGATGGCCGCGGAGACGTTCCAGCAGCTGCGGGCCCGGATCGACTCCGCCCCGGCGGCCGGGCGGTCCCTGCTGATCAGACCCCGGCTGGTGGTACGTGAGTCGACGGCGCCGGTGGTGCCGTCGCCGGACGGTCACACCCTCCCCGCCGCCTCCATCGCTCCGGCTGCCCCCGCCGCGCCGGAACTCGCCGCGACGGGCGGCCGCCGCGAAGCGGGCTGACGGGAGCCACGACACTCCGTTCCCGTACGGCTGTTCGCACTGGAAGGGACGCGCCCGGCGCCTGTCGGCTCAGATGCCGAGTGCGTGCCCGGTCGTCGCGTCCACGTGGTCCGGGACCTCGTCGTGGCGGTCGCCCACGGTCGGTGTCCCGGCGGGCTCGAACATCAGGATCGCGGCGCCGCCGGGGGAGTGCGGCTTGTGCTCGGTACCCCGGCGGACGGTGAAGACCGCACCCTGCGGGAGCCGGACCGTGCGTTCCCCGTCCGGCTCCCGCAAGGAGATGTGCAGCTCACCGTCGAGTACGAGAAAGAACTCGTCGGTGTCGTCGTGGACGTGCCAGACATGTTCGCCCTCGACCTTGGCGATACGGACGTCGTAGTCGTTGACCCGCGTGACGATGCGGGGGCTCCACAGGGCGTCGAAGGAGGCGAGAGCCTTGCCGAGGGGGATGGGTTCGTCGCTCATGGGCTCATTGTGAGCCGTTCCGCGGGGCCGGCGTGAGTGCTAGGAACCGCACATGGCGAAAGAATCCTCGCACGCTCCGCGCTCGGCGGGAGTACACCGCGTCGTCGTGATCGTTGACGAGAACTCGAACCCCTTCGAGCTGGGCTGCGCCACCGAGGTCTTCGGTCTGCGCAGACCGGAGATCGGCCGTGCTCTCTACGACTTCAAGCTCTGCTCCGCCGAGCCCAGCACCCTGATGCGCGACGGATTCTTCACGCTCACGGGAGTCGCCGGTCTGGAGGCGGCCGAAACGGCGGACACGTTGATCGTCCCCAACCGCCCGGACGTCGAGGTGCCCCGCCGCCCCGCCGTGCTCGATGCCGTCCGACGGGCGCACGCGCGCGGCGCGCGCCTGGTCGGCTTCTGCAGCGGCGCCTTCACACTGGCCGAGGCCGGAGTCCTCGACGGGCGCCGGGCCACCGCGCACTGGCAGTGGGCGGAGTCCTTCCGGGCCCGCTTCCCGTCCGTCCGCCTCGAATCCGACGTGCTCTTCGTGGACGACGGTGACATCCTCACCGCTGCAGGAAGCACGGCAGCGCTCGATCTCGGGCTGCACGTGGTCCGCCGCGACCACGGCGCGGAGGTCGCCAACTCCGTGAGCCGGCGACTGGTCTTCGCCGCGCACCGGGACGGCGGCCAGCGGCAGTTCGTGGAGCGCCCCATGCCCGACGCGCCCGACGAATCCCTGGCGCCTGTCCTGTCGTGGGCCCAGGAACGGCTGGACTCACCGCTCACCGTCTCGGACCTCGCGGCGCGGGCTGCGGTCAGCCCTGCGACGTTGCACCGTCGGTTCCGGGCCCAGCTGGGAACGACGCCTTTGACGTGGCTCACAGGGGAACGGCTCGCCCTGGCATGCCGGTTGATCGAACGAGGTGAGTCCCGCTTCGAGGTGGTCGCGCGGTGCAGCGGAATCGGCACCGCGGCCAATCTGCGCACGCTGATGCGCCGCGAGACGGGCATCACCCCGTCGGCGTACAGACGTCGGTTCGGGCCGTAGGCGAACTGACCGCGGGGCATCGTCTGCAGGCGGGCCACGGGATTGTTGGGGCAGCGCCGGCCCAGCGGAAGGCACGAGGAAGCCGGTGAGCCCGGCGACGGCCCCGGGGAGGGGCTGGAAAGACGCGGCGGACGTACTCCCGATGCCCGTGCCGGGGGCCCGGCCTTCGGCATCAGCTGTGACGCGCCCGCATCGCCGAAGGCCGTCGGCGATGCATGCCGGTGTTCGTTCAGGTCCCGGCCCCCGACGGACCCGTTTACGGCGGTGTGCCGGGCGAGCGGGGCGCGGGCTTCGTCGTACGACTGGCCGGCAGACCCGTGGCCGGGCACAGGCCGGGGAGCCGGCGACCGTGCCCGGTTCTGTGCGTCGGGTGACGAACCGTGGTCCCCGGGGGCGGCCATTGAGCAGCCCGAGCAGCCCGAGCAGCGGTTCGGCGGTGCCGGCGTGCCGGTAGGAGGTGGCCGGCACGTAGTCCTGGCGCGCCCTGCCCGGAGGCGCCTGGATCACGTGGCCCTTGCCCTGCCGGACGTCTCCGGCCCTCGACGCCCCGCCCCGTCGGATGTTCCAAGGGGCGGGGCGGAGCGCTTCGGAGGAACGGGGCGCCGGGCGGGGTGCGGACTCTCGCGCTCTACGTTCCTGCCCGGCCGGACGGGGCGGAAGCGGCGCGAGCCTGGCCGCGCCCGTGCCGGCCGGGATCCCTCGTCGAAACGAGGGCGTTGCTCAGGAGGCGGTGCAGGCGCCGACGACCGGTGCCGACGTGTTGCCGTTCGTGGTCACCGTGAACCCGAAACTCGTCGACGTGCCGGCCGCCAGTGTTCCGTTCCAGGCGGGCTTGACCGTGACCACGTCCCCGGACGTCGTGGGTGTGCCGTTCCAGAGGGCGGAGACCTTCTGGGGCGACGGTACGGTCACCGGAACGGTCCAGCCGGTGATCCCCGTAGCGCCGGCCTTGACCGTCACCTGGCCGTTGTACCCGCCGTTCCACGTCGCCGTCTGGGTGTAGGCCGCCGTGCAGGTACCGGCGCCGCCGCCGTCCCCGCCACCACCGGTCGACCCGCCGAGCGCGGCCAGCACCGCGTCGTAGGCCGGCTTCTTGTTGTAGTCACCGTCGAAGAGGAGCGGGGTACCGCTGCTGCGCCACGAGTACTTGTCCGTGACGCCCCAGACGGTGATGCCGGTGCAGCGTGTGACGGCCAGGCAGGCGTTCACCACCTTGGTGTAGTTCGCGGCCTGGGCCGAACCCGAGCCTTCGATGTCCAGCTCGGTGATCTGGACATCGACACCGAGAGCCGCGAAGCGCTGCAGATTGGCCTGGAAGTCGGAAGGGACCGGCGAGTTGCTGTTGAAGTGCGACTGGAAGCCCACGCAGTCGATCGGGACCCCGCGCTGCTTGAAGTCCTTCACCATGTCGTAGACCGCGTTGCTCTTCGCGTTCTGACCGTCGGTGTTGTAGTCGTTGTAGCAGAGCTTGGCGTCGGCATCGACCGTGCGAGCGGTACGGAACGCCTCCTCGATGAAGCCGTTGCCGAGCTTGTCCTGGAACGGCGAGCTGCGCCGCGCGCCACTGCTGCCGTCCTGGAACGCCTCGTTCACCACGTCCCAGGAGTGGATCTCACCCTTGTAGTGGGTCATCACCTGGGTGATGTGGTTGTTCATCGCCGAGCGGAGATCGGTGGCGCCCAGGCCGCTGACCCAGCCGGGAAGCTGCGAATGCCACACGAGGGTGTGGCCCCTGACCTTCATACCCTTGCTCTGCGCGTGGTTGACGATCTGGTCGGCTGCCGCGAAGTTGAACGAGTTGCGGGAGCTCTCCAGGGCGTCCCACTTCATCTCGTTCTCGGGTGTGACCGAGTCGAACTGCGCATTCAGCGTGGACGCGTAGGCCGCTTCGCCGAGGTGGTTGGCGGCCACCGCCGTGCCGAAGTACCGGCCCTTGGCTGCCGCCGCGTCACCGAGGGCGCCGACAGCCTGGGCGTTGCCGGCGAGCGCGACGACGCCGGCTGCGGCGAGGACGCCCGCCGTGAGGAGGGACAGCGCCCGTCTGGCACGGGCCGGCGGGCGGGTACGGGCGGGGGTGCCGCCGGAGGGGTTCTGGAGCATCACGTTTCCAGCCTCTTCTTCCGGTAGCCGGGCGGGTCGAACAGGGCGCCCGGACAGGGGGATTCGGACCGTTCGAGGTGCTGTGCGGCCGTCGACGCGCACCAGGAGGGCGTACCTGCCGACGGGAGGACGAAGCGTGGAACAAGGGGAGCGAGGGAGAGTATGCGCGTTGCGGGAAGTCGCGTCAACGCTATGTTTCCGAAAGATTTCCGAGCGAACTCCCGTTCAATTGACGGAACTTGACCCTATGGCCTGCGTGTACGGCGGCTCCGAGGTGACGCGCCGGTGCGGGCTTCTTGGGCTGCTCGTAACTGAGCCCGGGTGTTACGAAATGCATTCAGACGCCAGATCGAAAGTTTCGGCATGTCTTTGGGGTCGGGAATGCCTCTGGCGGTATCGGGGGATGGGGGCGTGCCGCCGGCCTTCGGGAGCCGTGCTCATGGCCGCGCCGTGGCGCGAGCCCTCAGCCGGCGTCGGGTGCCGGCAGGGCCACCCCGGCCGGACGGCCACCCTGCCGGCTGTCGGATCACCGTCGCCGCCACCGTTGCTGTGACTGCTGTGACTGCTGTGACTGCTGTGACTGCTGTGACTGCTGTGGCTCTGCGGCGGCTCCGCATCTGTTCTGTTCGGCGTCGACGTCCTCGGTGTGATGGTGCGGTACGGCGACGCGGAGGCGTGCCAGGTCCGGTGCGGCGTCCACGCTCGCCGCACCGCACACCGACATACTCCACTGAGCTTCCGTGGACCGGGCTCCGCTCAGGCCGGCCGTCCGACCGGCGCGGCCCGCTCAGTCGGAGGAAACGGTCCACCCCGTCGCCTCGACACGTTCGGCGTCCCCGGGCCGGTTCCCGTCGAAGAGCGTACGACCGCCGTCCTCGACCCGGACATCGTCGACGTACGCACCGCGCCCGACGTACAGCTGGTCGGTCGCGTACCGCCAGCGGAGCCGCACCGCAGTGCCCTGCCAGCTTCTCAGGTCTGCCTCCAGGCGGTGCCAGACGCGCCCCGACCAGCCGGAGGCCGAGCCGTCCGGGTGCGGCCGGGGCTCCCTCGGCTGATCTCCCTGCGTGGGTACGGTGGTGAACGGTACGGGCTGCCAGGTGGCCCCCGAGTCCGACGAGGCTTCCAGACGGAGGGCGTCAGAGGTGGGCTCGGTATCCCACCAGAGGGCGCAACTGAGCGACGCGCGGGAGGAGGCTGGGCGCAGCGCGGGCAGCGTGAGCGTCGCGGTGGCGGCGCTGGCCATGCCGGAGAACCAGGCCGTACGGCCCCGCGCGGGCCGGACGGCCACGGCGCGCGCCATCCGGTTGGCCGCCGCGACCCGTGGGGCGCTGCCCGAGCGCCACGAGCGCACCGGGTGGACCGAGTTGCCGAGGACGATCAGGAACGAGTCCGTCGTCGGGTCGAGGACCAGACTCGTGCCGGTGAAGCCCGTGTGACCCGCCGTGCGCGGGGTGGCCATCGCCCCCATGTACCAGTGCTGGCAGAGCTCGAATCCCAGGCCGTGCTCATCGCCGGGGAAAGCGGTGTTGAAGTCGGTGAACAGCAGCTCCACGGACTCCTCGGACAGGATCCGGGACCTGCCGTAGGTACCCCCGTTGAGCAGGGTGCGGGCCAGTACGGCCAGATCCCAGGCGCACGAGAAGACTCCGGCATGGCCGGCCACCCCGCCCAGGCTGTACGCGTTCTCGTCGTGCACCTCGCCCCAGACCAGCCCTCGCTCCAGCCCCGACCAGGGCAGCCGGGCGTCCTCGGTGGCCGCGATCTTCGGCTTCCACGAAGCGGGCGGGTTGTACCGCGTGCGGTGCATCCCGAGCGGAGCGGTGATCTCGTCCCGGAGCAGGTCGTCCTGGGCGCGGCCGGTGACCTTCTCCAGGATCAGCTGCAGCGAGATGAGGTTCAGGTCGGAGTACAGGTACTTGGTGCCGGGAGCCGAGGCAGGGACCTCGTCCCAGAGCAGTCGCAGCTTTCCCTCGCGGGTCGGCTCCTTGAAGAGCGGGATCCAGGACCGGAAGCCCGATGTGTGCGTGAGCAGCTGGCGGATCGTGATGTCCTGCTTGCCACCGCCGGCGAAGTCGGGGAGGTAGGAGGCGGCCGGTGCCTCGAGCTCGAGCGTGCCCCGCTCGATCTGCTGGACGGCGAGGATCGAAGTGAACAGCTTGGACACCGAAGCCAGGTCGAAGACCGTGTCCTCGGCCATCGGGATCTGCTCGTCCGGCGGGAATTCCACCCCGGTGTCGGTCGTCTCGTCGTACGCCGCGTAACGCACGGCCTTACCGATCGGCCGGTGCAGGGCCACGGTGCCGCCCCGGCCCGCGAGGAGGACCGCGCCCGCGTACCAGGGATGTGTGGGGGAGTCGGTGAGGTACCTCTCGGCGTCGGCCACGAGCTGGTCGAGCTGGTCCGGCAGAAGCCCGGCACGGCCGGCCGAACCCCGGCGCAGTGTAGGCCCGCCCTGCCCTGATCCCATACCCGTCCCGGTTCCCGATGGTGCGCCCGACGGCTCCGTACCCCGCTCGACGCCGGCGGCCGTCCCCGCCGCACCCGCGAAGGGAATCGGAGCGAGGGCGAACGCCCCGCCCAGCGCCAGTATCCCGCCGCCCAGCCTCCGGCGGCTCATTCCCCGGCCCGACACGTCCCCAGTCATTCGGAACCCCTTCCCTCACGTCGAAAGCATCCGCGCGAAAGTAACTTTCGAAATCTCGTACGGTGATGAAACTTCCTGCCGAGCAGAGGTTACTGTCACCACCGCCGCCCGTGTGGTCCCGCACAGAACAAGAAAATTGACGCATCGTCATGCAGTCCGTGCGTCCGGGCGGACGCAGAATGCCTGCCCGGTGTCAGGCGGCGCGGCAGGCAGGTCCGCCGGCGGCTGCCGGAAGCTGCTTCAGGAGGGGCCCTCGATGCGCCGTCGGGCGGATGTCCTCCCCGGGCGCGCGGTGCCGTGGCCGCGAAGGCGGCCGGGCCGGGCCGACACAGGTGTTCAGGGCCCTTGACCCCCGGCGGCCCGACACCCAGGATCGCGCCATGACAGGAGTACGCAGCAGCACAGTGGACGGCGTCGTCACGCGCAGCGCACGGCGCACCCCCGGGCGCGTCGCCGTACGGTACGCCCAGCGGTCCTGGACCTACGCCACGCTGGACGAGGCGGTGAGCACGGCGGCCGCTGTGCTCACCGGCGAACACGGGCTGCGTCCCGGCGACCGGGTGGCCTCCTACGCGCACAATTCCGACGTCTACCTGATCGCCTATCTGGCCTGTGCCAGGGCCGGACTTGTCCATGTGCCGGTCAACCAGAACCTGGCCGGTGAGGACCTGGAGTACATCCTCCGCCAGTCCGGCAGCACACTCGTCCTCACCGACCCCGGCCTCGCCCCACGGGTTCCGGCAGGCCACCCCGTACGGCCGCTGCGTGACGCGCCGGATTCCCTCCTCGGAGAACTGGACACCCCGCGCCCCTTCACCCCCGAACGCGAACCCGGCGCCGACGACCTCGTCCAGCTGCTCTACACCTCCGGCACGACCGCCCAGCCCAAGGGCGCGATGATGACGCACGGTGCGCTGGTCCACGAGTACGTCAGTGCCGTCACCGCTCTCGACCTGCGTGCCACCGATCGGCCGGTGCACTCGCTGCCCCTCTACCATTCCGCGCAGATGCATGTGTTCCTGCTGCCGTATCTCGCCGTGGGTGCCGAGAACACCATCCTCGACGCGCCGGACGCCGGACGGATCTTCGACCTGGTCGAAGCGGGGCAGGCGGACAGCCTCTTCGCACCGCCGACCGTCTGGATCGGACTCGCCAACCATCCGGACTTCGCCACGCGGGAGCTGGGGTCCCTGCGCAAGGCGTACTACGGCGCGTCGATCATGCCCGTGCCCGTCCTGGAGCGCCTGCGGGAGCGGCTGCCCGAGCTGGCGTTCTACAACTGCTTCGGCCAGAGCGAGATCGGACCCCTAGCCACGGTCCTCGGCCCCGAGGAACACGAAGGGCGGATGGAGTCGTGCGGCAGGCCCGTGCTCTTCGTCGAGGCGAAGGTGGTCGACGAGCACGGCAAGGAGGTTCCCGACGGCACGGCGGGCGAAGTGGTCTACCGCTCCCCCCAGTTGTGCCAGGGCTACTGGGACAAACCGGAGGAGAGCGCAGAGGCCTTCCGCGACGGCTGGTTCCACTCGGGCGACCTCGCCGTACGCGACCCCGATGGCTACTTCACGGTCGTCGACCGTGTGAAGGACGTCATCAACTCGGGAGGCGTCCTCGTCGCCTCCCGGCAGGTCGAGGATGCCCTTTACACCCATCCCGCGGTGGCCGAAGCGGCCGTGGTGGGGCTGCCCGACGCGCGCTGGATCGAGGCAGTCACCGCCGTCGTGGTTCTGCGGGACGAGGTCTCGGAATCCGAACTCATCGAGCACGCCCGGAAGAAGCTCGCCCACTTCAAGGCACCGAAGAGGGTCCTGATCGTCGGTGAACTCCCACGCAACGCCAGCGGCAAGATCCTCAAGAGGGAGCTGCGGGACCGGTTCTCCGAACCCGACGCCGCGACGGTCCCGGCCTCGCCCCCGCCGGCCCGTCGGAAGGAGTCCTGACCCCCTTCCGGCCCTTGACCGCATACGCGCAGCCGTGACGCCGCACCGGATATGACATCTCCCAGCGGTCCGGCCGCGTCATGCACCGCCGGTGAGCCTGTGTGCTCCCGTCGGTCCGGACGAGGCCGGCACCGGCTGCACCCTGTGCGTCCCGAAGCCGCCACGAGGGGGATCGACGCCTCCCGCCCCCTGCCGACCGCCGGACTCCGGCTCGGAGGCGGGCTGTCTTCCGCGCACCACCCGGCCGATCCCGCATCCGTCCGGCACCGGCTGTTCAACGGTCTCCGCCTCGCGGGCTGTCGAGCGTGCAGAGCGAGTCGACCGGTCAGGAGCCGAGAGCCGCACCTGGTCGCGATGCGTCCGCGAAGGTGCACGGAACAGCCGTCCTCACCGACCGAACGAGAACTCGGCACGGCCCGCGCGGTCGCCGTCGGACCGGGCAACCCGGGAGACCGCGCGGAAAATGAACATCAGCATCGCGAGCGTCGTTGCACGAACAGGCGACTCGTGCGACAGACAGGCGGTCGCCGACCGTGAATGCCGCATTCCTCGTCCACGGCGGAGAAGTGCGAGCGGGCCGGACGGAGGGCGCCCGCGCCGCCGCCACGAAGGCGACGCCGGCCACGTCGTGGCGCTCACCGGAATACCTCAACTGCTCCCGGCGACTCGCCGCGTGGGGTGAGCTCTTACGCCGTTCGCAGCCTCGGGCGTGACGTCTCCCAGGTTCTGCTTCCGGATCCGGTGACCTGCGTAAACAATCGGCTGCCGGGGGAGTCCCGAGCCCGGCCGGGTGACATGCGGGGGACCGCCTCGTGTTGCGCAGGTGACGGACTGTCGGTTGCCTCGGGAACGGAGCACAGCAGAGGTGCCGCGCAGACCGGCCGGCCCCGCTCCCGATGGAGGATTCTCATGCGTAACACACGTATCTGTGCAGGTATCTGTCTGGCCGTAGGGGCTCTGGCGCTCGCCGCTCCGGTGGCAGGGGCGGCGGACGCACCCTCAGGCGAACAGACGATTCGTATCCGCCCGGCGAAGGCCTCTCCGGGCTCTCAGGTCACGGTCAGCACCAGAGCCTGCGGTAAGGAGACCTACGGCAAGGGCACCTCGGAGGCAGGAGGGGCCTTCCACCTCTTCGAAGGTGACCGGGAGGGCGTGCTCGTCGGTCAGTTCGTCATTCCGCCGGGCACTCCACCGGGCACCGACACCGTCACCGTGAAGTGCCCGCCGCGAGTCAAGATCACGGACACGTACCGGATCATCCACCGCGCTCCCAGGGGCGGGATCGAAGCAGGCTTCGGGGCACCCGCCGACCACGGCACGCAGCTCGCTGCGGGCGGGGCGCTGCTCGCAGCCGCAGCGGCCGGGGGAGTGGTCAGGATGCGTCGCCGGACCGCCCCTGACCGCCCCTGACCGTACGACGCGCACCCGGCGGCCCGTGGGCCGTACCGGTACGGCACCGCAGACGACCCGGACCACCCGCTGTGAAGCAGAGGCGCACGTGATGGAAACAGGGCACACGACCAGCACCTCACCTCCGTCATTCCCGGCGGTCAAACATCTCGTCTGGGCGGTGGTGGCGGGTACAGCGCTGGTGATCAGCGGAATGCGTGAAGGCCGGCCACCGCAGCCGCCGGCCTCGGTGACCGCCGCCGCTGTCCCCGCCCCACCTGCCGAAGGCACTGCGCCGCCCGTCGCCCCGTCCTCGGCGGATCCGTCCCTCCACCCCACGAGGTCCGGGGCTCCCGCCTACCTGGCCGCGGAACCTCCCCCTCCCGAACCGCCTCCCTACGTACGCCGGCCCTTCACACCACCAGCACCCCTGCCCGAGCCGGCCGCGCGTCCGGCCCCTCTACGACCCCTGCCGTCCGGTCCCGCGTCGACGAACCCGCCGGATCACGCCTCCGCTGCTCCGGCCCCGAGCCCGGCACCCGGTGGCGGTGCCGCCCTCCGGCGTCCCGTCGTGAGGCCACTGCCGCCCTCGACGCCGCTCCGGCTGCGGATCCCGGACATCAGGGTGGACGCGCCCATGATGGAGCTCGCGCTGAACGCGGCAGGGGCCCTGGAGCCGCCGCCCGACAACAACCCCGTGCTCGCCGGCTGGTACGCCGGCGGAACGGTGCCCGGATCCGTGGGGACCGCCGTCACGACCGGGCACGTGGACACCCGCGTCGGCCCCGGCGTCTTCCACCGCCTGGGATCCGTGCGGAAGGGTGCCACCATCGAGATCGTCCGTGCCGATCGGCGCACCGCCGTGTTCACCGTCTATGCCGTCGGGGCCTACGACAAGAAGAACTTCCCCGACGAGAAGGTCTACGGCCCCTCCGTCCGGCCCGAACTGCGGGTGATCACATGCGGGGGTGACTACGACAAGGAATCGGGTTACCAGGACAACGTCGTGGTCTTCGCGGCCATGACCGCGACGCGTTGATCACCTCGTACGCACAGCGCCCCCGAGGTCCTCCGTCATTTGGCCTCCCGCAGGTCGACGATCCGCTTGATCTTGCCGACCGACCGCTCCAGGGTCTCCGGATCGACGATCTCGACGCCGACGCTCAGACCGATCCCTTCCTTCACGGCCGCCGCCATCGACAGCGCGGCCGCCTCGCGCTCGGCCGCCGTGGCACCGGTCCGTGCCTCCGCGCGCACGGTCAGGGCGTCCAGCCGCCCCTGCCGGGTCAGCAGCAGCTGGAAGTGGGGAGCCACCCCGGGGGTCCGCAGCACGATCTCCTCGATCTGTGTGGGAAAGAGGTTCACACCGCGCAGGATCACCATGTCGTCACTGCGCCCGGTGACCTTCTCCATGCGCCTGAACACGCGCGCCGTACCCGGCAGCAGCCGCGTGAGATCCCGGGTCCGGTAGCGGATCACCGGCATGGCCTCCTTGGTGAGCGACGTGAAGACCAGCTCGCCCTCCTCGCCGTCCGGGAGCACCTCGCCCGTGAACGGGTCGACTACCTCCGGATAGAAGTGGTCCTCCCAGATGTGCAGACCGTCCTTGGTCTCGACGCACTCCTGGGCCACGCCCGGGCCCATGACCTCCGACAGCCCGTATATGTCGACGGCGTCGATGGCGA
Source organism: Streptomyces pratensis (assembly GCF_016804005.1). Taxonomy (GTDB): domain Bacteria; phylum Actinomycetota; class Actinomycetes; order Streptomycetales; family Streptomycetaceae; genus Streptomyces; species Streptomyces pratensis_A. The sequence continues at coordinate 4,335,969 of NZ_CP051486.1, read as the reverse complement.
ACCTTTCCTCGATCTCGCCTCGCATCCGCTCGGTCCACGGCTCGGCGCCGAAGATGCCGACCTTCAGTGATGTGGAACGAGGGTCCACCCCTTGACGCTCGAACTCGTCCAGCAGGGTCAGCATGTAGGAGGGCGTGATCATGATGATCTCGGGCCGGAAGTCCTGGATCAGCTGGACCTGGCGCGCCGTCATCCCCCCGGACGCCGGAACGACGGTGCAGCCGAGACGCTCCGCCCCGTAATGTGCGCCGAGCCCGCCCGTGAACAGCCCGTATCCGTAGGCGACATGAGCCTTGTGGCCGGGGCGCCCGCCCGCCGCCCTGATCGACCGCGCGACCACGTCCGCCCAGGTGTCCAGGTCGCGCTCGGTGTACCCGACGACCGTGGGCCGGCCGGTGGTGCCGCTGGACGCGTGGATCCGCCGCACCTGCTCCTCGGGGACGGCGAACATCCCGAACGGGTAGTTGTCGCGCAGATCCGACTTGACGGTGAACGGGAACCGGGAGAGGTCGGCGAGCGTACGGCAGTCCTCGGGGCGCAGCCCCGCCTCGTCGAAAGCCGCACGGTAGAAGCCGACGTTCTCGTAGGCGTGCCGCAGGGTCTCCCGGAGCCGCTCCAGCTGCAGGTCCTCGAGTTCTTCGCGGCTGAGCCGCTCGCCGGCATCACGCAGCGCGGTCATCAGGATCATCCCCTCGCCGACCGGCGACCGACCATTCGGTCGCCTCCTGGGAGCAGTAATTCAGGAGGCGGGCGGTTCTGGCAAGAGGCGTGGTGCGGCCTGTGGACAACTGCTGGTCGGAGACCCGGCCCGGCGGGTCCGGGGTGGTCGCCCGGCCGCTGTCCGAGCGGCCGGTGGGACCACCGGCCGGCCTCGTCGATCGTAGGTTCGTTGATCGACGCGTGGCGCACCCGCACGAGCCAGCAGCTGTCGAATTCGAAGTTCCCGTTCCCGAAGGAGCGGTACCGGTGGCCCCCGTCGTCGTGCCACTCGCAGGCGAGGCCCACGGCGATCCGGCTGCCGTCGTGTATCCGCAGTTCCTCGGCGAGGCGGTAGTCGAGCTTCCTGGCCCACCTGTGTGTCAGGAAGCGGGTGATCTCTTCCCGTCCGGTCACCCACGCGACACGGTTGCGCCTGCGCGGGTCCGGTGTGTACGCACTGCCGGCAGAGGGCGCGATCGTCACCGCGGCCGTACCCGGATCTCCCGAGCCGGCACACCGGGCGAGGGCACGGGCGCCCGGCTCCTGACATCACCCGCCGGCCTGATTCGCTGAGGGCGGACGCATCCGCGGCCAGACCTCCGCCCTGCTTGAATGACGGTCATGCCGATCTTCAGCACGTACGACGGAACCGAGCTCGCCTACCGTCTGGTGGGCGAGGGCGAACCACTGATCTGCCTGCCCGGCGGCCCCATGCGGGCCGCCCGCTATTTCGGCGACCTCGGCGGACTGTCCCGAGTACGGCAACTGGTGCTGCTCGATCTGCGGGGCACCGGCGATTCGGCGGTGCCGCAGGATCCGTCGACGTACCGGATCGACCGGCTCGTCGACGACGTCGAGGCGCTCCGCGCGCACCTCGGCATCGAACGGGCCGATGTGCTCGGCCACTCCGCAGCCGGGGAGCTCGCGGCGCTCTACGCGGCGAGGCACCCACAGCGACTGCGCTCCCTCACTCTCGTCACACCCGGGACCGGTGTCCTGGGCCTCCCCGCCACCCCGCAGGACCGACGCGAGGCCGCCGAACTGCGGGCCGGTGAACCCTGGTACGCCGAGGCCCGGGCAGCACTGGAGGAGATCCAGGCCGGACGCGCCACGCCCGAGGCATGGGCCGGGATCCGCCCGTTCACCTACGGGCGCTGGGACGCCGCTGCCCAGGCGCACGCCGCCGAGTCCCCGGCACAGCGGAACGCCCTGGCCGGGTCGCTCTACTATCCGGAGAGCGGTCTCGACAGAGGCTCCACGGTCGCCGCCCTGCGCGAACTGCAGGTGCCCGTGCTCGTTCTCGCCGGGGAATACGACGGCGGCCCCAGCCCCGACCGCGCGGCGGAACTCGCAGCACTCTTCCCGCAGGCGGAATTCGCCGTTCAGCGAGGCGCCGGACACTTCCCGTGGCTGGACGACCCCGGTGCCTTCGTCCGCACGGTCGCCGCCTTCCTCGACCCCGGCGTCAGCAGCGTGCAGACCGGCGGGATCCGGCTCGCGTACCGCACCTGGGGCGACCCCTCGGCGCCGCCCGTCGTCCTCGCCCACGGGCGGGGCGGGAGCAGCCTCGACTGGACGGACATCGCCGAGCAGCTCGCGGCCCGGCACCGGGTGTACGCACTCGACTTCAGGGGGCACGGACTCAGCGACTGGCCGGGCCGCTACTCCTTCGAATTCTTCCGTGACGACCTGCACGCCTTCCTGGAGGCCCGCAATCTGTCCGGCGCCACGGTGGTCGGGCACTCCATGGGCGGAGTGGCGGCCCTGCTGCTCGCCGAGCGGCACCCGGCACTCGTCGGGGCGCTGGTCGTCGAGGACGCTCCTGTCCTGCTGCCGCTCGACCCGCCCCGCCCGCCTGCCGAGCGCCCGACGGGCGAGCTCGGCTACGACTGGCAGGTCGTGCCGTCCATCGACGCCCAGCTGAACGCTCCTGACCCGTCCGCACGGGAGTCCCTCGGCGAGATCACCGCCCCCGCGCTCGTCGTCGGGGGCTCCCGCAGCCACCTCGACCAGGAACAACTAGCTTGGATGGCGGGGCAGATACCCGCAGGACAGTTCTCCTCCGTCGACGCCGGACACCTCGTTCACGCCGACAACCCGAAGGCGTTCCTCGCCGCCCTCAGGTCGTTCGGGGTCGGCTGACGGGCCCCGCGGGACCCGCCGGCCGGCCCCGCTGTCAGCCGCGGTGGAACAGCGTCAGCATGACCTCGTACAGCGTCGCCTCCGAGTCCGCCGCCGGACCTTCGGAACGCCAGGCGACGAAGCCGTCGGGGCGCACCAGAACCGCGCCCTCGGGGGTCGTGCCGTGGACGGCGGCCCAGTCGGCACCGTCCTCCGGAACCAGGTCGGCGCCGGGGACGGAGCCGATGGAGAAGGGCACCAGGGGAACGGACAGGCGCTTCGCCACCTGCTCCGCCGCCGCACGCCAGTCCGGATACCTGGCATCGCACAGCAGCACGCACGACCTCTCGTACAGATCCAGGGTCGACACGCGAGCCCCGGCCCGTTCGAGCCACATGTGCGGAGCCCGCGTGCCGGGTTCACCCGTGAGGCCCATCGTGTCCGGCACCACCGGAAGACCGGGGTCGATGTCCAGTACGGCGCCCCGTGCGTAGCGGTAGCCGAGGGCGACGGTGAGCATGCCGCCCTTGCGGCCGCCGCCCGGTCCGGGCGGGCCCGCGTACCCCGGGTGGCTGTGCTCCCCCGAACGGGCCGACGCACGCGCACTCGTCGCTCTCGCCACCGGCAGCCGTTCCGCCTCGTACGTCTGGAGAAGCCCCGGGCCCGCCGCCTCGTCGATCACCGCGGCCAGCTTCCACGCCAGGTTGTGCGCGTCCTGGATACCGGTGTTGGAGCCGAAAGCGCCGGTGGGGGACATCTCGTGCGCCGAGTCACCGGCCAGGAAGACCCGCCCCGACGCGTACCGTTCGGCGACCCGTTCGGCGGCGTGCCACGGAGCCTTGCCTGTGATCTCGATGTCCAGATCAGGCGCACCGACCGCCCTGCGGATGTGCTCCGCGCACCGCTCGTCGGTGAAGTCCTCCAGTGTCTCGCCCCGGTCGGGCTGCCACGGCGCGTGGAACACCCACTTCTCCACGTTGTCCACGGGCAGTAGCGCTCCGTCCGCCTCCGGGTCGGTCAGGTAGCAGACGATGAAGCGCCTGTCACCCACCACGGAGGCAAGCCGCCGGGAGCGGAAGGTGATGCTCACGTTGTGGAAGAGGTCACCCGGGCCGGTCTGACCGATGCCCAGCTGCTCCCGCACGGGACTGCGGGGCCCGTCGGCCGCGACGAGATAGTCGGCCCGTACCGTGGTGTGCTCCCCGGTCTCCCGGTCCTTCACCACGGCGGTGACCCCGTCAGCGTCCTGCTCGAAGCTGATCAGTTCGGTGGAGAACCGCAGCTCGCTGCCCTGAGCCCGGGCATGGGTGACCAGCACGGGTTCCAGATCGTTCTGGCTGCACAGGCACCAGCCGCTCGGGCTGAACCTGGCGAGCCCGCCGCCCGGGTCGATCTCCTTGAACAGCCACTCCTGGTCGTCGCCGGTGAGCGACCCGGCCTGGAGGATCCCGTGGTTGTCCGCCAGCACGGATGCGGCGTCACGGATCAGCTGCTCCGCGCCCGCGGCCCGGAACACTTCCATGGTGCGGACGTTGTTCCCACGCCCGCGCGGGTGGGTCGAGGTGCTGCTGTGCTTCTCCACGAGCAGGTGGCGGACGCCGAGCCGGCTCAGGAAGAGGGACGCGGACAGGCCCACCAGGGAGCCGCCCACGATGAGGACCGGTACGCGGAGATCGACGTTCTCGTTCATCAGTTGCTCCAGCTGGGACGCGTGACGGATGCAGTGTCCATGCCCTTGCGGGAGGCCTGCGGCCGGGCTTCGGACGGTGCCTCACCTGAACGGTTCATAAATCTCGCGCCGCCCGTACCAGCGTTCCACGATCAGTCGCGGGAGCGATGCTCGCGATGCGGGGGCGGATGCCACGTGCCGGCGGGCAGGGACCTGCGCCGCTTCCACCGAAACCGACGGATGACGAGGGGCCACGAGGCGTGGCCGCCGCACCGTCTCGAAGGAGAGCGAAAGATGACAACCCTCTCGGAACGGATATCTCAGTCCGCCTTCGACGGTTCGAGGCTCCGGGTCATACTGCTGCTGGACCTGCACGACGGCGCCCAGAACCAGTTCCTCGAGGCGTACGAGCACATGCGCAACCAGGTGGCCTCGATCCCCGGGCACATCAGCGACCAGCTGTGCCAGTCCATCGAGAACCCCTCGCAGTGGCTCATCACCAGTGAGTGGGAGAGCGCCCCGCCCTTCCTCGCCTGGGTGAACAGCGAGGAGCACGTTGCCACGGTGCAGCCGCTGCACAGCTGCGTGCGCGATACGCGGTCCCTTCGCTTCAGCGTTCTGCGGGAGACAGGGGCCGCGTTCGAGAGCACCCCCGAGCCTGCCAAGGGCCGCCTCCAGTCCGCACCGCGACTGGGCGACGGCGTCGTACGCCACGCACTCACCTTCACGGTGAAGCCGGGCACGGAGGAGATGGTCGCGAAGATCCTCGCCGACTACGACTCCCCTCAGGCACGGGTCGACGAGAACACGCGGCTGCGCCGTACATCGCTCTTCATGCACGGGAACCGTGTCGTGCGAGCGGTCGAGGTCGAGGGTGACCTCATGGCAGCCCTGCGCCACGTCTCCCGGCAGCCCGAGGTCAGGTCCGTCGAGGAGGCCATCAACCCGTACCTCGAGCAGGACCGCGACCTCAGCGACCCCGACTCCGCCCGGATGTTCTTCACCCGGGCGGCTCTCCCGACGGTCCACCATGTGACGGCCGGCCGGCACGCCCCTGAGGACGTCCAGCGGCACTCGCTGTTCTACCAGGCCAAGGAAGGCTGCGGCATGGCACTGGCCCGGCTGCTCGCGGGCCAGGACGAGGAAGAGGCGAACGACGCCTCGAGCCTCATCGAGAGCAGCACGATCTTCCAGCGCGACGACATCGTGGTGCGTCTCCTCGAAGTGAGGGGCCCGCTCGGCGCACAGCCGTCGAAGGCACTGGGCATCGGCGGCCACCGCAAGGCAGCCATGCTCGGCCGGCTGCTCGACGGCGGTGCGAACGGCATGCCGACGACCGACCAGGAGGCCGCGCGCTTCCTCGCGCAGGCCGAGATGAACCTGATCACCGACCGTCGGGCCACCGAGTCCTGATCCGTCACCGGCAGCGGGGCGACCCGCTGCCGTCACACCGCACAACGTGCCTGGAGGAGAACAGCCATGACCACCCACCGGCCTCGCATCGTGGACCTCAGCGAGACTCAGCCCAACCGCAGGCGCGGCGGCGACCTGCGTGCCCTGCTCACACCCACGGCGGTGGGCGCCACCAGCGGCTTCATGGGGCTGGCCATCGTCGCCCCCGGTGACCGCATCGGCGAGCACTACCACCCGTACTCCGAGGAATTCGTGTACGTGGTGGACGGCCTGCTCGAAGTGGACCTGGACGGCGAATCGCACCCCATGCGTCCCGACCAGGGCCTGCTGATCCCGCCGCACGTGCGTCACCGCTTCCGCAACGTGGGTGACGTGGAGGCGCGCATGGTCTTCCACCTCGGCCCGCTCGCCCCGCGTCCCGAACTCGGACACGTGGACACCGAAGTCACCGAGACCGCGGACCCCAGTGACGGCTACGCGCCGCCAGAACGAACGGGGGCGGCCTCATGACCCGGCGGCGCGTGGCCGTCACCGGGGTCGGCGTCGTCGCACCCGGTGGCATCGGAGCCCCCGCCTTCTGGGATCTGCTCGCCAACGGCCGTACCGCTACGCGTGGCATCACGCTGTTCGACCCGGCGGAGTTCCGGTCGAGGATCGCCGCCGAGTGCGACTTCGATCCCGTCGACCACGGTCTGGACGCGGACCTGATAGCCCGTTCGGACCGCTACATCCAGTTCGCCCTGGTGGCTGCCAGGGAGGCCCTGGGCGATGCCGGCCTCGACCTCGAGAGGGAGGACCCTTGGCGTATCGGGGTCTCCCTCGGAACAGCGGTCGGCGGCACCACCCGCCTGGAGCACGACTACGTCGCCGTCAGCGGCAGCGGCGCGCGCTGGGACGTCGACCACCGGCCGGCGGGCGCCCACCTGGAGCGGGCGTTCGCGCCGAGTACCCTCGCCTCCGCGGTCGCGGAGGAGGTCGGCGCGCACGGGCCCGTGCAGACGGTCTCGACCGGCTGCACCTCCGGGCTCGACGCCATCGGGTACGCCTTCCACTCGGTCGAGGAAGGCCGGGTCGACATCTGTGTGGCCGGAGCCTCGGACACACCGATCACCCCCATCACGGTGGCGTGCTTCGACGCGATCAAGGCGACCTCGGCGAACAACGACGACCCGGAGCACGCCTCCCGGCCGTTCGACGCCCGCCGGGACGGCTTCGTGATGGGCGAGGGCGGCGCCGTCCTCATCCTCGAGGAACTGGAGCACGCCCGCGCCCGTGGGGCGACCGTCTACTGCGAGATATCGGGCTACGCCACATTCGGCAACGCCTACCACATGACCGGGCTCACCACCGAGGGACTGGAGATGGCCGAGGCCATCAACACGGCCCTGGCGCACGCCCGGCTCGACGGATCGCAGGTCGACTACGTCAACGCGCACGGTTCGGGCACCAAGCAGAACGACCGGCACGAGACGGCAGCGGTGAAGCGGGCTCTGGGCGCGCACGCGTACAAGGTGCCGATGAGCTCGATCAAGTCGATGGTCGGCCACTCCCTCGGCGCCATCGGGGCGATCGAGATCGCCGCGTGCGTCCTGGCCCTCAAGCACCAGACGGTGCCGCCGACGGCCAACTACGAGACCGCCGACCCCGAGTGCGATCTCGACTACGTACCCCGCACCGCACGGCCTCTCAAGCTGCGCAGCGTGCTCTCGGTCGGCAGCGGCTTCGGCGGGTTCCAGTCCGCCGTCGCCATGACCCGATCAGGCGGGAGGACCCCATGAACACCCCGGCACATCGCCGCTCCGTCATCACGGGGATCGGTGTCGTCGCCCCCAACGGGACCGGCGCCGGTGCTTTCTGGAAGCAGACCCAGGAAGGTGTCAGCGTCCTTGACCTGGTGTCCCGCGAAGGCTGCGAGAACCTCCCTCTGCGGGTCGCGGGCGAGGTCAGGGACTTTGACCCGGTCGCGTTCATCGAGGAGCGATTCCTCGTCCAGACCGACCGCTTCACGCACTACGCGATGGCTGCCGCCGATCTCGCACTGGACGACGCACGGCTCGGACGCGCGGACTACGAGGGCGCGCCGTTCAAGGTGGGCGTGGTCACCGCCGCCGGATCCGGTGGCGGTGAATTCGGTCAGCGCGAGCTCCAGCGGCTGTGGGGCGAGGGTTCCCGGTTCGTCGGTCCCTACCAGTCGATCGCATGGTTCTATGCGGCCAGCACCGGCCAGATCTCCATCCGGGGCGGCTTCAAGGGGCCTTGCGCGGTGGTGGCCAGCGACGAGGCCGGTGGCCTGGACGCGCTCATGCACGCCGGACGTTCCATCCGCCGGGGCACGGACGCAGTCGTAGTCGGCGCGGCCGAGGCGCCGCTCGCGCCGTACTCGGTCGTCTGCCAGCTCGGCTACGACGACCTCAGTCTCTGCGAGGAACCCACACGCGCCTACCGGCCGTTCACCGCGGACGCCTGCGGATTCGTTCCGGCCGAAGGCGGCGGCATGCTGGTGGTCGAGGAGGAGACGGCGGCCCGCGAGCGCGGAGCGAGGATCCGTGCCGAACTGGCCGGCCACGCCGCCACCTTCACCGGCGCGTCCCGGTGGGAGGAATCCCGCGCGGGACTGGCCAGGGCCATCGAAGGCGCCCTGCGCGAGGCCCGCTGCGCGCCGGAGGAGATCGATGTGGTCTTCGCGGACGCGCTCGGTGTGCCCTCGGCTGACCGTGCCGAAGCGCTGGCCATCGCCGACGCCCTCGGCGCACACGGACGGCGGGTACCCGTGACGGCGCCCAAGACCGGGATCGGCCGAGCCTACTGCGGTGCCCCCGTGCTCGACACGGCCGCCGCCGTACTCGCCATGGAACACGGCCTGGTCCCGCCGACGCCCAACGTCTTCGAGGTGTGCCACGACCTCGACGTGGTCACCGGGCGGGCGCGCCCCGCCGAACTGCGGACGGCACTCGTGCTCAGCCGAGGGCTCATGGGTTCCAACGCGGCCTTGGTACTTCGGCATCCCACCGACACCCCTGTGTGAAAAGGAGCAGTCTCATGAACGCTCGACTGACGTACGAAGAGCTGGCCACGCTCATGAAGAACGGCGCCGGCCTCACCGTCGACCCGTCGGAGATGGCCAGCCGGCCCGGCTCGGCCTTCGACGAGTACGGCCTCGACTCGCTCGGCCTGCTCGGCATCGTCGCCGCGCTCGAGAACCGGTACGGACGTCCGCTGCCGGTCGACGCCGACCGGTGCAAGACGCCCGGCGAGTTCCTCGACCTCGTGAACAACACCCCAGTGACAGGAGTCTGACGTGTCCGGACACACCGAGAACGAGATCACCATCGCCGCACCCCTGGACCTCGTCTGGGACATGACGAACGATCTCGAGAACTGGCCCCAGCTGTTCAGCGAGTACGCGGCCGTCGAGGTCATGAAGCGCGAGGGCCAGAAGACGACCTTCCGCCTCACCATGCACCCCGACGACAACGGCAAGGTCTGGAGCTGGGTCTCCGAGCGCACCACGGACCGCCAGGGACGCAACGTGGTCGCGCGGCGGGTCGAGCCCGGCCCGTTCCAGCACATGGACATCCGGTGGGAGTACTCGGAGGTCCCGGGCGGCACGCGCATGCACTGGCGCCAGGACTTCGCGATGCGCCCCGACGCACCGGTCGACGACGCGTGGATGACCGACAACATCAACCGCAACTCGCGTGTCCAGCTGGAGCTCATCCGCGACAAGATCGAGCAGCGTGACCGCGAACGCCGATCCGCCTCGGTCCCCGCCAACTGATGCCCCGAAAGGCTGCCAGATGCACCACGCACTGATCGTCGCCCGGATGGCGCCGGAATCCGCGCCGGACATCGCGAAGCTGTTCGCAGCCTCCGACAACACCGAGCTGCCCGACCTCGTCGGTGTGAACAGGCGCACCCTGTTCCAGTTCGGCGATGTCTATCTCCACCTCATCGAATCCGAGCGGCCCCCGGGCCCGGAGATCGCCAAGGCGACGGAGCACCCGGAGTTCAGGGCCATCAGCGACCGGCTCACGGCTTTCGTGAGCCCGTACGACCCGCAGACCTGGCGCGGTCCGAAGGACGCCATGGCGCAACAGTTCTACCGGTGGGAGCGCGACGGCTCAGGCTGACAGCACGGAGGACCGCCCCGGGCCCGGCACCTGAGTGCCGGGCCCGGGGCGGTCTCCGCCGCCGGGGTGCACGCGCTACGGCACGACGCACTCGAACGCGTGCAGGTACGCGTTGACGGGGTGGATCTCGCCCACCCGCAGGCCCGCGTCGGACATCCGCCCGACGAGGCTCTCCCGGGTGTGCTTGGCGCCCCCGACGTTGAGCAGGAGCAGCAGGTCCATCGCGGTGGTGAACCTCATCGAGGGCGTGTCGTCGACGAGATTCTCGATGATCACCACGCGGGCACCAGGCCTGGCCGCGGCGACCACGTTGTCCAGGGTCCTGCGGGTGCTCTCGTCGTCCCATTCGAGGATGTTCTTGATGATGTAGAGATCCACCTCGAACGGGATGTCCTCACGGCAGTCCCCGGGCACGATCCGCACGCGGTCGGAGAGCCGGCCGCCGTCCCGCAGCCGCGCGTCCGCACGTGCCACGACGCCCGGCAGGTCCAGGAGGGTTCCGTGGACCGAGGGGTGCTTCTCCAGCAGGCTCGCGAGTACATGCCCCTGACCGCCGCCGATGTCGGCGACCGAGGACACCCCTGTGAGGTCCAGGAGATCGGCGACATCCTGTGCGGACTGCACGCTGGAGGTGGTCATCGCCCGGTTGAACACCTGGGCGGACTCGCCCGCGTCCTGGTGGAGATATTCGAAGAAACCCTTGCCGAACGTCTCCGGGAAGACGGTCGTGCCGGCCCGCACCGCGTCGTCGAGCCGCGGCCAGACCTCCCACGTCCAGGGCTCCGTGCACCACAGGGAGATGTACTTCAGGCTGTTCGGGTCGTCCTCACGCAGCAGCCGTGACATCTCCGTGTGCGAGAACTTCCCGTCCGCCGTCTCACTGAAGATCCCGTAACAGCACAGCGCGCGCAGCAGTCGTCGAAGAGGTACGGGCTCGGCGTCCACGACCAGGGCGAGCTCCGAGGCCGAGGCCGGCGTCTGGCCCAGGGCGTCGGCGACGCCCAGCCTGGCCGCCGCGCGTACCGCCGCGGCACATGCCGCTCCGAACGCGAGCTCCCGGAGCCGCATGGACGGCGGCGGGGTCTGCGCCGCGGAGATGTGCGCGGTGATGGTGGGTGCGACAGGAGTGGTGTCGGGGGTGGGACTCACGGTGGTCATACCGTCTCGTTTCTCCTTGTGCGGCGGTGAGCCGTCATCCGGCACACATGCCGGCCGGGACAGATGTCCCGCACGTGTTGCTGACAAAGGTGTTGCCGGTGCCCGAGGTGTCGCGGTTGGCGAGGTCGGCCGGCTTGTTGCCGCGTACGTAGTTCTCGCTGATGGTGTTGTCGGTGTTCAGCGCGCCCACGAAGCTCTTGAACAGCAGGATTCCGCCGGAGAGTGGGGTGGTGCCCACATTGTCCCGGATGATGTTGGAATGTACGTTCGTGGCTTCGCTGCCGGTGAGGACGATGCCGGATCCCTGGATCGCGGAGAGGCGCGGGGTCGCCGGACAGAACTTGTTGTTCTCGAGGATCCGGTTGCCGCTGATGGTCATCGCCCCGGCGGCGGGCTTGGACTCGTCACCCACGACGAACACCCCGCTGCAGTTGCCGGTCAGGGTGTTGCCGTCGATCACGAGGTTCCGGACTCGACGGGCGGTGACACCGATCCGGTTCCCGCTCACGGAGTTGTCCACGACCAGGGTCCCGCCGGTGTCGGTCGCTCCGCCCTCCTCGCTGACGGAGTTGGCGACGAAGATGCCGGCGTCGCCGTTGCCGGTAGCCGTGTTGTACCGGAAGTCACCGCGAGTGGAACGCTCCTGGGCGATGCCCCAGGTGCCGTTCTTGCCCGCGGCCACCCTGCGCACCGAGAGCCCGTCGGTCCAGGACGCCCAGATGCCGCTCTTCTCGAAGCCGGAGACGGTCAGCGAACGGATGCGGACATCGTCGACCGTGTTCCCCTTGGTCCCGATGACGCAGAGCCCGTTCCCGCCCGTGGCGCAGGCGTTGGCGGCCTTGGCCCCCTTCGCGGCCGGCGGTGCGATCACCGTCCGCGCCCCGGTCCCGCGCAGGGTCAGTCCGGGCTTGGTGATCAGGACGCTTTCGCGGTACGTGCCGGCCAGGACGACGACGGTGTCGCCGGGCTGCGCGGCGTCCACCGCACTCTGGATCGATTCGCCCGGGCGCACCACGAGGTCATGGTTGACGGAGGCGACGGAAGGAGCGGCCGCGAGGCCCAGGGTCGTGGCAGTGGCGATGGTGATGCCCGCCAGGCATTTCATGTGTCTTTTCCTCATGAGCCGAAGCTATGGGCGATCAACGGCGGGTGCCACGCAAGGTGAGCGTATGGATACATGGCGTGCCTGAATGGCTCATTCGTCCGCCCCCGGGACGGCGTCCGGCGACTGTGCCTGCCGCAGGCCGGCGCCTGCCGGAGCTTTCCGGGAAGCCGTGACGCCGGTGCGGCAGCGGGCCGGTAGCGTGGCCGCATGACGGGTGAGCGCGATCTTCGAACACTGCTGCGGGGCATGCGGCCGGAGCTACGGTCCGGCCGGTACGTCTACGTGACCCTGCCCGACGGCGACGTACCCGCCGGTGTGACCCCGGTGATCACCGTCTCCGAGCGGGAAGGCCTGACCCTCGTCGTCCCCGAACCGGAAGCCGTGGCGACAGGGCTCGAGTACCACTTCGTGGCCGGGTGGATCACGCTCCGTGTCCACTCGGCGCTGGAAGCCGTCGGTCTCACCGCGGCGGTCGCCCTCGCCCTCACGGACGCCGGAATCAGCTGCAACGTGGTCGCCGGATTTCACCACGACCACCTGTTCGTGCCCTACGCTCGTGCGACCGAGGCGGTCCGGGTGCTCGATGCGCTGGCCGCGGAGTCCGGGTAGGAGTGCCCGGCTCCGCGACGTGAGCCGGGACACGTACCATGGCCCCATGTCCTTCCTCCGCCGCCGTAGCGCCGCCACACCCGCGGGCCCGGACTTCGACGTCCTGGCCATGGACCCCGGGGACTGGCCCGGCAACCTCGGCGCCGGTCTGCTGCCCGCTCCCGACGGGAGCTGTCAGGGCGTGTTCCTGCGCTACGACCTGTTCGGCGGACGTGGCCCCGCGATGATCATCGGCAATCTGCCGGAGGGCTCACCTGCCCGCGAGACCGAGGAGGGCCAGGTCCCCTTCGAGGTCGCCCAGCTGCTCCTCGCCCTCGAGAACGACGAGCCGGTCGAAGTCACCGGTTCCGAGGACGTGCCCGTCATGCAGGGCGACAGCCTGCTGATCGTGCGCCGGATCAAGCTGTCCGAGAGCCGGATCTCATGCGTCCAGTTCGACCGGAGCGACGGTGTGCTCGTCACCATCGCCAGCTGGGACCGTCCGATCACCGACGATCTGTACGCCCTGCTGAAGCCACTCCCCGCAGAGCTGTTCCAGCAGGGCTGAACCGTCCCTGCTGCGCGGTCAGCATCCGTGTCACCCGTGCCGCCGACGTCCCGAACCCCGTGGGCCCACTGATGTGCCACGGGGTTCCGGTGCCCCGGCGAAGATCCTCCTCGCGATAGCGCCGGCAGTCCCGGTGCCAGATCAGAATGCCCGCCAGCCAGTGCTGGAGCTCGACCACATAGCCGGCCAGGACCTCCCGCGCCTCCGCGTCCAGGCCGAAGTCGTCGTACAGAACGGGCAGTTCCTGCTCGGCTACATGCTGGAACTGGCGCATCCGTGAATTCATCAGATCGTGCACGATCGCCACGCCCGCCGGATAGTCCACCCCGAAGAACTTCTGCACCACCAGGACGCCGTTGTGCACCTCTCCCTCGTACTCGATCTCCTTCTGGTACGAGAACAGGTCGTTGAGCAGCGCCCCGTAATCCGCTGCCGCGTTCTCCAGGGAACGCATCGGGCCACTGCGGTAGACGGCGTCCGGCACCTTCCTGCCGTGGCCCAGCCGGCACAGGCTCATCGTCAGGTCCGACCCGAACGTCGCCCGGCGCATCTCCACGTAGTCGACCGGGTCGGGGACCCGGTTCTGCGCCTGATTGGCCAGCTCCCACAGCCAGCTCGCCGTCATCGACTCCACCGCCTCCCGGAAGGTGCGGCGCGCGTCCTCGTCCAGCGGTCCGGCGGTCCGCCGCCACAGATCCGCGAGCCCCCGCTCCAGCGCGTTGACCGGCTCGGGAACGGAGTTTCCGTCCAACGGCATGAACAGTGACAGCCGCTCATTGGCCGTCCGTGCCCCCGCCAGATCACGGGTCCGGCCGTGCACCACCGGGAACCAGTCGTCGCCGTACGTCCCCCAGGTCAGCCACCCCGAGGACAGATCGAGCTCGTCGGGGGTCGCGTCAGGATGCAATCCCGCCGCGCACAGTGGCAGATCGGTCGCGAGGAGCCGCTCCTCGTCCCAGATGTGTGAACCCGGCACACCGGGCTGCGCCTCCAACAGCCCCATCCGGCGTGACCAGTCCACGATCCGTACCCGCGCCCCGTCCAGATGCGGGCTCAGCGTCGTGCTGAACGGCATGTCGAAGTCGGGCAGGAGGGAAGGACCGACGTGCTGGTAGGGCACATGGGCGTGGTTGCGCAGCCGGAGCGCTTCGGAACGCGGCGTGAAGCGCAGTGACGCGGCGGCCATGCCGAAACCGGGCGCGCTCCGTCCCGTGCCCCCGCCGTTCATGTAGCGGCTGGAGCGCATGTGCCACTCGTGGCCGCCCGACTGCCAGTCCTGGAGCCCCTTCACGTAAGCCAGGACAGCGACCGTCTCGTCGGCGGTCAGCTCCTTCTCCGCGCACAGCGGGCCGAGCTCGGTGAGGGCGGTGTTCTCGAACTGCTGCAGACGTGACGTCAGCAGATCGTTGACCGATTCAGCCGCTTCCTGGGTCGAGCACCCGAGAAACCTCTCCAGGACCAGGACGCCGTTGCTGTTCTCGCCCTCGTCCTCCACCTCGCGCTGGTACGAGAACAGGTCGTTGCGCAGGTGCACGCCGTCGGAGAAGGCGTCCTTCAGTACCCGCAGAGGGCGCGAAGCAGCCACCGACTCGGGCACCTCCGCGTTCGCCGCGTATTCCACAAGCCCGGCCGACCACGGCGCACCGCCCACCTTGCGGCGCATTTCGATGTACTCGACGGGGTTGGCGATGCGCCCCTCGTTGATGTTCGAGAGTTCCCAGAGGGATTCGTTGAGCAGATTCTCCGTCGCCTCGGCGAACCGGGCCCGCCAGGCATCGGACATGGCCGGTACCGTCCTGGCCCAGAGGTCGGCCAGCCCCGCTTCCACCGGGTTCGTCGGTTCCGGCAGCGGCGCACCTCGCTCCATGGGCATGAAGGCGGGCAGCCGGTCCAGGTACCGCTTCGCGCCCTCACGGTCCGGAGTCCTTTTGAACAGCTCGAGAAAATGGTCGTCGAAGAAGAAGACCCACACATACCAGTCGGTGACCAGTGACAGGGCCTCGGCCGAGCAGTCGGGGTGGGTGTACGCGCAGAGCAGCGCGTAGTCGTGGGATTCCAGGTCCTTCTCGGTCCAGATGCCGGATCCCTCCAGCATCCCCATACCGCGCGCCCACTGCCTGGTGTGGCTCCGGGCCGCCTCCAGATGAGGGCTGAGACGTGCCGGATACGGCACGTAGAAGTCCGGCAGGGAGAAGGGCTGTGCCATGTGCGTCGGGCCTTTCGGAGAACTCCACGCGATCCGGGCTGCGGACCGTTCCTGTCGGCGCCAGCACTACCCGTGGGCCATCCGGGGCACGCGCGGCGCGGAATAGTCACACAAGTTCAGGCCCAGCTGCACACTGCACTCTTGACTCACCAACACCTCCCGCCACAGAGTGTGCGCCGACCGATGAACACGGGAAGACCCACGGGAATCGCTCTGCCACACCGGCCCAAGAAGGGTTGTCATGACGTCGAAGCAGAGGATCAGACTCGCGCTCGCACTGACCACGGCGGGGGCGCTGAGCGTGGCGCTCCTCTCCCCGGCGGCGGCCGGCGCGGACACCGTACGACCGGACTGCCCCCGCGGCCTGACCTGCGACTGGGTCCCCGCGGCCTACCAGCAGACCGGCGATCCGGCGGACAAGGACACGTACGGCAACTACGACACGGCGGACCGGCCCGACAGCAACGCCGTCAAGTTCATCGTCCTGCACGACACCGAGGTCGACTACGCCACCACCTTGAGGATCTTCCAGAACCCGGCCAACCAGACCTCCGCCCACTACGTGGTGCGCTCGTCCGACGGCCATGTCACGCAGATGGTGAAGAACAAGGACGTCGCCTGGCAGGCGGGCAACTGGTACCTCAACACGCACTCCATCGGCATCGAGCAGGAGGGCGTCGCAGCCGAGGGAGCCAAGTGGTACACCCCTGAGATGTACCGCTCGACCGCACGACTGGTGCGTCATCTCGCGGCGAAGTATGACATCCCGCTCGACCGGCAGCACATCCTCGGCCATGACGGGGTGCCGCCCACCTCTGCCGCCGGTACGCAGAACATGCACTGGGACCCGGGGCCCTACTGGGACTGGAACCGCTTCATGGCGCTGCTCGGCAGACCCACCGTGCCGAGCGCCCCCAAAAGCAGCGAACTGATCACGGTCAGCGCGGACTTCACCAGGAACCAGCAGGATTTCCGTGACTGCGAGAAGGGCGTCGACCTTCCCCGGCAGGGCAGCAGCGCGGTCCCGCTGCACACCGCGCCGTCCACGGACTCGCCGCTCTTCTCCGACCCGGGGCTGCACCCGGACGGTTCGCCTGGAACGAACTGTGCCGCGGACTGGGGGAGCAAGATCAGCGCCACACAACAGGCCGTCGTCGCCGACAGAACACCGGGCTGGACAGCGATCTGGTGGTACGGGCAGAAGGCGTGGTTCCGCACCCCCGCAGGGATCCGGGTCGTCAGCCCCACATCGGGCCGGATCGTACGGCCCAAGGCCGGCAAGGCGGAAGTGCCGGTGTACGGCGTCGCCTACCCGGAGAAGACGGAGTACCCAACAGACTTCGTCAAGCCGACCGTGGGGACCCCGCTCGTCTACACGATCAAGGCGGGCCAGGCTTTCCCGGGTGGGGGAGAGGCGCCCACCGGCTACTACTACGCACCGACGATCGACGCCTCGAAACCGTACGACCACACGTACTTCCGTGGAGCCGAGAAGTACGTGACCGTCCAGATCGGCCACCGGATCGGTTTCGTGAAGGCGTCCGACGTCGACGTGGTGAGAGCCGGCTCATGAACACCGGCTGAGACGGCGGCCGGCGCGCTGCGGGACCCATGTGTCGGCACCGGTCCCGCAGCGCGTTCCCCCGCTCGTCAGGCCGGTCGCCCCGGCGTGGTCAGCGTGTGCCCACCGCCGCGCGCACGGCCCGCCGGGCCATCGCGCAGTCGTCGTGCAGCCTGCGCAGCAGCAGCCGCTGCTCCTCGCTGGAGGACAGGACACCCTGTCGCGCCTGCCCTCCACCGGCCGGTGCGCCTTCGCGCATGGCCCGCTGGACAGCCGTCTCATACGTACGGATCTCCCGCGTCAGTACGATCATCAGGTTGACCAGGAAGGCGTCCCGGGCTGCGGCACCCGCTGCCTGCGCCAGCTGGCTGATCTGTCGTCGTGACGCCGGGGCGTCACCGAGCACGGCCCAGAGCGTTGCCAGGTCGTACCCCGGCAGATACCAGCCGGCGTGCTCCCAGTCGACCAGCACGGGTCCGGTGGGCGGCAGCAGGATGTTCGAGAGCAGGGCGTCGCCGTGGCAGAACTGGCCCATGCCCTGACGGCCGCCTGCGTGGGCCAGGCCGTGCAGCAGCTTCTGGAGGTCACCCAGATCACGGTCGGTGAAAAGCCCCAGCTCGTGATAGCGGGCGATGCGTGAGGCGTAGTCCAGCGGCGCCTCGAACAGGCCGGCCGGCGGCCTCCACGCGTTGACCCGGCTGACGGCTCCGAGAACGGCCCTCAGATCCGCACGGGGCGGCGCCTCGGCCGGATGCCTCGTCAGGGCCGCGACGCGGCCGGGCATCCGCTCGATCACCAGGGTGCAGTTCTCCGGGTCGGCGGCGATGAGGCGCGGTACCCGGACCGGCGGGCGGTGCCTGACGAAGGCACGATACGCAGTTATTTCGTGCCGGAACCGCTCCGTCCATGCGGGGGAGTGGTCGAGTAAGCACTTGGCCACCGCAGTCGTGCGCCCGGTGGTGCCCACGATGAGCACAGAGCGTCCGCTGCGGCGGAGTACCTGTACCGGATTGAACTCCGGACAGATGCGGTGCACGGAAGCGATGGCCATCCGCAGCTGCGCGCCCTGGGCGCCGGACAAGTCCAGTCTTCCGCTGAGCGGTTGGGAGCCCGGACCCGCCGTCCGCCGGGTCCGACCCGCGCCGGACACCGGTGACGCGGCGCGTGGGTCGAGATACGGCCCGCCGCCCGCCCCCGCGGGACGAAGCAGCCGGGGCGGGGCGGACACGGAGGACGATGCTGTGTACATGGGCGAGACAGATCCCTTCGTGCGCCGACAAGTTGCGTGCGCCGCCCCGGCCGGCGGCCGTTCGGCACCCTGGGGAGTACCTAGGGCTGCCGGGCGGGGTGGCGCTTTCCTACCTGACACCGGCGCGCGGGTGGCACAACATCTAGCGACCCCTGGCGAACCCTGGCGAATATTCGCCGGGCATCCGCCAGGGGGCTAGGGTCAAGTCAGCCGAGAACCTGGGGGCTTGACGTGACCGGAGAACCCAACACCCGCCTGTCTGACCTGTTCGGCCTGGCCGGCTGGTCCAAGGGCGAACTCGCGAGAATGGTGAACAGGCAGGCGGCGGCCATGGGCCATCTCCAACTGGCCACCGACACCTCGCGGGTGCGGCGCTGGATCGACATGGGGGAGTCCCCCCGCGATCCCGTTCCCGAAGTGCTGGCAGCTCTGTTCACCGAGCGGCTCGGCCGTGTCGTGACCATCGAGGACCTCGGGTTCGGCCGACGCGGGCGCGTGGGGAAGCGGCGAAAAACCGGGACGGAAGACAATCCCGACGGTTTGCCGTGGGCGCCCGAACGGACGGCAGCGGTCCTCACCGAATTCACGGGAATGGACCTCATGCTCAACCGACGCGGCTTGGTGGGCGCGGGCGCCGCGCTCGCCGCTGGCTCAGCTCTCACCGGCGCCATGCACGACTGGCTGCACTCCGAGCCCGCTCCGGCGGCCCGGGCGTCCCGCCTCAACGATCCTCTGTACGCCGACAACGCGGGCTTCGACCTCTACGAGGCCGCGCCCATCGGCTCCGAGGAGATCGAGGCTCTGGAGCACTCGGTCGAGGTGTTCAGGGCCTGGGACGCCTCCAGAGGAGGCGGACTCCAGCGCAAGGCGGTCGTGGGCCAGCTCAACGAAGTGGGCGGCATGCTCGCCTACCACCACCCCGAGCATCTGCAGCGCCGCCTCTGGGGTGTCGCCGCGAACCTCGCGGTTCTCGCCGGCTGGATGTCCCACGACGTCGGCCTCGAACCCACTGCCCAGAAGTATTTCGTGATCGCGGCCCACGCGGCTCGTGAGGGCGGCGATCGCCCTCGAGCAGGGGAGGCACTCTCCCGTGCGGCCCGCCAGATGGTTCACCTGGGCCGGCCGGACGACGCCCTGGACCTGATGAAGCTCGCCAAGTCCGGTTCCGGGGACGAGACCCTGCCGCGCACCCAGGCGATGCTGCGCACCATCGAGGCCTGGGCACAGGCGTCGATGGGACGCGGGCAGGCCATGCGGCGGACACTCGGCGAGGCCGAGGAGCTCTTCGTCTCGGACAAGGGCGATGTGCCGCCGCCGAGCTGGATGCAGATGTTCGACGAGGCGGACATGCACGGGATGCAGGCCCTGGCCTTCCGGACGCTGGCGGAGCACGACCCGGGCGCGGCCTCCACTGCTCAGCGCCACGCCAAGCAGGCACTCGAGCTGCGGATAAACGGTCGTCAACGGTCCAAGATCTTCGATTACATCTCGTTGGCATCGGCGTGCTTCATCGCCGACGATCCGGAGCAGGCCGACCGCTACGCACGCCTTGCCCTGGTGTCGATGGGGGAGACCTCCTCGCACCGGACCTGGGACCGGCTGCGCGAGATGTACCGGCTCACCGGTCAGTTCTCCGGCTACGCCAAGATCGAGGACCTGCGTGAGGAGATCGAACACGTCCTGCCCCCGAGCGCGTCCAACAAGAGGACAAGGCGCTCCGAGACCTGACCCGGGGGCGTCGGTGACGAACTCAGGACGATCCTCGGCCACGAGCCGGGCACGCCTGTCGCGTCAAGAGGGCAACCGAGGCCACAGGGCTGCCCGGAAACGCGCACGGGACGGCCCGGAAGCCTCGGCAACCCCCTTCGACGCGGTCCGGTACTCCCTCAGGCCTCGACGCGGGCGACCAGCACGCAGGCGTCGTCGAGCCGTTCGGCCGATCCGAGCTCCTCGACCACCGCCCGTACGCAGTCCTGTGCCGTTCGCGCCTGTGCGATCCGGGGCGCCAGCCCCAGAAGCGTGTCCGGGCCCACGCTCGGGTCGCTCTGCCGAGTCAGTCCGCCGGTGTGCAGGACGAGCACGTCGCCCGGGAGCAGGGCCACATGGTCCTGCTCGTAGGTGACTCCGGATGCCGCCCCCAGCAGCACCCCGTCCGGCGAGGGCAGAGGTCGCCCCTCTCCGTTGCGGAACAGCAGCGGCGCGGGGTGCCCTGCCTGTGCCCAGGCCAGTGTGCCGGTCGCCGGATCGAAGCGGCAGCACACGGCGCTGCCCAGGGCCGGCTGTGCCGAGCACTCGATCAGCTGGTTCAGATGGCCCATGACCGCTCCCGGGCCGATACCGGCCACGGCCATGCCCCGGAGTGCGCCGAGCAGCATCGCCATGGCCGAGGTGGCGGGGATGCCGTGGCCGGTGAGATCACCGACGGTGAGCAGGGTTTTCCCGTCCGGGAGCGGCAGTGCGTCGTACCAGTCGCCGCCGATCAGATCGCTCGACCCGGACGGCAGGTAGTGGGCGGCGATGTCCAGTCCGCTCGTGCCCCGTCCGGGTATCGGCAGCGAGCCACGCCATGGCGGAAGAACAGCCTCTTGGAGTTCCACCGCCATCCGGTGCTCGGCGCGGGCCATCTGTTCCCGGCGTCGCAGGGTGTCCTGTGTCCTCACCACGATGTGCTGGCTGCGCCTCAGCCTGCTGACGTCGCGCAGGACCGCCCACATGGAAGCGGTGCAGCCGTCCGAGTCGAGAACGGGCTCGCCCATCATGTGCAGCGTCCGCATTCCGCCGTCGGGCAGCAGGATTCTGAATTCGCCGTCTATCGGCCTGCCGTCCACGAGGCAGTCGGTCACCATGGACGTCAGGAGTGGCTGGTCCTCCGCGAGGAGAGCGGACGGCAGCTCGTCCAGGGACAGCGCTCCCGTTCCCGGGGCCTTGCCGAAGATCTGGAAGAGCTCGTCGGACCAGCTGACCTCGTCCGTCAGTAGATTCCACTCGGCGCTGCCCACCCTGCTGAGGAGTGAGCCCGTCGGTGCCTCGGCAGGCGTCTCCGCGCACGCTGCTCCTGCGGGTTCGGCGGCTGTGGGCCGGTGTATGCCGTCCCGCAGCTGGCCCAGGTGCTCGCCGAGGTCGTCGAGCTGATGGACGGCGAGTTCACAGAGCGCTCGCTGCCAGCGCAGCTGAGGATCGTCGTCGATCACCGAGGTGTCACGCCGTACGGCGTCCACGTCGCCGCGCAGCAGCCGAGTCCGGTTGATCAGGGCGTCGACGGCATCCCGCTCGGGCGGCTGCGGTGCGGGGCGGTCCGCAAACAGATGGGACGGCATCTGGTACTCCGATACAGGCGGTACGGCCGGTTCGTGGGGGTGGACCGAACACGACTGTTGCACAGGCTGGGGGACCCCGTAAGGGGTTTGGCAACACTCGATACGTTCTTGCTTCTGGCATATGTCATCGGCTGGCTGGGGTGCGGGTTTCCCGAACACCCTTGCGCTTGGAGGGGAGTTGACGCAAGTCGCCCGGCGTGAGCGTCTCGGCGTACGCCCGCGTACGCAGGCCTGCGCGGCTCTCACCGGTCGGTATCAGGGCGCACGTGGAGTCGCATGGGGTCGTCGGCCGCCGGCTGATGCCCGTGGCTGCGCTTCCGGGCGATGGGGTGTTCGAGGCGGTGGCCGGACGTTCGTCGGTCGCCCGTTCGTGGAAGTGGGTGCGGGTGATCCGCACCCCTGGGTGATCGACGGGAATGACGGTGCGTCCGGGTGTGTTGGGGAAACAGTAAGTGAAAACGACACCCATTGCCATTCAGGGGGATGGGGTTCGGAATCCATGTCTGGAGATCCCATGGCGCGCAGTGAGACCAGGCCCGTCGTCCTGCTCCGGTCCACGGCCGGAACCGGCCACACCTATGTGACGCGGAAGAACCGGCGAAACGATCCCGACCGGATGGAGCTCCGGAAGTTCGATCCGGCCGCCGGTCGCCACGTCATCTTCCGTGAGGCCCGCTGACGATCGACGGCACCACCACCCGCCGCCCGCTGAAGCGCTCCGGCCTGCACGGTCGTGGTGTGGATCACAGAGCGGGGGGTGGATTACGGGAACGGCGGGTGGTGGTTTATCGTTCACCTATACGTGGGAGTGAGTTGCCGGAGCCTGCCGACGCAGTGATCCGCGTTCGCCCCCGCACACGAGCCGCCCCGGCTGGATTCCCCCGATCCGGCCGGGGCTTCCCCTTTTCCGTATGGTGCGCGCGCCGCACGGTCCAGGGCGGGCCCCGGGCTCCCGTCCGCGTTCACGGGGCCGGAGCTGACAGGAACAGAGCTGTCCGCGCCCGGAGGCCCCCCCGGGCGGACACGACCCGTGCTCACATGGTCTGCGTGAGGTCAGCCGCGTAATGCTCGATGGCGGGCCGGTACCGCTGTACGTGTGGACTGTCGCTCGTCGTCGCCACCAGGCGCAGCAGAAGCTGCATGGCCTCGTGATGCTCGCCCGTGTTGAACAAGGCCATGGAAAGGAAGGTCCGCATGGCCCCGTCGTCCGGGAATTCCGACACGCCGCGGCGCAGCGTTTCGACGGCCTGCCCGAATCTGCCCAGCACGCGGTAGGTACTGCCCAGCCCCAGCAATGCCCCCTGGCGGTCCTCGTCGGTGAGGCCATCGCCCTGCAGACTCCGCTCGTAGTACGGCACGGCCTCGGCCTCCAGGCCGAGTACGTCGTGGACCCAGGCGGTCTGATAGGCGACGTCCGCCGCATCGGGGTGTGCGGCGGTGAGGGAGAGGAGGCGTTCCCTGGCCTGTTCGGGATGACCCTGTTCGCGCAGTTGCACGGCCTCGGCCAGCAGTTCGTCCTTCTTCTGTGCGCTCATGCGCACATGGTCGCACCCTGACCGGGGTGTGGGGCTCGGCGTCGGGGGAATCCGTTCCGCCATGACAGCAGAGGCGAATCGTAGTGCACGAAGCAGAAGTGTGGGACGTCTACTGCTGCGCGCGGCAGTGTTGACCGGAGCGTTCCTGGCGCTGGTGGCGTTCTCCGTGGTCCTGGCGAAGGTGACGCTCACACCGTCACCGGCGTCGGAGGACATCGTGACGTCCAATCTGAAGCCAGGGCAGTCCCTGCGGCAGTACGCGGAGGACTACACCTTCCTCGCGGCCTGCAAGCAGGCCGGCGGAAATCTCCTGCTGGGCGCACCGTTCGGCGTCCTGCTGCCGATCCTGGTGCCGCGCAGGCGGCGGATGATCCGGATGACGGTGCTGACCGTGCTGGTCATGGCGGTCGTGGAGCTCGCACAGGGCGCGCTCGTGGCGGGACGGGCCTTCGACATCGACGACGTGATCCTCAATACGACCGGTGCGCTGCTGGGGTACGCGCTGGTGGGGCGGCGCATCAGCCACCGCTATCACGCCCTTTCGGACGCACCGGCCGCAGGGGAAGCGGCGAAGCCCGCCCCCCGGGGCTCGGCCAGGACCGCGCCGGCCGCCAGGAAGGCGGCGAAGCCGGGTGCGGAGCCCGGAAGTAAGGCGAAGGCCGGCGCCGGCGTGAAGCCTGACAGTAAGGCGAAGACCGCAGCCGTACCGAAGGCGGGCAACAAGGCCGAGCGCGGTGGCAGGCCCGAGGCCGCCGCACGGCGGAGCGCGTCCGCGCAGGTTGCACGCGGACGCGCTCTGTTCGACAGGTGGCGCAGTCGTCGGGAGGCTTCGGGCGAGGGGTCGCCCGCAGCCCGTCGACGCGGAGCCTAGAGCGCCGGGTAGGCGTTCTTCATGAGCTCCTGGAACTGGGCGGAGAACCACTTGCCGGAGACCGGAGCATCGCCCAGAGCCCCGGACATGTTGTTGTTGTTGCGGGCGTTACCGGTGTACGTCGGGTCGCACATCCGGTCGAATCCCTTGCCCTCGTCGTTCGGGATCGCCTTGCTGGATCCGTCCGACTCCCCCGGGGGCTTCATCCAGACGTACGCGTCGATGCCGGCTTCCGGGGCCGCCTTCGGTCGTTCCCCGAGGCCGGCTCCGGCCTGGTTGCACCAGTTGCCGAGGTGGATGCGCCGGTCGTTACGGCCGCCGTCCACGTAGGTGTCGACGCTGGTGGTGGCACCGGGGCCGGTCGGCCGCTGCGTGCCGCCCCACCCGTTACGTGAGGTGTCGATGAGCATGCCGATGTCGGACTTGAAGCCGACCGAGACCAGCTCGGTCCGGAAGGCCTGCGCGAACGACAGCTCGTCCGTGTAGCGGTTCCAGTCGACCCACTTCGACTGGCGCACCGAGGTCCCGTTGACGGAGTCCTCGATCTTGAAGTTCGTCTCCTTCAGTGCGCTGTAGTTGGCCGTGTTCGTGATGAAGCCCTGGACGTCGTCGACGGTCGCGCCCTCGGCGGTCGCGGCCTGGTGGAAGATGTCGGCGGAGGCGCCGAAGTTGTCGTCCCAGCCGATCCAGCCGTGGTGGCCCGCGTCGATGTAGTTGTAGACGTTCGGCGCGTCGCCGAGCTTGTTCAGCGCGTAGCCGACGCCCTTGACGTAGTTGCCGTTGGCCTTCATGACGTCACAGGCCGGAGTGGCGGTGGGACGGCCGCCCGCGTTGGTCACGAGGTTCGGCAGGGAGTCGATCTCGACGGTGGTGACGATGCGCAGACCCGCGTACTTCGCATCGGCGAGGATGGCCGCGATCGGGTCGATGTACTCGGTCTTGTAGCGGCCGATCTCGGTGGGGCCGAGCTCGCCGTTGGAGGCGAGTGCCGCACAGTCACGCCCGGGCAGGTTGTAGATGACGAGCTGGACGACGAGTTCGCCGGAGCCCTTCTGGGTCAGGGCCTCGTCCAGATGGTCACGCAGACCCATTCCGCCGTTGGCGCCCTCGATGGCGGCGATGCGGTCGAGCCACACACCCGTCGGCTGGTTCGCGATCCGGCTGCCGCCCGCCTCGGCGGCGGCGTTGGCCGACCATTCGGGGTTCACGTAGACCTTGGCACCCTGGTAAGGGTTGTCCGCCTGCTCACCCGCGGGCGGGTCGGTGGGCGGGTCCGTCGGGTCCGGGGGATCGGTCGGTCCCGTGGTGCCTCCGTCGCAGGTGACGCCGTTCAGCTTGAAGGTCGCGGGCACGGTGCTGTTGCCGTTCCCGGTCGCGTTGAAGCCGAAGGTGGCGGAGGACCCGGTGGCCAGAGCGGCGTTGTAGCCGGCGTCCTTCGCGGTGACGGCCGCGCCGCTCTGAGAGACGGTGGCGTTCCAGCCCTGGCTGACCTTCTCGCTTCCGGAGAACGACCACTGCAGCTGCCAGCCGGATACGGCGTCGCCGAGGTTCTTGACGGTCACCGAGGCCGTGAGGCCCCCGTTCCACTGATTCTGGATCTTGTAATCGACCGAGCAGCCTGCGGCCGCTGCGGCGGAGGTTCCGAAGGGTGCCACCGCGGCGGCGGAGCCTGCGGCTGCGGCGACGAGTGCTCCCGCGGCTATGAGCGCCGTTCGGGATCGGCGCAGGGTGGTGCGGCTCGTGCGGCTCATACGAATTCCGTTTCCTCAGCTGTCGAGGGCGCGCAGATGACTGCGCAGCCCGATTCCGTACGGGGTGGGGGTACCGTCGTAGTCGCTGATCCAGGACAGGGCCGTGGAGCGTCCCAGGGTGTACAAGGCCCTTCCGGGTGAGAGGTTCTTGGTCGTCGAACTCCTGCGCGACCCGGTCGGCGAAGCCGGTGGGGACAGGTGTTCACGCCGATCTCGCCTGCGGCGAGGGGGACTTCGGCGCGACCGGTGCGAGCGGGGAGTTGCAGCGGTCCCTGTTCGCACGGACGTTGGAGTTGTGGACACGCGGCGGCAGGTGACCCTGCGTGCCCGCGGTCTCATGGCTGATGCGGGTGCCGTCGGCTACACGTCGGAGCATCCGGCTGTACCGCCGGCGTACCGTCCCGGGCCAGGTGCTTCCGACCGGGGCAGTGGTGCCTCGGCCTGCGGCCCACAAGGCCAGGCGTTCCGGGGTGGTTTCGTCCTTCGTGCCCGCGTGGTGCGGATCCATGTAGTTCAGGCCAGACCGGTACTCCTCGTTCGGGGCCACAGGGGCGGTGCGGTTGATCCGGCCGACGCTCGCCCGTGCAGAGACCTGCCTGACGAGCTCGTTGCGCCGGACGCCCGTATCCGGTGGTTCGTGGGCGGGGCGGGGAGATCCACCGGACCGGTGGAGCCGGTCGGATCCGTGGTGCTGAGTGTGCTGTCGAGCCTGGACGTACCGGGTGCGGGGGCCGAATCCGTACCGACGGCCGGGTGGCCCGCCGCAGGGCCCGCACCACTCGCGTGTGTCCCGTTCAGGCCGTTACCCGCCGCGGTGCCCGTCCCCCGGAATCCGCCGGCCCGCTGATGCGCGGTGCTGTTCTCCACCGTGCGTGCGTGGGCGGATCCGGAAGCCTTGACCACGGCCGCGAGAAAGTTGCCGGCCATGTCGAGCACTGCTCCGAGGAGCAGCCTGAACAGGTGCGATAAGTGCGGGAGGTGACGCATGAGCGACTCCTTGCAGATCGGGCGTGCCCCCTACGGCACGTCGACTGGTGGAACCGCTCCCACTGGTGTGGCTTGACGTTAGAGCGTCAAGTGGTGTCGGTCAACACACCAGTTCCCATCTCTTGCTATCGAAATAATTCGACTCTTCAAGTCTCTTGACTCTCTTTTTCCTCCTCCCCATGCTGGGAGCGCTCCCACTGGTTCAAGGCTTGTGCTCAACCCCGCACGCCCCCCATGTTGCCGAGCCGCGAGGAGGTACTGCGCATGCCATCGGGACGCGCACGAAGAACCTGGTTACCGAGAAGACCCGGCAGAACCGGAGCCGGATACCGACGTCTGTGGACAGCATTCGCGGCGGCACTGGCTCTTCCCCTGGGAATGACCGCCGCAGCCGGAGGGCCGGCCCAGGCCGCGGCCGTCCAGTGCAGCGTCGACTACAAGGCGAATGACTGGGGTTCGGGCTTCAGCACCGAACTGACCGTCACCAACAGGAGTACCGCCGCGATCGACGGCTGGACCCTCACCTACGCGTACACCGGCAACCAGCAGCTCACCAACGGCTGGAACGGGACGTGGTCCCAGTCGGGCAAGAACGTCACCGTCAAGAACGCCGCCTGGAACGGCTCCGTCGCCGCCGGAGCCGCCGTCACGACGGGCGCGCAGTTCTCCTACAGCGGCACCAATGCCGCACCCACCGCCTTCGCCGTCAACGGTACGGCGTGCGTGGGTGCCCACCAGCCGCCGATCGTCGTCCTCACCAGTCCGGCGGCGGGCGCCGTCTTCTCCGCCGGAGACCCCGTCCCCCTGGCCGCCACCGCCGCAGCCGCCGACGGGGCGGGCATCAGCAAGGTCGAGTTCTACGACAACACGAAGCTGCTCGGCACCGACACCACGTCGCCGTACACCTACAGCGCCGCAGGGCTCTCCGCGGGCGGCCACTCGGTGTACGCCAGGGCGTACGACAGTCTCGGCGCCTCGGCGGAGTCGACCCCGGCGGGCATCACCGTCGTCGCGGGCCCTGCCGTCGTCGCCGCACCCGCCCAACTGGGCGTTCAGCAGGGCAAGTCGGGGACGTTCAACGTATCACTGTCCACCGCGCCCTCCTCGTCCGTCACCGTCACGGTCGCGCGGAGCGCGGGCAACGCGGGCCTCAGCGTCACCGGTGGCGCGAGCCTCACGTTCACCCCGTCCAACTGGTCCACGCCCCAGAAGGTGACCATCTCGGCCGACGGGTCCGGCACGGGAGCCGCGACCTTCACCGTGACGGCCCCCGGGCACAGCAAGTCCGACGTCACGGTCACCCAGCTCGCCGCGGCGAAGGACTACGACGCCCGCTTCCTCGACCTGTACGGGAAGATCACCGACCCGGCGAACGGCTACTTCTCCTCGGAGGGCATCCCCTACCACTCCGTCGAGACCCTGATCGTCGAGGCGCCGGACCACGGGCACGAGACGACGTCGGAGGCGTACAGCTATCTGATCTGGCTCCAGGCGATGTACGGGAAGATCACCGGGGACTGGACCAAGTTCAACGGTGCGTGGGACACCATGGAGAAGTACATGATCCCCACCCACGCCGACCAGCCCACGAACTCCTTCTACAACGCGTCGAAGCCCGCCACCTACGCCCCTGAGCACGACACCCCGAACGAGTACCCGGCCGTGCTCAACGGATCGGCGGCCTCCGGATCGGATCCGATCGCCTCCGAGCTGAAGAGCGCGTACGGCACCGACGACATCTACGGGATGCACTGGATCCAGGACGTCGACAACGTCTACGGATACGGCAACTCTCCCGGCAAGTGCTCGGCCGGACCGGCCGATACCGGTCCTTCGTACATCAACACCTTCCAGCGCGGCTCGCAGGAGTCGGTCTGGGAGACCGTCACCCACCCCACCTGCGACAACTTCACCTACGGCGGTGACAACGGCTACCTGGACCTGTTCACCGGGGACGCCTCGTACGCCAAGCAGTGGAAGTTCACCAACGCTCCGGACGCGGACGCCCGTGCCGTACAGGCCGCCTACTGGGCCGACGTCTGGGCCGATGAGCAGGGCAAGTCGAGCGAGGTCTCGGCGACGGTCGCCAAGGCGGCGAAGATGGGCGACTACCTCCGCTACTCCATGTTCGACAAGTACTTCAAGAAGGTCGGCAACTGCGTCGGTCCGACCACCTGCCCCGCCGGCAGCGGCAAGGACAGCGCGCACTACCTGATGTCCTGGTACTACGCCTGGGGCGGTGCCACCGACACCTCGGCCGGCTGGTCCTGGCGCATCGGTTCCAGCCATGCCCACGGTGGCTACCAGAACCCGATGGCGGCCTACGCCCTGAGCTCCGTCGCCGACCTCAAGCCCAAGTCGGCCACGGGGCAGCAGGACTGGGCCAAGAGCCTGGACCGGCAGATGGAGTTCTACCAGTGGCTCCAGTCCGACGAGGGCGCCATAGCGGGCGGTGCGACCAACAGCTGGAAGGGCAGTTATGCCCAGCCTCCGGCCGGTACGCCGACCTTCTACGGCATGTACTACGACGAGAAGCCCGTTTACCACGACCCGCCGTCCAACCAGTGGTTCGGCTTCCAGGCGTGGTCCATGGAGCGCGTCGCCGAGTACTACCACGAGTCGGGCGACGCCCAGGCCAAGGCCGTACTCGACAAGTGGGTCGACTGGGCCCTGTCCGAGACGACCATCAACCCGGACGGTACGTACCTCATGCCGTCCACCCTCAAGTGGTCGGGCGCGCCTGACACCTGGAACGCGTCGAATCCCGGTGCGAACTCCAGCCTCCACGTCACCGTCGCCGACTACACCAACGACGTCGGTGTGGCGGGTGCCTACGCCAGGACGCTGACCTACTACGCCGCGAAGTCCGGTGACGCCGAGGCGAAGGCCACGGCCAAGGGGCTGCTCGACGGCATGTGGAGCCACTACCAGGACGACGCAGGGATCGCGGTTCCCGAGACCCGCGCCGACTACAACCGGTTCGACGACCCGGTGTACGTTCCGAACGGCTGGACGGGCGCGATGCCCAACGGCGACACCGTCGACAACGACTCGACGTTCCTCTCCATCCGGTCGTTCTACGAGGACGACCCGAACTGGCCGAAGGTGCAGGCCTATCTGGACGGCGGAGCCGCTCCGGTCTTCACCTACCACCGGTTCTGGGCACAGACCGATGTGGCACTGGCGCTGGGGGCGTATGCCGATCTGCTGGAGTGAGTGACCGCAACGCCCAGGGTTCCGGCCGCCGGTCGTCAGCCGGCGGCCGGAACTCCGGCGGTCCTCGTCCGGCCGGACGCGAGGTCTCGTGCGAACCGGACGCCGGGAGGCATGATCATGTGATGACATGGACAGCACCCGAAGTCACCCGCACCACCGGACCGCTCACCGGAAATGAGCGCGAGACGCTGGCCGGATTCCTGGCCTTCTACCGCACCACACTTCTGCAGAAATGCGCGAACCTGACGGGCGCGCAGCTCGCAGAGCGGACGGTGGAGCCGTCCAACCTCACCCTCCTCGGCCTGATCCGCCACATGGCCAAGGTGGAACGCATCTGGTTCCGCGAGGCGTTGGCGGGCTTGACCTTGCCGTCGATGTACGACGCGGAGAAGGGAAAGGACGCCGACTTCGAGGACCTCTCGCCGGACCGTGCCCCCGATGACTACGCCCGTCTCGTCGAGGAGATCCGCCTCGCAGACGAGACGGCGGCGGGCATGTCGCTGGACACCACCTTCACCCGCCGCGGCTCGGTCTACTCGCTCCGTACGGTGCACGTCCACATGATCGCCGAATACGCGCGCCACATCGGGCACGCCGACCTGCTGAGGGAACGACTGGACGGCACCACGGGAGCCTGAGGCCGCCCGGGGCCACACACCCCGTACAGGATCTGGCGTAATCGGACCCCGGGCGGACTGAAACGACCGGACGGGGTCACACGGAAGGTATGACGTCCACTGACGTAAGGACAGACGGCGCCGGGGACCCCGGCCAGGTTGGCACGCCGCGGCGGCGTGCCCGCATGCGAGGATGCCTGCCGTTCGCCGGCGTGTGCGCAGCCGCGCTGGTCCTGCTGTTCCTCGGCTCCAGGCTCAGCCTGCTGCCGGGACTCGGCGGACTCTTCGAAGAGAAGACCACCGACCGCTCCGGACCCGCGGTGCTCAAGTCCATCCAGGACATGAGCGCCTACGAGGCCGCTTCCGGCAACTTCCAAGTGGTGGTGGACCTGGAGAAGGACGCCAAATTCCTGCCCGACGCCATCCGGGGCACCCGGACGCTCTACGTCGGCGCGGGCACCGTAGGGGCCTCTGTCGATCTCGGCAGGGTCGGGGCCGACGGCGTGACCGTCGACGAGGACCGCACTACGGCCGCGATCGTGCTGCCTCACGCGGTGCTCGGCAAGCCCGCCCTGGATCCGGACCGCTCCTACGCCGTGTCCAAGCAGCGAGGCCTTCTCGACCGGCTCGGTGACTTCTTCTCGGACAACCCGGGCAGCGAGCAGGCCGTCAACAAGCTGGCGGCGAAGCACATCGGAAAGGCTGCCGAGGAGAGCGGACTCACGAAGCGGGCCGAGAAGAACACCGCCTCCATGCTCCAGGGCCTGCTCGGCTCGCTCGGATTCGAGAAGGTCACCGTCCGCTACAGCGATCCGCCCGGCTGATGCCTGCACGGAGCCACCCGCCTGCCCCGCCGCCACCCACCCGCCTGCCCCGCCGCCACCCACCCGGCGGCCCTGCGCCACACTCACCGGAGCGAACGGTCACCCCTCGACCGTCGGAGCCAGGGAGTGATGACCATGACCGCCGAAACCACGGAACGCTTCAAGGCCGCCGTCGAGAAAGGCGATCCGGCGGCACTGGAGGAGCTGTTCACCGAGGACGTCCGCCTCTTCAGTCCGGTGAAGTTCACGCCCTTCGAAGGCAGGCCCATGGTGCTCGGCCTCTTCGGCGTACTCCTGCGCACGTTCGAGGACTTCCGGTACGTCGGCCGTTTCGAGGGTGAGGCCTCCACGAGCGCGGAGGGTGCCCAGGAGCAGTCGGAGATACTGCTGTTCAGGGCGACGGTGAACGGCAAGGCGATCCACGGGATAGACCTGCTCCAGTTCGGTGAGGACGGCCGGATCAAGGAGTTCACCGTGATGGTTCGCCCGATGTCCGCGGTCCAGGCGCTGGGTGAAGCCGTCATGCGAGGACTCGCTGCCGACGGGCTCGTACCCGGCAGGGCGGAGAGCTGAGCCGACGGTGCCCGGCCCGGGTTCTCCCGGGCCGGGCACCGAACGGCATGGCGTAAACGCGTTGAGCATCCGATCGGTTACCCTACGTGAGCTCGCCGAGCACTCATCGGCATCCGAGGGGACCTCCGAATGAACCGTATCCGCACCGTATTCGCCGCGCTGGGCATCGCCGTGGGCCTGGTCACCGCCCCGGCCGCGGGCGCCACGCCACTCGAGAACCGCACGACTTCCGCAGTCGGTCACGACCCCTGCACCGGGGAGTTCCTCGGGGACGCGCGGCTGGGCCCCCGGTGGCTGCCCAGTGCGAAGCTGGCCCCCGTCGGTCCGCTGCTCAAGGGGTACAAGCGCACGGGCAGCCTGTCTCCTTCCGCCTTCCTCAACAAGTACTGGGAGGGCCCGGCGGACACGGGCAGCTGGAAGTACCCGCCCGACGACGGCTTCGCCGAAGTCAACGGCGAGATCGACAAGGAGCCCGCGAAGCTGCGTACCGGACAGCGCCTGGACCGCTTCGGATCGGAGTACGGCGCCTACCTCGCACCGGCCGGCGACGCATACAAGGAGCGCGCGCTGCCCCCGCAGAACCTCAACACCCGTGAACCCGCTGCTCCTTGCGACTATCGCGTCTACAAGGTGGCCAAGCCCTTCTGGGTCTGGCAGGGCAGCATCGCGCCGTGGTTCGAGCAGCCCGGTGGAGGCCAGCAGATCAAGCTCGACGCCGTCTTCCTCGACCCGGGCGCGGGGCAGCGGCTCAATGTGAAGTGGCTGCTGGACCACGCCTACCTCACACCCGCGGGCGCGTAGTCACAGCCGTGGACCGCCTCGGACTTCGTGCCGCGCTGGGCGTCGCAGGCGTGGCCGACGGCCACTACCGCATCGAAGGCGTGCACGAACCGGTGCCCACACCTCCGGACTTCCTCTTCATGAGGAGGGCGCCCGACGGGGTGTGGGAGACCGGCGCCTATGAACGCGGCGGGTACGAGGTGATCGCGCGGCACCCGGACGAGGCGGCGGCCTGCGCGCATCTTCTCAGCCTGCTGGTCTGACGGGCTGCCGGGTTTGCCGGAACCAGCGGGAACGTCCCGCGAAGGTCAACGCTCCGTCGGCGAAATGGCTTCATACGGTGCGCCCGTGACGTCCGCGTGTCGGAGTCGGGGCCCTGTCCGGGGAACGGCCATGGTGGTCGTATGAACAGTGCAGGCATTCTCGCCGATGCGTTCGAGCGCATCCATGAAGCGGTGCACGCCGCAGTCGAAGGTCTCCCGCCCGAAGACCTCAACGCGAGGCTCGACGACGACGCGAATTCCATCGCGTGGCTCGTGTGGCACCTCACGCGTGTCCAGGACGATCACGTCGCCGACGCGGCGGGGGCCGAGCAGATCTGGTCCGCGAAGGACTGGGCATCCCGCTTCGAGCTGCCCCTGGAGAAGGGCTCGACCGGCTACGGCCACAGCAGCGCGCAGGTGGGCTCGGTGAAGGTGGCGTCGGGCGACCTTCTCCTCGGCTACTTCGACGCCGTGAACGAGGAGACCCTCGGCTTTGTCCGAGGGCTCGACGGGCGGGCCCTGGACCGTGTCGTCGACGATGCGTGGTCGCCGCCGGTGACCCTCGGCGTGCGGCTGATCAGCGTCATCGCCGACGACCTGCAGCACGTCGGCCAGGCCGCGTTCGTCCGAGGCGCGCTGGAGCGCCGTCAGTAGGCCGCCGAACCCGTGCGCGCGTAGTGTCCCGGACTCGTGCCGACCACACGCTTGAAGTGCCGGGAGAAGTGGGACTGGTCGTAGAACCCGACCGATGAAGCGACCTCGGGCGCGCGCATCCCGCCGAGCAGCAGGCGCCGGGCCAGATCGACGCGACGGCCTGTCAGATACTGGTGCGGTGCCATGCCGAACTCCCGGCTGAAGGACCGCACCAGATGCGTGTGATGGGTGTGCAGCAGCTCCGCCGCATCGCGGAGCGTCAGCCCCTCGACGAAACGCTCGTCGAGCAGGTCCCGGAGTGCGTACGCGATCCGGCGGTCCGGCACCTGCGGGGCGACGGGCTCGTCGCGCAGGTGCCGGGCCAGCCGTTCGGAAACGAGCGCGAGCCGGCTCTGCGCCTCCAGTTCGTCCCCGGGGCGTTCGAGCGTCCGGTGGAGCTGGTGGACCCGGTGGCGCAGCCGCGGATCCCGCAGGACCGGCCGGTCGACCGCGCGTCCGACGAGGTCCGCGTCGATCTGCGTGGTGTTGAGATACAGGACGCGCTTGCGGAATCCTCCGGGGGTCGCCGCATCACCGTTGTGGGGGACGTGTGGAGGCAGCAGGGTCACCACCGAGCTGGGCGCCCCGTGCTCCTGGCGGTCCAGGTCGTAGCGGACCATTCCCTCGTCGACGATGAGCAGCGTCCAGGCGTCGTGCGTGTGCATGGGGTAGGCGTGGTCGGCGAAGTGCGCGTGGAAGACCTCGTCGATTCCCTCCACACGCGGGCGCCACGCGGTGATGTCGGGACGTGCACTCATGGACCAAGAGTACAAGGCGCCACCGGCCACCACGGTGTGCAAACTTCGTACAAGACCGCGAGCGGCCGGCCTCGGCAGACTTCCGGCATGACCGACGACAACGCACCCGTACGCTTCGACACCAAGATCGCCGTGCTGCTCCGCGACGACCTCGAGACCTGGCAGCGCCTCAACGTCACGGCCTTCCTGGTGAGCGGCCTCGGCACGCAGGTGCCCGAGGTGATCGGCGAACCCTACGCCGATGCCGACGACACCCCCTACCTGCCGATGTTCCGGCAGCCCGTTCTGGTGTTCGCCGGATCCAAGGAGCTCCTGACGGCCGCGCACACCAGGGCGGTGAGCCGTGGTGCGACGCTGGCCGTGTTCACCTCGGACCTGTTCGCGACCGGCCACGACAAGGCCAACAGGGCCGCCGTCCGAGCGGTGCGAAGGGACGGGATGGACCTCGTGGGCCTGGCCGTGTACGGGCCGCGCAACGCAGTCGACAAGATCCTCAAGGGCGCGTCCATGCATCCGTGAGCGGCACCCCGGAGTCACCGTACGGATACTCACGGGCGCACCCGTGCGAGTGAGGGACCCCGGTGCCATACTCAAGACAAGTCCGCTTGACAGGCTTGTCATTGTCCCGAAAGGCGACGCGTCATGAACTGGGCATCGTGGACCACCCTCGGTGTCTTCGCGGGAACCGGCGGAGTGCGCACCGAAGAGGTAGGTGTCGTGAGCGGTGATCTCACCGTCCACACGACTTGGACAGAAGAGCAGGCCGAGGTCGCCGTCCAGTACAGCGGCGCCTCGGACTGGTTCACCTTGGCCGGCAGTCCGGTGCCGTGCCCCTCAGAGGAAGCAAGCAGATCCCTCCATCAGGACGTCGTAGAGGCGGTACGCGCCGGCGGCGGGGCCACGGTTCCGGCTCCGCACACGGTCACCGGACCCGCACCCGTGTCGCGGTAACCGGTCAGCCCTTCGCGAAGCGCACCACGTACCGGCGCTGCCAAGGTGTCTCCACGGCCTTGGGGTGATAGTTCCGGCGTACGTAAGCGACAGCTTCCTCCGCCGGAACTCCGTCCAGCACGGCCAGACAGGCCAGAGCCGTGCCGGTCCGCCCCCGGCCGCCCCCGCACGCGACCTCGACACGCTCACCCAGGGCGCGGTTCCAGGCCTCCGTGAGCACCGCGCGCGCCGTCACTCTGTCGGCGGGAAGACGGAAGTCGGGCCAGCGCAGCCACTTCGAATCCCAGGCGACGCCGGGCGGCGGAGCGCCCAGCAGGTGGACCGCGAAGTCAGGCTCGGGCCCCACGGGAAGCGTGCGCCGCAGACCCCGGCCACGGACCAGCCGCCCTGAGGGCAGCCGCATCACGCCCTCGCCCTCCGGGCTCCAGGTCTCCGTCACACTCAGTCCTTCCCGTCGAGGTCCTCGGACAGCAGGCTAGCCAGCTCCTCGACCGCGTCCGGCGCGCTTTCGCCCACGGCGGACAGCACCAGCAGATCCCCGTGCTGGGCCGCCAGGGCGAGCACCGACAGCATGCTCCGGGCATCGACAGGATCGCTGCCCTCGCGTGCCACGGTGACGGCGACCGGCTGGCGCATGGCCGCCTGGACGAAGAGGGAGGCGGGCCGGGCGTGCAGTCCGCTGCGGGAACCGACGGAAACGATGCGCTGGTACACGGGTTCACTCCTGAGGTGAAAGAGGGGATCTGGGGTTCGGGAAAGCGACGGGGAGTGTCAGGCTGCGACGGGGACCTCGGCCTCGTCACCGGCCGGGACAGGGTTGCCCGGGTTCCGCCGCATGCCCTTGAGGGCGACGACCAGTGCCGTGGAGACCGCGGTGCCGGCGGCGATCGCCAGCAGGTAGAGGAACGGCTCGCCGATGAGCGGGACGACGAACACACCACCGTGCGGAGCGCGGAGCGTACAGCCGAACGCCATGGACAGCGCGCCCGTGACCGCCCCGCCGGCCATCACGGACGGGATCACACGCAGGGGATCCGCAGCGGCGAACGGGATCGCGCCCTCGGTGATGAACGAGGCGCCCAGCACCCACGCCGCCCTGCCGTTCTCCCGTTCGGTCCGGGTGAACAGCCCGCGGCGTACGGTCGTGGCGAGGGCCATCGCCAGGGGAGGCACCATGCCGGCCGCCATCACCGCGGCCATGACCTTGAGACTCCCGGGTGTCGGGTCGGCCAGGCCGCCGACCGCGAAGGCGTACGCCACCTTGTTCAGCGGGCCGCCCATGTCGAAGCACATCATCAGGCCGAGGACGATGCCCAGGATGACCGCGTTGGAGCCCGACAGCCCGTTCAGCCAGTCGGTCAGGGCGTTCTGGAGGGAGGCGATCGGCTTGCCGACCACGATGTACATCAGGAAGCCGACGGCGATCGAGGCGAGCAGCGGAATCACCAGCACCGGCATGATTCCGCGCAGCGTGGGGTGCACCTTCACCCGCTGGATCGCCATCACCGCCGCACCGGCCAGCAGACCCGCGACCAGACCGCCGAGGAAGCCGGCGTCGACGGTGAGCGCGATGGCACCGCCGACGAAACCGGGGACGAGGGCGGGCCGGTCCGCCATCCCGTAGGCGATGTACCCGGCCAGCACCGGAACCAGGAAGCCGAAGGCGGCGGTCCCGATCTGGTTGAGCAGGGCGGCCCAGCTGTCCGCCTCGCCCCAGACGAAGTGGTCCGCAACCGACTTCGCGCTTGCGATCTCGTAGCCGCCGATGGCGAACGAGAGGGCGATGAGCAGTCCGCCGGCCGCCACGAACGGCACCATGTAACTGACGCCGGACATGAGATAGGTCCGCAGCCGGACGCCGAAGTGCCCGGACGCCTGCGCGGAACCAGCGGTACCTGCCCCCGGTTCGCCGGGGTCGTCGGAGAACCTGCTGATCTCCCCCCGCCCGGCCTTGCGCCGGGCCTCGGCGATGAGCTCGGCGGGCCGGTTGATCCCGGCCTTGACCCCCGTGTCGACCACCGGCTTGCCGCCGAACCGCGCCTTCTCCCGCACATCGACGTCGTGGGCCCAGATGACAGCGTCCGCGGCGGCGATCACCGCTGGATCCAGCCGCTCGAACCCTGCCGAGCCCTGCGTCTCGACGTCCAGTACGACTCCCTGGGCCCGTGCGGCTGCCTCCAGCGACTCGGCGGCCATGTAGGTGTGCGCGATACCGGTGGGACAGGAGGTGACGGCGACGATACGGAACGGCTCGGCCGTCTCCCTCTCGGTGTCCGCCGGGGCCGTGGTCCGCGGGTCCTGGACCGTTGCCGGGACCTCCTCGCCGCGGATCCGGGCTGCCGCGGCGGCGGGATCGGCCTCAGCCCGCAGCGCGCCGGTGAAAGCGGGGTCCATGAGCCGTCGTGCCAGGCTCGACAGAATCGTGAGGTGGTCGTCGTCCGCGCCCGCAGGCGCGGCTATCAGGAAGACGAGGTCCGCCGGGCCGTCGGCGGCACCGAAGTCGATGCCCCTCGCACTGCGGCCGAAGGCGAGCGTCGGTGCGGCGACGTGCTCGCTCCGGCAGTGCGGAATGCCGATGCCGCCGTCCAGACCGGTCGGCATCTGTGCCTCGCGGGCCGCGACATCGGCGAGAAAGCCGTCGAGGTCGGTGACGCGGCCGGCCGCGACCATCCGTCCGGCCAGTGAACGGGTGGCGGCGCTCTTCGTCTCGGCGGACAGATCGAGATCGACCAGTTCCGCGGTGATCAGCTCGCTCATCGCGGTGCTCCTTGCTCGTTGACCGCCGGAGGGACGGTGCGGGGGACGGGGGGAGTCGTACGGCTGGACGGGAACACAGATGTCATGGGGCCCGCTCCGTGAGAGCGAGGTCCACGGGGATGTCCTCCGTGGTGACCACCGAGGCCGGATCGAGGTCGGCGGGTGCCGGCATGGCACTGCCGGGCAGCTGCACGGCCGCGGCGCCGTGCGCCACCGCGGCCGACAACGCGGCCCGGCCCTGCCCGCCCGCGGACAGGAATCCTGCCAGTGAGGCATCTCCCGCACCGACGTCGCTCCGTACTGCGGCCACGCGCGCTGCTGCGAAGTGGGCGCCGGACCGTTCCACCAGCAACTGCCCGACGGCCCCCAGGCTGGCGAGCACCGACCGTGCCCCGAGCTCGCACAGCTCCTGCGCGGCCTTGAGCGCGTCACCGACCGTCGCTAGCGGGCGGCCCACGGCCTCGGCGAGTTCCTGGGTGTTCGGCTTGATCACGTCCGGCTGCTCACGCAACGCGGCGACGAGTGCGGCGCCGGAGGTGTCGAGGGCGATCCGGACGCCGGCACGGTGGCTGCGGGCGACCAGTTCGGCATACCACTGCGGAGGCAGACCGCGCGGAAGGCTTCCGCAGCAGGCGATCCAGTCCGCGCCCGCCGACCGGACCCGGACGGTGTCCAGCAGGCGTTCGGCCTCTGCAGGAGCGATCTCGGGCCCCGCCGCGTTGACCTTGGTGAGCGTGCCGTCGGGTTCGACGAGCGTGATGTTGACGCGGGTGCTGCCGACGATCGGTACCCCGGCGGCCTCGATGCCGTGTTCCCCGAGCAGCCGCGCCAGCAACGCGCCCTCAGGACCGCCCAACGGCGCCACGGCAACGGTGCGGTGCCCGGCGGCGGCGACGGCGCGGGACACGTTGACGCCCTTGCCACCCGGATCCACCCGGTCGGCGGCGGCGCGCAGGACCGCGCCGCGGGTGAGCCCAGGAAGCTCGTACGTGCGGTCCAGGCTCGGATTGGGAGTGACGGTCAGGATCATGCGCGTACCACTTCCGTGCCCTGGCTCTCGATGGCCCGGGCGTCCTCGGGGCTCAGCCCCGTATCGGTGATCAGCAGGTCGATGTCGGAGAGATCGCCGAAGCGCGCGAAGTGCTCCTGACCGGACTTGCCCGAGTCGGCGAGGAGCACCACCCTGCGGGCCGCAGCGATCACGGCTCGTTTCACGGCAGCCTCGGCCAGGTCAGGGGTGGTCAGGCCGCCCTCGGGAGAGAAGCCGTTCGTGGCCAGGAATACGACATCCGCGTTGATCTCGGCGTATGCGCTCAGTGCCCAGGCGTCGACGGCCGCGCGCGTGCGGTGCCGGACCCTGCCGCCGACCAGATGCAGCGCGATCCCCGGATGATCCGAGAGGCGTGCGGCCACGGGCAGGGCGTGGGTGACCACGGTGAGGCGCGAGTCGACCGGGACGGCGGCCGCCAGCCTGACGGTCGTCGTCCCGGCATCGATGATGATGTTGCCCTCGGCGGGGAGTTCGCCCAGGGCCGCGGCGGCGATGCGGTCCTTCTCGTCGGCCGCCACGGTGTCACGTTCGGCGAGGTCCGGCTCGAAACCGAGCCGCCCGGCGGGAATCGCGCCGCCGTGCACCCGGCGCAGCAGTCCCGCCCGGTCGAGAGCCTTCAGGTCACGCCGTACCGTCTCGGCGGTCACCTGGAACTGCTCGGCCAGGGACAGTACATCGACGCGTCCGCTCTCGCCGGCGATGCGGAGAATCTCTTGCTGCCGCTCCGGTGCGTACATGTGGTTACGTATCCGTTTCATGCCTGAGTCTGTGGATTAACCGGCAGACTACGGTCGCACCTCGGGAAAGTAAACACATTCGGGCGAGGAGTGGGCAGGAACAGACTTCAGTACGGCGGATGCGGCGGTCGGGAACCTTCAGTCGGCGCGGTGAGCGGCCGCGTGCGAGCTCAGTGGCCGTGCCAGCAGCGGTGCTCCCAGAACCTGGTGACCGCCGCTCGCCTGCATACGCACCTCGCCGCGCTCGCTGATCTCGGCGCGCACGATGCCGGTCTCGTCCTCGTACACCGGATAACCACCCGCGCCGGAGCGCGCCGTGAGGTGGACGACCACCACGTCGTCCTCGGCGCCGCCCGCCTGGAATATGAGCTCGTAATTCTCCGGATAATTCATGATCCACCTCCGACCGGGCAGGCAGCAGCCTCTTGCCCGTCACTCCCATTGTTTCCCACCGGAGCGCATGGCGCTCCGGGAGAAGGGGACGGGTGACCTTCCGTGACTGCGGATGCGGATCGGGTGAGGCGGGGTGACCATCATCTGCAAGGGACCGGACGCGTGCTGTCAGCTTCGCACGGCCGGCCGTGACGCCAGGCGGCTTCGCCGGCGCGATCGGATTTCGTCGGCGCGGGAGCCACGGGCTCCCGGCCGCCCTGTGGAGAGGAACTGCCGTGCTGATGGCCAATCCCGCAACGCTCCGGAATCTCGTCGAGCGCTACGAGACACTGCGAAGCACCCATGCACGGCTGGGCACTTCCGAGAGCCGCCGTCAACTCGAGGACGTCTCCTACACGCTGTGCGTCACCACCGGGACCAGGACCGTGACCGACGCCCTCTCCGTCGCGGCGGCGCAGTTGCGCGCCGTATCTTCCACGGGGCCGCTGAGCCCGGCGCCGGGGCCCGCCGAGGTACAGCTGACCGCCTGACCCGCACGGCCTTCGCACGCACGGCGCCGGTTCCCTCGATCCGGTGCCGTCCGTCTTTCCGGACACCTCCGAGGCAGGGGGCCACGCGACACGCCGAATGGGCGGACGGTGTCGTCGATCGGGTGACACCCACCGGTCGGACAACATGACTGTTCGCGGAGGCGGCTAGGCATGCCAGCATGAGATTTGAGCCCCGTCGAAACAAGACCGTTCTCCCGCGTACCCGTCGTCTGCGCGTCGCCGGCGGCGCCCTGTGCGCCGCTGCTCTTGCTGCCACCCTCGTGACCGGTTGCGGTCAGGACAGCGGTGACGAGACCGCCGCGGCGACCTCTGAGGCTGCGAAGATCCTTCCGAACCAGACGACCAGCCCGTCGGGCAGCCCCTCCGGGACGGCGCAGCTGACCGAGGACCAGACCGAGCGCAAGGAACTGTTGTCGAACGTCAAGGTCGCCTTCGACAAGGCCGCCACGACGGCCGTCGGTGAGGTGTCCGGTGGCAAGCTGACCGACCTGGACCTCGAGGGCCTCGACGACGAGGACGACGACGACGCGACAGGAAGCCCGAGCCCGACCGGAAGCCCGACCGACGGAGCCAGCCCGAGCCCGAGCCCGAGCGGGACCGGCAGTCCGAGCCCGAGCGGCAGCTCCACCGGCCCCAAGTGGGTCGCGGAGGTCGTCGAGGCGAACGGCACCGCGCACAACGTGACCATCGACGCGGTGTCCGGAGACGTCATCGACTCCGCGCCGGACGCCGATCAGAGCGCCGCTGACAAGAAGGAACTGGCGGCGCAGATCGCCGAGGCGACGCAGACACCCCAGCAGGCGGCCAAGGTCGCCACGGACAAGCAGCCGGGCTGGGTCACCTCGCTCGCCCTCGACGAGAACGACAGCCAGGTTCTGGTCTGGCAGGTCGATGTCGTGTCCAAGGACTGGAACAAGACCACGTTCGACGTGGACGCGGCCAAGGGCACGATCACGGACGAGCAGGTCGACCAGGACTGACCCGGACCCACACAGCACGAAACGCACTCAGGGGTGGCGGACCGCAGCGCGGTGCGCCACCTACGCGCGTTTCCCGCAGGAGGACGAGGCGTAGGGGACGCCGGGGCTCAGCCGCCGACGTCCGTCAGGTCACGGGTGAAGCGCAACCCTGGCCTGCCGACCAGCGTGATCGCACCGGCCTCCACGAATCCGGCCCGGGCAAGTACGGCCCTCGACCCTTCGTTGTCCACCGTCG
Organism: Streptomyces pratensis; assembly: GCF_016804005.1. Taxonomy (GTDB): domain Bacteria; phylum Actinomycetota; class Actinomycetes; order Streptomycetales; family Streptomycetaceae; genus Streptomyces; species Streptomyces pratensis_A. Next base: position 4,293,662 of record NZ_CP051486.1, on the reverse strand, counting down.
TCTCGGCCCGGAGTGACGTCAGACCGTACTCCGTGAAGGCCAGCGCGCACACCTGTCGCACACCCGACGTGGCCAGTCCCCGCCCCGACGCCCGCTCGGCGATCCGGTACCCGAGCTCGGCCGAGCCACCGGATACGCCGACGAGGTTGACTCGCCCCAGCACGGCCCCGTCTCCGTCCACCAGGATGTGGAAGTGGTGCATCCCCGCCGCCTGCTCCGCCAGCAGTTCGGCGTGCCGAGCGGCGAACCCGGAGAAGAAGCCGTCCCCCCGGTCCGGGACCGCAGCGGCGAAGTACGCGCGGTTCTCGCGTTCGAACGCGAGCAGGGCGGGGGCGTGGTCGGGACGAAGTCGTTCCAGGACGGTCATGCGGCGACGATATACAAGCGAGGCCTTCGGAAGGGGAAGCCCTTCGTCGCCTCAGGGGTGGGCGTCCCCCGGCTCGTCGGGGGAAGCACCGGGCACGACCGTGCCGCCCGACGGGAAACGGCCCGGACCGCTCACAGCCGGGCCACGAGGGGAGGGCTCGGATCGCTCACAGTCGGGCCCCGACGGAGGCGCCGTTACGCGGCACGAGGAACCTCGGGGCCGGCGGAAGGGAGCCATCGGCCGCGCGCGGGCCCGTGACGGCGCCCGTGTCCGTGCTCAGGACCGAGGCGTCGTTCCAGGTGCCGCCGATGTCCCAGGAGTTACCGGTCGACGCGGTGCTTGCGCCGAGAGCGGAGGCGCGCCCGTCCGAAACGGCCAGATTCGCGGTGAGGCCTGCTCGGCCACCCGCTGTATCGACGTCGAAGCCGGTACCGCTGTTGCCGAACGTGCTGTTGCCGCTCAAGCTGAGCGTGCCCGCATTGCCGTTGTCGGTGAAACCGTGCTTCGCGTTTCCGAATGCGACCGAATTCCTGACGGCGTGACCCACGGGCGGGGCGGGCGTGCCGCCCCCGAGCTTGAAACCGTTGCCGTCCCCGGCGAAGTCCGGGAACCCCCAGCGGTTGAAGCCGTTGCCGTACGAGACGGTGTCCTCGATCAGTACGGGGGACGCGAACTTCCAGGCGTCGAATCCGTCGTCGACGTTGTTCCACAGCCGCACCCCACGCACCACGTTGCCCGCTCCGCTCCCCTCCTTGATGCCGAGGCCGTCCGCGCTCTCCCCGTTCTTGCGCGGATCGCGATTGCCTGAACTGTCCAGGTCGAGAATCTGGTTGCCGCTGGAGTCGCCCTGCAGTTGGAAGCCCGTCTCGTAGTTGTCGCGGGTGGTGAGCCGGGAGAACACGTTGTTGTCGCAGCTGTCGCAGTAGTAACCATAGGGACCATTGATGATCTCCAGGTCGGATACCCGCCAGTGCGACGCCTCCTGATGGATCGCACCGCGCTCGGCGCGCGGGATGCCGCCGCCGACGGGTGTGTGGCTCGCGGGCAGGGCCTCTCCGTCGATGACGACTCGTTCCCCCTGGTACGCGCCGAGCGAGATCGGCTGTGAAGCCTCGCCGGAGGTGGTGATGGTGATGTTGTCCACGAGCGAGTAGGTGCCGCCCCGGACAGCGATGACATCGCCGGGCCCCGCCTTGTCCACGGCCTTCTGGATGGTGCGCAGCGGCTGATCGAGGGTGCCTGCCGCGGAGTCGTCACCGTCCACGGCGACGACGATGGGCGACTCTGCGGCCGACGGGTGATCCGGCGCCACTGTGACGACGGCTCCCAGGACCACGGCTATGGACAGGCCGACGATACGCATATGAGCTCCAGGTCTGTTGCACGGCGGCTGACAGGTGGTCAGTGGTCGCCGGTGCCCGAAACGTTGCCGCGCACCGTGGCCGGGTGCCCGCTGTCACCGCACGGGGCGGGGTAAGGAACGGCGTGTGTCCGCACTTCGGTGCGAACGGTGACTTCGGCCATTCGTGCGCGTTGTACAGGGCGTGCCCCTTTCCTCTCCCAGTTCGCCCCATGCATCGGCCCAAGCGGTGGTGAAGCCGAAGCCCTTCCTTCTGACGCCCCGCCAGGGTGAAGCCGCCCGCGTGCTCCTGTCCTACGTGGGCGCGCTGCCGCTGAAGGGATCCGATGCGAAGCTCCTCGCTATGGTCGTCGCCATCCGGGCGGCGCGCGGAGGCATCGGGAACCTCACAGGTCAGGATGTGCGTTCTCTCCGCCTGGCCGACCCGGAGGGTGCCGTCACCGCCCTCGCCCCCCTGGGATGGCAGGGACAGGAGGCTCTGCTCGGCGAGGATCTCGTCACCCCTGTGGGGGTCGCCGTGCCTGACCTCACAGGCCGGCCGGACTCCCCGCTGCCCTTCGGCAAGGTGATGCGGTCCAGGGTCTCCGGCTGGACCGTCCGGACCATGTCCGCCAAACCGGTCAAGAAGACCTCGGCCGCCGCGCGGCTGGCCGCACTGTTCCTGGCTGCCCACGGGCCGGCCGACGACTGCGGCACGCTGCCCGGCCACCTGCCCGACGAGTGCCGTGCGGCCCTGCCCGAATTGCTCGGCAAGGGGTTCCTGCGGGAGTTGGACGGTGACCGGTATCTGCTGGCCGACGCCGTGCGGCATCTGTCGGGAATGCGCCCCCCCGCCGACACCCCGTCCGGGGCGGTCGACGGGCCGGAGGCGGAACCGGTGACCTGGGACCGGTGGAAGGACGGGGTGAGCGTGGCCCTGAGGCGGCACGTCGAGGCTGTCGAGTGCTGCCCCCAGTGTTCACTGCCCACGGCCAGGGTGTCGGAGGCCTTCATGCGCAAGCCGGTGCCGGCCCAGTTCGAGGACAAGGTCCGTAGGGCTTTCGGTGTCTGGGAGGCCACGTACCCCGATCAGGGGCCGGTCGCCGCCGAATTCGCCTCGGCGTTCCGTGCGGCACACGGTCACGGACCCTCCGTCAAGCAGCTCTGCACAGCGCTCGGCTGGGGAAAGATGTCGCGGGAACTGCGGATCTACGTCATCCGCCGGCTGATCGCCGAGGGCTGGCTGATGAACACCGATCCGGTGCCATGGACCCTGCGTCCGGGCAAGGCTGCCCAGGTCGGCGCGTCCGGTAGGAAGGGTCCCGCTGACACGTCGGTGCGCCCGCGCTGAGCCCTCCGGCTGGCGTGTGACGTTCTCGCGATCCGGCATCTGACGCAACGTCTGCCGGACGGCAGGAAGGTACCCGCTCGGCGAACGCGTGGTCACGTCCCGTCGAACTTCTCCTCTCCGTGCCGGCGTGGATGCGCCACCAGGGTTCAAGGTCATTGTGATGGGCATGCCAGGCGTAGCGCGTGCCCATCACAGCCACGCGCCTACCGGGAGGACGCAGTGAGAGCAAGCGCACCGATCCGCAAGGCCGGCCTCGTCGGGGCCAGTGCCATCGTCCTTGTCATCGCCTCCGCGGGCAGCGCGCTCGCCGCCCCGCCGACAGCACTGCCCGTGAACGCGGACGCGATGGAGCAGGCGTTCCAGCCGGCCTACGACTACGACACGGACGGGTGCTACCCGACGCCGGCGATCGGCTCCGACGGAGTCATCGCCACGGGCCTCAAGACCACCGGGGCGGTCAACGGCAGTTGCCGTGACGCCGTGGATCTGGACAACACCAACGGCTACGCCCGCTCCAAGTGCAACAACGGTTGGTGCGCGATCATGTACGGCCTCTACTTCGAGAAGGACCAAGCGGTGGCCGGCAGCGGGCTCGGCGGGCACCGGCACGACTGGGAGCACGTCGTGGTGTGGGTCCAGAACAACGAGGCGCGCTTCGTATCCACCTCTGCGCACGGCGACTTCGACATCCACGCCGGCGACCGGGTCCGATGGGACGGAACCCACCCCAAGATCGTCTACCACAAGGACGGTGCCGGCACCCACTGCTTCCGCCCAGCGAATTCCAACGACGAGCCGCCGGAGAACCACTACCACCAGTGGCGGTTCCCCGGCCTGATCGGCTGGAACGGCTATCCCGCCGGCCTGCGGGACAAGCTGGTCCAGGCGGACTTCGGGAGCGCGGTCTTCGGCCTCAAGGACGGCAACTTCGCCGGCCATCTGGAAAAGGCCCGCCCGGCCGGTATCCCGTTCGACCCCAACGCCTGAGGTCCGGGGTGGGTGTGCCGGGTGACGGACAGCCCACCCACCCCGGGATCAGCGTTCCGACAACTCCGAAGGTGCCTCCTGGATCATCCATCCGTTGCCGTCCGGATCGGTGAAGGACATGAACGAATTCCAGGTGTCACCCTTGCCCTCCTCCCAGCCGGTGGCCCCCACATGCCGGATCGGGGACACGTCCACGCCCCGCCCCACCAGCTCCTCGCGCGCCGCCTCGATGTCGGTCACGCAGACCTGGAGGCCTTGAAGCGTCCCGGGAGCCATCGCCTTCTCACCGGGAAACGCGGGCATCCCCTGAAGCATGGCGACCGAACACCGCGAGCCGGGTGGAGTCAGTTGGATGATGCGCATGCCGGGAGCGACCTCGTCGTCCAGATCCAGCTTGAAACCCACCTTCTCCGTGTAGAACGCTTTCGCACGGTCCATGTCGGTCACGGGGACCGGGATGACCTCGAGTGTCCAGTTCATGCAGCCTCCTCAGCAGAGCCAGTGCGCCTGGCCGGTCGGATCCTCTCCGGCGAAGCCGGGGCGGAAGGGGCGCCCCGGCGAACTCCGAAGGAGCTCCACCGTCACCCAGGGAGAGGCCGGCCGGCACGTCGAAACGCGAACAGGAGCCGCACTGTGACCGTTTGCCCCGCCAGGAGCCCCGCACCAGGCCGCCGGAGCCGGGTCCGACTCGTGTGCAAGGCCTAAGTGGCTGCTTGGGAGCTGTCCCGGAAGCCGCCCCAGCCGTGCCAGCGGTCGATCTCGATCCAGGCGTTGACCCGGCCGCGCTCACGGTCCGCGTACGGCTGGCCGAGGTACTGCCGGGACAGCCGGTCGATGCCCGCGAGCCCCTCGTCGTCGCCCAGTTCGACGACCCGCCCGATCAGGGTCACATGGGTGTACCAGTCGGAGTCGTCGAGCACCGTCAGCGTGACACGGGGGTCCCGGCGCACATGGTCGAGGCGCTTGCGGCCCTCGTCCATGTTGACGAGAACCCGTCCGTCGTCCCAGAGGTACCAGGTGGCCGCGGACACCGGCTGCCCGTCCGAACGAAGGGTGGAGATCACCGCCGGGTTGGGCTTGCGCAGCATGGCGATCGCGGCGTCGGGAAGGGGCGGCTTCGACATGTTCTCTCCTCTGTCTCGTGCAGCCCTCCCTGTGAAGCCGAACCACACCGGGTGATTCGGAGGGCGCGCCTCCACGCTGCCACACGACGCGGGCGGCGTCCGGTACCGCCCCCGCGCTGCGCGTCAGCGGCGAACGGCGGCGCGGTCGGGCGAACCCGTGCGGTCCCGGGTCCGCGACTGCCGGATGTGAGCGGCACATTGCGGTCGCGTGGCAGCGCGCGGGAAAGCGTCGACACCACGGAACCGTGGCTGCAATGTGGATCTTCAGACAGCGCTTTCCATCTTCGGAGGACCCACCATGCCCCCCGTCCGTCCCGGGCGTCGCAGAATCGCGGCGGCGAGTGCCGTGGCCGCACTCGCCGGCCTGCTCGCCGCACCCACCGCGCACGCCGCCCCCGACAGCGGCCGTGCCGCCGATGCGCAGCCCCGCCGGATCCTGGAGAACCTGGACCGAGGTCTGGTCGCCGTCCCGTCCGGCCGCGGTACCTTCCTCAGCTGGCGACTGCTCGGTACCGAGTACGGCTCGGACATCGCCTTCAACGTCTACCGGAATGGCAAACGCCTCAACCACCGGCCGGTCACCTCTTCGACCACGTACCAGGACAACGCACGGGGGCACGGCACCTACACCGTGCGCGCTGTGGTGGACGGCCGCGAGAGGAAGCCGAGCGGAGGGGCGCTGGACTTCGAGAAGGGGTACGCGGAGATACCGCTGGCCGATGCCGACGGGTACACCGTGCAGCACGCCTGGCCAGGTGACCTCGACGGTGACGGCCGCTACGAACTCGTGGTCAGCCGGCTGTCCGGCACCCGGGACCGGCCTGACCTCCTGGAGGCGTACACCCTCACGGGCGAGCGCCTGTGGCGCGTCGACCAGGGTCCCGGCTCGTACACCCAGGTCTCCGGCAACGGAGCCAACGATCCCGCTCCGGCAGCGATCAGCGGCTCCACCGCCATCGGCGGATTCCGCAACGACGACAACGTCACCGTCTACGACCTCGACGGCGACGGCCGGGCCGAGGTGCTCGTCCACACCGCGGACGGCACCACGTTCGCCGACGGCGGCAGCGTCGAAACGGATTCGCCCGCCGATCAGTTCGTCTCCGTCGTCGACGGCGCGACCGGGGCCGAGCGCGCACGGCAGCCCGTCCCCGACGACTTCACCGCTGACGGGCCCTCCGGCGGCCAGTTCGGCATCGCCTACCTGGACGGAATCCGCCCGAGCCTGGTGACCAAACTCGTCACGCGCGTCGGCGCCAAGCGGGGAGCCTTCCGCACCCTGATCCAGACCTGGGACTTCGACGGCCGCGAACTGAGGCCGAACTGGAAGTACGTCGTACCGCCCGGCAGCGGGGCGACCAGCTTCCATCAGATCCGGACCGTGGACGTGGACCAGGACGGGAAGGACGACATCGCCGACGGGAACTACGTCGTCAACAGTGACGGCACCCTCCGCTACGTCGTCGACGGCGCCGGCCACGGTGACCGCTTCCACATCGCCGATCTTGCCCCTGCCAGGCCCGGCCTCGAGGGGTTCGCGATCCAGCAGTCGGAGCTCGGCGTCGTGTCCCGCTTCCCCTGGTACTACTACGACGCCGACACCGGCGAACGACTGGTGACGGGCGAGCACCCCGCCGATCCTGCGAGCGAGGCCGACCTCGACGTCGGCCGGGGCACCGCGGCCGACATCGATCCGCGCCACCCGGGACTTGAGTACTGGACCTCCACCGCCGACGTCACCGCACCGGGTGCGGGTGTCCGCAACGTCCGGGACGGCAAGGTCTCCGGCACCACGCCGAGCGTCAACTTCCGCATCTGGTGGGACGGGGACAAGGGAGCCGAACTGCTCGACGGCACGCACGTCGAGAAGTGGAACCCCGCCCGGGAGACCGCCGACCGCGTGTTCGAGCCCGCCGGAGTCGTTCCGGGTGCCCGCAACGCCACCCCCTTCTACGGGGACGTCCTGGGCGACTGGCGTGAGGAGATCCTCGCGGAGACCGACGACCACACGGCTCTGCGCCTCCACACCACCACCGAGCCCACCTCCACCCGCCTCTACACCCTGGCCCACAACCCCGCCTACCGCCTCGGCTGGACCGTACGCGGCTATCTCCAGTCCACGTTCACGGACTACCACCTCGGCTACGGCTCCAAGAATCCGCCCCGGCCCGCGATCCGTACGGACACCGGACCGGACCGCGCCTGGACCCCGATCGCACGGGACACCTTCCGCTCCGGCACCGGGCGCTGGACCTCCGAGCTCCAGGACGGCGGGAGCGTGACGGCCGCCGACGGCGTCCTCGACATCGACGTACCGAGCGGGGCGACGGTGTGGTTCGACCGCAGACTGAGCGGACCGTACGAGATCGAGTACACGGCCACCGCGGTTTCCGAGGGCGGTGCCAACGACAGGGTGTCCGACCTCAACAACTTCTGGAACGCGACGGATGTCCGTTCGCCCCGCGACATCTTCGCCACTGCACGCGGCGGGGCCCTGGCGGAGTACGACCACCTGAAGACCTACTACGTCGGCTACGGGGCCAACTCCAACACCACATCCCGGTTGCGCCGTTACGTCGGCGAGGCGGGCAACCGTCCACTCCTGCTCGACTGCACGGCACCTCTGCTGACGGCCGGCGAGCCCAACCGCGTCCGGATCGTCTCGGACGGCTCGACCGTCCAGTGGTGGAACAACGGCCGCCTCGTGTTCGACCACCAGGACCCGGAGCCGTACACCAGCGGCCACTTCGCGTTCCGGACGGTCACGAGCCACTTCAGGATCAGCGACTTCACGGTCTGGCGCCCGCCCACGCGCGAGTGACAGGCCGCCTCGCGGCGTCCCACCGTGAGGATTGTCAGTGGTGGCTGTGATGCTTGGCGCATGGACGAACTGATGAGGCGCCGCGTCTACGGCGCCGACCACGACGACCCCGACCCGGGGCCCCAGGTCGGTCACGTCTACGTGGAGCTGGTGGGAGGCCCGCTCGACGGCCTGCTCCTGGACGTGACCGGCTGGCCCGAGGAGCGCCTGGCCGCAGGCGCCGCGCTCGGGACGGAGCTCGGTAGATTCGGTGCGGGGGGAAGCGCCGTGTACGGGCCCGTGGCAGCCGACCCGGAGCGCTGGGCCTGGGAGGCGGACAGCCCCTGATCCGTCGGCCCGCCGCACGGGGCCCGTCACCGCCCGTCGGGCGGCGAGCCATGAAGCCGAGCGAGCCGGCCCAGCGGCGACGCCGATCCGGACGACGCAGCCGCAAGATGGGGAGGGCGACGCCGGGGGATCGCGAGGGCAGCCGAACCACGGTGCCCGGTACGCGGCCTCCGGCACGGACGGGGTACTGGCGTTCGGCTGGATGGGGACCGACCCGGCCCGCGTCAGTTCGCGCAGTGGGTGTCCCGTGCCGGCCGGTGCCCGGTGGTGAGGAAGCGGGTGACGGCACGGTTGCCGCACTCGTTGCCGTTACCCAGATACATCCCGTGCCCGCCCTGGGCGACGGTGACCATCCTGGCGCGGTCACCGAGCGCCGCACGCATCTTCAGCGCACCGGCGTAGGGCGTCGAAGGGTCGCGCAGACTCTGTAGCATCAGGATGTTCGACGGGCCTTCGCCGGTGATCCGGGTGGGCACTTCGGCAGGGGCGTCCTTCCAGAAAGCGCACGGGGTGATGTTGGCGGGCATGCCTGCCGTCAGTGGATACCGAACCCGGTCGGTGGCTACCCGTTCCGCGTATCCGGAACGGGGGCCCGGCCAGCGCACGTCGTTGCAGATCGTCGCGACCATGAGCGATGCGTCCTCGTCGGAAAAGATCTGGGTCAGGTCCGGCGGCAGGGCCGGAACACCCTGCGGATCCCGGGACTCCTGGATCAGGCGAGCCATAGCCGGGAACGCCCTGTCGCTGTACAGGGCGTTCTGGAGAGCCTGCCTCAACCCGTTGCCGGTCAGCGGAACGCCTGGCGTCGTGGAGTCCTGCGGAGAGCTGTCCAGTTCCTCGGCCAACGCCAGGAACAACGGTTCCACGTCCTCGGCGCGCGCTGCCAGCCGCAGCCCCTCGGCCTCGCGGGCGGGATCCGCGGACCAGGCCGCGAAGTCCGCGAAGCGCTCGGAGGCACCCCGAGCCATGTTCTCCAGCCATCCGTGGGCGACGCGCGAGGGGTCGGGGTCGCCCGTACTGTCGAGGACCATGCGGTCGACGCGCCCGGGCTGCGTCTGGCCGTACACGGCCCCGACGTACGCCCCGTACGAGGTACCCCAGACCGAAAGCTTCCGCTCCCCCAGAGCCTGCCGGAAGCGGTCGATGTCACGGGCCTCGTTCATCGTCGTGAACGACCGCAGCACCGGACCGCCGCCGCGCGCACAGGCCTCCGCCGTGCGTCGCGCCCGATCGGTGTTGTCCGCGATCCCGCCGTCCGGTGCCGGCCACGACCGCAGAGTCACCAGCCGGCGGTCCTCTGCCGGGATGCCGCAGCGTGCCCGGACACTGCCGCCGACTCCGCGCGGATCAAGACTGACGAGGTCGTACGCCCCCTCCAACTCCTCCTGCAACGCGGCCCCCTTCTGCGCCAGGCGCTGCACTCCGGACGATCCGGGCCCACCCGGGACCACCACCAGGGTGCCGCGCCGGTTCTCCGGCCGGTCGCTAAGCAGCCGGGTGACAGCGACAGGGACGGTGCGCCCGCCGGGCCGGGAGTGGTCGAGCGGGACCGGCAGGGTTGCGCACTCCTGCCCTGCGGGGCCGGTGGCACCTGCGGGCAGTTCGCAGGGGTGCCAGTCGAGCGGTGGCACGGATGTGCCTTGTGCGACGGCCACGTGGGCGACCGGTGGGACAGCGGTCACCGTGACAGCCGCGGCGGTGGCACAGAGCGTCAGGAACATTGTCGCGCGAGTTCGCTTCGTCATGGGGCAATCGTGGTCGCCCAGCGCTCGCTCGCCCATGCAGCCCTCAGGTGTACCGGGGGTGGGGTCTGCCCCACGGCCACTGTGCGGAGCACCCCAGCTTCAGGTTCCCCTGGGGTGGGGAAGACGGCGCCGTAACACTTCGACCGGTTCTGTGGGGGACGGGCTCGACCGTCCCCCACGCTTTCCCACACACCACTTCACTGCCTGCGTGGAACGAGCATCACGAGACAGGGACGAACATCTGGGAGAGCCGAGGCCGGGTCCATGCCGACGGCCTCGACGCCACCTGCTCCGCGCACTGTCCGGGCCCCGCCATATTCCGCGTACCGGAGCACCTCGACGTCCACGGCAGGGGATCCGGACCCACCTCACCACCACGCTCGCTATCATCGGCGCTATGAGCGCTGAGCCTTCGCAACCCGTCTCCCTGCGTGCCTCCGACGCGGACCGGGAGGCAGTGGTGGCTGACTTGCAGGAAGCGGCGGCCGACGGCCGCATCGACCTCGACGAACTGGGCGAGCGGCTGGAAGTGGCCCTGGCCGCGAGGACGCATGCCGAGCTCGCGCCGCTCACCGCCGATCTGCTGCCCGTCATGCCGCCGGCTCAGCCGCTGCTGGTCAAAGGGGGCATCGCCGGTGCGGTGCGAGCCGGGGTCTGGCGTGTGCCACAGCAGATCAGGGTGTACGGCGGTCTGGGTGGCGCCAAGATCGACTTCACGCAGGTGCAGTGCCGGCTGCGCGTGGTGGACATCGAGGTGAACGGGCAGACCGGTGGCGTCGAGATCGTCATCCCCGACGGCTGGGTGGTGGAAACGGAGCAGGTGGATCCCGACCTGGCCGGTTTGCGGAACAGGACGACCGCGGAGAAGCTTCCCGGCACGCCACTCATCCGGCTGACCGGCACCTGCGGGATGGGTGGAGTGACTGTCCGGCATCCCAAGCGCGGCGAACGCCGCAAGCTGCTGCGGGAGAGCCGCTGAGCTAGAGCTTCGACACCGGCTGAAGCTCCCGGGTGAGGTGGAAATCGGGAATCCTCGGCCGGACCCGGGCCCTACAGCAGTTCACGGTAGGCCCGGGCCGCGGCGATGAGACCGTCGAGCGCGTCCCGGGTGCTTGCGAGATCGGTGATGTGCCGGCTCAGCCGGTTGCGTTCCTGCGCCATCCGCTCCAACGCGGCGTCGGAATTGTCGTGGCTCGGTGAGTCGACGCAAGGCAGCAGTTCCATGATGGTGTGGCTCGACAGGCCTGCTGCGTAAAGCCGTTGGATGAACATGACCCGCTCGGACTGATCGTCCGTGTAATGCCGCTGACCGCTGCTGCTGCGGGTGCTGGTGAGGAGCCCCTGCTCTTCGTAGTAGCGCAGTGACCGGACGCTCACCCCTGCCCGTGACGCGAGCTCCCCGATCCGCATGCGGTCTCCCCTGCGCCGTGCGACGCGTGGCGTGCGTCACAGTGCTTGCCTCTGACATTGATGTGAGGTTTTAGCGTAATCGATGTTCCCGGTGGCCGGGCGCGAGATCGAATCAGGGAGTTTTCGACGTGACGGACCTCTTTCATACCTACCAGCTCGGTGACCTGACTCTGCCCAACCGGGTGGTGATGGCCCCGATGACGAGGGTCCGCGCTGCGGCGGGCGGCCTCGCGACCCCGTCGATGGCCACCTATTACGCCCAGCGGGCGACGGCCGGTCTCATCGTGAGTGAGGGTGTGCAGCCGAGCCTGATCGGACAGTCCAATCCCGGCACACCGGGCCTGTACACCGATGAGCAGGTGTCCGCATGGCGCCCGGTGACGTCCGCCGTGCACGCGAACGGTGGGCGGATCTTCGCCCAGATCATGCACGGCGGCCGGGTCTCGCACCCCGACACCACCGGTATGCGGCCGGTCGGTCCCTCGGCGATCCCCGCCGTCGGCGACGTGTTCACCCCCACGGGCCCTCAGCCCGCTCCGGTTCCGCGTGCTCTGGAGGCCGGTGAGGTGGGTGAACACGCCCTGGCGTACGCGAGCGCAGCCCGCCGTGCCGTCGACGCGGGCTTCGACGGGGTGGAACTGCACGGCGCCAACGGCTACTTGATCTCGCAGTTCCTCTCGTCGAATGCCAATCTGCGTACGGATTCGTACGGAGGCTCGGTGACCAACCGGATTCGGTTCGCCGTGGAGGCGGTCTCGGCGACCGTGCAGGCGGTGGGAGGGGCGAGGACAGGCATCCGCCTGTCCCCGGGCGGTGGTTTCTGGGGCGTCGAGGAGACCGATGTCCCCGAGCTCTACAGCGCCCTGCTGACCGAACTGGCCCGGCTGGATGTGGCCTACGTGCACATCGAGGCCACCGCCGACGAAGAAGTCCTGCTGGGTCTGCGGCGCGCCTGGGCGGGGAGCTTGATCATGAATCCCGTGTTCCCGATGGGTCCCAAGCAGACCGGCCGGGCGGAGGCGGACCACTGGCTCGGCCTCGGGGCGGACCTGATCGGTTTCGGCCGTGCGTTCATCGCCAACCCCGACCTCGTCGAGCGGCTGCGTTCCCGGCTGCCGATCGCCCCGGTCGACGAAGCCACGTACTACCAGGGGGGTGACGCCGGCTACCTGACATACCCGGCGTACCAGTACAAGGATTGAGTCCGGACGGAGGTGCCGGAACCCCGGCATGAGGGACGTCCTGCAGAAGTGATCCCGGGATCCGGTACGGCGGCCGCAGTGGGAGCCCTGCTCCTGCTGCGGCCGGTGGGTGTGGCACAGACCGGCGGCGGGGCCGTCCCGCCGTCTCCCTCCCGGAGGCCACGAGGCGTGGTGGGTCCGTCTCACGGCCTCCGGGATGAGGGCGCCCAGCCGGGAGCCGGCCCGCCAACTGCCGGGCGCGTCAGGTCCCACTGCACCAGCTGCAGGTGTGTGGCACCCTCCCGTCAGTGTTCATCCGAGAGCGCTGAACGCGGCGCGGATGGCGTGGGGCTGGTCGAGCAGGTCGGCGCTGTCCGACCACTGGTCCACGTTTCCCACGAGCGGCAGCCCCTGGAGGCCCGGGTCCGTCACGGTGCGAGCGAGCGCCTGCGCGAAGCGCTCGGCATGCAGGACCAGATACGGCCGGGCGTGGTACGGCCGGCGTCCGGGATCCACCGGGCTGACGAGATCTGAGGCGTTCTGCAGCGAAGCCACGGCCTCGTAGGCATCGCACAGGCGGGCCTCCCTGGCCGGGTAGTCCGTCGCCGCCAGCACACCACGAAGTACGGGACCGAGCGCCTCGGCCACCGGCAGCCGCCCGAACGAGCTGCCGAGCCACTTGCCGTAGGGAGCGTACTGCCGCTCCAACAGCAGGCACAGATGCATCAAGCTCCGCACCAGACGTGCCGCCACCACTGCCGAGCCGAGGTCGTCACCGGCTTCCGCGCAGCGCCCCACGAACGCCTCCTCCTGCGAGACACGCTGCCACTGGCAGGCCAGCAGGTACCGCCACACCTGATCCGGATACCAGGCCATCCTGCGCCGCATCTCCGACAGGTTGCCGGGGCCATCATGGAAGACCACTCCTCCGGTGGCCTCGGCAAGCCGCTGCTGAGGGATCGCCAGCCAGTCGCGCGCGCCCAACTCCGCTTTCCAAGAAGCCAGTCCGAGCCGGTCGGACACCCACCCGTCCACGTCGTACAGGCCTACGCGGTGGTTGACCGGGCCATCGGTCATCTGCATGTGTCCGACCGGATCCCGTGGGTCGTCGCTCTCCTGGAAGTGCGTCGGCCAGCCACGCACCTGCTTCGGCAGCCTCTCGGCCAGGACGCGGCTGATGTCGTCACCGTGCTCGACGCGGTCTCCGGCCGTCAGGAAGATCTCCAGCCGCGGACCCCATTCGTGGTCTGCTGATCTCGGAGAGTCGAACCCCAGCACCTCTGATCCGCTTCCCACTCGAGCCGCGGCGTACCGGAGACCTGGAAACGCATTCCGGAGAATCGGCTGGACCTCCTCCTCGTACATGATTCGGGACAGTTCGATGCCGGGCACGAATGCGGAGCCAGAGATCGCCATGATGTCACTGTGCTGCACCTCGCCGGGGCGTGCCAGCAGATATTCACCTTGTGCCCGGGCGGTTCGGCCTCCAGCGTCCATGGCTGCTGTCCAGCCGGGGGAATCCGCCACCCAGGTCTGATCCAGGCATGCGGGGGCACACGCGTTCCAACTACAGAAGGAGCTTAGCCATGCTGGGAATAGCCGCAGCCGTACTGTTCTTCATCGCCTTTCTGATCAACGCCGCCGATATAGCGACGAACGACGTCTTCGCGTCGACGAACGTCATGCTGCTCGGCCTGCTTCTACTGGCCCTGCACGTCGCGGGCATCGGTAACGGTCGGAGAGTCGGACGCCGGTGACCACGGCCCGGCCGGCCGGATCCGTTACGACCGGCAGCATCGCCCACCTGCCGGCCGAGCGAGTCCGACCTCCCGTCTGACGGGACCGACGGACGAGCACAGCTGCAGGGCACGGACCCGGCCGGGTCCGTGCTCGGACAGCGAGTTCGCTGATGCTGATCGGTCCCGCACGGGGCCATACAGGAACCGCGGCGCCCGGGACTATGGGGCCATGCGTATCCGCCGGGTGAACATCGACGAACTTCCGCTCCTCCAGGACATCGAGCGAGCTGCCGGGCACTGCTTCCGCGAGGTCGGAATGCCTGAGATCGCCGAGGACGACCCGCTCCCCGTCAGCGAACTGGCTCGCTATCTGGGAAACGAACTGGCCTGGGTGGCCGTCGATTCGGCGGACGTTCCGGCTGCCTACCTCATCGCGGAACACGTCGACGGAAACCTCCACGTCGAGCAGGTATCGGTACACCCTGATCAAGCGCGTCGCGCAGTCGGACGTGCGCTCCTGAACCACGTTGCGGAGCACGCTGCCGCCGGCGGCGTCCCGGCCGTCACCCTCACCACGTTCGCAGACGTTCCGTGGAACGCGCCCTACTACACGCGCTGCGGATTCCGCCTGCTCGACGACAGCGGGATCGGCCCCGGCCTCCGGGAAATCCGACGACAGGAAGCCGCCCACGGCTTGGACCGATGGCCGAGGACCTGCATGATCAGAGATCTGTGACACGGCACCCTCGTCAGGCGCGTTCGGATTCTGGAGCCGAGCCCGCCCGCACCGGAACGGTCGATGTGGAGCTGCCATGAGATCGACCACGTCGGGACACGTTCGCCGGGGTGAGCGGGCTCGCCCGGGCTGTCGGACTCATGTCCGGCACATTGTCAGAACCTCCTGATAGAAAGGGCGTCTACTCGGATGCCGCAAGGTCCCGGCTCGTCCCCCCGGGGCTGAGCCGCTCGACGCCGATGATTTTGGACCGGAGCGGGAGTCTCCTTCCTGACCGGCCCGGCCCGGCCTGTGTTCCCGACCTGGCGGCGGAGGGCGTTTCGAGACGTGAGGGAGACATCTGGATGACTGAAGCGACACGGTTGGCGGACCACGGTCGGCGGAGAGGCATCTGGCCCCTCATCCACACCGAGCGGGCAGCCCTGGCGGCAGATCTGGCATGCCTCTCCGACGGGCAGTGGGCGACACGGTCGCTGTGCAGTGAACTGACGGTGCGCGAGGTGCTGGCACATCTCACCGCGGGGGCGAGTCTCAACTCCGTGCGATGGCTGGCAGGCGTGATCCGATGCCGGTTCGACTTCGACAAGCAGGTGGCCATGCGGCTCGCCGAACACCTGGGCTCGTCCCCGGACGAGACGCTCGAAGGCTTCCGGCGTGTCGTTCCGAGTACGACGAAGCCGCCGCTTCCCGCTGTCGCCATGCTCGGAGAGACTGTCGTGCACAGTGAAGACATCCGGCGTCCGCTGGGCATCCACCGCGACTACCCGGTCGGGACGATCACGCAGGTCGCCGACTATTACCGGAGATCGGACCTCGTGGTTCTCGCCAAGGGGCGCATCCATGACCTGCGACTCGTCGCACAGGACGGTCCCTTCACGACTGGTTCGGGACCTCTGGTGTCCGGCACCACCTTGGCATTGGTGATGGCCATGACCGGTCGCACGACCTGTCTGGAGGACCTGGAAGGAGACGGAGTCGAGCTTCTCCGGGCGCGCTGCGGGACGGCGTGACGCATATCGGAGACACCCTTCGAGGACGATTCACAGATGGCCGGGAGGCGTGCCGAAGCTCTGGCACGCTCCCCGGGGCGAGACCGCTCGCGGGCAATTGATGACGGACGGCCGTGTGTGTCCGTCCCAGCAAGGACACACACGGTGGGTCGGCTTTTCGCGTTTTCCTGGGATGCGGTCGGCCCGGCGGCCCGGAACGCGTTTCTCGGGGCTCTGCTCCGGCTGTTCACCCGTATGTATGAGGACTTGGAGCATGACGCGCAATGGGTGAAGAATAACCGGATGCGGTTGCTGATGTCCCTTTCGGCGCGGAAGGGCCCCACCGGCTCGAACCGGTCCGTTTTCAGGGCCACTGCGACGCCGTGCCGCAGGCGGTGGCCGGCAGTCGGCGGGCTGTCATGCTCCGAGTGGCGGTGACGGGCAGCCAAGCCCTTGGCGGGGCCCGGCCTCGCCCCTGACCGAGTGGAAGAGGGACATGGCGGAGTACGAGATCACGACCGCGGGCATCCGCGACATGGCGAGGTTCCTGGAATGGGCCGACGAGGAACAGTGGAACCCGGGGAAGCTGGACCATCTCCCTTTCCACGCGGCCGACCCTCGCGGGTTCTTCCTGGGACGGCTGGGCGGGGAGCCCGTCGCCTCCGTCTCCGCCGTCCGCTACGGGACGGATTTCGGATTCATCGGGTTCTACATCGCGCGGCCCCCTGTCCGCGGCCAGGGCTACGGGATCCAGGCGTGGCGGGCGGCCATGAAGCACCTGGACGGCCGGAACGTGGGTCTCGACGGTGTGATCGACCAGCAGGACAACTACCGCAAGTCAGGGTTCCGCACCGCCTGGACCCATGTGCGGTATGCGGGAGTGCCGGGAGGGGAGGAGCCGGCCGGAGACATCACGGTGGTCGACGCAGGATCCGTCCCCTTCGACAGGCTGGCGTCCTACGACCGACGTTTCTTCCCCGCCCGCCGTGATGCCTTCCTCTCCTTGTGGGTGGGAGTGCCCGGCCACACCGCCCTCGTGGCGCTGCGCGACGGTGAGTTGAGCGGCTTCGGAGTCGTGCGCCCTGCCGAGTCCGGTGCACGCGTGGGCCCTCTCTATGCTGCTTCCGACGACATCGCGCTTGCTCTGCTCAACGGTCTGTCGGCGGCCCAGGAGGGGGCGCCGGTGGCCCTCGACGTGCCCGACGTGAACACAGCGGCGGTCAGGCTGATGGAGCGTCTGGAGCTCGAGCCGACCTTCGAGTGTGCCCGGATGTACACGAGCGACGCCCCCGACATCGACTTGGCCGGCATCTTCGCCGCGACCACCATCGAACTCGGATGAGAGCTCGCCGACATGCGCGGCACCAGCCCCTCATATCACTCCGGAGGAGGTGGGTTGCCCTGTACCGGACACCTACCTCGAAGAGACACGGGTGTCCTGTCCGCCGGCGGAACCCGCACTGCTCGGGCATGACTCGGCCGCCGTTCCATGGCCGCTTCGACACGGCCTGACGACGGGTGATTCGAGGACCGGGGCCCGGTGCGCCTTCGGCAGGAGCTGCCTGGGCGTGCATCGGATGCTGATCATGCGCGTAGGGTGCCGGTATGTCGCTGAGCCGCATAGTCCTCTCGTCCGGTCGTTCGATAGAGCTCACCGAGCTGCGGATGTCCTCGACCTACGGGGGGATGCTGGAGGGCTATCCGTGCAAGCGCATCAACGACATGAAGGTCAGCGCCCTCCAGCGACAGGCCGAACGCGCGCGCCCCTCCGTGCCGGTCCATCTCGTCACTCCTTCTCGTGAGTACCCTGACCGGACCTCCGGCGCCTTCGGTCCTGTCGAGGAGCTGCCTTCGGTGACTTGCATCGGTGTTTTCGGCTCGACGGCGGTCACCCCTGGGCTCGACCCTGTGCTGCACCGCTCCGCTCTCGTCGTGGCCTGGTTCCAGGCCGCCCCGGATGTCCCGTCGGGTGAGGATGCCGATCGTGCGCTGCGCAGCATTCGCTGGGAGGAACTGGCTGAGGACTACGAGCTCTAGCGACGCGTGCCGGACGCAGCCATCTGATGATGGCCACGACGAGGACTGCGGCCTCATAGCGAACCCCGCGTCGTGCGTTGTCGTCCTCGCCGACCGATGGTTCGCGCAGCGACAGGCGCCCGGCTTGCTGCGGCCGGAAGAACGCGCACCCGTCGAGGAAGCCGATCTGGTCGAACGGCAGCGGGGAAAAGGCAGGCCGTCGGCGACGGGTAACCCGTTGCCGACGGCCTGCCCAGAGGCGGTGCAGGCCACATTCGATACGTCACACGAACTGGACGACTGGCTGGACGCCCCCTCCATCCAGTGGACTGGCGGGTCCCAGGCGTGGCGAACGCCTGGGACCGTCGTGGTGCGGCCGAAGTCCATCGGACTTCTCCGAGCCTGTGTCCGGACCCCGGGCGGCAGGGCAAGGGCCCTGTGTCGCCGGAGGCGGATCACCGTCCGGAAGGGGACGGGCACGTAGCACGGTGCCGCCCATAGAGAGAGCGGCCGTCCGGCTGTTCATCGAAGCGCTAGGAGAGCTCGTCGGCGAAAGCCTCCGCCAATTCGCGCCATTCGGCCCTCGGCAGGCCTCCGCCCCCCTCCTCGGCGGTGAGGACCTGGAGCGCCACGTGATCGGCGCCGGCGTCGAGGTACTCCCGGGTCCGGTCCTTCACACGTCCGGCGTCGCCCAGGGCGAAGAGGGCGTCGAGGAGGCGGACGCTGCCACCACCGTCGAAGTCGCTCTCCGTGAATCCCAGGCGCAGCAAGTTCGCCGTGTAGTTGGGAAGCCGGAGGTACATCGCCAGCATGTTCCTTGCGGTGGTGCGAGCCCGTTCGACATCGGTGTCGAGAACCACCGACAACTCGGGGGCGAGAAGTGCGTCGGGGCCGAGTGCCGTACGTGCCTCAGCAGTATGTTCGGCGGTGACGAGATAGGGGTGTGCGCCCAGCGTCCGGTCGGAGGCGAGCTGCAGCATCTTCGGGCCGAGCGCGGCGAGGACCCGGCGTCCGGAGCCCAGCGGCGGGTCAGCGGCGTCGAGCGCGTCAAGATAGGCGACCATGGCGCTGTACGGCTTCGCGTACTGCGGCACCATCGGTCCGTGGCTGACGCCCAGGCCGAGGACGAATCGCCCGCGCGCCGTCGCATCGATCCCGGCTACCCGCGCCGCCACCTTATCGGCGGGATGGTCCCAGATGCTCAGGATGCCGGTGGCCACGGTGACTGTGCGGGTGGCGGCGACGACAGCTGCGGCGTCGTCGACCGAGGGACTGCCGCCGATCCAGAGAGTGCCGTACTTCAGTTCTTCGAGCTCGGCGACGGCTTCCGCGATCGCCTGTCTGCCCGTGCTGTCGGTCCGTGATCCGTGCAGGGCACTGCTCCAGATACCCACCCGTCCGAATGCCTCACGCGTCTCAGAAGTCATGGTGTGGTCAACAGCGGCCTGCACGCACTATTCCCGGCTTGAAGAATGTTCATCCGAACGGGCTCCGGGGGAGGCGTCGTCCGGGAGGGCGGGTGGCCCATGGAGAGGCCCCTCACAGATGCAGGGCACGCCGTGTGGCGAGGACGTCCGTCCCGGACCGCCCTCCCGCTCCTCGACGCCACAGTATGCGTGCCTCGGTTGCCGGCGGCTTTTCGGCGCACGGTGGGGCGGGTATTCAGCCGGCCAAGGCGGAGGCGATTCGATGCGCCGGCCGCATCAGGACGCGTGCGGAACTCGGGGGGGGAAAACACGGTGGTATCCGCGGACCAGGGCGACGGCGAACAGAGTGCGGCGCTCCAGGGCCCTGGACGGCGTCGGCGGGAACGCGCGACCCGAGGCCGGCCGCCACCTCGTAGTCACCGTTTCACGGAAGTTCATGGTGTCCTCGCCGAGGATCTGTGTGTGAGCCGAACCCTCAGGATTGGCTTCGCGACGTCCAGCCCTACGCAACAGACGAGGCACACATGTCCCTGAGGCACGCGGTCGCCGGCCTGGCCCTTCTCCCAGCCCTCGCCTTTCCGGCGATTGCACAGGCGGCAGCGACTCCGCCCGAGCATCGGCCGGTTCGCGGGACCGCCTTCGACCTCCAGGCCCACCGAGGGGGACTCGGGCTGACCACGGAGGGTTCTCTCGAGGGCTTCGGCAAAGCACTACGCCTGGGTGTCAGCACTCTGGAACTTGACACCCAGGTGACCAAGGACCGGAGAGTCGTCGTGACTCACGACCGGCAGGTCAGCGCCCAGAAGTGCAAGGACACCGGTCCGCTGACGGCGGGCGACCCGATGTACCCGTATGTCGGGAAGTACATCAAGGACCTGACACTCGCCCAGATCAAGAGGATGGACTGCGGGTATCAGCAGCTCCCCGGCTTCCCGCACCAGCAGCAGATCAAGGGCTTTCGCATGGTCGAACTGCGGGACGTCCTCAACCTGGTGAGGAGCTACAGAGCCGAGCGGGTCAGGCTGAACATCGAGACGAAGGTCGAGGCCGGGGCGCCGGAGCAGACCGCGCCGCGCGAGCTCTTCGTCCGACGTGTCTTCGAGGAGATCCGCCGCTCCGGCATCGAGAAGCAGGTGTCCGTCCAGTCCTTCGACTGGGGAGCGTTGAAGGAGATGCACGAGCTCGCACCGTCCTACCCTCTCGTGGCGCTGACGAACTATGACTTCCTCCAGGTGGGGAAGCCCGGAGCTTCCCCCTGGCTCGGCGGGATCGACGCCGACGACTACGACGGCGACTTCGTCAGGGCCGCTGATGCGGTCCCCGGTGTGACCACACTGTCCCCGAACTACGGCTTCCCGCAGAGCGGTACCGTCGCGGACCCCGGTTTCCGGTTCTACCCCGACAAGAAGATGATTCACGATGCTCACCGACGCGGGCTGAAGGTCGTCCCGTGGACCTGTGACGACCCCGCCACCATCGAGGCGCTGATGGACATGGGCGTCGACGGAATCATCACCGACTACCCCGACCGTGTGCGGGACATCATGACCGCCCGCGGGATGCGTCTGCCCGCCTCATACCGTCCGCCGAGTCACTGACGACCGTCAACTGCCCCGCAACGCGGGTTCCGGAGCCCCGGCCCGGTCCGGGATTACGGATCACAGGGCTCCGGGAAGTTGTCGAGCTGCGGGCCACGGGGAGACCGTTCGGCAGAAGTCCCATGGGGCCCTCCGCCGGGAGGCGACCGTCTCCGTACCTCACCTTCACCGCGCCCCGGCCGTCCTCCAGCCGGCCGGGAGGCGCAAGAGATGCCCCGGCCTGCTCATCGGTGGCGTGGCTTCAGCACTCCGGCGAGCAGGAACGCGAGCAGCCCGGCCAGCGGTACCACCAGGAGGCCTGCCCGGAGACTGGTCGCATCGGTGATCAGCCCGACGATTGGAGGCGAGGCCAGGAAACCCAGGCGCATGAGCCAGGAGACGATCGCCAGCCCAGAGCCGGGCTTGAGGCCCGGCAGTTCGTCCGCCTCGTGCATGGCTGCGGGCACCAGCGTCGCCACCCCGAACCCCGCGGCGGCGAAGCCGAGGATCGTGCCGGGCACCGTGGGCACGGCCAGAGCGACTCCCATGCCGACCGCTGTGATCAAGCCGCCTGCTCGGGCCACCGCCCGTTGGCCGAACCGGTCGACTAGCCGGTCGCCGATGATGCGCCCGACGAACTGGGCTCCCACCAGGGAGATGTAGCCGAAGGCCGCCAGTGTCACCGATGCGTGCAGCGAGCCGGAGAGATAGAGCGTCGCCCAGGAGCTGCCCGCGTCCTCGACGAGAGTCCCGGCCGTCGCGATGAGGACCAGGGCGGCCAGCACGTACACGGTGCGCCGGCCTGTCGCCGCGGGACCCTCAGAGCGCCGCTCCGCACGGCTGTCGTCGTCGGGTACAGCGGCCGGCTCGCTCTCGGGGCCGGTCAAGCAGAACCGCAGGGCGACACATGCCGCGATCGCGAACACCACTGCCGAGATCGTCAGGTGCTGGCCCCTCGAAAGGCCGAGGGCGATCGCCGCTGCGGCCATGGACCCCCCGGCTACGGCCCCGATGGACCAGATCGCGTGGAAGGAATTGATGATGGACCGTCCGTAGCGGCGCTGCACCCGCAGCCCATGGGCGTTCTGCGCGACATCGGTGACAGAGTCCATCGCTCCGGCCAGGAACAACGCGCCCGCGAACAGCGCCACCGAATCGGCCAGACCCGCAGCGAGAATACCCGCCCCGGTCAACAGGGTGCCCAGCACCGCCGCCCGTGCGGACCCGAGCCGGCGGATGGCTGCGCCCGCCGCGAGCCCTGCCGCGATGGCCCCCGCCGGGAAGGCCGCGACGGCGAGTCCGTAGACGGCGTTGCTCATGTCCAGATCGGCTTTGATCTGTGGATATCTCGGCAGGAGGTTGGCGAAGAGTGCCCCGTTGGTGAAGAACAGCACGGCAACGGCTACACGAGCCTGCCGTTCGGCCTGGGCGGGCCGGCTCGGTGCGTCAACAGTCATACGGGAACCATATATTCCAAGCGTACGAACGTACACTCGTAATCCTGCATGGGCATGCTTGTGCGGCATCAGGTTGTGGTGCGGCAGAAGCGGGCGCTCTCGCAGCCCGGCAGGGGCAGTCGGTCACCTGGGCGCCAAGCGGTGGTGGTCGGTGGTCCCGTACGCGTCCCACCCGTGGCCTGCGGGGGAGTGGAGCCGCTGCCCTGGGTGCCGAGGGCGTGCGCGATCGGCACCTCAGGGATCTCGCTCGGCGGTTCGCATCAAGTACGCGCTCGGTGCCACCCGTTCCGGTGCCCAGGTGTGTCAGAGGGCCGGGTGTACCTTCGCGCAGGCCCGCCGACGGCAGGCCGACAGGTCCGGCGACGGGTTACGCGGTGCTCGCACACCCTCGTCACATCCCGTCGTTCACGCTCTCCGAGCTCGATTACGCGCTGGGCTCGGTGACTTCGGCGCCCTTCGCGGCCGGGACGGGGCTGTAGTAGACGGAGCGTCCCTGCTTGGAGCGCTCCAGCAGTCCTTGTGCGACTCCGTGCTCGAGGGTGTTGCGCACGACGGTGACCTGCGCCGGGCGCTGGGGGTGGGCCTCGACCAGGGCGGTGGTCACCTCGGCAGCGGACTTCGGCTCCCGCTGATCCACGAGATATCCGGCGACCAGCTCACGCCACGTCGGCTCGCCGGCCTCCTTGGGCGATGCAGCCTTGCTCGCGGAAGCCTTCTGCTCGGGGCGAGTCCGGGTCTTCGCTCCCTCACGTCCCTTCTGCCCGGAGGTCTTCCCCTTGGCTCGACGAGCAGCGGGTACGGACGCCGCAGCCTTGCGGTTGCCGCCCTTGCGTGCGACGGGCTTTCCGGTACTGCCCAGCACCTCTTGCATCTTGACCAGGATCTGCTCGCCCTCCTCCAGGCGGATGAGCTCGTCCTGCAGGCGGGTCAGCTCGGCACGCGCCCGGTCCTGTTCGCTCCGGTTCGCCGCGAGATCATCCGCGATCCTCTGTGCGTAGTCTGCGCTGATGCCGGATGTAGGAATGTTTTCGGACATGCAGTCCTCATCTTTCACTGTGACTCAAACGCGTATGGGCGGCTGATGCTACCCACAAACGAAGGCAACGCCCCAGTGGATGCCGATTTACCACAGATGCGGACCTTCTTCGGAGCTCGATCGCAAGGGGCCGAGGCCTGCTGCTTTCGAACATGCAGATTTCAACACCGCTCCGACTGTGCGGTGTTGGCGCGAAGTTGTGTGTACACGCCTGTCG
This sequence comes from Streptomyces pratensis, assembly GCF_016804005.1. GTDB lineage: Bacteria > Actinomycetota > Actinomycetes > Streptomycetales > Streptomycetaceae > Streptomyces > Streptomyces pratensis_A. The sequence continues at coordinate 4,269,816 of NZ_CP051486.1, read as the reverse complement.
TCATGTGAGTAAGAAGGGCCAAGCAGTGTTCGGGAAGGATCCTGGTCATCCGAAGGACCTGGCTGACCTCACAGGGGGCAGCAGCGTGCTCCAGTCGTTCGAGCTCACAATGCAGCCGATGTCCGCAACCCACCGTGGAGGTGGACGACCACTGGGCCTGCGTCGCGCGGGGCCATGGGTAAGGATGCCGTACGAGTCGGGGTCAGTCACCCTGCATCTGTCCCTCCCAGGCCGACACGGCCATGAGGACGCCCCATCACGCCAGACCGACCGTGCGCATGTGAGTCCTGCGATCTGCCGGACGGGTCGTCGGCCGGAGAGGGCGCCTGCGGCTTTGTCGAGGCCCGCCACCAGGTCCACGATCGAGAGAAGCCGTACTGAAATATAGCCTGGTCACAGCGACTGCTCGTACGAGTGTGAACCGCCTCGTCGCCCCGCTGCGGTGCATGCGCGCCTGTCACCGGGACCGCACCAGCCGCAGGCAGATCGTCTCACTTACGGGTGAGCGCGCGCCCCGCAGGCAGTGTGCAGGGGAGTTGGCCGGCCCTGGTCACACGTTGACGAGCCATGCTGCCCGCTCTGGGGGCGATCGGCGCCGGCGTCGCCGTCCACCACGTAGGTCAGTGCCTCCGCAAAGGTTGTCCCCAGGTACCAGAGGGCCTTCGGTCCCACAGCGATGACGCGCCCGCTCACCCCGGTGTACGACCTGTACCGCGTCGGTGCAGGTATCAACGGGGTCGATGTGCGGGGAAGAACCGGGGACGCGGGCCGGGGAGCTCCTCATCACCAGCCTCCGAACTTCGCCCACTGCCGCACTTCGCTTTCCGGCAGCGGGACGGGCTGCTGTCAACACGAGAGCGGAGATCGTTCACGGACGGCCGGTGGTGGCTCGCGCGCCGGCAACCGGTGTCCGTGGACCCCGGTACGCAGGCCCGGTCCGCGGGCAAATCGTGCCGTAGGAGTGAGTCAAATCCATCGGATCTACACATCGTGTCGTTGCTCTCTGGTGGGGGCCGGTTTCGCCATGTAGCGTCACTGCCAGATGTCGTGGTTCGCCGTACCTGCCCGCGCTTCGGTGCGGGCGTTCTACTGTGCCGGTACGGACCATGGCATCTCCGGGACCGCGCGGTGCGGGTCCGGATATCAACGGGAAGGCACCAGCATGGCCAGCGGAACCGTCAAGTGGTTCAACGCCGAAAAGGGTTTCGGCTTCATCCAGCAGGACGGCGGCGGGCCGGACGTCTTCGCGCATTACTCCGCCATCAACGCCACCGGCTTCCGGGAGCTGCAGGAGGGCCAGGCCGTCACCTTCGACGTGACTCAGGGCCAGAAGGGTCCGCAGGCGGAGAACATCACGACTGCCTGACCCGGTAGGACGAGGTCGCCCAGGCCCCGGTAAGCGCGATCCGAGGGCCTGGTGCCGACATCAGCCGATGCATGTGTCCGCAGCGAGCGGGGCAGGCGTGTGCCGGCTCCGTACGGGGCGCCGGGCGTTCGGCCTCCGGTGGACCCGCACATGGCAATACTGCCGGTACCGCCCAGAGAGGCCTTGGCGCCATCGACCTCGGCGCGGGATGCGCTGACCGTCGACGAGGACATGGTGCTTGCTGCCCGGCGGTGCGCGGTCGACCGGGCTGGGGCCGCTTCCGGGGCTTGCCGAGCGGCCGGGACGTGGGAGGAGTCGATCACCGCCCACGACCGGTCGGGTTGTTCCGCCGCTCGCACCCTGGCCAGCAGCAATACGTGCAGCCTGTCCCGGACGCCGGCCTCGTCCGAACGGAAGCCCAGCCTCTGCGGCAGGTACTCCCACCGGATCCAGGTATGCAGCACGAACAGGATCCCGCAGAGCGCCTGACGGTCAGGAACTCTCTGCGGCCGGGCACCGGCTTCGGCGCCGGAACAGGCGACAACGGCTCGACCGACGACCACAGTTCATCCGAGACGATCCACGGACGTGACTTCTCGTCCCCACAAACAGCCCAACGAGCATCCAAGCGGACAGTCACATCATCTGAGGCTTCTGTTAGGACCTCTGAGGCTGGGTAAGTGTTCGGTGCGTGGGCTCGGAGTCCGGTCTGCGGAAAGACACACAACGCCGGCGCACGCCGGATGTTCCGACTCGGCACCCTCCGACGACGTGATCGATACCGTCGTCCGCAGCCTCGTGCGGATGGTTCCCGCGCCTGGCCGACGCGCGCGGGGTCTGGACACGCGCCGTCGGTAAGTGCGCATCGAGGACGGCCGAGCCGAGAGCCCCGCGCACCTGTGCTACCTCCGGCTCAGGCGGGCGAACGCACCCCTGTGCGCCCATCCCGTCCGACGCAGCCCCATCCAGACGCAGCAGGCGGCCATGCCGATCGCAAGCGCGCTCGCCCCGAGCGTGGACGGGACGGCGTTCATCGCGGCGATTCCGATCACCACGGCGACGATTCCGTCGAACTGCCACGCGATGACGACCAGCCCGGAGAGGTCTCCGAGCGGCGTGACGACAGGCAGAAGCAGTTCGAGCGGAAGATGCTGCTTCATCTCGCGCAGGAACCTGGCGCCCAGCACCAGCACCATCGACCCTGCGACGAGCAGGGCCGTGTTCACCGGCCCACTGTCTAGCGGCCACCGGATCAAGACAGCAAGGCCACCTCCCAGGCACGCTCCGACCGACACGGCGAAGACAGGCCATGCGAGCGTGCGGGCGAGCGTTCCACCCCACCGTTCACCGAAGAGCGGGGCCAGGGTCAACTCGTCGCGCAGCCCCCGCCAGGTCTCGCTCACCCACCCGGATCCCAGATACACGCAAACCGCTCCGGTCAGCCATGAGAGCAACGCCGGGTGGCCTTCCGGGCCGGTCGTCCCGAACGTCAGGAGGGCTCCGCCGGTCAGCAGGAACGACACGGCCGCAATCGTGCGACCGGGCGTTCGAAGTGCTCTGATCGAACCCTGCGCGAGATACCCGCGAAAGCGTCCGTCCGAACGGATCAGAGTCGAGGTGAGCCCGCGTGGCTCCGGCCGGTACAGATCGAGCGCGTGGTGGAGCGTACCCGTCCACGCGTACGTCTGGGCTTGCGAGGCCCGTGCCGACTCGCGTGCGAGCCTGGCCAGGTCGATCTCCCGGATCGACCGGAAGGCTGCCCGCCCGAGAACCGCGGCCGCAGCCGCCGGCGCACCGGCGGCGAGCCACAGGCTGCCCTCGTCCTCCGGAGCCGCCCTGGCTGCTGCGGTCACGACGAGCGCCGCGACGCCCGCCGCCGCAGCGAGCGCGAGATTGTCGCGCACCGCTCGGACCTGGCCCCACAGCCAGGCCACCGCCGCGACGGCACTGAGGCCCGCCGCGACCGCGAGACCCTGCAGGGCGGTGTCGGGTTGATCGAACAGGTCGGTCGTGAGGTACGCCGCTGTGCACGCAGACAGGAACACGGCCGTGCTCGCGTAGGCCAGTCGGCGCCTGGCGATCGTTCCGAGGTAGCAGGCAGGGGACACGTCCGTGGACATGAACACGTGCAGCAAGAAGGGCTGCATAACCAGCGGCCCCCAGAAACGGCCGGCTAGTTGGGCACCCCAGCACGCGGCCACCGCGAGTGCGCATGCCATGGGTGTCGCCCGGGCCGGCGACCCCAAGGGGACAAGCGCCGGCGATGTACTTGCGGCATGTACGACGGGCACCAGGTAGAAGAGGGCGAACAGAGTGACGAGATAGGCGGTGAACGCGCGGCCGCGCACAGTGGCACGGTTGCCACGACGGGCGTACCGGTGCCGTACAGCGCGCACGCGAGCCTCGGCGTCGGAGTCCGCTTCCGCCATGCTGTGCGTCGTCATCCCAACTCCACGCGACCGTCGCTCGCTTCCACCAGAGCGGTCTCATGCGTGGCTACCAGGAATGCCGTTCCCTTCTCGGCACGCTCGGTGAGCAGCGCGGCCACCAGGCCGACGTGGTGGCTGTCGAGGTGCCGTTCGGGCTCGTCGAGCAGTACGACATCAGCTGGACGGACCAACGTCATCGCGAGGCCGAAGAGCTGTAACTGCCCGGACGAGACCTGATGGGGAAACCGTTCGTACAGCGATGACAGTCCCAGCCGCTCGAAGACCCGGTCGGCGCGTTCGGTGGTTTCCGGGGAATTGCCGTACCAGGAGGCGGCGACCAGCGTCACTTGCTCGCGCAGCGTCATATCGCGCGCGACAGGTATCTGTTCGACGAGCGAAGCCACGACACGCCTGTGCAGGGGGCGCGACATATCTGCGGGTTCGCCCATCACCGAACACGAACCGGCCGTCAGACTCCGACTGCCCACGAACGCACGAAGGAGAGTGGTCTTCCCCGAGCCGTTGCTGCCGGTGACACACCAGAACTCGCCCGGCCCCACAGCGAACGTCGTGGGTGCGAGCAACGTGCTGTCGCCCACTGTGACCGTGGCGCCGGCCGCCGAGACAACAGGAACTCCGACATCGGTTCCGGAACCACGCCGGGCCGTCCATGTCATCAGTCACAACTTCCCGGTAGCTCCGGCAAAACAGCTGTCTCCCCCACCCACGCCTGCGGGACGCCACCTGCCCGTGTCGTCGCCATCATGTCGATGAGGGCCGGCGGGTAACGTTACGGGAGTCGGATCTCAGCCCTTGCACTACCTCTTGGGCGGATCGACATGGAGTACGCGGCGCAGCCAGACGGGCCGGAGGCGTCAACGCCCGTACCAGCAGTGATTCGTACGCTGGCCGATCCGGTCCGGCGGAGGAGCCCGCGGCATCTTGAAGGCCCGCCCAAGAGTCGGAACGGCCCCGCACCACCTGGCACCCGGAGCCCTGGCGTCACCCCCAGCCGCTCACGACCACGATGAGTCCCGCGGGGGCGGGCCCAGGCGGCCGACCGGCAGGCCGTGATGCGCCGGGCAAACGGTCAGTGGCATCAGGCGTTGTGGTTGTAGGGGGGGTAGTCCGTGTAGCCGGTGTATATGGCGTACCTGCCGCGGACGGCGTTGACCGGGGCTCCGGTGCGCAGGCGCTCGACGAGATCAGGGTTGGCGAGGAAGGGGCGCCCCAGGGCGATGAGGTCGGCCCCGGCGGTCAGAAGGCGTGTGGCGGCTTCCTGGCCACCGTCGGCCGGGATCTGGTCGGCCGGCAGGACCGGATTGGCGATGAGGGCACCGGACCAGATACTGCGCAGCCGACCGAAGAGAGGCTGGGCAGGGTCGGCGAACGCGATGTGGAGGTAGGCGAGATTCTTGCCCGCGTTGGCCTCGACGAGCGCCGGGTAGAGCTCGTCGGCGTCGGTGTCGCTGATGCCGTTGACGGTGTTGCCCGGGGAGATGCGCAGTCCGGTCCGGTCGGGGCCGATCGCGTCGGCGACGGCGTCGAGCACCTCGGTCGTGAAGCGGATGCGGCCGGCGACGCTGCCGCCGTAGCTGTCGGTGCGGTGGTTGGTGTTGGGCGCGAGGAATTGGTGGAGCAGGTAGCCGTTGGCGCTGTGGACCTCGACCCCGGCGAACCCCGCGTCGATGGCGGGACCGCGGCGGCGAAGTCGCGGACGGTCTGCCGGATGTCTGCTGTCGTCATCTCGCGCGGGGCAACGGCTTCTTGGCGGCCGGCTGGGGTGTGGATCGGCTCGGGCAGCGGGATCGGCGAGGGGGCGATGGGGGTGAGGCCGCTGTTGTCGGGGTGACCGGCGCGTCCTCCGTGCTGGATCTGCAGAAGCATCGGGCCGCCCCCTGCGGCCTGGACGGCCTTGGTGACCTGGCGCCATCCGGCGGTTGGGCATCGGTGTGCAGGGCGGTGATGTTCGGGTAGGTCTGGCCGACCTTGTTGGGAGTAGATGCCTCGGCGATGATCAGTCCGGCCGACGCACGCTGGACGTAGTACTCGGCCATCAGCGGGGTGGCGGTTCCGTCGGCTTCGGCGCGGTTGCGGGTCATGGGCGCCATGACCAGGCGATTCGCCAGTTCGTGTGTCCCGAGGCGGGTGGGAGCCAGGAGGAGGGCGGTGCTCGTTTCGTTGCTCATGCGGTTAGCGTAGAAGTTGACGCCGATGTCAGAATCAAGCAGGAATGGTGTGATCTGCGTCATGCGCATCGGTGAGCTGGCCCGTCGCACGGGCGTGAGCGAGCGCTCCTTGCGCTACTACGAGAAGGAGAGCCTGCTCTCGGCGGATCGGACTCCGGGGGGCCATCGGGAGTATGCCGAGGGCGCCGTGGCCAGGGTCCGGCGGATCCAGGAGCTGTACGCCGCGGGGCTGTGCAGCTCGAAGATCGCAAAGCTGCTGTCCTGCATGCGTGACAGCGACGGCGGGCCCGCCGAAACGGCGGACGCGTACCTGGTGGGCGAGCTGACGGTGGAGCGGGCCCGGATCGACCGAATGATCGAGGATCTGCAGCGTTCCCGCTCTTTGTTGGACACGGTGATCGAGAGCGCCTCACAGCCGCAGAACAAGGCGCCGTAGAGGCCTTCGGGCATCCGGGCACGATCGGCATCTCTCCCGTCGGCGGGGTGCGCCGTCGCGTCCTGCGGGGCCGGTGACGCGTCGCCTGGACGGTCTGCGGGGCTTGCTCCGCAGGCGCGATCCGTCTCCCCGCCTCGCGGAAACCCACGCCGGGCCAGAGGGCGCAGGCTCTTCCCGGCGCCGGCCATCACGGTCGGGAGGCGGCGTAGCAGAGCGTGGCCGATGCGGGGGAGCGGCTCGGCGCTCGCTCGGGCGCATCTGTCGCCCGGTATCGAACCCGGCATGCGCGGAAGTTTGATGGTTCCTCCGGGCCCTCGCTCGGGGAAGTTCAGGAGCTGGGCATGGAAGGCGGAGTGCGGAGACCCGCTGTTCCGAACTCGTGTGGCGGTCGGCTGCGGATCCGGGCCGGGCCTGTCCCGGACCGGTCCGATGCCGGTTGCGCGGTGCGATCCGTCCGGCAGAGCACGCGCAGATCATGTCCGCCTCGTCGTACCCACAAGTGTCCGGACCCCCCAGGAATCGGGCCTTCGTACCGCCTGTCGGCCCGGGGATCGGCCGAAGCGGGCGACTGAGGGGACGATCGAGTGAATCGGGGCGACACACCGCAGTATGGGGCGAAATCTGGCTAGAAAGACCCAGTCGGTGAACGCATATTCGCTCAAATGGCGGGCGATCCGTACTGGAAGGCTGACCGTGGGAACGCTGAACAAGCTGGAGCAGCGCTTCGAGGCCTGGGTCAACGGCGCCTTCGCCAAAGCCTTCAAGTCCGCGGTGCAGCCCTTGGAGTTCGTCGGCGCACTCCGGCGCGAGTGTGACGTCAATGCCAGGATCTGGAGTCACGACCGCACTGTTGCGCCCAACAGCTTCGTCATCGAACTCAACACCGATGATCACGCGCTGCACAGCACATGCCTTGTCATGCTCGGCGAGGAACTCGTCGAGAAGGTACGTGACTACGCAGAGTCGCAGCTCTACTCCTTCGTAGGTCCTCTGAAGGTCCAGCTCCAGTGCGCGGACGACTTGGAGACCGGGCGGTACCGGGTGAGGAGCCGGATCGAAATCCCTCCGAAGGTCCAGCAGGCGATGGAAGCCGCCGAGAAGCGTGCGATGGCTGCGCGTGAGTGGGGCGGCCACGGAGAGGCCATGACCTGGAGACAACCGCCACGGTCCGTGATCGGGGGGAAGCAGGTACTGACCGTCGAGCAGTTCATAGAGCATGAACTGACGGTCGACAGCAACGGCATGCTGGTCCGAAGAGGACTGCGGCCGGTTGCCAAGCCGTCGCAGCTTGTCAGCATGAAGGAGCCCGGGACGAAAGGTGCTGACGCGCCCGAGCTGCTTCCGCCCGGGCACGGACCGTCCACCCACCTCTACAGGCTCGGGGACCGGCCTCCAGATGGTCCCGCGGCAGGCTCCGACCGGCCGAAGGGTCTCGTTTCCGAGGTCCAGAAACGCCTCCCCGCCGGCCAGCCGCGGCTGTTTGTGCCCGATGCCGAGGACCGCCCCCGCGCGGAAGCGCCTCGCCATCCAGAAGAACACGGTAGATCGGTGGTGGAAGCATCCTCTCGCCGACGCGCCGACGCTGCCCCCAAGAGCTCTTCGAGATCATCGAAAGGACCGAACAGTATGACGAATGACCGTGACATCAGCACCGGCAGCCCTGCACCTGATGGGGGAGAGGGCAGGCCGGACGCCTTTGCAGGCCACCGGCCGCCGGATCGCTATGCCGCGAGCGAGCCCCAGGTCTCCGCGTCGAGGGAGTCCCGGCCTTTGGCGAGGCCGGCCGACGAGATCGTGTCCGGTGAGTTCGGACCGCATGCTTCTGCCGGCGTCTCCGCTGCTCACAGCCCAGGTGGAGCCCCTCCGTCATTCCCCTACGCCGGGGCGGCACAGCCGCCACGGTTCGCCGACGCTCCACCGGCCATCCACCGTGCGGCGACGGCCTATGCCTCAGCGGCATTCGACCGTGCAGGGCATGCCACCACGCTGGGGCAGAGCTCATCGGTCGAGCTCTCGTCCGACCGCCTCCTGCGCAACAAGGCCGGTGTCCGCGGCAGCTTCAGGAAGCTGCGCATCGGTGGTAGGGGCGCCGAACGCGTACGACAGCAGAAGCTGTCCGTTCTGCGTACCCCGGTGATGGACTGCTACAAGATCGCTGTCATCAGCCTGAAGGGAGGGGTCGGCAAGACCACCACCACGACTGCTCTGGGCTCGATGCTCGCCACCGAACGGCAGGACCGGGTCGTGGCGATCGACGCCAACCCGGATGCCGGCACACTCAGCCGCCGGGTGCGCCGTGAGACGAGCGCGACCATCCGTGACCTGGTGGCCGATCTGCCGAATCTTCCCAACTACATGGCAGTACGCCGCTACACGTCGCAGTCCCCGAGCGGCCTGGAGGTTCTCGCCAACGATGTGGACCCCGCACTCTCCACGGCGTTCAACGACGAGGACTACCGTAAGGTCGTCGGCTGCCTCGGGCAGCACTACCCGATCATCCTCACGGACTCCGGCACCGGTCTGCTCCACAGTGCCATGGGCGGTGTCCTGGCCCTCGCCGATCAGCTGATCGTCGTCGCCACCTCCAGCGTCGACGGTGCTGCCAGCGCGAGCACCACCTTGGACTGGCTCAACGCGCACGGTTACGCGGACCTCGTCCAACGGAGCATCACCGTCGTGTCCGAAGCGCGCAAGACCAGCAAGACCGTCAAGCTGAACGATGTGGTGGCCCACTTCCGTGCTCGCTGCCGGGGTGTGGTGGTGGTCCCCTTCGACGAGCACCTCTCCGCAGGGGCGGAGGTCGACCTTGCCAAGATGAAGTCGCAGACCCGCGAGGCGTACTTCAACCTGGCGACGCTCGTTGCCGCGGACTTCCACCGTACCCAGCCCGAGCCCGTCGGCTGGCCCGCGCTCCCGCACTCGGGGTACAACTCGGCCAGCGTCTTCTCGGCTCCTGTCTGGGGCTGACCCCTGTCCCCCCGAGCACGTATATGCGGCCTGCGGCGGTGGACCGAGATGCCACCGGACGGCCGCTGCCAGCCGACCCGTCGCCGCGACCGGCGCGTGCGGTCGGGCAGGCGCTCCGCCCTTCTGGCAGCGGCCGCCCCCGGCTTCCCGGGTGGCGGCCACTACTGGTGGTACCGAGCGACTGTCGGCCGAAGTGTGACGACGATTCCCTGTGTGCCGAGCGCCTCCGTATCCCGCCGCGCCGAGGTCCGGGTGAACGAGTGCCTGGAGACCTCGACTGCGTGCACAGGGGGGCTCATGGTGTCAGGCCGGGGATGCGTCAGGATCGGTCTGCTTCGAGCGGGGTCCCGCGCCTAGAGCGTGTCTCCTTGATTTGCTCGTCGGTTGATCGGACATGTCCATCCGATTAGTGATCACTGATGCGATGTGGAGCCGGATCAAGCCGCTGATGCCAGCCGACCCGGTTCGCGGTCGGCGATGGGCCGACCATCGGCGAACCCTGGAAGCCATCGTGTGGAAGTACCGCACCGGCTCGCCTTGGCGGGACCTGCCAGTTGAGCTGGGCCCGTTCCAGACCGCTCACAAACGGCTGCTGAGGTGGGCCGCAGATGGGACCTGGGAACGGATCCTCTCTGCGTTCCAGGCAGCGGCCGACGAGGCTGCTGACATCGGCTGGACCGTATCAGTGGACTCCACCGTCTGCCGGGCCCACCAGCACGCCGCCGGAGCCAGAAAAAGGGGGCGCCAGATCGGGCTGAGCCCGAAGACCATGGTCTTGGTCGTTCCCGCGGCGGCCTGAGCACGAAGGTCCATCTCGCCAGCGATAGCCAAGCACGCCCCCTGGCCCTCCACGTCACCGCGGGCCAGGCGGGCGACGCGCCGGCCTTCGAGGCCGTCATGGCCAGCATCCGTGTTCCGCGAAGCAGGCACGGAAGGCCGCGGACCCGGCCGGACGCCGTCCTAGCGGACCGCGCGTACTCATCCCGCGCAATCCGTGAGCATCTCCGGCGGCGAGGCATCCGTGCCGTGATCCCACAGCCTGCCGACCAGGTCGGTCACCGGCTGCGGCGAGGACGCGCTGGTGGTCGCCCGCCCGGCTTCAACGCCGAGACATACAAGCAGCGCAATGCCGTTGAACGATGCATCAATCGCCTCAAGCAGTGGCGGGGTCTGGCCATGCGAACGGACAAGCTCGCCATGGCCTACCAGGCCGCACTGCACCTCGCCGCGATTCACATATGGACACGGTCCTGACTACGGGCCAGAGCCTAGGACAGTGGCCGACCGCCAAGGCCAGCCCGGCCGACTCCGCGAGGTGAGAAGGTCATCGGCCCTATCCATCCCTGGCGCACGAGGGCGATCTGGGAGGGCAGCGGTGACAACGGATCGCGTGCCCTCCCGCGCGCCCAGTTCTCGAACAGCCCCTCGGTCGTCTCGACTGCGGACACCACCATGGTCACCTTCAGGTCCCCGCCGCTCCAGGTGTTCCACAAGGCCCAGCCCTCCGGCCTGGGGTCGACGCCGATCCGTGCACACACCTCTTCGTACGCCTCCTCCACCCCGGCCGGCATCGCCCCGGGCTTCAACACCGAGGCGCCGACGAGGCGGACCAGAGGCCGGTCCTCGCCAAGGCAGCCGTCATCCTCGAAGTGGTAATGGCGCAGAGCCCGCGCAAGCGCGCGCACGCTGCGCTGGAGCCGTGTCGCCTCATCCGGATCTGCCTGGAGGGAGAGCCATCCTTCGTTGGACGCCTCCACGCTGACGCGGTTGGCGAGGCGCTCGATCTCCCGGAGATAGTCCAGGTCACTGAGCTCGGGTGAGTTCATGGCCCGAAGTTTCGCACCATGCCGCCAACGCCAACACAGATTATCGATCCAGCATGCAGCACCCTGCGCACCTCACTCCAAGAGACAGGCCCTAGCCGTCACGGGGCTGGTGGTGTGGTGCCAGCCTGACCATGGGTGCACTGACGCTTGGTGTCAGGGCAGTTCGCGGACTTCGATTTCCTGCGTGGTGCCGTGAATCCAGCTCCGCTGGATGAGCGTGTTCCATCCGGCCTGGCTGGGTGCGGCGGCCCGGATGCGGTCCATGCGCCCCGGAACGCGCCCACCGACAGTATCGACAGGGTAAGCTGTCGATGGCGCAGGCTGACAAAATATCTTGTCGAAATGATTCTTGGCAGTTATGTTTGTCGCATGGATGATTCGGCAATCCCGACCCCTGACAAGAACGACGAGAACTTCTGGACCACCGTCGCGACTCAGGTGGAGCCCGCCTGGAGCGAGCCCACCGAGGACGACGCGTTCACCATGGACGACAGAGTGCTCGCCGCGGTCCGCGCACTGACCGAAGGGATCTCGACGCGGGCGCTGGCTTATCACGCCGTCGGTAAGCCCTTCGACAGCGCGCTCATGGCTGCGCCCGATGTTCAGCTGGCGCTGCTACGGGCACTGTACGAGGCCAAGCAGTCCGTGGACCGGCTGGCGGAGAGCGCTGCGACCGTGGCCGGTCGCGGTGGGGCGAGCTATGCCCAACTGGGAGCGGCCTGGGGCGGCATCAAGCGCCAGTCGGCTCGACTCAAGTGGCCTTACGCGGTTGCGAAGAAGTCCGCCAGCGAGTCCATCCCGCTTCGCTACGCAGGCGGTACAGCGGTCATTCACCACGAACCTGATGCTGACGCATGGTGGTACGCGGCCATCGCTGCGGACCAGCAGGAGGAAGAGTCCGAGGCCGTCCACGCCAATTCCACCGAGGCCATCGCGCGGGCCACCGAGTTCCTCCTGGAGCATGCTCAGCCCACCCGGCGGACTTCTGCGTGAACGTTACGGTTTCCTGCTGCCTGAGCTGCATACGGCTGGGCCACACAGGGCGTTCGGAGGCCGGTAAAGACAGGGGGATGCTGGGAGGGGCCCTTACGGTTCGCGCGCGTTGTCACACCCTCGCCATGACGGGGACGTCACCACACAGCCCACGCGCGGCAGCTCTCAGTGCCCGACGCCCGCGACGTCGAGCATCTGGTGCATGAGCGCCGCGGGCAGCGTGGGGTTGCCGGCGGCCGCCCGTGGCGTCCCGTCCGCGCCCAGCAGGCCTACGAGTCTTGAGAGCGGAAGTCGCGGGTCGGCCGCTGCGTGGCGGCGCACCAGATCCGCCGTGTCGTGCGAGAGCCGTTCGACGAGGTCAGGTTCGGCCTGCGGGTCGAACATGGCCGCATACCGCAGCCGGTAGTTGGGGTTCTCCGCGAAACGGGCCAGGCCGGGGCGCGGGAAGTTGCGGTGAAACGCCAACGCGCCCCAGCTCAGCCCGTTCCAGTCGGCGAACATCTCCACGAGCAGCTCGTGCGGGGCGTCTTCGTTCTCGCAGAGCATCAGCCTGACGTAGTAGTCGTCGTCGGCCGCCAACCGCTCGACGACGTCTGCCGGCAGCGCAGGTGCGCAGGTGACGGCCCGGCGTAGTACGGCATGGCTGGAGGCTGCGATCTCCCTCAGCGCATTCTGGTCGCCGAATCGTTCCCTCACCCAGGCGGGCACCGGTTGGCGGCCCGGGGGGACGCTGTAGTCGATCGCCGCCCGCTGCTTCTCGGTCAAATCCGGGCGGAGGGAGACGGCGAGTCGGACGGAGGGCTCGGGGTCGGCGGTGAGTGTGAGGGCGAGCGCCTTGGGGACCTGAGGGTTGTGGGCGGCTCCGTGACGCAGAGAACTGTCCTCGTGGGTCACGAGGAAAGCGGCCAGGGCCGCGTCGACGGGAGCCGTGAACGCAGCGTCACGGCGGCGGCGTTCGTCGGTTTCGGAGAGGAAGCCCTCGACCGTCGTGGGCAGGGGGACGGCGACGTGAGCGGCCCGTGCGACCGCCTTGCGCACGTGGGGATCGGGGTCCGCCTCTGCTGCCGCGCGAACCTCCGGACGCAGCCTGGGCCAGCTCCAGGACCCGATGGAAGCTGCCCGGACAAGCGGGTCAGGATCCTCGGCCAGTGCCAGCGCGGTCCCGTCCGGCAGGCCGGCCAGTCCGGTGGCCCACCACCGCATCCGGGCGTCAGGATCGGTGGCGAGCCTCAGGGTCAGCTCTGCGGGCAGTGCGACTTCGTACTCGCAGGCCGTCATCACCGCGATACGTCGCACTCTGGGGTCCGTGTCCTCGGCCAGTACGGCGAGCGCAGCAGGCGGCAGGTGCGGATTCTCGGCGAGGATCCGCCGGACCCAGGGGTCTGGGTGTGCGGCGGCGGCTCTCACCGCCCCGGGCGACAGCTTGCGATAGGCGAGCAGGTGGCGGGCGTCGGGCAGCGGGTCCACCGTGAACACACGCCGCAGTACCCCGTCCGGCGCCGCGCTGTTCATCGCGAGCCCTGCGATCCAGTGTTCGTGCAGGGCGGTGTCGGCTCCGAGCAGCCGCAGCGCTTCGGAGCGATCCGCCTCCGTCGCTTCCGACACCCCGAACGCCACCTGTGTCAGCTGATCGCCCCCGTACGCCATGCAGTGATCTTCCCAGGTGCGTCGAACGGGGTGTGCCGGAGGGGCCCTATTCGCATCGATCGTCGAACTGACCTTACAGAGGCCATTGTTGACGTGACTCTCTGGAGAATTCGTAACAAAACCTCAAACCTCCTGTGTGGTTGTCGATGGCCGGCCGGGCGGTGACGGGCTTGCCCTGTAGCCGGAACAGCTCGGCGATGATCAGTCCGGCCGGGCCACTGCCGAAGTGCCGGGCCGCCAGAGACGGAAGGCGTGTACGGGGATCCCGCCGGCGGTCCCACCTGTCGCAACCCACGTCCCTGAGCGGCCGCGCCGATCATGATTGGTAGCCTCGAAAGATGACTGCGACCTTCGACGATGCTGTCCGTGCGCGCCTGCGAGGCCCTCATATCTGGTACGTCGGTACCGTGTTCGCCGACGGAGCACCGCAGGTCAGTCCGATGTGGGTCGACCTCGAGGGGGAGACCGAGCTGTCCTTCAACACCTCGGTTGGCCGGGTGAAGGAAGAGAATCTGCGCCGCGACCCCCGCGTCTATCTCTCGCACGCGGATGCCGCCGATCCCTTCGATCGAGTTCAGATCAGCGGCGAAGTGGTCCGCTTCATCGAGGGCGAAGAGGCTCACGACCGGATGGACCGGCTGGCCAGGAAGTACCTGGGTGTCGAGCGCTTCGAATGGGTCATGCCGGGGGAGCGGCGGGTCGCGGTGATCGTGCGCCCTGTCAAGGTGCGGCACGTCGTCGGGGTCGAGCGATTCCGGCCCGGAGGCCCCGTTCCCTCACCGTGACGGGCCTTCGCAGGACCTGTTTTACCCGGGAGGGCCGGATCGCGGGCCGCCGGTACCGGAGTGCACCGACCCCGTGTCCCTTTCAGGGGCCGCTGTCCGTCAGCCGAGCCGTTCGCGCGGGCCGTACGGCGTGGTGGTGGAGGGCGGCGTGCGGATCACCTTCCACGGGTGCGTGGTCGGTGTGCACGGTCGCTGCGGTCAGCCGGGGCACGGCATGGATGAGGGCATGTTCGGCGGCGACCGCGATGCGGTGGGCCCCCACGACGGTCAACTGAGGGTCCACGATGATGTCCGCTTCGGCGCGCAGCGCGTGGCCGATCCACCGCATCCGCACCTGGCCCGTGCCGAGGACGCCGTCGACACCCTGGAGAGCGGTGTGAGCGGCGTCGACGAGGCCGGGAGCGACGGAGTCCATCAGACGCCGACAGACCTCGCGGGCCGCATTCTTGAGGACCAGCAGGATGGCGAGGGTGATGAGCAGTCCGACGACCGGGTCGGCCGCGCGCCAGCCGAGTGCTACGCCGCCCGCACCCAGCAGAACGGCCAGCGAGGTGAATCCGTCGGTCCGTGCGTGCAGACCATCGGCGACCAGGGCTGCGGAACCGATACGACGTCCGGTGCGAATGCGGTACCGGGCCACCCACTCGTTGCCGACGAAGCCGACGAGCGCGGCACCGGACACGGTCCACAGGTGAGTGACGTCGCGGGGGTCGATCAACCGATCGACAGCCGCGTAGGCGGCCAGGGCCGCTGAAGCGGCGATCGTGGCGACGATGAAGATGCCCGCCAGGTCCTCGGCCCGGCCGTAGCCGTAGGTGTAGCGCCTGTTCGCCGCCCGTCGGCCGAGGTGGAACGCGATGCCCAGAGGGACGGCGGTGAGCGCATCCGCCGCATTGTGGATCGTGTCACCCAGCAAGGCCACTGACCCCGACAGGGCGACAATCACCGCTTGGACGACGGTGGTGACGCCCAGCACCACCAGCGAGATCGACAGCGTGCGCATTCCTTCCCGGGACGTCTCCATCGCCGCGTCGACCTTGTCGGCGGCCTCGTGGCTGTGGGGCCTGACCAGGTGTGCGAGCTGATGCCGTAGACGTGCTCCACGCGAGAGCCCGTGATCACGATGGACGGCGTCGCGGTGGTCGTGACCGTGGTGCTCGTGACCGTGGTGCTCGTGCGCATGAGTGTGCCGATTCCCCTCCATGCAGGTCACCATGACGCACGAATCGGATTGCAGCTACTACCGTCATACGCTCTGTGACCAGGTGCGATGTGCCCGCAACAGCGCCTTCGAGGCGTCTTGTTCCCGATTCCCAGGTCAGCCTGCCGTGCACGTTCCCTGCGCGACTGAAGTTCTGTGTGAGCGAGCCTTCGATTCGGTGCGGCGGGCTCGGAGTGGGCAGCACATACGGGCGTTCTCTGGGGCACGGAGCGTTCCGCAGGGGCGCCTGCGGTTCGAGCGACTTGCGCTGCCGCGCTCACCCACGGGAGGGCCGCCTTCCCCAGGCGGCTCGGGCTTCGGCGGCAGGCCGGACGTGGCCGGTGATGCCTGGCTCGGCGAGGACGCGCACCGGCCACGGGCGGCCGATCCGCCTTCCGGCGCGCGCAGCAGCACTTGCTGGACTTTCCGGGGCGGTCCAGGATCGTAGTGAGTCCTCGCAGCAGCTGCAACGCCTGGACGCGCTCATTCGTCGGACACCGCAGATCGCGATGCCGTGCTGCCGACGGAGGCCCGGTGGTAGGC
This sequence comes from Streptomyces pratensis, assembly GCF_016804005.1. GTDB lineage: Bacteria > Actinomycetota > Actinomycetes > Streptomycetales > Streptomycetaceae > Streptomyces > Streptomyces pratensis_A. Next base: position 4,253,434 of record NZ_CP051486.1, on the reverse strand, counting down.
ATGCCTGCCGACCTCTGCACACGGTGTCCCCCACCGCCCAGGGGCGGGACACAGCGGGACGGGGCACGCGTCGTCCGGGGCACAGGGGGTACGCGAGGTGCGACGCAGGCCCGCCCCCGAACCGGAACGGGCGCGCACCGACGGGAGTGACGACATGACAGACCGCAGGCCCCAGGGCACCGCCTACACCGGAGATGAGGGCACCCCGCCGCCCGTACCCGCCGACATGCCCGACCAGCAGGTCCAGGACGGCGAGGATGCCCTCGACGTGATCGTCCCGCCGAGTAGCGAACGCACGGAAGCGGAACCGCACGCCGGGCCCGACGCCGACAGGCCCGACCCGGACGAGGCCGGCTCCGGCCGCAGCAGCGCCCGCAATGCGGGCGTCCACCCCGAACACCCCACCCCGGACGAGTCGACGGGGTGACTCGGAGCCGCGTACGCGAGTGTTCGGCGGGACGGGAGTTCGCGGGCTGAAACCCCCTGCCGGCGCATACCGTGGAACCCGCCGGCACAGGAATGAGCAGGCCGCCGACCGGCAGGAACGGATTCACGTTACCGGGGCGGGCCTCCGCCTGGAGTGAACCGCGCCGCATCAGCCAGCCGGCCGTGATCGCCCTCTTCCGCGCACGGCACCGCTTTCCGGCGCCCAGGGGCAGGCATTTCGGAGGGCTGCCGCCGACGCGAGGTACAGCGTCGGGACCCTCCCTCGTCCTTCGGGCGCTTGGCGGACGCTCCTCCGGCGCTTGGCGGACCGCCGAACGGGCTGCGCCGACACTGTCCCGGTACCAGCGCGTCTCCCCGCCCCGCGGGGCGCGGGCGCGCCCCGCGTGGCGGACCCGCGGGGCGCGGCGCACACTGGCGTGGGACGGCGGCAGTCCGGAGAGGCCTGGGACGATGGGCGAGTACGCGGAACTTCCCGGAGTCAGGACGTGGTACGAGGCAGCCGGATCCGGCGGTCCGCTGGTCCTGTTGCACGGCGGCTTCTGCACCAACGACACGTGGGGGGCGCAGCGCGCCGACCTCGCATCCGCATACCGCGTCTTCCTGCCCGAGCGGCGTGCGCACGGGCACACCCCCGATGTCGCAGGGCCGCTTTCCTACCAGGACATGGCGGACGACACGGAGGCCTTCCTGGAGACGGTCGTCGGGCAGCCGGCCCATCTCGTGGGCTGGAGTGACGGGGGCGTCGTCGCGCTGCTGGTCGCCATCGCCCGTCCCGACCTGGTCGGCAAGGTCGTGGTGATCGGTGCCAACTTCCGTCCCTCGCCGGAGTGCTTCGCCGAACCGGAGATGCTCGACACGATGACGCCGGGCAGCGCCGATCTCGCGTTCTTCCGGCAGATGTACGAGGCCGTCACCCCGGACGGCGCGGACCACTGGCCGGCGGTGGCTGAGAAGGTCGTCGACATGTGGCGCACCCAGCCGACGCTCACCACCGGGGACCTGGCCCGTGTCGAGGCGCCCACCCTCATCGTGGTCGGCGATGACGACATGATGACGCTGGAGCACACGACTGCCCTCTATCGCGCGATCCCGGGCTCCCAGCTCGCCGTTGTCCCCGGGGCTTCCCACCTCGTTCCCCTGGAGAAGCCGGAGCTGGTCAACCGGCTGATCCTGGATCATCTCGCTGAGGGCGAGGTGGAGACGATGCTGCCCATCCGGCGCGCGCCCGCACCAGAGGCCACAGACGGCACTGCGGGCTGACCGAGGCCGCTGTCCGTACCGGTCGACCGCTCGCCCGCGCGACTGCCGGCTTCCTGGGGGCACCTCGTGTCCGCGCCTCCGGCGTCAGGAGCAGGCAGCCCTGTCCAATGGCCGCGCGTCGCGGCCGGGCGGGGATGGGCCGCAAGATGTCTCGCTCGACACGGCGACGATCCCGGCGGCCATAGGGAGGACGGCATCGTCGTGCATCGGTCCGCCCGAAGCTGCCCCGGCTCCGCCCCAGGCGGTCGGAGCGAACCGCCGGCGGACAAGTGCCCTTGCCGCCGACGGTGTTACGCCCCGCACGTGCGAGGCGTAACACCGCATACGGAGGGCTGCTCGCACCCCTGGGAGCGGCGCGGGGGGTGTTCCCGCGCCTTGCGCCCAGCCCGCTGCTTCCGGCCCGTGCGAGGAGGGTTCAGACGTCCTGCCTGGCCCGAGCCATCTCGTGCACCCGGCCGCGGACGAGGAACCATCCACCCACCAGGGCCGCCGCGATCAGAGGCAGGAACATCACGGTCGTCCGGCCGACGCCGCCGCCCCACCACATCAGGAAGGCCACGCCGACGAGGAAGAGCAGGGTGACGATCTGGGTGTACGGAGCCCAGGGCAGGCGGTAGGAGGGCCTTGTGACCTGGCCATTCTGCGAGCGGTGCCAGAACACCAGGGAACAGAGCATGATCATCCCCCAGGTCCCGAGGATTCCGATCGACGCGAAGTTCAGCACGATCTCGAATGCCTGGCCGGGTACCACGTAGTTCAGCCCGACGCCGAGTACCCCGAAGCCCGCAGTCAGCAGAATGCCGCCGTAGGGGACCTGGCCCTTGTTCATCAGGCCGGTGAAACGGGGTGCGGAACCTGACAGAGCCATCGAGCGCAGGATGCGGCCGGTGGAGTACAGGCCGGAGTTCAGGCTGGACAGTGCGGCAGTCAGCACGACCAGGTTCATCACGCCTGCCGCACCAGGGACGCCGAGTTTGTCCATGACGGTGACGAACGGGCTCTGGCCCCCGGAGTAGGCGGTGTACGGGAGCAGCAGTGCGAGCAGCACAACCGAGCCGACGTAGAACAGTCCGACCCGCCACATGATGGAGTTGATCGCGCGGGGCATGATCTTCTCGGGGTTCTCCGTCTCTCCGGCGGCGATGCCGCACAGCTCGACGGATGCGTAGGCGAAGACGACGCCCTGGATCACGAGCAGCATCGGAAGTGCGCCGACGGGGAAGACACCGGTGTCCGACACGGTCGACAGACCCGGGGTGTGGCCGTCCACCGGATGCTGGGTGACCACGAGGAAGATACCGATCAGCATGAAGGCGACAAGCGCCGCCACCTTGATGATCGCGAACCAGAACTCCATCTCGCCGAAGTACTTCACCGAGATGAGGTTGGCCGCGAGCACCACGGCGAGGGCGATCAAGGCGAGGATCCACTGCGGGACGTCGCTGAACATGCCCCAGAAATGCGCGTACGTCGCCGCTGCCGTGATGTCCGCGATCGCAGTGGTCGACCAGTTGAGGAAGTACAGCCAGCCGGCCGCGAAGGCGCCCTTCTCACCCATGAACTCACGGGCGTAGGAGACGAAGGCGCCGGACGACGGGCGGTAGAGGATCAGCTCGCCCAGTGCGCGCACGACGAAGAACGCGAAGACACCGCAGACGGCGTAAGCGATGGCGAGCGAAGGGCCGGCGTCGGCGAGACGTCCGCCCGCGCCGAGGAACAGCCCCGTGCCGATCGCGCCGCCGATGGCGATCATGTTGATGTGGCGGGACTTGAGGTCCTTGCTGTAACCGGCGTCGCCGGCGTCCACGTGGGGGGAGCTCGCCGCCGGTGTGCCGGTGGCGAGCTGATCGGCTGCTGTGATGCTGCCGTCACTCATGGAGGGGGTTCGCCTTTGTGAGGGGATGATGGTCAAGCCGGGCCCGTGGGGGGGGGGGGGGGGGGGGGGCCCGGCGATGGCTCGAAGGCGCATGATCAGGAACCCTGTGATTCTGGCAGTGCGCTCGACCTGTCGAAAACAAATCTGAGGTATTCCAGAGGTTTTGGCAGAGTAAAGTAGGCGAGCAGCCGTTCGATCGCGAAAACGACGAAAGCGCGGATCTCGCGGCCGCGTGGCACCCGTCCGGCCGGACGGGGGTGGAGGGGAGGCGGCCCCGCCGCGGCGGCCTCGGCCCCTGTCCCATCCGTGGTTGCCCGTAGCGGGGCTTCGCCGGACGCGGTGACGGCGGGCCTTGCCGACAGGCAGAAATGGCGACATCCTGTCCGCGGGCCGCCCCTGTCAGTCGAGTCGCCCTGCTTCGGGGAGTGGTTACCGAGGCAGGCACGGTGTTCTGCTGCCGGGCTGGGGCAAGCCGAAGTGCATGGCCGCCGGTGCCTGCAACTGACCGAAGTGGTGGGCGCGCCATGAGTGACATGTGGACCGGTGGGAAAGTGGGCCTCCGAGGCGTCGAGCCGGAGGACTGGAAGGGCTTCCGGGACCTGGCTCGGAACTCCGTCGACGTACGCAACGCAGATTTGATCGAACCTCCGCGCTCTGCTCAGAGTTTCCGGATCTGGACCGCTGAGCGTGCGGGGCGGCCACCGGGCGGCGAAGCGTTTCGGCTGGTGGCCGAGGTGCTGGCCGACCGCGCGTTCGCGGGGACGGTAACGGTCGGAGAGGCGGACAGTCGCGCCGGACGGTTCAAAACCGGCATCGAGATCTCCCGTGATCACCGAGGGAGAGGGTATGCGACCGAAGCCACCGAACTGATCCTCACGTACATGTTCGCGGAGCAGCGCTACAACAAGTGTGAGGTGGAGGTCTACGCGTTCAACGAGGCGTCCCTCGCCCTTTACCGCAAGCTGGGCTTCGCGATCGAAGGACGGCTTCGCCAGCACGAGTATTTCGCCGGCGAGTACCACGACGTTGTGCTGCTGGGAATCACCGCCGCTGAACACTGGGCCACGCACCGGCGCCCGTCGGTGCAGTGACCTGCGCATCGTCGCGTTCGGCGGTGTGGGCGGGCAGAGCAGGGTGCCTGGCTTCGTCGGGGGCACGGTGAGGCACCGTTGCCGTCACCGCGTTACCGGCACAGTGAGTGTCGTCGTCACCGATTCACCGGCCATGTGACGCTCCGCCGCCGTCATCGCATCACCCAGGCTCTGCCGCCTCGTCGTCCATGGGTATGCCCAGTTCGCCCACCACGGTGGTGAGGGCCTCTCCCAGCGGGAGCGCGACGCGGGTGAGGGCGTGCCGGTCGCCCCGGGTCGGGTCAAGGTTGACGACCAGTACCGGCTTTCCGGCCTGAGCCGCCTGGCGAACGAACCGGAGCCCGGACATCACTGTCAGCGATGACCCCAGTACCAGTAGTGAGGTCGCCTCGTCGACCAGATCACGGCAGTGCTCGACCCGCTGCGGGGGTACGGATTCGCCGAAGAACACCACGTCCGGTTTGAGGAGACCGCCGCAGACCGCGCAGTGCATCACGCGGAAGTCCCCGACCTGCCCGTCGCTGAGGTCGGCGTCGCCGTCCGGATTGATTGCGGCGTCCACCGGACCGAAGCCCGCATTGGCCTCCTCCAGGCGGCGGGCGAGCTCTCGGCGCGGGCTGAGGGCGCCGCAGGAAAGGCAGACGACCCGCTCCAGGCTTCCGTGGAGTTCCACGACGTCCCCGCTGCCGGCTGTCTGATGCAGGCCGTCGACGTTCTGGGTGATCAGTCCCGAGAGCACGCCGTGCCGTCCCAGCGCGGCCACGGCTCGGTGCCCGGTGTTGGGGCGGGCGCGGCCGAAGGTCCGCCAGCCGAGGTGACTGCGTGCCCAGTACCGCCTCCTGGCCTGGGCACTGGCGGTGAAGTCCTGGTACGTCATCGGCGTGTGCCGGCTCAGGCTTCCGCCCTCGCCCCGGTAGTCGGGGATGCCGGACTCCGTGGATATGCCCGCACCACTGAGTACCAGCACACCGCCTGTGCGCAGCGCGTCGGCAACCGGCGTCAGGTCACTGGTGCCGGGCGACAGGTCCTCGGGAGGGACCCAGTTGAGAGTGGGCCGCATGCGCATGACCCCAGGATACGGAACAGGCTGTCATCAGTCCCTCTCCGAGGTCGGGACGGCCGCCCGGCCGTTCGGTGTCCCAGGCGTAAGAGGTGCGAGCCCGCTCATCCGGCAGGCTCACCGCTGCTCGTGCCCGGACCCCGGTACCGCACTCGCTCGGCTCCTCTCAGGGCGTCCAAGGTCTCATCGACGGTCAGAAGGACGGTCGTCTCGAACGAGCTGAGCGCTCCGCCCCCACTGATCGCCAGTGCGACAGCTGCCATGGACACGTTGTCCGGGGCTTCCCACAGGTTGTAGCCGTCGTGCGTGCCAAAGGCATACCAGAACCCGTGGAGCTGCCCGCCGACCGACTCGATGTACGACTGAGCGGCCTTGGCGCGGTCCTCGGGGTGGCCGATCATCCTCGCCCAGGTCTCCGGCGTGTAGCTGAACCTCGATAGATAGAGCGGCATGGCGTCTCTCCTTCCTGTCTCACCAGGGGTGCCCCCGCGGGCTGTAGGAGCTCCCGGCGCGGCCCCCGAGTCCCCCGAACGGCCGGTGGCCATGACCGTCGTGGCCCTGCGGCCGAGGACGGATAGTCCACAAAGCAGGTGGCCGGGTGCGGGCATTGCACCGCACCCCTGGCGTCCGGGTGCGCGTCCTCACGCGCTGCGTTCGAGTAGGAGCCGGGTCGAGCTGGGCTTTTGCTCCGCAGCTCAAACGGCTGGCAGAGCATCGGACAGGGCTGGAAAGCCGCCGTGTGCCGAGGGGGCGGTCTGAGGTCGATCGCCTCCACCCGCCTACTGCCGCATCCGCTGCGCCCTGCACTCGCGGGGCATCGGGGAAGGATTCGATCATGAACGTCCGTACATTGAGCACCCGCTGGGGGGCCGGAGTCGCTGCGGTCATCGCGGCGATCAGCCTTGGCCTGGGCGCTTCACCCGTGTCGGCTGCCGCCTCCGATGGCTACGTCAGTGGTGCGGGGGACTTCTACGACGACTTCGGTGACGAGGGAACACTGTCGACGACGTCGTACAAAAAACTCCAACGCCACCTGCATGTGGCAGCGGATCCTGCATGCCGAGGGCACCGAGGTGACCAACAGCGGCGTCCGTTTCAACGAGACCGACATCGACGGCAACTTCGGCGCACTCACCAGGACCGCGACGATCAACCTCCAGAATCGCTGGGGCCTGGCTGCCGCTGGCAAGGTCGGCAACGCGACGTCCGGCCGCGCGGACGGCAACCTCGTTCACGTCGCCACCCATACCGACCAGCTCCAGCGGCGCTTCGAGTTCAAGTACGTGGGCAAGGCACACAAGTCGTTCAGGTTCTACCGATCGAACACCGGGCGGTGGAGCTTCTACGAGGACCAGGAGCTGAAGTACGGCAGTTACACGTCCAAGACCTGCGACTGACGCGCCGGTAGACGCCGCGAGGCGCAGCGCAAGGGGCCCGCCGTGAGGCGGGCGCCTGTCACGCCACCTCGGCCTCGGGTGTCTGCGGTACGACCTGCGCCCTTCACCTGAAGTGCCCCGGTGCTCCCACGGCAAGCACTCCGGCGCTGTCCCGGAACTCGGCTTCGGGCCACCCGCCTTGTAGGGCCGACCGAGTATGACGTCGGTGGTTGTGGTGGGATGGCTGGACCTGTTGTCGACCTACTGGGGGCCCACCGTGGTGCTTGTGTACTCGTCGCTCACCCGTGCCCTGGCCGAGGCCTTGGCCGATGTTCTGTGGTTCGTCGACAGCAGCGAAGATGAGCAGATGGATCCGGACGACGCGGTGAAGGTACTTGAGGGCGTAGCCCACGTGGTCGGTAAGCTGTCCGGCGACCAGCGGAACGAGTTGGTCGATCTGCTGGGGAAGATGGTTGAAGCCGAGCCCGACCCGGAGCGTCGAGAATTCCTTGCAGGGCTCCCGGAAGGATTCGGGTTCCTTGATGATGCGGCCTGACCGTTGAGCATCCTGCATCCGATCGACGTGCCCTCCGGGCGAACCGCAGCCGTTCGTTCTCCGTGAGGCTCGCGAGGTGTCGCAGAATCCACCCGGAGATCCGATCGAGGTGCCGGCGGCCTGGCGGTGACCGGCCCGCCGTTCGCGCAACGCGTTCTCGCGGATGAGCAGGCGGGCCTTTGCACACAGCCTCACCCGCTCCCCGCTCCCCGGCACTGGGTACTGGGTACTGGGCACGCCAGGGGATGCATCAGGTGGGAGCCCCGCACCTGCTCGGACCGGTCCACGCCGTTTCCCGGCACCCGGGCGATACGCGCCCACGTCGATGCGGCTCAGCCCTGCGACCTGGCCGGAGTGCAGGGCCGGGCTGAACTGCCGCCGAGTGAGGTGCGCCCGAAGGCTCCGGGGCGCGAATCCGGACGTCTGTGCAAGTGTTGCCGAGGGCCTGCGGCGTCAGCCGGACTTTCCTGTGCTCGCCCGCAGCAGAGACGCCCCGGCCGGAGTGAGGGTGTGCAGCACGGTCGGGCCGTGCCGGACGGTGGTGATGAGCCGGGCGTCGCGCAAGGCGGTGGCGTGCCGACTGGCCGAGGATGCCGAGACCCCGGCGGCGCGGGCGATCTCCGTGGTGGTGGCGCCGGTGGACGCGGCGCGCAGAGCGGCCGCGCGCGTACGCCCCAGGAGGGTGATCAATGGCTTGTCGACGATGTCTGCACCGTGCGTAGCATCTGATGGGCCCCGTTCGTGGAGCAGCGAGTACACGAGCACGGGAGGCAGTTGTGGATCGGCGAAGGCGACGGGTTCTCCCCAGTTGAAGTGCGAGGGGACGAGTGTGAGTCCACGGCCGCCCAGGTACAGGTCCCGGTCGGCGGCCTGCTTGGGATAGCTGACCTCCAGTACAGGGGGGCGCCAGCGCAGCATGGGCCCGAGCCCGGAGAGCATGCCCTCGACGCCGCCGTTCAGGAGCCCGCGGCAGAGCGCCGCCCGCTCCGCCTCGATCCGGGCCTGTGTCTGTTCCTCGTACGGGGCGATGACCGCGTCGTAGTAGGCGCGCAGCATCCCTGCGAACTCCTTGCGCGCGTCCAGCCGGGTCAGCTGCCCAGCCCACGCGGGGGCTCCCACCGTCCGGTCGAGGATGGCCACTTCCTCCAGGACCCGTCGCGGGGGCGTGGCCACAATCGATTCGATTCCCATGGCCAGGTCGCCCACCGCGTCAGCGGGGGTGAGGAAGTCCGGAAAGTACGCTGCCCTTGGGTAGAGAGGCAGCAGCACGCTCCGCAGGACGCGCTCCAGCTTCTTCTCACGCAGTTGCTGCCGTGCCGTGCGGTACCACTCCGCGTAGGCCCAGCGGCCTTTCCGCGACTGTAATCGGTGCATGCTGGCGGCGATCTCCCAGACCGGATCAGGTGCGGCGGCGATCCTGGTTCTGGCCAGATCCGCGTCACTGAAGTGAATACGGAGCATGCCGTCGTCCCCCTTCGCCCGGCTTTGCGCTGTCCGGCGACAACCTCGGTCCAGCACATCTGGCTGTGAGATCGTAAGCCTTGGAAGCCAAGACGCGATAAACGTAGGTTTGACGGACATAGGGGGCACGTTTATCTCGGTCCCCGCCGGCAGCCTGCTGGCCACGGGTCGCCGATGGGAAGGGCCATGGCCGGCCGAGGGCCGCGACGGGTAAGGAGTGACCGCGTCACCTCGCCAGGCCGGCCTCACTCCTTGACGGCTCGTTCGTTCCTGCCCCTCCGGGAAACGCTCTCAGCGCCGCACGCATCGAGCACGGCGTGGGCGTGCCGCAGCAGTGTTTCGTCGTCGGCGCACCGGTAGCGCATGCGGCCCACGCCCCCCCCGAGTTGTTGTGTCGGCGTGTGGAGGCGAGCTCCTGGCGGAGCAGGGGGACAGCAGGTGCGGCCGCTGATCCCATGCGTGCCCACACCCCGGCTACGGCGGGCCGGTTCTCGCGGTGTGCGGACCATGCGTGCAGCAGGACGGGCTGGGACTCCTCCGGGCCCCGGCCTGTCTCCCACAGTGCCAACGCAAGCGCCCCCGCGACCCATCCGCTGTTCTTCTCGGGGGACGCCGCGAGCAGGCGCAGGTCGGGCAGCAGTGCTGCCGCGCCGTTCCCCACGGCGGCGATCACCCGCAGCGCGTCGTGCCACAGCGACCAGTGCCCCGCGGTGAGCGCTGTCTTCAGAGCGGGAAGCACGGTTTCCTTCTCACCCCCGACCGCCCACAGGGCCGCTGCCGCGTCGACGCGGTGGTGTGTCGCGTCGTCCCGTGCGAGTGCCCGCAGCTCCGGGAGTGCCTCTCGCGCCGCCGGGCCGAGCCGCGCGAGAGCCCGCAACGCGGCTGCCCGTGCCGGGACGGCCCGTTCCCCGGGAGCCCGCAGGATACGGAGGGAAATGGCCAGCGCCTCTGCGGATCCGATGGCAGCCGCGGCCTTCAGCAGGTGCTCGGCCCGCCAGGAACGGTCCGAGGGGTCGATCTCGGACAGCCTTTCGTCCAGTGCCGGCGCCAACGCACTGGCCGAGCCCGGATCCATGCGGTCGATCCAGTCGGCCAGGTCCTCCGGTACGTGTCCGAAACGCAGCACTTCTACGAGCCCGAGCACCGCCCGAGCGTCGCCCTGCGCTGCGAGCGCGCTCAGCACGGCCCCGTAGGAGGTCTCGTTCCACCGTGACTGGGGCGGGAAGTCCGTCCCGGCCGCTACCCGTTCAGCCAACGGCCCTGCCGCCGGCCCACCGATGGCGTACAGGGTTCTGAGCTCCGACGCGGCCCACTGCACGATGCGGTGGTCGGCTTCGCGGACCTGCTCGCCCAGAAGACGTACGGACTCCTCGTGCGGGCCCCGCCAACCTGTCAGCAGCAGGCCGCTCATGTCGATCGCTTCACACCGCTGGCCCCAGTCGGGGCTGCGCAGCTGGTCCTCCAGCAGCGCGAAGCGATGGGCGACACGGTCGTCCAGGGCACGGTGCAGATCCGTGAGCAGCTCGGTTGCCCAGGGAGCGTTGACCACGATGCTTTCCGATGTGCCGCGTCTGCTGCGGGGGACAACTGGCGGGGGAGGGAGCGGCGCTCGCTGTGGCTTCGCGCCGGCCGGTCTCGTCGTGTCCGAGCCCGGCGGTGCACCGGGTCGATGCCGTGTGGAGCGTTCTTCGAATTCTTCTGCCGGAGTGTGCCGAAGAGGACGGCGTGGACGATCGGCACGCCGTGAGCACGGACCGTCGGACGATGCTCGGCGACTCCGAGGGAGATGAGCGGACGCATGTCCCACGTCAGACCATCCGGCCGCTGTGCTTCGGGACGGAGACCGGGAGGATGCCCGTCACCGCCATGGCGGTGACGGCTCGCCGCGTGCGGAACGGCCGGATTCCGGGCAGCGCGCGTCAGCGAGTCGGGCGGCAGCAGGCGCCGTGGCTGTCTGTGCCAGTACCAGCCGTGCGGCGCACGAGGCCGGACGATGAAACACTTGCCGCTCCGATGAACGTCCCGCTTCAGTCACCGGATCGAAGGAACAGGAGCAGTGCGGCTGTGCGCCTCTTGCTGACATCGGACACACACCTGCCGAGGCGGGCCAAGCGCCTGCCCGCGTCTCTCCTCGCGGAGATGGATGCCGCGGATGTCGTCTTCCACGCCGGGGACTGGGTGGACACGGCGACCTTGGACCTCTTCGAGGCACGCACGAAGCGCCTGGTGGGTGTCTTCGGCAACAACGACGGGCCGGAGCTGCGAGCCAGGCTCAGCGAGGTCGCACGCGTCGAGTGCGGAGGTCTCCGCTTCGGTGTCGTGCACGAGACCGGTGCCTCGCAGGGCCGTGAGGCACGGTGCGCGGCTCGATTCCCCGATCTCGACGTTCTGGTCTTCGGCCACAGTCACATCCCGTGGGACACCACAGCCCCCGGCGGACTGCGCCTGCTCAATCCCGGTTCGCCGACCGACCGGCGCAGAGAGCCTTACTGCACTTACATGACCGCTGAGGTGTCGGGCGGCCGGCTCACCGACGTGCGACTGCACCGCCTGCCGCGTACCGCCTGACAGGCAGTTCCAGGCAGCGGCGCGACAATTCCACCATGTGAGCGGCTCATGCCGTAGACGAGGCAGGGCCCCGCCCGCACCGCACGTGAGATCGCGGCTTTCCCGCCGCTCGGTCGAGGCCGCCGAGACCTGTCCCCGCAGCGGCATCCGTCAGCCGGGACCACAGCTGTCCGAAGCCGTGCGAGGCTGTGCGGCATGGCGTCTTCGACAGTCCGCGGACTTGGTCTTCCCGCCCAGCTGATGTCCCTCCTCGACCGCGATCTCTGGCGCCACCCGGGGGATGCCGTGCTGGCGAAGATCATTCCTTGGTTCGAGGACCCGCTTGCCTTCGTGTCGAGGCCGGAGCAGATGGCGTTCGCGTCCCGGTCGATGGACATGTACGCCGATGATCCGCACTCCGCGTTCTTCCGAGAGGCACGCGGAAGCAGAGCGTCCGCCCCGCTCGAGCTGCCGTGGCTCGATGTCGAACAGGCTGTGTTGATCGCTGTCACGCGGAACCCCGGTGACGACGGGGCCTTGGCGCTCGACTACCGCACAGACTCCTCGAACCCACGCGTGGTCGGCAGTGACTTCTGGACGGATCCCCTTCTCTGCCGGTGGCGTGTTGTAGCACCTACGTTCTCGGCCTTCGCCACGAGCTTGGACCTGTAGGTTCCGTTGCCGTGTCACCGGCGCGCTCCGACCAGGATGGCGGCGAAGTCGCACGCGGCCCGGTGGGTGATGCCGGGTGTGTCCATCGGCACGACCGGACCGCGCAACTGCCTGAGCCGGTCTGCGTGACGTTCGGCGAAGCAGCGCGGAGTCGTGGCGCTCAGGGCCGAAGTCGGCGACCTGTCAGCCGACCCGGCGCAGTCGGTGCCACGACGGCGACGTCATGGATCGAGAGCACCGGGTGCTCTTCTTCGGCTCGGGTCAGCCTCCGACCTGCCGCGGACCGGGCTTCATATGCCGTGCGAAGGTACCGGCTACCCGGAGGGTGGGCAGGCGGGGCGCCGAGGGCCCACTTTCACGTGCCCTTCGGTCCCCTGCCGGATGGGACGGTCCTTCGTCGAATCGCGCGAAGCGGAACCTGCTCGTGGATGTGGATCTCGAAAGGATGAACCCCGCCCGGATTCCATGTGCTGGGGGGCGTCAACCTCCCACGCTGCTGCTGTGCAGAAGACAACTCGCGGTACGGACCGGCGCTCACGCGTCGGTGGCGCCCGTGTGGGGAAGCAGAGGCAGCCGCAGAACCTTTCGCGGAGTCCGGTACGCCGCAGGGCGGAGACCGCGCGACGGGCCTCTCTGAACGAACAGGTGCGGTACTGGTTCGACAACACACTGACCGGAGGGGTGGCTGCCCTCATCGGGTGGCTCGCCGTTGCCTGCCTGGCCATCGTGGTCCCCTTGAGCGCGGTCCTGGTCTGGACGGACGACAGGGCCCCCGAGGCCCTCCGGGCGAAGACCGCCGCGGTGTGGCGGACCGTCGGCCAGACGCTCCGACTGGGCGGCGAGGTCGGATCGCCTCTGCGCATCACCCTGTCGGTACTGCTCGCCCTCGTCGCACTCTTCTACGTCTCCACCCTCGTCAGCCTCATCACCACTGCGATCACCGAGAAGCTCGTCGCTCTACGTCTCGGCCACTCCACGGTCCTTGAAGAGGGTCACACCGTCGTGCTCGGTTGGTCCGCCCAGATCCACACGGTGGTGACCGAGCTCGTGGCCGCCAATGCCAACCAGCGACAGAGTGCGATCGCGGTGCTTGCCGATCGGGACAAGACCGAGATGGAGGAGGAGCTGAGCGCCGAAGTCGGCAGTACCGGACGTACGCGGATCATCTGCCGCAACGGACGGCCCACCGATCCGGCCGCATTGGCACGGGTCAGTCCCGGCACGGCAGATGTCGTGCTGGTGCTTCCGCAGGACGAGCCTGACGAGGACGCGGAGATCGTCAAGAGCCTGCTGGCCCTCCGGGCTTCGGTGGACGACGACTGCCGGGTGCGGACGGTGGCCGTGGTCCGCGACGAGCGGTACCGGCTCGCCGCCGGTCTCGCGGCAGGTCCGGACGCGGTCGTTCTGGAGGTGGACGACATCACCGCCCGCTTGGTGTCGCAGTGCGTCAGGCAGCCGGGCCTCTCGCTCGTCTACCAGGAGCTGCTCGACTTCGCCGGGGACGAGTTCTACGTCATCGACGCTCCGGCACAGGCCGACCGGCATTTCGGCCGGGCGTTGTCGGCCTACCAGAACGCCTGCGTGGTCGGCGTCGTACGGGAGGACGGCACAGTGCAGCTGAATCCTCCGCACCGTTCGACGGTTCTTCCGGGAGAACGGCTCGTCGTCATCGCACAGGACGACGACACCGCGGAGCCGGCCGACGAACTCGCAGCATTCGACGAATCGGTGATCGTGTCCCGCCCACCGAGGTCGGCGCGCCCTCAACGGCTGCTCCTACTGGGGTGGAATCGTCGGGCACGACGCATCGTCGCCCACTTGTCCGCCCATATCGCGACAGGTTCGGTTCTTCATGTCGTGGCTGACGGGGAGGAGTCGACGAGCGCGGAAGTGAGGGATGCGGCCGCCGAGGCCACCGGCCGTCTGAGTATCACCTTTCACACAGGAGACCCCACCCTGCCCGGGACCGTGAACGGTCTGGACGCTGCCGGTTACGACGGAGTCATCGTCCTCGGGTCCGACCGCTCGACGGGTAACGGGTCTCCGGATGACCGGGCACTGGTCACCCTGCTGCTTCTGCGCGCTCTTGAACGCACGTCGGGAAGAGCGATCGCGGTGGTCACCGAGATGACTGATGACCGCAACAGAACGATCGCGCCGGTCGGTCCCGGTGCCGACTTCGTGGTCAGCGGAAAGCTGATCGGCCTCCTGATGGCGCAGATCTCCCAGAACTGGCGTCTCGCCGGCGTATTCCAGGACCTGCTTTCACCCGACGGCAACAGCATCCATCTCAGGCCGGCCGGTGACTACATCCGGGAGGGGCACCACGCGTCCTTCGCCACCGTCGTCGAGTCGGCGTCGCGCCGGGGTGAGTGCGCCATCGGTTACCGGAGCCGCGACATGGTCACGGCCGGGCCCGGCCACGGGGTCCGGGTCAACCCGTCCAAGACGGTCGTCCGGCGATGGATGGCGCACGACGACGTCATCGTGATCACCGCACACTGAAGGTGCGGCCGGGCCCCGGTCCCGGCCTCCTCCGAGGTCTGCGGTGGAGTGACTGAAGCCTCTGCTGACCGAGGTGCAGCCTGGCTGGTTCGGCGTCGGCCGAGCCGGCACCTCAGCGTGAGAACCCGCCTGGCAGGTGTCGGGCAGGTCAGTGACCGGTGAGTTCTCCGGTGAGCTTGCCGTGCAGGGCGGCGCTGGGGGCGTTGAGGCCGATGATCTCCACTGTCTTGCCGTGCTTGGCGTACCTGGTCTCGACGGCGTCCAAGGCGGCCACGGAGGAGGCGTCCCAGATGTGGGTGGCCGACAGGTCGATGACCACCTTGTCGGGGTCGGTGGCGTAGTTGAACCGGCCGACGAGGTCTTCGGACGAGGCGAAGAACAGTTCGCCGGTGACGGAGTACACCACGCCGGTGCCGTCGGGGTCGGGGACGGCCGTCAGGTCAGCGAGTCGGGCGACGCGCTTGGCGAAGACGGCCATGGCGGCGACGGAGCCGACGACGACGCCGATGGCGAGGTTGTGGGTGGTGACCACGCAGATCACGGTGATGACCATGACGGCGATCTCACCCGTGGGCATCCGCTCGAGGGTCCTGGGGGCGATGGAGTGCCAGTCGAAGGTCGCGAAGGACACCATGACCATGACGGCGACCAGGGCGGCCATGGGGATGTCGGACACCACCGGGCCGAAGACGATGCACAGCACCATGAGGAGGGAGCCGGCGAGGAAGGTGGAGAGACGGGTGCGGGCTCCGGAGACCTTCACGTTGATCATGGTCTGGCCGATCATGGCGCATCCGCCCATGCCGCCGAAGAAACCGGTGACGATGTTGGCGATGCCCTGGCCGATGGACTCGCGGGTCTTGGAGGAGCGGGTGTCGGTGATGTCGTCGACCAGCTTCGCGGTCATCAGCGACTCCATCAGACCCACCAGCGCCATCGCGAGTGCGTAAGGGGCGATCGTCGTCAGGGTATCCATGGTGAACGGCACGTCCGGCAGGCCCGGGACCGGCAGTGAGGTCGGCAGGGCGCCCTTGTCACCCACCGTCGGTACAGCGAGCCCGGCCGCGACGGTGATCACGGTGAGGCTGACGATGGAGACCAGCGGGGCCGGTATCACCCTCGTGACCTTCGGGAAGAACACCATCAGCGCCAGGCCGCCGATGATCAACGGATACACGGTCCAAGGTACGTCGTGCATCTCGGGCACCTGCGCCATGAAGATCAGGATCGCGAGGGAGTTGACGAAGCCGACCATGACCGAGCGTGGCACGAAGCGCATCAGCTTCGCCACCCCCAGCGCGCCGAGGACCACCTGGACGACGCCGGCCAGCATCACGGCTGCGATGAGGTAGCCCAGGCCGTGTTCACGGTTCAGGGGGGCGATCACGAGCGCGACGGCCCCGGTGGCAGCAGAGATCATCGCTCTGCGGCCGCCGACGATCGAGATGGTCACTGCCATGGTGAAGGAAGCGAACAGGCCGATCGCGGGGTCGACCCCGGCGATGATCGAGAACGAGATCGCCTCGGGGATCAGGGCCAGCGCGACGACCAGCCCGGCCAGGAATTCGGTGCGCCAGACTTTCGGGTCGGACCACCAGTCGGGCTTCAGGCCACGCAGGCGCGCGGCGGGATTGATCACGGAAGAAGACAAGGAGGCGAAACCTGTCGTGCTCGGGGCACACCCGCCGGCGGGTCAGGGCGTGCAGGAAGGACGTGGAGGCCGGGCCGGTGCCTGGCGGACGGCCCGGTCGGGCCGAAGTTCATGAGGGAGGACGGAGCCGCGGGGGTGCCGGCACACGGTCCGGCAGCTCACATCCGGGGGCGAGAAGTCACGGCGGGCAGGCGGCGCCCGTCGGTGTCATGGGCTCGCTCACGCATACTCCCGCAAGAAATCGGATCTTTGCCGCGGCGCATCTGCCCGGAGCGGTAGTAGCGGCGCTACCGGGCCGCTCTGCCGACAGCAACTCTACCCTAACGTTAGGGTATGGCTTGGTGGGGCCGTGGGACGTGGCCCGCCACGACAAGAAGGGCCAGGACCACCGGCGTGGACGACAAGCACATGCAGATCGGAGAGGTCGCCGCGCGGACCGAACTGTCCCTGCGCACCATCCGGCATTACGAGGAGACGGGCCTCGTCATCCCCTCTGCCCGGTCCCAGGGCGGTTTTCGGCTGTACACCGAGGCCGACGTTCAGCGGCTCATGGTCATCCGGCGCATGAAACCGCTCGGATTCACCCTCGATCAGATGCGCGACCTCCTGGACGCCACCGACCGCCTCGACGACGATTCCGGCCTCGGCGCCGACGCACGCGAGGCCCTGCTCGGCCGTGTGCGTGCGTACGAACAGGCCGCCACCGAGCAGGTCGACAAGCTTCGGACCCAGCTGACGCGCGCCGAGGATTTCGCCGCCACGCTGCGCGACCGCCTGGAGCAGGCCGGTCCTGCCCCGCGCCCCTGACAGCGCACCGGCCCGACCAGCGGTCTCCGGCCACTGGATCGAGCGAGGGGGCATCAGAATGCGGGTAACTTTGCACGAACCGCATCCGCGCGCGGTCAGGCGTCATCGGTAGGTGCGGCAGCTGCGGGGGACTCCGCGCGGCATCCGGATGCCGGGGCCGGGCTGAGGCCAGGCTCGCCCGCTCGTGTGCGGTGTTTCGGGCAGGTTCACCCGTTCGGGTATTCGCCCTCCTTGCGCGGCTGCTCTCGGGCACGGTCATCGGGGGAGCGTATTGGGCTTTTGCGCGGCGTTCTGCGGCGGTGTGCCGCTGCCGCTACGGCTCTCGAGGCGTCACTGGTGTATGGCCGATGGGGAAGGGCTTGTCATGTGGGAGTCCGAGGAGTTCGGCAGCGAGCACGAAGGCCGGCCAGGCGTCCTGCTGGTCGACGGCAGTGAGCCGGGGCCGGTCCTCTTCGACGCCGGGAGCGGCCCGTCGGTGCACCGGAGCCGCGACTGGTGGGTCTACGACGGCACCCTCGGGGCACCGTCCGCGACCGAGCTGCGCGGCGCATGCTCGTGCGGCTGGCGTGGCGTCACCGCCTATCTGATCGAGTGGGACGCCGTCGACCGCCGCCGTCCGTATCTGGCTGACACCAGTGGACCGGAGGCCGACTGGGAGAGCCACATCGCGGACGTGCTGTCACGGGCCGTTCCGGTACCGGCAGACCTCACGTCCCTCCTCGATCAGATCGAGGCACGTCTCGCCACGCTGGTTGCCGACGAACCCTTGGCCGCTCTTCGTGCCGCTGCGGCCCTGGAACGCCTCACACAGCGTGTGGCGGCCGACGCCGCGTTCAGCATCGACACCGTCGACGGGCCCCGATGGAGCACCGTCGCCCAAGCGCTCGGGATCAGCGAGAGGGCGGCCCGCTCCCGCATGACGCGCTACGTGCATCGCCGCTGACCTCGCGGGCCGGGGTACGGCACGGGCCAGGGCTTCAGGCGGAGAGTTCGCCCGGCGTGGTCACCGTCGATGCCTCGGGCCTGGGCGGGACCTGATGAAAGGGGGCGAGCGCCCTCCCATCGGCCTTTGCCGGCTTGAACAGTTAAACCGGCTTCGCATCCCACTACGAACGGGTCGCGGACCCCAAGACGGCTGTGCAACCGACGGCCTGTGTGATCTTCCTCCGCCGAGGAGCGCCTCACCCTGCGACCACATCGGTATGGTCGCCGACATGAACGGTGCGCGAGTGGTGTTGATCGGGGGAACGTCGAACGTCGGGAAGTCGACCGTGGCCCAAGTCGTCGCACAACGGCTGGGGTTCGAGTACCTGTCCATCGATGGACTGGCACGTCATCCCGGCCGCCCCTGGCGGACGCCGGAGTGGGAGGTGCCGACGCACGTCGCCGAGCACTACGGGTCACTCACCGTCGACGAGCTGATCTCGTCCGTTCTCGACCACTACCAACGGCTGTGGCCGCGCGTCGAGGAGCTGATCGCAGAGCGCGCGGCCGGGCGAAGTGCCGGTGGGGGACTGGTCCTGGAAGGGTCGGGGCTGTGGCCCGTCCAGGTGGCGAGCCTGTCGGTACCTCGTACGGCTGCCGTCTGGCTGACTGCGGATGAAGCTGTCATTCGCGTCCGGATCCACCAGGCCGGCCGCTACGCGGAAGCGACGGACGAGGAACGGCACCTGATGGACAAGTTTCTGGCCCGCACCCTGCGCTACCAGACACTGATGCTGGATGCCGTCGACAGGATGGGGCTCGATCTCATCGACGCCGGAGGCGGCCGGTCCGTCGAGGAACTGGCCCGCGCGGTGCTCACGACCGTCGACGCGCAGTACGCGACCGGGCGTTCGTCCGCCAGGTGGCGGGCTGCACGATCGGCACCGATCAGAACGCGTGGACGAACCTCGGGCGGGAGGTGACGAAGGGGCACGCCTTCCGAAGAATTTCCGAGGTGTCCGAAAGGGCATAGGTAATCGTGGTGTCGTTTGCGGGATGAGCGGACCCAGGCAATCAGACATGCAGGGTGGGCCGGTAGACGAGCTCCTGGATATTGCCGTCGAGCGTTCGGAGTTCGGTCAGTTCGAGGTCGAAGTCGGCCGCACCCTGGAAGACCGGATCCAGCCCGGTCCGACCGGTGATCACAGGGAAGAGCGTCACCTGGACACGGTCGACCAGGCCTGCGGCCATCAGCGCCCGGTTCATCGACAGGCTGCCGTGCGAGCGCAAGGGCACCTCGGACTCCTCCTTGAGCCGAGCGACGACGTCGACGGCATCGCCGTTCACGACGCTCGCATCCGGCCAGTCGAGGGATCCCTCCAGTGTCGTCGACACCACCGTTGTCGGAAGGCTCCTCATCCGGGTCACCCACGGATCACGCACCTCTGACGCCTCGGTGCTCGACGCCAGCATCCGCGCGAACAGCCGATATGTGTTGGCTCCGAAGACCATCCGCTGTTCCCCGGAGTACAGGGCGAGGCGATGGGCGAGGAGCTCCGGTCCCTGCTTGCCCCAGTAGCCGGTCCAATTCCCGCCGGCGGCGCCGAAGCCGTCAAGGCTTGAAAAGACGTCGAAAGTATAGGTAGCGGTCATGATGATCTCCTCGAGTTCGCTCACCGCTGCTACGAATACAGACTGGATTCCATTGCAGTATTCATCGCTTCAGGTGTTGTTTCGCATGATGGATCACGGGTCGGCAGGATCCGGCCCGGCCCTCTGGCGCGGTCGTGGAGGATCCTGAGACGCCCCGTGTCGCGGGTGCCGCCGTTGTTCAGCCACGTGGACACACATCCGGCGATGTCCGCGTCGAGCAGGACCATGTCGGTGCCTGCCCGTTCCGTACCCGTGGCGTGGCAGGGAAGCGCGCGCACAGGTGCTCCTGCCACAAGCGGGCAGCAACGACCTCAGGCTCTGTAACTCTTTTCACGCGCCTCACATCGTGCAGCGCCTCTCCGACGGAGCACTGTCCGGCCGTTCGGCCTGCAGAGGCTGTGCCGGCAGATGAGGGCTGCGGCTGTGCCTGCCACGGTGGGGCTGCGCCCGGCCCTGTGCCCGTAACGGCGGTGCGGGTGCCGGCAGGTTGTTCTTGGCGTTCCACCGGCTTGGCGTTCCACCAGCTTGGCGTTCCACCGGCGTAGAGCACCCCTTGCCAACGGGCTGCCGTCACGGCGCTTTCAGTTAGCAGGGGGGTGGCGCGACACCGAAGGACATCGCAACTAAGCTAACCCTTACCTAACAACGGCGTTCTTCGTCGGGAGTGGTCCTTCGATGTCCCAATCGCTCGCAGCCGGTCAGGTGTCACCGCAGCGACCCATGTACGTGACTGTCGTCGGAGTGCGTCGGCTCACGCCGAGAATGGTCCGGATCACGCTGGCCGGGGACGATGTGGGCGACTTCCACTACGCCGGTGCTGACCAGCTGGTGCGTCTGTTCCTCCCGGTCAACGACGATCTGCAGCTGCCGGCCGGCTCGGACTGGTGGGCCGAACTGCAGGCGATGCCGGAGGAGGGGCGTCCTGTGGTCCGCAACTACACGGTTCGCCGGATCGATCATGCCCGCCGTCGGCTCGACGTCGACTTCGCGCTGCACGGAGACATCGGACCGGCTTCCGCTTGGGCCGGCACGGCCGAACCCGGCGACCGGATCGGGATACTCAGTGATGGCGCCCGGTATCAGCCCGGCGACGCGGACTGGCAGTTGCTGGTCGGCGACGAGACGGCTCTGCCCGCGATCGCCTCCATGCTCGAAGGTGCCCGCACCCCTGTGCACACACTGCTCGAAGTCAAGGACGAGCACGACGTGCTGGACCTGGCACGTGAGGTGACCTGGCTCTACCGCTCGGGCTCCCACGGTTCCCGAGTGGTGGAGGCACTGCGTACCCTGCCCTTCCCGCCCGGCAAGCCGTACGTCTGGGTGGCAGGGGAATCCGCTCTGGCGACCTCGGTGCGGCGCTGTCTGGTGAACGAGCGAGGTGTCGACAAGCAGCAGATCTACTTCTGCGGCTACTGGCGCGGTATGCCGTCCCTCGGCCGGCCGGAAGCCCGAACGGAAAAGGAGCCGGCACACGCCTGATCCGGCGTGCCGCAGGACGCACCCGACGGCTCCAGCGGCAGCTCACCGAGCGCTTCCAGCTGGTTGCGCGCTTGGGCCACGCGGTGGTCACCTATCGATCCGGCTAGGCACCCCGGCCCCCCGCACCCTGTTCCAACGGTCCCCGGAGACGCCGTCGGACGGGGATGACGCCGATGCTCACCTCGTTCCACCGGAGGAGAGCGTGGGCACCGATGGACGTGCCCGGCCCGGGTGAAGGCCGGGCACGGTCAGATTGCGTTTTCGGAACCGCGCTCGTCGAGGCTGTGAAGCGGGCATCCGCTCTTCCCGGCCACGGCCTCAAAGCCGACCGAGACAGAGCGTCGGACGCCCCTCGCGGTAGGCGCCGCCGCTGGTGCGGCTACTCGATGCCGGAAGTGGCATGCGCGCCGTAGCTCTGGCGGCCGCCGCCGTACTGGGCGTCGGTGACCGGTTCGGCCCAGGTGGTTTCAGGGGCGCCGTCCGTCGTGGCTTCCCACATCGCGATGTGTTCCATGAAGCGGTCGGGGACGGCGCCGTGCCAGTGCTCCTCGTCCGGCGGGCAGGTGACGGTCTGGCCGGGGTGGGCTTCGAAGACGGTGCCGTCGCGAGTACCGATCAGGGCGATGCCCGAGACGACGTGGAGGGCCTGGCCCACGGCGTGGGAGTGCCAGTTGGTGCGGGCGCCGGGTGAGAAGCGGACCAAATTGGCGCGCATCCGGGACGGCTCCTCGCCGGCGACGATGACGTCCCACCAGACGTCGCCCGTGAACCAGTCGGCCGGCGCCTTACTCGTGGACTGCTGCTTTACGAACTTCATGCCGGTCCCTTTCGGAGCTGTTGTGGCAGTGAGGGGGTACGGGGGGCGACGTAGCCGCTCTCCACGGGGCGCGCGATGCCTCCGACCAGGCCGGCGCCGGGGTTCTGCAACGCCACGACCGGCCTGGCCTGCAGCACCACGACGGCCGGGGAAACCGACGAGGCCTGGGGCGGCTGCCCGGGGTCAGCCGGGCATCGGCTCGGCGTAGTGCCGGAATCCGTCACGCTCGGTGTGCAGGGTGTACAGGCGCTCGGCGAGGGCCGTCGGACTGCTGCGCCCGGAGCCGGGACGGATCGCGCCGGGCACGATCAATTGCGTGGCATGGATGTTCTCCGGGGCGAGGGCGTCGTGAAGCATATGTGCGTAGGCGCTCTCGGCCGCGAACGCGATCGAGGTGCCGGCACGCTCGGGGTGCGGGCGTACCGCGCTGCCGCCGTTGACGAAGAGCAGGGTGCCGTGGCCGAGGGCCCGCATGCCGGGCAGGACCGCGTTCACGCAGGTGACCGGGCCCATGACGGAGAAGGCCAGAGGACCCTCCAGGTCCCCGGCGGTCGTGTCGAGGACCGGCTTCATGAAGTCGGCACGAGGTACGGGACTGTACTGCAGGATCTCGACCGGTCCGAGGTCCTCGGCCGCCTGCTGGAGGGCCACGGCGAGCGCGCCGGGGTCGAGGACGTCAGCAGTGAACCCGCGAGCCCGGACACCGTCACGGCCGAGCTCGGCTGTCAGGTCCTCCAGGTGATCGGCGCTCCGGGAGATCAGGGCGACGCTGTGGCCGGCGGAACCGAAGCGGCGGGCGGTGGCCAGTCCCAGTCCGGGTCCGGCGCCGACGAGGGCGAAGGTGGTCACTGTGGGTCCTTCCGACGGGGGTCGGGGCCGGGCGGCGAGCGCCCGGCCCCGGAAGGGCAAGCGTGCGGTCAGGGCTTGAGGAGGGCTTTGACGGCCCGGCGCTCGTCCATGGCTTTGTAGCCCTCGGCGACCTGGTCCAGGGGCAGAGTGAGATCGAATACCTTGCCCGGATTGATCCGGCCGGTCAGGACGCGGTCCATCAGGTCGGGAAGGTATCGGCGGACGGGGGCGGGGCCGCCACGGAGGCCGACGTGGGAGAAGAAGAGTTCCTGCCCGTCGATCGCGACCTGATGGGGGACACCGACGAAGCCGACATTGCCGCCGGGGCGGGCGGAGTGCTGGGCCTGCCTCATGGCTTCTGCGGTGCCCACGCACTCCAGCACCGCGTCGGCGCCCATACCGTCCGTGAGGTCCTTGATCCGCGCAACGCCCTCCTCGCCGCGCTCGGAGACGATGTCGGTGGCGCCGAACTCGAGGGCGAGCTTCTGTCGGGGCTCGTGGCGGCTCATCGCGATGATCCGTTCCGCGCCCATCTCCTTGGCCGCGATCACAGCGGACAGGCCGACCGCACCGTCGCCGACCACCACGGCGGTCGAGCCGGGCTCGACCTCGGCGGCGTCGGCGGCCCACCAGCCGGTGCCCATCACGTCGGAGACGGCCAGCAGGCCGGGCCAGAACTCCTCGGCCGGCGTTTCGGCGGTGGCGACCAAGGTGCCCTGTGCGTTGGGGATACGTACGTAGTCGGCCTGGCAGGTGCTCATGAACTCGCGGTGCAGACAGTTGGACTGGAAACCGTTGCGGCAATTCGCGCAGGTGTTGTCCGAGGTCGCGAACGAGCCGACCACGAACTGGCCCGGCTTGACGGAGGTGACCTCGCTGCCGACCTCCTCGACGAAACCGACGTACTCGTGTCCCATCGGGTGCGGGTCGCCGATCGGCTCCAGGCCGCGGTACGGCCAGAGGTCGGAGCCGCACACGCAGGAGAGGGCCGTGCGGATGATCGCGTCGGTCGGATGAAGGATCTTCGGGTCGTCAAGTGTCTCGAAGCGGACGTCGCCGGGGGCGTGGATCACTGCGCCGCGCATGGGGTTCCTTACGTACTGGAGGTCGGGCCGCTTCGGACGGCCCGCGTGCTGCCGAGCCCGGGCAGGGATCGTGCCTGTTCACGGGCTCAAGACCGGGGCGCCCCTGTTCCCGTACCGCCCGGTGGCAGCGGAATGATGGGCGCCTTCCATCCAGGTAACCGCCATCCGATCCGGGCAGCCAGTCACCGTCAAAGGGTGTACCGCCAGTACATCCCTTCCGCTGTGCGCGGCACGTACGGTCGAGGGGTGGACAACCAGCAAGAGGTCCGCGAGTTCCTCACCTCGCGGCGAGCCAAGATCACCCCGGAGCAGGCCGGCCTGCCCTCAGGCACCCGGCGCCGCGTCCCCGGACTGCGCCGCAGCGAGGTCGCGGCCCTGGCGGACATGAGCGTGGAGTACTACGCGAAGCTCGAACGGGGGAACCTCGCAGGTGTCTCCCCTGCCGTCCTCGAGGCGGTCGCCCGGGCCCTTCGGCTCGACGAGGCCGAACGCGCCCACCTGCTCCATCTGGCCCAGGCCGCCGACGGGTCGGACGTCCTGACCCGCCCCCGACGCCGCCGCGCCACCCGGCAGTGGACGCCGCACCGCAGTCTGCAATGGACACTGGACGCGATCACCGCCGGTCCCGCGTTCGTCCGGAACGGCCGCATGGACGTGCTCGCCGCGAACCCGCTGGCCAGAGCCTTCTACAGCGACGTCTACGCCGCGCCCGGAAATCAGGCGAACCTCGCGCGCTTCACCTTCCTGGACCCGGCCTCCCGCCGCTTCTACCCCGACTGGGACCTCGCCGCCGACGTCACGGTCGCGATCCTGCGCACGGAGGCCGGCCGCAACCCCCACGACAGGGACCTGCACGACCTCGTCGGCGAACTGTCCACCCGCGACGACGCGTTCCGCACCCGCTGGGGTGCCCACAACGTCCGCCACCACGGCACGGGAACCAAACGCTTCCACCACCACGCGGTCGGCGAACTCACCCTCGCCTTCGAAGGGCTGGAGATGGCGGCCGAACCCGGCCTCACCCTCACCATCTACACCGCCGAACCCGGCTCACCCTCCGAGGAGGGCCTGCGTCTCCTCGCTTCCTGGGCCGCCACCCAGGAAGCCGACGCCGCCACACGCCGGGTACAAGGATCGTGAGAGCGTTGCTCCGGCCGACTCCCGGACCGCCTCGCACCTCGTCGGCGCCGAGTGCCTCCACCTTGCCTGCCGACACCGGCAGGAGCGCCGACGGGACACCGCCAGGAGCCTCGATCGCCGCCCAGGCCACGCGGCCCGCACCGGCGCCAAGCCCTCAGCTGCGCACTTCGTGGAAGCGGAACACGGTCGGCAGGAACTGCCGCAGACAGGCCGGAAGGCAGCGGCCGATCGATGCTTCAGGTTCCCGCACCCGGGCGAGCGCGACTCCGATGGGGCCGATCACCTCGTTGTGCCGGGCTGTGCGGCCCTCCGGTCCGCTGACTTCGGCCAGATCGCGAGCGACGCCTTCGACGGCCTCGTGGACGGTTCTCCATGGTTCGAACCGTTCGGGACGGTCACGCACTTGTGCCCCGCTCCACACCAGGGGCACAACTCCGTTGACCGCCGCCGGTGTTCCCTCGCCGACGGCAACACCTCCTGCCGAACGGCAGGGACGGGCGCTCCACATACCTCGCGAAGCGCCCGCCTGGCTGCGTGGAGGGAGCCCTGGGACGTGTCTTAGGAAGCCCTTCAATCACCGGAAGCCCGGCCCCGTGCACCTGCCCAGACGTGCGAGGGGCCGGCGAAGCCCGGGTCAGAGTTGGACGACCGCCCCGACGCGCATCCAGCCCCGCCCATCCGCTGCCGCATCGGTGGCTACCAGCACGTAGCTGTACTCGTTGTAGGACGCACCCTCGCAGGTCGACGCGCCGACGATGTCACCGGCGTACTTCGTCTTGACGACGACACTGTTCGGACTCGGATTCTCGTACACCCCGGCGGTCGGCCACACGACCTTGTACTGGCATCCGGCCTGGGCCGCGGCACCGGCAGTCGGGCCGGTGACGAGAGCGCCGGCAAAGCCGAACGCGGTGGCCAGGACGGCGGTGGTGAGACGCATCATGCGCATGATCGGTGGCGCTCCTCGGGAGTCGACGACATGTCAGGCACATGATGACAGGCCCTCGGGCGCGGGTGCCCCCGGGCCGCCCGGAAGGCCTGGGGGCCGAGGTCTGCTGCCCGGCCGGGACTGCACCGGTCCGCTCGCACTGCCGGCGAAGTCGGTGCGAGCCGCGCACGGCGGCATACGGATGAAGCATCCGCGTGCACGTCTCCGAGACCCGGGCGGAGGCCACCAGCGTCGCCGAGGTGCCCGAGCTGGTGCGCGAGACCACGTCGTACGGCGACGGCGGGGTCCGCGCCCCGACCGTACGGCTGTCGCTCGGATCGCGGACCTGTCGGGCGTGCTCGACTCCCATGGAGCGCGGTCGTACGGCATCGCCGAGTTCCGTGCGGAGAACAGCGTGCCGTACGTGATCTACGAAACGGGTGAGCGGCTCCAGGGCGCGAAAGCCCTTGCGCGCGGGAAGTGGCGAGGGTGACCCGTCCATGGACGGGCCACCCTCACGCGGCCCGCGCTCGGCGCCGTCCGACAGGTGTTGCACGGCGGCCGCCGGCTCCGGTCGATGGCGGCCGCCCCGCCGCGAACTACTACGGCACATCCACCGCTGAACGCACGTCCGTCACACGACTTACGGCGCATCCACCAGGGTGCGGCCGACGGCGGGAGACAGCGAGGCGAGGCCGTTGGCGTAGGCGGACTCGACGCGGGCCTTCTCAGCCGCGTTCGGGACGGCGTTCCTGCAGCTGGTGCCCGCGCTCGACCCGGACATCAGCTGGGAGCACGGGCCGGGCTTGGTGTCGGGGAGGCCCAGACTGTGCCCGATTTCGTGGGCAGCGATGCGGGTCTTGTCATGGCCCTGGGATACCGCCTGGCTGCCGAGTTCCACCCGCACCTGGCCGCCCGGGCGCACCGGGCCGAGTGTGGCTTGCGGCCAGCCGCTGGTGGCCACGATCTGGATCTCGGCCCGGGTGCCAGGTGCCGCTTCGATCAGCCTGACGTTGCCGACGTTCTGGTTCCACGAAGCGACTCCGGCGGTGATCGCCGCTTCCCAGCCGCCGGCTCGGCTGTCGTCGTAGCGGAGTGTCACCACAGCTGCCGCGTTCGTGGCCACGCCCGGCTCCGACGGGGGCGCGGCGTGCGCTGCTGTTGCCGCGGCCAGGGTGATTGCGGCGGCGGTGCCGGCTGCCTTCAGCCATAAGAGGTGTGGCATTGCGGACCCTTCACTCGTGGGGGCTCGGTTCCGTCGGAACAGAGAGGGGGAGTGGGCCTGCACCAGCGGAGGGGCCGCATGCAGGTTCTCTCCCGGGCCTTTGAGCTATGCCCAACACCTCGGACTTATCATGCCCCTGTCATCAACATGGCCGGAAAGAATTGCTGGGGGACTGAATCGGCGTTCCGCTTCAGGCTTCTCGCCGCTGGGATCGTTGCCACCGCTCCGATCCGGCTCCGGTTCCGCCTGGGACTGCCGTGATCTTGTAGGACCCCACACGGTCCGATCGCGGTGCTCGAATTCCAGGATCGTCGTTCCTGGATCGAGCACCGGCGCCGCGCTCCGCGCTTTCTCCCAAGACCTCTGCCGGGAAGCGGATTTGACAGCCCCGACCGATCCCGGCGGCCTGCGCGGGCCGAATCACGGGCGACGTAGCCGGAGCGCTGCCAGTGTCCGATGATCAGTGGATGTGCCCGCCGCGGCACGGCTACACCAACCGCACGCCGGCGACCGAGTGTTGTCGTGGAGAAACACCACGAGGGCGCCCGGAGCCGCACTCAGACTCCGTCGTGAGCATGCACTGCTGATCCGGCTGCAGGGCCGCTTGTCCGTGCCACCGGTTCAGGAAGCGACGGAGTCCACGCTCCTCCTCGGCTGCCTTTCCGGTGCGCCCGGGCCAAATGAGATCGGGGCGGCTGGTATTTCCGTAGTGTGCTTACGTGTTCGATCGACTTGAGGTCAGTGTTGTGCCACCGGGCCCCCGATGGGCTGCCCAGTTGGCTCTCCGGATCGATGGCGAGGAAGTGGTGGCGGCTGCGATCGGAGATGGAGGCCGCGGCCCGCTCGCCGAAGAGGCTTTGCCGGCCGACGCCCAGGGCTCCCTCAGGGCAACAGGCGAGGGGCGACGTGTGGTGCTGGGCGAGCGCGACTGCACAGGCGGATGCTGCGGCTACCTGTCCGTGTTCGTGCGGCGTCATGGCGGGATCGTGGAGTGGTCCGACTGGCAGGTGCCTGTTGATGAGGTGTGCCCTCCGACGTTTCACTTCGACGCCGATCAGTACGACGCCGAACTGACCCGCGCTCACGATGTCTGGCTCGGCATCGCCGACAGGATGAGGGGCCGCCCATGCCCTGGCGGAGCGACCTCTGACGAGGAAGGCTCTCCGCTCGGGGTGACGGCCGAAGCGCCCATTCCAGGATCCGGCCGTCGACGGCTCCGATGAGCAGGTGTCCTCAGGGTGCGACAGCGAGGGCCGGCGCGGCAGTCGGCGCTCCTTCCACTGCCGCTCGGTATGACATCGCACCGAGCGGCCCTCGGCGTCGAACGACGAACTGAGCCGGTTCCTTCGCCTTGAGGACGTGACAGCCGGTGTCCCCCGACGCCGAGTGCCTTCGCCGACCACACGGGGCAAGGACGGTATTCGAGGCTCAGTTCGCGGTCGACTGCGTAACTCGTGCGCATCGTTGCGTCGGTGACCTTCTCCCAGGAGCCGTACTCGACGCAGAGCTGGTCGGCGGTGGGTCCGAGCGGGTTGCCGTACTTCTCGCGGTTGCGCTGCTCCAGGATGGCGACCTCTTTCGGGGTCATACCCGCGCGGGTGATTCCCTTGGCCTGGTTGCGCAGGTCGACGAGCTCTCTGGCGATCTCCTCCTCCGAGGCGCCGGCTGTCCGCATCGCGGCTTCGGTGCGGTGCATGTCCTCCAGGAGAGCGTGATAGCGCATCCGGGTCCGCTGGGCCTCGCGCCGACGGACTGGCAGTCCAAGGTGAAGAAGTCGATCAGGCGGACAGCGCCATCAAGACCTGGCTGCAGGCACGACTGCACGCACTCGATCATGTGCGCTACGAGCTCGGGAGCGTGCTCTCCACCACGACAACGAGTCCGTGAGTCGTACCCCTTCACCGTCGTCTTCCGCGGAAACGTGATTCCGCTCGAACTCGAGCTGATCCCGAGCCTCTCGGCCCGTTCCGTGAGACACGGAGCGAGAGGATCTCTCGTATGCGGAGTGGGATCGGCTGGAGCTGAGACTTCGGTTCCTCCCTGGGAGCGCATTGTTGTGGGCGCCAGTTGGTCGGCCCGACGATCGATCGCCCGTGCGGGGCTTTGCCGTTCTCGTCGTCCTGGCTCTGCCCGTGCCTGGCGTCCTCCGGAAGAAAGGTCACTTGTGGGGCACCCGTGCGCGGATGGGTGGCGACCTCGCTCGCCACCCCGTACACATCGGCCA
The DNA here is from genome assembly GCF_016804005.1 of Streptomyces pratensis. Lineage (GTDB taxonomy): Bacteria > Actinomycetota > Actinomycetes > Streptomycetales > Streptomycetaceae > Streptomyces > Streptomyces pratensis_A. Next base: position 4,223,801 of record NZ_CP051486.1, on the reverse strand, counting down.
GCAGCCGGGGTGTGAGCACCTCGGCCGGCGGCACCGAAGCGGTCACCTCGCCGTCATGCCGCTCCCTCCTCAGCGGTCCGTCGTGCATCTCGCCGCATCAGCCACAGAAGGAGCGGCCCGCCGCACCCCGCGCCTCGTCACTGTGTGCGCGTCGCCCGTACGATCAGGCGCTCGGCCTCCTGGTCGTAGGGACGGCCGTCGAAGCCGCCGAAGACCTCCACGCGGCCGAAGCCAGCGTCCTCGGTCATGCGGCGCAATTCCACGGCACTGTAGACGAACCACACCAAGGACGCCCGGGTCACCCGTTCTCCCCGGACGAGTACCCAGTCGCTCCGCAGCCGAGCCCAGTCGTCGAGCACGGTGTCGGTCTGTACGAGCAGGTCGTCCCCCCGCTGTACCACCTTCGGAGGGGTGACCTTACGGGCGAGCAGTTCCTTGCCCGCGAGATCCAGGAGGAGTGTTCCTCCGGGCGCCAGGCACCGGTGCATGTTCCGCAGCACCTCGGTGTTGTCGGCGGGATCCTCGAAGTACCCGAAGGAGGTGAACATGTTGAGGACGACATCGAAGCCGTCCGGCGGAGCGTACGAGCGTGCGTCAGCCTGCACATAGGTGATGGGCGCGCCGGCGTCGGCCGAACGTTTCCGCGCCCTGTCCAGCATGGCCGGGCTCAGGTCCACGCCGGTCACGTCGAAACCGCGTGCGGCGAGCGGAACGGTGAACACCCCGGGACCACAGCACAGGTCAAGCACCCGTGCCCCTGGCCGGAAGGACAGCAGGGGAGAGCTGTCGAGCAACTCCTCGGCCTGGGTATGGCGTTGTTCGGTGAACAGGAAGTCGTGGAATTCCGTCCAGAAGTCATCGTCCTGGAATCCGCCGGTCCGTGTCATGGTGCGGCAGTGCTCCTTCGTCGTAGTCGTGTGGGACGTGCCGCCGACGCCACGCGACGGCGCAGCGTCAGCAGCAGAGGGGGCAGCAGCAGGCACTGCGCTGCTGCGAGCAGCCAGAACGAGCCGGTGTCACCGGCTCGTTCGCCGAGACCGTAGAGCTGACCGCCCAGCACTCCACTGGCGCATGCCCCCAGGCCGGCCGCCAGCCGCTGTTGGCCGAAGACCACCGCGTCGGAGCGGGGACTGCGGTGCAGCGCCTCCAGGTCGTTCTTCAGGAACAGCACGATGTCGCCCAGGGTGATCAGGGCACCGCCTGCCAGCAGAGCCGGCCGGGTGCCGATCGCGAGTACGGCCAGACCTGCCGCGAGGCCCGTGAAGCCGACCGCGAGGGCCAGACCGTACGGCATGCGGTTGATCAGCCCGGACGCCAGGGGCTGTACGACGATCACCAGTGCGAAGCAGAGCAGCAGCACCGCGCTGTAGATCGCGGTGGACGCCTGCTCGACGGCGTACAGGGCCAGGAAGTGCTGGAAGTGGAAGTAGAGGTAGAAGGCCAGAGCGTTGGCGGCGAACGGCAGGAGTGCCACGCCCGCCAGCAGACCCTGGCGAGGTGCCCCGGCGGTGGGTGGCTGCTCGGAGGCCGTCGACGGCAGCCGCGCGTGGCCTGCTGTCACCACGACGAAGAGGGCCGTCACGGATACGAAGAGCCAGCCGGGTGAGGACAGTACGAACGGCCCCGCGATCAGCGGGCCCATCGCCATGCCCGCGTTCAGCGCCGCGTTTCCCGCCGACAGGTATGCCGGACGCCGTTCCTCCTCCACCCCGTGAACCAGGTACGCCTTGTTGGCCGGCAGGTACAGCGCGGCACCACAGCACGTCAGGATGAGCGCTGCGACGGCAAGTGGCGGCCAGCGCAGAGCCATCAGCAGGCCGACGAAGCCGGCGGTTCGTACGATCAGAGCCCAGAGCATGGTGCGCCGCAGCCCGATCCGGTCGGCCAGCGCGCCACCGGCTATCCCGCCGGAGAACTGGACCAGTGACGCGACGGCGAGTACGACACCGACCGTCCCCAGCCCCATCCCGAGGCGTTCGTGCAGGAAGACCGACATGAACGGCAGGACCATGAAGCTGCCGAGCGGGATCAGGAACGAGCTGAGCAGTAGGAAGCGCAGCGGCCCGTCCAGCGGGGACAGCCCCGAACGCCGGCCCGGCCCGCGCCCTGTGCCTTCACCCACGGGGCGCTTTCGGGCCGGACGCCGCGAACGGCTCGGTGTGCACCCGCACGGCGTTGGCCGCGGCCACCGCCCGGTGCGTGGCGAGCTCGGCCGTCTCGGCCTCCGCGTAGACGATGCCCGCGTACCCACGACTGTCGGACAGGTGCTCGACGGGGTCGCCCATCCGCTTGACCGGATACCAGGCAGGCGCCCCCGGCAGTGCGGCCAGCCGTTCGAGCCCGCTGACCCCGGTCAGCGTCCCTGGGGCGTCCGGGTAGCTCAGCACGAAGGCCACGGCCGGACCGCCAGGCAGGTCCGCGTCCATCAGACGGGGGCGCCGGCCGAGCGCCGCTTCGATCACCGCCTCGTACACGTTGTATCCGAGGGCCCGGCACATGCCCTCGCCGACAAGAGCACCACCGATACGGGGGTTCACCTCGACGACCTCCGGGCCGGTGGCGGTCAGCACGAACTCCACGTGTGCGAAGCGGTCGGTATAGCCGATGGCGGCCAGCACGTCACCCAGCCACCTCTCCAGCGAGATGTGCTGCTCCTCGGGGAAGCGGACGGGGAAGGCGGTGATCTCCTCGCGGAACCGCGGCTCGGGTGACATCAGGCGGCTGGAGACGCCGAGCAGCCGGGTCCGCCCCTGCCAGGAGAGGGTCTCGGCGCTGTACACCGGTCCGCCGAAGTACGGTTCGGCGAACAGCCGCCCCATGAACGACCGCCCCGCTGCCTGCGCCAGGGCGGCGTCCAGTTCGGGTTCGTCCCGTGCCAACCAGACGTTCTGACTGCCGGTACCTGCGGTGTCCTTGATGACGGCGGGCAGACCGGCCTCCTTCAGCAGCGACTCCCGTAGCTCAGCGAGAGAACCGCCCGACTCGACAGCCCGCCCTCTGGTGAGCCCCGCCTCGTACAGCCGGTTGCGTACAGCGGACTTGTCCCGTGCGAGCCGCAGGACAGCCGGATCGAGTCCGGGCAGGCCCAGGCGCACCGTGAGCTCCGCGCCGACCAGCGTCCAGGTGTCGGTGGAACTGATCAGGCCGCGGAGGCCGGCTGTCCCGTGCAGCAGGCCGGCCACCCGTTCCGTGTCGAAGGTGTCCGTCTCCACCACGTCCAGGGCACCGGCGGGGAGCCGTTCGAGCTCGTACGCGTAGTACGACGGATCGCGGGTCAGCAGCAGCAGCCGCTCGCCCAGCGTGTCGGCGGCGCGTACCAGGTGTCCGAGTCCGAAGGTCAGCGACTCCAGGCAGACCACACTCACGCGGTCCGCTCCTTCCTGTGTGCGGGGGCAGGGTTGCGCTGCCACGCCATGGTGGACCAGGGCATGGCCATCTCCTCGGGCCCCGCCACCTCGAGAGGTTTCAGGGCCCCGGGATCGAGGGACTCCTTGTGCCGGGCGAACACCCGCTCCACGTAGCGGTGGCCCGTGTCGGCACCGATCACCAGATGCAGCCGGTCGGGGTGGCGGCGTGCCTCGTGGGAGGCTGCCAGGTATCCGGCTCCGGTGGACAGCCCGGCGAAGACCGCGTGGTCGCGAAGGAGCGCGACCGCTCCGGACATCGCGTGGGTGAAGTCCATCCAGTGCACCCCGTCGTAGAGGTGGTGGTGGACGTTGTCGAAGACGATCGATGACCCGATGCCCGCGATGATCGCCTCCGGGTCGTCATGGTCCTGGCTGCCGAAGGTGACGCTGCCGAACGGCTGCACACCCATCAGACGCACCGTGGGGTCAGTTCTCCGCAGATGTTCCACGACCCCACCGGTCGACGCGCCGGATCCCACGCCGCCTACCACGGTCAGTGGCCGGCCGGGAAGCGCCGCGGCTATCCGGTCGGCGACGTCGTGGTAGCCGAGGTAGTGGACACCGTCGTGGTACTGCCGCATCCAGTGGAAGTCAGGTTGCCCGGTGAGGATCTCCTTCACCCGGCGTACCCGTAGTTCCTGGTCGAGCTTGAGATTTCGCGACGGCCTGACCTGCTCCACGACAGCACCCAGGATCTCCAACTGGGCCAGTGTGGTGGCGTCCACGGTGGTGGACGCGACGATGCGGCATCGCAGGCCGTGCCGGTGGCAGGCCAGCGCGAGGGCGTAGGCGTAGATGCCGCTGGAGCTGTCGATCAGAGTCTGTCCGGGACGGATCGTGCCCCGGTCGAGGAGATGGCGGACGGCTGCCAGGGCTGAGTAGATCTTCATGGACTCGAAGCGGATCAGGACCACTGTGTCGGTGAGCCGGACGAGATCGGGCATCTTGAGGGCGTCGGCGATGTGGGGGTGGATCATCCGTATCCTCCTCGGACGAATGAGCACTGATGGCCGAGCGAATGGAAGAAGGCGGAGAGTTCGGACTTGTGATGGGCACCGAGGCGGTGAGGGAACAGATAGCCGATCAGGCAACCGGTGTGGGCCACGAAGATCCCGTCCGCGCCGAACCTCTCGCGGTGCGCGAGCAGGCTGTGGAAGGTGGCCTTGGGAAGCACCTCCTGGGACAGCGCGGCACTGACCGTCGCCGCCCGGGCGACAGCCGCGGGGTCACCGGAGCCGAAGCCTTTGAGGAGGTCGGTCAGGCATCGTTCGTACTCTTCTCCGCGCCGTCGGTAGTGCTCCAGCAGCGAGCTGGTGACGGCTTCGGTGTCCACCGTCCCGGGTTCCGTGACGAACGCGGTGTGGAAGCCGAGGGCTGTGCCCAGGCGCCGGATCACCCGATGCCGACCGCTGAGGTGGAGGGCGAATTCGTCGAGGAAGACGCTGTCGGCCCGCTCGATCGCGGCGAGGATGGTGAGGACCACCTCCTGGTCGTACGGCAGGGAGAAGAGCTGGAACAGGCAACGCAGCGTCGCCACGATGTCGGCGGTCGAGCTCGCCATCCCCACACCCACCCGGAGGTCGGAGTGGGTGCTCCAGAGGCCCGTCGGCAGGGTGAGCCGGAAGTGCTCCAGGAAGAGTCGTGCGGCCGTTGCCGACTTGTCCCCGAGACCCGACGGCTCCGGCGGGCCGGTGCCCGGGGTGAAGTGGACCCAGGAGTGACGGTCCACGGGAAACGAGACCAGGGCGATGTCCGGCGCGGCGGCCGCGCGCAGAGGACCCTGGTACAGCTCACCCAAGGTGCCATGGCAGACGCCTGACACGGTGGGCGGCGCCGCACGCCGGTCTTCGCGGGGTTCTCCGGAGAGGGTCAGCACCGCTCCCCCCGGATGTGCCGGCGGAGGACGGCTGGGCTCCCGACTCGGGTGACGGTCAAGCGCGTGATCAGCAAGTCGTTCTCCTCCTGGTCCCGGGCCATGACCACCGACCGGGGAGGAGACGCGGCAACAAAGTGCCGTACAGCCGTCCGTACCGCCAACCCAGTCCTCGAGGTCACCGTGCACAGCCCGCGCGAACACGGGCGCAGCGGCAGGTCTCCGGACTCGTGGGCGCGCTCACCGGAAACCCGGTGGGCACCTGTCGGCCGTCGCCTCCTCGGACCTCGGGGGCCCGGTGATGTGACGGCTCTCGTTCCCACTCACCGTTGCGGGACAGTCCCGGATTCCCACCGGGTTCCCTCTTGCGTCGCGCGACCGGGCATCCGGACGGAAGGGAGGCGCGAACCGACTGCGGGCCCAACAGTAGGGGCGCTCGCAGCGCTGCGACAGGGGCACACGGACGGTTGTCCTGATGAGGTTGGTGCCTGGGTGACGGTGAGGGCCCGGCGGGTCCGTCCGAGCGATTCCGAATCCGGCTCGTGTCCACATGCTCCCCACGCCAGTAGCACGCGGCTCACCGAGTGCTGCTGGGCGGGCAGGCTGCCGTGGCCGCCTCGGTGCTCTGGCCGGAATGAGCCTGGGTGCCTCCCGTTCCTCAGGGGAGACTGGTTTCTCCTACGACACATGCGCACCGCCCCTCGGTGGTCGGTGCCCGGGGGCCAGGGATGCTGTCAGAGAAGAAGCCGGACGACGAAGGAACACCTGAGCCGCTCACACGTGACCGGCGTGCCGCAGGCCGCGTCACCCTGCGCACCGACCTGCGGGCCGTGCTGCCCGAGGCCGGTGCCGCGTTCGCGGTCACGGCGGCGGTGTTCGTCTTCCTGTACGTGCGTGTGGAGTCGGGTGACTCGGCGACGGTGGCGGTCATGCCGTTCATGGCCGACGCCGACACCTACTGGATGTACCTGCTGAGTCAGGCCTTCGGCTGGTCGGCGTTGTTGTGGGCGTGGGGCACGGTCATGCTGGGACTGCTGTTGTCAGGGCGGCGCCCCGCGTGGCTGCCGGGCTCCCCGCAGGTCCTGGAGCGCTGGCACCGCACCACGAGTCTGACCACTATGGCGCTGATGTTCGCCCACGCGCTGATGTTCGCGGCTGAACTCGTCCGGTACGAGGCCGGGCTGGCGTGGGCCGAACGCCTGTGGGTGGGCTTCGCGGACTCGTTCGTGCCCGGCTGGTACGACTCGGGAACCGGCCGGATCGCCATCCCGATCGGGCAGGGTGCCCTGTACCTCGCGGTCCCGCTCGGCCTGCTGTTCTACGTCCGGCATCGCATCGGCGCCAACACCTGGCGCCGACTGCACAGGTTCGTGATCGTCGTGTACGTCCTGAGCGTGTGGCACACCCTCCTGTACGGCACGAACGTCTGGTACGGCGAGTGGCCGCGTACGGTGCTGTGGCTGCTGCAACTGCCGGTCGCCGTACTGCTGTTTGTACGGTTGACCCGGCCGGCCCGGAGGGGCGAACGACTCACCCTGTCGGGGTGGCGTTCAGGGGGACTGTCCTTGCCGGGGTGGGTGCTCCGGGCTGCGGGGCGCGTCGCCGCCGCGGCAGTCGTGCTGGGGCTGGTCGCGGTGGTGGTGTCAGGCCACGACGGAGGGCGGGACCGACCGGCGGAGGCACCCTCCACGGCTCCGCACGCCCCGGAAGGGGAGTGAGGCGAGCGGTGGCCCGCGGGTCCCGCGCCCGTCAGGTCGCGCCGGTGCGAAGCGACTTCGGCCGGAACCGGGCGGCCGGGTGGTCCGGCGCCTGACCGGTGACGGGCGACGGCGTCCGTCAGGTCCCGGCGTACACGTATTCCTGAGCCCCTGCCTTGGACGCCTCCAAGGTGCTCGGCTCGGGCAGGTGCCGGTCCCAGCGCCGGCACACCTCAGCCCGGCCCGGCCGCGACCAGTGCGGCGGCATGACTGCGGGTGCGCCGGGCCCGGCGGGCGCCACGTCCGCGATCGGGGGCAGCGCGCGGTCGTGAGGCGGCGCCACCGGACGGGCGGGACAACGAAGCGGAGTCGGCCGGCTCCTCCTGCGGTCCCGCCTGCCGGCGCGAGCCGGTCCGGTCCACCGGTGCGAGCCGGCCGCAGACGGGCGTTCCCCCTGACGGAGTACACCCGGTAGTGGAGGCAATCCGCTCAGGACAGAGTGGCACTGGCCGTGGGTGCCGCAGCCCCCGGTCCGCGTACTGGCTGTGAGGGAGCGCCCATGGGACTGAGTACGAAGCCGAAGCCCGTGGGGGCGGCTGTCACGGAAGCCGACCAGGCACTGCGGCAGCTCGACGTCCGGGTGGGTGGCCCCCGCAGCTCGGAGACGGACACCATCGTCCGCTTCGAACTCAGGGGCGGAGGTTCGGTCGTGGAGCGGCAGTGCAACGGCGACCTCACCCACGTCAGGGGGAGCGGCACCGGCGGCGACGCTGATGATCTCGCGATCGGCCTCGACGAAGCGGTCCTGCGCTCGGCACTCCTCCGTGCTCCCACGCCCGAAGAGTTCGACGGCCGATGTGACGCGGAGGCAACCGGCTACCTCGGCAGGCTGAGCGAGCGCCTCGTCCGGTTCGCCGAACCGGACGCCGGCTTCACCGTCAAGTCATCGTGAGCCGACGACTCGGCGGCGCTTCATGACCCACCCGGGCACGCTCGTCCTGATCATGGCGGCTGCCGTTCTGGCACCCCTCCTCGTCCATGCCACGGGACGGCGCATCCGTGTCCCACTGGTCATCTTCGAAATCGCCCTCGGCATCCTCATCGGCCCCGACGTCCTCGGCTGGGCTCACTCCGACGACGTCGTCGACACACTCGCCGACCTCGGCCTGTCCATGCTGATCTTCCTCGCCGGTTACGAGATCGACTTCGCGGCGGCCCGCGGCGACACCCTGCGCCGCTCCCTGTGGTCCTGGCTGCTGTCCCTCGTCGCCGGAATTGCACTTGCCTTCCTCATCAGCGGCGGTGACGTCTTCGAGGCGTTCGTCATCGGCACCGCCCTCACCAGTACGGCTCTCGGTACCGTCCTTCCGATGCTGCGCGACAGCGGAGAGCTGCGGGGCCGATTCGGTACGGTCATGTCGGCGTTCGGCGCTGTGGGCGAGTTCGGCCCCGTCGTCGCCGTCGCGCTCCTGCTCAGTGGACGCCGGCCGGCGGAGTCGGCGGCCCTGCTGGCCGCCTTCGGGGCGATCACGGCCGCCGCGGTGTTCTGGGCACTGCGCCCCCGGCCGCCCTGGTTCGCCCGGCTGACAGAACGGACCCTGCACAGCAGCGGCCAGTTCGCGGTCCGGTTCGTCATGCTGCTGCTCGCCTGCATGCTGGGGCTGGCGGAGGTCTTCGGCCTCGATGTGCTGCTGGGTGCCTTCGCCGCCGGCGTCCTCACCCGACTCGTGCTGCACCGGGCGACACCCGCGAGCAGCGGGGAGGTTCTCGGCAAGGTCGAGGCGATGGGCTTCGGCTTCCTCGTGCCCCTGTTCTACGTCGTCACGGGCATCGAGTTCGACCTGGACGCTCTGCTGCACGACCTGAAGGCACTCCTGCTGGTTCCGGCATTCCTCCTGCTGTTCCTGCTCGTGCGCGGCTGCCCGGTGTACGTGTTCGCCCCTAAGGACCTCAGCCGGGCGGACCGGACGGCTCTGCCGCTGTTCGCCTCCACATGCCTCCCCTTGGTCGTCGCCATCACGACCATCGGTGTCGACCAGAAGCTCCTCGCCTCCGACGAGGCGGCTTCGCTGGTCGGTGCCGCGATGATCTCCGTGCTCGTGCTTCCACTGCTCGCGACGCGGATCCGTTCGAAGGCCGGCGGAACGGGACGGCCTGCGCCGGTCCGTCAGGAAGAGGCGAAGGACACGGAGGCATGGTGACATGCCAGGGAAGTCCGTCCGCCGGCAACACTGCGCGGCTCGGTTCCATGCCCGTTACTCGGCCCGGCCCGAACAGCCGGGCGTGGCCGCCGGACGACGTCTCGCGCGTTCGGCAGCCGCGTCCTGCGGGAGCAGGAGCAACGCCGAGGTTCCTGGTGCGAAGTGCACGTGACCGAGTTGCCGCGTTCAGCTGATGCGACAGGGTGGGGGAGGGGGCCGCGAAGGGAGCTGGCGATGGCAGGCAGTCCGGCCGACGACTCTGCGGTGCTGGACGCGCTGTTCGCCGGTTCACCCCAGGGTCTGTTCGTCCTCGACTCCGAACGGAAGGTCACGCGCTACAACCCTCGCGGACGCGGTGTGCGGAGACTGTCCGCCGAGGACGTCATCGGGCACAGAGTCGAGGACTTCTCCCCCGGATTCGAACCACGCGAACTCAGAGCAATGATCGACGAGGTCCTCGAGACGGGCGAGCCACTGCGGGGCCGGCTGATCCGGGGAAGATCCCCGTCGAACCCGCGCCGCACGCTCGCCCTCGAAGTGTCCATCTTCCCCATGTACCGCTTGAGCGACGACAGACCGGGGCTGGTGGGCGTGGTCGAGGACGTGACCGCGAAGCAGGCGGCAGCGGACCGTCTGGCCGTTCTCGGCCGGGTACACGAGACCGTCGGCTCCACGCTCGACGTACGGACCACAGCTGATGAGCTGGTGCGCGCTGGTGCCTGACTTCGCCGACGCGGCCAGTGTCGATCTGCTGGACGTGGATCCTGCCCGAACCGCGCGCCTTCCCGGCCCGGTGCCGCCGGCCACCCCGCTACGCAGGGTGTCGTCCGCCCCCGCGGATGGCGACAGGAGCAGGAGGCAAGGCGACAGCCGGCCGTTCCCCTTTCCGACCCCGTACACGCAGGTCCTCGCCGACAGGCGGGCCCGACTTGTTCGCGTCTCGGCGGACGAGCCCTGGCTGTCCGGCGATCCTGGCGGCTTCGCGCCGCTGATCGCGGCGAACGTGCACTCCATGCTTGTCACTCCGATCGAGGCGCGGGACTCCGTGCTCGGGCTGCTCACTCTCTACCGGCACGAGTCCGACCCCTTCGAGGAAGCGGATCTGGACGTCGCCCGCCAAGCCGCTTCGACCACGGCCGCGCACCTGGACAACGCGCACAGTTACGACCGTGAGCACACTGTGGCCGCGACGCTGCAGCGCAGGCTCCAGCCCGGTGTGATCCCGCGCCTCTCCGCAGTGGAGACGGCCCACGTGTACCTGCCTGAGAGCGCGGGAGGCGACTGGTTCGACGTCATCCCGCTCCCCGGCACCCGTGTCGCGCTGGTCGTCGGTGACGTCGCAGGCCACGGGATCGAGGCGGCCGCGACGATGGGCCAGCTCCGCGTCGCGCTGCGCACGCTCGCCCTGCAGGACCTGGAGACGGACGAGTTGCTGACTCACCTGGACGAGGTCGCAGTTCAGCTCGCGGGTACCCCCGCGGGGGATGCGGCAGCCCATGTGGCGACCTGCGCGGTGACCGTCTACGACCCCGTCTCCCGTCAGTGCACCATGGTTCGCGCGGGCCACCCGGCCCCCATCATCGTCGACCCCGACGGGTCCCCGCTTCCCGTGGACGTCCCGAAGGGGCCGCCTCTGGGGGCAGGCGGCGGACGGGCCTTCGACGCAGCCGTGATCGAGCTGCCCCCGGGCAGTCTGCTCGCCCACTACACCATCGGCATGCTGGCCGCCCGTGGCCCCGACCGGACCGCTGCCGGACACCGCCTCGAAAGCATCCTCGCCCCCACCACGCAGCCGCTGGAGGAACTGTGCGATACAGCCCTGTACCGCATGCCGCCTTCCCGAGACGACGACGCGGTGCTCCTGCTCGCCCGCACCCATCCCCTGCCCCAAGAGAACGTCGCTGACTGGACACTGCCCGCCGACGCCACCGTCGTGGGCGCGGCGCGCAGACTCGTGGACCGGCAACTCGCGTCCTGGAACCTCGATGGAGCGGTCTTCACCACCGAACTCATCGTCAGCGAACTTGTCACGGGGTGTTCGAGGAGCGATGGTGGTCGACGGTGAACACACCTGTCTTCGACCGGGACGGGCATGTGGCTCGGGCATGTGGCTTGGATCATCCACCGGGTGGAGGACGTGACCGCGTTCGTGCGGGCCCGCCGGGACCGCCATGGCGGGGCGGGAGGGCCTATGACCGAGAGGGAGGAGGGGATGGAGGCCGAGCTCTACCTCCGGGCCCGCGAGCTGCTGCGCCTGAACGAGGAGCTACGGGCGGCGCACGAGAGGGAACGGGAGGTCGCGGTCACCTTGCAGGAGGCGATGCTGCACTCTCCGGATCCGGCCCGGCATGGGGACGTGGCGGTGCGGTACCTCCCTGCGATCGGCTCCCTGAATGTGTGCGGCGACTGGTACGACACCGTTGACCTGGCCGGCGGACAGTTCACCGTCGCCGTGGGTGACGCCGTCGGTCACGGCCTGGAGGCCGCCACCGTGATGGGGATGCTCCGCAGTGCGCTGTCCGCGGCAAGCCGGGCTGTGACCGGCCCTGCCCAGGCCCTGGAGGTACTGGGTGGGCATGTATGCCCGCTCGGTCGCCGGCGCACTGGCGACCACTGCGGTCACGGTGCTCGTCGACACCCGGTCGAAACTGCTCGTCTACTCGAGCGCCGGCCACCTTCCACCGGTTCTGCTTCACAGCGACGGCACGTGCGAGCTGCTCGAGAATGCCACCGATCCGCCTCTGGGCGCGCGGCCCGAGCATGTGCCGCGCCCTCAGGCCAGCGTGGCCTATCGCCAGGGCGACACCCTGATCCTGTACACCGACGGGCTGATCGAGCGTCGAGGGGAAGACATCGACACCGGTCTGGATCTGCTCCGAAGGGCGCTGGGTGACCTGAGCGAATTCACTCCTGACCGGATTGCGGATGCCTTGCTCGCGCGGCTCGGCGTCGCCAAGGGCGGCCACGACGACATCGCGCTGGTCGTCGTCCGCCTCTGAGCTGTACGAAGCCGTTCCGGTCCGGCAGCCGGCATAAGAGGCGATCTCATTTGGCGAGTCTGCGGTAGCAGATGAGGGTGCAGGCGATGCTGGTGAAGGCCAGTCGCCGTCGGCGGAGCAGGTGGGCACGTCAGCGGCGCGCCCGGGTTCCGGCCGCGCCGCTGTCGAGCTGTGGTCAGCCCTCGGGGGAGCCCCCGGGTCAGTGGAGCTTGTTGACGGCGGTCTTCGTCGTGGTGCGGAAGGCGGTCAGCGGGGCGTCCTCGAGGTCGCCCATCTGGCCCCAGCGGACGAGGGTGACGGTGCGGCCGTCGCGGCCGACGGAGAACAGGTGGATGTCGGAGATGCCGATCTGCGGGTCGGCGGTGTCCAGGCTGTAGATCCAGGCGCCCTCCTCGACGGCGAGCTTGCCGTGGGAGGCGCTGACGGCCTGCAGGCCCGGGTTCTGCTGCTCCAGCAGGGGGCCGCAGCCGGCGAGGGCCCCGCGGAGGGTGTCGACCAGCTTCACGGCGTCGGCCTCGGTACGGGCGACGGTGGTGACCTGGACGCCGTTGGTGTCGAGCTCGGTGCTGAACTCGCGGTAGCGGGTGTTCTGCGCCGGGATCTTGTACGGGGCGCAGAGGACGCCGCCGTTCTCCGGGACGCCGGTGAAGACCTGGGTGGCGGTCCACGGCGTCGACGACGGCGGCATCTGGGAAGCGGCGAGGAAGGCGGGCTGGGCAGCGGCCTGCGCCGGGGCTGTGGCGAGGGCCGCGAGGCCCAGTGCGACAGCGGCTGCGGTGGCGAGTGCGGTGCGGAGCTTGTTCATGGTCGTGGATCCCCCGTCGGGTCGTTCGTTCGGTCAGTTCTCAACCAGCGTGGGGCCGGCACCCGCCGGCTGCAACGATCCCGCGCCCACCAGCCGTCCCGGAACCATTCCACCCTCACTGACGTGCAAGGACGTGAAGGATGGGACGCAGGGTCGAGGGGGATGGAATGCCGAAGGACGCCGCCGTCGAGGAGTTCGCGGGGCTCGTGCGCGCGCTGAAGGCGCGGGACGGGAGGAGTTACGAGGCGCTGGGCCGGCGGCTGAGCGTCAGCGCGTCCACCCTCCACCGCTACTGCTCGGGCGCGACCGTCCCGGAGGAGTTCGCCGTGGTCGACCGCCTCGCCATGCTGTGCGGGGCGGACGAGGAGGAACGGCGGGCCCTGGAGGCGGCCTGGACGGAGGCGGACCGCGCCCGCCGCCGAGCGGCCTCGCCCGCGCCCACGCCTGTGCCGGCCGTGTCGGCCGCGCCGGAATCGAACCCGGAACCGTCCGCGCCGGAACCGGGCCACGGCCCCGCCCCGGACCCGATCGCGCCGGACCCGTCCGCGGCGGATCTGTCCGCGCCGGAGGCGCCCCGCGCCCGCCCCCGTCGTGGCGCCCCCGCTCCCCTCCTCGTCGCCGCCGCCGTCGCCCTCGTCGTGCTCGCCCTCGCCGCCACCCTGCTCGGCCACCCCACCCGTACGGCTTCCGCACCCGCTCCCGCTTCCACCGCTCCGGGGCGGACCGCGGCCCCCCTCCCCTTCACCTGGAGCATCGGTTCCCAGCTCTGGGAGGGCGGCTGCGGGCACACCTACCTCGTGGACCGGGCCCCGCGCGCGGTCGCCCCGCCGCCGGTCGCGGCCGACTCCGGGGCGTGGGCCGGGACGCACGGTGCCGTGCACGGCGGGGAGGCGCTGGTGCGGATCACGGTCCAGGGCCGGTCACCGTCCGACGCCGTCGTCCTCCATGCCCTGCACGTGCGCGTGGTCGACCGCGCCGCGCCGCTGCCGTGGAACGCGTACCGGATGGACAACGGCTGTGGCGGCGCCGTCACCCCGCGCCACTTCGCCGTGGACCTCGACCGGCCGCGCCCGCTCGCGAGGCCCGTCGACGGCCTTGACGCCTCCGGCGCCGAGGTCCGGAAGATCCCGGCCGTCTCCTTCCCGTACAAGGTCACCTCCTCCGACCCCGAGGAGCTGCTGGTCTCCGCGCGGACGGCGGGCTGCGACTGCCGCTGGTACCTGGAGCTGGAGTGGAGCGCCGGGGGCCGTACGGGGACGGTGCGGATCACGGACGGCGGGAAGCCGTTCCGCACGAGCGGGACCAGGGAGAGGCCGGCGTACGTGCACGACTCCGCCGAAGGGCGCTGGATCACAGACTCGGACTCTGGACAGACCGGGTGACCGATGAGCAACTTCGACTGACATTGGCTGAGCAAGCGCTTAAGGAGTTCCAGGGCTGAGCTCCAGGCGCCGGATGGCGCCGCCACACGTCCCTGCCGTCGTGTGCGGGTGAGCCTGAATGTGGCCGAGCAGTCCAGCTGCCTCAGTCGGAACGGTTCCGTGAACGCACAAGACCCGCCCCGCGACTGTCGCGAGGCGAGCCCTGGGGAGGTGCAAGCTCAAGCGGGTGTGATGTTCTCCGCCTGTGGGCCCTTCTGCCCCTGGACGACGTCGAAGTTCACCTTCTGGCCTTCCTGGAGCTCACGAAAGCCGGAGCTTGCGATGTTGGAGTAGTGAGCGAATACATCGGGGCCTCCGCCGTCCTGCTCGATGAATCCGAATCCCTTTTCCGCGTTGAACCACTTGACGGTTCCGCTGGCCATGTCGTCCTCCAAGGTGATTGAAAGCGGGCCCCGCACCGTGCGAAGCCGGAGGTGATCGCCCGGGTTCTCAGAGACTCGAACAGCACAATCGCCAGCGCGAGCGCACGGCGGCCAGTACTTCGGAACCACGACAGCTGACCCAGACGCTACACCCGCCTCCGGTCTCCAGTGCTGAAATGCGCAGGTGTCATTACTTTGCTTTTGTTCCGCAATGCGGAGGTGGATGGAGGGGCGATACACGGAATGGGACCGCAAGGAGATCGCGGAACTGAGGGCGCTTGTCCGAGGAGATCGAGATGGTCGGCCAACGTCGATTGCGAGCCGGTACCGAAAGGAGTTGTAGGCTGATTCGGTGCACAGCATTGAACTACTGCCCGACGAGATGACAAACCGGGCCGTCGGTGAAGTTTGGTGCCGTCTGCTGAACGACGGCCTGCCGAGCCTTGCGGCACATCGGCATCCGACGAACCGTCCGCACCTGACCCTTGCCACGGCAGTCGATCTCGCACCGGAGGTACGTCTGAGTCTGGCGCGAGCCCTTGCTGTCCTGCCGATCCCGTTGCACCTCGATGGAACGCTGCGATTCACCGGACGGACCAATGTCCTGGCCTGGGCTGTCCTACCCGAAGCGGCGCTGCTGCGTCTGCACGAGACGGTATGGCGAACGCTGTACGATTCCGCAGGCTGCGGACGACTCAATCCCATCCATTCCCCTGAGCGCTGGAAGCCGCATGTCTCACTCGCGCGCGGACGCGGCGCCGGATGGACCGGCTCTGACGCCGAGCTGTTCTCGCAGGAATCCGGCGAGCCGGCAGGCGTCCTGGCGGGGCAGTGGGTGAGCGCCAGGACTTACGACTCCGTCGTTCGTTCCACTGACCGCCTGGGGCCTTGAACTTGAACTGGTTTCCCTTCGGGAGCGTTGTCACGCCATGGGCTGCCGTACCCCGCCGGTGAGGGGACGCCAGGGAATACGCGATGCGAAAGCTCGAGCGCCAACGGCCCACGGAGGCCGGTAGGTTCGCAGAGTGCACGCCGGTCATCCCCATTCCGGCATGGTCCGACTGAGGCCTCGACGTTCTTGAGCCGGTCACTTACGAGAGGGCACCGGCTTATGGTCACACCCGCCTGCTCGGCCGCAATCTCCTGTGCACCGCAGACTCCGTAGCCGGGGCGCGCGCGGGCGCCCCGGCTACGGAGTTCTCCGGTCAGGACGCGGGCAGTTCGCTCCGGACCGTGTGGGCGGCGGTGACGAGGTTCTCCAGGGACGCCTTGGTCTCGGGCCAGCCACGGGTCTTCAGGTCGCAGTCGGGGTTGACCCACAGCCGTTCGGCGGGAATGGCCTTCAGTCCCTTGCGAAGAAGTGCGGCAGCCTCCTCCGCGTCGGGCACACGCGGGGAGTGGATGTCGTACACGCCGGGACCTGCTTCGCGCGGATAGCCGTGTGCGGCCAGTTCGCGGGAGACCTGCATGTGGGAGCGAGCGGCCTCCAGGCTGATGACGTCGGCGTCGAGCTCGTCGATGGCCTGGACGAGGTCACCGAATTCGGCGTAGCACATGTGGGTGTGGATCTGAGTGTCCGGTCGTACGCCGCTGGTGGTGAGCCGGAACGATTCGGTCGCCCAGTTCAGATATCCGGCGTGGTCCGCCACGCGAAGGGGCAGGGTCTCGCGCAGAGCGGGTTCGTCGACCTGGATGACCGATGTGCCGTTGTTCTCCAGGTCGTCGACCTAGTCGCGCAGGGCGAGGGCGACCTGGCGGGCGGTGTCGCCGAGGGGCTGGTCGTCCCGGACGAAGGACCAGGCGAGCATGGTGACCGGGCCGGTGAGCATGCCCTTGACCGGTCGGTCGGTGAGGGACTGGGCGTACGTCGTCCAGCGCACCGTCATCGGTTCGGGGCGGGAGATGTCACCGGCCAGGACCGGTGGCCGGACGTAACGGGTGCCGTAGGACTGGACCCACCCGTGCTGGGTGGCCACGTATCCGGTCAGCTGCTCCGCGAAGTACTGGACCATGTCGTTGCGCTCGGGTTCACCGTGCACCAGGACGTCGATTCCGGTCTTCTCCTGGAAGGCGATGACTTCACCGATCTCGGCCTCGAACCGCTCTTCGTATCCGGCTGTGCCGATCCTGCCGGCCCGCAGGTCGGCGCGGGCCGTGCGCAGTTCAGCGGTCTGGGGGAACGACCCGATGGTCGTCGTCGGCAGCAGCGGCAGCTTGAGGTGCGCCCGCTGGGCGGCTGCTCGCTCGGGGTAGGGCTGGGAGCGACGGCCGTCGGCGTCGGTGATGGCGGCGGTCCTGGCCCGCACGGCGGGGTCGTGGGTGATCGGGGAGGCGGCACGCGAGGCGAGGCCGGCCCGATTGGCCGCGATCTCCGCGGCGATGGCGTCGGTGCCCTCGGACAGTCCCTTGGCGAGAGTGACGATCTCCGTGGTCTTCTGCCTGGCGAAAGCGAGCCAGCGGAGGAGCACTGGATCGATGTCCTTCTCGGGCGCTGTGTCGAGGGGGACGTGCAGCAGCGAGCAGGAGGCGGCGACGTCGACCCGGTCGGCGAGGCCCAGGAGCGTGGCAAGCGTGGTCAGCGACTTCTCGTAGTCGTTGATCCAGATGTTGCGGCCGTTGACGACCCCGGCGACGAGCCGCTTGCCGGGGAGCCCGCCGGCGGCGGCGAGGTCTTCGAGGTCGGCCGCCGCGGCGTCGGTGAAGCCGAGGGCCACTCCGTCGAGCGGGGCCTTCGCCAGGACGGGCAGAGCATCTCCGAGCCGGCCGAAGTAGGAGGCGACGAGCAGCTTGGGGCGGTCCGTCAGGCCACCGAGGTCGCGATACGCGCGGGCGGCGGCACTGAGCTCGGCAGGGTTGCGGTCCTGGACGAGTGCGGGCTCGTCGAGCTGTACCCAGTCCGCGCCGGCCGCGCGCAGATCGGCGAGTACCTCCGCATAGACCGGAAGGATCCGGTCCAGCAGAGTGAGCGGCTCGAAATCGGCCGGCACTCCGGGGGCGGGCTTGGCGAGCAGGAGATAGGTGGCTGGGCCGACGAGCACAGGCCGGGCGGTGTGTCCGAGGGCGAGGGCTTCCTTGAGCTCGCCGACCTGCTTGGACGAGTCCGCGGTGCAGGTGGTGTCCGGGCCGAGCTCGGGCACGAGATAGTGGTAGTTGGTGTCGAACCACTTCGTCATCTCGAGCGGCGCCACATCCTGAGTGCCGCGTGCTGACGCGAAGTAGCCGTCGAGAGCGTCGGCGCCGACCGCCTCACGGTGCCGCTGCGGGACGGCACCGACCATGACGCTGGTGTCCAGGACATGGTCGTAGTACGAGAAGTCGCCGGTGGGCACTTCCTGGATACCGGCGTCTGCCAGTTGCTGCCAACTGGCCCGGCGCAGATCCGCTGCCGTATCCCGGAGGGCGTCGGCGGTGATCCGGCCCTTCCAGTAGCCCTCGATGGCCTTCTTCAGTTCCCGGTTCGGTCCCTGGCGGGGGTAGCCGTACACGGTTGCCCGTGTTGCCGCTGCTGCGGGCTTCGCTGTCACGGAAATCTCCTTCGCGAGATGACTCCTTGAGATCCCGGAGACGGGACACGGACGCGAAGGGGTGACGAACCGGACGGAACATGTGCACGCCCAAGAGGCGCGCCGTCTCGTCCGATACGTACGCCGACCCGCCCACGAGGTCACCGGGATATCCGCACACGAGGGGTCGCGTGCGGGCAACGGGCAGGTCTTCGGACTTGTGGGCATCCTGCCGGGGCAGATTCCTACTGGCCGTCGCTTCCCAGATCCGACCGGATCCAGTGCGTATGACGGCGGTCGTTCCCACTCACCGCTGCGGGGCAGTCCCGGATTCCCACCGGGTTCCCTCTTGCGACGCGTCTGCCTGGAGGGCAGGGCGAACCAGCTGCACCGGTCACCCTAGAGGGTCGGTCGCTCTGCGAGGGTCGCTGTTCGTATCCCGGGACGTGACATGAGCCACCGAGCTCCGGCGTGGAACGCGAAGCGGGGGAGCGCGGTGGACCGCCGTCCGCCGCACTTCCATCTCCACAACACGCGGGCCCCTCAGCTCTGTGGTGACCCCGGGGCTCCTCGGCCCGGGCGTAGGTGTGGAAGCCGCGGCCGCTCCTGCGGCCGAGCAGCCCGGCTTCGACCACGCGCCGGATCAGGGGCGGCGGGGCGTAGAGGGGTTTCTTGAACTCGTCGTGGAGGGACGTGGCGATGGAGGCGACTGCGTCCGGGCCGATCAGGTCGGCGAGCTTCAACGGGCCCATCGGATGAGCGCAGCCCAGTTCCATGCCGGCGTCGACGTCGGAGGGTCTGGCGAAGCCGGGTTTCCGCCATGCGGATCGCCGAAAGGAGGTACGGGATGAGAAGCGTGTTGACGACGAAACCTGCCCGGTCCTGGGAGCGTACGACCGTTCTGCCCAGGGTGTGTTCGGCGAATTTTGTCACAGTGATGACCATCTCCGCGTCTGTGTGGAGGGAGGAGACGGCTCCCACGAGAGACGAAGACATCGTTCCGGAGTCATGCCGCGTCGCGGTACACCAGCTTCGGGGGTAGAAGTACGGCTCCGTCCGGCCTCGATCTGCCGTTGGGCGCAGTCGAATAAGTAGAGGCTGAAGTCGACCAGGGCTGCCGGGGCGGGCAGGCCGTTGATGTGCAGATGCTTGTCGAGTCGAGCAGATGCCAGCCGCGAGGGCGCACCATGACGGGTCGCGGTCTGGTCGCCCAGCTGGTTCCGCCCGCCATCCGGCGTGGTGAAGTCGATCGTGCCCAGCGCGGCGTCGAGCAGGGTCAGCTGGCCGCCGATGATGTACGCGGGCGTGGTGCCGTTCGAGTCGCACGGCACAGGCACTCCGGGGCGGCGGCCGTGGCCACGATGACGAGTGGTCGGCCTCCCATCAGAGTATTGCTCGTTCCGGACCTTGGCGGGTTCGAGTCGCCCGCACGGCAGTAGGGTGAAACGGTGCCCCCTTCACCGCAGGACTCGATGCCGCTGGTCGGCGAAGAAGACCGCGATACTGCCGTTCAGCGCCTTCAGGACGCCTACGCCGAAGGGATCATCTCGCACGAGGAGTTGGACGAGCGCCTCCACCGTGTCCTCACCGCCGAGCTGCAGAGCGAGCTTGTGTCGGCCCTGGCTCTGCTCCCGGCGGAGCACCCTGGCACCACGTCGACGATCGCCGTTGCCGGCGGCCGGATCCAGCGGCGCGGCGTGTGGAGGGTACCTCGGATTCTCAAGGTCGAGTCCGCGTTCGGAAGGGTGCGCCTGGATCTGTCCCGGGCGGTCATCGAGCATCCGATAGTCGACATCGAGTTGCAGCTCGGCACCGGCAGGGCCAAGATCACGGTGCCTCGCGAAGCCGTCGTCGAGGGTTTGCAGACTGGGTGGAAGGATCTGCGTTACAAGGCCCGGCCGCTTACCCGGCCCGGCGGGCCGAAGATCCGTATCTCCGGGACCATGGGATTCGGGCGGCTGAAGATCCGCCACGCCCGGCGTTGAGGCTTCATCCGGGACCAGGACCACACGTCCGTCACTCCATCCCTGCGGTTTGCCGGTGCCGTGGCCGCCGACGAGGAGCAGCTCGACAAGACCAGCGCCCGCTCCGGCCGCGTCGCCCTGTGCGTCGACGAGTTGGGCTGCACGGAACTGGACCGCCGCGACGCCGAACCTCTCTTCCAGGTCCTGACCGAACGCGCGGTGAAGTGCAGGACCGCCGTCGCCCCCGACGAGCTCCTCGGAGGCTGAATCAGGACCTTCACCGTTTGCCCGCCTTCGCGCGGACATCGTCGACCGTCTCACCTTCGACGGCACCACATCGAGAGCGAAACTGACTCCTGCCGCCTCGCCGGCACACGGCCACGGACGGAAGTGCCCGCCGAGGCAGCCGACTTGCTGGAGGACGGCTGCGGCCCGGCAGCGCCCCGAGCCGAGGACAAGGTCGGCAGGACGCCGGTTCATGGAGACTGGAGCCTTCTCGGGGATCGTGTGTAAGGCACTGGGGGCAGGGGTCCATGTAGCCGGAACCGACGGGCTGCGCGGCGGAAGTATGAAGGGTGTCTACCGAGTTCGCGTGGGCGGGGCGAGTACGGCGAGTGTGATCGTCTACAGCGGGGCCGCGACCGAGAGTTCTGGCCGGCTGCGGAACGCCTCGACGCGGCCCACAGCACGTCTTCCTCCGGCTTCGCTTCGGTGACCAGCACCCGGTCCGGAAGTCGACCCCCTGGTCCAGGCTCTGCAGATTCTCGGTGCCGGCACCTTGTACGGGAGCGTCCTTGCCGATACTGGTGAGCTCCACGGCTACCAGCAGAATGAGGGCCGTGACCACCTCGAAGTAGAGGATCGCCTTGCCGGTGATCCGCCCGACCTTCCTGACCGATTCCATGCCGGCGACGCCCAGCACCCGAGCGGGAAGACCAGCGGCAGCACCACGACCTGAACCAGGTCGAGGAAGACGTCACCGAGGATCTTCATCTGCTCACCGGCAGCCGGGACGAGGGTGCCGAAGAGCGCGCCGAGACCGACAGCGATGACCGGCTGCACGCCGATCGGCAGCCGAAGACATCGTCCGAGCATGCCTGAACTGCGCTTTGAGCTTCCGGATCGATGGTCCGGAGTGGTGGGGACGTCATGGTGTGCCTCCGAAGCTTTGGTTGATGGGGGCAGGGGGCCGTGTCCCACGACGGCCGTGCGTCCCGCGCTCGGCGGAGGCCGGCGGTGCCTGCGGGGAACGTGCGTTCTGAAGGGCTCGGGCCGGCAGGCCGCGCAACAGTGGAATCGCTGCTTGGCGTGGTGAGGGGTGGGCTCGTTCCAGTGATGCAGGCCAGGAACGGCAGGGCGGAAGTTCTTCGGGCGAAGAGCATCGGCGTGCCCCGTTGCAGGCCTGGCGAGGCCGACCACCCCGGCCGCTGGACGGGAACTCTGGAGATGGATAGATTATCTGTACAGGAATGGACGAAAAAATAAGAACTGCATGCTGATCCCCGCGCGCTGCACCCCTGTGGGAGTGCGGAGCGGCAGGGAGCGGGACCCATACGGAAGGCAGGGCGATGGCAGCGGAGAACGACACCCACACGAGCCAGGACGGAGCACGCCTACATGACGGGCAGCTGCCCGGACCGGCGGTCTCCGAGGCCTCGGACGACGAGCACCTCCTGACCGAGTTCGAGAAGGTCGCCGAGGGACTGGGACGCATGTTCCCCGGCATCTGCGAGGTCGTGCTGCACGACCTGCGCGATCCGGACCACGCCATCCGTTTCATCGAGAACAACCTGTCGGGACGTGAGGTGGGGCAGTCGGCCACCGAACTGGGACTCGCCCGCATCCGGGACCCGCAGTACCCCAGCGTCATCCAGAACTACGCCAACCAGTTCCCCGACGGGCGTCCCGCGAAGAGCACCTCGATCGGGATCAAGAACGCTTCCGGGCAGTACATCGCAGCCCTCTGCCTGAACCTGGACATCTCGACGCTCTCGCCCATCACGCTGACGCTGTCGAACCTGGTGGCGACCGATCCCGAGAACCGGGACGTCTCGCTGGAGAGGCTGCGCGACCGAAGCCGCCGAGAGCTGCGCGAAGTCATCGAGGCAGCAGCGGCAGAGCGCTCCACGACCCCGCGGGCCCTGCCTCGGGAAGGGAAGAGGGAACTCGTGCGGCGCCTGTACGAGGACGGCTACTTCGACGCCCGCAATGCCGCCCAGACCATCGCTGATCTGCTCGGAATCTCCCGAGCCAGTGTGTACTCCTACACGAAGTGATTCGATGACCACCGACGAGATCACCACGGGGCACGACCGCCCCCGCCCGGGCGAGGAGCGGGCCGTCGCCGGCCTCAAGGAACTCCACCACGGGTCCGCAGCGGAGGTGCACGCCATTGCTGCCCTCGACTGACCACCATGTGCCGCACTCAGACCGGACGCCGGGATCGTACGGACTGCTGTACGTCACCGAGGAACAGACTGCCGCGCTGGTGGACGAGTCCCTCGCCCTCGACGCGGCCCGCCACGCCTTCGCCGCCACCGTGAACGCTGCCGCCCTCCCCAGCCTCGTCGTGCACGGATCCGACCCGCGCAATCGATTCACCCTCAAGCCGTCAGCCTCCGCGACCCACGCCGGGGTCAAGATCGGCACCTTCTGGCCGGACAACCCCGCACGCGGGCTGCCCAGGCACCACTCCACCCTGCTGCTGTTCGACCAAAGCATCGGCAGGATCGCGGCAGTCCTGGAGGTCGGGACGGCGAACGCCTACCGGACCGCTGCCGCCGACGCCCTGGCCGTGGACCTCCTTGCCCGCACCGACGCCGAGACCCTGGCGGTCTTCGGCACCGGGCACCAGGCCGCCTACGAAGTCCGGGCCGTCAGCCGCGTGCGGCCCATCAGCAAGGTGCTGGTGGTAGGACGGGACAAGGACCGCGCCACCGAGCTGGCCGTGCGACTGTCCGCAGACGGCCACGACGCGCGGAGTGTCAGCGCTGAAGAGGCCTGCGCACGGGCCGACGTCATCGTCACTGCCACCACCGCCCAGACCGACACGCCACCCCTGTTCGAGGCGCAGTGGATCCGTCCGGGCACCCATATCTCCGCCATGGGCGCTGACGCACCCGGCAAGCGGGAGCTCCCACCGGAACTCCTGGCCACCGCACGCCTCTTCTGCGACGTTCCCGAGCAGGCCAGGCGCATGGGCGAAAGCCAGCACGCCTCAGAAGACGCCGTCCTCATCCCGCTCGGCGACGTTCTCACCGACCGAGTCTCAGGGCGGGACGTCGATGAGGACATCACGGTCTTCGACAGTTCCGGGGTCGGCCTGCAGGACCTGTGTCTGGGCCTGGCCCTCCTCAAGAAAATGGACGTGTCCCTGTGAACGCCACCCCTTCCGCAGCCGCCGAGACGACGCTGGCCGACCCCGACACCCCCTTCGCCGCCGTCGACGTGAACAAAGCTCTGCGAAACATCGAACGACTCGCAGCCCGAGCCGACGATCTTGGCGTCACTTTGCGCCCGCACGTGAAGACCGCCAAAAGTCTCGACGTCGCCGCTCTCATGCATGGCGGCGCCCCATGCCCTGTCACCGTCTCCACCCTCGCCGAAGCAGAGGCGTTCGCCGACGGCGGCTACACCGACATCACCTACGCCGTCGGCATCGAGCCCCACAAGCTCCGCCGCGTCATCGCCCTTCTGCACCGTGGCGTCACCCTGCGCGTCCTGCTCGACAGCCGCGAGCAGGCCCACTTCGTAGCCGACGCCGCACGCGAAGCCGGCCTCGCCGTACCCACCCAGATCGAGATCGACTGCGACGGCCACCGCGGCGGCCTCAAGGCCGACGCCCCCGGGCTCATCGACATCGCCCGCATCCTGCACGACGCCGGATGCCTCGACGGGGTCCTCGCCCACGCGGGCGAGTCCTACTACGCCTACACCCCCGAGGACCAGCGGGCGGCAGCCGAGAACGAACGCGACACCGCCGTCGCAGCCGCCGAAAGGCTGCGCGCCGCGCAGCTACCCGTCACCACCGTGAGCGTGGGCTCGACTCCCACTGCCCACGCCGCCGACGATCTGACCGGCGTCACCGAACTACGGGCAGGCAACTACGTCTTCTTCGACCTCGTCATGGCAGGCCTCGGTGTCTGCCAGGTCGACGACCTAGCCCTGTCGGTCGTCGTCACTGTCATCGGGCACCGCCCTGAGCACGGCTGGATCATCACCGACGGCGGATGGATGGCCATGTCACGCGACCGCGGCACCGCCGGCCAGGTCGAGGACCAGGGCTACGGCCTGGTCCTCGACCTGGCCGGACGCCCGATCCCGAACCTCTTCATGAGCGCGGCCAGCCAGGAACACGGCACACTCACGGTGCGCGAAGGTGCCCTCCTGCCCGACCTGCCCGTCGGGACCCGCCTGCGCATCCTTCCCAACCACGCGTGTGCCACGGCGGCCCAGCACCGCGGCTACCACGTCGTCGACAGCGCCCAGGACACGGGCTCAACGCCCGCCGTGCAGGCCAACTGGCAACGCATTCACGGCTGGTGACCAGCAAGCAGGACCCGGCGACCGCCGCCTCACCCACCTACGCAAGGACACACCATGACCGCAGCTTTGCCCGTGACCTTCGACGACGTCCGCGCCGCCGCCGCACGGCTCAACGGCATCGCACACCACACCCCCGTCCTGACCTCCCGCACCCTCAACGCCCTCGTCGGCGCGGAAGTGTTCATCAAATGCGAAAACTTCCAGCGGGTCGGCGCCTTCAAGTTCCGGGGTGCCTACAACGCCGCCGCGCAACTGTCCCCGGAACAGCTCGCCAAAGGCATTGCCGCCTACTCCTCCGGCAATCACGCCCAGGCCACCGCACTGGCAGCCCGGGAACTGGGCACCAGCGCCGTCATCCTGATGCCCGAGGACGCCCCCCGGTCGAAGAAGGAGGCCACCGCCGGATACGGCGCGGAAATCGTCTCCTACGACCGCTACACCCAGGACCGCACCGCCCTCGGTGAGGCGCTTGCCGCCGAACGCGGCCTCGCGCTCGTCCCTCCCTACGACCACCCGCACGTAATCGCGGGCCAGGGCACCGCAGCCCTGGAACTCCTCGAGGAGGTCGGGGAACTCGAGGCACTCATCGCACCTGTCGGAGGCGGAGGACTCATTGCAGGCAGCGCCATCACCGCCAAGGCGCTGCGCCCCGGCATCCGCGTCGTCGGTGTCGAACCCGACAACGGCGACGACACCAAACGCTCCCTCGAAGCCGGGGAGCGCGTCACCATCCCCGTGCCACGGACACTCGCCGACGGACAGGCCCTGCCCACTCCCGGCGAGGTCACCTTCGCCATCAACCGTCAACTCGTCGACCACATCGCCCTCGTCAGCGACGACGACATCCGAACCGCGATGCGCTTCGCCTTCGAACGCCTCAAGATCGTCCTCGAACCCAGCGGCGCGACGGCCCTGGCCGCACTCCTCGCCGGCCACATCGACAACCTTCCCCGGCGCATCGGCATCATCGCCTCCGGAGGAAACATCGACACCCAACGATTCACCGAGATCATCAACGGCTGACGCGATGACCAGGGTGCAGGCGCCATCAACACCGCCACCGCGTTCGATGTGGGCAAGGACCTCAGCCCGCCGCAGTACCTCACGCCGGGCGGCATCCGGGTCCACGGCCCGGACGCGAACCGTGGGAGGTGTACGTCGTCAAGGCCGACGCCGACAACCTGACCGAGCAGCGGAGCAGCGCATGTTGCTCCGGCCCGTACGCCACCGACATCGACGCGCGTACCCCGCCACCGCCGGCAGTTGCTGCTGACCCCGGCCGGCCTTCACACCGACCAAGCCGCGACCGGACCGGGGGACCGGTCGCGGCCTCTCGCTGTTGTGCCCGCCCTGCGCACCACACCGATCTGCCCGCGAACTGCGAGGACGGCAAAGGACATGGCGCCCGGCCGATGAGGATGAGGGCGGCGCAAGGGCCGCCGTGTGTCGACAGGACTCATCCATGGGAGTCGCTCTGCATCACGGTCGGCAGTTCGGGCCCGCAAGGCGACACGGCAGTCCCCTCGCGGCGCCGGGCGGACGCTACTCGGCCCTGATACCAGGCAAAACACCCCAGGTCCGCCGTCAGCCCCACGGTCACCGGGAGCGAACGGAAGTCTCGAGGTGCTGGGCACCGCAGTGCCGGGCGACCAGTACCACCGGCCGGCTGTGTCTGAACTGCTGCACGACGGCCGACACGTCGAGCCGCGCGGGAGTCGTCCGGTCACACCGGGCCCGGGATGCCACGACCACCAGCACGAGACCGGGCCCACGCACTAGCAGGTGGGCGCCTGGAGTGCCGGGAAACGGGGAGCTGGTCCGGAAATTGCTCTCTGACTGGTTGTCATCGTTCGGTTTCTGATAGTTGTTTCAGCGGGGTACGGGCGCAGGCCCGTAGCGGCGCTCACGGGCGCCCGCAGGGAGGATGCACATGGGCACCACCACGCACGACGAGGTCATCGCCACCGAGCAGACGGCGGTGGACCACGCGTACGACTGTTACACCGCGAAGCTGGCCGAGATGACCGGGTCGTCGGCCGCCACGGCTTCGGCGAGCGGGAAGGACGGCATCGCCAACCGGAAGCATGCCGAGGCGCAGGCCGAGGCGTACGGCGGCCTCGGCGGCGAGGCGCTGGTCTTCTCCCGCGTGGACGCACCGGAGGACCCGGGCGGAAAGCCGCGGCCCTGGTACATCGGCCGACGGGTCGTGCACGACTCCGACAAGGAAATCGTGGTCCTGCCGTGGACCAGCACACTCGCGAAGAGTTGGGCCGAGGCCTTGCCCGACTCACCCGGGGAGGTGGTGCTGCGGAGGCAGCTGCGCTGTGTGCAGCGTGTCGTCCAGGACTACTTCGACGAGATCGCCGCCCCGGTCATCCCTTCTCCGGCCCCGGTTCCGCAGCCGCGCCCGGCCGCTGACGACGCGACCGAGGCACATCCCCAGGAGACTGCCGGGACACCCGTCGCGGTGGGCCAGGAACGGGGCGAGGGACAGCGCGACGACCGTCCGCCGCCCCCGACGCCCGGCGACGTCGTCCGCCACCAGCGCCGTAAGCCGGTCCAGCCGGACGACTTCCTGCTGCGCGAGCTCCGGCGCTCTCGCGGCGGCCGGATGCGGGACATCGTCGAGACGATCCGCCGCGACCAGATGGACCTGGTGACCGGTTCACCGTCCGACATCCTCGTCGTACAGGGCGGCCCGGGTACCGGTAAGTCCGCCGTCGGGCTGCACCGCGTGACCTGGCTCGTCAACAACGAGCACTTCAAGGCTCAGGACATCCTCGTCATCGGCCCGCACCAAAGGTTCCTCGACTACGTCGGCCAGGTGCTGCCCACCCTCGGCACACGAGACGTCAACGCTGTCCAGCTGAACCGCCTGTGGGACGGCGAGATCCGCGGCACCGACAGCCCGCAAACGCGGCTGGTTAAGTCCGGCGAGCGGATGGCGGCCGTGCTGCGGCGCCGTGTCGAGAGCGACTGCCGACCCGAGGCCCTCGACGACCTCACCTCCGAGCCCTCCTACGAGGGCGATGAACCTGCCGTCGTCGTCAGCGCCGGCAGTACGACGCTGCGCGTGCCGAAGTCCGAAGTCCTCGTACTCCTCGACGAGTCGCGCACCGTCGACGGCCCTTACCGGCAGCGCCGCGAACGCTTCCGCAGCCTGTTCGTCGACCGCCTCCTCCAGGAGCTGGCCACCATCGCCCCCCGCCGTGGCCAGGGCGGCACGATCCGCCGCGACCTGGAGCGCAACCGCCGCGTCGAGCGTCTCGTCGAACGCATCTGGCCCTCGCCGGGCGGGAGAGAGGCCCTGCGCAGCCTCTACGATTCGCCCGACCTGCTGCGCGCCTGCGCGGACGGCATCCTCGACGCCGACGAGCAGGCAGCCCTGCACCGGCCGCGTGCCGCCACCGCCGATGCGGAGCCGTGGACACTCGACGACCACGTCTGCCTCGAAGAACTCCGGTTCCTCATCGACGGTGACGCCCCCCACCGCTACGGGCACATCGTCATAGACGAGGCCCAGGACCTCACCCCGCTGCAGGCCCGCGCGCTGCGCCGCCGTTGCGCCGTCGGCGGTTCCATGACGGTTCTCGGTGACCTGGCCCAGGCCACCGGCCCCCACACGCACCTCACCTGGGACCTCCTCGGCACACTTCTGTCCGACCACGGAGACTGGCGCGTCGCCGAGCTGAACACCAGCTACCGTGTCCCGGCCGAGATCATGGAGTTCGTCGAACCCCTCGCCCGCGCGGTCGCCCCCGGACAGCTGTATCCGCAGGCCGTGCGAGAGGCGGGCGAGGGCGCCGTACGAACGGTGGCGACCGAGCCGTGGAAGCTGCTCGACGACACCGTCGCCCAGATGACCCGTCTGGCCGGCACCAGCGACGGGAGCACTCCGCGCTCCGTCGCCGTCATCGTTCCCGACGACTCGTCCTGGCTGGACGAGATCAGCCGCCGCCTCGACGAGGGCGCCGGCCTCACGGACACGGGCCGTGAGGCGGTGTCCGTCCTGGCTGCGGCCCAGGCGAAGGGCATGGAGTACGACCACGTCCTGGTCGTCGAGCCCGCCACCATCGCCGATCGCGGCCCTGCCGGCCTACGACAGCTGTACATCGCCCTCACACGCAGTACGCAGAGCCTGACTGTGCTGCACACCTCGCCGCTCCCCGACGTCCTCACGAACAGGGATACCGCCCCCCGGGTCCCCTCAGCCGGGACAGGAGCGGCCGGCGTGGATGCGGACGACGTTCCCGGGGCCGGGGCAGTGGCGGACACGGACGACGTACCCGGGACAAGGTCAGCTGTGGATGCGGACGACGTTCCCGGGATCGGGGCCGATATCCGCGTCCGGGTCATCGGTCCCGGGCCCGGCGGACGCTACAAGGTCCAGGCACTGAGCCCTGAGACGGACCGCCCCCTGGCCCTGACGGTCCGGCACGGCTCCACGCCGCCCCGGCCCGGCGACGAACTGGACTGCTGGGTCTTCGCCAACGAGACCGGTCAGAGCGTGCTCACCGCCGACAGACGGGGCCGCCTGCCCATCTCGCCGAAGATGGCTCAGCGTTACACGGCGGCGCTCGGTGTGCTCGACGATCTCGTCGCCGGAGACGAGGGTGCTACGGCGGATGCCCGCACCCGGCTGTCCGAGCTGCAGGGCATGGCCAACCGGATCCTCCGCCGCGATTCGGCGGACTGGGTGGAGGTGTACCGAGTCCTCGGCTCCCCTGACCGGCAGCGCCTGGGCACCCTGCGCGACCTCGCATCACGCACCAACCGCGCGCTGAAGGACGGCACTCCGGAGACGGGCCGACTGCAGGACGAACTCGCCGAGTCGGGCTGGGCCCTGGCTCTGGCCGGAGCACAGCAGAGGCTCCGTACCCGCCTGGCCGACGCCGCTGCCCTCGACAACGCCACAGAGCCCGCCGCCCATCAGCCCGAGCGCTCCGAGCAGAAGGAAACCGAACTCGTGACGACCGTCGAAGAAGCACCAGCTGTACCGGCAGTGACCACGAAGGAAGGCTTCCTGCGTGCCCTGGAGACCTCGGCGACCGCCGACCGCATCTGCAAGAAGCACGAGGCGGTTCGCCACGCGCTGAAGTCGGAGCTGTTGTGGGCGGATCTGCAGCCGACCGATTCCGTGACCGTGGACGTCATCTGCACCGTGGGCGAATCACTGTTCGTCTACGAGGTCCTGGGCGTCGGCCGTTCCGCGTACGCGGATCTCCGCTCAGGAGCGACCCGCCTTCTCGAGATCAACCACACCCTGCGCACGCCGGCCGACCGCCTCTACCTGGTCCTGTGTGAGCCGCCGGCCGAGGACTGGGCCGCCGATACCGTACGCGAGGCCTTCGGTGTTCACGTCCTGTGGCGTACCGCCGGCAGCTGGGGCGGTGAGGACCCCGATACAGCCCTGGGCCGCCGCCAGGCGTGAAACCCGTCGCCCCGTCGTTCCGCCGCCCCGCAAGGAGCCGCGGGACGACGCCGGTCACAGTGCGACCGGTGAGGCTTGATCCGCAGCACGCAGCGCGCGCAGCAGCCACTCGAGCTCCTCGGTCGCGTCGGGAGACGAGAACTGTCCACGAACGCGGGCGACGAGCCTGCGGTAGCGCTCCGCCCCTGCCTCGATTCCAGCCTCCAGGCACAGCAGCACAGCGGCCCGATCGGCGTCGCCGAACAGCTCGGACAGCACTTCGGCCGCCGCCGGTCCCGCGGGGGCCATTCCGCGTTTCCTGGCCTCGGCAACGGTCTGTACGACCTGCCTGGCCCACCAGATGGACGCCCCCGGGGGACGGCTCTTCCCCGCGACCGGGGTGCTCAGCTCCAGCATGGTGCGCATCCGGGCACGGAAACCGGGATCCCGCACCAGCTCGGCCAGTTCGATCCACGCGTCGACCTGCTCGGGTGTGGGGTCGTCGGGCAGTTCGACGCTGAAGGTGCGCATACGGTCATGCAGACGCGGGTCCATGTCGAGCCCGCCGAACACCTCTTTCTTGAACTCGTCGATGATCTGCTTGCGTTCGGCGGCGGACAGCCGCGCCAACCGGTTCATCAGTGCTGTCTCCTCAGCAGTCGAACCACGTTTCGATACGGTGGACAGGACGGCGCGGCTCACCTTGAGGGAGCGGATCCGCGCGTCGAGCGCGGCCACGTGCGCGTCGGCGATCTCGGCGACCGTGGTGCGGCCGCTCAGGACGCGGCACACGTCGTCGAGCCCGAGGCCCAGCTCCCGCAGGGTACGGACCAGTTCGACGCGGGCCACGGACTCGGCGTCGTACAGCCGGTAGCCGCTCGCGGAGCGGGCCACCGGCTCCACCGCCCCCTCGTCCGACCAGAAGCGCAGGGTCCGTACCGGCAGACCGGTGCGGTGAGCGAGCTGGCCGATGGTGAGCACGTCGGGGTGTTCGTCTTCCATGGGTGAGATCCTGGACCCTCCAGCCGCTGGAGACTCAAGTGCCCGGCGCGCGAACCGGTGCTCTGCTCGACCTCTCTGGCTTGTTCAAGCGTATGCGGCAATGCCAGGCAGCTGCCTGTGGCCCATGGGCCATCAGCCACACGTGATCACGAACTCGTGGCAGGTCTCGGTGAGCTGACGTCGGTCGCCAAGGCGTCCTCACCATGGAGGCCACGGTGAGAACGCCAAGTCAGCAAGCTCCGCACCGTTTTTGCCAAGAAGCTGGCTGTGGTGGTTCCCGCTGGTTGCCCGGGCTTGCCGCGCTCTCCCTGCTCGCGGGAGCCCTCCCGCTGGCACCCTGGATGCTGAACAGCGCTGCTGCCGTGCAGCAGGGTGCCACCTTCGTGCTGATCGCTGGCTGGGCCCACCGGTGCCGTATCGCCGTGGCCATCTGCCGGACAAGGAGCCAGGTGGAGCAGGTTGGGCTCATCGGAAATTGCCTCGACATCGGTCGTGATGATCGGGGAGGC
The DNA here is from genome assembly GCF_016804005.1 of Streptomyces pratensis. GTDB lineage: Bacteria > Actinomycetota > Actinomycetes > Streptomycetales > Streptomycetaceae > Streptomyces > Streptomyces pratensis_A. The sequence goes on along the minus strand of NZ_CP051486.1, from coordinate 4,192,082 downwards.
TTCGCGCGATGACCAGAATCGATGACACGCCGCCCGCGTGGGACGAGCGCACCCAGCTCACCACGTTTCTCGACTACACACGTGACACCGCACGCGCCAAATGCGACGGCGTCTCCGACGAGAACGCGGGCAAGGCGCTCCTGCCGGGCTCACCGCTGATGACCATGAGCGGAGTGATCAACCACCTTCGCTGGGTCGAGTACTACTGGTTCCAAGTGGTCTTCCTCGGCGAGGACGACCGGGGCCCCTGGACCGAGGAGGACCCCGACCGCGAGATGCGTATCGCCGTCGACTTCCCGCTCGCGCAGTTGCTCGACGAATACGCCGACCAGAGCGCCCGGTACCGCGAACTGGTCGCCGGGAACGACCTGGACGAGCATGCCCGGCGAGCCGTCCGCAACGGCCTCCACGTCGACCTGCGCTGGATCCTGCACCACCTCATCGAGGAGACAGCCCGCCACAACGGCCACCTGGACATCCTGCGCGAGATGCTCGACGGTACGACCGGCGACTGAAGGATTCTCCAGTTCTTCATGCGGGCGATGGTGCGCTCGACTCGGGCGCGGACGCGTCGGTGTTCGGCGTTCTCCTCTTCCTGGCCGCGCAGCATCGGGCGTCCGGATCTTCTGCGGTGCGGGACGATCGATACGGTGCCCAGGCAGGCGCCGTCTGCGATGACCGTCGTGCCGACCGCGATGGCCGGCAGGTCCGATTCCCGCCCGTGTGGGCGTCGGCCTTGTTCCCGGGGACGGGGCGGGCCGAGGCGATCACCAGGCGGCTGTCCGTATCGATGACGACCCGCGCATTCACCGAGAACCGAAGTTACGGGAGGACGCGGCGACCTTGCGGTCGCGGACTGGGACGAGGGTTCCGTCCACGATCCACAGCCGTTCGATATCCGCGACGGGCCGAGGCGCCGGCTCGATCGCGAGGAGCGGCCGCAGGCGCTGGATGATCCGGCAGACGGTAGCCGGGGAGCAGCCGAACAGCGGGGCGAGCTGCCGCATCGTGAGGTCGGTGCGCCGGTGGGCGACCACCAGCAGGACCCGGTCCGCCAGCGGCAGGCACCAGGGGGGCCACCACCAGGACCGTTTCCTCCCCGCTCCCGTACTGCCTTCATCACCTTCCCGAGCCGGCTCATTCACAAGCCGGTGAACGTCTCCACCCACAACGACTCAGCCCGCAACACCCCGCCCATACAACGGGAATACCCAATCCCAGGCGTTCTGCAACAACCCTTGGCCGAGACTGTCCATTCCGACGTGAGCTTCTTCGCGATCTTCGCTGCGAACGTCCATCCCGACAAGTCGGCATCCATGCGGGTGTCCTTTACAGTTCCCCGGTCCACAGTTGTCACCGGCCGGGGGCGTCCTTCCTCCGCTTTCTCCGCTCCTGCTTCCTCCGCCGGTTCCAGTCCTGCAGAGCCACGTCGGAGGCCAGCCGGGTGCGCCGCTCCTGCAGACGTTTCATCTCGTGGTCACCGAGGTTCTCGTCGACGCCGTAGATGGTCCCCCGCTCGGCTTGGATCTCCTCGTCCAGGAGGTCCAGGGCCTCCTGGAGGTCGCCGTTGAGCTCCAGCGCCGTGACCAGGGTCGTGCGGATGGACCGCGTTTCGTCCCTCCGTTTCCATCTGAACGCCTGTGACTCGGCGTACAGGTCTCGCAGGAGGCGTACTCCCTCGGCCGCTTCGCCGTTCTCCGCGAGGAACCGGGCCAGGCTCGCCCGTCGGCGGTGGGTGTCGGCGTGGTCGGGGCCCAGCACCCTGGCGGAGTCCTCCGCGACGACCCGCGCTTCGGCGACGGCGCCGTCCAGATCACCGACCCTGCGTCGGCTCCAGGCGAGTGACGACCGACACCCCAGCGTGTCGGGATCGTCAGCCCCGAACTCCGCGGTCCGTTCGGCCACGTCCGCCTCGGCCAGCCGCAGGACATCTGTGTGCCGGCCTTCGAGGCTGAGCCAGGAGGACGCCCTCGAACGGGCGGCGAGGGTGTGGGGGTGCCAGCGTCCCAACTTCCGGGTGAGGTACGCGATGTCCTCGTGCACGTCCGGCCAGGGCAGGGCCTCCGGCCGCTTCCAGTGCCGGAAAAGGCGCCGGACCCGCCAGGTGCGGAGAGTGCGCCGCAGCGTGCGCTGCTTCTCAGACGTGCTCCGGTCGCCCCGGCTCTTCGGCGTCTTCGTCATCAGAACTCGCCTCCGCTGTCCATCCACGTCACCTCGTCCGTGTCCCGCTGGTACGCGCTGCGCCAGGTCCAGCTGCGGCCCAGCAGGTCACCCCCCTCTGTGCTGAGGCCCCGCTCGGCCGGGTGCGCCGGGAGCCGGCGGCAGTGGGCCGCGAACCGGACACGGCACCCGGGCCGGCAGCAGCCCACAAGCCAGACCAGCGGCACCGCCATCGATGCCTGCAGCACCAGACGGCACCACGCGCCGACCACGATCGGACCGATGCCGCTGGTCCAGTACTCCTGCTGCAGGAAGACCAACTGGACGGAGGTCCAGAGGGTGAACAGAAGCAGGGTCACCAAGGCAGCACCTGCGATTGAGTCCCTGGTGCGCAGCGACCAAGGCGCACCTTGAGGTCCTCGGCCCGCAGGAAGGCTCACGCTGCCGCTTGTGACCAGGCTCCCAGAACAGCCGGCTCAGCGGAAGCGGTTCGCCCTGCCGCCGCAGTGCTGCCAGCAGGGCGGCCGGCACCGGATGCCCCAGCATCGCGCGCGTCCAGCCTGTCCTGGAGGCCCTGGAGCACGATGGCGGAGCGGTTACCGTCACCGGCGTCTCCGCCCGGGCCGGCGTCTCACGGACCTTTCCCTACGACGCGGCCTGGACGACGCTGCTGGCCAGACTGCGCCACCTCGCGAGCAAGCAGCCCGCCACCGGGCAACCGGCCTTGCCCGATCACCAGCGGATCAGCACCAAGTCACAGGAATCGCTGGTGCGAGCGCTCCGGGAAGCCGACCGAGAACTGCACATGGAGAATGAGCGGCTACGCCAACTGGCGAACGACCACGAAGCCATGGATGCCTCGGACTCCCGCTCGGCCGGCCTGGCATACGCGCTGCCAGTTCTTGGCCAGTCATACGCCGAACACCCTGGCTACCAGCAGGAATGGCGCCCGTAGCCTTTCAAGGAGACAGTCCTGTAGGGCCGTTGCGTCTGGATCAGCGTGCGGACCGGCGGAGATGCCCGCGATGCGGAGGCGGGCCCTGTGAGAAGGGATGAAGTGTTGACGTTGTATTCCGATGTGACCGAGTTGCTGGCGGGGGCAGGCATCCGCGACGTGGACGTCGACCTTGCTGTCGCGGACGGGCACGTGCGATCGTCCGCATACCAACGCGTCGTGTCGGTGACCGCTTCCTCGCGGAGCCGCGGCCGAGACCGCGCGATCGTGGCCACGATCCTGCGTGACCCGGACGAGATGGCGTCCAAGACGGCCGTGGTCGCCCTCGTGGACAGGATCGCGACGAAGGTGACCGGCCCTGCCGAGTTCCGGCAGTGGTCGGCCGAACTGCTGCCGGAACTCGGCCAGCTCAAGACGGACGGGTTCCGCGACTTCATCCGCCGCCGCATCCACGACTGGCTGTTCCGTCTGTCCGTCGAGGACGGTCACGTGCCGGGACCGGCCGAGTTGGCGGAGGTCACGTACTGGATGCAGCGCTCCCTCGCCGAGGAGTCGACGTCTCCGGAGGTACTAGCCCTGCTCGCCGAGTCAGGCAGCAGAACGAAGATCCGAAACATCGCGAAGAACCGGTCCCGAAGCCGCGCGCTGAGAACGCGATGAGCCGGTACCGGCAACCGGAAGGCGCGCCGGCTGTCTCACCCACAAGATCGGCGTCACGTCCGACCGTCATGCGGGAGAACACGTCCAGGACGAAGGTGGCGTAGACCCAGCCGGTCCAGGGTCTGACGTGGACGCCGTCCCAGCCGGCGATTTGGGACCACCCGAGTGTCGCTGCCGACTGTATTGATCACCGGCGTCGTTGACGCTCGTGATCAGCACAGCCGGCGGGCGTCCTGGCCGAACAGGCGAGTTGATCGCGTCCTTGGCGCGGTCCTTCCAGTACCGGCACGAGACCGAGCAGCTGCGGTCGGCGGCCGCAGGCGGGGACACGGCGGTGCTGTGCCAGGCAGTGACTGACGCGGCGGGCCCGGGCAACAGCCGGCTGGTCGCCGACTACGCCCACGACGCGTGGGAAGCCGGTGGGGCCGACGTGCTGGTGTGGGGGTGACTGCCGGAACCGGCTCGGCGGTCCGCTGGGGGGTACGCGCAGGCCGCCGTCAAGGTTCGAGGTGCCGAGCCCGGCGACCCGGCACAGGCCGCGAGAACGTTGTTGATCCGCGGGGCGACTGCTTGCGGATCATCCCTCGAGGTCTCTTCACTTGATCAATTGGATTTGCTTACCGAATCTCCCCATTGCACTCGCGTACGGGCTACCCAGTACCGCGCCGGGGCGGTCCCGGACGGCCGGAGGCCCTGGTGACGGGGCCTGCCGCGTGCTCATGCTTCCGAAGTGGAGGGGTCGCGAGCCGTCGTTCTTCAGCACATTGTGATGATTTGGGGGCGCGGCGTTGGTCCCGCAAGTGGGATCGGCCCTGCCGCCCTATGTGCACAATGGCTCGTCCGCTGATCACACTTTCGCTGTTCTGAACCTGAGCGACACGGAACGTCCTTCTAAGATTGCGAATTTTTACATGTCGGCACATCCGGTACGCCTGGTGATCCACTCACCGTGTGCGACATCTGCTGGCCCCCGCGCCGTTTCCGCTCGGCGAGTGAAGACCTGCCTCCGCCCTGCGCGTTCCGAGGGCCGGTCATGACGGCCGCCCCGCTGACAGACCGGGAAATCTCCCTGGTGCGCACGAGCCTGGCGGTGGTCGCGCCGCAGGCCGCGGAGATGACCGTCTACTTCTACGCCATCCTCTTCGCCCGGTATCCCGAGGTGCGAGGGCTGTTCCCGGACAATATGGACGTTCAGCGTGACCGGCTGCTACGCGGACTGCTGCGCATCATCGATCTCGTCGACGACGTCGACAACCTCGTGCAGTTCTGCTCCCGGCTCGGCCGGGACCACCGTAAGTTCGGAGCCCTGGAGGACCACTACCCGGCAGTAGGCGACTGTCTTGTCGCCTCCCTGACCCGCTACGCCGGAACCGCGTGGAACGCCGAGGTCGCCGCCGCCTGGACCCGGGCCTACACCATTGCAGCCCAGGTGATGATCGCGGCCGCCGACGATGACACCCGCCTGCGCCCTGCCTCCTGGGAAGCGGAGATCATCCGCCACGAATACCGCGGCCACGGCATCGCCGAGATCACGGTGCAGCCCGACCAGCCCTACCGCTACGTCGCAGGCCAGTACGTGAGCATGGAAACCCCGTGGTACCCCCGTACATGGCGGCACTATTCCCCCGCCCATCTGCCGCGTACCGACCACACGCTCACCTTCCACGTCCGTGCCGTCCACCGCGGCCAGGTCAGCAACGCGCTGGTTCACCACGCCACCCCAGGGCACAGGGTCCGGCTCGGACCGCCCCAGGGCGAGATGACGCTCGCCACAGCAGGCGACCGCGACCTGTTGATGGTTGCCGGCGGGACCGGTCTCGCGCCGATCCGCGCCATGATCGAGGAAGCCGCCGTCTCCGGGATGCGCCGCCAAGTCGACCTGTTCATCGGGGCCCGCACCGCCCAAGAGCTCTACGGCCTGGACGACATGCTGCGCCTGGCCCAACGTCACCATTGGCTGTCCGTCAGGGCCGCCGTCTCGCACGAGAACATCCCCGGTGAGCAGGGCACACTTCCGCAGGTCCTGCACAGGTTCGGTCCTTGGGGCTGGCACGAAGCCTTCCTCTGCGGTCCGCCTGACATGGTCACCACGGCCGTGCACACCCTCCTGCACCAGGGCACGCCCCGGTCCCAAATTCATCACGACCCGCTCGACACCCCCATCCTCACCGCCCCCCTCACGTCGCACCGACCCGGTCAGGAGATCGACCAGCTGTGACCCGCCACGACGTCACCCCCTCGCGCGGAGAGCGCATGTTGCAGGCCCACCTGGGCACGAGCGAACGCGCCGACGCCTTCTACGACCGGCAGGTCCACCCGCACCTCACCGCGGCCATGCGCGACTTCATCCACCGTCAGTCAATGGTCTTCCTCTCCACCTCCGATGCCCGCGGCCACTGTGACGCCACCTTCCGCGCAGGCCCTCCCGGCTTCGTCACCGTGCTGGGCGACCGCACCCTGGCCTATCCCGAGTACCGTGGGAACGGCGTCCTGGCCAGCGCCGGCAACATCGCCGAGAACCCGCACATCGGTCTGCTCTTCATGGACTTCACCCACGACCACATCGGACTGCACGTCAACGGATCCGCCCAGCTCGTCGGCGACCAGGAGCTGCGTGCCGCCCACCCCTGGGTACCCGCGGACACCGCCCCTGGGCGGCACCCCGTGCTGTGGACAGTCATCAGCCTCCACGAGGCGTACGTGCACTGCTCCAAACACATCCCTCACCTCGAGCCCGCGCCCCGTCCCCAGGGAGTGGCGCGCACCCGCCCCAAGGACGCCGACTACTTCACCCAGCCGGAGTCCGTGTCCGTGGCATCCGGCCCGAGGCCTGACCTGGCACCCACTGGCCCCGACGTCTTCCAGCCCGTGCGCAGCGATGCGGTCGCGCATCCTCTGGCCGGCCCACGTGACCGCTGAGGCGCTGTGGGATCCGCCCGAGTGGGTTCGCGCGTACAGGCCACGGTCGTGCCGGGCCTCGGCGCGGAAGTCCGGGTGCCGGGCGAGGGTCCGTCCTCGATGCCAAACACCCTGTGTGCTTCCGCGGTCGTCACACTGAATCCCTGACAGCGCGCTTCACGCAGCTGCTGAAGCGTTTCAGCAGGAACAGCGGGCGATACGGGAACGACCCGCGCCCGGCCTGCCTCCAGGGCCCCTGCGTCGGAACCCTCGCGCCCGTCCGGCCCGGTGCCTCCTCCTTGAGGGCAGACACCGCGCCGCGGTAGACGTGACAGGTGATGCGGCGGGACAGCCGCTCGGACTTCGCCCTCAGTCAGTTCCCGGCGTGGCCCGGCAGCCGCACCGCCAATCGCCACGAATGTCTCGGCGAAGCCCGGCCGGAGCCCCGTATCCGGGCACAAGCCGGCTGTCAGATCCCGCGCATAGGCTGTCAACAGAGAGAAGCGATCAAGGAGCAGGGCAGTGCGCATAGAGCGTCACCAGGTGGGCGAGGCCGTCGTGTCGGCGGCACGCGAGGACTTCACGAACCGCATCGGGCGTCAGGTGCGGTCCATGTCGCGGGCAGGCCGGATGTCCGTCTACGAGTGGCACTCGATCGCCGACGAGTTCCTCGACTATCTGGGCGCCCTCTCCGTCGAGATGCCCGACCTCCACAGCTCGGAAGCGCAGGCCGCCCTCAAGGATGCCTCCGAAGCCGCGGCCGGCGCCGTCGCCTATGCGGCGTACCACCCGCACAGCAGCTTCCAGGTCTTCCTGGAATACGTGAACTTCGGCATGAGCTACGACCCGGGTGAGGAGGCCCCTGAGGAGAGCGTCACGCCTGGGGGTTGGACCGACGCACTCTGCCTGTCGGTCCTCAGGGACAAGGCCGAGCGGCACGGCGAGGCCTTCCACTTCGCCCGGTTGAAGTTCGCCGCGCGGGCGCAGGGAACGCCCGCCGGCGAGCTCGCCACAGGGCTGATGGCCGTGGTCCTGGACGACACCGGTGACGACGAGGAGTACCCGCCGAGCGCGCAGGCTCGGCTCGCCGCCATCGACGCAGCCACGGACCGCATCCGTGCCCGCGCCGCGGAGACGGGCAAGCCTCTCCTGGACCAGCCGGACAGCATGGCGCTGCACACGCTGCGCGCCCTGGCCGCCGGGGACCGGGAGGCCTTCGAGGCCGCGCTGACCGACCTCCTGGTCAGGCACACGACCCTGCACGGCCCTGCGGCTTCCCCGAGCACCCTTCTCCCGCTTGTTCCCATGGCCCTTGCCGCGCTCGCGTACCGGACCCTGGGCTGGGAGCCTGCCGTTCGAACCGATTACCTCCCGCACGCGCTGGTCACCGGCTTCGAGAGCCGGGGTCCGCGGGTCGCGGGGTTCGGCCGGAACCGGAGGCCGGACGCGGTGGCCGCACTCGCCGCAGGCCCCCTGGTCGTGGAGCGGCCGGCCTTGGACTGGACGGTGGGCCCGCAGATCGAGGCTCATTACGAGAAACACGCTCGTGAGGCGTCCGCCCCCGTCGACGCGGAACCCCGCGCCGTCCGGCGGCTCGACAGCGTCATGCGCGACCAGGAGCGCCTCTTCAAAAGGCGAGCGGGGACCTCCGACGATGTCACGGACGCCCAGCTCGTGAGCCTTCGGAGGGCCTCTCAGATCGGGGCGGCGCTGTTCCGTATCGCACTCGCGGAGCCAGGAACCGAGGTCGAGGTGACGATCGACGGCCGTGCGCTGCGCCACCCGGCCGAGCGGAACGATAAAGCCGGACCCGGAAACTGGCACAAGGCCACTGCCTTCGCCCTCGTCACCGGCGCGCGCGAGGACCTTGCCCCCTTGGTCCTCACAGGCCCTGCCTTTACCGGCCCGGACGGCTCCGCTTTCGCCGCGTACCGCGAAGCCCTCCACGCCTATCTGAACGGCACTGATTCCGAACCGGCCGCGCATCGGGCCTTGCAGCAGGCCGAGCGGGCCAGGGACTGGGGCTTCGCCATGCCGCCCGCGGTACTGCTGTCGCAGCTCGTGGAGGGAGACGCTGAGAGCTTCAACCTGGCCCTGACCGACGCGCTTGAAGCCCACCGTGCCTACTACCAGGTCGCCGACCGCGCCGACGATCCGGATGCTTCCGTAAACCTCGACATCCTCGCGCTGGCCTGCCACGCCCGCCGCCGCGGCTGGGACATCCGCGTCGAATCCCCCTACCTCCCACAGGGTCTTCTGGACGCCGCTGAACCCTTCTAGCGGCTGACGAGCTCGTGTGGGTCGGCATTGAGACGCCGAGCTCCGGATCGTCGATCACCCTGCGCGGTGGGGAACGTGAGACACCCGGCGATCACCAGCGACCGGAGGATTACCGGCCGGCCGGGGTGATCGCTGTACTTTTCGCCGAGGCAGGACCGTTGTGGCGTGAACGGCATCAGGCCGGGCTTGCACCCCGGCCACCGAAGCGTGCCGTGGGTGGCCGACGCGGAGCACCGGGCGAACGTACGGCCAATACGTCTGCCCGCTTCTGGCCGACGGCCGCCAGGCCGGCCGCGCCGCGACTGCGCACCCCGCCGTGACACCGCACTCGACATTCGACGCGCCGGCCCGAACCTGACGCCGGACCGGAAGCCGCCACCGTCTGAGCGCAGGCTGGCACATGCCGGCTGCCGCAACCGGCCAGGACCGCATCGGACTCGCAGCTCCCGCCCGATACCGCGATCGATCGCTCCGAAGGCAGGTGGGCCACATCATTTCGCTCAGCCGACTGAGGCATCGGGCGCAGGCGGAGGGCGCGGTGCAGCTTGTCCGTGGAATGACAAGGGCCTGGGCTGGTGTGCCGAACGTGAAGACGTCGCAGTCGGCGCGCGTGGGGGTACCCGCCGCGAGAGCACGGTCGCGGTCGCCTATGACCGCACACCGTTGCTCATTCCCGCCTGCGATATCGGCCCTGCCGCCGGCGGCAGACTCGGCGCGACGCGCGGGCACCGTCACGGTCCGGACCGGCCGGGTTCCAGGTCCACGTCCCCGGCCCGAAGACCGTGAAGAGCTAGGCGTACTGGCCGCTCAGCGGCACAGCGAGCCGGGCGGACCGCCTGCGGCGCGGGGAGACCGCCGCACCCGGCCGGGTTGCCGGATGCGGCGAGGCTGTCGCGTCGGACGGTGGCCGACGGGGTGCCGGCTCGCGCCAGGTACGGGAGAGCACCGGTGGCCGTCGACGGCCTCCTCCTGCGTGATCGAGGAGGCCACCGGCAGCACTAGGTGCTCAGCGGTTGGTCCACAGGTTCCAGACCCAGGGCCAGGCGGAGCCCTCAGCGCACTGGTAACGGTCCCAGTGCCCTCGTTCGATGCCCTGCTGACCAGCCGTCTGGCACCCGTTCAAGGTCATGAACTTCTCGCGGTGGACGTTGAGGCCGTCGGCAGCCTGCACAGCGGTCACCCTGTGGGAGACCGAGGCGGATGCCGCGACGGCAGGGGCCGTCGAGCCCAGGGCGAGCCCGGCAACCGCGACAGCTGCGAAAGCGGACAGTGCAATGCGTACACGCATGATGAAGATCCTTCCGGTAGGGGTTCGAAGCCGGGCCATTACGGCGTCCGCCGACAAGGCCACGACCACCGGCACGCTCACCCTTGGGGGTGATCTGCTTTCAGCCGGTACGCAGAGTTTGCACAGGAAGCAGCACCTTCATGACGTGATCCCGCTTGCTTCACCGATGTCGGGATAAATACAGTCCTGACCTGCTGGGACGTACCTGTCCCGGGACACGGGAAGCCGGCGGGACGCCGTTGCCCCGTCCAGTGAAAGGGCCCTTTTCGATGACCGGCCAACGACCCGACCACGGTGCGGCAGCACGGGAGCTAGGAGCAGCGCTACGGCGCCTGCAGCAGCAATCAGGGCGCACACTGCGCAGCCTGGAAACCGAGGTCCGTATCAGCGACTCGTCACTCTCCCGCTATTTCCGCGGCGAAACCGTGCCGGCCTGGTCCGCGGTGAGAGACCTGTGCCGGGCGATGGAGGCAGATCCCACCCAGTACCGCGTTCTGTGGGAAGCAATCGACAGCCCCCCGCCCGACGAACGAGATGCCACCGCCAGCACAGGCGTTGCCACCGGCGGTGCGGCTACCGCTGCCGCTCCTTCACGCCCTGCTGGTCCGGCATGGTGGCCTCGACGGCGCGGGCCTCAGCCCCTGCGCCGCGTGCTCCTGACCAGCCGTGCGGCCATCGCCACGGCGACCGCCGTCGCGGGCGCACTCGTGACCGCCGGGTTCTTGCTGTTCCCGCTGCGGGGCACGCCCGATGCCACGCCCGCCGCACTCGGCGCCCAAGGGGAAAAAGCAAGGACGGGCGGGAGTGGTCATGCCGGTGTGCTCGTCCACAACGTCGAGAAAGCCTGCCAGAAACCCCGCACCACCCATTGCGCGCTTTCCCTGGCCTACAACCCCTACCGCCCCTACAACACCACCAACTCCGCAGGCCGTGTCTGGCACCACGACCTCCTTCACGCCACCTGCACCATCGCCAACGGCGTCACCGTCACCGACGAGGACCACAAGCACACCAGCATCTGGATCCGGACCACGCACGAGGGAAAGCAGCTCTGGCTCCCTGGAATCCGCGTGCGCCCCGACCACCTGACCCAGCTCACCACCGTTCTGCCTACCTGTACTTCATGAGCCCCGTGACTGCCGAACGGCCCGGATTCGGTCCAGCGGCGGCGGCGGCGGTCGTGACGTCCGACTCCAGGCGGCCGGTCCAGACGGACCGATCAGGTTGAGGCACATCCTCCTGCCGTCGTCCAAGGCCGCGCGTCTGGCCTTCAGGTGCGCCTCCCGTGCCGGCCTGCCGGTCGTCGACGGCCGGCCAGCCCGGGCCAGGCGCTCGTTGAGAAGGGCGCGAACAGTCGACGGCGTACGGTCCGTGATGGTGATGCAGGAGCCCTCTGCGACTACGGCCGCCCGGCGGTCGTTCGCGATGGCCTGGTGGGCGAGGAAGCCGAGGCCGGCTTGCTGCGCATGCTCGGCGAGTAGCCGGGCGAGCGGAAGCCGGAGGTCATGGGTGAAGGCCCCCTGCCGCGTCGGCCCCCTTCGTGAACTGCGCCTCGCGCAGCGCCGAGATGAATGCGGCGGGAGAGTCGGTGCGAGCATGCAGCGGTGTTGCCGTCACCGACATGAAGTCGTAAGGGCCCTGCTCGGCGCGGCTGAGGCTCACCAGGATTCAGATGCCGAGCGCATCCAGCAGGGCGCGCACCACGCGCTTGACGCCGCCCGGGCCGGTCAGCAGATCCTTGTCGTCGCGGTTGGTGAGGAACCCGCACTCGGCGATGAAAGCTCTCTGGTTACCGGCCTCGACGGCCATTCGAGTGCCGTAGTACTTCTTCAGGTTATCGGTGTAATTATCATCCCGAAATCCGCGCGACCAGCCGTGCAGCTCGTAGGCACGTTTCCATGCCTGGGCGAGAGACTGCCCTGGGGCGTTGCGGTAGCCGACGCTCGCCCCGTGCGCACTCTGATTGGTCGAGCCGTCGCAGTGGAAGGCGACGAACGCGTCGCCGGCGTACTGCTCCAAGGGCTCGTCGGCCTTGATGACCCGCAGGTGCCAAAGCTCCCGGCCCGGCGGACCGGACATTCCGAGTTCCTCGGCACAGGCATCCGCCACCGCTTTCACGAATTTCTGTTCCCCTGGTGTGCCGGTGGCGCCCGATGTACGGAAGCAATGGCCCATCTGTACCACGAGGATCCGGACGGTCGGCCTCTTCTCCTCGTCCTGAGACCACAATGGGGCGTCGGACTCCTCGGCCGTGGGGTGGACCGGAGCGTCTGCGGCGTCGGGGAGGGACCGGTCGTTTTCCGGGCCGCCCTCGGCCTCGGCGTTGGGCTCGTTTTCGTGGGTCACGTGGACTCCCGCTGAAGTGCTTTGTTCCGCGGTGGCGTGCTGGGAACACACGGCGTTTTGAGGCCGTCACCCCGCACCTACGCCGTGAGGCCGACCTCATCGACGATTCGACCTGCCCAGGAGTGACCGCTCGCCCGTGATCGCCGGCCTGGCCCGGCTTGCCGGGAGTGCGTGACAAGCCTTTCAATCACGGTCACACCGTCCGCACCGCACCGCAACACAGCACTGTCTCGTGAGTCCGGTCGGCGAGCATGTTGGTGACGGCCGTGACGTAGGCATGGGCGATGCCGTCGGGTTTTCCGAAGGCGCTTCCATGCGGGCGGGGGTGTCATGACGGCCGAGTACATGAGCGTGACGAGCGCTCGCTGGTGCGGCGGGAGTTTGCACCGTCTGCCACCCTCACGGGTGACGATGAACATCGTGACCCAATGGCCTGGGGCGTGAGGCAGGTCGAGTGAGGCGCGACAGGGAATCAAAAGGGCTTCTGTGCCGTTGGGTTGAGACGTCGGACAGCTCCCTCGACGACACTCCACCCTGCCCCTCGCGGCTCCTGCTCTAACGCCGCCTACGGCACCACCACCGGCGGTTGAGCTGCGAACGCTCAAGGAACAACTCCTCCGGAACAACCGTGGCACCTTTGTGTCACGACCAGACGAGTCGCCCTTCGTCGACCTCGCAGACCGGATGGTTTCCATCGGCGATCTTCGTCAGCATCTCTGCCACGGAATCGAAATAGTGAGCCAGTGATTCGTACTCGCCCGTGATCGTGATCTCGCCCACGAACCACCTGCCGATACGCCCGTCCCGTGCGTCGATGAACTTTCCCGTCCAGCCGTCCTGGTCGGACAGGAACGGGATCCACTCATTACGCCAGAACGGATTGTCCGGCTGGTCCGGAGGGTCGAATCCGCCGATCCTGGAGCGGTTCGAATAGAGGATCTCCATCGCCCGGATGCCCAGAAAGAAGCTGCCCTCGTCAGGGAACCCGGCGAAGCCGCAACATGCCACTTCGTCGTCCACATCTTCCTCAGGAAGATCCAGATTGTTCTGCAGCAGCCACGCCCGCAGATCCTGAGGGAGGGGGATGCCCATCCGTTCCTCGGCGGCCGCGAGCAGCTGCTCCGTAGCGGGCCCAGGCAGTTCCGCGTATTGGGCCGGGGCGTGCTGCTCAAGCAGATTCATCACGCGGGACCAGCTCTCCACCACACCCATTCCCCTCTCTGCGCGGACGCCCCGTACGGCTGAGCCACTGCGGGGGTTACCGTTCGAAGCGTTGATGCCGGGCCGTAGTCCCGAAGCATGTGTGCAGAAAGCCACGTTGGGGAGTGCCGACCGGAAAACTCGCAGGGATGATACTCCGAGTCAGCCTCCGCCTCACCTCCACCCCCACGACAACCTTGCACCTGGCGGCCCGAAGTACAGGACCGGTCGCTCGGCGAGGTGGTCACCCGTCAACTTCTCCAGGACGCGGCCGCTGTTCCTCGGCGAACCCGGCAGAGGGACTTCCGCGGCACCAGCATGGAAGTCAGAGCGCGCCTTGCAGGTGAAAATGAGTTGGATGCATTCGTAGTCGTCTCAGCCGAGGATGAAGGAAGTTCCCTCTGTCACGGACGCTGCGCTGCCGGGTGTGAACCGTCTGACCTCTCCCCGGAACGATCGGGCTTCCAGCCAACTCTGCGCTGTCGCATCCGGCAGTACGGCCAGAAGTCCTTCGAAATCCGTGGGCCGGTAGACCTTGAATGTCTTTTCTCGCCGGTGATCAGAATGCTCTATGTCGAACCGGAGGTCTACGACCGGCTGCGGTTCACGGCCCCAATCGCTGTAAGGCAACGCGCCGTGACCATGGATTCGAGCGTCAACCAGAACCTCGGGGTCGGCATCACCGATCTCGCAGTCAAATATGGGAAATGCCGTCGCTACACGAGGCGCGAGAGCCGGGTACGCCTGGTAAGCCTGCCCGAGGGGCGGTGCGCAAAACAATGCGTGGGTGAACCGTCGGACCGGTATCGGCATACGAACCTTGTGGTGGGAACGACCGTCGAAGGCCAGGCCACGTCGAGCACACACGAAGTCCAGGAAGGCAGACACCGCGCCGCCTTCATGGCTCTTTCCTCGTACGACGAACCGCGCAGCCCTACGTCCCTGCTCGCACAGGACGACGTACTCGTGAAACCCCATCACATGGCTCGAATGGATCCGGCAGTACACCTCATCGAAGCCATCGACCGGCAGATACTCCGAAGCCGGGCCGGCCGCTCCGAAGCCGGCTCGGATCACATCCAGAACAGGCGACGCCTGATCGAGCTCTGCCTCGTCAGGCACCGGTTCAACCTCGACGAATCCCTTCCGCAGCAACTCACCTATCTTGCGTGCGGCATGACGTCTCGCGTGCTTCTCGTCATTGAGCGTCGAGGTACTGGCCTTACGGCTCCCACCGACGGACCCCCATCGGACAGAACAGCGGATCCCCTCCTGGCTGATCTCTCTGTACTCGGACTTGCCCCCCGACAAGCGCTCGAACCGCCGCCATCCCATCATCAAGCCCTCCGGTTCCTGTAGCGGCACCACGCAACCAAGGCCGCCCGCAGGCAGACACGCTATCCTGCGATGGTTTGCTGCCTGCCACCCTCGGCCTGGCCGAGCACTTCACATGCTGCGAGACCTTGACGCGGTGACAGTGGGACTCACCCTCGAGTGGAGTTCCGGCAACGTCCGAGGGTGCTGTGAACCGCGTCGAGGAGATCGGTCGAGGAGATCGAACGGCAGCTCTTCGGGCGAGTAGGCGACTCACCACGGCGAGTCCGCGGGCGGTCGCATCCCTCGGGGCGGTTCTCCTCCAGGGCCTCTACCGCGCCGCTCCTGACCGCTGCTTCGTCCGTTGACACCGAACTTGGAGTTTCTTGCCGGAGGCGAAGCGATCCCGGCCCTGGCGAGGAGCGGTCAACGGCTGTGTAGGCGCTTTGAGCGGCGGAGCGGAGCCGACTGCAGAACGCCTCTCAGCTCGGTCTCGCCGGTCCCGGCAAGCAGCCGCTTGGGCGCGATCAACAGGCCGATCTTCCAGCCGAGGCGTCCGGTCACGACGAAGACACGCTCGGTCTCGTAGTAGCGGTACATGGCCGACCACGGCACCCGCATGAGTTCTTCTGAGCTGCGGGAGACGACGAAGCCGGCGCTGTCGACCACGACCTGCTTCTCTCCCGTGGCCTGCTCGGCACTGAACATGCGGCCCGCGAGCAGCGGGGCAAGGAACAGGCCGAGCACACCGTAGACAAGAGCGAGGGTCAGCAGACCGGCGTTGATCGGGCCACCTTGGGCGGCGTGGCGCAGGCTCAGCGCCGCCATCAGGACCGCGGCCACGACGACGAGCCACCGCAGGTGTCGGAACCATCCGGCCTCTGCGACTGCCTCGTCGAACTCCTCCCGTGTCAGGATGCCGCCGAAAGTGATCGTCGTCTGCCGTGTGTCGTCCACGGGCGCGCAGCCTACATGCCCGTGCCTGGTCCGCCGGGGCCCGGTCGGGGCCAGCCCAGAGGAGCCTGAGTCCGGGGCCGAGTCGCAGATCTTCGGCGACCCGCCCTTTGCAAGGTTGCGTAGGGATCCACTCCCGGAGCGGGATCGCGATGCACGCCGCAGTGAACGCAGTGTCCCGTGCGGGGCCCGGACGGTGTGACGGCCGGGCCCCGCACAGGACGGGTACATCAGCGCTTCATGAGGGCGAAGACTCCCCAGCCGAGATACTCACGGGTGGAGCGCGCGTAGCCGGCGGGTTCGGTGGTGAGCCCTTCCCTTACCTCTGGGGCCAGTTCGTCGTCCGGGTTGCGATCGAGCCAGCGGCGCATGTTGAGCCACTGGGCGGCGGCGTACCGGTCCCAACTGTCCTGATCGGCCAGCGTCATTTCCACGACGTCGTACCCGAGGTCCTGAAACTGCCCGATCAAGTCGGGGAGTTCCCGGTAGTCGGCGATGGCGGTGGCGTGGCAGGCCTTGGCGGTCTGCTCGTCCGGAGGGGTCCGGCGCCAGTACGGTTCACCGATCAGCATCAGGCCCCCGGGACGGAGACTGCGGTCGAGCAGCTCGATCGTCCCAGCGACACCGTTGCCGATCCAGGTGGCGCCGACACAGGCGGCCAGGTCGACGGGCTGGTCCGTGACGTGGCCGACGGCGTCACCATGGATGAAATCGACCCGGTCGGCGACGCCGAGTTCGGCGGCGCGGGCTCGGGCCTGCTCGGTGAAGACCGTGCTGATGTCCACCCCGGTACCTGTGATCTTGTGGTCGCGGGCCCAGGTGCACAGCATCTCGCCCGAGCCACTGGCCAGGTCGAGTGCCCGTGTTCCGGGGGCGAGGCGGAGTGAATCGCCCAGGGTGGCGAGCTTGTCCGCGGTCAGCGGGTTGTGGATCCGGTGGCTGCTCTCGCGGATGGTGAAGATGCGGGGAAGGTCCATGACCAGATTCCTTTCCGTCATGCCTTGAAGTTCGGTGACTGCTTGATGGCGCGTCGCAGTAGCGCGCCGTGCTTCTTCGGCCGCTCGAGCTCGGCGCGCAGCCGCGCGTCGGTGCGAGAGGCGGCGTAGGCGTTCTCGCGCCGCAGTCGGTGGTAGCTGTCGAGGCGCCGCCGGGTCAGGTGGCCGTCCTCCATGGCGGACAGCACGGCGCAGCCCGGTTCGGTGGCGTGGGCGCAGTCCGCGAAGCGGCAGTCCCGAGCCAGCTCGGAGATCTCGGCGAAAGTCTGGCCCAGGCCTTCGTCGGCATCGTGCAGGCCGATGCCACGCAGGCCCGGGGTGTCCAGCAGGACCCCGCCGTGGGGCAGCGGCAGCAGCGCGCGCCATGCGGTGGTGTGCCGGCCCTTGCCGTCGCTCCCGCGCACTGTGCCGGTGGCCAGTAGGTCCTTGCCCAGCAGACGGTTGCCGAGGCTGGACTTGCCCGCACCCGAGGGCCCGAGCAGGACGATCGTGCCCGACAGGACCGCGGCGAGGACGTCCGTGCCCTCGCCGGTGGCGGCGCTGGTGACCAGCACCTCCACGCCCGGGGCGACCGTGGCCACCTCGGAGGCCGCCGACACTGGGTCGGCGCACAGGTCGGCCTTGGTGAGCACCACCACAGGGTTGGCGTCGCTCTCCCAGGCCAGGGCGAGCATCCGCTCGATCCGCCCGTGCTTGAGCGGGTCGGCGAGGGAAACGGTCACCGCCACGGTGTCGACGTTCGCGGCCAGCACCTGGGCTCGGGAGGCGCGCGACGTGGTGGAGCGGACCACGGCGGTCCGGCGCTCCAGTACCTCGACGACGGTGGCGGCAGTTGCCGCACCGGCCGGCCGGACGGCAACCCAGTCGCCTGTGCACGGTGGCAGCTGGTCACCGGTTTCCGACGAGGGGGCGATCACTGCGCGGACGGGGCCGGTCTCGGCGACGACCTCGCACAGACCACGCTCGGCCCGCACCACGCGGGCCGGAACCAGCCCGCCGGCCCGCGACGAGGCGAAGGAACGTTCACGTTCCGTGTCCCAGCCGTAGTCGGCCGGAGTCAGGACGCGCGCAGGAGGAGAGAGCGCAGGGTGGTGTGATCGTGAATTGGGTTGATGGAACAACGTGGAGACCCTTGAGAAGGGGCCCCGCCGGACGGCAGGCGTGCCGGAACTACCCCCACCGGGTAGGAAGGCAGACGAAGGTCAGGACGAGGCCCGGGAGATGAGGATGATCCGGGCACCGCGCGCAGCGGTGGTCTCCACGACGACCATGCAACTCACCTCCTTGAAATCTCCGTGCGAACAAGTTTTCGCTGACCAAAGATAACACCCTTCGTGGGCCGTCGGCGTCGCCTGGGCGGCACATCCGAGATGTAGAAGCCAAGCGCCGGCTGGACCAGTTCATCGAGGACATGGAAAAGCGGGCGCCGCGAGCGCGACCGTGGGTGCGCACGCACCCTGGTGCGTATGGCGAGAGTCCTGCACCGGCACACGGCAATGTGCGAGACGTCGCAGCAATGCGCGAGTGGCGTGACCGTGTCGAGGCGATCGGCAGGCGGGGTGGTCGGCACAGAGCTGAGCGGGACCGTCCGTGTCCGGAACAGCAACAGGACCCGGGCCGCGTGTCGCGGTCCGGGCCCTGTCACCTGCGCTGCCGCCCTGCGGCGGCGCCTCAGCTCTGTGCGGTGTCGTCGCCCGTCTGGCCGGCGCCCTCAGCGCCTGCCCTCTCGCGCATCTTGCGGACCAGCTCCGCCTTCTGGTCGGCGGCACCCTGGCGGTCAAGGTTGCGGTGCGGCCCATTGTTCTGCCGTTCGGCGCGGGACAGCTTCTTGCGCTGGCCGCCGCCCATACCCACGGGGTTGTTGATGTTCTTGCTCACGGGTTCTCCCGGGAATGATGTGAGGTGATCTACGGACTCATAGGCGGGGGCGGACGCGGCGACGTCGAATGACGTCAGCAGGGGCCCATCACGCTCTCACTCGTAAATCGGTGGGTGGAAGAACATGACCGAGACGTTACCTGGTTCAGTCAGCCCCGCACACCAAGGTTCTCACCTCCAGGCTCCGGCCAGGCATTCGGTGAGCGCCTGGGGCCGGCCGCTTCCTTCCACGGACTCAGCACCGCCGGCACCCGCCAGGCACGGGCTGCGGACGCCGGGACCAGGAGCGTGCCGGTTCACGGCCGAGCTCGCGATGCCGCTGTGGTCCGGTGAACCGCCCGTGGCCCGCCGGATACGAGGATGGCCCGGTGGGAGGTGCGAGCCCGGGGCCTTGCCCGTCCCGCGCCCGTCGGACTCCTGGGCGTACGACGGGGAGCACAGGTCGTACGAGGCGAGCTCGCCGACCCTAGAATGCGGTCTGCGGCCGATGCAAGTGACGGCGGCGTAGTGATCCCTCGTACGGTCCGGCGATGACTGAACCGCCGGGCCGAGCTGAACCGTCTTGGACTGTGGGGCGGACCGGGCCAGGCCGAGTCACGTCATCGTTGGCTGTCTGCGGTAGTCGCCCGGTGGCACACCCACAACCCTCTTGAAAGCGACGCTCAGGGCGCTCTCGGAGCCGTATCCGACGGAGCGTGCGATCGCGGCGAGCGTCTCCCCGCCGTCCCGCAACTGCCGGGCCGCGAGCTCGATGCGCCAACGAGTGAGGTACTCGAGAGGACCCTGGCCTACCGTCGCCTTGAAGCGGGCAGCCAGAGTGGAGCGGGATACCGAGGTGGTGTGCGCCAGTTCGGCCACGGTCCACGGACGCGCGGGATCACGGTGCAGGCAGGTCAGGGCTTCCGCGATCACGGGATCGCCGAGACCGGCCAGCCAGCCGGACGACGCGTGCGGATCGCGCGCGAGGTGCAGCCGCAGCACATGGACGAGCATGACGACGGCGAGTCGCTCGGCCACCAGTGTGGCGGCCATGGGCCGGTCCGTCAGCTCCTGGTCGATCACGGTCAGTGCCCATCGCACAGTCTCCGCGTGCCGGGTGCCGGCCGGGATGTGGATGACTGGCGGCAGCTGGTCGAGCAGCAGTTACGTCGTACAGGGACGCCAGGCCATGTCCGCACCGAGGTCGGTAACGGTGCCGAGCGCGTCGAGTGTTGACTGCCAGCCGTGCACCTCTGTCCACGTGCTGGTCGGCCTTGAACGGCGTACGGTTCCACACGGTTGTGGGATGTCCAGCTTCCAGGAACGCGCCGGCAGGCGCCCGTCCCATCAGTCCGAGTCCGACGACTGCCACGGGTGTGGCGGTCTTGTTCATGGCAGCATCGTCAACGTCGATACCGGTATGAAGGTCGAGCGAGGTTCTGATGCTGATCGGTGAACTGAGTCGTCGGACGGGCGTCAACGCCCATCAGTTGCGCTACTACGAGGCCCAGGGCCTGCTGGAAGCAGACCGCGGCGGAAATGGCTACCGTGAGTACGACGAGAACGCCGTACTGCGGGTGAAACAGATCCGCCACCTGCTGGGTGCCGGTCTGTCTTCCGAGGACATCGCGTATCTGCTGCCCTGTGCGGTGGGGGAGGCACCCGAACTGCTCGGGTGCCCCGAGCTGCTGGCCGCGATGCGGTTACGGCTGCAGCGCCTGGACGATCAGATGGGCAGGCTCGCTCAGTCCCGTGCCACTCTCGCCGACTACATCGATGCGGCCGAGCGCATGAGTGACCGGACGTACCCGCCCTTCGACGGTGCCGGAACGAAGCCCGTGCTCTCCTGAGCGGCCAGGGAGCCGGTTGGGGCCTGAGCGTGGCTTGGGACCTGCCAGTCGATGCTCAAACGGGCATCCACCGCCCGTCCAAGCACACGAACGCGACATCGAGGCCTGGTCGCGGTGCGGAACAACACCAAGGGCCCTTCATCCGGGCGGGACCGCTGACGAGATCCTCGACGAAGCCGCCTACCGCCGGCGACTCTCCGACTCAGGTCACTAGGGTCGGCCGCATGCCTGATCACTCATACCTCGCCGCCGTCAGGGAATCGTACGACACGGTCGCCTCCGACTATTGCGAACAGGTCCGGCCTCCGGCGGACCTGGATCCGCTGTCACGAGGGATGCTGAACGTCTTTGCAGAGGTGGTACGAACAGCCGGCCTCGGGCCCGTCGCGGACCTGGGATGCGGGCCCGGCAAAGTCACGGCCTACCTCGCGGAGCGGCAAGTACCCGCGTTCGGCATGGACCTGTCGCCCGTCATGGTCGACCTGGCCCGTAGCGCCTACCCAGATCTGAGCTTCAGCGTCGGCTCGATGACCTCGCTCCCCATCGAGAACGAGGGCCTCGGCGGCATCCTCGCGTACTACTCCACCCACCACACGCCACCGACGTTGCTGCCGGTCGTGTTCGGCGAGTTCCATCGCACTCTCGCACCCGGTGGCTGTTTGATGCTGGCCGGCCATGTAGGGGCCGGCCAGCATCTACGTCCCACACAGGCATACGGCGGGCATCCGGTGTCCTACGAGTCGTACCTGCTGCCGCCTGACCGGATTGCCGAACTCCTGAAACAGGCCGGACTCATCCTCACTGCACGTCTGGTGGAGGAACCCGGCGACGGGGCCGAGAGGACTTTCGCAACCTTCCTTGCCCACAAGCCCGAACAGCCTTGAGGCTCCCCTTTGGCCGGGGCGGTCAGGAGAATCGGCGAGCAGCCGTTCCGTGTCTCTCCATGCAGGTGGAGGCAGGACGGCGGCGTGCTCGTAGAGGAGTGCATGTTGAGCGCTGTCTGATCTTGAGCAGCCCGATGTGCTGTTCACGGAGGTCGGGTGAGGTGACAGTGATCAGCGCTCGCAGGCAGACCATTCGCAAGCCAGGGCCCCGACCTTGGTGTCGTCTCGGGAAGAGGCAGCGGAACGTGACCAGTTGGTGCCTTGTCACCAGGCCGAAGGGCCGAGGCCTCCTTCGAGGACGGTCCGGGTGATCTTAGGCCGGCCCCAGAGCTCCAGGAGTTCGTTGGCGAGGGCCAGCGGCGGCTGATCGCGAGCCCCATGCCTGTCGACGGCAGCGGCCGACAGGGTGGGTGGGACTGCTCCGGCGTCCAGGAGGACTCGCCATTCCTCGGGGCCGAGCTCCAGGAATTCCAATCCGGTGAGCTGACCGATCTCCAACGGGTCGGCGAGCGTGCCGGGACGGGCGATGAGCGTACGCAGGCGAGGCAGCCCGGTAACGGGGCCGAGGCCGAAAGGCGTCGGCCCCGCACCTATGCGCAGCACTTCCAAGGCAGGGTGAGCGGCGTCCTCGATGCTCTGCAAGCCTCCGCTGCCGACTTCGGCCACGAGGGGTAGCCGGTCCTCGCGATGCACGCTGCGCTTCTCCCTCATCCGGTGCAGGACCAGGTCGGTGAGAGAGTCCGCTTTGAGCTCGGCGCCGATGCTCTGCTCGTGGTCGATCAGGATGATCTGTCCGGTGTGGCCGAGCGGCCCCGGGGTCAGGTCGACGGCCAGCTCATCGCCGTAGCCTGCGAAGACGATCCAGCCAGGTGACCCCGCGAGGCTCTGAACTGCGGCGTCGGCCGGGGTGCTGACCACCGTCGTCGCCTCGGTGGTCCAGCGGGGGCATCGGCTCGCAGCTTCCACGCTGTGCAGGCCGTCCAGGCCGGCGAGCTCGCAGCCGATCGCCGAGCCGACGCGGCGCTGCGCCTCGTAGTCCTCGCCCCTGTCCTCCCGACTGGCCCCTGCCACCCGGTAGAGCACCTTGAGCTCGTCGGGCAGCGTCACGCCGAGGCGCGCTTCCGCGGCGGCTATCTCCTCCTCCGTCGCGCCGATGGCGTCGGGCAACCGCTCGCGAAGTGTCCGCTCCAGCAATGCTGGGTCAGCCGAAGGGGCCGGCACCGCCCTGGTCATGGGGACGGGTAGACGGCGCCAGGGCTCGGGGAGGGAACCGTCGACCAGGACGAGCACCCCCAAGTCCGAATCGCGGTCGGCGGCTTCCACGGCCGGGCAATGCCAGACCAGGCTGAGCGTGGTCTTTCCGGCCGCGTGGACGTCCGCCGTGAATGCGGCCTCCTCGACCCCGTCTAGCGCGAGTGCCCTCTGCACGTTCTCCACCACGGCACGGTCTGTCGACGACATCCGTCCCCGCCGCCTTCGGCGCAGGCTGCAGCCATGCGCACCGATGCGTCCCGCCACACGCACGGATCGTGCAGTCCGGCTCTCCGTACCGCCGGGCAGCAGGAGCCGCAGAAGGGGCTCCCAGGTCGCGAAGTCTCGTACGGACGGCAAGGAGGGCCTCTGATCAACCATGCGCAGACCGTACGTGGTGGCACCGGCCGGATGAGGCACCCCGCCGAAGACCACGTCCGGGGAGTGCTTGCGTACCAGGTGTCCGCCATGGCCTGGCTGCCGCTCTTCGGACCCCCGGTCGTGAGCAGCCCGGCACTGGCCCGAGCCTTGGCCGCCTGCGTGCCCCGGCCGCCAAGAGCGGACCCTGGCTGACCGTCGGACAAGACCTCACCGCCGGCGGCTACCCCGCTCTCACTCTGTTCGACGAGGACTCCGAGGTCCTCACCGTCGAGTACAAGATCAACCTCCTCTCGCCCGCCGCGGGCGACCACCTGGAGGCGATCGGCACCGTCCTCAAGCCGGGCCGGACCCTGACCTTCTGCCGGCTGGAGGTCTACGGCATCCGGAGCGACGGCGCGCGCAAGCTGGTTGCCAACGGGCAGCAGACCCTTGTCCGTGTGACCAGGCCTGCCCGGTGAACGCGGCAGTCGGCTCGCACCAGCCCTTGTCAGTGGCGGTGTCTACTGTGTTCGTCAGGACCAGGAAGACAGGTGGAGGGGCCGTATGGGTGGGGAGCAGGGACCGGGGACGGTCGTCGAGGTCGCGTACGCGCTGGCATGGGACCTGGCGGTCCGTGCGCTGTGGCGGCCCCTGACCGCCCAGGCGGCGCGGGAGCGGGATGTCGCGGGGCTGCCTTACGTCGTGGTGTACCGGCTCCCGGGACGGGAGGTTCCGCTGGAGGTCCGGCTGGTTTCCTGGCGGGATCACTACGTAGGCGTGTGGGCTTACGACGACCACGGTCGCCGTACCGGTGAGCTGGACCTGCGGCTGCTTGACGATCGGAGTCGGCTGCTCGGCCGACGTACCCGCAAGTGGCAGTACACCGGGCCGGACATGGCGGAGTTCGACGACGCTTGTCCCCGTCTCACGACGGAGCTGTTCCCGGACGGCAGGGGGTCGATCACGCAGGAACCCGAAGGTGCGCGCGGGCGGACGTTCGTCACGGTGCCCGACGCCGGCATACGGCGCTGGCAGGCCCGCCCCGGGTTCGACGACTGGCCGATGGTCGCCACGCAGGTGGGCCCGGGGCCGGTGGAGCTCCGGGCGGCGCTGCTCGGCCCGGCAGCGGCGGAGACGCCCGACGGCGCGTCCGAGGCCCCCAGCAGCTGTTGGCGGCCACCCCGCCCCGCGCGGCCCGGTCCGCTCGACGCACTGTTCCGTCCCGGGACACTCGTGACCGACGGGTACCACCCTGAGATGACCGTCGTGCAGCCGCGCCGCATGGGAGTGCTGCGAGTGCCGAGCGGATTGCTGGCCGTCTCCGGACCACGCAACCTGGCCGAAGAAGAGCCCGCCATCACGGTCCCCTTGCCGCCGGGGGAGTACGTACTCGAAGAAGCACAGGTCCACTTCGGCTACGACTGTGAGTGGAGCCAGGGCTGGGTGACCCGTACCGACACCACGGCGGTCCGACTGCTCACCAGCGAGACCCCGGCCTTGACGTGGGAGATGTGCCTCGGTCGGGATGACGACCCCCGGCTGCTCGTCGAGAACGAGATCTTCGGCTTCGACACCGACAGTGCGACCGGATGCTTCGCCGACGCCGGGGCCTGGAAGCCTCTCCACGAGCTCTTCGAACGGCACCTCGTCCGGGAGGAGCCGGATGCCGGGGAGAACATACCCGACTCCATGTACTTCCTGCGGACTCACGACGAGGCGTCCGGCGGCGAACTGGTCGCCTTCGCCACGACCGGCGACGGTACCTACCCCGTGTGGGTGGGGCGCTCCGCACACGGTGACGTGACCGACGTGGTGGTGCTGGTCGGCGGAATGCCGACGGTACTCCAGAAAGGCGGTGCTGACTTCGGTGCGGGCAGGCCCGCAGGTTGAGGTACCGGAATCGGCTTGGCCGTTGCCGTCCCGGTGGGGGTGGGGCTGAGGCATGGCGGAGCGGGATCGGGGCACAGCGCACTCGTGGGCAGCGGATCACTTGGGCGCTGCGTCCCCGAAGCTCCTTCTGGTCTCCTCCCGGTGGTCCGGCGCCCACTCGGCGTAGCAGCCGAAGCAGAAGCAGTAGCCGAAGCGGAGGCAGCAGTTGACGTCGAGATCCGGGACGGCTCGGTCCGGACCGGGTCCGGTGTCAGCTCAGCTCGGGCAGGAATGAAATCGGTGGCGGTTTCAGTACATTTCCTTTGAAGACCGGAATGACCTTCACGGGATCAACCACCGGCTTGTGCTCATGCGGAATGTTGAACACGGGTGTCACCACGACGACCAGGCGGCCGTCGGCGCCCGTCTCGCTGCGAGCCCGGTAGCAGACCACACCGTGCGGGGCCGCCTGGGCGAGGCTGTCGGTGTCCCGGCGCTTGAAACTCTCCGAGGACAGGTAGGACTGGACGACGTAAAGGCGCTCCCCCCCAGTTGGCCGGTGTATGCGGTTCGGCAGGCACCAGGTAACGCAGTCCACGTTCGATCAGGCTCTGGCACAGCGCGTCCAGGCCGTCCTTTTTACTGGGGACGAAGGACAGCTCGGCTGTGTCGTAGGCGAGTTGTGCGGTGGACCAGAAGAGGGTCTGGGTGAGGTCGACGGCGTGTTCCCTCTCGGCCCGCATGAGGTCCGCGGCGATCCTCGGGGTGATCTCCAGATGCAGCACGAAGCTTTCGCTCTCGCCCGGCTCCCGGCTCTTGTCGGTCCACGTGACCTGTTTCAGGGTGAGCCACGGCCAGCCGAGTCGCCAGGACCCCTTCTCCGGACAGACGAAGTCACCCAGATCGTGCCTGCCCGTGCTCAGGATTTGGCTCGAACAGTGGTTCCACGTGGGGAGGGTGAGCGTGGTGGCCAGGGTGCTGTTCTGCTCGTCCCAGGCGAGATCGATCCGCTGCCGTCCGTCCTCCTCGGTCAATCCGAACGTCACCGTCCCGTTACGCAGCGCCTGTTGGTCCTGGTTCAGCTGCTCGAAGCCGACTTGGGTGATGCTGCCGGGCCACTCCCGGCTCATCGCCTCGAGCATGGCCTGATGCTGCCGCTCCAGCTTCGCCGGCAGTTTCGGCAGAGTGGGAACACTCTCGATCCCGGCCTGTTCCGCCATGTCTCCTCCTAGCTGTGGCAGAGGCGCGCCCTGCGAGGCGTCCGGCCGCCTTCGCCACCGGCCGTACGGCGGGCCCGCCCCGGTGGGCTGCTGCCCAACAGCGTACGTACCGGACATCGGGTGCGCGGGCGAACAGCCTTGTACAGGGCGGGAAATAGGGGCACCAGCACATCGGGTGCCCTCCGGGACGGTCTCCGGCCCGAACACCTCCACCACTCCCGCCCCGTGCAGTGCGTGCGCGGCCCGCAGCGCCAGGCCGTCGCGGTGCACGGCGGTGACCGGTTGCAGCCCGACCTGCACCCCGTCGCCCCGCGAGCCCGTCGATGACGGTCGCGCTACCGCCGTCGCCTGCTCACGTGACGCTCCCGCTGCCGGACACCGCACGGCAGGACCGTCGCGAGCGGCGTCGAGACCGGGATGGACGACCACGTGTGCCAGGTCGCGTCGATGCGGCTCTTCGCAGACGGTGGCAGAGATTACAGGCGCGTCGCTCGCTGAGCGCGAGTCGGGTCTCCTGATGACGGGAGTACTCACGCCACCCATCCGGAAGACCTCGATGTGCCTGACGCCACTACCTTCTCCTGCTCCGACCGGACCACCCTCACGAGCCTGGACGACCTCGGCCTGGAGGTCGCCGGCCAACTGGTACAGCTCGATCGCGCCGTGCTCGGGTGCCAGGGGCCCGAGTCGGACAGCTGGTGCGAAGGTGTGACTGCCACCGGCTCTGCAGGCACTGGACGGCGTCGAGGCCGTCGACCGGGAGCACATCATCCACCTTCCCCCGCCCGACTCACCGGTCCAGTGAACGCGACTGCCGGTGCCGCCGGCAGTGGCGGGCCCCAGGAGCACCGCCATCGGTGACCATGGACGGGGCACCGCAAACTTGCCCGGGCACCACGGTGCCCCGCCGCAAGCGATGTCCCCACGTGCGGAGGCGGGGGCCCGCGAGGATCAGTGCGGGCCGAGTTCGAGGGCCCGCACCCCGGCGTAGAGGGCGGTGACGTCCGTGGGCCTGAGCAGGGAACGGCCGGTGAGACGGGAGACGCGGTCCAGGCGGTTGCGCACCGTGTTGCGGTGGCAGTACAAGATCTCGGCGATCTCGGACGTCGACCCCGTCTCCGAGTCCAGCCACGCGGTGAGGGTCTCCATCAGATCCTTGCGGTCGGGCGCGGCCAGGACCGGTTCGAGCACCGTGATGCCCATCCGCAGAGCCAGGTCGTGCTCGGCCGCGACCAGCGCCGCGGCCGGATCGTGATCGAGGGTGACCGTCCTGCGCGTGCCCGCGGGCAGTGAGGACCGGGCCAGCGTCGCCAGACGCAGGGCCTCAGCACTCTCCCCGAGCCGGGTGTAGGCAGGGCTGAGACCCGCACGCCCCGTCACCGCGGAGCCTACGGCCGCCAGAACCGAATCGGGTCCTGCGACGTGAGGGAACCCGGTGGCGACGGCGGGGCCGGGCAGCGCGACGATGCCGGCCAGGCCGTCGGGGCGGGGCGCCAGGCCGAGCGCAGACCGCTGCGCAGCAGGGCCTGTTCCATCGCTGTGACGTCGCTGTGCTCGGCGACGACGCAGATGTACGGTCCCTCGTCGGGCAGGCCCAGCGAGGCCGCGGTTCCCCCGAGCATCGACCAGTCGGCCGTCTTGCCGGTGAGGAGCGCGTCCAGGAGCAACAGCCGTTGCAGCTCATCGGCCCGCGCCAGACCGACCAGGGTGTCCCGGTACACCTCGTTGACCGTCTGTGACGCGGCATCCAACAGTGACCAGATCGACATGGAGGCCTGCGCGATGTCGTCCATCGTCGCGCCCGGCCGTTCCTTGGCGCGCCCGATGAGTGCGTGGGCCAGCAGGCGGTAGCCGATGCGGAAGGCGTGCAGGACCGCGTCGAGAGGAACACCCTGCGTGGCACGCCGGCGCACACACTGCCTGGTGCTGTCCGTGCGCATCGGCCGGCGTTGCGCCATGCAGGTCAGCTGCTCACGCAGATTGCGTTCGTTGAAGCAGCGTACGTCGGCCTTGACCTCCTCGCCCAGCCGCGCGTAAGGGGCGATCTCGGCGGTGATCGTACGGAACAGGTCGTCGGCGAGGACGTTGACCCGTTCCAGCAGTTCGGCGGCGCACACCGACAACAGCGGGGGAACGATCGGGCCGTCCTCGGCGAGCTGCTCTGGCATGCCGGTCAGCATACGGTTCACCTGCCGGGCCGCAATTGTGCGGTCGCACAATGTGGGTGCCGCATTCGAGGTCCTCCGCCCATCACGGACGCAGTGCGTTGTGCCTCAGCATCTACTCACGAGCCGTTGAGGAGAACCGATGCTGAACCTGTCGTCACTGCTGGAGCACAGCGCCCGGGAACACCCCGGCCGCACCGCCCTGGTCTTCGGTGACACCCGCCTGACCTACGCCGAACTGCTCAAGAGGTCCCAGGACATCGCCGTCACGCTGAGGCGCCATGGAGTCGGCCGGGGCGACAAAGTGGCACTGTCCTGTCCCAACGTGCCGGACTTCCCGGCCGCCTACTTCGCCATCCTCCAGGTCGGAGCCGTCGTCGTCCCGCTCAATGTGCTGCTGCGCCCGCAAGAGGTCGCATACCACCTCACGGACTCCCGCGCCAAAGCCTTCCTCTGCTTCGAGGGCACGCCGCAGTTGCCCCTCGCCGAAGTGGGTAGGGCGGGCTTCGACCAGGCGGCCGACTGCGCGCATTTCCTCCTGCTGGGCCGGATCGGGGAAGAGGAGACCGACAGCGTGGTGCCCCCCGAAGGGGTGGCCACGGCCGCGGAGGACACGGCCGTGATCCTCTACACCAGCGGCACGACGGGGCGCCCCAAGGGAGCCGAACTCACCCACCGCAGCATGGTGCTGAACGCCATGGTCGCCGACAGGCTGTTCACGGCGGCGGACGACGAGGTGATGCTGGCCTCGCTGCCGCTGTTCCACGCCTTCGGCCAGAGTGCGGTGATGAACATGGGTCTGCACCGGGGCGCCACCCTCGTCCTCCAGTCACGCTTCGACGCGGACGAGGCACTCAGGCTGATGCACCGTGAAGGGGTGACCTTCTTCGCCGGGGTGCCGACGATGTACTGGGCCCTGCTCGGCGCACTCCACCCCCACGGCGGACGGACGCCGCCACTGCGCACCGCCGTCTCAGGGGGAGCCGCCCTGCCCGTCGAGGTGCTCCAGAAGTTCGGGAAGGCCTTCGGAGTGGACGTACAGGAGGGGTACGGGCTGTCGGAGACCTCGCCCGTCGCCTGCTTCAACCCGCCCGGACTGCCGCCCAGGCCCGGGTCCATCGGCCGGCCCGTGTGGGGCGTGCAGATGAAGCTCATCGACGACTCCTGGCAGACCGTCCCGGACGAAGCCCGGGGCGAGATCGCGATCCGCGGCCACAACATGATGAAGGGCTACTACCGGCGGCCCCACGACACGGCATCGGTGATGCGCGACGGCTGGTTCCGCACCGGGGACATCGCCCGACGTGACGGAGACGGCTACTACTACGTCGTCGACCGGGTCAAGGACCTGATCATCCGCGGCGGATTCAACGTCTACCCGCGTGAGATCGAAGAGGTCCTGATCACGCATCCGGCCGTGAGCATGGCCGCCGTGGTGGGCGTACCCCATGCCACGCACGGCGAGACGTCAAGGCGTTCGTCATCCCCGTGCCCGGCACGGACCTGAGCGAAGCGGAACTGATCGCCTGGTGCCGCGAGCGTATGGCCGCCTACAAGTACCCCCGCAGCGTGGAGTTCCGCGACAGTCTGCCCCTGACCTCCACCGGCAAGATCCTCAAACGCGAACTGAGCGCGGAGAACCACGGGGACACCGCTCCCGCCTGACGCGCCCCGTGAGGCGCCCGCGAAAGCGACGGCCGTACCGGGCACGGCACCACCGCCCGGCCCGGCGGTCGGCGAACTTGCACGAACCCAGCCGTCGGCGATCGCCGCGACCCGCGCAG
The DNA here is from genome assembly GCF_016804005.1 of Streptomyces pratensis. Classification (GTDB taxonomy): domain Bacteria; phylum Actinomycetota; class Actinomycetes; order Streptomycetales; family Streptomycetaceae; genus Streptomyces; species Streptomyces pratensis_A. The sequence goes on along the minus strand of NZ_CP051486.1, from coordinate 4,161,792 downwards.
GGACTGCCGCCGTCCCCGCGCCCCCGGATGTGCCACCGAAGTCCGATGTGATCCGGATGAACCGTCCGGATCACCCTGCCACAGGAGCCGCCATGTCATGGAGAAGGAAACTGCTCGTCCCGTTGGCCGCACTCACCCTCGCCCTGTCCGCTCCGGCCGGCGCGGGAGCCGCGACGTCGTCCGCCGCCCCCACTGCCGACGGCGCCCTCACCGCGTCGGCCGCCACCGACTTCGGCGCCCCCGGCCCCTACGCCACCGCAGTGGAAGTCGGAGCGGTCACCACCCTGTACTACCCGCGTGACATCGCCGAAAGCGACCGCCGCCACCCTGTGATCGTCTGGGGCAACGGCACGTTCGCCTTTCCCGTCGTCTACCGGGACCTGCTGCTGCACTGGGCCGGCCAGGGTTTCATCGTCGCCGCGGCGAACACGCCGCAGTCCAACCCAGGAATCTCCATGCGGGCGGGCATAGACATGCTCACCCGCAGGAACGCCGACCCGGACAGCATCTTCCGCAACCACGTCGACCTGGAGAACATCGGCGCGTCGGGCCACTCGCAAGGCGGCGCGGCAGCCATTGTCGTCGGCTCGGATCCCCGCATCGACACCATCCTGCCGATCCAGCCGGGCCCGCTTGCGAACATCAACTCGGCACATGCCCCCGCGCTCCTGCTGGCCGGTCAGAAGGACAGCATCGTCTTCCCTTTCCTCGTCAAGGCCTTCTACGACGCCGCCGATCACATACCGGCCCTTTACGGCGAGGTACGCGGAGCCGACCACTTCACGGTGGTGGGCGACCCCGGCCCGTTCGCCGCGCCGACCACGGCATGGTTCCGAGCCCATCTGATGGGCGACCAGGAGGCGCGTGCCCAGTTCTTCGGCCCCGGGTGCGGCATCTGCACAGACACAGCCACCTGGTCCGACATCCGCCGCAACGACCTGGCCCTGAGCATCCCGGCCGCCGCTCCGTAGACGGCCCGGCGCCGCCTGCCGGCACCGCGGGAGCTCCGTGGTGTCCTGATTTCCCTCGTACCCGCCTCCCCGTCACTTCTGTGACGGGGAGGCGGGCACCACTCGTGAAAGGACCGATATGGACATCATCGCGACCACGTGCCAGGGCAAGGTCCGCGGCCGCGTCGACGGCCGCGTCGCAGCCTTCCTCGGAATCCCTTACGCCGCCCCGCCGTTCGGCGCCCACCGGTTCCGCGCCCCCGCGCCCGTCAAGCCCTGGAAGGGGGTGCGCGACACGCTGGAGTTCGGTCCGACCGCGCCGCAGCGCCCTTACAGGCCGCCGCTCGACCAGCTGATCCCCGACGTCCACATCCCGGGGGAGGAGTGCCTCACCCTCAACATCTGGACCCCGGACGCCGGTGGAGGACCGCTGCCGGTGATGGTGTGGATCCACGGGGGGTCCCTGCGAAACGGTTCGGCCGCCATGCCGCTGTACGACGGCCGGGCCTTCGCGCGCGACGGAGTGGTCCTGGTCTCGGTCAACTACCGGCTCGGTGTCGAGGGCTTCGGCGTGTTCCCCGACGCACCCGACAACCGGGGCCTGCTGGACCAGATCGCCGCCCTGACATGGGTGAGGGACAACATCGCGGCGTTCGGCGGCGACCCCGGGAACGTCACGGTGTGCGGCGAGTCCGCCGGAGCCGTCAGCATCGCCGCGCTGGCGACCTCCCCACGGGCGACCGGCCTGTTCCACCGGGCCGTCATGCAGAGCGGCGCGCCGCACACGGTGTCCCGCGCCCGAGGCGCGAAGACGGTGCGGGCGATGGCGAAGGCGTTGAGGGTGCCCGCCACCGCAGAGGCGTTCGCGGCGGTGGACCGTGAGCGGCTGCTCGATGTGCAGACCGAAGTGACGGGCAAGGCCGATCCGATCAGCGGTGGCCCGGGCTTCGACATCGTGGCCGACGACGACGTCGTACCGGCGGACCCTGCCCTGCCCACGGTCGACCTCCTGCTGGGCTGCAACCGGGAGGAGTACCGGCTCTGGTTCGTGCCGAGCGGCGCGGTGGACCGCATCAGCGGGCTCACCCTGAGGATGGCCCTGTTGAAGTTCCGGATCCCGTGGCGGGTGGCGCGCCTGTACCGGACCGCCCGGCCGGATGCCGGGCCCGGCGTGATCCTCGGCGAGATGGCCACGGACCTGCTGCTGCGAGGGCCTCTCAACCGCCTCGCCGACTCCCGCCCTGCCCGGACGTTCCTCTACGAGTTCGCCTGGCGCTCGCCCGTCCTGGAACTGGGCGCGTGCCACGCGCTGGAGATCGGGTTCGTCTTCGACACCCTCCGCCACAGTGAGGCGCTCACCGGGCCGGACGCTCCTCAGCCGCTCGCCGACGCCATGCACCGGGCCTGGGTGGCCTTCGCCACCACGAGAGACCCGGGCTGGCCCGTCTGGAACACGCAACGCCCGGTCATGGTGTTCGACCATCCCGGCACAGGCCCGGCTCTCGCACCGCGTCAGGAGGAGCTGGAGGCCTGGCTCTAGTGGAACGCGTCAACCGCACCCTCCTCGAACAACGGGCCTGCCTGCGGCCCTACACCTCGAAGGACGAATGGACGAAGCCCGTCGCGTCTCGCCGTGGCCGTCTCCGGCCGGCCATCCACAGCCGGTGAGTGAGAATCCGTGAAGGGGAGGCACCCTGAGGGTCGTGCCTGCTCGTTCGCAGGGTCAGGACAGGCGGCCGGAGGGGGATGCCAGCCGTGTCCGGGCCGCGGCTCTCACCTCGGCCGTCTCCATCGGGTCATCGCGCAGTACGGCGATCCGGTCCACGGTTTCCGGGTTCATGGGTGCCGAGGTGATGCCCAGCAGCCGTGTCGTTTCCTCGCAGTCCCAGAGTGACTCGGCATACACGTGCTCCAGGCCGTCCCGGTCGATGGCGGCGAGTGCCTCCAGGTACGCGGTCCGCTCGTACGAGTGCGGGGTGTGCAGCCAGAAGCGCCGGAGGCAGGGGACCGCCCTGGCGGCGTCGGGTCCGAACAGGGCAAGGCGCCGCGCCGTCCGGTCGGGTCCGCACCAGGCCCGCGCCGTCCACTGTTCGGCGAGTCCGTCCACCAGCCCCGGCAAAGCCTCCGGGCCGGGATGCTCGGCCAGGACGTCAGCACCCAGCAGAGCCAGCCAGGGACGGTCCTCCTGCGCCCAGCCGCGCGCCGCCGGGACGGCAAGGGCGCCCAGGCGCGCAACGGCCCGTCCGAGCAGGGCCAGGGGGCGTCGGCCGTTGGACATGTCCAACAACGGCACCAGCGGAATCAGTTCCTCGACAGGCTCTCGGGCGTTCAGGGCACGCAGCGCGTCGACCTTCGTGTTGCCTTCCGTACGGGCGCCGGCGAGCAGAGCGAGGAGTTCCGTGGTGCTGAGTCCGTTCAGTGACGGCCGCGGAACGAACGGCGAGCTCTGGACCTCGATCCCGAACCGCGTCCAAGGCTCGGCCGACAACGGAAGCTCCGCTTCTGTACCGATCCGGGCGCGGGCGACATCGCCGAGATCTTCCCACCACTCCGGTGGCCAGCGGGCTGACAGCGACTCCAGTACGCGGACCCAGTGCTCGCCTCCGTGGACATGGGCCCGAAGCCCTTCCCTGGCATCGCCCGATCCGGCGAGAGCCAACAATTCCAAAACCCCGCAGGCCCGCAGGCAGGCCTCTTCGTCCCCCGCCAACTGGTCCACGATCGGAGTGAGAGACAGTTCCAGATCCCGGACCATCCGCGCCAGGTACAGAGACCGTTCGTCGGACCGGTCCCACCGCCAGTCACGGCGGATCCCGTCGTACACGAACACTGCAGACCCCTGCGGGTCCCGCAGCGCTCGCACCGCGCCCCAGCCACGCCCCCGTTGCAGCAGACCCTCGACGGAGTCGTGGAGGGCGTATGACATCGCGTACTCATCTCTCGTCACACCGCAGCCTGACCGGCCCGGGTACTGATCCGCCAGGCGTTGTCGCCGGGCCCATCGACGAACACGTGGACCGACAGGCTCAACGCACTCGCGCATCAAGATCAGAGACAGCCACGGTCACCGCATCCAGATCGCCTGCAACAGTCCCGACGCCATCCGACCATGGCTGCCGGGCGTTCCCAGAGGTACGCGGCTCGCGTAGGTGCCGAACCCGCACCTACGCCGCCAGCGCATCGTCGAAGCACGCGTATGCCTCGTCGTCGAAGAGCACGAACCGGACCTCGGCGATCGGAGGGAGCACGGCCTCGCGGACCGTACGCACGGCAATCCGGGCGCCGTCGTGGCCAGCCGTAGATGCCCGTCGAGATCGCCGGAAAGGCGACCGTCCGGGCTCCGAGTTCCGACGCCACCCGCAGAGACTCCCGGTAGCAGGAGGCCAGCAACGCGGAACGGTCCTCCGTGCCCGACCAGACCGGGCCCACCGTGTGGACGACGTACTCCGCGTGCAGCCGGCCGGCTGTCGTCGCCACAGCCTGGCCGGTCGACAGCCCCTTCCCGTAGCGCGAGGCCCGCAGGGCCCGGCAGGCGGCGAGGATCTCGGGCCCGCCACGCCGGTGAATCGCACCGTCCACCCCACCACCACCCAGAAGCGAGGAGTTGGCGGCGTTGACCAGGACGTCGGCGTGCTGCTCGGTGATGTCCCCACGGACGAGGTTGATCGTCGGATGTGTCGTCATGCGACCATCCTGCCGCCTGGCGGAAGGGCACGCGGCGCCGTCGTCGTAGCTGAACCCGCAGGCGCAGCCGTCCGCGCTGCCGCGCATCCTGCTGGTCGAGCCTTGTGCCGGGGCGAGGACTGCGCTGGGCTCGGGTGATGAATCCCGCGTGGAAGCGGAACCCGCCTCCCGGGCCCTGCCGCCAGTTCTCCCGCACCCAGGGACGTCTTCCCGGTGACCGCGACGTTCAATTCGCTCGCCGGTCGATACTTCCGGGCTCTACTCTCGCGAGGATCCGGGAGCAAGGGAAGGGCAGTCATGGCCAGTCACAGCACAGTCGCTGCCATCAACGGACTGACCTCGCGTTGGGCCGCGGCCCTGCCCCCCGGCGGCACCGTACTCGCTGCCGCCGGGGTGTGGCCGCTGCTCGGCCTTCTCGCAGACGCTGCCACAGGCCCCGCCCGGCAGGAACTCTCGGCCGCACTCGGCATCCCGGTGGACGACGCCGCAACGGCAGCACGAGACCTGCTCTCCACACTCGGCGCGACGCGTGGCCTGAGTCTGGCTCTGGGGCTGTGGACCCGCGGCACCCTGCCCATCGAGTCGGCGTGGCTGGACCGACTGCCCGCCGATGTGCACGGGCAGCTCACCGGTGATCCCGTCAGCGATCAGCTGCGCCTCGACGCCTGGGCGGCCAAGTGCACGGACGGGCAGATCGACGCGATGCCGATCACGGTGAACGGTGAAACCCTGCTGGTGTCGGCCAGCGCCCTGAGCCTCCGCACCGACTGGATCCGGCCCTTCACCCCAGGCGGAATGGAAGCCGAGACGGGGCCCTGGCTCGGCAAGGACCTGGCAGGCCTGTACCGAAGTACCAGGCTCCTGAACCGGGTCGGCGTCGCGGACACAGCAGCCGGCCCCCTCACCGAACTCCAGGTCATCGGCGCCCATGGCATCGACGTCCACCTCTACCTCGGAACACCTGAAGCCACCGCCGGCCAGGTACTGACTGCCGCCGTGGCCACACTCCACAACCGCAGGGCCATGGTCTCCGGCGATCGCCTCCCTTACCGCGACCCCGGCCCCGGGCTGTCCGTGGCCCGAGTCCCCAGCGAGGACGGCGAACCCATGCTCCACGTGTCCACCGTGCCGTTCACAGTCGATGCCCACCACGATCTGTTCGACAGCCCCGACCTGTTCGGCCTTCGCACGGCAGCGGACCCCTCACAGGGCCACTTCCCCGGCATCAGTGCCGAACCCCTGGCCATCCAGCACGCCGCTCAAGCGATGACGGCGACCTTCAGTGCGCACGGCTTCCGCTCCGCAGCCGTCACCGCCTTCTCCGGAATTGCCGCGGGCGTCCCGCGCCACCCCTTCCGCGCCCGCGAGATCAGCGTCTGCTTCGACCGTCCCTTCGGGTTCCTCGCCCTGCACCGCACCTCGCGGCTCGTCCTCAACGCCGGCTGGGTCACCGACCCCGACGCCTTTGAGGAAACCTCATGCGACCGGTGAGCGCCCTCGTGGGACGCAGGGCCGCAGGGAGCCTGGCCGGGTACGAACAGGGGGCGATGCCGAGCACGGCGCGGTGAAGGCCATCGCCCTTGAGCCGGCAGTGGCGGAGGTCTTGTCATGTCTTCACGTGGGCGGAGGGTTGCTCAACGCGGCAAGAGGTGGAGGGTGGGGACACGGTAGAACAACTCCAGTCCCGAGCTGGGTGCCGGGGCCGGTGCGGCCCACCCCCCATTGCCGCGAGTCCTCACGACCTCTGTCCGGCCGGTGAGACCGTACCGTACCCAGGCCACGGACAATGCGGTGCGGGTCGTCGGCAGACGGGCAGACTGCGCTCATGCATCTCCCCGACCGAGCCGTTGCCGCCACCGCGCTGATCGAGGTCGTGAGGATCTCCGCCCTCCCGACCGAGCAGGGCGCCCGATACCCGGGCGAGGTCGTCGCCCACTGGGCCGGGCACGAGGTCGCGGACGCCTTGACCTTGATCGAGACCCTGCCCGGCAGTGAACAGCACCGCTGCGGCTTCTCGCCAGGCTGGAGCATCCGGGCGTACGAGGAATCCCTGGACCTAGCGTTGTTCGAGGCAGCATTCTGCTTCAGGTGCCACGAGGTCCGTATACACGGAACGGCCGTGCCACCCGCGCTGACCACGCAGTTCTTCGATGCGGACACCACGCCTGCCCGGGCCCTCCTGACCCTGTTCCGCACAGCGGCTCCGTAGCCGGCCGACGGAACGAGCGTGGGTCGCGCAGCCTTCGGGCCGTCAGCTTCCCGAACGGGGCAGCGTCCGCACCGCTCGTGTCCTCGCCGCCCCGGGAACCAGCCCCGTGCCGTCCTCGCTTCCTGATCGTCGATTGCGCGAACGGGCAGCCGAAATCGAGGCCGTCCGCAACTGAGACGCGATCGTGGTGGCCGTTGCGGTCACGGCGTCGGAGCGGTGCTGGGCGGCCCGTCAAGCGGGCTGAGCGCCCGCCCGACCGGTCGTCCGTCGGGGGACGGACTGCACCGATGGGCGGGGTGGTGGCTGCGGGGGTGTGGCCCTCAGGAGGCTTCGGTCTCCGGTCTCGGGGGTGGGTGGGTCTCTCCATGTTCCTTCGGGAATCCCGCTCGAGTGCAGTGCCGGAGCCAGCTGGTCCGCCCATCTGTATCCGGGAGGTTTCAGAGAGCCCTGAACGCGCCTTCCACCGCCTCACAGGTTGCCGTCAGCTCGTCGTCGGTCACTGCTGCTGAGACGAACCAGCACGCCATTCCGTAGGCGTTGCTGTGTACGCCCCGCTTGAGGAGTTCGTGGCGGAAGGCGTCGTAGCGGGGCTGGTCGGCGTGCAGCAGGTCCCGGTACCGCCGCGTCGGGGTGCCGTCGGAGGTGAACACGACCTGGAACATCGCGCCGACGCCTTGCACCGCGCAGGGCACGCCCCGGTCGCGGCCGGCCCGCCGTACCGCCTCCATCACTCGGCGGCCGGTCTCGTCGATGCGCTTGGTGACGGCGGGGTCGGCGAGCGTACGCAGTGTCACGAGGGCGGCGGCGGCACACAGCGGAGAGCTGTTGTAGGTGCCGCCGTGCTTGACCCGGCCCTCGGCCAGCGGTTCCATCAGGTCGCGCCGCCCGGCGAAGGCCGCGATCGGCAGCCCACCGCCCAGGGCCTTGGAGTACACAGCGAGATCGGGGAGCACCCCGAACAGCCCCTGGGCACCTGCCGGGCCGGTGCGAAACCCTGTGCACACTTCATCGAAGATCAGGACGATGCCACGCCGGGTGCACTCATCCCTCAACACGTCCAGATAGCCGGGCTCGGGCATGGTGCACGCGTTGTTGGCGACAATCGGTTCGCAAATGACCGCGGCCAGCTCGCCGCGGTAGGCGTCGAGCACAGCGCGCAGAGCGATCACGTCGTTCCAGTGGCAGACGACCACATCGTCCACCACTCCCGCCGGGATACCGGGAGAATGCGGCACCGCACGAGGGGTGGAGTACGGGCCGGCCTCGCTCTCACTCGGACGGTTCGAGATCGCGAGGGTGTCGGTCCAACCGTGGTAGTGCCCCTCGAATTTCAGGATTCGTGTCCGTCCGGTGTACCCACGGGCGGCGCGGACCGCTCCTTGAACCGCCTCCGAACCGGAGTTGGCGAACCGTACGAGATCGGCGCACGGCACCATCTGCTGTATCTGCTCAGCCAGTTCGACTTCCAGGACATTGCAGGTGCCGAACATCGTTCCGGCACGGATCACGTCCGTGAGGGCCTGCGTAAGCAGGGGAGAGGCATGGCCGAGTACGGCGCTGCCGTACGCGATGAGGAAGTCGATGTACTCGTTCCCGTCCACGTCACGGATGCGGGCACCGGATCCGCTGTCCATGTAGAGCGGATAAGGATGCGGGCCCGTGGAGGTCAGCCGGGAAGAACTGCTGATGCCGCCTGCGAGAGAATTCTGCGCCCGTTCGAACCAGGCCCGGCTGCTGTCCGTGCCGTGCAGCGCCTGGAATCCGCCATTCATGTGGTACTCCCGTTTGGTGAGGAGGAGGAAGGACAGCCTCGAAGAGCCATCCGCCGGAAGGAGCGGGGGAGAGCGTGCGTGCGAGAGGGGGCGAGCGACGTGGCTGAGAAGACAGCGGTCATCACCGGCGCTGGAAGCGGAATCGGCCGGGCCTGCGCATTGGGCCTGCTGGCTGATGGATGGACAGTGGTGCTGACCGGTCGACGCCAGGAACCGCTCGAGGAGACCGCCCGGCTCGCCCCGGTTGCGGACCGCGAGCGGGCCGTGGCGATGCCGGCGGACATCACTGTGCCGACAGCTGTCGATGAGCTCTTCGTCCGGGTCGCCGACCGATTCGGCCGGCTCGACCTGCTGTTCAACAACGCAGCCGACACCATGCCGTACACCCCGACCGAGAACGTGAGCGCGGAGGACTGGCACCGGGTCATGGACTCGATAGCCACCGGCACCTTCCTCTGCTCACGTGCTGCGTTCCGGGTGATGAAGGAGCAGTCCCCGCGCGGCGGCCGCATCATCAACAACGGTGCGCCTTCCGCGCAGGCACCGAGACCGGACTCGATCGCATTCACCGCCGCCAAGCACGCGGTGGCAGGTATGACTCGCTCGCTCTCCCTGGACGGCCGTCGGTACGACATCTCCTGCGGCCAGATCGACATCGGGAATGTGACACCGTCGGACCGGCCTCAACCAGCGGTCCGGCAGGCGGACGGCTCACTGAGGGTGGAGCCCACCATGGACGTGAGGCACGTCGTCGACATGGTGCGTGCGATTGCCGCCCTGCCGGTGGGGGTGAACATCCAGTCCGTCCTGGTCATGCCCAGCGCCATGCCATACGTCGGCCGCGGGTAGGCCGGACGCATCCAGTCCCGCCAGGTACGCCTTCGCACCGCGCATAAAAGCCAGCCGGCCGTGCCGCTCCCAGGCGAGCATCCGGTGCAGCCCGTCCAGGTGGATCAGCCCTTCCCGGACCGCAAGGCCCTCGTAGTCCGCTCCGGGCACAGCACACGTGCTGAGGAACACGGGAGTCGGCGGCCCAGCCGTCTGCCGGTCGAGTTTGCGTGCACAGAGCGGATTGGTCCCGGCGTACGACGGGCCCAGTTCGACCAGCCGGGCGGCTGCCGCGGCGAGCGTGAGCCCCGCCTTCGGAATGAGCTCCTGCCCGCCGTTCTCGCCCAGGTGCCAGGGCAGTACGACACTCAGCAGCTCGATACGCTCCAGCTCCACCAAATGCCAGCGCCCGCCCAAGACCAGGTCCGCGTCGTGCAGATGAGTCAGTGCCTCGTCGTTCGAGTTCGCCTCGTCGCCCTCGTCGAAAGGGTGCTCCTCGGCGAAGTGCCGCAGTACCGAAGTGAACGTGACACTTTCCAGAACCTTCATGCTGCCGGCCCTTCACTCTCATTCTCATGATCTGTTTCGTAGGCGTGGAAGTGCCGCTCCTCGAACAGCTCCGGCCACTTGCCGTCGGCGAGCCCGCGTTCCCGCGCGACAGCCAGCACCTGTCGCCAGTAGGGCTTGACGGGCGGCCACTGTATGCCCGGCCCTGTTCGGCAGTACGAAGCGTCAATCATGTACCGGAAACCTGCCCCGTCCACGCGCCCGGGCGCGGCGCGCCGCGTATGGAAAAGCGCCGAGTGCAGGATCACGGTCGACCTCGGCGGTAATTCGTCAAGCAGGACTTCCCCCGGCAGTACGGCCGTTCCCAGCGCGGCGCGTACGTTCTTCTCGGCGACCTCCATGTGCGAACCGGGCAACAGTGCCAGCCCGCCCATCTCGGGCCGTAGCCCGCCTATGTAGTGCAAGGCGTGGACCATGGGATGCGTACGGTCGCGCTGGGGGCGCTGCTCGTAGTCGTGGTGCCAGCTCTTACCGCTGCCACCGGCCGGTCGGCGGTCGCTGTGCAAGTGATGAAAGGCAAAAGACGGTCCGAGAAGTTCACCCAGCAGCTTCAGCAACGGCGGGTGAACAGCCAGCTCGCCGTGAGCCGGCATATGCAACTCGACCACCGAAGGCGGCCCGAACTCCTTCAGGCCGCGGCAGGCGTCGATGGACCGCTGGCGCAGTCCGGTGTCGACCCAGTGATCTACTTCCGGCGACAGGCGCGTGACGAGCGCGGCCGGCAGGAATCCCGGCAGGACGAGATAACCGTCCACGAAGAACTTCGCCACATCGACCGCCGTACCCGCATCGTCGCTCATGGAGCAAAACCTCCCGCGTTCAACAGGGCGCGCCCGAGACAGGATGGAAGCTATCCCTGCCTTCGCCTCTCCATGCGCTGTCCGGGACAAATGACCGAAAGTACGCCAGTGGAAGTCCAGGTGTCGGGCGAAAGTCCAGTAGGCGAATGGCGGCGTGCTGTCTCAGTTGCACGGCGAGTACCTGCGCATTTCGGCGCAGGCGAGCGGGACGAACGGCAAAGCGGCCGTCTGCCCCGCTTATGTTGATGCGGGCGCCGTCTTGACCTTCCGCGCACCCCGGATCCCGGGCGTCGCCTCACTGAAGACATACAGACCCTCATGCCTCCTCCTTCTCCCGCCCCGGCACTCCGGACTCACCGGGCACGATTCCCCCGCACCCAGCGGTTGTCGGCGACGCCCGCAGCCTCGACGATGGGGAGGATGTCACCAAGGAGGGGAGACCCGAGCCGATGGACCCCTGGGTGGCTCTGACCGCCGACTCCGGCGCCCGGCTCGGTGAACTCCGCCGTGCGCACGAAGTGTTCACCTCCGACGGCCGGCTGGAGACGCCGGTACGCTCCGTGGTGGCCCAGTCGTGGCGGCGATCCGCCCGGGCGCGGGTCAGCCCGGACGGGGCGGCACCGGTGGAGCTCTGCGCGGACGAACTGGGACCGTACCGGGACGCACACCCCCTGGCTCGTGTCATGCCGGTGATCCGCGAACTGATGAGTGCCTACGCCATGGACGGCGAACATCTGCTCGCGGTCTGCGATGCGCACGGCAGACTGCTGTGGGTCGAGGGACATGCGAGGGCCCGCCGGCGCGCGGAGCGGATGAACTTCGTGGAGGGAGCTCGCTGGGCCGAGTCGGAGGCCGGGACGAACGCACCCGGCACGGCGCTCGCGGTCGACCGGCCGGTCCTGGTCTTCGCCGCCGAGCACTTTCTTCGGCCGGTCCAGCAGTGGACGTGCGCGGCCGCCCCGCTGCACGACCCGCACACCGGCCGGGTGCTCGGTGCCGTCGACATCACCGGCGGGAACGGTCTCGCACATCCGCACAGCCTGGCCTTCGTACAGGCTGTGGCGCGCGCCGCCGAGTCCCAGCTCGCACTCGTCGCACCGCGGTCCGCCGGTGGGCCCGCACAACTCTCCGCGCTCGGGAGCGACGAGGCGCTCCTGGTTCTGGACGACCGCAGGATCCGGCTCAGCAGACGCCACAGCGAGATCCTGGTTGCGCTGGCCCTCCATCCGGAGGGCCTCGGCGGTGACGAGCTGCTGATCGAGGTGTACGAGGACGAGTCGGTCCCCCCGGTGACGCTCCGGGCCGAACTCGCCCGACTGCGGCGGCTTCTGGGACCCGAGCTGCTGCGCTCGCGTCCGTACCGGCTCGGCGCGCCGGTGGACGCCGACTTCGACACCGTCGCGCGCAGGCTGGAGTCCGGGGCGGTGGCGGCAGCGCTCGGCGCGTATGCGGGCCCCCTGCTGCCGCGTTCACAAGCTCCCGCAGTCGTCCGGCTGCGGCACCGGATCACCGGCCAGCTGCGGGCCGCCCTGATCGCACGTGGCGATCCGGGGCTGCTCGCCGACTGGGTGTACAGCCCGTGGGGCGCGGAGGACCTTCCTGTCTGGCGGGCGCTCGCCGCAGCACTGCCTCCGGAACGGCGGGCGGCACTCCTGGCCAGGGCCCGGGTGCTCGACGCGGAGCAGCGCGCGTAGCCCCGCCCGGTGGAAGGGTCCGTGCAACGGCGTTGCAACGTCGTGCTGCCTAGCCTCCCTGCGAGGGCCGTCCAACGGCGGGCGGCACCGGATCCGGGAGGCCACAGAGATGACCCGTTACGCTGCGCCGGGCACCGAGGGCGCCATCGTCTCGTACGAGTCCCGTTACGACCACTGGATCGGTGGAGCCTATGTTCCTCCGGCCCGGGGCCAGTACTTCGAGAACCCGAGCCCCGTCAACGGCCGCCCCTTCACGGAGATCGCCCGGGGAACCGAGGACGACGTCGAGCGTGCCCTGGACGCGGCCCACGCGGCAGCCCCCGCCTGGGGAGCTGTATCCGCGGGTGACCGTGCGACCGTCCTGAACCGGATCGCCGACCGCATGGAAGAACATCTGGAGGAGCTGGCGGTCGCCGAGAGCTGGGAGAACGGCAAGCCGGTGCGCGAGACTCTGGCTGCTGACATCCCGCTGGCCATCGACCACTTCCGCTACTTCGCGGGTGCGCTGCGCGCCCAGGAGGGCTCGCTCAGCGAGATCGACGACGACACCGTCGCGTACCACTTCCACGAGCCGCTGGGTGTGGTGGCTCAGATCATTCCGTGGAACTTCCCCATCCTGATGGCTGTCTGGAAGCTCGCCCCCGCGCTGGCCGCCGGGAACGCGGTGGTCCTCAAGCCGGCCGAGCAGACCCCCGCGTCGATCCATGTGTGGATGAGCCTGGTCGCGGATCTGCTGCCCCCCGGCGTCGTCAACATCCTCAACGGCTTCGGCGCGGAGGCGGGCAAACCGCTCGCCTCCAGTCCGAGGGTCGCGAAGATCGCCTTCACCGGCGAGACCACGACGGGGCGCCTGATCATGCAGTACGCCTCGGAGAACCTCAAGCCCGTCACGCTGGAGCTGGGCGGCAAGTCGCCGAACCTCTTCTTCGACGACGTATGGGCGCTGGACGACGACTTCCGGGACAAGGCGCTCGAGGGCTTCACCATGTTCGCCCTCAACCAGGGCGAGGTGTGTACCTGTCCGTCGCGGGCGCTGATCCAGCGCGGACACTACAGCGAGTTCCTCGAAGCGGGCATCGCCCGTACCGAACAGATCGTGCCTGGGCACCCCTTGGACACCGACACGATGATCGGCGCGCAGGCATCCGGCGAGCAGCTGAAGAAGATCCTTTCGTACCTCGAGATCGGGCAGCAGGAGGGTGCGAAGATCCTGACCGGCGGTCAGCGCATCGAGTACGGGGGCGAGCTCGAAGGCGGCTACTACGTCCAGCCGACGATCTTCGAGGGTGACAACCGTATGCGGGTCTTCCAGGAGGAGATCTTCGGCCCCGTGGTCGCCGTGACGTCCTTCTCGGACTTCGACGACGGAATCAGGACGGCGAACGACACGCTGTACGGGCTCGGCGCGGGCGTATGGACACGGGACAACAACACCGCCTACCGGGCGGGCCGGGCCATCAAGGCGGGCAGGGTCTGGACGAACTGCTACCACGCCTATCCGGCCCACGCCGCTTTCGGCGGATACAAGCAGTCGGGAATCGGCAGGGAGAACCACAAGATGATGCTGGAGCACTACCAGCAGACCAAGAACCTCCTGGTCTCGTACTCGCCGAAGAAGCTCGGCTTCTTCTAGACGGCCGGGGGGAGGCTTCTGACCTGGCATTTCGACTGTCAGGCACTTCCGCTCAAAGCGGGGGCGGGCCTTTTCCGCCTTCTCGGGGACGCGTTCCCGTCGCCGCCCGTCCTCTCTCAGATCCGGATCAGCCGGCTCATCCGGCGGCGGGACACGCGTGCACAAAGAGCTCTCGACAGCGCCGCAGTGACGGCCGCCGTACCGGCTGACACGGTGTGGGCGCCATGGCTTGCTCGAAAGAAGGACAAGGATGTCGCGTCGGCCGCAGGGTCGCCGCGAGGAGCAGGAGCCCCGCTGGCGCCGTCCTGAGAGACCTTCGGGCCGTGCCGCACGGGGGCTGAGCTCGCTCGGGATGCTCCTGGCCTCTCGTACGGCGCGCGAAGCGCAGCGGCCGGAGGCTGCGGGTCCGGCTTCCCCTGCTCTCTTCATGGCGTCAACGGAAAGGCCGGATCGGCCTTCGTGTGGGTTACGGCGATTCCGGCCTGGCGTGATGCTTCAGGAGAGCGCATGGCCTCTGCGTCATGGGGCCGGGGAGGCGTAAACGTCGCTTTCCGGATGATCTGCTCGGTCCATCGGTTTGTGTATCTGTTTGGTGGTTCTCGTTGCGGCCGAAGTACCCGATGCAACGTCGAACTGAAAGGCATGTGCATGGCTGATTGGAAGAACATCTCCGGTGGGCTCTCCACGATCTCGGTCGGATCCAGGACGCACGTCTGGGGTGTGAACGGCAGCGGTCAGATGTACCGCTTCACCGGTCATGACGCGAACCCGTGGGTGGGGATCCCCGGGAGCGCGGTCGACATCGGTGTGGGTGCCGACGGCACGGTGTGGCACGTCAACTCAGCCGGTGGGATCTACCGGTACACCGGAGACCAGGGTGCAGTGAACTGGGTCAACGTCTCGGGCGGTCTGACCCGGATCTCGGCCGGGTCCAGGACCAACGTCTGGGGCGTGAACGCCAACGGCCAGATCTATCGGTACACCGGTCATGACGCGAACCCCTGGATCGGCATCCCCGGGAGCGCGGTCGACATCGGCGTGGCCGCCGACGGCACCGTGTACCGCGTGGACTCCGCCGGCGCCATCTTCCGCTACACCGGGGACCAGGGCACCACCGACTGGGTCAGCGTCTCGGGCGGTCTGACCCGGATCTCGGCCGGGTCCAGGACCAACGTCTGGGGCGTGAACGGCTCCAACCAGATCTACCGGTACACCGGTCATGACGCGAACCCCTGGATCGGCATCCCCGGGAGCGCGGTCGACATCGGCGCGGCCGCGGACGGCACCGTATGGTGCGTCAACTCCGCCGGTGCCATCTACCGTTACACCGGCGACCAGCCGAGCTGACCCAGCCGCACAGCGTGGTGGAGGGCCCCGGCCGAACCACGCCAGGGCCCCTCCGCCACCCTGGCAACACCACAGTCCCCCCTCTGCACCCGAAGACACCCGCCCATGCCGTTCCCGCACCTCGTGGTGCACAGGCGGAATCGCTGCTCGGCCCGCCGGCCCTGGTGGTCGACCCGGTCGATGTCGGCCACCGGCTTCGGGCGACGGGGTACCTCGGGCTGCTCACGGCACAGCGCTCACCACCGGGCCACTGCCGAGCGCCCCGTCATAAGGCCCTTCTGTATACGCCCCGGACCGTCGCACATGCGCTCCTCCTGTCCCGGTCCCAAGCGCTTCACCGGCTGAGGCGGATGAGCGGTCCCATGCGAAATCGAGATCGTCCAGCGGGAAGCCGTCGTATTCCGCCTTTGAATCCGCCCAGGAAACCTCGCGAGTCGCGATGGCTACTGCGTCCGGCGGTCGTACGGTACGAACCGTTACCGAGGGGAGACTCTTGATGCGCAGCGTGACCTATTCGATGAGCATCTCACTTGACGGCTACAGCGTCGGGCCGGACGGCGGCCTCGACTGGTCGACTCCCGACGAGGACGTCTTCCGCTTCTGGATCGACGAGATTCGAGGGGTCGGCGTCCACCTGATGGGGCGACGGCTGTACGAGACGATGCTGTACTGGGAGACCGCCGACCAGGATCCATCGCCCGACGATCCGACGCGCGAGTGGATCTCGCTCTGGAAGCCGCTCCCCAAAGTGGTGTTCTCCACCTCCTTGTCCACGGTGCAGGGCAATGCCCGCCTGGTCTCCGGCGGCCTGTCGGAGGAGATCGAGCGGTTGCGGGCCGAGCCGGGGGAGGGTGACATCGCGATCGGCGGCGCGACTCTCGCCGCCGAGGCGGCCGCGTCGGGGCTGATCGACGAGTACCAGCTCATGGTCTACCCGGTGCTGGTCGGCGGTGGCATTCCGTTCTTTCCTCAGCGCGAGCGCAGGGTGGATCTCGAACTGGTCGAGACCCGTACCTTCAGCTCAAGAGTCGTCTACCTCCGCTACCGTGTTGCGCGTTAGCCTGCACGTACACCGATCCCTCGGTTATCTGCAAGGGGGCTACGAACCACCAGGTTGGGGTGACGGTGTGGGGGGCAGGGCTTGGTGAGCGAGAACTCTCATGCCGGCACCGTCGAACTGGGCTTTGACCTAATGATGTTGAGCATCACAGGCGCGGGTTTTCCTGTCGGCGTCCGTCCAACTCCTCATATCTGTCCGGGGCTTTCTTCCTGAGCTTGTGGTGGGGGTCGTCACGACGCGTCCGCCGGTCTGTGCTCCGAGTCCTTGGTAGCCGTCATCGGCAAGGATGTCGATCGCTGGATTGCCGATCAGGCGGTCTGACCGGGGATCCCGGTGCCGTCGATGAGGACCGGTCTTACCGGTCGCGCCGAGACGGTCAACGACCTCGGCCAGGGTTCGCAGCCGCACGTCGGGGCCGATGGCGCATCCCCGCTCCGCGAGCAGGGGTCACACCTCGCCGATGGCCCTGTTGACGGTTGAACGATCCACGCCGAACCAGCAGGCCGGCAAGCCATGAGCAGTCCCATGGCGAAGGTGCACGAGCGTGGCCAGGAACCGGTCGACGAAGGCCATGCGGTGCTTCGCACCGGCGCCCACCGCACGGCTTCCGTGGCCTGGACGCAAGCCCCGTCCGGTGCCGCTCATGCCACAACGGTCGCATCTCGGGACCCAGTTCAGCGATCGCAGCGACCTACAGGCCCGTGATCCTCCGGTTGCTGATGATCGCCGTGCGCATAGCCGCCCCACCACGCAGCCATCCTCGACGATTCAGAGCTGGACTTCCCACCGCTGGCCGGGCACGAACTCGTCAGTCGATGGCCGTCGGCTCCAGGCAGAGGCCGATGGTGAACGCCACCCGGTCGAGCCCGGGGCCGTCGTAGTCCGGCTTCACGGCTGAGGCCGTGAAGCCGAGTCGCGTGTGAAATGCCCGCGACGCAGTGTTCTCCGGGCTGGTGATGCAGTGCACGAAACGGCGCTCGTGTGACCGAGCGAGCGCGAAGAAGGCCCGGTAAAGGGCACGCCCCACCCCCTGCCCGTGCAGCGCCGGATCGACGCCGACGAAGTGCACATAGGCGGTCTCGGGCTCTGTCTGTGACAGGAAACCGACCAGGAAGGCGGCAACTTCTCCACTGCCACGTTCGACCAGAAAACTGGTGGTGGTGAAGTGCTGGAAGTACAGCCTGGGCAGCAGCAGCGCACGTTCCGTAGCCCCAGCCTCCCCCTTCAGGCCACCCCACCACGTGTCCAGTACGGCGAGCACGCGGAGATGATCTTCGTCGGCAAGGTGTCGGGCCCTCAGGCCGGCGGGGAGGTCGTCGATCATCTGCGCAGTGTGTCAGCCGGGCGAGTGGCATGGCTAACCAGGCTGCTCAATTACCCGCAGAAGTGGGCGGACTTGGTTAATTCTTGATGGCTGCCATGAGCGCCTCCCCGGTTCAGCCTTGAGTATCTCCCGCAGCACGTCGGGGGCTCGTCCTTGGACGAGGGGCGAGGCAGCGCACCGAGTCGATGTCGGTCGAGCTCGCCGCTCAGCGCGACGACGCAGGGCATGGCCCGTCTTGTGCACATCGGCTGTCGGCTTCCAGGAGGCTGCGGCGGTGACCTTCCCCTCCGTCACTCCCGCGCGGCGCGCGTTGCTGGTGTGCTTCACGGTCATGCGGGTATTTTCGACGAGCTGCCCGGCGCGCGTGTGGACCGGGCAGCTGCCGGCTCCGGTCCCAACCTGACGGCGGTCTCGCTCGCCGAAGGCACCGCCCGGGGCTTGGCCGCCATCCGCCGCGTGGGGGATGCCTCACCTGAGGACAAGACACTGGTCGACGCGCTCGCTCCGGATGCCACCGCGTTGCTGGCGGCGAAGGGCACGCGTCCCGCTGAGGCTTGGGCCGGGGGCGGCCGATGGCGCCTGGCAGGGGGTGCGGGTCACGGCGTCCCTGACGCACGCAGGGGCCGGGCGAGCTACCTGGGTCTAAGGGCGACGGGCATCCCGGACCCCGGGGCGGTCGGCGTCGCCCTGCTCTTCGCATCCGCCAGCGGAACCGTGGACACGCTGGCGCACCCTGTGACCGTCGACTGACCGCCTTCTCAGGCCAGGGTCAGGCGTCCGCAGCGGAGCCGCTCTACGCGCGGATCCGGCGGTTGGCCCATGACAATAGTGCGTCCTCGGTGAGACTCCTGACCCACAGATCGGCCTGCTCCGCCTCCAGACCGGGCGGGCACGGTCCGATCCCGATGACGCGGAGACCTGCCCGCCGTGCGGACTGCATGCCGGTCAGCGAATCCTCCACGGCCAGGGTCTGCTCGGGCGGTACGCCGCAGAGACGTGCGGCCTCTCTGTAGACATCGGGCTCCGGCTTCGGCCGTAGCACCTCGTCGGCGACCACGACGTGGTCGAAGCAACGGAGGAGCCCTGCCCGCCGGAGGCATGACTCCACCATCGTCCGGGGACAGTTGCTCGCCACAGCGAGAGGGACGCGGCCGACGGCCAGCCGGACCAGTGCGGCGGCTCCGGGCATGGTGACCGGGTCCTGGTCGACCAGCGCGGTGAAGGTGCTGAGGAGCGTGTCCGTGAAGTCGTTCACGAGGTCAGGCTTCCCGGCCTCCTCAGCCATGAGCGCCCCGCACTCGGTGAAGTGCACGCCCTTGGCCCGGTCGGCGAAGCCAGCCGGCGGTTTGACGCCGAACACTCGGAACGTGACATTCCGGGCCTCTTGCCAGTGTCGCTCTGTGTCCATCAGGGTCCCGTCGCAGTCGAAGACGATGGCGGACGGGGACCAGGAAAGGATGGGACGAACTGTCATGTGACTGCCGTTCTCAGAGGCTGCGCCGACCGGCGGTACGGGCGCAGACGCGTGCCTGGATGGGTCATCCATTCGGAGAAATGAAGCGGAAGTGTGCGTGGTCGCATCACTCATGCGCCACGTGACGTTTCCGTACGCGTCAAAGGGGCGCGACGGTCCCTTTTGGCCGAATCTGAAACATCGTAGGCATTACGTTAATTTGGCCCCTTCGAACTCCGCAATCACCATTTCGAGTGACGGGAATATCCCCGAAGAGGATGGCTGCCTCCTCTGTGCACGCGGCGGGCTGCTCCGCGTAAAGCAGGCAACTGGCCTGATGGGCAACGGTCTCCAGGGTCGGCACCGTACCGATCGCGGCCAAGTTCAGACTCCGTGCGAAACGATTCTGCACAGCAGGAAGCGAATTCACGGAAGGCCACCCCAAGCGCGCGCGGGTCGAAAAATAATAGGATCTTCTGTGCGCTTTGGTCGAGCCCTCCGTGCGGAGATACCGGCTCCCTCATCGCAACTGTTGGAACATTTGAACGAAAGTGGAACTGAAGTGCAGGACAGGGCCCGCGTCACCCGTAAAGAGCTGCTCGAATCAGCAGCACATCTATTTGTCGAACGAGGATATGCGGGAACGAGTGTCAATGACATAAGTGATCACTCCGGAAAAACGAGCGGAGCGATTTATTTCCATTACTCCAGCAAGGAGAAGCTGGCGCTTGCGGTGATTCATGAGCAGTTCGCCACCTGGCCACAACTCGCGGCCCCCTACTCCGCCCCCGGCATCCCTCCACTGGAGAAGTTGGTCGTACTCAGCTTCGGTGTCGCACGGTCCCTCAGCGAGGACGTCGTGGCGCGCGCGGGCGCGCGTCTGTGGGCGGAACGCCGCACCATGAAGTCCCCCGTACCCACGCCGTTCGGCGGCTGGGCCCTGGCTGTCACCCGGCTTCTCGCCCAGGCCCGCACACGAGGCGAGCTGGCGGACGGGGTCGCACCGTCTACCGCGGCCGTGACGCTCGTGCACTCCTTCTTCGGCCTCTGCACGCTGAGCGAGGAGATGCCGGGCGGTCGGAACTTGGCGGAGCGGCTGGACCAGTGGTGGCTGCTCACGCTCAAGTGCCTGCAGGCGGAGCCGGAGCCGGCCGTTCTGCTCGCGCGTGCCCGGGGGTGGATTCTTACCCCACCGGAGGACATGGCTCCGCGCCGCGGCTGACGAGGCCTCGCACTTGTCGGCCTCGGCCTCGGCGCCGGCGTCCTCCGGCACCGGCGCGTAGTGCCTGGCACCGATGGGGGTGGGCGCGGAAGCAGCCGCGGCAGGTGCCCGGAGGCGGAGCTCTTCGTCCTGATGCGCTGCCGACCGGACATCGCGATGAGTCTTGTCAGTACACAGAGACGTACTTCGATGGACACGTCGTGCAGATTGTGGCGGGAGACGCCGCTCAGGTGCAGCCAGCCGTGCGGTGTGCGCGAGCGGCGATCGAGCGGCTTGGAGCGCCCGAACAGTACTGGAGATATCCGAGGCCCAGGTCGAGCAGTACGTCGACCCGCGCGACCAGATCGCCACAGATCCGGACCACGACCTCGGTCGTCTCCCCGGACCGGGCGGTCGACGTGGTGGCGTCGGCCTCGGACCGCCTTGCGACGGGCCGCAGCAGCGCCGCGACCTCGGTGAGCGGCATCGAGTTGATCTCGGCGATGGAATGTCCGGCGAAGGCCACGGCGAGCCCCTCGGGCCGGAGTCCGCTGCCGCGACACTCCCGGTAGGGCACACTCCTGACGGACCGGAGCGCCCGTTCGCGCATCTTCTCGCTCTTGGAGTCGGCGAGGACATGCATGACGTGCTTGCGTGCGCTCTGGAACTTGCCCTGGTAGCCGTAGTCGACGCGGTCCTCCTCCGGCTCGATGTACACGGAGGGCTGCTCGTCGTGGTGTCTCCCCACATCGTCCGGGTGTAAGCACTGACGGGAAGCGGAGCGCAGCTAGTGTCCAGGGCTGTGGGAAACACCTTGGAAGAACTGATCGGGAAACAGCGCGCGGTCGACGAGGCGCACGCCCAGGTCGAGGACCTGCGGGAACGTTTCGGATCGCCTTCGGCTGATTCATCGACCCCGGCGCAGGCAGCGGCCTACGAAACTGCGTGGCGGGCATGGCGCGATCTCGCGCGCGATATGCAGGACGCTGTTGCCCGGTACGCGAAGTAGACCTGTGAAGCTCGCTCTGATGTGGAGCGGGCTGTACGCGACGGACGGGCTGGAGGAAGCGGCCAGCCATGAGACGCCCACTGCACGGGCTACGGCAACAGGCCCATGTGCTGGGCTGCACATTCACGCCAGGGCGAGGGACCCAGTTCTCCGATCACGCCGGCTACGTACGCACGGTCGTAGCCGGAGAGAACTCTGCAGCGAAGCCGAGCGTCGCTGGGCGGCGGTGTCCAATGCGGCGAAGCGGGGCAGGGTCTCACCCGGCCGAAGGGGCCTTCCCCGGTCGGCGCCGGTAGGGAACGTGCGCTTAGTGGCCACATGCCGGAGCTCGTCCGGCGGAGCATGTGACCTCTTCGTGCTCATGGACAAACGCTGCCCCGCAAGTGCGGCCGTGCCTGGACCTCAGGTCGGCTCGATAGGGTCAGGGGGGGGGCACGATCGCACCTGCCCGGGGAAGAGGATCGTTCGATGCTGACGTACGACCAGCTGACCGAGTGGGCCGGTCCCAGTCATGTCACGCGAGCCGGACGGGGCGTTGTCGCCTGCTGGAGAATCCCGGACTTCATGAAGGCACAGCTCGTAGAGGTGGGCATCCCGCTAGCTCCGCGCCTCATCGAGCGGGTCGTGATGCAGAGCGAGGCTGATCCGGTCCTGCCTACGTCCCGCGGCCTGATCTACCGTCTCACCGAGCAGCTGGACCCCTATGAGGCGACGGAGCGGTCATCGTTCGGCGTCGAGCCGGAGACCGGGGTGGTCTACCTCGTAATGCCGGACGGGGAGGCATGGTTTGCCAACTCGGGTGTCGACGTGTGGCTCGACGTCTAGGGACTCAGCAGTCCGCCCACCCACCAGTCGTGAGGCTTGCCATCGTTGGCGATGCTTCGATTGCGCAGTGTCCCTTCGACGGTGAAGCCGAGTTTCTCGGCGACGGCACGCGAGCCGGTGTTCCCGGCCATGGCCCACCACTCGACGCGGTGGACGTCGAGCGTGGCCCAGCCCCAGTCGCACAGGGCCCTTGCGGCCTCCACCGAGTACCCGCGTCCGCGCTGCTCCTTGACCGCCCAGTATCCGAGCTCCCAGACGCCGCGGCTGATGAGGGTCAGGCAGTACGAGCCGACCAGGGCGCCGGTGTCCTTGCGGAACGCGCCGAGGGTGTAGTCCCTGTCCTCGGCCCACTGAGCGGGCAGCTTCTCACCGACGAGCTTCTCCGCGTCCGCACGCCGGAACGGCACCGGCACCGGGGTGTAGAACTGGATGTCCTCGTCCTGGCAGGCTTCGTACACCGCATCGACGTCAGCAGGTGTGAAGGCCCGCAGCACCAGACGGCGGGTCTCGAGAGTCACTGGATCCATCGCGGCAGTATGACCACCATCAACAAGCGGCGGCCAGCGAATATCCCGGCCGAGCACCGCCCGTCACAACACCCCGGGCCGGCCAACGGTCGTCAGAACACCCCAGGCCGGCCAACGGTCGTCAGAACACATCAGTCGCGGACCGAGACGTCAGGGTTCGATGATGTGCCGCAGGTAGGAGTGCGGGTCGTCGAGATAGCGGCGCCAGTGGTCCACGACGCCGAGCTCCCGCCAGGCGGCCCTGCGCATCCCGTGCTCACCGACCTCGATGATGTCCGCGCCCGGCAGCGCGGTCAGCAACGGGGAGTGCGTGGCGCAGATGACCTGGCCGCCCTCCTTGGCCAACCGGTCGATGTGCCCGATCAGCTCGAGGCACGAAGAAAAGGAAAGCGCTGCCTCCGGCTCGTCAAGAACGTAGAGCCCGGCGTGCAGGAACTTCCCGCGGAACGCCGCGAGAAAGCCTTCACCATGGCTGACGGAGTCCGGCGAGAACCCCTCCCTGCCCAAGGCGTCCAGCGCGGTCTCGGCACGCAGGAAGAAGCCCTTGCGGGCTGACCAGTTGGCGGCCATACGGCGCCCGCGCCCTGAGGCGGCGTCGAATCTCATGCGCTCGCCGAGGGCCGATTTGCCGCGCGGGGAGGCGTAGCGCCAGTCGTGGGAGCCGCCGTAGGGGTCCAGACCGAACCCCTCCGCCAGTGCCTCGACCAGGGTCGACTTCCCCGAGCCGTTCTCGCCGACCAGAAAGGTCACCGGTGCGGTGAACCGCAGCCCTTCGCTGAGCAGCTGACGGACGCAGGGCACCGACCAAGGCCAGGTTTCCTCGTCGTGAGAGGAGAGATGGGCATACGCGCGTTCGATAATCACGTAACCAGTGTCGCCTGGTCTCGGAAAGCTCAGGTGTCCCGTCCAGCCGGCGTGTATTTCGCGCCTGTTGTTGGCGGGGCGCTCAAGTCGGTCCCCCTGTCGTTCACATACGTTGCGTGGCCGTGCCCGCAGTGTCTCCGAACTGAACTGAGGGATGCCGGGGAGGAGCCGTAAGGGGTGCGCCCGGTCCTCGGCCCACGCAACGAGCTTCAGGGGGACGCTCCCCTGCCTGGCCACCGTCGAGCCCTGACACGAAGCACGTTTCACCGCCCCGCCAACATCTTGAGCACTTGCTCAAAACGAACTATCCTGCAGTTTGAGCGAACGCTCAACTCGATGGGGGAGAGGACCCTGCAGCCGTGGGGTTGTACGTGGAGACCGTGATCGATGCCGACATGGACGTCGTATGGGAGCGAACTCAGGAGCCGGCGCGGCACCAGTCCTGGGATCTGAGGTTCACCTCGATCTCGTACCTGCCTCGCGCCGAGGGGGAGCCGCAGCACTTCCGCTACGCGACCCGACTACTGCCCCTCCTCTGGATCGCCGGCACCGGAGTCAGCGCGGGAGAACGGCAGCGGTCCGACGGCACGCGTGTTTCGGCGCTGCGCTTCTCCTCGGGGCACCCGCTCTCGCTGCTGGCCGAGGGCAGCGGGTACTGGCGCTATGTCCCCGGCCCCACCGGCATCCGCTTCCTGACCGGCTACGACTACCGCCCGCGATGGGGTCGCTGCGGGGCCGTCGCCGACCGGATGGTCTTTCGGCCGCTCATGGGCTGGGCCACCGCCTGGTCCTTCGACCGGCTGCGGCTCTGGTGCGAACGCGGCACCCACCCGCGCGCCGCCCTTGCCCGCGCCTTGGGGGAGTGCATCCTGCGCCTGGCTCTGGTCCTCGCCGCCCTGCTCACCTCTCCCATCGCCCCGTTGGTCCTTGCGGCGGGTACCGCCGCCGTGGCTGCGCTGCTGCCCCCGCTGCCCGGGACCCCCGCCGCGCGCCGCTGCAGGCGCACCCCGCCCGTGCGCGTCCGCGCACCCCGCCTGCTCGCCACGCTGGAGCACTCGTGACCTCGATCTTCCACACGCACATGGGCGCTGACTTCGGTCGGCTGCACCCCGAGATCAGGCGGCGCTTCTCCGTCGGGCTCGACAGCGGCGAAGCCTGCGTCGGGCGCGGGACGATGGAGTGGATCCGTCACGGAGCCCTCTTCGTCAAGCCGTTCCTCCGGCTCGGCGGGACGCGTAACATCCTCGTCCCGCGCGAGGGGCGCGAAGTGCCGTTCGTCATCGAGAACTTCCCCTATGCGGACTCCTTCGGCCGCGAGACCGTCACCTTCGTGCGGACCTTCCAGATGGCTGACGGCCCCCACCGCTTCGACGCCACGATGGTCTTCAGTCCTGAGCGCAACTGCGTCCTCGACTACCTCGGCACCCACCAGCACCTCGCCAGCGAACTCCACATGAGGGCTGAACCCGACGGCTCGCTCCTCATCCGCTCCGGCGAGCACCGCTTCCGCGAGGGCCCCGCAGACGTCCGCGTCCCGTCACTGATAGGAGGCGAGGCCGAAGTCCGCGAGTCGTTCGACGAGAGCATCGGCCGCTTTCGGATCCGGGTGCGGGTGACCAATAGGCACTTCGGCTTCCTCTTCGGCTACCAAGGCTCCTTCACCGCCGAGTACGTCGACGCGGGAGGGCCCGGGCCCCGTGCCGGCCTGCGGCCCGTCCGCGAGGAAGCCCGCGCGTGAGCGCGGCCGGCGGGGCCACCCGCCTCAAACTCCTCGAAGGCGCCCTGCGCACCCTGGTCGAGCAGGGCATCGCCAAGACCTCGGCCCGCTCGATCGCCACCACTGCCGGAGTCAACCAGGCGCTGATCTTCTATCACTTCGGTTCTGTCGACGAACTCCTCGCCGCTGCCTGCGTGCACGGCGCTGAGCAGCGCATCGCCCGCTACCGCGAGAGGCTCGCGGCTCTCGACTCGCTCACGGAACTGCTTAGCTTCGCCCGCGCGATGCACGCCGAGGAACGGGCCGCCGGTCAGGTGGCAGTCCTTGGCCAACTGCTTGCCGCCGGCCAGACCTCGCCCGCTCTGGCGACTGCGACCTCGGCCGGGCTCGCACTGTGGATCGAGGAGCTGGAGACCGTCCTGACCCGGCTGCTGACAGCCACCCCCCTGGCGGACTTCGCCGACCCCGCCGGACTCGCCCGCGCCGCGGCCGCCTCCTTCGTCGGGATCGAACTGTACGAGGGGGTCGACCCCGAAGGCGCCGCCCGTGCCCTGGACTCGCTGGAACAGCTGGCCGGCCTCGCCCAGGCCCTGCAAGGACTCGGCCCTCTGTCCCAACGAGCCGTCGCCTACCGCCTGCGCCGCAGCACCTGAGACTGCCCCGCGACCGCGCGATCCTGCCCCCGCCGCACCACCACCGGTTCACGGGAGACCGGTCCAGGCTCCTGATGTGCCCGACGTCGCACCCGTGCGCACGCAGGCGTCGGAGCCTTGCCTTCCCGAGCTCCGCTCGGGTCAGCGACCCGGCGGTAGTCGCAGCAGCGACCGCACCCCGCAACAGATGTTCAATGCGGGTTGCCGAGTGCATCTTGTTCACATGCGGTGCAGCGCATGTGGCCATGCAGCCCAGGGCGCATGTGTTCACATGTGTCCTGGGCTGCATGGATCCGACCGTGCCGATGCCGAACTGGTCGTAGATGACTCTCACGATGCCGCCGCCGACTGCCCTGCTGCATGAGGGAGGAGCAGTCGCACCGATGGTGGGATCGGCGTTGTGTCTATCGGTACCGTTGCCGCCGAGCCGGTAACCAGCCGCCCCTGTTCCGAGGCAGGGGCAACTGCGGCGCGAACCCGTACAGGCGTACACCCGGACGCCGAATGCGACCCACCTTCCAACAGGGCTTGTCGTTCCTGAAAC